>JAPZRF010000022.1 GCA_027531145.1 Brevundimonas sp. | reverse complement strand
GCTGACAGCGCGGGGGTGCGACGTCGTGATCCCACCAAACCCCACACGCAAGAATCCCTACCCTTGGGACAAGACGATCTACCGGGCGCGCAACGTCATCGAGCGGATGTTCTGCCGCCTGAAGGACTTCCGACGCGTCGCCACACGCTACGACAAGCGCGCCGACACCTACCTCTCAGCCGTCTTCCTCGCCGCAACCGTCACATGGTGGCTCAATTGAGTCCTGACCCTAAACCGCATCGCAGGCCTGACCATCCGCAGTGACCAGCCGTCCCCGTCGGGACGCGCCGGCCAGCGCGAACTGGAACTCCACGACGGCCGCTGGCTGCAATTGTCCGAACGGATGACCGGAGACGGCGGGGCTGTCGTCACCGCCGCGGACATCACTCCCATCAAGATGGAGGAGGAGGCGCGCCGGCGCGCGGCCGAGGCGCTGCAGGCCACAGTGGTTCAGCTCGAGGCCAGCCAGACCGAGCTATCGCTGCTGGCGCGAAAGTACGAGGTCGCCATGACCCGGGCCGAAGCCGCCAACCAGGCCAAATCCGAGTTCCTCGCCAACATGTCCCACGAGCTACGGACTCCGCTGAACGCCATCAACGGCTTCTCCGAGATCATGGCCACGGAGATGTTCGGCCCGCTCGGGGACGATCGCTACCGCGGCTATGCCGAGGACATCCTGCGCTCCGGCCAGCACCTGCTCAGCCTGATCAACGACATCCTCGACATGGCCAAGATCGAGGCCGGCAAGCTCACCCTGCATCTTGAACCGGTGTCGCTGGAAGAGGTCTGTCAGGACGTGATCCGGCTGATGCGCGGCAAGGCAGAGGAGGCCGGGCTGACGCTGGCCCTCGACGCCGCCCCGCTGGAGACTCTCGACGCCGACTACCGCGCCCTCAAGCAGGTGATCCTGAATCTGGTGTCCAACGCCATCAAGTTCACGCCGCATGGTGGTCGGGTGGACGTGCTGACCCGGCGCACGCCGGAAGACCGCTACGAGATCGCCGTCGCCGACACCGGTATCGGGATCGCCACGGCCGATCTCGCCCGCCTCGCCCAACCGTTCGAGCAGGTCGAGGGCCAGCACGCCAAGACCAACCAGGGCACGGGGCTGGGTCTTGCACTGAGCAAGTCGCTGGTCGAGCTGCACGGCGGCACGCTGGAGATGGAGAGCGTGCTGGGCAAGGGCACGGTGGTGCGCGTCACCCTGCCGGTAGCCCAGCCGGCGACCGCGGCCCCGCCGCTGCTCGAGGAAGGCCGGCCCCTGCGGGTCCGGGCCGCCTGATCTGCCAGCTCAACCGCCGACGCCGGCCGCGATCAACGCCAGCCCCGCTACCCCCACGCCGATCCGCCACCAGGCGAACGGCGCAAAGCCGTGGCGGCTGACGAAGTCGAGCAGGAAGCGCACCACCAGCAACGCCGTCAGGAAGGCTGTCGCGAACCCCACGGCGATCAGGCCGACGTCGGTGAAGTCCAGCTGGTCCCAGGTCTTGTAAAGGTCCCAGGCCACGGCCCCGCCCATCGTGGGCAGCGCAAGGAAGAAGGTGAACTCGGCCGCTGAGCGCTTGTCCGTCCCGAGCAGCAGGCCGCCGGCGATGGTCGCGCCCGAGCGCGACACGCCGGGCACCAAGGCGAGGCACTGGAACAGGCCGATGAACAGATAGACCCGCATTGGATAGGTGTTCACATCCAGGTAGCGCGGCGCGCGCTTCATGCGGTCCAGCCAAAGCAGCAGCACGCCGCCGACGATCAGGGCGACGCAGATGATCAGCGGCGTCTCGAACAGGAAACCCTTGATTACGGGGTAAAGCAGGACACCCGCTGCCGCCGCCGGCAGGAAGGCGATCAGGAGCCCGAGGATGAAGTGGCGCGCGCCCGGGTCGGTCGGCCAGCGGATCGCCAGGGTCCAGAGCCGCTGGAAGTAGACGCTGATGATGGCGAGGATGGCACCCAGCTGGATGACGACCTCGAAGGTCTTGCCGGTGCTCTCGAAGCCCATGAAGTGGCCGAGCAGAAGCAGGTGGCCCGTCGAGGACACGGGGATGAACTCGGTCAGCCCCTCGACCAGTCCGAGAATGATCGCCGCCAGCCAGTCAGACATGCCACACCGCCCTTGCCGGCGCGGCCGTCAGTGGGCACCGGGCTCGCGCCCGACATAGCGCAGACGGGCGCGAATAGGCGAGCCATCGTATGTCTGATCCAGCCCATGCGCCATCAGCCCGACCAGCCGGGCGAGGATCAGCAGGTCCAGCGCCCCGCCTCGCGGCAGGTCCAGCCGCCGCGCAAGAAGCGCCAGCGCCAGCTCGAAACCCGGCTCCTGGCCCGTCAGCTCGCGGCCGATCTCCACGAAGGCGCGCAGGTCCGGTCCGAGGTCGATCGCCTCCAGCAAGGCGGCGGCTCGCGGGTCGCCGGAGGGATAGGCGGGATTGCCGAAGCCGGGGATCTCGCCGGTGCCCCAGCGGCTGCGGAGGGCCGCCGCGGGATCCCGACGGCCGAGCGTGACCATCTCGTTGGCCGCCTCCAGCCGGCGCGCCACGGTCGAACCCACTAGCGCGACCAGCCCGGCGAGGGCGCAGCCAGCAGGCGAAGCGCCGCCCGACGACGCTACCCGGGCCGCGAGGGCCGAGGCACTCATGTCATGGTCCGCCCCCAGCACGAGAGCCTGACGGAGCATCTGGGCCTCGCGCTCGCCGACCTTGTAAGCGCGCGCCAGCCGCTGGTGCAGATGCAGCCTGGGGCCGGGCCCCGCGAGAGCGTCGAACACCTCGGACATGACCGCCGCCGCCTCACGGGCAAGGGCGAAACGATCGCGCTCGCCGACCACGCCGTCCTCATCGACCCGCCGCGCCAGGGCAGCGTAGACTCGGGCACGATGCGACCCGCCGACCACGGTGTCGACCCGCGGCTTCAGGTCGCGGAACGGATCGGCGTCCAGACCCCAGAGCAGGCGCGCCGTCTCCTCGACCGTAGCCGCCCGCGCCAGCTGCACGGCGTCCCGGCCGCGATAGAACAACCGACCGCCGGCGATCACGGTCAGGCGGGAGTCGATCGCTGCCTCGCCGCGGCTCACCGAGCCGATAAAGGGTGTCGCCGGACGCAGCGTCCCGGCCGGGGCGTCCCCGCGCAGGCGGGCCACATCGTCGGCCGCGTAGAGGCTTCGACGGGGGTTGGCGGGATCGGGCCGGGCGGTGATCCGGCCGCGGCTGACATAGGCATAGAGGGTTTGCGACTTGACCCCGAGGCGCTCCATAGCCTCGCTGCGGCCGATCCAGCGACGCTGGCTCTCCATCCTGTCCTCCGCCCCCGGTTATCCACAGGAACCTCGACAGTTTGGCTCAGCTATTGGTCGCCACGTCAAGGGGACGGGCGGCGAAGTCCCGCATTGAGCAGGGCTGCGAGATCGGCCATCAAGGCCCCATGCCGTCCTCTCCCCCCTCCCCCGAAGCCGCCCGGGCCGCCGTCCGCGCCGTGACCCGACTGTCGGTGGCGGTGGCGGTCGCCCTTGTGGCGCTGAAAGCCTTCGCGCTGGGCGCCTCCGGTTCCGTCTCCATCCTCGCCTCGCTGGCGGACTCGGCGCTCGATCTGGTCGGCTCGGTGACCGTGTTCATGGCGGTGCGCTGGGCGGCAGCCCCGCCGGATGACGACCATCGCTTCGGTCGCGGCAAGGGCGAGGCGTTGGCCGCCCTCGTCCAGGCGGGTCTGGTCTTCGCCTCGGCGCTGTTCATCGGCTTTGAGGCGCTGCAGCGTCTGATCGATCCGCAGCCGGTGACCGAAGGCGGCTGGGCCGTGGGGATCATGCTGCTCTCGATGGCGCTGACTGCCTTTCTGATCTGGCACCAGCGGCGTGTAGTGACCCTGACCGGCAGCCTCGCCGTCAGCGGCGACCGGGCCCACTACGCCGCAGACCTCGCTGCCGGGCTGGTAGTGGTGATCGGCGTCGCCTCGGGCAGTTTCCTGAAAGCCCCCGGCCTCGACGCAGCCGCCGGCCTGATCGTCATGGTCTGGCTGGTGTGGGGGGCCGTCGGCTTGCTGCGGCAGGCGGCTGACCAGTTGCTCGACCGAGCAGCTCCGCAGGACATCCAGGAGGCCGTGGTCCGGGCCGTCACCGGCGATCCCCGCATTCTCGGTGTGCACCGGCTGCGGACCCGCATGGCCGGTTCGGCCGTCGAGGCCCAGATGCACGTTGACCTTGACGCCGGTCTCAGTCTCGCCGAGGCCCATGACATCGTCGAGGCCGCCGGGGCGCGGGTGCGCGAGGCTCTGCCCGGCACCGAGGTGTATCTGCACGCCGACCCCGCAGGTGCCCGTCGCCCGATCTCCGATCCGGTCGTGACGGCGTCGACGCCGGCGGCCGGCCCCTGGTCCGACCCGGGCGGGTAAACGCGGCCTTAATCCTCGCGAGGCGAGGAAGCGGGATGGCCGAGGCTGCGACCCTGCACCACTTCGCCTTCGATCCGTCCTCGCGTGCGGCGCGACTGGCGCTGGGCGAGGTGCGCCTCGCTTTCACCGAAACGGCAGTGCGACCGTGGGAACCCGACAGCCCGATTCACGCCCTCACGCCTTCCGGCCTGCCGCCGGTGCTGGAGCTGACCTGCAGCGGTCGCCCGCTGATCCTGCGCGGCGTGGCCGCCATCCTCGGCTTCGCGGATGATACCGCTTCGGGCGGGCTGCTTCCCGGCGACGCGGCCGACCGGGGCGAAGCCCGCCGCCTGGTCAGCTGGTTCGAGCGGCCGTTCAACGACGACGTCAACGCGGTCCTCCTGCACGAAAGGATGGAAAAGCCGCTGCTACGCCTCGGCTCGCCGGACGCTCGCCACCTCCGCGAGGGCCGCGAGGCGTTGCGCCGGCACCTGGGCCTGCTCGAGCCGCTGGCGGCGGAGCGGGAGTGGCTGGCGGGCCGCCGACTGAGTCAGGCCGACCTGGTCGCCGCGGCCCACCTGTCGGTGTTCGATTACTTCGGGGAAGCTCCCTGGGCCGCCTTCCCTTCGCTCAAGACCTGGTACATGAAGATCAAGTGCCGTCCCTGCTTCCGGCCGCTGCTCGGCGACCGTTTCCCGGGCGTCCCGCCGTCGGCGGTTTACGCCGATCTGGATTTCTGACGCGCCGGGGGGCATTTCCGCCCGATGCCGGCACCTGACGTCAACACCGACCGCCTGAAGGACGACCTCCGTCGCAAGGCGGAGGCCTTGGGTTTTGACGTCTGCCGCTTCGCCTCCGCCATCGCACCCTGGACCGAAGGAGATCGCCTGGCAGCCTTCGTAGAGGCAGGGCGACACGGCGACATGGGCTGGATGGAGACCACCCTCGAGCGCCGCCGCCACCCGACAGCGATGTGGCCGGAGGCCCGCACGGCCATCGTCCTGGGCCTCAACTATGGTCCGGAGACGGATCCGCGGCCGGAGCTCGAGGACCTGTCGGCGGGCTACATCTCGGTCTATGCCCGGGGGGACGACTATCACGAGGTGATCAAGGGCCGGCTCAAGACCCTCGCTGGCCAGTTGGCTTTACGGATGGAGGCCGAGGTCAAGGTGTTCGTCGACACCGCCCCTCTCATGGAGAAGCCGCTCGCCCAGCGCGCCGGCCTGGGCTGGCAGGGCAAGCACACCAATCTGCTGAGCCGCGAGCTTGGCAACTGGCTGTTCCTCGGGGTCATCCTGACCACCGCTGACATCCCGCCCGACGCACCGGAGACCGAGCACTGCGGCAGCTGCACCGCCTGCCTCGACGCCTGCCCGACCCGGGCCTTTCCGGCCCCGTTCCAGCTCGACGCCCGGCGCTGCCTGTCCTACCTGACCATCGAGTTCGCCGGTGCCTGGCCGGAAGAGTTCCGCGTCGCCACCGGCACGCGCATCTTCGGCTGCGACGACTGTCTCGCCGCCTGCCCGTGGAACAAGTTCGCCGAGGCGGCGCAGGAGGGCCGGCTGAAGGCGCGCGCGGCCCTGCAGTCATCGCGTCTGGCCGACCTGCTCGCCCTGGACAACGCCGGCTTCCGGGCCCTGTTCGCGAGGAGCCCCGTCAAGCGCATCGGCCGTGACCGCTTTGTCCGCAATGTGCTCTACGCCGCCGGCAACTCGGCGGACGCCAGCCTCGTCAGCCCGGTGCAGGCGCTGACTGTCGACCCGGATCCCGTGGTCGCCGACGCTGCCCGCTGGGCGCTCGGTCGCCTGACCGCCTGATCAGACCGCCGCCGCAGCCGCCCCGCGCGTCGGCGCATCGCCGGGGATCGGTGCCACGTCAAGCAACTTGACCCGGAACACCAGCACACTGTTCGGCGGAATCATTCCGCCCGCGCCACGCTCGCCGTAGCCGAGCTCCGGCGGGATGTAGAGCAGCCACTCGTCGCCGACGCGCATGTTGCGCAGCCCCTCGGTCCAGCCCGGCACCACCTGGTCGAGGTGGAACACCGCCGGCGATCCGCGCTCGAACGAGCTGTCGAACACCCTGCCGTCCGTGAGGGTACCCTCGTAGTCGACGCGAACCAGATCGTTGCCATCGGGTTTGACACCGCGCGGCGGCCCGGAGGCCAGTATCTTGTATTGCACGCCCGACGGCAGGGTCTCGATCCCCTCGGCCCGGGCGTTGGATTCCATAAAATAGGCCGCCGCCGCGGCGCGATCTTCGAGGGAAGGGCCACCCTCGCCACCCCGTCCGCAGGCCGCCAGGGCCGTCATCGCCACGGCCAGCACGGCCGCCCTACCCCATCCGAAGCGCATAACCCTTGTCCCTCAAGGCCTGTCCAATTTCGTCGGCATGGGCGCTATCGCGCGTTTCGACCATGATGTCGAACTCAGCGCCCTTGGCAGGCACATCGAGCGCCAGTCGGTTATGGACCACGTCGATGATGTTGCCGCCGATCCCGCCGATCACCGCCGCCATGGCCGAGAGCATGCCAGGCCGGTCATCGCCGAGAATTCTGAACACGGTCAACCGACGCTCGCGGACCATCTCCCGGTTCAGCACCACCGCCAGCATGCGGGCGTCGATGTTGCCGCCGCACAGGACGATCCCGACCCTGCGGCCGGCGAACCGCTCCGGATAGGCCAGCAAGGCCGCCAGCCCGCCCGCGCCTGCGCCCTCGGCGACGGTCTTTTCCAGCGTCGCGAAAAAGGCCACGCCCTTCTCGAACGCCTCTTCCTCGCAGACGAGGATGTCCTCGACCAGCGGATCGGCGAGAGCGAAGGGGATGTCGCCCACCGCCTTGATGGCGATGCCCTCGGCGATGGTCTGGCCACCGCAGACGGGCGTCTCGCCGCGGCGACGGGCCGAGAAGGAGGGGTACATGGCGGCCTCGACGCCGAACACGCGGATGTCCGGCTTGAGCGCCTTCGCCGCGATCGAGCAGCCGGCGATCAGCCCGCCGCCGCCGATCGGGATGACGAGGTCCTCGATGTCGGGCGCGTCCTTGAGGAACTCCAGCCCGCAGACACCCTGGCCGGCAACGATCCCGGCGTCGTCGAAGGCCGAGACGAAGACATGGCCGTGCTCTGCAGCCAAGGCGCGGGCGTGAGCGGTGGAGCCGGAGAAATCATCCCCCTCGATCACGACGGTCGCGCCATGGGCCCGGGTCCCGTCGATTTTCACGAACGGGGTGCCGTGCGGCATGACGATGGTCACCGGCACGCCCAGCCGGCCGCCGTGGTAGGCCAGCGCCTGGGCGTGGTTACCCGCCGAGGCCGCTACCACACCGCGGCGACGCTCATCCGCGTCCAGCAATAGCAGCCGGTTCAGCGCCCCGCGCTCCTTGAACGAACCGGTGAAGTGCAGGTTGTCGAACTTGACCCAGACCTCCGCCCCGGTCAGTTGCGACAGTCGGCGCGAATGCCGGGTGGGCGTGCGGTCGACCTGTCCGGCGATACGCGCCTGCGCCGCGCGGATGTCCTCGAAGGTGACCATCATCTGCTCCCGTTTCCGGTTCTGGTGCCGAACATCCGGTTCTTCTAGGCTGTCGCAAGAGCGGCGCAACCTTGACCGTCGCCGTGCTTTGGGCGTGAAGTCGAACTCCGCGGTTGCTGCAGCGGCCGCCTGCACCTCGGGGAACCCATGTCGTCGCGTCCTGTCCGTCCGTTCCTGATCGCCGCCGCCCTCGCAGGCCTCGCCGCCTGCGCCACCAGCCCTGCCGGCGGTCCGGCCCCGGCGCCGGGGTCGACGGCCTTCAACTCGGCCGACTTCGCCTGGTCCGCAGCGTCCGGAAATGGAGCGGTCGAGGGGCGCATCACCTTCCGCCAGAACGGCCGCGCCTATGCCTGCACCGGCTCGGTGGCGTTGACGCCGGTTACCCCCTACACCCGCGCCCGCTTCCGGGCTCTGTATGGCTCCACTGACCGGGCGGCGCTGCCGGAGTCGGTCGTGCGCGCCCGCACCGTTCCGGACCCCAACGCCGACTACCGCTCGTTCGTTCGCCCGGGCGTCTGCAGCGAGGGCCGCTTCCGCATCGAGGGGCTGCCGGACGGGTCGTGGTTCGTCATCGCCCCGGTGGCCGCCGGGAGCGGGGACGACCGGGTGGTGCTGATGCGCCGCATCCAGGTCTCCGGCGGCCGAGCGATTCAGATCACACTGTAAGCGACCGCACCCGCGGTCGACGGCAAGGGAGGTTCCGGTGTTCCAGCGTCTCGTCGTCCTGACCGCCACGGTCACCGCGGTGGCCGCCCTGTCGGGCCCCGCCATGGCCCAGAGCCGCGTCCACACCAGCCACGGCGGCTGGGTCAGCCAGTACGACCGGTCCGGCGACTATCGCTGCGACGCCTACTGGGACGCGGGCCGCAGGGACTGCGACGCCGGCTGGCGCGACCAGCGTCGCTTCAGCAGCCGCGGCCAAAGCGACGGCTATGGGCACGGGCGTCTCCATCAACGTCAGGAAGCCGGAGACGTGTACCCCAGTGCCTGGGGGCGGCCGGACCTGATCTATCCGGGCCACAGCCACACTGGTCGTCACGGCGATCGCGTCGCCTGGTGCCGGGCGCACTACCGCTCCTACGACCCCCGCAGCGGCTTCTATCGCACCCATGACGGGCGGCAGGTATTCTGCGGCTGACGATGTCCGGCGAGCACTGATCGCCATCGTTTGGCCATCGCCGCTGTGAACCTCGTCCGGGTCGCCGCGTTCAGGGCGACAGGTCAGTTCGCGAGCGTTCCATGTCCCGGCACAACATCAGCGGCTCCGAGGCCTTCGACCGCGCCCCCTACATCCTGATTCGCGGCGTCCGGCCGAGCGGGCGGCACCGCCGTCGCGCGCGGCACCTGTTGGCCTCGGCCATCCTGTTCGGGACGCTAGCGGGCCTCGGCGGCACCGCCGTCGCCCTGATGGTCGCAGGCGTCATCTAGAGCGCGCCCGAGGCCCTGCCCGGCCGCCACGGCGACCTTCAGGCCAGCCAGCTCATCATTCGGGTCTCGACCGGTTCGCCGCGCGACAGGCTGAAGCGTCGTCGACGCTCCCCCGTATAGAGGAAGCCCGCCTTCTCCAACACCCGCCCGGACGCGGGATTGTCGGCGAAATGCCCCGCCACGGCCGCACGCCGGCGCCAGCGGCTGCGGGTCCAAGCCAGTACGCCCTCCAGCGCCTCGGTGGCAATGCCCCGCCCCCAGAAGTCGCGTCCGACCCAGTAGCCGACTTCGGGGCAGGGATCGTCGGCCATGAAGGCCCCCACTACCCCGACCGGTCCCAGCCGCTCGTGCTCGATCAGGAAGGTCTGGCCGCGCCGCGGATCCTGGGCCGCCACATCGACGATGAAGCGCTCTGCCTCACGGCAGCCGAACGGGTGCGGCATGCGGCAGGTCATGCGGGCGATATCGTAGTCATCCGCCATGGCCGCCAGCCGCGGCACGTCCTGCGGTTGCGGGGCGCGCAGCGCCAGCCGCCGGGTCTCGATCACCGGTGAGGTCTCGATGACGCACATGTCTCCAACGCCCTTCCGGCCAAGCGCCCCCCGCGGAGGCGTGTGACCTGATTTCTTGGCGTCCTCACGACGGAACGGTCGACGGATCGTCACACTCCGGGCCGTGAGGCGCCGCCGCCGACCATCCTTCGAGACTCAAGGGCTCGGGTCGGCATTCGAGGCGGGGAAACGCAAACGGGGAGCCCGGTGATCCGGACTCCCCGCGGAAAAATTCCCTTGGTCCGGATCGAGGCCTGTGCGCCGCGACCCGGAGTTCAGAGGTCCCCTCAGCCTTACTCGGCGGGGGCGGCCTCCGGGGTCGCCTGGACGGACACGTAACAACGGCCGCCGCGCTTGGTGGTGAATTTCACCGCACCCTGGATGAGGGCGAAAAGGGTGTGGTCGCGGCCGAGGCCGACGTTGTCACCCGGGTGGAACTTCGTGCCGCGCTGGCGCACGAGAATGTTGCCGGCGAGGACCTTCTCACCGCCGAACTTCTTCACGCCAAGGCGCTTGGCCTCGGAATCGCGGCCGTTGCGCGACGAACCGCCAGACTTCTTGTGAGCCATGGGTGTGCTCCTCGATCTCTAAGCTGAAGGCGTCTGGATTAAGCTTCGTCGCTAGCGGCGACGGTTTCGGTCTTGGCGGCGGCCTTCTTGCGGGCCGGAGCCTTCTTCGCAGGGGCTTCGGCCTCGGCCGGAGCCTCGACACGCGGCGCGAGGCCACGGGCGCGGGCGTTGATCTCGGCCTTGGTGATGAGGCTAACCTCGCCGTCCCACTTCGCCTTCTCGCCGGCACCTTCGATGCCGGTGATGCGCAGGACCGACTCAAGCTGACGGTGGCCGCGCGTACGGCGATAGCCCTGGCGACGGATCTTCTTGAAGATCTTGACCTTCTCACCCTTGCGGGTCTCGATCAGCGTAGCCGCGACGGTGGCACCATCGACCACGGGGGCCCCGACGGTCACGCCCTTGTCGCCACCCAGCATAAGCACCTCGGCGAACGAGACGTTCGCGCCCGGCTCGGCGTCGATCTTCTCGACCACGATCGTGTCGCCCGGCTGGACCCGGTACTGCTTGCCGCCGGTCTTGATCACCGCGTACATCTGAAAGCCTCGGCTCAACGCAAAAGAGAGACGCCCGCCGGGCGACCCCGCGGGCGAAGAGCGGCGACATATACGGATGGTCGCCGGCGAGTCAACGTGAAACGCGCGGTTACAGGCCTCCTGACCGACTTCAGTGGACCGACACTGGTGCCAGTGCGTGGGCCATGGCGGCGGCGAAGGCGGAGTCGCGGTCGATCAGGACCGCCAGACGCTCACCATCGGCAGCGTGCACGGCGTAGAGGATCTGGTCAGCGTCGATCTCAAGGCCGCGGACCTGCGTCACAGTCCCGGTGCCCAGCACCTCGCGGGCCCGCACTTCGCGGACATAGACCAGGTCCGGCGCCCCCAGATCGGCGAGGGCCTGCTTGCTGATGATCGGCGTCATGCGATCGTCTCCTTGGTGGTGAAAATTCCCGAACGGCCCGGGCGGTTCGCCCCCCGGTGCCCCGTCACGCCGCCTGGATCGGAATGGTCCGCACGGCCCGGCTTTCCTCGGGCCGGCGCAGCTCGACGTGGAGCAGCCCGTGCTCCAGCCGCGCCGCCTCGACCTCCATGCCGTCGGCCAGCACGAAGGCGCGGGTGAAGCCGCGGGCCGCGATGCCCCGGTGCAGGAAGGCCTGGGCCCCGTCGCCCCCCTCCTCGCGCTTGCCGGCGATGGTCAGCTGCCGGCCCTCGAGCGTGACATCCAGATCCACCGGGGTGAAACCGGCCACGGCCAGACTGATGCGGACACGCTGGGCGTCCAGTTGCTCGACATTGTACGGCGGATACCCCTCGGCCGCGGCCTTGGCGGCGCGGTCGATCAGGGCGCGGGTGTGGTCGAAGCCCAGCAGGAACGGGCTATCGAAGATCAGGCTGCGATTGCTCATGGTGTGGGCCCCCGGAAGCGGCTCAAGACGTCGGCCCGATCCCCCTGGCGGCGAGATCGTTGACCGCCCGGAGGTGGGAAGCCATCGGCGCCCGGTCAAGACGAAGGGCCGCCTCCGGGGGAGACGGCCCTGATGCAGGTCAGCGATGCACAGCGCGGCTTAGCGGGGCCTTGCGCCTCAGTCTTCCTTCATCCGCTTCTTACGGAAGCTGGGGTTGAGCACGAGCTTGCGCAGGCGGATCGACTTGGGCGTGACCTCAACCAGCTCGTCGCTCTCGATGTAGGCGATGGCCTGTTCGAGGCTCATCCGCTTCGGCGGGGTCAGGCGCACGGCCTCGTCCTTGCCCGAGGCGCGGACGTTGGTCAGCTGCTTGCCCTTGATCGGGTTGACGTCGAGGTCGTCCGACCGGCTGTTCTCGCCGATGATCATGCCCTGGTAGGTCTTCTCGCCGGCGCCGACGAACATGACGCCGCGCTCCTCGAGGTTCCACAGGGCGTAGGCTGCGGTCTCGCCGTCGGAATTGGACACCAGCACGCCCTTCAGGCGGCCCTCGATGGCCCCCTTGTGCGGCTCGTAGTGGCTGAACACGCGGTTCAGCACGCCCGAGCCGCGGGTGTCGGTCAGGAACTCGCCCTGGTAGCCGATCAGGGCCCGCGACGGACAGGCCAGCTGGATGCGGGTCTTACCTGCGCCCGACGGGCCCATGTCCTTGAGCTCGGCCTTGCGCATCGACAGCTTCTCGATGACCACGCCGGTGAACTCGTCGTCGACGTCGATCACCACGTCCTCGATCGGCTCCAGCCGCTCGCCGTTCTCGCCGGTCTGGTAGACCACGCGCGGCCGGCTGATCGACAGCTCGAAGCCCTCGCGGCGCATGTTCTCGATCAGCACACCCAGCTGAAGTTCGCCGCGGCCGGCGACCTCATAGGCGTCCGATCCCGGGGTCTCCGTGACGCGGATGGCGACGTTGGCCTCGGCTTCCTTGAGCAGGCGGTCGCGAATCACGCGGCTCTGAACCTTGTCGCCCTCGCGCCCGGCCAGCGGGCTGTCGTTGACGCCCACGGTCATGGAGATGGTCGGTGGGTCGATCGGCTGGGCCGGCAGGGCCTCGGTAACCTCCAGCGCGCACAGAGTGTCGGCCACAGTGGCCCTGGACATGCCGGCGATGGCGACGATATCGCCGGCCTCGGCACCCTCGTCCACCGGCTGGCGCTTCAGGCCGCGGAAGGCCAGAACCTTGCTGATGCGGCCCTGCTCGATCTGCTTGCCGTCGCGGTCCAGCGCCTTGATGGCCATGCCCGGGATCGCCTTGCCGCTCTCGATCCGGCCGGTCAGCAGGCGGCCGAGGAACGGGTCGGACTCGATGAGCACGTTCAGCATCTGGAACGGCTCTGCGGTGCGCGCCTGCTGCTTCGGTGCCGGCACATGCTGCACGATCAGGTCGAACAGCGGCCCCAGATTGTCCGACGGCTGGTTCAGATCCATTGTCGCCCAGCCGTTGCGGCCCGAGGCGTAGATGTGCGGGAAGTCCAGCTGCTCCGGCGAGGCACCGATGGCCGAGAACAGGTCGATGGTCTCCAGGTGCACCCGGTCCGGATCAGCGTAGGCGCGATCGACCTTGTTGATGCAGAGAATCGGGTTCAAGCCCATTTTCAGGGCCTTGGTCAGCACGAACTTGGTCTGGGGCATGACCCCCTCCTCGGCGTCGACCAGCAGCACGCAACCGTCGACCATGCCGAGGATCCGCTCCACCTCGCCGCCGAAGTCGGCGTGGCCGGGCGTATCGATGATGTTGATGCGGCTGTCCTTCCAGACCACCGAAGTGCACTTGGCCAGTATGGTAATGCCGCGCTCACGCTCCTGGTCATTGGAATCCATGGCGCGTTCGACGGTCGCCTCGTTGGCTCGGAACACGCCGGACTGGGCCAGCAGCTGATCCACCAGCGTGGTCTTGCCGTGGTCGACGTGGGCGATGATGGCGATGTTTCTGAGATTCATGACAGGCTCTGGCGGGCCCCGCCGGGTCTGGCCGGCGGCGGCGGGCGCGGGGGGTCTTTCGGGGAGGAAGGGACTGATCGAGGGCGCGCGCCTCATACAGGGCGGCGCCGCAAAAGGCCAGCCGCTCCCGTCGGCGCTCCGCCGTCCGAGCAACCTTCGCCCTGGCGTCCCACTGCCGACTCAAGGCCGAAACGGATCTATCACCGGCGGGCCACGCGAGGCTGCGATCAGGGCTCGAAAACCACGCTGTCACGGGATCACGAAGCTGGCCTTGCACGTTGAGGCGGGGGGACGGCGTCCGCGCGGGCTGTTCCCCGTGGGCCGTCACGTGAGCCCCGAGGGCGTCGCCGTCACGGCGATTCTCCTGCTGCCGGTCCTGCTCCTCGCCGCGCCGCAGATCGATCTTCAGGCCTCAGCCCTGTTCTGGTCGCCGGCAGGATTCGAGCTGGCGCAATGGCCGCTGCCCAAGGGGCTGCGCAAGAGCTCCAGTTGGGTGCTTGGGCTTATCCTGCTCGCGGTGCGGGCGATCCTCGCGATGCATCTGGTGCGGCGCGACTGGGTGGCCCTCGGCGGTGCGCGGCGCTGCTGCTGGTTCCTGCTGGCGGGACTGGCGCTCGGACCGGGCCTGGTGGTCGGGGTGTTGCTGCCGGCACCGGCCAAGACGCTGCGGCGGGCCCGGCGCGGGCGCTTGCGGCTGGCGCAGGGCGAGTAACCGGACACGTCGGATGGCCGCCGCCCCCATGCGCCGACCGTGGGCGCTGCTGCTGGCGGCCGTCCCCGCCGCAACGGCAGTGCGCCTGTAGGCCCTGACCGTCAACGCCACGATCTCAATGGGGACGAGGGCGAATACCCGGCCTGGGCGCAGGCTCCGGCGTAGGGGGAGCCTCGACCATGAGGAGCCACAACAGGGCCAGCACCAGCGTCGTCAGGGCCCACGACAGCAGGATGTCGGACAGGAA
Source organism: Brevundimonas sp. (assembly GCA_027531145.1). GTDB lineage: Bacteria > Pseudomonadota > Alphaproteobacteria > Caulobacterales > Caulobacteraceae > Brevundimonas. The sequence continues at coordinate 126,407 of JAPZRF010000022.1, read as the reverse complement.
GTGTCCACCGAACGCCACCCGGTTCAGGGACAGCGCCACCGCGTAAGCCAGAACCGGCGCGAGAAGCCAGCGCCGGATCGCGGGCGGCAACAGGAGGACAGACGCTACGATCCATGTGGCCGAGGCGGCTTCTCCGGAGACGAAAGAGCAGTTGCGGTCACACCAGTCGCTGATCTCCCATACCGGAATGTAGGGGGCTTCTCCGCCGAAGGTCTCCAACTGCACCGGTCGCGGCCGACCCCAGCCGTTCTTGAGGATGGTATTGACGACCAGACCCGGTCCGAGCGCCAGACCAAGCAGCAGCCACCCGGCCTTGCGCGCCAGCCGGGAAGCGAGAAGCCGGCCCCTGACCGCCTCCGCACAAACAATAGCCAGCGCGCCCAGCAGCGCCGCAGACATTACCCAGGTCGAGCTCCGGCGCAGCGCCCGCAGGGCGGGATCCTGCGACAGGGCGAAGCCTTCGCCCTCGCGGAAGAAGAGGTCGCTGACGGCCAGATCCACACCCGGGGCGATCAGGAAAAGCAGTGAGAGAAGCAGGGTCACCGCCAGCGCCAGAAAGGCCGGCGCCCACGGGAGGGCACCGGCCACTGTCGCCAGCCGCAACCGCAAGGCCAGGCCGCGGGTCACGGGGACGGATAAACGTCAGAAGCGGTAGCGCGCACCAAGGATGAACTCGAACGTCTGATAATCCGCAGTGATGCGACTGGTCGCGGAGCGCGCGAGAGTTCTGCTACCGGCGTCGAAGTAGCGAAGCTCGCCGCTGAGCGTGATTCTGTCTGTAGCAGCGTAGTTAGCTCCCGCCATCGCCTGATAGGCAACGCCACCGGTATCATTGTAAGCCCCCGGCGCGACCCCGCCTTTGATATCGAAATCGATCTCGGTCACGTACCCAAATCCAACGCCCACGAAAGGCGTGAAAGCTCCAAGCCTGTCCATGTCGAAGTCGTAGTGTGCATTGAGCATGACAGACGTGGAGGCGAAGTCGCCCCGAGCCCCGCCGGCGAAGGCGCTGGCGTCGCCGGAGCGATAGGCAAACTCGATCTCCGGACGAAACCAGAGATCTTCTCCGTCGTACCCTAACGCACCCCCGACGACCGGACCAGTCCCGAAGGACGCCCTTCCGGCGACAGCGCCCCTCACGTTGGTCTCACGCAGCGCCGAGGCACCTCCAAATGCCTCCACATAGACTCCCCCCTGGTCCTGGGCTTGGGCCTCCCCGCCGGAAAGCCCGGCGACGACCATCAGCGCGGCGAAACCCAAATATCGTAAATCCATGTCCTGTACCTCTTCAGATGCGCCGTCCCGGGGCTGCGACGGTCGCGTTACGGACGGGGCGAGTAAGAGCCGCCGGCACGACGAGCAATGAGCAATGCATCAACGGGCGCAGCACCTGCACGAACGGGAGGCGGCCGAGGCCATCCGGCGCGGATTATGGCGCCAGGGGGGCGGCGATCGCGGCGATGATCAGGCCTCGACGCTCACGACCTGCCGTTCGATGGCGGCGGTGACCTCGCCGCGCCGGCTTCGCGCCACGGGCAGGACGAGACCGTTGGCAAGCCGGACCTGCATCCGGCCGCCCCCGCGCGACACCTCGACGGCATGGGCCGGGGCGATCCAGTGGGAGCGGTGTATCCGGAGACCAGCGTCCGGGCCGAGCTCCGCCAGCGCCTCGCCGAACCCCTTGAGAATGAGCGCATCGCCGGACGTCGTGTAGACGCGCAAATAATGAAGCTCGGCGCTGAGCGCGATGAGGTCGCCGCGACGCCCGGCGGGCAGACGGCCCAAGAACCCCGGCCGGGCCGGGCCGGGCGTCCCCCCCTCAACCGGGGCGGAGGGCGTCTCGACCCGGAGCCTGAGGACGCGGACAGCGTTGAGGCCCAGCCAGACCAGAGTCACGGGAGGAGCGAGCCAGCGCCATTCATCAAGCCCCCGGATGAGGAGTCCGCCAGCATCGCCGACCGCGTCATCGGGCAGGCCGAACAGGTGGTCGAGCCCCAGCGCCAGCGGTGCGAACAGCGCCGAGGCCGCAAGGCCGGCCGCCGCCACTGAGACCCAGACGTTGCCGAACGCCCGGGCATGGCGCGACAGGACCAGCTGGCAGGCCTGCGCCAGCGCGAGGATGCCCAGAATGTGCAGGAGCCAGAACGCGGCTTTCGCGGGCAGGCCAAGGCCTCGCGACGGGGCCGGATCCAGCAGGATGAAAAGCGCCGCGAGCCCCAGGCCAGCCGTCAGGAGGAAGCCCGTCCAGCTGCGACGCGGATCGAGGCGTTCAGGCCAGCGCATGGTGCCCGCCCCTGCCCTGTCCCGAAGGATCTGCCGCGCCTCGAGTTCCCATGCGAAATCCTCCTTTCCTCTCCGGTGCCGACTCCGGACCCGCGTCCCGGGATACGGATTGACGAGACCACCGGACGCATGGCCTGAGCCGTCGTCAGTCCCTTCCGCCGCTACCATTCAGCCGCGGGCAAAACGAGTCCCTTCCGAGGCCTGCCCCATGCCTGAACTTCCCGAGGTCGAGACGGTCCGACGCGGCCTGGAGCCGGTGCTGACGGGCGCGCGCCTCGAGGGCGTGCGCCAGAACCGGCCGGACCTGCGTTTTCCCTTCCCCGAGCGATTCGCCGCCCGGCTGGACGGGGCGACCGTTCTGTCGGTGCGCCGCCGCGCCAAATATCTGCTGATGCCCCTGTCGACCGGTGAGACCTGGGTGACCCACCTGGGCATGACCGGCCGCTTCAACCTGGACGGCGGCCAGCTGGGCGAGTTCGAGACTCCCGCCCCGATCGCCGGCCCGCACGAGCACCTCAGCCTGTCCGCGCGGCGCGACGGCACCGCCACCCGGGTCGGCTATGCCGACGCCCGGCGCTTCGGCTTCATGGGGCTGATCCCGGACGCCGCGGTCGAGACCCACCCGTGGTTCGCCGGCCTCGGTCCCGAACCGCTCGGCAACGGCTTTTCCGCCGCCCACCTCACCGAGGCGTTCCGCGGCAAGGCGCAGAATATCAAGGTGTCGCTGCTGGACCAGCGGCTCGTCGCCGGTCTGGGCAATATCTATGTTTGCGAGGCCCTGTGGCGCGCCCGCATCTCGCCCACCCTGGCCGCCGGCAAGGTCTCCCGGCCGCGGCTGGAGGCCCTGACCGTCGCCATCCGCGACGTGCTGGGCGAGGCCATCATCGCCGGCGGCTCGACCCTGCGCGACTTCGCCAACGCCGAGGGCGGACAGGGCTATTTCCAGCACAGCTTCGACGTCTACGGCCGCGAGGGCGAGCCGTGCCGCGCCGACCCCGCCCACCCGGTCATCCGCCGCCTCGTCCAGGGCGGACGCTCGACCTTCTATTGCCCGGCGTGTCAGCGGCGTTGACCCGCGCCGGGTTCGGGCGGATGCTTCGGCCCCGCAGGAGCATCACATGTCCGAGGTGATTATCGTCAAGGCGGTCTGGGACGGGGAGGCTGGCGTCTGGTACGTCGCCTCCAGCGATGTGCATGGCCTGCGCCTTGAGGCCCCTGCATTGGAGCGGCTGGTGGACCGCCTGCCGGGCGCGATTGCCGACCTGCTCGACGAGGAGCCGGTGCGCGACCGGGCGATCGAGGTGATCGCCCACGCCAGCACCCGCCTCGGCCAGGCGGCTTGAGCTATACCCGCGAGTTGAAGGCCTTGCTGCTCGCCGCCGGATGTCGCTTCGTGAGACACGGGCGCGGCGACCACGAGATTTGGGAGAGCCCGATAAACGGCGCGCGCTTCACCGTCGATGGCGATATCCGCTCCCGGCACACGGCCAACGGCACGCTGAAGGACGCCGGGCTTCCCAAAGCCTTCTGAGCCCGAGGGGTGACAAGTGAGCGAGGGGTGAGCAAGGAGTGAGCCCCGCGCAGCGTCCCTGCCCCGTCGCTCACTCCTCGCTCACCCTTCGCTCACTGTTCACTGTGGAGCTCCCGATGTCCGACACCTACGCCACCCTGCTGATCGAGCGGCACGCCGACGGCTATGCGGTCGTCACCCTGAACCGGCCCGAGGCGCTGAACGCGCTGAACTCGGCCCTGTTCGCCGACCTGGCCGCCTTCCTGGACGCGGTCGAGCACGATGACAGCGTGCGCTGCCTGATCCTGACCGGATCGGGCGACAAGGCCTTCGCCGCCGGGGCCGACATCAAGGAGATGGCGGACCAGACCTATGCCGACATGTACCGGGGCAACTTCTTCGCCCTGGGTCACGACCGCATCACCCGCTTCCGCAAGCCGATCATCGCCGCGGTCAACGGGTTTGCGCTGGGCGGCGGCTGCGAGCTGGCCATGCTGTGCGACTTCATCATCGCCAGCGACAAGGCGAGGTTCGGCCAGCCCGAGATCAACCTCGGCGTCGCCCCCGGCATCGGCGGCAGCCAGCGCCTGACCCGCCTGGTCGGCAAGTCCAAGGCCATGGACATGGTCCTGACCGCCCGCATGATGGACGCCGCCGAGGCCGAGCGCGCCGGCCTCGCCTCGCGCGTCGTGCCGCACGACCAGCTGCTGGAAGAGGTCCGCAAGATCGCCGCCCGCATCGCCGCCCAGAGCCCGCTGGCGGTCATGGCCAACAAGGAGATGGTCAACGCCGCGCTGGAGACCACCCTGACCCAGGGCGTCCAGTTCGAGCGCCGCCTGTTCCACTCCCTGTTCGCCTTCGAGGACCAGAAGGAAGGGATGGCGGCGTTCGTCGAGAAGCGGAAGCCGGAGTTCACGGGGCGGTAGGGGGCGAGGACTTTCCTCCCCACGACAGTGGGGTGGGGGACCGCCCCCGGGTCTCGCCGGAGGCGAGCCCTAGGACAGGCTCCGTGGTGGAGGGGCGCGGGCGTCAGTGCTGCCCGGCGATGGAGGCTTCCAGCAGGGCGATCTCGTCGGGGGTCAGGTCGAACAGGCGATAGACGATGGCGTCGATCTCCCGTTCGGCCTGCGCGATCTCGGTCGACAGGCGTCGCACCTCGGCGGCGCTCTCGGCCAGCCAGGCCTCCCAGTCGCCGCGCTCCTTCACCGGGATTTCGGTTCCGAACGTCTTTTTCACCTCGGCGCGGAAGGCGGCGAAGTCGAGGTCGTGCCAGGCCTCCAGCTTGCGCGTCAGCCTGCGCCCGCCGCCGAGGTCGGACTGGATGCGGCGTTGGACGGCTTGAGACACGGTTTGCCGATCTGAGCAGCAACGCCCTGCACTAGCACCGAGCAACACTAGACCACTCTCCGAACCTGGCTCGTAGGGGATCGGCACCAAGGAGACATACTGCTCTCGCAGCTCCAAACGCCACTGCCCCCCGCGAAGCGGTGAAGCGAGGCCAAACAAAAAGAACCACGCCACTTTTGAATTGAGCAGCGCAGCAAGCTCGTCACCGGCCTCAATAAAAAATCCCTTGTCGTTCAGAAAGTAACCCTGTCGGTCGACGTTAAATTTGGGGCCTTGGGAGATAATCGGAAACGTGACCTTCGGCTTCATCATCCGTGGCTGATACGCCACCTGCGCCTGCTGCAGCTCCCACCATTCCTGCTTGGTCGCCCGCTTCTCCAGCGCCTCCTTGAACGGTGCCAGCCAGTCCCGCACCGCCGGATAGGCCTCGATATCGACCTGCCCCTTGGGCGTGTTGATCAGGAACAGGTCGTCGCTTTCGATCCGCCAGCGTTTGATGTTCTCGCCCTTCAGGAAGGGTTTCAGCAGATCGGCCGATTTCGGGTCCGCCGTCACGAGCCGGTCGCGGGTTGGCCGGTCGATGACGAAGGCCTCGTTCAACCCGGTCTTGATTCCGTAGAGCGGCGCGCCATAGACCTCGCCCAGCGTCTTGCGTCCCGCCGTGATCTTGGCCCGAAGCGCCGCCAAGGCATCATCCTCGAACTGCCAGCTTCCTTTGCCCAGCCGCGCGCGCGGCATGGTCGTCGCCCGCCGGGCGAAGTCGCGGCCGAGGTCCTCCGGCGCCTTGTCGGTGACGCCCAGGAACCGCAGATCGCCCTCGTCCCCGCTCTCGCCCTTTTTCAGGGTCAGGATGGCGGGATAGGTGGTGACGCCCTCGAACACCTGCACGTCGCCGAAATCGATGACGTCCTCGATCCCGACCCCGTCGCCGAGGAAGGTTCGCAGGTTCTCGCCCGACCCGGTCTTGAAAAAGGTCGAGGATGAGATGTAGCCCAGCCGCCCGCCGGGTTTCAGGATCTGCACCCCCTTCTCGAAGAAATAGGCATAGAGGTCGGTGCGGTCGTCGGCGACAACATAGTGGTCGCTCAGATAGGGCTTGATGGGCTTCAGATGCTCCATCCGCACATAGGGCGGATTGCCGATCACCACGTCGAACCCGCCGCGCGCCGCCACCTCAGGGAACGCCGTGGTCCAGTCGAACGGGCGGTCGCTGAAGGCCGGATCGTTGATCAGGCTGTTCCCGTCCCGGATCGTGGCCTCCAGGTTCTGGAGCCTGTGGTTCCGCCGCGCCGTCTTCAGCCACAGCGACAGCCGGGTGATCTCCACCGACTCGGGGTTCAGATCGACGCCATACAGGTTCTTGGTCACGATCTCGTCGAACACGTCCAGCTCGACCTCGACGTCGAGCGCCTCCAGCGCCTTGACCGCATCGCGATAGCGCCGCGCCATCTCATCGAAGGCTGCGACCAGAAAGGCGCCCGATCCGCAGGCGGGATCGACGATGGTGAAGTCACGCAGCGCCTCCAGATAGGCGCGCCAGAAGGGCTCGGCCCTGTCAGTGGCCGGGCCGTCGGCGCCCTCATCGGCCTCCCACATGCCATGCTCGTCCCACAGGGCCTGACGCCGCTCGTCCAGCGACCGGCCGACCGTCTGTTCGACCAGAAAGCGGGTGATGCTGTCAGGCGTGTAGACGACGCCTTCGCGCTTGCGCTTGGACACCGCCGGGGTCGCGCCGGACTTGAGCGCCTCGATATCGGTGATCGACTGTTCGAACAGTCGCCCCAGTACCGTGACCGGCACCTCGCGGCGATAGTCCCACTCCCCCAGCTTGGCGATCTCGACCGCCAGATGATCGGGCACCACGATGGCATCCGCGACCGGATCATTGGCGAACAGGCCACCGTTGTAGGCGGGGATGCCAAGCCGGGGGCTGCCCACGTCCACCGCCCGGAAAAGGCCCAGGAAGTTGTTCCACAGCGGCTGGGGCGCGAAGTTGTTGATCAGCTCCGACGCCTGCTTCAGCAGCCGGTCGGTCATCAAGTCCGTGCGCTGGGCAAACGCGATGAACAGGATTCGGTCCAGCAGCTTCTGCGCCACCTCGATGGCCTTGGCCTTGTCCAGCACCACGCCCGCCTCCGCAGGATTGGTCAGGAAGCCGATCAGCTTGGTCCGGATGTCCGCGTACTCACGGTAGAGGTCGTTGGTGACCTGCTTGTAGGCGCTGTCGGTGTCGCGCAGCAGCTGATCGGTCTGGCCCTCGAACAGGCTCCGCGCCGACAGGATGCGCCACAGCCGCTCATGTTCCTTGGGATCATCCAACCGGGTCAGGTCGAACCGCTCATAGGCGTCGCGGCCGCGCCCGAAGGCGTACATGCGGATTTCCAGACAGTTGGACACCAGCACCCAGCGCGAACCCGGCGCGTCGATGGCATAGTCCCAGGCCTGCTGCACCGGGCTGCGTTTCCGACCCGGATCGATGCGGTCCAGATCGACGCTCGACGGCCCTTTCAGTTCGAACGGCGCGATAATCTCGTCCGCGCGATCCTCCTCGCCGAACCGGCCGAGCGCCACGTCGGCCGAGCCAGCGCGGATCGCCGCCTCGTGCTTCAACGTGTAGGGGCCAGTGTCGAACGGCCGGTATCCGAGCACCGTCTGAAGCACGTCTGTGATGAACAGCGGCCGGACGGCGGTCTCCTTCTGCGCCAGGAATTTCGGATCGCGGACCTTGCGCGCATAGTCCGCCACAGCCGCAAGCTGGTCTGGCGTCGGTACGAAGGCCGTCACGCCGCGCCGGGACGCATCCTCGACGACGCCATGGTTGAACAGCGGCACATGCAGGGTGCGGGAAAGGGCCCGGGACCTTCGCCCCCCTCCCCCGGTCGTGGGCAGGTCGACCCCGGCTGACGCAAACAGTTCCATGTTGGAGACGCTAGACGCCCGCAGAGATTCCGTCGACGCTTTGCGGCGTGGAAACGACGACCCAACCCGACCTCTTCGGCGCCCCCGCCACCGCCGCCCCGGCCGCCTACGTCGTGCCCTATCCCATCGCGGTGAACACCCTGCGGCGGACGCTGGAGATGCTGCAGGCGGCCGAGCACTGGCCGTGGGACCCGGACATGAAGGCGGCGCGGATGGAGCGCAATGTGCCCAAGATGCTGGCGGTCCTTCCGCCGGACGAGGCCGAGGCGTGGCGCGCCCGCATCGCCGCCGAGGCGGCGCGACTGGATGAGGCCTGACCCCCTCCCCCTCCGCTTGCCACCTCCGGACCTTTCCGCTATAGGCCCGCGCTTCCGAGATTTCCGCGCCGTGGGCGGCCTGCCCGCGGCGTTTCGCATCGACAGGTTTGATCCATGGCCAACAACCCCGGCGCCCGCAAAGCCGTTCGCAAGATCGCGGCGCGGACCGAAGTGAACAAGGCGCGTCGCACCCGCGTGCGCACCTATCTGCGTCGCTTCCAAGAAGCCGTCGCCGGCGGCGACGTCGAGGCCGCCAGGGCCGCCTTCATCACCGCCCAGTCGGAGCTGATGCGCGCCGTCTCCAAGGGTGTGGTGCACAGGAATACCGGGTCGCGCAAAGTGTCGCGTCTGGCCGCGCAGCTGAAACAGCTGGCTGCCTGACACCGGGTGCAGGGATCGGCGCGTCATCGCGCTGTCACGTAATTAGTTCGTGATTTCAACGGCGAAGCGGGGTCTCCTGCTTCGCCGTTTTGCCGTATGCGGCTAACTGTTTTGCGGCTGATCAGCGTTCGCCAAGCCGGGGAAATTTTCATTTCCCGAGACGTGAACGGCGTTTAGCCAAGTCAATCGAAAAGAGTCGGATTTCCGAATCGAATCGCCGTTGACGCCCCCTTAAGCAAGCGTAGATTTGGCCTCTCAACGCACTTCCATCCCCACACGGATGAAGACGGCGCAGATTCCTTTTTTGCGTCGGCGGGGGCAGTCAGTTCACGAGGTCGTGCCGATCTGCGGAGCGCCATGCGACGCGGAAGGAAGAGAACGCGTCCCTGAACAGGCTCGCTCGAAGCGCGGGGAATGACCGGGGGCACGGGCAGTGGGGCACGGGCTCCGAACTGGAGGCGGGGGTTTGACGACCATGGGCAATGCGGCGGTGGCGAGCATGACCGATCCGGACCGGATCTGGACCGAGGCCGCGCTCCGCCTTCGCGGCGAGATTGGCGAGGGCCCCTACAGCAGCTACATCGCCCCCTCGGCCGTGCGTGTCGACGGCGGCGGCCAACTGATCCTCGTCACCCCGACTGCCTATGCCCGCGACTGGGTGCGCCGCAACGCCCAGCGCCGCATCAACGAGCTGTGGCTGGGACTGGACGGCCTCAACCGCCGGCTGGAAGTGCGCTGTCGCGCCGAGGTTGGCCACCTGGGCTCGACCGCCCCGGGTGAGGCGCCGGGCGTCGGCGCGGCCCCGGCGGCCCTGTCGGCCGCCTTCCACGGCACGGTCCAGCCGGTCGCCGACGGCCCGCGCGCCGTGCGCGCCGCCGGCCTGCAGCCCCGTCTGACCTTCGACAGCTTCGTCGCCGCCCCGGGCAACGCCTTCGCGCTCTCGATGGCGCGCCAGGCGGCCGCCTGGGCCGAGGGCCACTTCAATCCGATCTTCCTGTGCGGCCCCTATGGCTTCGGCAAGACCCACCTGCTCAACGCCATCGCCTGGGAGGCCCAGCGCCTGCGGCCACAGGCCAGGGTGGTCTATCTGACCGCCGAGCGCTTCCTGTCGACCTTCCAGCGCGCCCTGGCCGACCGGGCCATGGGCGGCTTCAAGGAGTCGCTGCGCTCGGCCGACATGCTGCTGCTGGACGACGTTCAGTTTGTCGGCGGCAAGGCGGCGACCCAGGACGAGCTGCTGTCGACCCTGACCGCCCTGATGGAGGACGGGGCACGCATCATCCTGTCGGCCGACCGTGCGCCGATGGCCCTGACCGACATCGAGCCGCGCCTGCGCAGCCACCTGGCCTCGGGCCTGACCTGCGCCATCGAGCCGGGCGACCGCGAGCTGAAGCTGGCGGTGGCGCGCCAGCGGCTGCAGTCGCTCGCCAGCCTCGGCGTGGTTAGCGGCGAGCCGGAAGCCGCCGTGCTCGAGCAGCTGGTCGAACGCACCCCCGGCTCCATGCGCGAGCTGGAGGGGGCAGTGAACACCCTCGCCGCCGCCGCCGGCCGGCGACTCGCCAGCCTCGGGGTCGATGAGGCCCGCGCCCTTCTGGGCATGGCCCAGCGCGGCGGGCCCGAGCGCCGCATCACCGTCGACGAGATCCAGAAGGCCGCCGCCGAACACTTCTCCCTGCGCCAGGCCGACCTGCTCAGCGAGCGCCGCACCCGGGCGATCGCCCGGCCGCGCCAGATCGCCATGTACCTGTGCAAGCAGCTGACCACCCGCTCCTACCCGGACATCGGCCGGCGCTTCGGCGGGCGCGACCACACCACGGTTCTGCACGGGGTGCGGAAGATCGAGGAGCTGATGCCGAAAGACGACCAGATCGCCCGCGACGTCGAGGCCCTGATCCGCAAGCTGAAAGGGTGAGGCCGGGCAGTGGCTAGCGGCGGGTGATGATTGGTGAGTGGTGAGTGGCGACACGGCGGCGGATAATCGTCGCGGCATCAAGATCTTTCGCTCGCCACTCGCCACTCGTGACTGACCGCTTCCTTGCCCCGCCCGGCCAATCCGCTAGTGTCACGGGCCCATAGACACTCGGCGACCCGTGAGTCGCCCGGCGGGCAAGACACATGCAGCTGACGATCGAACGTTCCGCGCTCCTCAAGGCCCTCGGCCATGTGCAGAGCGTGGTCGAGCGCCGAAACACCATCCCGATCCTGTCCAATGTGCTGCTGTCGGCGGGTCGCGACCGGCTTTCCTTCGCCGCCACAGATCTGGACATGGAGATGGTCGACGAGGCCGACGCCACCGTCGAGGTCGAGGGCCAGATCACCGCCCCGGCCCACACCCTGTACGAGATCGTCCGCAAGCTGCCGGAGGGGGCCGAGGTGGCCCTGATCTTCAACGGCGACGATCCCCGGTTGACGGTCCAGGCCGGCCGCTCGCGCTTCAACCTGCCGGTGCTGCCGGCCGGCGACTTCCCGGTCATGTCGACCGAGACCGGCGGAACGCGCTTCACCGTGGCCAAGGAGGACCTGGCCCGGCTGATCGACAAGACCCGCTTCGCCGTCTCCACCGAGGAGACACGCTACTATCTGAACGGCCTGTATCTGCACACTGTGGCCGAGGCCGGGGTGCCGCTGCTGCGCGCCGTGGCCACAGACGGCCACCGCCTCGCCCTCGCCGAGATGCCGGCCCCCGAAGGCGCCGCCGGCGGCCCGGGTGTCATCGTGCCGCGCAAGACCATCGACCAGGTGCGCCGCCTGCTCGACGCCGGCTCCGGCCCGGTCGAGGTCCAGGTCAGCCCGCAGAAGATCCGCTTCGAGTTCGGCGCCGCCTCCCTCACCTCCAAGGTCATCGACGGGGCCTTCCCGGACTACGTCCGGGTCATCCCCAAGGGCAACGACCGCCAGGCCGACATCGACAACAGCGTGTTCGCCTCGGCTGTCGACCGGGTCGCCACCATCTCGGCCGAGAAGAGCCGCAGCGTGAAGCTGGCCTTCGAGCTGGACCGCGTCACCCTGACGGTGCGCAACATGGAAGCCGGCCAGGGCGTCGAGGAGGTCGAAATCGGCTATTCCGACGAGCCGTTCGAGATCGGCTTCAACGCCCGCTACCTGCTGGACGTGGCCGGCCAGATCACCGGCGAGACCGCCAGCTTCCGCTTCGCCGACGCCGCCTCGCCCACCCTCGTCCTCGACCCCGGCGACCCGGGGGTGCAGTATGTCCTGATGCCGTTGCGGGTGTGACTACGGGACTGCGATCTGGATCGTCGCGGTCATTCATGCGGTTATCCTGAAAGAGCCCCTTGATCCCGCTCAACGACGCTCAGCCTGGTCGCCCCGGCCTGATCACCTGGGCCGAGAAGCGCTCCATCTCCTCGGCCTGGGGCGACATCTGCAGCAGCAGCAGGTCGAGGCCGGCGGCCTCGAATTCCTCGACCCGTGCGGCGACCTGCTCCGGCGTGCCTACCAGACCCGGGCGCAGGCCGCGGTTGGAGACGCTGTACTCGCGGATCTTGAGCTCGCGCTCCAGTTCGGTGCCGGCCAGCCACTGGTCGAAGTTGGCGAAGCCGGGCGGCGGCTTGCCCTCGGCCAGGCCGGGAATGGTGGTGATCCGCTCCAGCTCGCGCGCCACCCCGGCCGCCGTGTCGCGGACGATGGCGTAGGCGGCCATGCCGAACTGCATCGGCGGCAGGCCGAAGGCCTCGCGCCGGGCCTTCATGTCGGCAATCTTCTCCGCGATTACCTCCGGGGCGTCGCCGTGCATGACATAGGCGTCGCAATAGCGGGCGATCATGGTCTTGGCCGCCTCGGACTCGCCGCCGGCGTAGATCACCGGCCGCGGCCGGTCCGGCCGGAACACCGGCTTCGGCTCCACGATGGCGTCCTTCAGCTGGTAGTAGCGGCCGACGAAATCGGTGCGCGGCCGGGTCCAAAGCAGGTCCAGCACCTGCAGCCACTCCGTGGTGCGGGCGTAACGGTCGTCGTGCTGGTCGAACTGCAGGCCGTAGCTCTCGGCCTCCTTGGCCCACCAGGACGAGACGACGTTGAGCGCCAGCCGGCCATTGGCGATGCGGTCGATATTGGCCGCCGCCTTGGCGAACAGGGCCGGCTGGTGGAAATTCGGGCGGACGGCGGTCATCAGCTCGATGCGCTCGGTCACCGCCGCCAGAGCCGCCACCGAGGACCAGGCGTCCAGCGCCGGGGCCTCGATCCCCTTGATGTCGTTGAGATTCAGCTCGGCGACGAGGGTCAGGTCGTAGCCGATCTGCTCGGAGCGCCGCACCAGCGACGACAGCGCCTCCCAGCTGGCCTCGCGCTCGTCATCGACATTGCGCAGCCAACCCCCGAACACCGGGGCCCAGTAGCCGTACCTCATGACGCGAGCGCCTTCTGCCCTGCGATGACCGCCACCAGCCAGTCGACCAGATCCTCGTGCGGATCGAAGCCCAGCACCTCGAGGGGTCTGGCCACGAAGTTGGACAGGGCGTTGAGGTCGTAGAAGCGAGTCGAGCCGTCGCGGTCGTCGATCAGGTACTCGACCGAGCCGATGTCCAGCCGCGCGGCCTGGACGATGGCCTCGGCCGCGGCCACGATCTCGGCCGGCGGCTCAAAGCGGGTCATGCTCAGGGCCGCCGCACCCGGGCGCACCAGACAGGCGTCGGCGGGGCAGAGGTCAAAGGTCTCGCCGGGGCTCTCGACCTCCATGGCGTAGAGGAAGCGGCCGTCCAGGGTCTCGACGCGATAGACCCGGTCGTCCCGACGCGGCGAGTACTCCTGCAGCAGGGCCACGCCGTTGACGCCGACCGGGGTCTCGCCGGCCTCGGCGGCGGCGGCCAGTTCCTCGGCGGAGTCATAGCGCACAATGCCGGCCCCGGAGCCGCCGATGTCGGCCTTGACCAGCACCGGGAAGCGCAACCCGGCGGCGGCGGCGATCAGGTCCCGACGGCGGTGCACCACCCGCGTCTCCGGCGTCAGCAGCCCGAGGGCGGAGATCACCGACAGCTGCCGCGCCTTGGAGGCGTCAACGTCGAGCGCCTCGGCGTTCAGCACCCGCGCGCCCCGCGCCGCCCAGTGGGCAAAGAGGCTGCGGGCATAGAAGATCGGATGCTCGGCCTCGCGCAGAAAGGACGACATCGCCAGCCGGCTGAACACCACCGGGGCCGGGGGCGGCGAGCCCTGGGGATCGAAGTGGTGCCCGGCGAAGGAGGATTTCACATAGGCCACGCCGCGCCGGTCCAGTGCTGCGAACAGCGGCTCAAACCACTGGGGATGCTCGTACAGGATGGCCAGATCGGGCGCCGCGTCGCTCATGTCCGTCATCTGCGTTACAGCGAGGTGAAACGCAAGGGGTGCCCGGGCGTCGGGCGGTCTCAGCCGGATTGAATCGCCCTCGTGGCCGGGCTACCAACACTCGTCCGTGGCACCTGTGCGGGTGTGGTGAAACTGGTAGACGCGCCGGACTCAAAATCCGGTTCCGAAAGGAGTGTCGGTTCGAGCCCGACCACCCGCACCATCAGCCCTTTCGGCCCTGCCTCGAGGGCGAGAGCGGATCGCGCCTTGGCCACGGGGCCCGGCGCTCCAGACTGGGCGCATGACCGCCATCACCCTCGGACCGCTGGTGCTGCCTGGCGACCGCTTCGCCCTGCTCGCGGGCCTGATGCTGTTCCTTGCGATGACCGGCATGCTGGCGACGCGGAGGCCACAGCCCCCCTGCCCCCGCCGCCGGTGGCCCTGATCAGCCTCGACGACACCGCGTTGGACCTCGAGCGCCTCGCGGGCCGACGAGCGCCTGGCGCTGGGCCCGGTGCTGATGGACCCCTGCCCAGCTGGCCAGGATCGCATCCTGGCCTCGCGTGCCCTGGCCCGGTGATGAGCGAGCCGCTTGGAATGCCGGCGCATCAGGTCTAACCCGGACGCGCGCGGCTCACGTCCGGCCCGCGACCCCGTCGGCGCGCGCCGAGTCTCCCACCTGTGATCCGCCAGCTCATCCTGACAGACTTCCGCTCCTATGCGACCGCCCGGCTGGAAGCTGCGGGCGGGCCCGTGGTGCTGGTCGGACCGAACGGGGCCGGCAAGACGAACCTGCTGGAGGCGCTCAGCCTGCTGACGCCCGGCCGGGGCCTGCGCGGGGCGACCGCCGCCGACATCGGCCGGCGCGAGCCCGGCGAACGGGACGGACGCCCCTGGGCGGTCAGCGCCCGCCTCGCCGACGAGGTCCAGCTGGGCACCGGCGTGCCCGGGCCCGGCGCTGCCCGGAGGGTGGTGCGTATCGACGGCGAGCCGGCACCGCCCGGCCGGCTGCTCGACCATCTCCGTCCGGTTTGGGCCACGCCGGAACAGGACCGACTGTTCTCGGACACCCGCGCCGAGAGACTCCGCTTCTTCGACCGTCTGGTGTTCGCCGCCGAGCCTGACCACGCCGCTGCCGTCGCCAGCTACGACAGGGCCCTTCGCGAGCGTCTCAAACTCCTTGTCGATGCGGTCGAGGGCCCGCCGGCCGATCCTGCCTGGCTGGACGCCCTCGAAGCCCGGCTGGCGGAGTGCGGGGCGCGCATCGCGCTCGCCCGCGCCGCAACCCTGACGGCCCTGCAGGCGGCGGTGGACACGCGCACCGACAGCCCCTTCCCCCAGGCCGACCTGGGGCTCGATGGTCCGGCAGAGGTCTGGGCGGCCGGGGGAATCGATGCAAACACCCTGGTCCGGCGGCTGATCGAGGGCTTCCGCGCCGCGCGAAGCCGCGACGGGCCTGCGGGACGGTCGCTTTACGGCCTCCACCGCACCGACCTGACGGCCCTGCACCGGGCCAAGCAACGGCCGGCGGCCGAGGGCTCGTCGGGCGAGCAGAAAGCGCTGGTGCTGAACCTGATCCTCGCCCAGGTCACGCGCCTGCGCGCGCTTGCCGCCCGGCCCTTGCTACTGCTCGACGAGGCCCCGGCGCATCTGGACGAGACCCGCCGCGCCGCCCTGTTCGCCGAGATCGAGCACCTCGGCCTGCAGGCCTTCATGACCGGCACCGAGCCCGCCCTGTTCGCCGCCCTGGAGGGCCGCGCCCAGATGGTCCGGGTCCTTCCAGGCGCGCTGGAGAGCTAGATTGCCCCTCCTGCTGCCTCTCCCGGTGGCGCCGGACGCGCGGCTCGGGCAAAAACGCGCCATGTCGTTCGATTCCCCGCCCGATCCTCTCGCGCCCGCTCGCGAGACCCTGAGGCGCGTCTGGGGCCACGGCGACTTCCGCGGGCTGCAGGGCCCGATCGTGGCCGAGGCGCTGGCCGGGCGTGACGTACTCGCGGTGTTGCCGACCGGCGGCGGCAAGAGCGTCTGCTACCAGGTACCCTCGATACTGCGGCCCGGGGTGGGGCTGGTCGTGTCGCCGCTCATAGCCCTGATGACCGACCAGGTTGAGGCGCTGCGGCAGCAGGGCGTCTCCGCCGCGCGACTGGACAGCGGGGTCAGCCTAGACGAGCGCTCGCGTATCTGGCGCATGGCGCGCGAGCGGACACTGGACCTGCTGTACGTCTCGCCCGAGGGCCTGTTCTCAGGTGCCATGCTCGAGCGGCTGCAGGAGATCGACCTGGCGTTGATCGCCATCGACGAGGCGCACTGCGTCAGCCAGTGGGGCCATGACTTCCGCCCGGACTACCGGGCGCTGGGGCGGCTGGCGGCGCTGTTCTCCGGCGTGCCGCGCATGGCCGTCACCGCAACCGCCGACCCTCGCACCCGCGAGGACATCGTCGAAGCCCTGCACCTGCAGGGGGCTGAGGTGTTCGTCGACAGCTTCGCACGCCCGAACCTGCACCTGTCGGCAGAGCGCAAGGCTGCCGCCTCGCGCGCCCGCACCGACGCCCGCGTGGTCGAACTGGTCAGCGAGCGACGCGGCCGGTCCGGCGTGGTCTATTGCGGCAGCCGCGAAGGCACCGAACGTCTGTCCGAGGCGCTTGAGGCCGCCGGCGTGCCCGCCCTCGCGTATCACGCCGGCATGGAGGCCGCCGAGCGTGAGCGCCGGCTGGCGCGCTTCCTCGCCGAGGACGCGGCAGTGATGGTGGCGACCATCGCCTTCGGCATGGGGGTGGACAAACCGGACGTCCGCTTCGTCATCCACGCCGATCCGCCGAGCTCGCTGGAAGCCTACTGGCAGGAAGTCGGGCGCGCCGGGCGCGATGGTGATCCGGCCGAGGGCATCACTCTTTACGGCCCGTCCGACATCGCCTGGAGCCTGCGACGCCTCGAGGGGCGGCCGATGGAGGAGGCGGTGCGCCGGGTCCAGGCCCGCAAGGCGCGCCAGCTGTTCACCATGCTGGACGGTACCACCTGCCGGCCACAGGCGGTGCGCCGTTACTTTGGCGAGAGCGGGGCCGAGCCCTGCGGCGTCTGCGACCTTTGCCTCGATCCACCGTCGCAGCGCGACGCCACGGTCGAGGCGCAGAAGGTGCTGGCGGCGGTGCAGCGGCTCGGCGAGCGCTTTGGCCGCGCCCGGGTGGTCGATCACCTGCTGGGCAAGGGCCGCGATCCGCAGCCGTGGGAGACCAGCCTCTCGACCTGGGGCATCGGCACCGATGTCGACATCACCACATGGCGCGACCTGATCGACCACCTTCTGTTCGAGGGCCTGCTGGTCGAGGCCCCCAACGACGGCCGCCCGCTGATCACCCTCGGCGACCCCGAGCTGGTGCGGGCGGTCTATCGCGGCGAGCGGCGCGTGGAGACAGCGCACCGGGCGGTCGCCGGGATCGAGGCTCCCCGCCGCCGCCGGCGCGACGCGCTCGAGACCCTCGACGCCGACCTGCGGGGACGCTTCGAGGCGCTGCGGGCGTGGCGGCGCGAGCGGGCAGCCGAACAGCACGTGCCGCCCTATGTCATCTTCCAGGACCGCACCCTGCTGGAGATCGCGGCCGCGCAGCCGGGCTCTCTCGGTGCCCTGTCACAGGTGCCGGGTGTCGGCCAGAACAAGCTCGCGCGCTACGGTAAGGCCGTCCTCAAGGTTCTGGTGCCCTGACAACGCCCGCGACAGTCGACCTCAGGCCGGCAGCGCGTCCTCCTGCGGACGCGGCGTGGCGGCGAACTGGCCGCCGCGGCGATAGCGCCACAGATAGGTCGGGGCGATCGCCTCGAGCCCGGTCGGGGTAATGCCGAGGGCCGCCAGCCCGGGCGCACCGTCCGACACCACATTATCCGCATGCAGCATTAGCACCTGGTCGCGGGTCAACTGAGGGGCGATGCCGACGACGGCCTTCAGCTGGGCGAAGCTTCCGAGGATGCGCGCCGCCATGAACGGGATCGGCAGCAGCGGCCGGCGGCGGTCGATCTCGCGAAGGATCAGCTGGAGGATCTCCTTGAAGGTGAAGACCGACGGTCCACCCAGCTCATAGGTCCGACCGCGCGCCTCGGGTCGCTCGAGCGACCCGGCGATAGCCTCGGCCACGTCGCCGACATAGACGGGCTGGAAGCGGGTGCCGCCGCCGCCGATCAGCGGCAGGGCGGGGGCCATGGTGGCGAGGCTGGCGAAGCGGTTCAGGAAGCCGTCGCCATGGCCGAAGATGATCGACGGCCGAAGGATCACCGCGCCTGGCACGGCGGCGCGCACCGCCGCCTCGGCCTGGCCCTTGGTGCGGGCGTAGCCGGCCGCCGCCGAGGCGTCAGCCCCGATGGCCGAGATCTGGACCAGGCGCTCGATGCGCTGGTCACGGCAGACTTCAGCGATGTGGCGCGCGCCCTCGAGATGCGAGGACGCGAATCGTCCGCCCGGTCCCTCGAACAGCAGGCCGACCAGATTGACGGCGGCGTCCGCGCCTTCCAGCGCCGCCTCGACATCAGCGCGACGGGTAATGTCGCAGCGCATCAGCTGGACCTGGCCGATGTCGCCGACCGGCCGAAGGGCCCCGGCCAGATGGGGTTTGCGCACCGCCACCCGCACCCGCCAGCCGCGACGGGCGAGCGCCCGCACGGCCTGGGTCCCGACGAAGCCGGAACCGCCGAACACGACGACGATCTTGCCAGCCATCTGAGCCATGACTCCGGGTCTCCTGAGAATGCCCCCGCCGCTTAGACGATGGCGTCGCCCCCCGCAACGCAACGGCGCGACGCATCCCTTGCGAAACCCTGTTGACCGCCTTCGAGGCCTGCCTTAAGGGTCCGCGCCTTCCGACCGGTCAGGTCGGGCCCAGGTGGCGGAATTGGTAGACGCGCTGGCTTCAGGTGCCAGTGGCTTAACGGCCGTGGAGGTTCGAGTCCTCTCCTGGGCACCAAATTCGAAAAGGGCGTCGGGGCCTCCCGGCGCCCTTCTTCAGTTTTCCCGCCTATCGCATCGCCGGCCCGGCTCGGCTATCGGAGGCATGAAGGAGAGGCGATGACCGTTCACCTGCACGAAGGCGACCTGCCGGACGATCTGAACCTCGGCCCGGTGGTGGCCGTCGATTCCGAGACCATGGGCCTGCGCTTCCGCCGCGACGCCCTGTGCGTGGTGCAGCTGTCGTCAGGCGACGGCGACGCTCACGTGTTGCGGCTGAACCGGCCGGCCTACGACTGTCCGAATCTCAAGCGGCTGCTTGCGGACCCGACGGTGCTGAAACTCTTCCACTTCGGCCGCTTCGACATCGCCATGTTCCTGCTCCACCTCGGGGTCGAGACGCGCCCGGTCTACTGCACCAAGGTCGGCTCGAAGCTGGCGCGCACCTACACCGACCGCCACGGCCTCAAGGACGTCGTGCGCGAACTGGCCGGGGTCGAGCTCTCCAAAGCCCAGCAGAGCTCCGACTGGGGCACCCCCGCCCTGTCGCCGGCCCAGGTCGAGTACGCCGCCTCGGACGTGCTGCACCTGCATGCCGTGCGCATGCGCCTGGACGAGATGCTGGCGCGCGAGGGCCGCACCGAACTGGCCCAAGCCTGTTTCGACTTCCTTCCCGTCCGGGCCCGGCTCGATCTCGAAGGCTGGGACGAGATCGACATCTTCGCCCATACCTGACCATGGACGAGTTCGAGCGCCGCACAGAAGCTGACGAGGCCCGGGTCGCCCGGACCGCCGCCCGCTTTCGCGCCCGAGCCCGACGCGTGCAGCTGGCGCGGCGGGTGCTGCCGGTGGCCATCCTGCTGCTGGCCGGCGGAGCGCTGAGCTGGACGGTCCTTCGGACCGTGATCTCCGGCGTCGAGCGCAACGCCAGCGAGACCCGCGAGGTGCGCCTCGACAATCCCTTGTTCCACAGCCAGGACGCGGCGGGCCGCTCCTTCATCATCGGTGCCGAGCGGGCCGTGCGCGATCCGGCGACGGGCTTCTTTCGCCTGAACGGGCCCGTCATGCGGCTCAACCTCGGCGGCAACGCGGTCACCGAGCTGACCGCCGACGCCGGCGTCTACGACCAGACCCGCAAGACGGTGACGCTGGGGGCCAATGTCCGCATCATGGACGCGGACTCCGGCTTCCGCCTGACCTCTCCCGAAGCCGTGATCGACACCGAGACCGGCATTATCCGCGGCGACAAGGGCATCGAGGGCGCGGGGCCCCTTGGAACCATCCGCGCTTCGGCCTATGCCATCCACGATCAGGGCGATCGAATCGAGCTTTTCGGGCGGCCCGGTGAGAAGGTGCGCGGTACCCTCAGCGCGGCAGGCGACTGACATGATGAAGCTGACCTCCATCCTCGCCATCGCGGTCATCGCCGGCACCGGCGTCGCGGCCCAGGTCTCGGCCCAGACCCCGCCCAGCCGA
Organism: Brevundimonas sp.; assembly: GCA_027531145.1. Taxonomy (GTDB): domain Bacteria; phylum Pseudomonadota; class Alphaproteobacteria; order Caulobacterales; family Caulobacteraceae; genus Brevundimonas. Next base: position 105,964 of record JAPZRF010000022.1, on the reverse strand, counting down.
GCACCGATCATGTACGGGGCCAACACCGGGGAATATACGCCGAGCGGTATCTCCCTGCGCGGCGACGCCGAGATCCTGCAGGGCCAGAACCGACTACGCGCCGAAGCCGTCGAGGTGACCATGACCAATGGCGCGATCACGCGGATCGAGGCCAGCGGCGGCGTCTATTACGTGACGCCGAACCAGACGCTGCGCGGAGACCGCGCCACCTATTCGGTGAGCGAGGGCGTCGTGACGGTGACCGGCGACGTGATCCTGACGCAGGGACGCAATGTGCTGACCGGGACGGTCGGGACCTACAACATCGACAGCGGCGCAGCCCGCCTGTCCGGCGGAACGGGCGGCCGCGTGCAGGGCGTCCTCTACCCCGAGCAGAACTGACCCGGACCCGTGCCGCGCAAGGAACTCTCCCTGCTTAACCGCACGCCACGGTCGGACGCCGGCGCGCCGGCGGAGGCTGACACCGCGCCGCGACCGAAAGGCCTGCGCATTGAGCACATCGCCCGCAGCTTCGGGGCCCGGCAGGTGGTGCGCGACGTGTCCCTGACGGTGCAGCGCGGCGAGGTGGTGGGCCTGCTGGGCCCGAACGGCGCTGGCAAGACCACCTGCTTCTACATGATCACGGGCCTGATCCCGCCGGATTCCGGAAGAATCTGGCTGGACGGCGAGGACATCACGGCCCAGCCGATGTACCAGCGCGCCCGCTTGGGGCTGGGCTATCTGGCGCAGGAGGCCTCGATCTTCCGCGGCATGACCGTCGGCGAGAACGTCGCCGCCGTCGCCGAGCTCAACACGCCGGCGGGACGGGTCGCGGCCGACGTCGACCGGCTGCTTGAGGATCTACATATCAGCCATCTCAAGGAGGCACCCGCCGGTGCCCTCTCGGGCGGTGAGCGGCGCCGCGCGGAGATCGCCCGCGCCCTTGCCGGCAAGCCCAGCTTCATGCTGCTGGACGAGCCGTTCGCCGGGATCGACCCGCTGGCCATCGCCGACATCCGCCAGGTGATCCGCTACCTCGCCGGCCGCGGCATCGGCGTGCTGATCACCGACCACAATGTGCGCGAGACGCTGGAGATCACCGACCGCGCCGCCATCATCTCGGCCGGTCAAGTGCTGTTCGTGGGCGCGCCGGCCGAGATCATCGCCGACCCCGAGGTTCGCCGCGTCTATCTGGGCGACCTCTACGACCCCGGAGCGCACACGCCACCCCGGCAGGCCCGCAAGCCGAAGCGCTGAGCTTCGCCGCGCTTAGACCGACGTTAACTCCTCGGGGGCCAAGGTATCAGCAAGTTTCGGGCCAACCGCCCGAGGGGCTGAGGGACCGGGGGGCACGTGCTAGGACAGAGGCTGGAGATCCGGCAGGGCCAGGGGCTGGTGGTCACTCCCCAGCTGCAGCAGGCCATCAAGCTGTTGCAGCTCTCCAATCTCGAGCTGGAGGCCTTCGTCGAGCAGGAGCTGGAGCGCAATCCGCTGCTTGCGCGCGATGAGCCCGACGGCGAGGCCGAGCCCCTGCCAGACACCCCGGACCGTGACAGCGGCGTCGACGATCCCGCGCCCGGGGAGGCGGCGGCAGCGCTGGACGCCGGCGAGGGTGATATCTACGGCGACGCCAGCCCCGGCGAAAGGGTCAGCGACCGCGCCCCCGAAGGCGAGGCCCAGCCCGGCTTGTCCGACTGGTCCGGCGTCGGCCGCGGCGGCGATCTTGAGGACCTGGGGGAAGAGCGCCCCGACCGACGCGAGCTGACCCTGTGGGAGCATCTGCAGGCCCAGGCCTCCTCCGCCCGGCTGGCCCCGAGCGACCACGCCATAGCCCTCGCCCTGATCGACCAGGTTGACGACGGTGGCTACCTGCGCGGCGAGCTGGCCGAGATCGCCGACCGGCTCGGCTGCGATCCTGCGCGGGTCGAGGCGGTGCTGGCAGTATGCCACGGCTTCGAGCCGACCGGCGTCATGGCCCGCTCGGTGCCGGAGTGCCTGAAGCTGCAGCTGGTCGAGCGCAACCGCTACGACCCGGCCATGGCGGCGCTGGTCGAGAACCTCGATCTGCTGGCGCGCCGCGACCTGGCCGGCCTGCGCCGGGTCTGCGGCGTCGACGCCGACGACCTGACCGACATGATCGCCGAGCTGAAGGCTCTAACCCCGCGGCCCGGTGCCGGCTTCGGCGGCGAGCCAGCCCAGACCCTGATCCCCGACGTCCATGTCCGGCCCGACCCGGCCGGCGGCTGGCGCGTGGAGCTGAACACCGACACCCTGCCGCGTATCCTGATCGACAAGCGCTATCACGCCGTGGTCGCCGACGCTGCGCGTTCTGAGACGGAGAAGGCCTTCGTTGCCGACTGCGCCGCCCAGGCCAGCTGGCTGGTGCGCTCGCTGGACCAGCGGGCCAAGACCATCCTCAAGGTCGCCTCGGAGATCGTGCGCCAGCAGGACGCCTTCCTCGCCTTCGGGGTGGAGTTCCTGCGGCCGCTGAACCTCAAGACCGTGGCCGAGGTCATCGGCATGCACGAGTCCACCGTCAGCCGGGTGACCTCGAACAAATATGTCGCCACGCCGCGCGGCGTGTTCGAGCTGAAGTTCTTCTTCACCGCCGCGATCCAGGCTTCGGACGGCGGGGCGACCCACTCGGCCGAGGCCGTGCGCCACCGCATCAGGACGATGATCGAGGCCGAGGCCAGCGACGCGGACGTGCTGTCCGACGACCGTATCGTTGAACTGCTCAAGGAAGCGGGCATCGACATCGCCCGGCGCACGGTGGCCAAGTACCGGGAGGTCCTGCGCATTCCCTCCTCGGTCGAGCGCAAGCGCTACCTCAAGGTCTCCTGAGGCGGTGCGACCACCGGCGGCAACGGCCCGTCGGAGCGCCGCGGGCCAGTGAACCGCCGCGCGAAAATCGGCGACAGGATCGCCCTTTCCTCGGGCGTCAGGGTCTCGAACAGGTCCAGCGCCGCCGCCTCGAGGCGGATCCGGCCGCGCAGCTCCGCTTCGCGCGACTCCGCCAGCAGGGCGAAAACGGCCGCACGATCCAGCTGGGCGGCACCCGAACGGACGATGGCCTGACGCCGGGCCTCGCGCGCCCGCTCGAAGTCCGGACGCGCCGCCAGGGCCGCGGCCCGGAGCGCCTCCCTGACCCGAACCCGCGTCTCCGGCGAAAGGCTGCCCATGGCCTGGCGGAACGATGGCTGGGGGGGCGGCAGGCGTTCGGCCACGCGCGCCTCGACCGCCTTGAGCTCACGCCAGACGGTCACCCCGCCGGCGATGGCGAAGGCGTTCAGGGCCAACGACAGCACCAGCAACCCGCCGAGGAGACGCGGGCTCATTGCAGGATCTCCGTATCATCGACCGCATCCAGCGAGGCGAGATACAGCACCGAATCCGCCTGCAGGCCTGCCGAAATCCCGACGACCATGGCCTCGCCGACCAGCAGGCCAGCGCACACGGCGGCCGCGACGCCCATGCCGGACAGCCACACTGACCGCCCGGAAGCCCCCGCCCGTCTCCAGCGGGCACGCAGGCTGGCGAACGGCCACGTCACGGGGCGGGGCGCGGCCGCGACAACGCGCTCGCGCAGGGCGGCCGACACTTCGAGGCGCGGCGCAAGATCGAGCGCGGCATCGAGCTGACGCTCCGCGAACAACAGCCGCTCGGCGGCCAGATCAGTCGCCAGCAGGGCGCGCGCGGCCTCCCGCTCGGCCTCGGGCCACCGCCGCCAGTCTGCTCCGTAAGCTTCCGCCAGTTCGCCCAGTCGGGTCTGATCCATCCTCATGCTCCCGCCCCGCCCGGAGCGATTTCCAGCAGCGCCGCCCGCAGGGCCCGGCGACCGCGCGACAGCAGGCTCTCCATCGCCTCGACACTGACCGACATCAGAGCCGCCGCCTCGATGTTCGACAGCTCCTGGTAGTGGCACAGAATGATCGCCTCCCGCTGGCGATCCGGCAAGCGTACCAGCGCCGCCTGCACACGGCGACCGACATCCGCCGCCTCAAGTCCGCGCGCCGGATCGGCGCTTTCGTCCGCCCGCTCGGGCAGGTGCCCGACCGTGACCTCGCGCCGACGGCGTAACCGATCGTAGCATAGGTTCAGCGCCACCCGGTGCAGCCAGGTGTCAAACCTCGCCTGTCCGGGACGCCAGCGGGGTGCCTGGCGCCAGGCCCGCAGCATGGCCTCCTGGGCCACATCCTCGGCCTCGCCGGCGTCGCCGAGCATGCGCCAGGCGAGCGCCGTCATGCGGGGCAGCTTGCGGGCGACCAGGGCCTGGATGGCGGCCGGGTCACCGTCGGCCACGCGCCGCACCAGATCCTCATCCGGGTCCTCTGACCGCTCCACTCCGTCTCGTCCCGCTCTCCGGTCGTCCGCTGCGGCCGGTCGGGCGAGCATGCCCCGACCGGCCCCGACGAGACTCAGGTCTCCAGTTGAGCACGGACCGATCGGCGCGCGCCACCACGGCGAGGCGGCGTCCCCGACGGGAGCCGCAGCCGCGACCGGAAAAGGCCCGCGCCGATCCATCCGCACGTCCTCAGCGGTCCCCGTCGGGGCCGCCGAAGCCGCCTGCGCGCGCCGCCGACATCCGGCTTTCCAGCTCCTCGCGCTCGGCGGCCGTGAGGCGGCCGTCGCCGTCGAGATCGAACCGGGCAAAATCCTCGGCCGCCCTGGCCTCGGCCTGGGCGAGGGTGATGGGCAGCTGATCGAGCCCGCGCATACCGCGCCGCTCGCCCCGGGGTCGCGCGCCCTGCTCAGAACGCGGCCCGGGTCGCGCGCCGCCGCGCGCCGCCATGGCGGCACCGACGGCCTCGCCCTCGGCACGGGTGACTGTCCCGTCGCCATCGGCGTCGAGCCGCCGCAGCGGCGCGAGGCGCGCCTCGATGAACTCGGCGCGGGTTATGACCCCGTCGTTGTCTGCATCGGCGCGAGCCAGCGGACCACCCCGGTCCTGGGCGGCAGCTGCGCCGGCGGTCAGGCCGAGCGCAGCGATGAGAATGATGCCCTTCATTGGTTGTCTCCGTCTGACGGCCAGCGACCGTCCCAAAAAGAAGCCCCCGGAGATAGAACGGCCCCGGGCGGCGAGTCCGTCGCGTCAGGCACCGAGCAGGCGCAGCAAGCGGGCCCGCGCCGCCCGGCGGACCGCCTCAAGCTGCCCTTGCAGGGCCGTGAAATCGACCGCGCCGCCCGCCTCGGCCAGGCGTTGTTTGAGGCCGGCAGGTTCAGCCTCCACATCGCCGGTTTCCTCAAGGGCGCAGGCCAGCACCTGGGCCAGCCGCTGCTGCAGCCGCCAGGCCTTGGCCAGCCGCGGCTCCCCGGCCAGGGCCTCAAGGGTCGAGACCGTCAGCGGCTTGCCGGCGAGTGCGGCCTTCAACTGCAGCAACTGGGCGGCGAACTCCGCATCGACCAGTCCACCGGGCGAGAGCTTCATGTCCCAGAAGCCGCGCGGCGGGCGTTCGCGGTCCATCAGCCGGCGCATGGCCAGCACATCCGCAGCGATCTTCACACCGCGGCGCCGGCGGCGCAGGGCGGCCTCGATCGTGTCCGCCACCCGGGCACCGAAGCCGGGGTCGCTGGCCCAGGCTACCCGGGCCCGGGTCAGGGCGAGGAACTCCCAGGTGTCCGCCTCGCCGCGGTAGTAGAGCTCGATCGCCGGCAGACTTACCGATACGGGCCCCGCCGAGCCCGAGGGCCGCAGGCGCATATCGACCTCATACAAACCACCCTCGGCGGTCTGGGTCGACAGGGCCGCCACCAGCCGCTGGGTGAAGCGGGCGTAGAAGACGTCAGCGGGCCAGCCTCTTGCCGCTGACAACGCGCCGTCCGGGGCCTCAAACACGGTCATCAGGTCGAGGTCGGACGCCGCCGTCATCTCGCGCGAGCCGGCCTTGCCGAGTGCCACCACCGCCACCGCGCCCGGACAGGCCCCGCCCAGCCGCTCGGCCTCGCGCAGCGCCGCCGGGGCGAGGGCCGCCAGTGCTGCATCGGCCAGGGCGGTGAAGGCCCAGCCCGCCGCCTCGGCACCGGCCCGTCCGAGAATGGTCTGCAGGCCGATGCGGAAGACCTGTTCGCGCACCGCCCGGCGCACCCGGTTCATGGCCTCCTCGAAATCGGCGTCGCCGGCCGCGGCGACAATCTCGTCGAGCACCCCGGTGTCCGCCTCCAGCGGCGCGAGGAAGCGCTCGTCGAGGATGCTGTCCAGCGTCGCGGGATGCCGGCCCAGCTGGCGCGCCAGCCGCGGCGCGAAAGCCATCACCCTCACTAGCAGGGTGAACAGCTCAGGCTGGTTTAGGAACAGGGCCTGGACCTGAACCCCGGCGGTCAGGCCGGCGAAGAAGGTCGAGAAACGGGTGAAGGCCGCGTTCGGCGCCCCGGTCTCCGCCGCTGCGGTCAGCAACCGCGGAGCCAGCCGCGTGAACAACTCTCGCCCGCGGGCGCTGCGCGTCGCGGGAATGCGTCCGTGGTGCCAGGCGCGGATCGTGGCGCTCACCGCCGCCGGGTCGTCGAAGCCCATCCGCGTCAGGGTCTGCAGGGTCTCCGGATCGTTCTCGACCCCGGTGAAAACCAGGCTACCCCACTGCGAAGACAGGTCCTCCTCCTCGGAGAAGAGCTCGCCGTAGCGGGCGTTGACCGCCCGCAGCAGCGCCTCGACCCCGGCGTCGAAAGCGACCAGATCGTCGGCCCCGGCGAGGGCGGCGACGGCCCGGCGACGATCGGGATCGAGTGGCAGCACATGGCTCTGCTCGTCGTCGAGCATCTGCACCCGGTGTTCGAGGTCGCGCAGGCGACGATAGGCGGCGGTCAATTCCTCCGCCACCTCCGGCGGGGTTCGAGCCGCCGCGGCCAGCGCGGCGAGGGCCTCCACCGTACGCGGCGCGCGCAGCGACGGGTCGCGCCCGCCGAGGATCAACTGCTGGGTCTGGGCGTAGAACTCGATCTCGCGGATGCCGCCGCGCCCGAGCTTGAGGTTGGCTCCGCCGGCGCTCAGTCCTTGACCCGTCTTCCACGCGTGGATCTGGCGCTTGATCGACTGGATGTCGAGAATGGCCGGATAGTCGAGGCTGCGCCGCCAGACAAACGGCTTCAGGGCGTCGAGGAACGCCCTGGCCTCGGCCAGGTCGCCCGCCAGCGGTCGGGCCTTGATGAAGGCGGCGCGCTCCCAGTTCTGGCCGACAGACTCATAGTAGGCCAGCGCCATGGGAGCGGCCACGGCCGGGGGCGTGGACGAAGGATCGGGACGCAGCCGCAGGTCGGTGCGGAAGACATAGCCCTCGCCGGTGCGTTCAGACAGCAGAGTCGCCAGCCCCTGGGCGAGGCGATCCATGATGCGCTGCGGCTCGACCGATCCGGACAGCACGGCCTGCACGACCTCGGGCTCCCAGAAGACAGACACGTCGATGTCCGAGGAGTAGTTCAGCTCCCCCGCCCCGTGTTTGCCCATGGCCAGCAGGAACAGGCCAGGGAGCGGCCCGCGCGGATCGTCCGGCAGGCTGGTCAGCACGCCCCGGGCGCGGAGGTCGTGGGCCAGCGAACGCAGGGCGGAGGCGACCGCCGCGTCGGCGAAGGCGCTGAGCGCGCCGGTGACCCGCTCCAGCGGCCAGACACCGCCGAGGTCGGCGAGCGCCGTCAGCAGGTGCAGCTCAGCTTTGAGCCGGCGTAGCGGGCCGGACACCGCCTCGGCCCCGCCCCCCAGCGCCGCCGTCCGTGCCAGCAGATCGGCCAGCCGGGCGTCGGGCTCATCCGCCAGCAGCGACGCCAGCCGTGCCGGGTCACGGCGCCCCAGCGCCGTCAGATAGGGCGAGGCAGCGAACACCGGTGCCAGCATCTCCCACGGCTCAGGCCCGCCGAGATCCTCATGCGCCCGCGCCGCCGCCGCGGGATCGACCACGGGACCGCAGGGCCGCAGACGCGCCGCGAGGTTCATGCCGGGGGCAGCACGAGAGCGACCCGCAAGCCCGGCCCGGAGCCGTCACAGGAGCCCGGGCCCTCGTCCAGCTGGACCCGGCCGCCGTGCGCGGCCGCGACGGCGGTGACCAGCGACAGGCCGAGGCCCGCCCCCGCCTCGCTGCGGCTGTTGTCGAGGCGGACGAAACGCTCCAGCACCCGCGCCCGGTCCTCGTCCGGCACGCCGGGGCCGGTGTCGGTGACCGAGAACTCGACTTCGCCGGAAGACCGGTGCCGGGCGCGCAGCATCACCGCCCCGCCCGGGGGCGTGTACTTGATGGCATTGTCGATCAGATTGGCCAGCGCCTGGGCCAGGAACGGCCGGTTGGCCCGCAGCGGCAGGCCGGGCTCGATCTCGGCGGAGAACTCCAGCCCCTTGTCCTCGGCCGCCGGCTCGTAGAGCTCGGCCATGTCGGACGCAAGGTCGGCGGCGTCGAAGGTCTCCGGATCCGGCGGCTCCGACACCGCCTGCAGCCGGGCGATAGCCAAGACGGTGTTGAAGGTCTTGAGCAGGTGATCGGCCTCGGCCAGCGCTGTCTGCAGGGCGTCGGCCCCGTCCAGCCGGCCGCTCTCCACATCGATCAGCGCCACCTCCAGCTTCGCCCGCATCCGGGTCAGGGGCGAGCGCAGGTCGTGGGCGATGGCGTCGCCGGCGTGGCGGATCGAAGCCATCGACGCCTGCAGCCGGTCAAGCATATGGTTCAGCCCCTGCCCCAGCTCGTCGATCTCGTCCCCGGCCCCGCGCACCTGGGCACGGGCGGTCAGGTCGCCGCCTTCGACCGCCGCCACCACCCGGTTCAGCCGCGCCATGGAGCGCTCGAGGTTACGGCTGATCAACAGGCCGCCGCCGATGCCCAGCAGCACGACCACCAACATGGCGGTCCACAGCGCCTGGGTCAGGCGATCAAGGTAGCGCTCGATGTCGCCGATATCCTGACCGACGAACAGCATCTGGCCGCCGGCGAGCCGAACCTGGACTCCGAGCGACTGCGGCCGCACCACCCGTCCGTCTTCATCCGTGGAGGTGAGGCGGAAGGACTCCACGCGCTCGTCGCCGGTGAAGTCATCGATGGGCGAGGTGCTGATGTTGCCTGTGATGGTCGCGCCGTCGCTCGCCATCAGCAGATACAGGTTCGGCCCGCCCCGCGCCGTGCGGTCAACCAGGGCGGCATTCAGCGCCTCGACGCCGCGCTCGCGGTAGATGGCGGTCAACACCTCGACCTCGGCGCGCACATCCGCTTCGGCCCGCGCCCGCGCCTCGCTCGCCGAGGTCAGATACACCCAGCCCAGCACGGCGCTGGCCGCCGCCGCGAACAGCGCCACGAACAGCAGCGTCACCCGGAACGGCGTGCGCCGGAAGATGGAGGGCAGGGTCACTTTCCCTCCCCTTCAAGGGGAGGGTGGCCGCGCAGCGGCCGGGTGGGGCCTTTCCTCAGGAAGCCGCACATGGGCCGTCTCGACAGAGCATCGCGTATGCCATCCATCACACCCGCCAGATTGTCCCGGATCGAGGCGTTGGGATACCGCAGGGTGAGAAACTCTGCGGCGGCCAGCACGGCGTCCCGCCGCTGGTCATGGCGGAGCTGGTCCGGAAACTGATGGTGGGCACCATCGTTCTCGACGACCAGCCGTCGCTCGAAGCAGACGAAGTCGAGGAAGGAGCCGAAGACGGGCGCCTGTCGCCGAAACAACCAACCTTCAGCGCGAAGCCTGCGGAGCGCCACCCAAAGGCGCGCCTCGGGCGGCGTCAGCGCCTTGCGCATCGCCCGGGCCCTGTCTCTCGGCGTCATGCCTGCCGTCCCCACCTGTCTTCGCCCTTCGGGCTCAGCCACCCTCCCCCTGAAGGGGAGAGAGAAGGATTACGACCCACCCGGCCCTTTGGGCCACCCTCCCCCGCGGGGGAGGGAAGGCACGGTCACGCCTCCAGCCGGTATCCCGCGCCGCGGACGGTCTGCAGCATGGGGCGGTCGAAGCCCTTGTCGATCTTGGCGCGCAGGCGGCTGATGTGGACGTCGATGACGTTGGTCTGGGGGTCGAAGTGGTACTCCCACACCTTCTCCAGCAGCATGGTGCGGGTCACCGACTGGCTGGCGTGGCGCATCAGGAACTCCAGCAGCTGGAACTCGCGCGGCTGCAGGTCGATCTCCTGGCCGGCTCGATGCACGGTGCGGGCGATCAGGTTCATCTCCAGGTCGCCGACCTTGAGCACCGTCTGCACGCCGCCAGTCTCCCGCCGCCGGGCCAGGGCCTCGACCCGGGCGATCAGCTCGGCGAACGCATAGGGCTTGACCAGATAGTCGTCCGCCCCGGCCTTCAGGCCCGTGATCCGGTCCTCGACCTCGCCCAGGGCCGACAGGAACAGCACCGGCGTCTGGTCGCCGCCGCCGCGCAGGGTCTCGACCATGCCGATGCCGTCCAGCCGAGGCATCATGCGATCGACGACATAGACGTCATAGCCGCCCTTCTGCGCCTCCAGCAAGCCATAGGCCCCGTCCACCGCATGGGTGACCTGATAGCCTGCCTCGCTGAGCCCGCGCACCATGGCGGCGGCGGCCTCGGCGTCGTCCTCGACGACCAGAATACGCATGCGGTCCCTCCCCTCGTCCCCGACTGCAGGCGCGCGCCCGACCCGGTGGATCGGGGGCAGCCCGGATTACTCGGCCTCGGCCAGTTCCAGCACGACCGGCGCATTCCTTTCCGGCGTCCGCACCAGCAGCAGCGCGACCGATCGATCGGCACCGCGCGCCGCCGCAATCGCCGTCCGGAAGTCCGCCGGCGAAGCCACCGGACGCTGGTTGACTTGGCGGATCACATGGCCGGGCTGCAGACTGGCGCGGGCGGCCGCGGACCGCGGCGTCACCTCGGTGATGACCAGGCCGGATACGTCCGCCGGAATGTCAAAGCGCTGGCGCAGCGCCGCGGTGACCGGCGTCACGCGCAAGCCCTCGATCAGCTCACCGGTCACAGGAGCCTCGGCCGGGGCCTCGGCCGGCGGGGTGTCCTGCAACTCCCGACCCAGATTCTCCGGTCGACGACCGACGCGGACCGTCAGGGTCTGCGGCCGGCCCTCGCGCAGGATCTCAAGCTCCAGCGTCTCGCCCGGCTGGGTGGCCGCAACGGCGCGGGTCACCGCCGTCGAGCCATCGAGACGTCGGCCATTGACCGAGGTGACGATGTCCCCGGCCCTCAGGCCGGCGCGCGAGGCTGGCGTGTCCGGCGTCACATCATTGATGTAGGCGCCGCGGAAGTCGGCCGGCAATCCGAGCGCCTCCCGCAGATCGGGCAGGAGGTTCGCGATCTCGACCCCGAGATACCCCCTCTCGATCTGCTGGCCGCGCATCAGGCGGTCGGTGATCGCCCGGGCCGTCGCGGCCGGGATTGCGAATCCGACCCCGACCGAGCCGCCGGTGGGCGTGAAGATCGCCGTGTTCACCCCCACGACGCGGCCATAGATGTCGAAGGTCGGTCCGCCGGAGTTGCCGCGGTTGATGGCGGCGTCGATCTGCAGGAAGTCGGTGAAGGTGCTCTCCTGCAGCGGCAGGTTCCGCCCGGTGCTGGAGACGATGCCGGCCGTGGCCGTGCCGCCCAGACCGAACGGATTGCCGACCGCCAGCACCCAGTCGCCGACGCGCGGGGTGGCGTTCTCTTCGAACTGCACGAACGGGAACGGGCCGCCGTCGACCTTGAGGACGGCCAGATCCGTATCGGCGTCCCGGCCCACAAGACGCGCGGTCAGCTCGCGCTCATCCGACAGGCGGATGGTGATCTCCTGGGCGTTCTCGATCACGTGGTTGTTGGTGACGATGAAGCCGTCGGCCGAGATGAAGAAGCCCGAGCCGGAGCCCTGGGAAACGATGCCCTCGTCCTCCTCGCCTTCACCCTGGCCGCCGGGCGCGGCACCGGGCGGCACGGGGAACTGGAAGGGGGTGCCAGGAATGGTGAACATGCCACCGCCGCGCGGGGTCGGGATGCGCGTGCGGACATCGATCTGCACCACCGCCGGGGCCACCTGGTCGAAGATGTCGGCGAAGGAACGCGGCGCGCCCTGGGGCGGCGCGAAGGCGGCACCGGCGACGCCGGAGCTGGGAATGAGCCGCCCGCTCTGGACCGCCTCGGCCTGGGCACCGGGCCACTGGATGACCCCGCCCGCCGTCGCCGCCGCCGCGAAGGTCAGCCCCACCGCGGCCCCCAGAATGAACTCCTTGCGCTTCACCATCGCGTGCCGTCGTTCCATGCTTGCCCCGGCCCCGGAAGAGGCCCGTTGAGTCTTGTTATAGCGCGTCGCCGTCTGTGGCCAACGCCGGTTCGACAGGCTTGACTGCAATCAGGGTTCGACGTGAGGCGAAGGTGCGGCGGGATCGCGGCGGTTCCTTGCGGCGGCGGTAAACTCGGCGAGGCGCGCGGCCTCCTCCGGCGACAGCGGTTCGGCCTCCGGGGGGGGACGCCGTCGGGCCCAGATCGCCAGCCCGCCGGCCGCGCCGCCGGCGATCAGGAAGGGGACCAGCCAGAGCAGCAGGGTCTCGGCCCGGAACGGCGGGGTGAACAACACATAGTCGCCGTAGCGCCGCACCAATTCGTCGCGGATCTGCTGGTCGGTGCGGCCCGCCGCCACCTGCTCGCGCACCCAGGCGCGCATGTCGCCGGCCACCCCGGCGGGCGAATCGGCGATCGCCTCGTGCTGGCAGACGACGCAGCGGATGTCCTCGAACAGGACCCGGGCACGGGCCTCCTGGGCCGGGTTGGCCAGCGGCCGGTCCGGCGCGGCGGGCGGCTCGGCCTGGGCTGTCAGCATGACGCCGGCGACGAGGGCGAACAGCAGTTGGCGTCTCACGCCGCAGCCTTTCGCGGCTGGACCGGGGTGGTGCGCAGGCGCCGGTCGGCGAGGCTGACCAGTCCGCCAAGGGTCATCAGCGCCGCGCCGAGGAAGATCAGCCGCGCCCAGGGATTGTAGTGGACGCGCAGGCTCCAGGCCTGCTGCCCGTCAGCCCCGGCCCGGCGCTCGCCGATCACCACATAGACGTCGTCCAGCCCGCGGAAGTCGAGCCCGACCTCGGTGGTGGTCTGGCCGCCGGTAGGGAAGAAGCGGCGCTCCGGCGTCAGGTCGCGCGCGGCCGAACCGTCGGTACGGGCCACGGTGACGCGGCCCTGCTCCGCCAGATAGTTGGGCCCCTCGACCACCCCGACGCTGTTGAGCGTGACGGCGTAGGGGCCTGCCTGCACGACGCCGCCGGGCGAGACCACGCCCTGGGCCTCGATCTTGAAGCTGGTCTCGACCACGGCACCGAGCAGGAAGACGCCCAGACCGGCGTGGGCCAGGGTGGTGCCCCAGGCCCCCATAGGTAATCCAAGGGTGCGGCGGCGCACCTCGGGCCAGGGGGCGCGGAACAGCCGCACCCGCTCGGCCACCTCGCTCAGCGCCCCGGCGATCAGCCAGACGCCGAGGGCGACGCCGAAGGCCGCCAGCGCCTTGCCCAGGTCGTGCAGGGCCAGGGTCAGCAGGCCGGCGGCCAGCGCCGCCAACGCCGCCCAGATCAGCCGCTGGCCGACGCCGCGCAGGTCGCCGCGCTTCCACGCCAGTAACGGTCCGGCGGGGAGGATCAGCAGCGCCGCCGCCAGCAGCGGCGAGAAGGTCAGGTCGAAATAGGGCGGCCCGACCGAGATGGTCTGGCCGGTCGCCGCCTCCAGCATCAGCGGATAGAGGGTGCCCAGCAGCACCGTCGCCGCGGCCGCGGCGAGGAAGATGTTGTTCAGCACCAGCGTCGCCTCGCGGCTGACCGGGGCGAACACGCCGCCGCCGCTCAGCGTCGGGGCCCGCCAGGCGAAGAGGGCGAAGGCGGCCCCGGCGGCGACGGCGAGAATGCCGAGCAGGACCATGCCGCGCTGGGGGTCGACGGCGAAGGCGTGCACGCTGGTCAGCACGCCCGAGCGCACAAGGAAAGCGCCGAGGATCGACAGGCTGAAGGCCGACAGGGCGAGGAAGACGGTCCAGGCCTTGAGGGCCCCGCGTCGCTCGGTCACCACCGCCGAATGCAGCAAGGCCGCGCCCGCCAGCCAGGGCATGAAGGAGGCGTTCTCGACCGGGTCCCAGAACCACCAGCCGCCCCAGCCCAGCTCGTAGTAGGCCCAGAAGCTGCCCAGCGCGATGCCGGCGGTCAGGAAGGCCCAGCTGGCCAACGCCCAGGGTCGCACCCAGCGCCCCCAGGCGGCGTCGACGCGGCCCTCGGCCAGCGCCGCCACGGCGAGGGCGAACGGCACCGAGAAGCCGACGTAGCCGAGGTAGAGCATGGGCGGATGGGCCGCCAGCGCCGGGTCCTGCAGCAGCGGATTGAGCGACTGGCCCTGCACCGGCGCGGGATCGAGTCGGTTGAAAGGGTTGGAGGTCAGGACAGCGAAGGCGAGAAACAGGGTGGTCAGCGCCCCCTGCGCTGCCGTCGCCGAGGTGCGGAGCCGGAACGGCAGGCCGCGGCCCAGCGCCAGCACCGCGCCGAACCCCGCCATGACCAGGCACCACAGCATCAGCGAGCCCTCGTGGCTGCCCCAGGCCGCGGCCACCTTGTAGAGCATCGGCTTGTCGGTGTGGGAGTTGGCCGCGACGTTGCTGACCGAGAAGTCGGACACCACGAAGGCGTAGATCAGGGCGGCGAAGGCCAGAGCGGCGGCACCCGCCGAACCGACCATGGCCCCCGTCGCCGCGCCCGACAGCCCGGGGCTGAGGCGCAGCCGTCCGGCCAGCGCAAGCCCCGTCGCGGCCATCGCCAGCACAAGCGACAGGATGAGGACGAAGGCCCCGGCCTCGACGATCACCGTGTGTCGCCTTTCAGGGCGCGCAGCGGCGCGGCTTCGCCGGTCTCGGGACGCCAATCGCCGCGTTCCTTCAGGCGGTCTGCGATCTCGCGCGGCATGTAGGTTTCGTCGTGCTTGGCCAGCACCTGACGCGCCTCAAAGGTGCGGTCGGCGAGGAACACGCCTTCGGCAACAATGCCCTGCCCCTCGCGGAACAGGTCCGGCAGATCGCCCTGGTAGACTACCGGCGTGGTCGCGTCGCCGTCCCCGACCACGAAGCGCACCTGACCGTCCGCCCCGTGGGCCACGCTGCCGGCCTCGACCAGACCCCCGAGCCGCATCAGCCGTCCGGCGGGCGCAGTCTCCGGGGTAGCCTCGGCCGGCGTGACGAAGAAGGTCACGCGGTCGCTCATGGCCCACAGCGACAGGCCGACGGCGAGGGCCAGCACAGGGGCGATCGCCGTGACAATCCACAGCCGACGGCGCGCCTTGGGAGATTTGGGAAGCCAGCTCATGACCGCCCGCCTGATAGGCGCAGGCCCGCCCGGGGAAAAGGTGTCACGACGCCGCCTCCAGCCGCGCGATCAGGTCCGCCCGGCGCGGGTCGGAGGGCGAGAGCACGTCGATCAGCGGGCCCCACAGGGTGCGCGCCTCTTCGAGGTCACCGCGCTGCAGCGCCAGTTCTCCGAGATAGTAGCGCGCTCCGCCCTGCTGCGGATCCAGCCGGATCGCTTCAAGGAAGGCAGCCTCGGCGTCGCCGCCGACGGTCCCTTTGGCGGCCCGCACCAGCGACTCGCCCAGCCGCGCCCAGGCCTGGGCGTTGTCCGGCTGCAGAATCACGACGCGCCGGAAAGCCGAGGCGGCACCGAGCGGATCGCCGGCGGTGAAGCGCGCGGCCCCCAGCATGGCCTGGGCCTCGGGATCCGTCGGCCGCTCCGCCACCGCCGCAGTCATCACCGCGGCCAGCTGGTCGGGCTCCAGAAGCTCCGGCATCTGCGCCCACTGCGCGACACGCACGGCATGCGGTCGATCCGGATAGCCCGGGGCACCAAGCACCAGATAGAGCCCGAGCGCCGCGGCGGCCGTGGCGGCGGCCGTGCCCGCGGCCCACAGCCGATCGCGCGGGCGGGGACGCAGCGGTGCCTCGCCAACCGGGGTCTCGCGCAGCAGGCGACGGGCGGCCTCGGCGTGGGCCACGGCATGGGCCTCGTCGCTCATCAGACCACGGGCGCGCAAACGCTCCAGCTCGTCCAGCTCATGCTGCGGATCGGGGACGCCGACCGGCATGTCCTCGCCGCGGCGCGCAAAGGTCAGCAGGATCCAGGCCGCGAGTGCCGACGCCACGCCGGATAGCATCCAGAAGGCCATCATGGCCTTCGTCTAGGCGATCGCGTCCGACGATGCCATGCCTGCGTCATTCAGCCGGGCGTCGAGTCGCCGCAGCACGGCGCGGGCCAGCTCTTTCTCGCCGATGGCGCGAAGGACATCGGCGGCGCGCCGCAGCAGTTTCAGCCCGTTGGGGCCGGCCTTGGTCGGCTTCAGCAGCCCCTTCTCGGTGAATTCCGCCAGATGGCTGGTCACGCCCTTCATGATGGCGCGGCGCACGCCCTCGCAGCCGAACTCGCTGAGGGTCACACGCGCCTGGTCGATCGCGCCCAGCAGGCTCATCGCCACCTCGATGTCCGACGCCTCGGACGGGGCAGTCAGATCGGGCGAGGCAGACGCCATCTTGGGAGCCGACTTGGGCCGGACGAGGGGGAAGACCATCTCGACAAGCTCCGCCCCGGTCTCGAGCGCGGCGATCGCCTGACGCTCGATGCGCAGTTGCATGCCCTGCACCGCCACGCCCCACGCGCTGGACGGCTCCGGCTTGACGGTCAGACGCATCTCCCGGAGCACGTCGGCGCACCAGCCGATGGCGGCGACCGCAGCGCGAACCTGATCGCGCGCCGGGGCCGCGACAAAGGCCTCGACCGCCGCCACCCGGGTCTCCGTCGCCTGCAGCAGGGTGTCGACGAAGGGTCCAAGCTCCGAGTGCGACAGCACGTCGCTGTGCGCCGCCGCCTCGGCGCTGAGCGTCAGGATGCGCAGCACGGGCGGTGCCTTTGGGAGGTGCGCAAACATCAGCTCAACCAGACGCTCCGGTCCGTCCGGGAACTGTTCGGCCGCCTGGGCGAACAAGACCCGGAGCTCCGCCACCCGATCTTCATCCGGCCGCTGGATCCACTCGTCGAGGCGCTCGGCGGCGCGCCGCATAAGCGGCGCGAGCTCGAACAGCCGGGCCAGGCGCTCGCGGTGCTCGTCCGATCCGTCGGGCCAGCAAACCTGCGGAGTCTCACGCAGGGCACAGGCGGCGGCTCGCAGGTACTGTTCGCTGATCTGGTTGATGACGAAATCCTCGGTACCGATCATGTCGAGGCAATGGGTGAGCTCCGGCTCCGGTGCGCTCACCAGCTTCCAAAGCCGCGCCAGCGTCCGACGGGGATAGACATCCGTTGGAAAGCCGTCCGCACGGGGACTGAACAGCGGCAGTACCGCCCCGAAAGCGATGGCGCGGCGTTCGCGGTCGCGGCCTTCGTGCGCGATCATTTGCGCCAGGGTTTCCGCGCGGGCGCTGTGCATCAGGGACACGGCCTCTGCCAGACGCGTCAGCACCGCGTCCGGGACCATCTCCACCAGCTGCGCAACACCGGCCAACTGGGCGGCCGTGAGGGCGGACATTCCGAGCTCCCCAAACTACGGAAGGCGCTAGTCTGGAGCCCTCTGGTTAATGAATGCTCAGTTGGCGCTCGCTCGGGTGAAACCGGCTCAGGCCTCGGCCGCCGGCAACTCCAGCACCGCCTTGAGGCCGCCAAGCTCGCTCTCGGCGAGCGTGAGCCGCCCGCCGTAGGCCCGGGTCAGCTCGTCGACGATGGCCAGTCCCAGGCCCGATCCGGGCGTGGCCTCATCCGCGCGGGTGCCGCGGCGCAGGATCTCCGCCCGCTGGGCCTCCGGCACCCCGGGGCCATCATCCTCAACCACCACGACCAGCCGCCCCGCGCCCGCCGGCCCGGCGAGGGCGCGCACGCGCCGTCGCGACCACTTGCCGGCGTTCTCGATCAGATTGCCGAGGATCTCCTGCAGGTCCTGCCGCTCGCCGCGAAAGCACAGGTCCTCGGGGGCGCGCCAGTCGATCTCAAGGTTCTTGTCCTGCAGCACCCGCTCGATCATCACCGCCAGCTCGTCGAGCACCTCGGGCACCGAGGTGCGCTCGCCGCTGGACTGGGCGCGCGCGGCGGCGCGTGCACGACGCAGGTGATGATCGACCTGGTTCTTCATCACCTCGGTCTGGCGCCGGACCAGGTCCGGCAGCGCGCCCTCGTGGCCGTTGACCTCGGCAAGCAACACCGACAGCGGGGTCTTCAGAGCGTGCGCGAGGTTGCCGACATGGGTGCGCTGTCGCTCGACCACCTCATGATTGTGCTCCAGCAGCCGATTGACCTGTTCCGCCAGCGGCTGGATTTCGCGCGGATAGGGCCGCTGCACCCGCGCCGCCTTGCCCTTGCGCACATCGGCGATCTCGGTCTGCAGGTCGTAGAGGGGCCGTAGCCCGATCCGCACCTGGAACAGCACGGCGGCGATCAGGCCGACGCCGAGCAGCCCCAGCGC
Organism: Brevundimonas sp.; assembly: GCA_027531145.1. Lineage (GTDB taxonomy): Bacteria > Pseudomonadota > Alphaproteobacteria > Caulobacterales > Caulobacteraceae > Brevundimonas. Next base: position 87,613 of record JAPZRF010000022.1, on the reverse strand, counting down.
CGTCCACGTTAGCCGGGCGAACTGAGCCGTATCGATGTCGATGTTGGAGCGATCAATGGCCGCCAGATAGACCACCCGGTCGCCCCGGCTGGCGATCTCCTTCAGGGTGGCCGCGACCCGCACCGGCTCGTCGTTTGGGCCGATGTCGTTGTAGGTGATAACGGCCCCGGGCGAGGCCTCCAGCCGCTCGAACAGCCCTGACGGGATTTCGAGATCGGAATCCCAAAGCGAGCGGGACCGGGCCACGGGCCGCAGGCCCCCCTCATCATCCGGGACAGCGATGGTCCAGTACTTGCCCGAGAAGATATCGAGCGTCTGCTGGTCCATGATCTGCGGTGTCTGTGCCACGTCTGGCGCTCGGGCCGAGGCTACCACCAGGGCGTCCAGCGTCGTGTTCAGGACGCCGCTGAGACGGCGCAGGCCCGACTCCTGGAACTGCGAGGTCAGCACATAGCCGGTCAGGATCAGGGCGGCGGCGATCCAGGCCGTGGCCAGCCAGATCAGGCGCAGGGACAGAGAGCGGCCCGGCCGGACTACCCCGACCGGCCAGCGCAACCCAGCCGGCAGCCGGGTCACGCGGCTTCGGGCTCGCCGGCCAGCGGGGTCAGGCGGTAGCCCAGCCCGCGCACCGTCTCGATCCGGTCCGGGCCGATCTTCTTGCGCAGCCGGCCGACGAACACCTCGATGGTATTGGAGTCGCGGTCGAAGTCCTGGTCGTACAGATGCTCGACCAGTTCGGTACGGCTGATGACCCGGCACTGGTGCATCATCAGATAATGCAGCAGGCGGTACTCAAGACTGGTCAGACGTAGCGGCTCACCCGCAACGCTGGCCCTGGCCGCCCTCGGGTCGAGCCGCAGCCCGCCGCAGGTCAGGGTCGCCTGGGCGTGGCCGGCCGAGCGCCGAAGCAGTGCCCGCAGTCGCGCCAGCAGCTCCTCGGTATGGAACGGCTTGGTCAGATAGTCGTCGGCCCCGGCATCGAAGCCCGAAACCTTGTCCGACCAGGCCCCGCGCGCCGTCAGGATCAGCACCGGCGTGGTCTTGCCCTCGCGGCGCCAGCGCTCGAGCACCGACACGCCATCGATCTTGGGCAGACCGAGATCCAGCACCACAACGTCATAGGGTTCAGTGCCGCCCAGGAACCAGGCCTCCTCGCCGTCGGGGGCGTGATCCACCGCATAGCCGGCGTCGCCCAGCGCCGCCTTCAGTTGCCGCGAAAGATCGGCGTCATCCTCAACCAGAAGCACGCGCATTCATCGCTCCTCGAGCACACGGGCCGTGCGCGCGTCGACGGTGATATCGACGACGCGGCCCCCGGGATACTCCCACTGGATCACATAGGCGTCGCCGCGTGGCTGGACGCCGCCGGGCACCATGCGCCCGGGACGTCCGGCGGCGACGCGGCGCAGCAGCTCGCCCAGCTCCATGCGCCGGCCCTCGCGCGTCTCCTCGCGCGCCTCGCTCTGGCGCAGCTGAGTTGCGAAAGGACCGGCCACCTGGGTCTGGGCCCCACCCGCCGGTAGCGCCGCCGTAACGGCCCCGAGGGCGAGGGCCACGAGCGGGCCGGAAAGGGGGCGAAGCTGGCTCATGTCGTCGAGTCTAGGGCAGCGGCGCTGAATGCCGGCTGAACAGCGACTGTAGCCGCTCTTCAGGCGGCGGCGGAAGCCGTGTCCAGGCGCAGGCGGGCTTCGACCGTCGTCACTGCTCGCCCGCCGAGGATGACCCGGTCCCCCTGCATGCGAGTGACAATTTCGCCGCCCCGGCCCGGGAATGCCTGCAGGAAGCGCGCGTCCGGCCGGCCGAGGCGCTCCGCATACAGGGGCGCGAGGATGCAATGGGCCGACCCGGTCGCGGGGTCCTCGGCCACGCCGGAGCCCGGGGCGAAAAAGCGGTCCACCACATCGTAAGCCGGATCGTCCGAGAGGGCCGCCACGACGATGTTGCCCTTGCCGCCGGTCGCCTCACCGGCGATTCGCTGCAGAGCCCCGATGTCGGGCATCAGCCCGCGCACGGTCGCTGCATCCGGCAGTATCGCCACCAGGTAGCGGGCCGCCCAGACCTCGAGCGGGGTCACGCCCAGCGCCTCCGCCAGCTCCTCGGGCAGGGCGGTCCGGTGTGGCGGATCGGCCGGGAAATCCATGGCGTAGGCCTCCCCCTCGCGAGTGACGATGAGCGGACCGGAGAGGGTGTCAAAGGTCAGGGCCCGGGCAACCACGCCCAGCTCGGCGAACAGCACATGGGCCGAGGCGAGGGTGGCGTGGCCGCAAAGCTCGACTTCCATTGTCGGGGTGAACCAGCGCAGGTCGAAGCGCGCCGGGTCGGCCGTGCGGCGCAGGAAGGCGGTCTCCGCCTGGTTGTTCTCCATCGCCAGCGCCTGCATCCAGACGGCATCGGGCCAGACGTCGAACGGCTCGACGACGCAGGCAGGATTGCCCCGGAAGGGCGCGGCCGCGAAGGCGTCGACGGTCCACTGGCGCAGGATCATAGGGCGGTCTCCAGGGCGATGACGGTCAGTTCGGGCCAGCGCGCCTTGGCCGAGGCGACGACCCGGTCCCACCCCCGCGCGGCCCCGCGGGTCGGGTTGGGCCGCAGCACCATACCGAACACATCATCCAGCCCGAACGGCGCGGCGACACTGATGGTGTCGTCCGACTCCATCCGCACCCCGATAGCGAAGGCGGGACAGACGAAGCGGGTCAGCGCCTCATCCGTCGAGGCCAAGGCGGTGTAGGGCTCGCCGAAGCGCTTGTCGAACCACAGGTGCACCCGCGCCTGGTTGCGCACCTCGACCAGCGGCGACAGGTCAGCGTCGAAGGCGGCGGCGACCCGGCGGATGACCACATCCTCGGCGTCCCAGCTGGTGTCCGGGTCGAAGTAGCCGATGTCGAAATCCTTCAGCCCGTAGTCGGGCGCGCGACCCGTGCGGGCGTTCCAGACGGTCTGGAACACCGCGCCGGAGACGAGTCGCCAGTCAGGCAGGTCGAGGTCGCGCAAGATCGTCAGGACCTGCATGACCCGGGGGCTGTCGCGCAGGCAGGCGACCAGGGCAGCGGCGTCGCTCATCGCGGGCTCATCACCAGCCAGGGCGTGGGGGCGCGGCGCCACTCCCACATGGCGATCAGCTGGTCGAGCCCGCTCAGCGGGGTCAGCCATTCGGGGCGGGCTCCGAGTCGCGGCGCGTTCTCCACCACTTCGATGTGGTGGCTGGGCGCGAAGCGGGCAACCAGCCGATCCTTCACCCCCGGCCGGAAGATGTCGTGGGTCTCGACGATCAGACGTACCGTCTGCAGCGCCGGCCAGGCCTGCGGATCAAGGAGGTCATCCTCCGCCCCCTCCGCGTCCATCATGACAAGCGTGTCGACTCCGGCCACGGCGGCGAAGTCCTCGCCGCGAAAGAGGCCGGCAACCTTCACCCGGTCCTCCACCCCGTTCATCGCCGCCAGCCGTGCGCAGGCCGCCTGCGCCCTCGGGTCCACGTCGTAGGCGTGCACCACAACGTCTGGCAACAGGCGCGCCAGGCCGACGGCATAGTGCCCCTCGGCGCAGCCGATATCGACAATCCGCTTCAGACCGGCGTCGCGCAGGGCGAGGATGTGCGGGTGCAGTTCCTGCTCGTAGGACCCCAGCAGCACCGGCGCGAGGCAGCCGAAGGTGGCGTAGTCGTGATAGCCCATGCCGGCGAACGGCCCCGCCTGGATCACCGCCCCGTCGCGCTGGACGATGGCCCGGGCGATCCGCTTGGAGCGCCAGCGCGCCATGGCCTCCAGCAACCGGTTGAGCCCGGCCTCGTGGTGCAGCTCCTCGCGCGACGCCCAGTCCTTTGCAAAGGTCGTGTAGTGGGCGTCGAGGGGGCTCATCGGTCGCGCACCGGCCAGCCGTGGTCGAGCGGACCGTGGCCGCCGCCCAGCCCCGGAGCCTGGCGGATGGCCTCGGCGACATAGGCCCAGGCCTCGGCCACCGCCCGCTCCAGCCGCAGGCCTTTGGCCAGGCCCGCAGCGCAGGCGCTGGCCAGGGTGCAGCCGGTGCCGTGCGTATGACGCGTCTCGACGCGCGGGCCTTCCAGCACCGTCTCGCCGGTCGGGGTCAGCAGCAGATCGAGCACGGTATCGCCCGGCACATGGCCGCCCTTCATCAGCACCGCCCGCGCGCCCAGCGCGAGCAGCGCTTCCCCGGCTCGCCGCTGGCCATCGAGGTCGCGTGCCACCAGCCCGGTCAGGGCCTCGGCCTCCGGGGCGTTCGGGGTCAGCAGCGCCGCGCGCGGGATCATCAGGTCGCGCACCGCGGCCACAGCCGCCTCGGCCAGCAGCGAGTGTCCGCCCTTGGCCACCATGACCGGATCGACCACCGCCGGGGCGGCGCTGGTGTCGAGGATGGCCGCGACCCGCTCCACCACCTCGACCGAGCCCAGCATGCCCGTCTTGATCGCGTCGGCACCGATGTCGTCGAGCACGGCCCGGGCTTGGGCCTCGATCAGGTCCAGCGGCAGCGGATGCACCCCGTGGACGCCGAGCGTGTTCTGTACCGTGATCGCCGTGACCGCCGTCGCGGCATAGCCCCCGAGCAGCGTCACCGCCTTCAGATCGGCCTGCAGCCCGGCCCCGCCGCCGGAGTCGGACCCGGCAATGATCAGGACGCGAGCCTGGCCAGGAGCGCTGCCGCTCACGCTGGCGCGCCCGAGAACAGCTTCAACCCGACGATCCCGGCAACGATCAGGACGATGCAGACGATGCGGGCCGCCGTCGCCGGCTCCCCATAAAGAACCATGCCCACGGTCGCGGCACCGACTGCGCCGATCCCGGTCCAGATGGCGTAGGCTGTGCCGATCGGCAGCTTCTGGGTCGCCAGCCAGAGGAAATAGAAGCTGGCCAGCATGGCCACACCGACCGCGGCCGAGATCAGGGGGCGCTGCAGGCTGACGAACTTGAGGCCGGAGGCCCAGGTGATCTCCATTACGCCGGCGATGGCGAGGGCGATCCAGGGATTGAGAGAGGACAGGCTCATTGCCCCCAGATGGCCGGGATCGCCGCGCGGGGCAAGGGCCTCATGTCGCGATCGGCCCCCTGAAGATGAACCAGGCCCCGGCGGCAATCAGGGCGAAGCCGACCAGATGGTTCACCGTTAGCCGCTCGCCGAGATAGGTCACCGAGAAGACGGCGAACACCGACAGGGTGATCACCTCCTGCATCGTCTTCAGCTCGGCGGCGGAATAGACCTGATGGCCGATGCGGTTAGCCGGTACCGCCAGCCAGTACTCGAAGAAGGCGATGCCCCAGCTGGCCAGCACGAGGATCCATAGCGGCTTGTCCTGGACCTTCAGGTGTCCGTACCAGGCGAAGGTCATGAAGACGTTTGACAGGATCAGCAGGGCGATCGGGGTGACGTAGGGCGAGAAGGTCATGGGCCGACTCCGCGAGGGCTGCGCCAGCCTTCGACCGATCTGCAGGCTGCGGCAAGATCAGCCGGGGAGCGCCACCTGCACCTTGAGTGCCTGCACGGTCTGGCGCACGTCGTGGACGCGGATCACAGCCGCTCCCCGCGCCGCCGCCGCCAGCGCCAGGGCCAGCGAACCGCCCAGCCGGTCCCCGGCGTCCCCGGCCGACGCATCCACCGCCGCGATGAGGCGTTTGCGGCTGGCCCCGTAGAGAACCGGAAAGCCCAGCGCCACGATCCGGTCGAGCGCCGCGGTCAGGCGCAGGCCCTGTTCCACCGTCTTGCCAAAGCCGATGCCGGGGTCGAGCAGGAGCCTGTCCCGTGCCACCCCGCCAGCCATCGCCCGTCCGGCGCGGGCGACGAGGTCGGCCGCCACCTCCGCCACGACATTGCCGACCGTCGGCGTGGCATGGGCGAAGTCGCCGGGCCGCAACCCGTGCATCAGCACCACCTCACAGCCGAGGTCGGCAGCCACCGAAACGGAGTCCGGCGCGAAGGCCAGACCGGACACGTCGTTCCACATTCTTGCCCCCGCAGCGACCGCCGCGCGCGCCACCTCGGGCTTCATGGTGTCGATGCTGATCGCCCCGTCCCAGCGGGCGCGCAGGCCGGCGATCACGGGAGCCGTCCGGGCGATCTCCTCGTCCACTGTCACCGGCGTCGCCCCCGGCCGGGTGCTCTCGCCGCCGACATCGAGAATGGCTGCCCCGTCGGCGACCAGCCGGAGCCCGTGCGCCACCGCTGCCTCGGCCGAGCCCAGTCGCCCGCCGTCGGAGAAGCTGTCGGGCGTCACATTGACGATGCCCATGACGCGGGCCGTCGACACGATCACGGCACCAGGGGCGGGGTGTCGAGGATATGCTGAACCACCCGGGCCGTGGCGAGGAAGTTGTCCTGATTGGTGGTCATGCCGGAGACCGCCATCTTCGCCTGCGGATCATAGGCCACGATCGTGCCCCAGAAGCCGCTGTGCCAGTAGATGTCGCGGCCATCGGCCGTGGAGATGACGAACACGCCCAGCCGATAGTGGTCGGCTCGTTGATGGGGCCCCCTCCGGAGCATCTCCGCCAGGGTCTCGGGTCGGTCGAACACCCGCCTCTCGAAAAGCGCGGCGAAGAAGATCGCGAGATCGCGCGCCGACATCACCAGGCCGCCGCCGCCATAGAGGTCGGCCGACGCGTGAACACCCGTCGCGTCGAAGTCCCCCAGGGCCTGCGGAGCCCGATCCGGTGCCGTGCCGGGCTGCGGCTCCATGACCTCCCACCAGGTGGAGGCCAAGCCGAGGTCATCCAGCTTCAGAAGCTCGCGCACCGCCGGTCCCAGGGGCTTTTCCGCCAGTCGCTCGACGATGTCGCCCAGCAGGATGTAGCCTGTATCGGAGTACTGGAAGCGTGTTCCCGGCGCGCTTTGCGGATCAGCCCAGGCCATTGATAGCGACACCAGCTCCTCTCGCGTGAACTGGTGGGCCGGAGTCTCCATAATGCTCCTGACGAAGCGGCTGTCCGAACCGTGATCATAGAAACCGGCGCTGTGGCTCATCACCTGGCGCACAGTGATCGCCTGGGTGTCGTATCCGTCCGCCCGCAGCAGGGCGTCGAGCGCAGGCGTTAGCAGCGGGCCGATCGGCGCATCCAGGTCGAGCCGCCCCGTTTCCCAAAGCCGCAGCAGGGCAGCCGCCGTGAATGTCTTGGTGTTGCTGGCGATCCGCAGCGGCGTATCGACGGTCATGGTGCCATCAAGTCCAATCGAGCCGGTAGCGACGCCGAAGGGAGTCGCGACGCCCTCTCCCGTCAGATAGATGGCCGTCGCCCGCGGCAGGGCGCGGACCTCGGCTTCGAGCGTCGCGCGATCAGGCCCAGCCGAAGCGACGCCGCACAGAGAAACCAGCCATAGGCTGATGGCAAATCCCAGCGTCGCCAGCCGCATGCACACGTCCTCACACGTCCCGACGGATCGTAGGTGAATGTCGACCCCGCACAAGGCCCGGCAGACCCAGCCTTTCAGTGCACCGTCGGCGGCAGGCTGGCAGAAACTGTCTGCCCTGCCGGCGCCGGGGTGATCGGCACGGCCACCGACGGGCCGGCGTTGGGGAAGTTGTTCTCGTCGCGGTTGGGCTTGAGGCCCTTCTCCAGCAGGTCGCGGATCTCCTCGCCGGACAGGGTTTCGTACTCCAGCAGGGCCTGGGCCAGCGCCTCAAGGTCGTCAGCCTTCTCGGTCAGGATCCGGCGCGCCTCGTCCCAGCCCGAGTTGACGATGCGCTTGACCTCCTCGTCGATGATCCGCGCGGTCTCCTCAGAGACGTTCTGGCTGCGCGCCACCGAGTGGCCGAGGAACACCTCTTCCTGGTTCTCGCCATAGGCCACGGTGCCGAGGCGATCGGAGAAGCCCCAGCGGGTGACCATCGCGCGGGCCAGCTTGGTCGCCTGCTCGATGTCCGAGCTGGCACCCGAGGTGATGTTCTCCTTGCCGAAGATCAGCTCCTCGGCGACCCGGCCGCCGGCCATGATGGCGATGCGGTCGATCATCTGCTGGTACTTCATCGAGTAGCGGTCGCCCTCGGGCAGCTGCATGACCATGCCGAGCGCGCGGCCGCGGGGCACGATGGTGGCCTTGTGCACCGGGTCGGCCATCCTGACGTTCATGGCCACGATGGCGTGACCGCCCTCGTGATAGGCCGTCAGCTTCTTCTCTTCCTCGTTCATGGCCATGGACTTGCGCTCGGCCCCCATCATGACCTTGTCCTTGGCGTCCTCGAAGTCGCGCATGGTGACCATGCGGCGGTCGCGGCGGGCCGCCATGAGCGCCGCCTCATTGACCAGATTGGCCAGATCAGCGCCCGAGAAGCCCGGGGTGCCGCGCGCCAGGGTCTTGACGATGACGTCAGCGGCGAGAGGCACGTCCTTCATGTGCACGCGCAGGATCTTCTCACGGCCCGCGACGTCCGGGTTCGGCACCACCACCTGGCGGTCGAAGCGGCCGGGACGCAGCAGCGCCGGGTCCAGCACGTCCGGCCGGTTGGTGGCGGCGATCAGGATGATGTTCTCCGACGCCTCGAAGCCGTCCATCTCGACCAGCAGCTGGTTGAGGGTCTGCTCGCGCTCGTCATTGCCGCCGCCGAGGCCGGCACCGCGGTGCCGGCCGACAGCATCGATCTCGTCGATGAAGATGATGCAGGGGGCATTTTTCTTGGCCTGCTCAAACATGTCGCGCACCCGGCTGGCACCGACGCCGACGAACATCTCGACGAAGTCCGAACCGGAAATCGAGAAGAAGGGCACGCCGGCCTCGCCGGCCACGGCGCGGGCCAGCAGCGTCTTGCCGGTGCCCGGAGGGCCGACCAGCAGGGCCCCCTTGGGGATCTTGCCGCCGAGCCGCTGGAACTTGCCCGGATCCTTGAGGAAATCGACGACCTCCTGAAGCTCCTCCTTGGCCTCGTCGACCCCGGCGACGTCCTCGAACATCTTGCGGCCCTTGTGCTCGGTGAGCAGCTTGGCCTTCGACTTGCCGAAGCCCATGGCCCCGCGCGCGCCGCCCTGCATGCGATTCATGATGAACAACCAAAGGCCGACGATCAGCAGCAGGGGCAGGATACCCGACAGGATACCGACCCAGATCGACTGACGCGTCGAGCGCACGTCGATCTGCACGCCAGAGGCGTTAAGCTTGTCGACCAGTTCGGTGGCCGGCAGGGGTACCGTCGAGGTGAAGCGGCGCTCATCCTTGAACACCCCCTCGATCCGGTCTCCGTGCAGCCGAACCGACCGGACATCGCCCGCGTCCGTCCGGCGCAGCAGCTCCGAGTAGGAGATCTCCGAAGGCCGACCCGAGGCAGCGGTCCCGGCGGCACCGGCCCCCGGGCTCGTCGCCACGGCCCCGCTCGACCCCATGGCGGCATAGATGCCGAACATGGCCAGGATGATCACGGCGAAGATCGCCATATTGCGCAGGTTCATCGAAAGCCTCAGGACTCCTCGACCAGCGTGCGGACGCCGTCATGCTTCAGACATAGGGCGCTTTAGGCTCCGGCGCCATCTTGCGGCGGGCCCAGGTCGCGTTCGTGCGGCGTTTCGCCCGTCGCCATGGCGAAGCGTACCCGCACCAGATCGCGCACCGTTACCGCAGCGACGGCCAGCCGCGGAGCCACGCCCTCCTCCAGCGCCAGCAGCGGCGCAGCGGGGCGCAGCGCCGCGGGCCATCCCGCCAGCTTGCGCCGGTCCTCCGGCGGCAACCTCCCGAGCCGCCCCCGGGCGGGGACCACGCACCAGCCGGGCGTCGCGGCAGTGACCTCGAAGCGCCCGTCCCAGACGATCGCCTGCCCGGGCGGCAAGGGACTAACCGGCGCGCCGCCGCGGGCCCATTCGCCAGCCTCGCGCACAACGAGGATCCGGTCGTCGCGGGCGATGATGCGCGCCCCCGACAGGGTGGCGACCATGTCTCGGCGCGGCTCCGCCACACGGGATGCGAGATCGCCCGCACGGTGGCCGCGCGGCATGATCTCGCCCCCGCCGGCGCAGACAACGGCGGCAGCGAGGGTGCGGGCGTCGATGTCGCGGGGCAGGCGCAGGGCTCCGGCCGGCAAGGCGGCGACGCCAGTCGCCGGCATGGATGCGGGCGGGAGCGGCTCGGCCTCAACCATGGCCCCCGCGGCGATCGCCGCCCGCGCCCGCGCCCTTGGATGCGTCGGATCGACATTGGCGGGATCGTCGAACCAGCCGATCCCCCTGACCGCCAACCATGCCCGCAGGTCGGCGCGGGCCAGGTTGATCAGCGGCCGCAACAGCATCAGGCCCCGCCCCTCGGGCCAGACTGGCGACGGGTTCCAGTCGCGCATCCGCCCCAGCGTACCGCCCTGCGCCCGCAGCCAGGCCGCCTCGCGCCGGTCGTCGAGCGTGTGGCCGGTGAGGATGACCCGGGCCCCGGCGGCGCGCGCCGCCTCGGCCAGCAGGGCATGGCGGGCACGGCGCGCCGCTGCGGCCAGTCCGGCGGCCGGCTTGTCATCGGTCCAGACCTGCCGCGTCCACGCGACGCCGAGCGCCCTGGCCGCCCTGCCGGCTTCTGCCGTCCAGGCGGCGCTGTCGGGATGGAGGCGATGGTCGACGGTGACGGCGACGAGGCGGCGCCCCCGGCGTTCCGCCCACGCCGCCGCCAGATGCAGCAGGGCCACGGAGTCGCCGCCGCCGGACAGGGCCACGGCGACCGGGGCGTCGACATGGGGCAGCAGGCGCGCCTCGAGACGGGCCGCAGCGGCGACCGCCGGGTCGGACGTCAGGTGCAGCTGGCGCGGGTCCTCAGCTGGCCGGCGCGGGTGCGCAGGGCGGCGGGAGCCCCCTCGGCGTAACGCCGGGTGAATTCGCCCAGGGCGCCGCAGGCCTGCGTACGGCGGTCGGTGGCGATCAGCCCCTCGGCCAGCTTCAGGGTCGCCTCGGCGGCCCAGGCAGCGCGCGGCCAGCCCTGCAGGGCGGCGGCCCAGGCCTGGACGGCACCGGCGTCGTCGTCGGCCGCCGCACGCAGGTCACCGAGACGCAGATTGGCTTCGCGGGCCTGGGGCGTGTCTGGCCAGGTGATCACAACCGTCTCCAGCGCCCGGGCCCCGCGCCGGGCGTCGGTGCGCGCGAGGCTGACCGCGGCGGTCAGGTCCTGCGCCGCATCCCCGGTCGGCGAGTTGGCGGTGATCGGTCCGCTAAGCGCGGCCTCCTCGCGCGCCGCTTCCGCGGCCCGCTCCAGCTCGCCGATGCGGCGCTCGGCGTCCGACAGCCGGCGGCGCAGGGCGGCGCTGTCGTCGCGCGCCTCGTCGACAGCGAAGGTCAGCCGCTCAAGGTCGGCGTTGACCCGCTGCACCGTGGCCTCCATGTCCGAGAGCCGCCGGTCGAGATTCTGGGTCTGGCCCTGAAGGGCGATGGTTTCGGGATCGGGCTCCAGCAGCACGGGCTGGCCGGCGGCGTTGCGCTGGGTGAGGGCCCGTTCCAGCCGCCGCACATTGCGGTCCAGCCGGTCGAGGGCGCGGCGGTCCCACTCCACAGGGGCCAGCGGCGCGGTCTGGGCGACAACAAAGGTCCCGGCGGCCGTCAGCAGGGCGGCCGAGACAAGGGTGATCCGGGCGATCATTCCGAGCTTCATGGCTGTCTAGCTCCCATCCCTTTGCGGCCGAGGCAAGGCCCGTCAGCCAGTCAGACCGAGGAGTACGATGGCCGGCAGGAAGATCGAGACGGCCAGGATACAGAACATCATCAGGAGCAGGGTGCGCCACAGGGCAGACCAGACCCCGAGATCGTAGGCACCCTTGAGCTGGGCGTACATGTGAAACGGCGGAGCCAGCCACAGCAACCCGGCAATCACCGCGCCGATATCATGTACCCGGGACAGCCAGCTGGAAACCATGAACAGCATCGCCATGAATGTTAACGAGTACAGAACAAACACGCCGTGGTCATACCATGTGAATCCACGCTTCCAGACAAACAGAAGAGCCAGGAAAGGGATCGAGATCGGCACCAGCAGAAAGGCGAATTTTTACATCGTCTGTTGGATCTTGTAGAGTGCCAGATCAGGGTTCGCGAGTTTTTTCCGGATCGACTTGTCGAAGCTTGGCACCCCGGTATTGACCATGAGCCGGCCGTCGCGTTCCGCATCAACAATGGCGGCCTGCCAGCTGCCGGGCTCAAGGCCGTCGGCACGGACTTCGCCTGCGGCCCCTGCCTCAGGTGCCAGCCGGGCCTCCAGCGCCGTGATGACCCCTCGCTGGGCCTGGATCATGCCGGGCGGAGGCGCATCCTCACCTTGCGCCGCCTCCAGCGCGGCCAGCTCGGCCTGCGCCTCGGCGAGGCTGGCCTCCAGTTGCGCCCGCTCTCCGGATGAAGGCGGTACCTGGGGCACGTTGACCGTACCCCCGCCGCCGAAGCTCAGAATGAAGAACATCACAAAGACGGTGAACAGGAACATCGCCAGCGGCGGGACATAGCGGGTGCGCCGCCCCTGAACCCACTCACGGGTCAATCGCCCGGGGTTGAACATCAGCAGCGGCAGGGTGCGCCAGGCCCGGGTGTCGAAGTGCATCACACCGTGCAGCACCTCTTCCCCGAGATGCAGCAGCGAGCGGTGGACATGGGTCGGCTGGCCGCAGTTGGCGCAGAACTTCCCGGAAACCGGCTCGCCACAGTCGGTACAGGTCGCATGCGCCTCTCCGGCATGACCTGTGGGCTTTTCGATCGCACCGCCGACCAGCCCCGCCGTCACCGCGCCGCCCGCTGTGTCGATGTCCATCGCCGCCTCCCCGAGCCCGCCGGCGATTGTGCGCCACCGTGGCGAGCCGGTCAAAAAAAAGGGCGGCCGAAGCCGCCCTTTCCAATGCCGTATCGGGACGCTTACTGGGCGCCGGAGACGATGGCCGTGCCGGCGTTGCGGTTGCGGGCCCACGCTTCCTCGTTCGACCCCTCGGCGATCGGCCGCTCCTTGCCGTAGCTGATGGTGTCGATGCGGCCGGCGGCGACGCCGCGCTCGACCAGATAGGCGCGCACCGACTCGGCGCGGCGGGCGCCGAGGGCGAGGTTGTACTCGCGGGTGCCGCGCTCGTCGGCATTGCCCTCGATGCGGACGCGAACGCCCGGGTATCGCTGCAGCCACTGGGCCTGGGCGTTCAGACGGGCGTAGGCCTCGGGCTTCACCTGATAGCTGTCGAGATCGAAGTAGACCCGATCGCCGACGTTGACGACGAAGTCCTGCTCGGAGCCCGGGCGCACCGGCGCGATGGCACCGCCGTCGACGTTGGTTCCGCCGCCGCCATTGTAGACCGGATTGTTCTGGGCCGGCGTCTCCACCGCGCCTTGCGGCGCGGGGCGCGGGGCGCAGGCGGCCACGGCCGCCAGAGCGACGCCGACGAGGGCGAGGCGGACGATCGATGTGGTCATGGTCATCTCCCTTTGTGGTCCGGGGACCGAAGCTGCTGCTGTGGGCCTAGAGGCGAAGCTCGACGTCAGGCAACCGAAGTTCGTCCGGATAACGCGGAAGTTATCCCCAACGGCTCCCGCTTGATCAGGCCGGACAACTGTCAGGCGACTGGTTGAAGCCGAGATCGGCCGGCGGCGCATCCAGCAGCGGCGACCAGGCGGGGTCCTCGCCCCGACCCTCATAGCCGGCGCGGCCGACCACCCGACCGGTGATGTCGACCATCCAGAGCTGGGTGTTCCCGTTGCGCGCCTTGCGGGCGTACATGAGATAACGGCCGTTCGGGGCCCACGACGGGCCTTCCTCGAAGTAGCTCGACGACAGCAGCCGCTCGCCGGAACCGTCCGGGGCCATCACACCGATGTGGAACTGGCCGCCCTGCTGCTTGACGAAGGCGATCATATCGCCGCGCGGGCTCCAGACCGGGGAGGTGTACAACCCGCCGCCGCGGCTGATCGGGCGCTGCCCCGAGCCGTCGAGGTTCATGACATAGAGCCGGGCGTTGCCGCCGCGGTCCGAGTTGAAGACGATGCGATTGCCGTCCGGCGAAAAGGACGGCGAGGTGTCGATCCCCGGGTCCGACGTCAGGCGCCGCGTCTGCCGCGTCCGCAGGTCCATCACATGGATGTCGGTGTTGCCGCCGCGGATGATCGAGAAGGCCACCTTCGTGCCGTCCGGCGAGAAGCGCGGGGCCAGCACCTGGCCGTCGAACTCGCCGAGGCTCTCGCGGCGGTTGGTGGAGAGGTTCAGCAGATAGATGCGGCTGTAGTCCCGGCCTAGGCCGACATAAATCACCTCGTTGGAACTGGCCGAGAAGCGGGGCGACATGATCACCTCGGCACCGTCGGTAAGGTAGATCGGATTGAACCCGTCCTGGTCGACGATGGCCAGCCTGCTCGTGCGGTTCAGCTGGGGACCGCTCTCGGCCACGAACAGCACCCGCGAGTCGAAGAAGCCGCTTTCCCCGGTCATCCGCTGGTAGATGACGTCGGAGATCTTGTGCGCGATGCGCCGCCACTGCTCGGGCGTGGCGGTGAACTGGTAACTGACCAGCTGGCAGCGCCGGTAAGGGTCGTACAGGCGGAAGCCAACGTCATTGCGCCCGTCCGCGCGGGGAGTGACCGAACCGTACAGCACCGCCTGCGCGCCGATCTGGGTCCACAGCGGGAAATCGGGCGCATTGGCGAGATTGAGGTCGCGCTGGATGAAGCTGGCCGGGTTCATCGGCTCGAAGAAGCCGGACCGGCGCAGGTTTATGCCGATGACCTCGCTGATCTGGTCGCCGAACTGGCCGCTGAACGGGGCGACGGCGATCTGCAGCGGGCGCAGCACGCCCTCGTCGACGATGACCTCCTGCGCCGGAGTCTGGGCCGGAGTCTGGGCCGGCGTCTGGGCCAGCGCCGGCAGCGGCACCAGCACCAGCACCAGCAGGGCGGCCCCGGCCGTCAGCAACTTCTTCAAGATCATCGCGCTCCTCCGTGCCGGCGGCACCCTAACCGCCGATCAAGACAATAGAACCCCTGAACACCCCAGCATTCCGCCCTTTGCGGCGACTTTCGGGCGCGCCGCAGGATCAGCGCCCGGCGCACTGGGTCGCGGTGCGGAAGGTGAAGCGTACCTCTTGCTGCTCGTAGCCCGCGGGCATGTCGAACGGTGCCGCCGCCTGGATGGCGCGCAACACCCCATCGGCGGCGGCCCGCCAGGTCGCGTCGCTGCGGGGGCGGTCGAGCCGCGGTGCCCCGACCACGCGGCCCTGCCCAGACAGCGTTACATACACGCCGACCTCAAGATCGGCCGCACCGGGCAAGTCACAGGAAACATTCCAGTGCGGCGTGATCTGACGCGCCAGGGCCTGCAGATCGCTGCGGCCGATGGCCTGGCTGGCGACGCCGCTGCCCTGCTGGCCCGTCGGGGCTCGGGTCCCGGTGTTGGAACTGGGGCGGCGCGGTCCAGCCAGGGCGTCGAGATCGAGCGATGGCTCCTCGCGGCGGGGCTGGGGGCGGGGTTGTTCCGGGCGCGGGTTGGGACGCGGCGGGGTCTCGGTCTTTTTTGGGGGCGGCGTCAGCGCCGGGGTCGGACGCGGCAGCGGCCGGGGCGGCGGCGGCGTGGGTGCCGGCTCCGGCGGCGTGGGCTCTGGCTCGGGCTCGGGCGGCGGCGCGGTCGCGGCGTCCTCGAGCACCGGCTCGGGCTGGGGATTGTCGGCCGGGGCCGCGGCTACGGTGATTTCGTCCGAGACGATCGTCACCGGCACGGCGTTGAGCACCGGCAGACGCTCCGCCCGGGGCCACGGGAACAGGGCCGCCCCGACCAGCAGGCCGTGAAGAACAATCGACGCCAGGATCGGGCCGGGCCGGGTCACGTCCGCCTCAGCCCTCCGCCGCCGGGGCCGCTGCGGCGTCAGCTGCCGGCGCGTCGGCCGTTGCCGGAGCCGCCGCCGGGGCGCTGGTGTCGGTGATCAGGTTGATGCGGCGGAAGCCGACCGCCGACAGGCGCGCCATGACGCGGGCCACCGCCTCATAGGGCGCTGCGCCGTCGGCGCGGACGAAGATCGGCCGCTCGGCGACCTCGCGCCCGGCCATTGCGGTGGTGACGCTCGCCAGATCGTCGAAGGGAACCGGATCCTCGCCGACGAAGGTGGCACCGACGCGATCGACCGACACCGTGATCGGCTCCTCATCGGTTTCCAGCGCGCTGGCGTCCGTCTTGGGCAGCTCCAGCGGCACGCCGACCGCGAGCAGCGGGGCCGACACCATGAATATGATCAACAGCACCAGCATAACATCGACCAGCGGCGTGACGTTGATCTCGGTCAGGGGGCCGCGGCGGGCGCGTCGCCGCCCGCGCACATGGCCACCGCCCCCGGCACCGGCTCCCAGCGCCATGGCTCAGACCTCCCGCGAGGCGTAGTCGGCGCGCGGCGCGGCAGGAGCCCCCAGACGCCGAGCCACCGCCGCCTGCAGGTCGTCGGCGAAGCTCTCCAGCCGACCGGTGAACTTGCCCGCATCAATCGAGAACTTGTTGTAGGCGATATAGGCCGGGATGGCGGCGAACAGGCCGATGGCCGTGGCGAACAGCGCCTCGGCGATGGCCGGGGCCACGGTGGTCAGGTTGGTGTTGCCGGCCGAGGCGATGGCCGAGAAGGCGTTCATGATGCCCCACACCGTGCCGAACAGGCCGATGAAGGGCGAGGAGGTGGCCACCACCGACAGCAGCCCAAGGCCGTCCTCGATGCGCCGGCTCTCGTGCGCGATGAGCGAGTCCAGCGTCCGGTCGATGCGGGCGATCAGCAGGTTCGCCTGGGCGTCAGTCAGCGCCCCCTTGGATCGCGCCTCGCGCCAGTCTGTCAGGGCTGCGGTCAACATTCGCGGCAGCGGATCCTCGGGATTGGGGCCGGCCTGGGCGGCGACATCTTCCAGTGACCGGCCGGACTCCACCGCCTTCTCGAACTCTTCGGCGCGCCTGTTCATCGTGGTAAAGCGCACCCCCTTGTCGAGGATGACCGCCCACGACCACAGGGACATGGCGGCGAGGCCAATCATCACGCCCTTCACCACCAGGTCGGCGGTCATGAACAGATAGACGGGGTCCATCAGGGAGTGGGCGGTAGCGAGGACGGTCATGCAGGGCTCGCGTTCGTAGAGGAGACGTCTGACCTATCCAGCGGAGCTGCAAGGCCTTTCTGTGGCGCGTGTAGCGGGGCGGGGCCGACTCGTCGACGGCTTACGCCTGCGACGGGTCCAGCCAGGGCTTCACTTTCTCGACAAGTGCCGCCGACGGACGCCGCGGCCGGCCGTCGAGGTGAATACAGACCGCCTCGACCTCGGCCCGGGTCAGTACCTCCCCCGCACGCTCGATTGCCTGGCGGATGATCAGCCGCGGCCCCCGCACCGCCTCGTACAGGGTGCGCACCACCAGGGCGTCGTCGATCCGGGCCGGCTTCACGAACGCCAGCTCCATGCGCGACACGACGAAGGCCAGCGGCGACTCCGCCTCCAGCAACTCGGCATGGCCGATGCCGACCGCCCGCAGGAAGTCCGACCGCCCACGCTCGAAGTAGCGGACGTAGTTGGCGTGATAGACCACGCCGGTGAAGTCGGTGTCCTCGTAATAGACCCGCACCGGCAGCAGATGGGCGCGGCCGTCAAAGCGGCCGTGGGTGGGCAGGTCGGTCACGCGGCGGACTTGTCCCGCGCAATCCGCTCCAGCGCCTCAGCCATGCGCTCGCGCCAGTCATCGCCCTCCAGCGCGAAGGCGGCGATGGTCCGGCGGGTGAGCTTGAGAGAGACGTCCTGCTGGGCCGCGACCTGCTCATACAGTTCCGGAAGAACTTCCTTCAACGGACGAGCTTTGGCGAAGTCCTCTTCGGTCCACTCAGGATTCTCGGGATCGTCGATGTCGACATCCTCGTAGTCGTCCGGGTCAAGGCTGAACTTCGGGTCAGCCATATCGCTTCGTCTCCCTGGCGTTAGCCCGCCTGAGGCTGATCACTCGCACTCCGCCATGGCGGAGCGTGAAGGCCAACATGTGCAACTTGCCCTCAAGCATAGCATAGGCGCGCCATCGTGGCTCGCCGTAGTCTCGACGATCGTCGATCCGAATAACCGCTGTGCCTAAATCGATCTCAATGGCGCGCGCGAGGTAAATTCCGTGCTTGCGCCGGTTGATCTCGTCCTTGGCCGGATCGAAGTCGATCATCCCTCAAACAAACCACCTTGTGCAGGCGGGGCTTTCGGTACCTCCAGCCCGAGGTGGGCGTAGGCCCGCGCGCAGGCGACACGACCGCGCGGGGTGCGCTGGATGAAGCCCTGCTGCAGCAGATAGGGCTCGATCACGTCTTCCACGGCGTCGCGGGCCTCGGCGATGGCGGCAGCGAGAGTGTCCATGCCGACCGGGCCGCCGCCGTAGTTCTCGATCAGGGCCTTCAGGAACCGGCGGTCGAGGCTGTCGAGGCCGGCCTCGTCGATCTCCAGCCGGGCCAGCGACCGGGCCGCGGCCAGCCGGTCGATGGTCTGCGCCCCGTCGGCGGCGGCGAAGTCGCGCACCCGGCGCAGCAGCCGGCCCGCCACCCGCGGCGTCCCCCGCGCTCGCCGGGCGATCTCCATGGCTCCGTCCTCGGCGATCGGCGCGCCCAGCTTGCGCGCCGCGCCGCTGACCACCCGCACCAGCTCCTCGGGCGTGTAGAATTCCAGCCGGAGCGGGATGCCGAAGCGGTCGCGCAGCGGCGTGGCCAGCAGCCCGGCCCGGGTCGTCGCCCCGACCAGGGTGAAGGGTGCCAGATCGATCCGCACCGACCGGGCCGAAGGGCCCTCGCCGATGATCAGGTCCAGCACATGGTCCTCCATGGCCGGATACAGGATTTCCTCCACCTGCGGATTGAGCCGGTGGATCTCGTCGATGAACAGGACGTCGCGCGGCTCGAGGTTGGTCAGGATCGCCGCGAGGTCGCCGGCCTTGGCCAGGATCGGACCCGAGGTGGCGCGGAAGCCGACGCCGAGCTCGCGCGCCACGATCTGCGCGAGCGTGGTCTTGCCCAGACCCGGCGGGCCGAACAGCAGCACATGGTCCAGCGCCTCGCCGCGCGACCGGGCGGCGTCGATGAACACCTTCAGATTGGCGCGCGGCTGCTCCTGGCCGACGAACTCGGCGAGCGTCTGCGGCCGCAGGGCCCGGTCATGGACCTCGCCCGGGGCAGGCGCGGCGGAGATGAGGCGGTCATCGGTCATGGCGCCGCAGGATGGGGGGTGAAGAGTGCTAGTGAGCACGGAGTGAGCCCGCCTGCCGGAGTCGTCGCACGACCCTGCTCACCTTTCTGCTCACTAGCACTCTTCACTGCCCCTCTCACCGCCCCAGCTCCTGCAGGGCGGCGCGGATGACGGCCGAAAGGGCGGCCTCGTCGCCCAGGCGGATCAGGGCCTGGTCGACGGCACGGCGGGCGTTGACCTCGGCCACGCCGAGGCCAAGCAGCGCCGCGATCGCCTCGCCGGTCACGCTGGGGGCCGGCGGCAACGCCTCGACGTGGACGCCCGGGGCGCTCGGGGTGAAGCTGGGGTCGCCCAACGGCTTGCCCTTCAGCTCGGTGACAATGCGCAGCGCCAGCTTGGGGCCGACGCCGTTGGCGCGGGCCACTGCCGCCTTGTCCTCGCGCGCCACAGCTGCCGCCAGCTCACCAGGCGGCAGCACGTCGAGCACCGACAGGGCGGCCTTGGGGCCAACGCCCTGGATGGCGATCAACGTGGTGAAGGCGCGCCGTTCGTCGCGCGTCGGGAAGCCGTAGAGTCGCGGCCCCTGCTCCGCCGACCACTGGTGCTCGACAAAGAGGGTGGTCTCCTCGCCGGGTGCCGGCAGGCGCTGGAGGGTGCGCGCACCGCACGACGCGACATAGCCGACACCGCCGCAGTCGATCAGGCAGTCGGTCTCGCCGACCTCGACCAGCACCCCGCGCAGCCGCCCGATCACGCTGCTCTCCGGGCCGTGCGGTAGTGGGCGTGGGCGATGGCCACGGCGAGGGCATCGGCGGCGTCGGCCGACACCTCGCCGGCCCCGGGCAAAAGCCGCCGCACCATGAAGGCGACCTGGGCCTTGTCGGCCTGCCCCGCCCCGACCACCGCCTTCTTGACCAGGCTCGGTGCGTACTCCGCCACGCTCAGGCCGGCCAGGGCCGGGCCGAGAATGACCGCGCCGCGAGCCTGGCCCAGCTTCAGGGTCGAGGCGGGATTGACGTTGACGAACACTTCCTCGACCGCCGCCTCATGGCAGCCATGGTCGGCGCAGACCCGTCCGACGCCCTGCAGCAGTCCCAGCAGGCGATCGGCGAACGGCAGGGTGTCCGGCGGAACCACGACGCCATGCGCCATCCAGCGCAGGCGCGGGCCCTCGACGGAGATCACCCCCCAGCCGGTGCGCCGGAGACCGGGATCAAGCCCCAGAATGCGAGTCGGTCCGTTCGCCATCCGTTCCAGTGATGCCGGAAAGAGGGTTGACGGACAATGACCAATTGGTGTCGCCCGCGCGGAGGCCGCCAAAGCGTCAGCCGGCACCACCCTGCGAATCGGCTGCCGGGCGGCCGGTCCGCTCGCGACGGGCCGCATCGAGGGCCGCGGCGTTCATCGCCGCCTCCGCCCGGGCCCCTTCCAGCTCGCCGCGCAGGCCGGTGATCTGTTCGCTGAGCGCCTTCACCCGACCCTGATACTCTGCCTCCGTCGAGGCCAGCTTGGCCTGCAGCCTGAGCATCCGGTCCTCGGCGCGGGCGATGGCCTTGTCGTGGGTCAGGGCCGACTTGGCCAGCGCCTCGGCGCGATCCACGGCGGCGAGACGGGCGACGTCCATGGCCGCCAGACGCTGACGGCCGTCCTCGCTGGTGGCCTCCAGCGACGCGACCCGCTCGAGGGCCCGATCGAGTTGGGTCTGCAGGGTGTCGGCGCGACGCTCGGCCGTGGTTGCGGCGGCCTGCACCTCGGCCAGACGCACGCCCTGCTCAGCGTTCAGCACATCGAGGCCATTGGCGCGCGCCGTGGCCGCGTCGAGGCGCGCGCCGAGGGCGGCAAGCTCGGAACGGTCGGCCTCGATCTGGTTTTCCAGCGCGCGAATCGCGCGGGCGGATTCGGCCTGCTCAGCCGCAGCGCGAGCGCGCTCGGCGGCCAGCTGGCCCTCGCCGATGGCGAGGGCGCGGGCCAGGGCGGCGATCTCGGCGGCCCCTTCCTCGGCGCGGCGGCGCATCACCCCGCCCTCCTCCAGCGCCAGCGCGTAGTCGCGCTGAAGCTGGATGCGGGCGCTGTCGGACTCGGACCGCTGCGCCTCGGCCAGCTTCAGCTGGCCGCGCACGCCTTCGAGGTCCTGCTCCAGCTCGCGCTGGCGCTGACCGGTCAGACGTTCCGACGCCTCGAAGGCCTCAATCCGGTTGGTGGCCTGGGACAGCTGGTTGCGCAGCCGGTCCAGTTCCAGCCGGGCGTCCTGCAGGGCGGCAGCGGTCTCGCTGGCCTGGGCCCCGGCCTCGTCGGCGCGGGTCTCGGCCTGGATCAGCGAGGCACCCTGGCTGCGCAGCTCTGCCACCGCCTCCTCGAGTCGGCCGGACAACTCGGCATTGCCGGCGCGCAGATTGATGACCTCGACATGGTTGTCGCGCCGGGCCTTGAACTCGGCCTCCAGCGGCTGTCGCAACTGGGTCAGTAGCGACTCAAACCGGCCGAACTGCTGGGCCATCTCGCCCAGCTGGTCGAGGCTGTCCTGGATGGTTTCGAAGCGCTCGCCGATGACGCCGGCAGCCTCGGCCCGGGCGGCCTGCCCCCCCTCGGGGGACGCCGGGTCAGCGCCGCGGCCGCCCTTGGCGGCTCCGCCGGAAAGAACGCGGTCGATCCTGGACAGCAGCATGGTTACCTTCCCCATGAGCCGGCCACCGTCGTTTCGCAGGCCGGCTGGCGGGAGCAGAATCGCTCTTCGCCGCAATACCTTCCACGATAACACACCGCCAAGGCGAGTCGATATGTGATGGGACGGAGTCCCGTGCGTTACTCCGCCGCCAGATTGGAGCCTTCGGGCGCGGTCCAGCGCAGCACCGGCTGACGCGCCGCGCGGGTCTCGTCCAGCCGCTTCATCGGCGCATGGAACGGTGCCCCCTTGAAGCGGTCGATGTCGCCGGCCTTCGCCGCCGTCGCCAGAGCCCGCATCGCCTCGATGAAGCGATCCAGCTCGGCCTTCGACTCCGTCTCGGTCGGCTCGATCAGCATGGCCCCGTGGACGACCAGCGGGAAGTACATGGTCATCGGGTGGAAGCCCTCGTCGATCATCGCCTTGGCGAAGTCGAGGGTGGTGACCTCGGTGCCCCTGAGCCATTCATCGTCGAACAGGGCCTCGTGCATGCAGGGGCCATCCGGGAAGGCGGCGCTCATCACGTCCGACAGCCGGGCCTTGATGTAGTTGGCGTTCAGCACCGCGTCCTCGGCGACCTGGCGCAGGCCGTCCGAACCGTGGCTCATCATGTAGCTGAGCGCGCGGACGAACATGCCCATCTGGCCATTGAAGGCGCACATGCGGCCGAAGGCCTGGGCCGCCTCGTCCTCGCCGCGCTCGATCAGGCGGAAGCCGTCGCCGTTGGCCACGACCCACGGAGCCGGAGCGAAAGGCGCGAGGGCTTCGGACAGCACCACCGGACCCGCGCCCGGCCCGCCGCCGCCGTGCGGCGTCGAGAAGGTCTTGTGCAGGTTGATGTGCATGGCGTCGACGCCCAGGTCGCCCGGACGCACCCGCCCGACGATGGCGTTGAAGTTCGCGCCGTCGCAGTAAAAGTAGGCACCGGCCTCATGCGTCAGGCGGCTGATCTCCAGGATGTCGCGCTCGAACAGGCCGCAGGTGTTCGGGTTGGTGACCATGATGGCCGCCACGTCCGGCCCCAGCTTGGACGCCAGATCGGCGACATCGACACGGCCATCCTCGGTCTGGGCCACCTCGACGACGGAATAGCCGACAAAGGCCGCTGTCGCGGGATTGGTGCCGTGGGCAGAGGTCGGCACCAGCACCTTGCGGCGCTGCGCGTGCTCGCCAGAGGCTTCGTGGGCGGCGCGGATGGCCATCAGGCCGCACAGCTCGCCGTGGGCACCCGCCTTGGGCGACATGGCCACCGCCGGCATGCCGGTCAGGGTCTTGAGCCAGTGGGCCACGGTGTCCATCAGCTGCAGCGCGCCCTGCACCGTCGACTGCGGCTGCAGCGGGTGGATGTCCGAGAAGCCGGGGATACGCGCCATCTTCTCGTTGAGGCGCGGGTTGTGCTTCATCGTGCACGAACCGAGCGGATAGATGGCCAGGTCGATGGCGTGGTTCTTCTGGCTCAGACGCACATAGTGGCGCATGGCCTCCGGCTCGCTCAGGCCCGGCAGGCCGATCGGATCACGACGGACCAGGTCGCCCAGATCGGCGGCGTCGGTCGCCGGGGCCGGCAGGTCGACGCCGGTCTTGCCCCAGCCGTCGCCCTCGAAGATCAGGGCCTCGTCCTGCAACAGGCCGCGCCCGCCGGTCAGGGTGGCGGGCTTCGTCTGCACGGCGTGCGGGGTGGTCGGACGGCCGACGGTGTTCATGGTGCTCATGCGGAGGCTCCGCTGCAAAGCCCTTCCCCCTCGATGGGGGAAGGGTTGGGATGGGGGCGGTGCGATACGGTTTGCAGTGCGAGGCGCGGGAGGCGTCGACGGGGTTGGCGCCTCAGGCGTCCGGCCGGCCGCCACGGTGCCCGCACCCCCATCCCCGGCCCTTCCTCCATCGAGGGGGAAGGGAGAAGAGGCGCATCGCTCCTCATGGCAGCACCGCGGTCAGCGCGCCCACCAACGCCTTGATGTCGTCGTCCGTCGTGGTCTCCGTCGCCGCCACCAGCATGACATCATCCATGCCGGCTTCAGGGGCCAGGCGGCTGTAGGGCACGCCGGCCAGCACTTGGCTCTGCGCCAGCTGCTCCACGACCCCGGCCGCCGACCCCGGCAGGCGCACGGCGAACTCGTTGAAGAAGCGCGGGGTCAGGACCTCCACGCCCGGAATGGCGGCCAGCGCATCCCGTGTCGCCAGCGCCTTTTCGTGGTTCAGCAGGGCCAGCTTTCTCAACCCTGTCTCGCCCAGCAGGCTCATGTGGACGCTGAACGCCAGGCAGCACAGGCCGGAGTTGGTGCAGATGTTGGAGGTCGCCTTGTCGCGGCGAATGTGCTGTTCCCGCGTCGACAGGGTCAGGACGAAGCCCCGCTCGCCGTCGGCATCCACCGTCTCGCCGCAGAGACGGCCGGGCATCTGGCGGATCAGGCTCTGCCTGCAGGCGAACAGGCCGACATAGGGCCCGCCATAGTTCAGGGCGTTGCCGATCGACTGCCCCTCGGCGGCGACGATGTCGGCCCCCATCTCGCCCGGAGATTTCAAGAGGCCCATCGACACGGCCTCGGTGACGACGACGATCAGCAGGGCCCCGGCCGCATGGGCCGCCTCGGCGATCTTGGTCACATCCGTCGCCGTGCCGAAGACGTTGGGCGTCTGAACCACAACGCAGGCCGTGTCCGGTCCGATCCGGGCAATCACGTCCGCCTCGGCGTCGATCGCGGCCGGCAACACCTCGGTCTCGACGCCGACGGCGTGCACAACGGTCTCGGTCGCCGCGACATAGTGCGGATGCACCCCGCCCGAGATCACCGCCTTGTTCCGGCGCGTCACCCGCGTGGCCATCAGCACGCCCTCGGCCATGGCGGTGGAGCCGTCATAGAGGCTGGCATTGGCGACCTCCATCCCGGTCAGGTTCGCGACCTGGGTCTGGAATTCGTAGAGATACTGCAGCGTCCCCTGGGCGATCTCCGGCTGATAGGGCGTGTAGCTGGTCAGGAACTCCGACCGCTGGATGATGTGATCCACCGTCGCGGGCACATGGTGGCGATAGGCCCCGGCACCGCAGAAGAAGGGCACGGACCCGGCAGTCACATTCTTCGCCGCCAGACGCTGCAGCTGCCGCTCGACCTCCAGCTCGCCGGCGACGCGAGGCAGGTCCACCGGGCCGTCCAACCGCGCGGCGACCGGCACGTCCACGAACAGGTCATCGATTGTCTCGACGCCGATGGCCGCCAGCATGGCGTCGCGGTCGTCGGGGGTCAGGGGCAGGTAGCGCATGGGGGAGATTCGCGCCTTTCCGGGCTCAGAGGGTGGTCAGGTACTGGTCATAGGCGGCGCGATCCATCAGGGCGTCGAGCTGCGAGGCGTCGCTGACCCGGATCTTGGCGAACCAGCCGGCGCCTTCAGGGTCGGCGTTGACGGTCTCGGGGGCGGTGGCGAGGGCGTCATTGGCCTCGATCACCTCGCCATCGACCGGTGCATAAACGTCCGACGCCGCCTTGACGCTCTCGACCACAGCAAAGCCGGCCTTGGCCTCGACGGTCTTGCCGACTTCCGGGGTCTCGACGAACACCACGTCGCCAAGCTGCTCGGCCGCATGCTTCGTGATGCCGACGATGGCGACGTCGCCTTCGAGACGGACCCATTCGTGGTCTTTGGTGAACTTCATGGCGTGCCCCTCTCAGGCCTTGGGTTTGCGGGAGTAGCGCTGGGCGACGAACGGCATGGGCACCACCTCGGCGGCAGCCGGCTTGCCGCGGACGATCACTCGCAGGGCGGTGCCGAGACCGGCGAAGGCGGGCGGCACATAGCCCATCGCAATGTTCTTCCCCAGCGTCGGCGATGGCCCGCCCGAGGTGACGCGGCCGATCACGGTCCCGTCGGCGTCGGCGATCTCCGCCCCCTCGCGGGCCGGGGCACCTTCCTTGACGATCAGGCCGACACGCACCCGCGACGGCCCGTCGGCCAGCTCGCGCAGCACCCGGTCGGCCCCGGCGAAATCGGCGCGGTCCTTACGGCTCTTCGACAGGGCGAACGTCAAGGCACCGTCGACCGGGCTGGTGCTCGGGTCGATGTCGTGGCCGTGCAGGGGCAGGCCGGCTTCCAGGCGGAGCGAGTCCCGGGCCCCGAGGCCCACGGGCTTGACCCGGGCGTCCTCAAGCAGGGTGTTCCAAATTCGCTCGGCGTCCTTGGCCGGGATCGAGATTTCGTAGCCGTCCTCGCCGGTATAGCCCGAGCGGGAGACGTAAGCGTCCACCCCGAACAGCATCAGCCGGGCCGATTCCATAAAGCCGAACTCGGCCAGTACCGGCTCATGCGCCACCATGACCTCGGCGGCCTCGGGACCCTGAATGGCGACAAGCGCCCGGTCGTCCAGCACCGTCAGCTTGGCGTCGCCCGACAGCTTGGCCTGCCAGAAGGCGAAGTCCTCATCCTTGTTACCGGCGTTCACGACCACGAACAGACCATCGTGATCGGGCTTGCCCGCCATCAGGTCGTCGATGATCCCTCCCTGGTCGTTCAGCAGCAAGGAGTACTTCTGCTTGCCCGCCTTCAGCGCCTGATAGTCGCCGGGCACGAAGCGTTCGAACTGGGCGATGGCGTCCGCGCCCGTGATCTTGCACTGCCCCATGTGCGAAACGTCGAACAGGCCGGCGTGCTCGCGCGTCCAGCGATGCTCGGCCTGCACGCCCTCATACTGGATCGGCATGTCGTAGCCGGCGAAGGCCGCCATGCGCGCACCCATCGCCCGGTGCGCAGCGGTCAGCGGCGTGGTCCTCAGGGCAGCGTCGGACATGCGTGTCTCCGGTTGTGAGGCGTGCTGAGGCGGTGATCGCCTCGCCCCCGCTGTCCCTGAGCCTGAGAGATTTCGCTCCGGACAGGGTCCGGGGCTTGCTCCGTCGGCGAGCCCGGCCGGGCTCTTTCCAGCGTCCGTGCGCTTCGCGGTCCTTTTGCCTGAGCGTTTCCGGGGCGGTTGCGCCTTCGGCTCCGACCCGCCTGATCCGAGGATTCGCGACGAGCCGATCTCTCCCGCGAGAGCTTTCCCGCTGTCGTCCGACTCCCACGCGGAGTCAAGCTGCACCGGCAGGGCTGCGCTGTCTTGGCGCTGTCGGACAACAGCGTTAGCGTGTCACCATGCGCCAGATCGCCTTCGCCGCCGCCGCCCTGTTCGTCGTCGTCGCCTGCTCGGAGCCGGCCACGCCCCCCGCTGACGCCCCGACCCCGGCCGGGACGCCAACTGCCCCGCCGACCGAGGCGGTGCTCGAGGGCGACGGCTTCACGCCGGCGCAGCCCGACGGTGGCACCGCCCTGAAACTCCCGTTCGGCATGGCCGAGGCCGATGTCAGCCGCGTCCTCACCGGGCTCCACGGCCGCCAGCCGACCCGTGACGGCTGCGCCGACACGGACCTGGTGGTGCTCGACTGGGGGTCGAACGTCGATTTCCTGTTCGAGACCGGCGCGCTGGTCGGCTGGTACGCGTCCGAGGGCGCGCCGGAAGGCTTCTCCACCCTGTCCAACATCCACGTCGGCTCGACGCTCGCCGAGGTCCGCACCGCCGATCCGGCGGTCGAGGTGCGCGAGGATACGGTCGGCCCCGAGTTCAGCCTGGGCGACGTCCACGGCTTCCTCAGCGGTACCGGTGACGACGCCCGGGTCACCGCCCTCTACGCCGGTCGCGCCTGCATCTTCCGCTGAGTCCCGCGCGGGCCGTCCTCAGTAGCCGCCCGCCCGCGCGATGACCTCGGCGTGGAAATGGGCGTCGCCGAGCAGCTCATTCAGCACCCGCACCCGCTTCATGTAGAGGCCGATATCATACTCGTCGGTCATGCCGACGCCGCCGTGCATCTGCACGCCTTCCTGGACCGCCAGCTCGGCCACGCGGCCGGCCTTGGCCTTGGCGACCGACACTGCCAGGTCCGCCTTGTCCGCGCCGGCGTCCAGCCGCTGCAACGCGCCCAGGGTGGCCGCCCTCGCGATCTCGATCTCCGAAAACAGGTGCGCCGACCGGTGCTGCAGCGCCTGGAACTCGCCGATGGCACGACCGAACTGCTTGCGGCCCTTGATGTAGTCGAGGGTGATCTGGAAGGCCTGATTCCCGGCACCGGTCAGCATGGCGGCGGCGCAGGCCCGGCCCAGCGAAAGGGCGGCGTCCAGCGGTGCGCGGCCGCCGCCGACCTGGCCGATCACCGCATCGGCGTCGACCTCGACATCAGTCAGGGTCACCCGCGCCGCATTGTGAGCGTCGACCATGACGGTGCGCTCGATCTCCACCCCGGCGGCCTTCGGATCGACGAGGAACAGGGTCGGGCCCTCGTCGGCGCTGGCGACGACGATCAGGGCGTCGGCGATGTGACCGTCGAGCACAAAGCCCTTGCGGCCGTTCAGCCGGAAGCCGTTGCCGGCGCGCTCGGCCCGGGTCTCGATGCGTTCTGGGGCGTGCTTCGCCCCCTCCTCCAGCGCCAGGGCAAGGATGGCCTCGCCCGCCGCCAGCTGCGGCAGCCATGCCGCCTGCTGCGCCTCCGAGCCCGCCTCCAGCAGCACCCTGGCCGCCAGCACCGAACTGCCGAGGAAGGGTGACGGCGTCAGGGTGCGGCCGAGACTCTCGGCGATGACGCCGGCCTCCACCGCGCCGAGCCCGGAGCCGCCGTGCGCCTCCGGCACGATCACCCCGGCGAAGCCCATCTCGCCAAAGGCCCGCCACAGCTCGCGCGAGACGCCGTCGGCGACCTTGCGGTCGCGCAGCTCGCGGAAGTGCTTGATCGGGGCGCGTTCGTTGAGGAAGCCGTCGGCGGCCTCCTTCAGCATGGTCTGTTCGTCGGTCAGGATCAGGGGCATGGGATGATCGTCCTCTCTGCACCCTCCCCCTCGATGGGGGAGGGCCGGGGTGGGGGTGCGGGCGCTGGCGGTTCCGGGCGGGGCTCGGACGGCACCCCTCGCGATCATCACCGTGATGACCGTGCGAGCACCCCCATCCCCAACCCTTCCCCCATCGAGGGGGAAGGGAGCGGTCCCGCTACGCCCCCGGAAGCTGAAGGATATGCTTGGCGATGATATTGAGCTGGACTTCGCTGGTCCCGCCCTCGATCGAGTTGGCCTTGGTGCGTAGCCAATCTCGGGCGGCGGATCCGTGGCGCGAGCGCTCGCTCTCCCACTCCAGCGCATCCGATCCGCCGGCGGCCATAAGCAGTTCGTGACGACGCTTGTTGAGCTCGGAGCCGTAGTACTTGAGCATGGAGGCCATGGCTGGGTGCGCCTGACGGGCCCGGGTCTGGTCGCCGACCCGCTCGAGCGCCAGCCGGAAAGCAGCCGCGTCGATATCCAGTTCGGCGATGCGGCTGCGCAGCATCGGCTCGTCGAGACGACCGTCGGCGCTGACGCCAATCGAGTTGGCCGCAACCTGGCCGACCGGCCGGCCGCCCATGGCCTCGCCGATCTCGCCGATCATGGTACGCTCGTGAGCGAGCAGGTACTTCGCCACATCCCAGCCGCGGTTCAGCTCGCCGACCAGGTTCGTCTTCTCGACCCGGACATTGTCGAAGAAGGTCTCGCAGAACGGGCTCTTGCCGGAGATCAGGGTGATCGGCCGTGTGGTCACGCCCGGCGTGGCCATATCGAACAGGACGAACGAGATGCCCAGATGCTTGGGTGCCTCCGGGTCGGTCCGTACCAGGCAGAAGATCCAGTCGGCCTTGTCGGCGTAGGAGGTCCAGACCTTCTGGCCGTTGACGATCCAGTGGTCGCCCCGGTCCTCGGCGCGGGTCTGCAGACCGGCGAGGTCGGAGCCGGCACCCGGCTCTGAATAGCCCTGGCACCAGCGGATCTCGCCGCGCACGATCGGCGGGAGAAAGGTCTGTTTCTGCTCCTCGGTGCCGAACTTCAGCAGGGCCGGGCCCAGCATCCAAACGCCGAAGGACTGCAGCGGCGGCTGGGCCTGGATCCGGCGCAGCTCCTTCGCCAGCACCTTCGCCTCCTCGCGGCTGAGGCCGCCGCCGCCGTACTCGCGGGGCCACTCGGGCGCGGTCCAGCCGCGCTCGGCCATGCGCTCAAGCCAATGGCGGTGGGCCGGCGTCCTGAACACGGCATTGCGGCCGCCCCAGATGACGTCCGCCTCGCTCTCGATAGGTCCGCGCACCTCGGCCGGGCAGTTGGCCTCCAGCCAGGCACGAGTCTCGGCGCGAAAGGTTTCAAGGTCGCTCATGGTCTGCCTCGGCGTTCTACCTGCCTCGTAGGCTAGAGCCTATTCTTTGGGGGCGGAAGCGTGACGCGACGTCAGGGTGCCCGGCATGGCGCTCAGGCGGCAACGGCCTCGCGGCGAAGGTGCCAGAAGCGGATGGTGCGCTGTGCGGTGTCGCGGCCCAGCGCGGCGTACATCTCGGCGTAGCTCCTGGCCTTGCCCAAGGCGTCGCCATCCTCGTTCAGCAGAACGAGGGCACAGGTCAGGAACAGGGCCCGATCGAGGTCGGCGGCCCGGCAGACCACGGCCAGGGCGTCCAGCTCACGCCGTTCGACGACTTGACGGGCGGTGTGGAAATCCACGTCGGCCAGCCGCGCCAGGGCGATCAGGAAGGCGGTCTTGCTCTTGCCCCGCATAAGGCCGGCCAGAACTGACGGCGTCAGCCGATTGGCCGCCTGCAGTTGCTCGATCTTGGCCAGGGTCTCGGCGTAGTCTTCCGGCAGCACCCCGTCCCGGGTGGCGACCTGGACCCGGCCGTGACGCAGGGCGCTCTCGAGCAGGGCCGGGTCCATCCTCGCGTTCTGCTCGAGAATGGTCTGCCGCAGCCGGATTTCGACCACGAAGTACATTTCGTTAAGCAGGTCCGGCGGCAGGCTTGCGCGATTGACGGTCACCTCATGCAGGGCCGGGTTCAGCTTGGCCCGCTCCACCGCCGCCTCGGACGCCCGTCGCGACAGGTTTGCGCAGTCATTGCGCAGCAGCGTGCCGAGGGTCTCGTCATCGCCGCGGGCGACGATGACATCCGAGACCGCCTCCGACACCTGCGGCCGGGCCGAGACGGCGCGCAGATGGTCCTGACCGTGCTTGAGCACGACGGGAAGCAGATCCTCGTCGGTCAGCAGCGGCGAGGCGCGCAGGACGGCGGTGGCGACAGCCGCTTCCGAATCGTCCGCCAGCGTGCGCACGAGGCCGCGCGGCGCTTGGAGGGCTGGCCCGAACCGCTCCGCCAGCTCGGCGCGCACCGCAGCCTCCATATCCCGGGCGACCTCGGCGAGTATGACGCCAAAGGCTTCGGTTTCGACCTCTCCAAGACCGGAAACACCGAAAAAGCTGTTGGTCAGTTCACGGAGCACGGTGCGCCGACGCGCGCTCGAGGACTCCCGGGCGAGAGAGATCAGTTCGGGCAGGCGGGAGTCGGGCGCACTCATGGCAGGGTCGATCCGTCAGGAACCTCGGCCGGCACCAGCCGGCCCCGAGAATCGCGCAGCACCAGAGGCGGCCCCTCGGGCTCAGCCAGATCGACGGGAGCCTGTTCCAGCATCACTGGTGCCGGCAGCACTACCGGGTCAGGCGTGCGCCCGGCGGCACGGTGCACAGAATAGAATCGCGGCGACGCCCCGGCGACCGCCCCCTGCGGCGGTGCCGGGGCCCGGGGCTGGGCCGGCGTCGCCGGCGTGGCGAGGGCGTCCTCCCGGGCGAGGCCGAAGATCGGGGCGTCAGGCCGGAGCGCATCGTCAGCGCGCGCGGGCTGGATCGGCGATCGGGCAGGCACCTCGGGCGTCATGACGACGGCCGCCGCCGCGACGGGGGCCGCCATCGCGACAGCCACAGGACCGGCGGGGGCGACGGACACCGTCGGCGGCGCGGCGGCTGGCAGCCAGGCCGAGGCCGGGGTCAGACCGTTGCCGGCACGCGCCGCCAGACCCGGCGGTCCATAGAAGACCGCGGTCGACGGCGACGGCGTTTGGCCCCGGGTCGCGTCGGCGGCGGGCGGCGGGGTCCGGACAAGGGTCGGACGCTTGCCGCTCCAGTTCAGGTAGCGCAGACCGCCGAGCTGTCCCGGCGTCGCCTGCGCCGCACCCGGCGACGCCGTCTGCGCAGCCACGGGCGAAACCACAGCAGCCGCCAGGCCGATGGTCGCCAGAATGCGCGCAGGAAATGCCAAATTTGTCTCCGCCGACCTCTCCGGAACGGTTCATCGTAGCGCGCCCTGCCTTAATCGGCCGCTAACGCCCGACAAGGTGCCGGCGAGCGACCGCGACCAACAGGCCCGCGCCGGCATTCAGCGCTGCGCCCATGACCGCCAGCCAGGCGAGGGCGGCGAGCAGTTCGGCCGTGCGCAGCCGGTTGCCGGCCTCCAGCAGCCGCCAGGCCAGCCCCTGGGCGGCACCCGAACCGGACACGAACTCGGCCACCACGGCCCCGATTATCGACAGGCCCGCCGCGACGCGGAACCCCTCGAGGGCATAGACCGCCGCGGAGGGTGCCCGCAGCCGGACCAGTCGCTGCCGTCGGTCCGCGCCGTAGAGGTCGAACAGTCGCTCAAGATCCGGATCGGCCGAGCGCAGCCCGGTCAGCACGCCGGAGAAGATCGGGAAGAAGGCGACCAGCGCCGCCAGGGTCACCACTGCGGCACCAGTGTTGTCGAGCCCGTACCAGATCAGCACCAGCGGCGCGATGGCGACCACCGGCGTAACCTGCAGAGCGGTCGCCAGCGGGCGCGCGGCCCTCTCCGCCGTCGGGCTGAGCGAGACCAGCACGGCGAGGCCGCCCCCGACGATGGTCGCCGCGGCCAGCGCCTGCAGCGCCATGACGAAGGTGCGGCCGGCCGACGGCACAAGCCGTGGGGCCGCTTCCACGAGGGCTGCAGCGACAGCGCTGGGCGGCGGCAGGAAGTAGGCGGGGATGTCGAACAGGCGACAGCCGGTCTCCCAGGCGAGAAGCAGCACGGCCGCCAGGGCCAGCGGCGGCCAGAGGCGCGCGGCGAGACTCATGGCGTCGCCTCCATGGTCCGGGCGAGCGCCTCCGACAGTGAGGTCGCCGCCGTCCGCGCCTCGATGCTCTCGCGGAAGCCGGCCGGGCGCGGCAGGACCGGCGGCAACGCGACCTCGGCGCTGACCGCCCCGTCGCGCCCCAGCACCAGCGCCCGCCCGGCGAGATAGACGGCGTCCTCGACATCATGGGTGACGAGCACGATGGTCGGCCGGGACGCCTGCCAAAGCCGGTGCAGGTCCTCGGCCAGCCGGCGCCGGGTGATGGTATCCAGCGCGGCGAAGGGTTCGTCGAGCAGAAGCAGATGAGGCTCCGCGACCAGCGCCCGTGCCAGCGCCGCGCGCATGGCCATGCCACCGGACAGGGCCGCCGGTCGCGCCGTCAGCCGATCGCCCAGGCCGACCGCCTCCAGCGCCGCTGCGGCGCGGGTGTCTCCGACGGTGCCCGGCACGCCGGCGAGATCGAGCGGCAGCCGCACATTGTCCCGCGCCGAAGCCCACGGCATCAGGGTCGGTGCCTGGAACACCAGGCCGATACGGTCCCGTGATGCGGCGCGCTGCACCTCCCCGCCGGCGGGGGGCTCAAGGCCGGCGATCAGGCGCAGGAGGCTCGACTTGCCCGCCCCGGATGCGCCGACGAGGGCGACGATCTCGCCCGGCGCGACCGTCAGATCGATCGGCCCCAGCGGTGCCGGCCGTCCGGGGAAGCGGATCAGGGCCCGCCGCAAGGCGACGGCCGGGCCGGCGTCAGCCACGGCCCGGCAGGAAGTCGAGGGTGAAGGCGTCGCGCCAGTTCAGCGTGGTCGGATAGACTCCTGCCTGGCTGGTCACCTCGAAGAAGTCGCGCCAGCGGTCTGCGGTCATGGCTCCGAGACCGAACAGGGCGGCGTCCCCGCCCTCGACGAGCGCATAGGACTTCAGCTTCGCCCGGGCCTGGTCCAGCACGTCCCGCGTCATCTCGGGATTGTCGCGACGGATGAGAGCGTTAGCCGCAGAGGCGTCGCCATTCAGATAGTCGCGCCAGCCCTCGATCGAGGCGGCGATGAAGCT
This sequence comes from Brevundimonas sp., assembly GCA_027531145.1. Lineage (GTDB taxonomy): Bacteria > Pseudomonadota > Alphaproteobacteria > Caulobacterales > Caulobacteraceae > Brevundimonas. The sequence continues at coordinate 53,902 of JAPZRF010000022.1, read as the reverse complement.
GCGCAGGGCCTCGGCGTTGTCACGGGCAAAGCCGTCCGGGGCCAGCACCATCGTGGCATAGGACGGGTAACCCTCGTCCGCCAGCAGGAAGACCCGCGGCGTGAACCCGCCGACCTTCTCGATCGTATAGGGTTCCGAAGTCAGATAGCCCTGCTGCACCGCCCGCAGGTCGGCGAGGAACGGTGCCGGGTTGAAGGTGTACTTGCGGACCTGGTCGTCGGTGAAGCGGTACTTCGCCTTGAGCCAGACCCAGAAGGCGGTGACCGAGGCGTCGGCCAGCAGGATCGGCCGCCCCGCCAGATCAGCGATCGACTCGAGAGCCGGGTCCGGGTGGGCGATCAGGACCTGCGGGTCCTTCTGGAAAAAGGCCGCCACGGCCTTCACCGGCGCGCCCTCGTTGACGAGATTGAGCGGGATGAAGCTGTTGGAGCCCATGCCCAGCTCGACCGCCCCGGAGGCCAGCAGCTGGGGCACGTTCACCCCCGGGCCGCCCTGCACGATCTGAACGTTCAATCCCCGACGCTCATAGGCCCCGGACGCCAGCGCCTGGTAGAAACCGCCGTGCTCGGCCTGGGCCAGCCAGTCGGTGGCGAAGCGCAGTCGCACGCGCCCGGCCTCGTCGACCTCCGGCGGGGCGCTGCGACCACAGCTGGCCAGGGACAGTGCGCCCGCCCCGGCCAGCAGCCGGCGACGATCCGTGACGAGAGGATGCGTGCGCTGGATCATCCCCGAGGTTTAGGGGGCCGGACGCCCCGTGGGAAGGGCGTGCGACCGGCCAATTCATCGGGGGCTGCGCGGCATTCCGACAGGCGTCGCGCCGCGCGGCTTCACGGTCGCGGAATTGAGCGAGGGGACGTCCGCCCGGTCGAGCCGTTGCGTACGCCCCCTCGCCAAGTCCGGGTTGGACTTGGCCATTGAGGGTCGGGGCCCTGGCCTGCGCGTCGAGGAGGCGAACCCCCCGGACGATCGGCTGTAACCCGTCGTCGCCGCGTCGCTCCCGGTCCGAAGGGGTCGCCCCCGTCGTCGTCCAGCGATCGCGATCCGGTTCCCCTGCGGCCGGCCGAAGCCTGCGCCGCTGAAGCCTGGATCCTGCCCGTCGATGATCAGGCCGAAGCCGTCAACATCATCCGGTCAGAGCGTCGGCCCGGCTCGCCTGGACACCCGGGTTTCCCCGGACTTCCGCGCCGCCGTGTCCCTCGGCCCATTGACGTTCTCGCGGAACCCGCTAAGGGGCAACGGCCTGAAATCCTGCGCCTGTGGGCCTATTTGTGGGTCAATCGTGCAATACCTGTGGGTTATCTGTGGGTCGCCGCAGGATTCATGCGTCGGCTCAACAGGTTCGAACTTATCCCCTGAAGCTGGTCAGCTTGCGGCGGCGAGCGCCTCGCGACGTTCCTCCAGCTCCAGCCATTCGGTTTCAGCGGCCTCCAGCCGGGCCCGCCCCTCTGCGGCGGCCCTGACAGCGCGATCGAAGGCCGTTGGATCGCGCGCGTAGAGGTCAGGGTCCGCGAGCAGAGCGTCCTGTCGGGCGATCTCCGCCGGCAGTAGCACGAGCAGTCCCTCCAGCTCCTCCAGACGCCGCTGGTCCTTGTAGGACAGCTTCTTCGGCGTGGAGGACGCGGCCGACCGCGGCAGGGACGCGGCGGCGGGCACCGCCGCCGGCGCTGGACGCGGCGCGTCACTCAGGAACCCGGGGTTCTGGCGCACGAAGTCGGTCCAGCCTCCGGGCGTCTCAACCAACCCGCCCCGCCCGTTGAGGGCCAGGGTCGAGGTCGCCAGCCGGTCGATGAAGTCGCGGTCGTGGCTGACGAGGATCAGGGTGCCCTCATAGCCCTCGAGCAGCTCCTCCAGCTTGTCGAGCGTGTCCATGTCGAGGTCGTTGGTGGGCTCGTCGAGCACCAGCAGATTGGCAGGCTTCGCCAGCGCCCGGGCCAACAGCAGACGGTTGCGCTCACCCCCCGACAGGGTCGAGATCGGCTGGCGCAGCTGGCTCTCCTGGAACAGGAACTCCCTGGCGTAGGCGGCCACGTGCGTCGGCCGGCCACGCACGAGCACGGAGTCGCCGCCGCCCGGGGTCAGGGCGTCCCACAGGCTCATGTCCGAGCGCAGCCCCTCGCGCGACTGGTCCATGTAGACCACCTCGAGATTGACCCCGAGCCGGATCGTGCCCTCGTCGGGCACCAGCTCGCCGAGCAGGATCTTCACCAGGGTCGTCTTGCCCGCACCGTTCGGGCCGACGATGCCCAGGCGGTCGCCGCGGATCACCCGGGTGGTCAGGTCGCGGAACAGGGTGCGCTCGCCGAAGCGCTTGCCGACGCCCTTGAGCTCGGCGACCAGCTTGCCCGAGGTCGCACTCGCGTCGACCCCGAGGGTGAGCTCACGCGGCAGGTCGCGCACCCGCTCGGCCCGCTCCAGCCGCATCTGACGCAGCCGCTCGGCCCGGCCCTCGTTGCGGGTCCGCTGGGCGGTGATCGAGCGGTAGAAGGTGTAGGTCTCCGCCTCGATCCGCTTGGTCAGGCGCCGCAGGGACTCGGCCTCCTCCTCGCAGATCCTGCCCGACCAGGCGTCGAAGGCCTCGAACCCCTTGTCGAGGGTGCGGACCTTGCGACCGTCCAGCCAGTGCACCGCATCGGTCACGCGGTTGAGAAAGGCCCGGTCGTGGCTGACCACCAGAACTGCCGAACGCAGCGACAGCAGCTCGGCCTCCAGCCGCTCGATGGCGAGGATGTCGAGGTGGTTGGTCGGCTCGTCGAGCAGCAGCACGTCAGGGCCCTCGGCGAAGGCCTTCGCCAGGGCCGCGCGGCGGATCTCGCCGCCCGACAGGCCGCCGGTCCCCGTCTTCGGGTCGAGGCCGAAGGTCTCCAGCCAGGCCTCGCCGTCCCAGCGCTCGGCCCCGCCCGAGGCGGCGTAGTCGCCGAGGGTGTCGCCGACGATCTGCGGCTCCTGCGGCACATAGGCGAAGCGCGTCCCCGCCTGGACCGTGCGGTCGCCGGCGTCGGGCTCGATCAGCCCCATGACCAGCTTCATCAGGGTCGACTTGCCCGCGCCGTTGCGGCCGACAAGCGCGGCGCGCACGCGCGGCTCGATGGCCATGTCGACGCCATCGAAAAGCGGGCGCGGACCGTCCTGCAGACGGACATCCTTGAGGGCGACGAGAGGCGGGCGGGCGGCCATGAGGTTCCTGGAAGTCGGACGATCAGGGCGGAGAGTTCCGGTGGAATAGGTGTCGCCGGGGACTTTCGCCACCCCGCAGATTTCACGGCCCTGGTCGCCATCCGCACAAGACCAGCGCCAGATAGCCTGCAGCCTATAGACAAGACATAGCCCAGGAGCTATGTCGCAGCATGCCATGGGGCATCCGGAACCATGACGATTTCGATCCGGAGCGGCAGGCGATCCTGCTCGTCGCCGGCGACAAGGCGGGCGTGGCGCAGAAACGTTCTACAAGGGGCTGATCGCCAGGGCGGACAGCCGGTTCACGGCGCACCTCGAGGCGCTGAAGGAGGCATGACGATGGGCCGGACACGTGAAGAGATCATGGCCACGCTCCCCCCGGCCCGCCAGGCGCGGATCGAGGCGCGGGCGGCCGAGCTGGCCGCCGAGGTGGAAGGCCTGAAGGCCCTGCGCGAGATCGCCGGGCGCAGCCAGGAGCAGATCGCCCGGTCGCTCGGCGTCAAGCAGCCGTCCGTGCTCAAGATGGAGCGGCAAGCCGACCTCTACCTCTCGACCCTGCGCCGCTTCGTCGAGGCCGCCGGCGGCACCCTCGAGCTGCGCGTCGAGCTGCCCGGCAAGGGCGTCCTGCGCCTGACCGGCATGGGCGATATCCGTCAGTGAGGCCCCGCGCGCTATCGCCTACGGCCCCTGCGTTCGCCGCGCAAACCTCGTAGAAGCCGCCGATGGCCTTCTGGCGCGAAAAGACCCTGGAGCAGATGACCCCGGAGGAATGGGAGTCGCTGTGCGACGGCTGCGGGCGCTGCTGCGTCATCCGTTTCGAGGAGGAGGAGACCGGCGAGGTCATCCCCACCCGGGTGCACTGCAAGCTGTTCGATCCGCAGGCGTGCCGCTGCTCGGACTACGCCGCGCGCAAGACCCATGTGCCCGACTGCATCAAGCTGACGCCCTGGAACATCGAGGCGCTGCAGTGGATGCCGAAGTCCTGCGCCTACCGCCGCCTGCACGAGGGGCGCGATCTCGCCGACTGGCACCCGCTGGTCAGCGGCGACCCCGAGAGCGTGCACCGCGCCGGGGTGTCGGTGCGCGGCCAGACCATCTCGGAGCTCAGCCTTGCCGAACCCGAAGACGCGCTGGATTTCGAGGCACCGGAGTGGGCCGAAGACGCCTAGACGGCGGGCGCCGGCGCGGGCAGGCTGGCCGCTCGAGGAGCCCGCCATGACCGATCTCGACGCCTTCATCGTCGGCCTGCCCAAGGCCGAGTTGCACCTGCACATCGAGGGCTCACTGGAGCCGGAGCAGATGTTCGCCTTCGCCCGGCGCAACCGGGTCGAGATCCCCTTCGCCGACGTCGAGGCGGTGCGCGCGGCCTACGCCTTCTCCAACCTGCAGGACTTCCTCGACATCTACTACGCCGGGGCCGAGGTGCTCCGCACGGAGGAGGACTTCCACGACCTCGCCCTCGCCTACTTCCGCCGCGCCGCGGCGGACAATGTCCGGCACGCCGAAATCTTCTTCGATCCGCAGACCCACACGGACCGGGGAATCCCCTTCGCGGTCGTCGCCGACGGCCTGCTGGCCGGCATGGCCCGGGCCGAGGCCGAGCTCGGCGTCACCTCGAAGCTGATCCTGTGCTTCCTGCGACACCTCGACGAGGAGGCCGCCTTCGCCACCCTCAAGTCGGCCGAACCCTGGCTGGACCGCATCATCGGCGTCGGGCTCGACTCCTCCGAGGTCGGCCACCCGCCATCCAAGTTCGAGCGCGTCTTCGCCCGCGCCCGCGACATGGGGCTGAAGCTGTGCGCCCACGCCGGCGAGGAAGGCCCGCCGGCCTATGTGCACGAGGCGCTCGACCTGCTGCACGTCGACCGCATCGACCACGGCAACCGGGCCATGGAGGACGCCGGCCTGATCCGGCGGCTGGCGGACGCGCGCATGACCCTGACGGTCTGCCCCCTGTCCAACCTCAAGCTCTGCGTGGTGCACGACCTCGCCGCCCACCCCGTGCCGGAGATGCTGCGGCAGGGCCTGCATGTGACGCTGAACTCGGACGATCCGGCCTACTTCGGCGGCTATGTGAACGACAACTACCGCGCCCTGGCCCGGGCGGTCGGGCTCGGGCGCGAGGACCTGGTGCGGATCGCCCGCAACAGTTTCGAGGGGGCGTTCCTGGGCGAGGCGGAGAAGGCGGCCCGGCTCGCCGAGATCGACGCGTATCTGAACTAGAGCCGCGCGCGGACCTGCTCGACGACCGCCGCGGCGGTGATGCCGAACTTCGCGTACAGGATCTCGGCGGGGGCCGAGGCGCCGAAGCCGGTCATGCCGACAAAGCCGCCATCCTCGCCGATGAAGCGCTCCCAGCCCTGGCGGATGCCGGCCTCGACGGCGACCCGGACCGTGCCGCGGCCGATCACCTTCGCCTGATAGTCGGCCGGTTGGCGCTCGAACAGGGCGAAGCAGGGGACCGAGACGACCCGCGTCGGCACGCCGGCGGCTTCCAGCTCGTCGCGGGCCTTGAGGGCGATCGGCACCTCGGTGCCGGTGGCGAACAGGGTGGCTCGGGCCTCGCCCGAGGCCTCGCGAAGCACATAGGCACCGCGGGCCGACAGATTCGCGCCGGCGGCCGCGAGGCGCACCGCATCGGTCTTCTGGCGCGACAGGGCCAGGGCCGAGGGCATCGTCTTGCTCTCCAGCGCCGCGCGCCAGCATTCGAAGGCCTCGACGGTGTCGGCGGGGCGGAACACCAGCAGATTGGGAATGGCGCGCAGGGCCGCCAGGTGCTCGACCGGCTGGTGCGTGGGGCCGTCCTCGCCGACCCCGATGGAGTCGTGAGTCAGCACATGGATCACCCGGATGCCCATGAGCGCAGCGAGGCGGATCGACGGTCGGCTGTAGTCCGAGAACACCATGAAAGTGCCTGCGTAGGGGATGATCCCGCCGTGCAGGGCCATGCCGTTCATGGCCGCCGCCATCCCGTGCTCGCGGATGCCCCAGTTGATGTAGCGGCCCTCGTAGTCCGGGGCGTCGAAGGTGACCGTGCCCTTGACCAGGGTGTTGTTCGAGCCGGTCAGGTCGGCGGAGCCGCCGATCAGTTCCGGGATGGGCTCGAACAGTTCGGCCAGGGCGGCGCCGGACGCGGCGCGGGTGGCCTGGGCCGGCGGCATGGCGATCAGGGCCTTGAGCCCGGCGTCCCACTTGTCAAAGGCGTCGGCCGGCAGGTCCCCGGCCATGGCGCGGGTGAAGTCGGCCTCCAGCGGCGAGGCCTTCAGGCGCGCTTCCCAGCCCTTGCGCAGCTTGGCCCCGCGACGGCCGACCTTGCGCCAGGCGGTCTCGATCTCCTCCGGCACATCGAACGGCGCATGGGGCCAGTTGAGACCGAGGCGGGTGGCCGCGACCTCGGCCGCGCCGAGTGCCGCCCCGTGGGTCTTGTGGCTGCCCTCCAAGGTCGCAGCCCCCTTTCCGATGCGGGTCTTGCAGGCGATCAGGGTCGGTCGATCCTGCTTCGTGGCCCACTTCAGCGCAGCCTTGATCTGCGCCATGTCATGGCCGTCGATGGCCTTGAAGGCCCAGCCGGCCGCCTTGAAGCGCCCCTTCTGGTCGGTGGCGTCCGACAGGGATACCGCCCCATCGATGGTGATGGCGTTGTCGTCCCACAGCACCGTCAGCCTGTTCAGGCGGTAGCGACCGGCGAGGGTAATGGCTTCCTGGCTGATGCCCTCCATCAGGCAGCCGTCGCCGGCGATCACCCAGGTGCGGTGATCCACCAGATGCTCGCCGAAGTGGGCGGCCAGATGCCGCTCGGCCATGGCGAAGCCGACAGCGTTGGCCAGGCCCTGCCCCAGCGGACCAGTGGTTGTCTCGACTCCGGGCATATGGCCGTACTCGGGGTGGCCGGCGGTGCGCGCGCCCCACTGCCGGAAGCTGGCCAGCTCCTCGCGGGTGGCCGCCTTGTACCCGGTCAGGTGCAGCAGGGCGTAGATCAGCATCGAGCCGTGGCCGGCCGACAGGATGAAGCGGTCACGGTCAGCCCAGTCGGGCCTTGACGCATCGAACTTGATGAACTTCGAGAACAACACGGTCGCGACATCGGCCATGCCCATCGGCATGCCGGGGTGCCCGCTCTTCGCCGCCTCGACACCGTCCATGGCGAGAAAGCGGATGGCGTCGGCCATCTGCTGCGGGGTGGCCTTGGCGGGCTTGGAGCGGTCGGACACGGCGTTCCCCAATCGGTCATCGGAGTGTTTTTGCGGAGGCGCGCGCTTTACCGCGGCGGCGCGACGGGTTCTATACGGATTCTGGAGGACGCGACCCCCATGGCCTACGCCGCCGATGCTGCAAGGCAGAGACTGGACCGCGCGCTCGCCGAGCTGGAGCGGAAGACCCGCGACCTGAAGGCGCGCGCCGCGGTGCCTGAGGACGACCTGTTCGCCGCGCACCCCGCAGCCGGCGAGCCGGAGTTGCGCGCGGCCGCCGAGGGGGCGCTGGCGACGCTGGCCGTCGCAGCGGATGAGATCCGCGCCGTGCTGGAAACGGAGGACTGATGGCCACGGTAACGGTCGAGGTCAACGGTCGCCCCTACGCTGTCGGCTGCGCCGATGGCCAGGAGGACCGGGTGGTGGCGTTGGCACGCCAATTCGACCAGCACGTTCGGGAGGTGGCCGGCAGTGTTGGCCACGTCGGCGACCTGCGCCTGTTCCTTATGGCCGCCCTGCTGCTGGCGGACGAACTGCACGACGCTCGTGCAGCGCTGGGGATCGTCGGTCGGGAGCCGGAGTCCCCGGCCGATCCTGACGCCGGCCTGGCCGAGGTGCTCAACGCCGTCGCCGCCCGCATCGAGAAGATCGCCGCCGGGCTCTGACCCGCCGCCATTGTTCCAGCGCCGGCCTCCGCCTATCTTGACCAGCGGCGGGTCAGCTGTGGCTCACGTCGAAGGCAACATATCCTCGCGGCCTTAATTCACTCGAAGGGATCTGTCCCTGGCTGGCCCCGTGGGGCCGGGTACACGGAGCCCACCTGGTTACCCAGGCTCGAGAGGATTCAAACCGTCCTTCACGGCTCTCGTGGCGCCGCCAACCCCTCCCGGAGGCCAACCACCGTCGTCTCGCCCTCCGGATACATGGTCCGTGTGATGTCCTCGAGCTCGACCGGCCAGTCGAGCGTCGTCTCCGCAATCTTGCGCACCAGAACGTTCGAGGCGAGGAAGACCCCCTGGCCGAGGCCGAAGGCGGTGACCGCGTGCACGCTTTCGGCCACGACGAAGGCTGGCTCGCCCATCCGGGCCTCGACGACCTCGAAGCCCGTCGCCGGATTGAACAGGGCCTGCCAGGCCTGGTCGCTGAAGCGCCAGAAGTCCCAGGGTGCATCGTGCACGGGCCAACCCTGATGGGTGGAGAAGTAGGCCATGCCGCCCGGCTTCAGCACCCGGTTCAGCTCGATCGCCAGCTTCCACGGCATCGCAATGTGCTCGATCACGGAGAGAGCCATGACGGCGTCGAAGCGCCCCCGCGCGAACAGGCGGCTCAGCTGGTGGGCGTCGCCGACCACGTCCACGTTCGGACCGTCCAGCACATCGAGCCCGACGTAGTCCCAGGCCGGCGGCAGCAGGTCCCGTCGGGTGACCCCCGAACGGGCGCGACTCCCGATTTCGAGCGGTTCGCCCTCGGCGGGCAGAGCGCCGAGAAACCGGCTGATCATGTCGCGCGCGGGGTCGGGCTTGGCACCGAGGTTCGCCGCCGCGCGGGGCTCGCCGGCGACGGTCCACTCGAGGCGCGCGGCCGGGGGGAAGCGGTCGCCGATATCCAGACGCTGCCGGAAGCGCACGTGATCGGCCCCGGGAAAATGCGCCGCAACATCCGGGCTGGGCTGCCCCCAGCTGTCGAGCGGCGCCGCATAGCCGTCATCGAAGACCAGTGCAGGCGGGCCGTCCGCGATCACCCAGCCCTCGACCAGCAGGGCCCCGTCAAACCAGGCGAAACGGTCAATGGCGTAGCTCATGGGGCCTCCCGGTTCCGCCTCCATTGCGGACCCGGACCCTGCATGCAAGGGCTTCGGCGCAATGGCCGGACGGGAAGCGAGCGGCGAAGACATGGTGACGTCAGACGGACCGGCCGCCGGCTTTCCGGACCCGACACATGACCGCCCGGCGTTCCGGGCGGCGATGCGTCTGCGCCGCCGGGCGCTGGCCGCCGCACAGCCGGACGCCGGCGACCGACTTGCTGCGCACCTTGAGCGCCTGCCGCCTGCGGCGTCCATCGCCGTCTACCGGGCTATCGGCTCGGAGATCGATCCTCAGCCGCTGGCCGTGGCCCTGGCCGCGCGTGGCAGGAGTCTTTGTCTTCCCGTGGTTGTTGCGCGCGACGCGCCCCTGCTGTTTCGACGCTGGGGTCCGGGCGATGTTCTGGAGGCGGACGCCGCCGGGTGCCCCGCACCCCTGCCCCTCGCCGAGGTGATCAGACCCGACCTGATCCTTGTGCCGCTGCTCGCCTTCGACGCTCGTGGCGGCCGCCTCGGCCAGGGCGGCGGCTTCTACGACCGGACCCTGGACGGCTTGCGCAGGCATCCTTCGCCGCCCGGCTTCATCGGCCTCGCCTTCGCCGGTCAGGAGATCGCGGCCGTGCCCATGGCGTCGCACGACCAGAGGCTCGATGGCGTTCTCACCGAGAGCGGCTATAGAGCCTTCCCATGAGACTGGCCTTCTTCGGCGACGTCATCGGCAAGTCCGGCCGCGACGGCGTGAGTGATCATCTTCCCCGTCTGAAGCGCGACCTGCAGCTCGACTTCGTCGTGGTCAACGCCGAGAACGCGGCCGGCGGCTTCGGTATCACCGAGCACACGGCCAACGAGCTGTTCATGGCCGGGGCCGACTGCCTGACGCTGGGCAATCACAGCTGGGACCAGCGCGAGGCCCTGACCTACATCGTGCGCGAGCCGCGCCTGCTGCGGCCGCTCAACTATCCGCGCCTGATGGATGCCCCGGGCGCCGGGGCCAACCTGTTCGAGACGCCCTCGGGGCGCACCGTGCTGGTCATGAACGTCCTTGGCCGTGTGCACATGGACCCGATGGACGATCCCTTCGGCGCGGTGGAGAAGGAGCTGGCTGCCTGCCCCCTCGGGCTCGCCGCCGACGCCATCATCGTCGACATGCACTGCGAGGCGACCAGCGAAAAGATGGCCATGGGCCACTTCTGCGACGGCCGGGCCTCGCTGGTGGTCGGCACCCATACCCACGTGCCAACGGCCGACGCCCAGATCCTGCCCGGCGGCACCGCCTACCAGACCGACGCCGGCGGCTGCTGCGACTACGACTCGGTGATCGGCAACGAGAAGGAAGAGCCTCTGCGGCGATTCACCACCCGCATCAGCGGCGGCCGCTACCAGCCGGCCAGCGGCCCGGCCACCGTCTGCGGCGTCTTCGTCGAGACCGACGACCGGACCGGCCTGGCGATCCGCATCGAGCCGATCCGGGTTGGCGGTCGCCTCAGCCAGGCGGTGCCGGCTCGCTCCTGACGCACGCCTGCACGGAGCGAGTCTTCAGACAGTCAGTCCGCAACATCGTCTCCGGAACGGGTGCCCTTGATATGCGGCAGATCCCATTCGAAGAGACCGTAAAGGACCCAGATCAGGCCGTAGACAACGACGTAGATCAGGATGGCCGCACCGAAAATGCCGCCCGCAACGGTCAGGGCCTCGGCGAGGCTGTCATAGGGCGGCGACTTCAACGGCGCGAAGGCGGCGAGCCGCGTCCAGACCGCCGCCGCGACCGCCGCACCGATGAAATAGAGGACGCTGACATAGATCAGCAATCGGTCCAGCCCGCGTTTCAGGTTCATGCCCGGTCATCCCCGCTCGCCCACGAGGAGAGTTAACCATGGCGATGTGACGAAACATGGATCAATGAGGCGTGAGAGCCCGACCGGATGGCCGGATGCAAGGGGCGCACGGTGCCCGGGAGGGCCTATCGGCCTTCCCGGAGCGGCCGGGACGTCAGAACCGTAAGACACACGGGCTCGCAGATGATTGCCAGGCATCGCTTGGTGCGGGGTCGGTCAGGGTTCGACCTGGTTGACCGGCCATGCCGCGTTCAGGCGCGCGGGCCGTCCATCCAGGCGGGCATCCAGCTTTCGTGCATCTCGCGCAGGTGGGCCAGCGGGATGCGGAACAGCTTGCCCTTCGGCCCGGCCGAGGCGAAGTCCGTGCCGACCGCATGGCCGACGACCGAGGCATGCAGCCCGGCCTCGCGCGCCGCATCGAGGATGGTCTGGGGAGCCGCGGTGGCGACGAGGTAGCGGGCCTGGTCCTCGGCGAACAGCAGCACATGGGCGTGGGCCGCGCTGGAGGCGTCGAGCACCACGCCGCAGTCCGAGGCCAGGGCCATGTCGGCGGCCGCCCCGATCAGGCCGCCGTCAGACAGGTCGTGCACCACCGTCAGCTCACCGCCCTCGATCAGGCCGCGCACGAAGTCTCCGGTCTTGCGCTCCAGCGCCAGATCGACCGGCGGCGGCGCCCCGTCCTCGCGGCCGAGCACCTCGCGCAGGTACATGGAAGCACCCAGTTCACCGGCGGTCTGGCCGATCAGCACCAAGGTGTCACCCTCGGCCATGCCGCTGAAGCCGCAAACAATGTCGTAGTTCTTCAGCAGGCCGACGCCGCCCACAGTGGGGGTCGGCGGAATGGCGACGCCGGTGGTCTCGTTGTAGAGGCTGACGTTGCCGCTCACGACCGGGAAGTCGAGCGCGCCGCAAGCCTCGGCCATGCCGTCGATGGCGCGCACGATCTGCCCCATGATCTCGGGCCGCTGCGGATTGCCGAAGTTCAGGTTGTCGGTGATGGCGATCGGACGGGCGCCGACAGCGGTCAGGTTGCGCCAGGACTCGGCCACCGCCTGCTTGCCGCCCTCGTAGGGATCGTTCTGGACATAGCGCGGCGTGCAGTCGGAAGTGACCGCCAGCCCCTTGTCCGTGCCGTGCACCCGCACCACGCCGGCGTCCGCGCCGGTGGCCGAGTCCTGCAGGGTATCGGCCATTACGTGCCGGTCGTACTGCTCCCAGATCCACCGCTTGGAGGCCATGTCGGGGCAGGTCAGCACCTTCAGCACGGCGTCGGGCCAGCTCTCGGGTGCCGGCACATCCTGCGGATCGAGGCGCGGATGCAGGGTCGGCTGCACCCAGGGCCGGTCGTACAGGGGTGCGTCGTCGAACAGAGGCGCCAGCGGCACGTCGCAGACGGTCTCGCCGTGGTGCTTCAGCACCAGCCGGCCGGTGTCGGTGGTCTGGCCGATCACCGCGGCGTCGAGGCCCCACTTGCGGAAGATGCGGTAGCCGTCCTCCTCGCGCCCGGGCTTGAGCACGGCCAGCATCCGCTCCTGGCTTTCCGACAGCATCATCTCGTAGGCGGTCATGCCCTCCTCGCGCTGGGGCACGGCGTCCATGTTCAGCTCGATGCCGACCCCGCCCTTGCCGGCCATCTCGACCGAAGATGAGGTCAGGCCGGCGGCACCCATGTCCTGGATGGCGGCGACGGCACCGGAAGCCATCAGCTCCAGCGTCGCCTCGATCAGCAGCTTCTCGGCGAAGGGATCGCCGACCTGGACCGTCGGGCGCTTCGATTCGGACTCGTCGTCGAATTCTGCCGAGGACATGGTCGCGCCGTGAATGCCGTCGCGGCCAGTCCTGGAGCCAAAATAGACCACCGAGAGACCGGGGGCCGGTGCCGCCGAATAGAAGATACTGTCGGCGCGGGCCACGCCGACACACATGGCGTTGACCAGGATGTTACCATTGTAGCCGCGGTGGAAGTTGGTCTCGCCGGCCACCGTGGGCACCCCGACGCAGTTGCCATAGCCGCCGATGCCGGACACCACCCCGGCCACCAGCCGCTTCGTCTTCTCATGGCCCACGTCGCCGAAGCGCAGGGCGTTGAGCAGGGCCACCGGCCGCGCGCCCATGGTGAAGACGTCGCGCATGATTCCACCCACGCCCGTCGCCGCGCCCTGGTAGGGCTCGATAAAGCTGGGGTGGTTGTGACTCTCCATCTTGAAGATGCAGGCGTCGCCGTCGTCGATGTCGATGACGCCGGCGTTCTCTCCCGGCCCGCAGATCACGCGCGGTCCCCTGGTCGGGAACTTGCCGAGGTGAATCTTCGACGACTTGTACGAGCAGTGCTCGGACCACATCACCGAGAACACCCCCAGCTCGACCTGGTTGGGCTCGCGCCCGAGCCGGTCGAGGATCACCTGGTACTCGCTCGCGGCGAGGCCGTACGCGGCGGCCAGCTCGGCCATGGTCTTCCGGGGAGCGCTCATGGGCGCGCCTTCTAGCCGCTGAACGGAGTCGTGTCAGCCACTGCTGGCGGAACAGCATCTCCGCAGGCTCATTGGCTGATTTCGCGGGCGATCAGGCCGGCGAGGATCGGATACCAGGTCGAAGTGCCAGAAGGACCGCCCCGACGAGGACCGTTCCGGCACCGGCGAGCGCGACGTAGGCCAGCATCGGGTTGCGCGCCTGCTCGGCGACGAACGCGCCCAGCAGGCCCCAGGCGATCGGCAAGCCATAGGCGAGGGTGCGCAGGCGCTGCGTGACACCCAGCGCCATGGCCGTCACCATAGCGATCGCCAGAATCGCCCAGCCGGTCGGCGACAGGACGTCCGGCAGCCAGCCGTTGCCGGTGGCCACGGTCATCAGATTGACCGGTGCCGCGATGGTCAGCCAGCCGGCCAGCATGGTCAGTGGCCAGACGGTCATCCAGCGGTCACGATCGCTGCGTGGCAGAGCGCGGATCGTGCCGGTACTGGCCAGCAGGGGAACCAGCAGGACGGCCAGCGAGCCGAAGATCAGGACGATGGTCGCCACTTCCCAGTCGAAGGCTGCCGCCACCACCCACCAGCCGATGCCGAGCAGGGCGGCAACCGACGGCCAGCCTAGTCGTTGAATCAGCCCGCTTTCGCCCGTCCGCGGCAGGGCCTGCCTCACCGCATAGACAACCAGCCAGAGATAGATCACGGCCCAGATCGCGAAGGCGTAGCCCGCGACCTTCAGGGAGGCGTCGCTGTCGGCGGCAAACTCGGCAGGGCTCTGGCCCCATTGAAGCAGGACCTGCGTCTGGCCGATCACAATGGCGAAGATCGTGGCCGCCAGGACGACCAGCCGGCGGGTCATCTGAGGCGGGGTGGGACGTTCGATCGACATGGCGACTCCGGGTGTGGCGGGGACCAGTACGCGCTCGAACGGCGAGGGTCCAATCGAACCCTGATCGTCGGTCAGTTTGACGCTTTCATCTTGACGGAGGCCGTTCGCCCGCCTCCGATCGGCACATGGCGAATACGGAACAGGGCAACCGCGCCGCGATCGAAGCGGCAGACCGCGCACTTGCCGCGGACCCCCGCGACTTGCGCGCGCTGATCGCCAAGGGGGACGCGCTCGGCGGCCTCGGCGACAGTCGGGCGGCCGCCAGCTTCTACAGCTCCGCCCTGCGCGCCGCCGGCGACGGCGCGGGTCTGGCACCGGCGATCATCGCCGAGCTGCGGCGCGCCCGGGCCGCGGTTCAGGCACAGGCCCAGCAGTTTGAGGACCATCTGACGAGCAGCCTTGCCAGAGCAGGCTTCAACCCCTCGACCTCAAGCGACCGCTTCGCCCTGTCGCTTGACCTGATGGCCGGGCGAAAGCGTCTGTATCAGCAGGAGCCACGCTTCTATCTGTTTCCCGGCCTGCCACAGATCCAGTTCCAGCCGCGCGAGACCCTGCCATGGCTGGCGTCGGTCGAGGCGGCGACGGGCGAGATTCGCGCCGAGCTTGATGCCCTCCGAGCCGAGCCCGATCTATTCCATCCCTATGTCGAAGCCCGTGCCGATCGGCCGAACTTCAATTCCTCAGGTATGCTTGCCAATCCCGACTGGAGCGCCCTGTTTCTCTGGAAGGACGGCAATGAGCAGCCGGAGATCACGCGGCGCTGTCCGCGTACGATGGCGGCGCTCTCTGAAGTCCCGCTGTGCCGTGTGCCGGGCCGGACGCCGTCGATCCTGTTCTCGAAACTGAAGGCCGGCGCGCGCATCCCTCCGCACCACGGCCTGATCAATACCCGCCTCATCTGTCACCTGCCGCTGATCGCTCCGCCCGGCAGCCGCTTTCGCGTCGGCAATGACGCGCGTGAGTGGCGCGAAGGCCAGGCCTGGGCTTTTGACGACACGATCGAGCATGAGGCGGCCAACGACAGCGGCCAGGATCGTACCATCCTGATCTTCGACGTCTGGAAGCCGGAGATGAACGAGGAGGAACGGGCACTGGTCTCGGCCCTGTTCCAGGCAGTCGATGGCTATGGCGCCGGCGGTCAGGCCTGGGGAGTCTAGGCTCTCACCCGCGCCGCGTCGCCGACGGCCCTTGCCCCCTCCGGCACGTCCCGAGTGACCACCGAACCGGCACCGATCACCGCATCGTCGCCGATGGTGACGCCCGGCAGAATGATGCCCCGCCGCCGATCCGGACTTTCCGGCCGATGGTGACCGGCTTGCCAAACTCCATACCCTCGGCGCGCTCGGCGGCGTCGCGCGGGTGGTCGGCGGTCAGGATCTGCACCCCGGGGTCGATCTGGATCTGGTCGCCGATCTCTACTTCTCAGACGTCCAGGAGGATACAGTTGAAGTTCAGGAACACGCCGCGACCCGGCGGGATGTTCTAGACATATCGCAGTGGAACGGCAGGCGGATGATCGCGCCTTCGCCGACCTCGCCCATCTTCTGGCGTTCGCTCATGACCAGAAGTCGCCCACTGGTCTTCGCCCCCGGGGGATCGACCGACGCGATGCGTCAGGTCAAGTCCGCAAACCGTCTCAGGCGGCGGCGAGGATGCTGCGGAACAGGGTGGCGCCGTCGGCCGAGCCCAGCTCGGCCTCGAAGGCCCGATCCGGGTGGGGCATCATGCCCAGCACATTGCCGCGGGCGTTCTGCAGGCCGGCGATGTCGTTGACCGAGCCGTTGGGGTTGTCGACGTAGCGGAACACCACCTGCCCCTCGCCCTCGATCCGGGCCAGGGTCTCGGCGTCGGCGAAGTAGTTCCCGTCCCCGTTGCCCTGGGTCATGACCACCTCGCGCTGGCCCTGGTAGCCGGCGGTGAAGCGAGTCTGGCCGTTGGCGACCTCGAGCGTGATCGGCTTGCAGACGTACTTCAGCCCGGCGTTGCGCAGCAGGGCACCCGGCAGCATCCCGGCCTCGCACAGGATCTGGAAGCCGTTGCAGATCCCGACCACGGCCACGCCGTCGTCGGCGGCGGCCTTCACCGCCTGCATCACCGGAGACTGGGCCGCCATGGCCCCGCAGCGCAGGTAGTCGCCGTATGAAAAGCCGCCCGGCAGAACGATCAGGTCGAGGCCCGTGGGCAGCCCGGTCTCCTGATGCCAGACCATCTCGACCCTCTCGCCGGTCGATCGTTCGACCGCGACCTTGCAGTCGCGATCACAGTTGGACCCGGGAAAGACGATGACGGCGGCGCTCATGCCGCGGGGCTCTAGCAGGGTTGCGCGCCAAAGTCAGCGGCCCGCGCCATTCAGTGCGCCGGTTCCGACGAGCCCAGTCGACGCTCGATGCTATCGAAGCGGAGTTCGATGCTCCCGAGCCGCGGATAGATGACACTGATGTCCTGTTGTATGGCCAGCTGGTGCCCGCGGATGGCCTGAAGCTCCAGCTTCACCTCGCCGAGCGTGAGGTCCATGCGCTGCGTCTGCTGCTGAATGGTCTTCAGCACCTCGTACATCAGCGCGTTGGTCACCTCTGCCATGCGGAGAGGATAACAGCCCCGAGGCGGGCGGCCAAATCAGCCCCGGTTCTCGTAGACCCCGGTCAGCTGCGCCTTCGCCAGGGTGTGGAAGTGCAGGTTGAAGCCGAAAATGGCCCCCGAATTGTCGGGCGTCACGTCCAGCCGCTCGACGTCCACGGCGAAGACCGTGAAGATGTAGCGATGCGGGCCGTGGCCGGCCGGCGGGGCGGCGCCGCCGAAGCCGGGCGGACCGTAGTCGGTGCGCCCCTCGACCGCCCCGGCCGGAACCGGTCCTCCGGCGGGCAGCTCGGTCACCCCGGCGGGAATGTTGGCCACCGTCCAGTGCCAGAAACCCGAGCCCGTCGGCGCGTCCGGGTCATAGCAGGTGATGGCGAACGACTTCGTGCCTTCCGGCGCACCGGACCAAGCCAGATGCGGCGAGCGGTTGCCGTGGGCATAGACCTGCGCCTCCGGCAGGGTCTCGCCGTCGGCGAAGTCGTCAGAGGTCAGGGTGAAGGTCACGATGCGGGCTCCGTCAGCATCAGGAATAACGACCGGAAAGGGGGCACGGATTCAACCCACCTCGATCCGGTAGCTCTCGATCACGGTGTTGGCGAGCAGCTGCTCGCACATCGTCTTCGCCTCGGCGGCGGGGTCACCCTCTCCCGCGAAGTCGAACTCGATCAGCTTGCCGACGCGCGCATTGGTGACGCCGGGCCAGCCCAGGCCGTTCAGCGCACCCTCGACGGCCTTGCCCTGCACATCCAGGACGCCGGGCTTGAGGAAGACGTGAACCTTGACCTTGGCCATCAGTGCAGCCCCCCCTGGATCACCGTCGGCATGTCCTTCATGATGCCGAGACGACGCGCCACCTCGGCGTAGCTCTCGATGACGTTGCCGAGGTCGCGGCGGAAGCGGTCCTTGTCCAGCTTCTCGCCGGTCGCGACATCCCACAGGCGGCAGCTGTCCGGGCTGATCTCGTCGGCCAGGATGACGCGGCTGAAGTCGTTCTCCCACACCCGGCCGAACTCGATCTTGAAGTCCACCAGGGTGATGCCGACGGCCCCGAACATGCCCGACAGATAGTCGTTCACGCGGACCGTCATGGCGAGGATGTCGTCGATCTCCTGGGTCGTGGCCCAGTTGAAGGCGGTGATGTGCTCCTCCGTCACCATCGGATCGTTGAGCTCATCCTTCTTGTAATAGAACTCGATGATCGAGCGCGGCAGGGGCGTGCCCTCCGGCTGGCCCAGCCGGGTGGCCAGCGAGCCGGCCACGATGTTTCGGCAGACCACCTCCAGCGGGATGATCTCAACCTCACGGATCAACTGCTCGCGCAGGTTCAGCCGCTTGATGAAATGGTTCGTGACGCCGATGCCGTTCAGCCGCGTCATGATGAACTCGCTGATCTTGTTGTTCACCACGCCCTTGCCTTCCAGCGTCGCCTTCTTCTGGGCGTTGAAGGCGGTGGCGTCGTCCTTGAAGTACTGGATCAGCGTCCCGGGCTCGGGCCCCTCGTAGAGGATCTTGGCCTTGCCCTCGTAGAGTTTCTTGCGCTTGACGTTCATTGAGCAGTCCCGTGCGGGGGAGGCGGACCGAAACAAAAACCGCGCGGGCCGAAGACTCGGGTCTCGGCGCGGCGCGGTCCGGAATCGGGCGGCGGGGGTCTTTGTCGAAGATCATTCTAGACGAAGCCTCGCAGCCGCACAAACCATCGCCTGGTCCCTTGCGACCAACGCGACCGCTCGCGTCATGTTGCGTTCATCCCGGCACCGGCTATAGAGGCGCGCTGGTCCCATCGGGATCCTTGAAGGAGCTTGCGACGCCTATGACCACCTTCGACGATCGGGAAAAGGGCTTCGAAGCCAAGTACGCCCTCGATCAGGACCAGGAGTTCAAGGCCGTCGCCCGCCGCAACCGCCTGCTCGGGCTGTGGGCCGCAGAAAAGATGGGCCTCTCGCCAGAGAGCGCCGAGGAGTATGCGAAGGCCGTCGTCCGCGCCGACTTCGAGCAGCCTGGCGAGGAGGACGTTTTCCGCAAGGTCGACCAGGACTTCCGCGGGGCCGGCCTCCAAGTGTCCGAGGGCGAGATTCGCTCCAAGATGGACGAACTGGGCTCGATCGCCCGCGACCAGATCCGCGCCGGCGAGTAAGCCGGCCTGCCCGACGCCGGGCCCGTGGCGCGCCTGTGGCGAAAAGATCAGGGCCGCGCCCCTCGCGGAGCGCGGCCCTCTCACACCCTTCTGAAGGCTTGTCTCAGTTCGGCATGACGACGGTGTCGATGGCGTGGATCACACCGTTCGAGGCCGCTACATCCGCCTGCACAACGGTGGCGGATCCGCCCTTCTCGTCGGTCAGGGTGATGCTGCCGTCGGCGTTGGCGCGGGCGGTCAGGGTGCCGCCCTCGACGGTGGTCAGGGTGGCCTGGCCACCGCCTGCGGTGATCTGCCCGGCCAGGGTCGCAGCCGACACGCTGCCCGGGACGACGTGGTAGGTCAGCACGCCGGTCAGGGCGCTGCGCTGCCCGGGCTGCAGCAGGGCCTGCAGGTCGGCCGCCGGGATCTTCGCGAAGGCGGCGTTGGTCGGGGCGAACACGGTGAACGGCCCGGTGCCCTGCAGCGTCTCGACCAGACCGGCGGCCTGAACAGCAGTCACCAGGGTGGAAAAGTCGGCGTTACCCGAGGCGACGGCGACGACATCGCCCGCCGGGGTGGCGGCGGCGTCGGCGGCAGCCTCCTCAGCGGCCGGAGCTTCGGCGGCCGGTTCGGCATTGTTGCAGGCGGCGAGGCCCATAAGGGCGGCGGCGGACACGGCGACGAGCGCTCGGGCGCGGGTGATCTTCATGGCGTCTCTCCTGACAGGCCCCTCGAAGGCGGGACTGCGGAAGGGTACGTCCGATCACGACTTCGGGATGCGTCCGTGAGGTCGCGTGCGTCATGCCGCCGCAAGCGTCGCAGGCGGCCGGCCAGGTCAGCTCCGCCCGAACACCCGCTGGAACACCGTGTCCACGTGCTTGGTGTGGTAGCCCAGATCGAACAGCGTCTCGAGCTGGTCGTGCGGCAGGGTCACGCGCGCATCGGCCTTGAGGAAGTCGAGAAAGATCCCCTCCCCGCGCCACACCTTCATGGCGTTCTCCTGCACCGCCGCATAGGCGTCCTCGCGGCTGACGCCAGCCTGGGTCAGGGCCAGCATGACCCGCTGCGAGAACACCAGGCCGCCGAGACGATCGAGGTTGCGCTGCATGGTCTTCGGGTAGACGAGGAGGCGCTCGATCACGCCCGCCAGCCGGTGCAGGGCGAAGTCGAGATGGATGCTGGCGTCCGGGCCGATGCCGCGCTCGACCGATGAGTGGCTGATGTCCCGCTCGTGCCAGAGGGCGACGTTCTCCAGCGCCGGCATGACCGCCGAGCGCACCAGCCGGGCGAGGCCGGTCAGGTTCTCGGTCAGGATCGGGTTGCGCTTGTGCGGCATTGCCGACGAGCCCTTCTGCCCCTTGTCGAAGAACTCCTCGACCTCCAGCACCTCGGTACGCTGCAGGTGGCGAATCTCGGTCGCCAGCCGCTCCACCGAGCTGGCCACCACGGCGAGCGCCGCGAACCAGGCGGCGTGACGGTCCCGCGGGATCACCTGGGTAGACACCGGCTCGACCGCGAGCCCCATCTTCTCCGCCACATAGGCCTCAACGGCGGGATCGACATTGGCGAAGGTGCCGACGGCCCCGGAGATGGCGCAGGTGGCGACCTCCTCGCGCGCCGCTCCCAGACGCCGCCGCGCACGCTGGAACTCGGCGTGGAAGCTCGCCAGCTTCAGGCCGAAGGTCACCGGCTCGGCGTGAATGCCGTGGCTGCGGCCGACGCAGAGGGTCAGCTTGTGCTCGAAGGCCCGGGTCTCCAGCGCCGCCAGCACCCGGTCGACGCCGGCGATCAGCAGATCGGTCGAGTGCGCCATCTGCACGGCGAGGCAGGTGTCAAGCACATCCGACGACGTCATGCCCTGGTGCAGGAAGCGCGCCTCGTCACCAACGATCTCCGCGACGTGGGTCAGGAAGGCGATCACGTCATGCCTGGTCGTGCGCTCGATCTCGTCGACCCGGTCGGCGTCGAACACGGCACCCTCGCCCTTGCGCCAGATGGCGTCAGCGGCCTCCTTGGGAATCACGCCCAACTCAGCCATCTTCGTGGCCGCGTGCGCCTCGATCTCGAACCAGATGCGGTACTTGGTGTCCTGCGACCACAGGGCGACGGCTTCGGGGCGGGCGTAGCGGCTGATCATGGCGGCCCGTAAAGGCGCGGTCGCGACGCGAGTCAAGGAAAGGCGGCCCCAATGCGGCTCATCATCGGCAACATGATCTCCTCGACCTGGTCGCTGCGGCCCTGGCTGGTGCTGCGCAAGGCCGGACTGGATCCGGAGCTGGTCGAGGTTCCGCTCGATGGCGACGGGTGGAAAGCCCGGCTTCAGGAGCTGTCGCCGACCGGCAAGGTGCCGCTGCTGGAGGTGGACGGTCAGCTGATCCCGGACTCGCTGGCCATCTCCCTATGGTGCGCCGACCGCCACCCGGACAAGGGCCTCTGGCCGACCGATCCGGCGGCCCGGGCCCAGGCCTTCGCCGTCACCTGCGAGATGCACTCCGGGTTCACCGCCCTGCGCACCGAGGGCTCCATGGGCATGGACGCCCACGGAGTGCTGCACACCATGTTCGGCCCGGACCGGGCCCCGCCCCCGTCGAGCCCGGCCGTGGAGGCCGATGTGAAGCGGCTGGTCGACATCTTCCGGAGCCATCGTACCCGCTTAGGCGCCGGCGGCCCGTATCTGTTCGGCGACTGGTCGATCGCCGACGCCTTCTTCACCCCGGTCGCCACCCGCTTCCGCCACTACCAGATCGACCTCGCGGCCCACGGCGATGACGGGACCGCGGCGGCCTATTGCGCGACCCTGCTGGCGGACCCGCTCGTCGCTGAATGGAAGGCGCGCGCGGGCGTGGCCTGAGGCACCCGGGTGGCATTCCGCCCTCTCGCCGCCGGGACCGCCCTCGCCAAAGGGACACCCTCTTCCTCGATCCACGGACCGCCCCATGAGACTTGGAACGCCGCTCTCGCCCTCGGCCACCCGCGTCATGCTCCTCGGGGCAGGCGAACTTGGAAAGGAAGTCGCCATCGAGCTGCAACGGCTCGGAGTCGAGGTGATCGCTGTCGACCGCTACGCCGACGCCCCGGCCATGCAGGTGGCCCACCGCGCCCATGTGATCGCGATGACCGACCCTGCCGCGCTGCGAGCGGTGATCGCCGCCGAGCGCCCGCACCTCATCGTGCCGGAGATCGAGGCGATCGCCACCGAGGTGCTGGCCGAGATAGAGGCGGCGGGCACGACCGTGATCCCGACCGCGCGCGCGACGCAACTCACCATGAACCGCGAGGGGATCCGACGGCTGGCGGCCGAGGAGCTGGGCCTGCCGACCAGCCCCTACGCCTTCGCGGGCTCGGCCGAGGGGCTGGCCGCCGGGGCCCTGGCAGTCGGCTATCCCTGCTTCGTCAAGCCGGTGATGTCCTCGTCCGGCAAGGGCCAGTCTTGTGTCGAGACGCCCGACGCGATCGCCGACGCCTGGGCCTATGCCCAGTCGGCGGGGCGGGTCGACACCGCCCGCGTGATCGTCGAGGGCCGCATCGCCTTCGACTTCGAGATTACCCTCCTGACCGTGCGCAGCGTGCGCAACGGAGCGGTGCTCACCGACTTCTGCGACCCGATCGGCCACCGCCAGGTGAAGGGTGACTATGTCGAGAGCTGGCAGCCTCAGCCGATGAGCCCGACGGCGCTGGCGACGGCGCAGGACATCGCCGGTCGGGTCACCGAAGCGCTGGGAGGCCTCGGCGTGTTTGGCGTCGAGCTGTTCGTGAAGGGCGACGAGGTCTGGTTCTCGGAGGTGTCGCCGCGCCCGCACGATACGGGCCTCGTCACACTGGCGACCCAGACCCAGAGCGAGTTCGCCCTGCACGCCCGCGCCATCCTCGGCCTGCCGGTGGATGTCACACGCCGCGACACTGGGGCCAGTGCGGTCATCTATGGCGGGCTGGAGGCCAGGGGCATCGCGTTCGAGGGGGTGGCCGAGGCGCTGGCGGTGCCGGGCACCGACCTGCGCCTGTTCGGCAAGCCGGAGAGCTTCGCGCAGCGGCGAATGGGCGTAGCCACCGCCCGGGCGGACACCGTGGCAACGGCGCGGGCGCGCGCGGCCGAGGCGGCCGGGCGAGTGCACCCGGTAGCGGGCTGAAGCCGGATCAGCCCTCGATCTCGACCACCTCGACGCGGGCCCCGTTCAGCACCAGAGCGATCTCGCCGCGCTTCAGCTTCAGCGCATCCTCGCCGAACAGCTGGCGCCGCCAGCCGGTCAGGGCCTCGACATCGGCGTCATCGCTGACGGCAATCTTCTCGAGGTCAGCCACAGTGGCGATCAGCCTGGAGGCGACGCCCGCATTGTCGCTCTTGGCCTTGAGCAGCACCTTCAGTAGCTCGACCACCGAGGGCGGTGCCGGCTGATTGTGGCGCGGCCGGTCCAGCTTGGGTGCATGGGCCTCGGGGTCCGTCAGCGCGTCCTTCAGCGCCTCGGCAAGCTCCAACCCCAAGCGCGAGGCACCGAAGCCCTTGGGCACGGAGCGCAGACGGTTGAAGGCGTCCGGGTCGGTCGGTCCCTGGGTGGCGATCTCGTCGATCGCCTCGTCCTTGAGGATGCGGCCGCGCGGCTGGTCGCGTTCCTGTGCTGTGCGCTCGCGCCAGACGGCCGTGGCCACGAACGCCGCCAGATACTTCGCCGTATGCCGCTTCGGCTTGAGCCGTTTCCAGGCGTTATCCGGCGTTGTGTCGTAGAGGGCCGGATCGGTCAGCCCCTTCATCTCCGACATGACCCAGTCGAGCCGGCCTTCCTTGTGCAGCCGCTCGCGGAGTTTCGGATAAAGGGCCGCGAGGTGAGTCACGTCGCCGAGAGCGTAGACCAGCTGGGCCTCCGACAGGGGACGCCTGGCCCAGTCGGTGAAGCGGCTGCCCTTGTCGACCTCGACCTTGATCATCTGGCGCACCAGCGAGTCATAGGCAACCTGCTCGCCGAAGCCGGCGGCCATGGCGGCGACCTGGGTGTCGAACAGCGATGCCGGCATGGCTCCGAGGCGGACGAAGATCTCCACGTCCTGGCGACAGGCGTGGAACACCTTGACGATGCGCGGGTCCCGCAACAGGGCGAGGAACGGCTCAAGGTCGAGCCCCTCGGCCATCGGGTCGATGATCCCGGCTTGATCCGCGGACGCCGCCTGGATCAGGCAGAGGCGCGGCCAATAGGTGGTCTCGCGCATGAACTCGGTGTCGACGGCGATGAACGGCGCCTTGGCCAGCTCTGCACAGAACGCGACGAGAGCTTCGTCGGTGGTGATCGTCTTCATTCGGATGCTATAGCCCCGCCGAGCGCCGTCGTGGCAAGAGGCCCGACGGATTTCCGCCGCATGATTCCGGATCGCGACCGATGAGCGACACCCCCTTCCCCCGCCCCGGCGGCCTGACTTACGCCGATGCGGGCGTGGACATTGACGCGGGCGAGATGCTGGTGGACGCCATCAAGCCGCTGGCGAAATCCACGGCGCGACCGGGCTCGGAGCCCTCGCTGGGCGGCTTCGGGGCCCTGTTCGACCTGAAGGCGGCCGGATTCGTCGATCCGCTGGTAGTGACCACCACCGACGGCGTCGGCACCAAGCTGAAGATCGCCATCGAGACCGGCCGGCACGACGGCGTCGGCGTCGATCTGGTCGCCATGTGCGTCAACGACCTGCTGGCCCAGGGTGCCGAGCCGCTGCTGTTCCTGGACTATTTCGCCACCGGCCGGCTGGAGATCGACTCGGCCCGCCGGGTCATCGCCGGGATCGCCGAGGGCTGCCGTCAGGCCGGCTGCGCCCTGGTCGGCGGCGAAACGGCCGAGATGCCGGGCATGTACGCCGGCGGCGACTATGACCTCGCCGGCTTCTCCATGGGCGCGGTCGAGCGCGGCCACGCCCTGCCTTATCTTGACCGTCAGTCGCGCGGCGACCTGATCATCGGCATCGCCTCGTCCGGGCCGCACGCCAACGGCTATTCGCTGATCCGCAAGATCGTCCAGGCCTCGGGCCTCGGCTGGGGCGACGACGCGCCCTTCGCCCGCGACCATTCGCTGGCCCAGGCGTTGATGACCCCGACCCGCATCTATGTGAAGCCGGTGCTGCCGCTGATGAAGGCCGGGCTCATCAAGGGTGCCGCTCACATCACCGGCGGCGGCCTGATCGAGAACCCGCCGCGCTGCATTTCGCCAGGTCTGAAGGCCGAGTTCGACTGGGACGCCTGGCCGCTGCCGCCGGTGTTTCGCTGGCTGGCCGAGACCGGCGGGGTCGAGGCCCACGAGATGCGCCGCACCTTCAACTGCGGCGTCGGCTTCATCCTGGTGGCGGCACCCGAGAACGCAGAGGCTGTGCTGGCAGCCTTGCTCAACGCCGGCGAAGCCGCTTTCGTTTGCGGCCAGCTGACCGCCGCCTGAGCGACCGCCGCCCCGCCCCCGGGGCGGCAAGTTGAGGAGTTGACCTGATGCGCCGAGCGACCGCCGCCGCCCTCGCCCTTATGGCCATGAGCGGCGCAGCCAGGGCCCAGACTGCCGCCGCGCCGGAACAACCGCTGACGCGACGGCTGACAACGGAGATCTCGATGGCGGCGAGGTCGATAGCCCCTCGCGCAACCTGGCCCGCTTCATCGACTCGGTGGCCGACCGCCACATGACCAGATTCGATGTCGAGGTGATCTACCGCACAGACCGCTTCAGCCGCGACGGTGACGAGGTCGAATTCCTGCGCGCAGGCTATCCGGACGACGACTTCTTCGGGGTCTCGGCCGTCGGCGAGGGCGACTGGGAAAGCCCGGTCGTGTTCCCCGGCGATCCGGGCGACTTCCATGCCGCCGACCCCCCCGCTACGGATGCGCCCTGAACCGGTTCCGGTCGCCGTCCTGATCTCGGGCGGCGGCTCCAATCTGGCGGCGATCCTCGCGGCCGCGCGCGCGCGCGGCTGCCCCTACCGCGTCGCTGTAGTGGTCTCGAACCGGCCCGAAGCCGGCGGACTGGCCCATGCCGCCGCCGCGGGCGTGCCGGTGGAGGTGGTCGATCATCGCCCCTTCGCCGGCGACCGGGCTTCCCATGAACGCGAGATCGAGGCGCGGCTGCGGGCCCATGGCGTCGAGCTGGTCGTCCTCGCCGGCTACATGCGCGTGCTCACGCCCTGGCTGGTCGAGCGCTGGGCCGGGCGCATGCTCAACATCCACCCGTCGCTGCTGCCCAAGTATCCGGGGCTGGACACCCACGCCCGGGCGATCGCGGCGGGCGATGCAGAGGCGGGGTGCACGGTTCATGTGGTGACGGCCGGGGTGGACGAGGGCCCTGTCCTCGACCAGGCGCGGGTGCCGATATTGCCGGAGGACACGGCCGAGACGCTCGCCGCGCGGGTACTGGCCGCCGAGCACCGGCTCTACCCCGCCGCGCTGGCGCGGGTCGCCGCCGACCTGCGGACATGACAAGGCCCGCGACCGGTTGCCGACCGCGGGCCCGATCTTGCGTCAACCGATAAGGATCAGCCGACGATCTGGTCTTCGGTGAAGAACTGGGCGATCTCGATCGTCGCGTTCTCGAGGCTGTCCGAGCCGTGCACCGAGTTCTCACCGATCGACAGGGCGAACAGCTTGCGGAGCGTGCCCTCGGCGGCCTGCTCCGGGTTGGTCGCGCCCATGACCTCGCGGTAACGGGCCACGGCATTCTCGCCCTCGAGCACCTGTACCACGACCGGCTCGGCGATCATCTGCTCGACCAACTCGCCGTAGAACGGGCGCTCGGCGTGGACGGCGTAGAAGGTCTTGGCCTGGTCGGTGGTCAGCTTTACGCGACGCTGGGCGACGATGCGCAGGCCGGCGTCCTCGATCACGGCGTTGATCTTGCCGGTCAGGTTGCGGCGGGTGGCGTCCGGCTTGATGATCGAGAAGGTGCGTTCGGTCATGGGATGACTTCTTGGGTGGGAGTTTGAAGGTCGCGGGCTTATAGACGCGGCCCTTCGCCTTTCCAACCCGCCGTGATCAGCAGGCGATCGCCTTGACGTGCCCGAGGGCGGCATAGTCGAGAATGGCCTGATCCCGGGTCACCAGCGTCAGGTCATGGACCCGCGCCGTGGCGATCAGCATGCGGTCGGCCGGATCCCGATGCAGGGGCTCGGGCAGGCCGGCAATGCTCAGCATCAGATCGGCATCAAGCGGCAGCGTCATCGAACGGGTCACCGCAATGGCGTCGTGGAACCAGTCGGTGAGGCTGCGCCCCAGGAGGGTGGCCACACCGGGCTTGCGGATGATCATGCACAGTTCCCAAGCTGTCGCCGCCGATACGAAGAGACTTCTCGCGACCACCGCGTCGTTGACGCGCGACCGCGCCTCCGCATCGAACGGCTCGTTGAGGACGACCCGGATCAGGGCGTGGGTGTCCAGCAGAAGCCCGCCCCTCAATCCTCGAGCCCCATGTCCTGCTGGACCGTGCGGCCGAAGACCTGCTCGTAGATCGGCTTGTCCAGGTTGATTTCCGGGCTGATGACCAGCGACCCCCTCATCGATCCCCACATGCTGTCCGGGCTCCAGGCCTCGTCAGCGGCGGGGGTCGGGCCGGTCAGCACCCCGACCGCCTCGCCGCGCTTGGTAATGCGCACGCTTTTGATGGCACCCGATTTGACGCGGTCCAGCAGCTCCAGGCACTTGGCCTTGAACTCGGTCGCCGTTATGACGACCTCTCCCGTGACATGGTCATGTGTCATGACTGGTCATTGTGAAATGACCAGTTCGAAAGTCAACGCCTCCGCATGCTCCAGATCACCAACCTGACCTACAATGCCTGGGGCCGGGCGTTCCTCGACAGCGCCTCCGTCAGCCTGCCGCCGGGTGCCAAGGTGGGGCTGGTCGGCCGCAACGGCATCGGAAAGTCGACCCTGTTCAAGCTGATCCTCGGCGAGCTGCAGGCCGGCGGGGACGAGATCAGCCTTCCGCGCGCCGCCCGCATCGGCTCGGTTGACCAGGAGCACCCGGCGACCCCGGTCAGCGTGCTCGAGACCATCCTTGAGGCCGACGTCGAGCGGCACACGCTAACGAAGCGGCTGGAGACCGCCGAGCCGGAGGAGATGGGCGAGATCTGGGCCCGGCTGATCGAGATCGACGCCGAGGCGGCACCGGCGAAGGCGTCCGAGATTCTCGTCGGCCTCGGCTTCAGCCAGGAGGACCTGCACCGGCCGATGGCCCACTTCTCCGGCGGCTGGCGCATGCGCGTGGCCCTGGCGGCCGCCCTGTTCGCCGAGCCGGACATGCTGCTGCTTGACGAGCCGACCAACTACCTCGACCTCGAAGGTGCCCTGTGGCTCGAGGCGCGGCTGAAGAAGTATCCTCACACAGCCCTGATCATCAGCCACGACCGCGAACTGCTGAACGGGGTGTGCTCCCACATCCTGCACCTTTCGAACCGCAAGCTCGACCTCTACACCGGCAACTACGACACCTTCGAGCGGACCCGGGCCGAGCGGCTGCGTCTGCTGGAGGCCAGCCGGTCGAAGCAGGAGGCCGAACGGGCGCACCTTCAGAAGTTCATCGACCGCTTCAAGGCCAAGGCCTCCAAGGCCGCCCAGGCCCAGTCACGGGTCAAGCGGCTGGAGAAGATGCAGCGCATCGAGCTGCCACCCGAGGAGCGCGTCGCGCCCTTCGTCCTGCCCTCGCCCGAGAAGCCCCTGCCCCCGCCGCTGATCCGACTGGAGAAGGCCACGGTCGGCTACGAACCCGGCAGGCCGATCCTGAAGTCTCTCAACCTGCGGATGGACCTCGACGACCGCATCGGCCTGCTGGGCGTCAACGGGGCCGGCAAGTCGACCTTCGCCAAGCTGATCGCCCGGGCCCTGACCGTCGAGACCGGCGAGTTCCACCGCGACGGCAAGATGCGCGTCGGCTGGTTCCACCAGCACCAGATCGAGGCGATGGACCCGGAGGACACGCCGCTGCAGATCATACGGCGGGCCATGCCGGACGCCAGCGAGTCCAGCCGCCGCTCGCGCCTCGCCCAGTTCGGCCTGCCGTTCGAGAAGCAGGAAACGAAGGTCGCGGCCCTGTCCGGCGGCGAGCGCGCGCGGCTGCTGCTCAACCTGGTGGCCATGGATGCGCCGCACATCCTGATCCTCGACGAGCCGACCAACCACCTCGACATCGACAGCCGCGGGGCCCTGCTGGACGCGCTGAACCAGTACACCGGGGCGGTAATCCTGATCACCCACGACCGCTCGCTGATGGAGCTGGTCGCCGACCGGCTGTGGCTGGCGGCCGACGGCACGGTGAAGCCTTTCGACGGCGACATGGATGACTATGCGAAGTTCGTCCTAGACCGGGCGAAGCGGGTCGGAATGAAGCCGAGCCAGGCGCGGGACGCCCCCGCCGCCGAGCCGGCCGCCGCCCCCGCCCCGTCCGCGCCGGCACCGGCGGGGCCAAGGCCGAAGGGCCCCTCCGCCTCGACCTTGCGCCATGCGGCGAAGAAGGCGGAGGAGAAGATGGCCGGCCTCACCGCCGAGATCGCTGCGCTGGACGTCGCCCTCGCCAAGGCCGCGGTGGAACAGCCCGGCAAGCTGGCCGAGCTGTCGCGCAAGCGGGCGGCGACCCAGGAGGCGCTGGACGCGGCCGAGGCGGCCTGGCTCGAAGCGGCCGAGGCCGCCGAAACCGCGTGAGGACGACATGAGCGAGATCCGGCTGAGCCGTGAGGAAACTGCCCTGGCCGTGTCCCGCCTGCAGGGTTGGTTCCGGGACGAGCTGGAGCAGGACCTCGGCCGGCTGCCCGCCGAGATGCTGCTCGACTTCATCGCCCGCGAGGTCGGCCCGGTCTTCTACAACCGCGGCCTCTACGACGCCCAGGCCGTGCTGGCCGCCCGCATCGAGGACGTCAACGAGGCGATCTACGGCCTGGAGAAGAAGGGCGGCGGGCGCTGAGCCTCAGCCGCACTTCACCTCGCGCACCACGCCGGTATCCCGGTCGTAAAGGATGTTCAGCCGACCCGGATTGTAGTCCATCGTCACCGGACAGGTGGTGCAGGTGACGCGCCAGGTCGCACCCGCCGGCGTCGGCGGGATCTCGCTTCGCGGCCGGCCGACAAGATGGACATACCGCACCGGCTGGCACTGGCTGGCGTCGCCGCCGGCGTCATGGATGATCTCACCGGGCGGTGCCGACGTCGGCGCGCAGGCGGCGAGGGCGAGGACGATGCCGGCGGCGGCGAGCCCGGTCAGACGCATGGGGAAACCCTCCTCAGCCACAGCGCACCTCGGTGACGCGGCCGGTCTGCTGGTCGTAGAAGATGTTCAGCCGGTAGGGTGAATAGTCCTCGGTCACCGGGCAGGTGGTGCAGGTGACCCGGCGGTTGACGACATCCACCGGCACCGGAATGTCGGTGCGCGGCCGCCCCACCAGCCACTGCAGCTCGCCGGCGCGGCAGATATCGGCGTCGAGCGTCGGCAGGCGCGAGCCTGCTGCAGGCCGGGCTGCCGCCTCGGCCACGATCTCCGGCACCGGGCCGGTGGCTGCCGTGGGTGCCGGGCCGGTCGCTCCGCCGCCGCAGGCCGCGAGACCTGCCGTCAGCAGCCCGATCAGGCCGCCTTTTCCCAGCGCCCTTCCGGCGACTGCTTCCAGTAAGCCAGGGTCGCCCCGGCCGCCTTCATCTCGCGCCAGCGCGCCCGCGCGGCCGTCAGCGCCGTCTCGTCCTGTCCGTCGAAGATGATGAAGCACCGCTCGTACTCCTGCGTCTCGCCCGGTTCTGCCCCGTCAAGAATGAACAGCGCCTGAGCGCCATTCAGGTTCTCGCCGGTTTCGCTCAACAGGATCGGCTGGCGATCGGCGTGGAGTTCATCGGCCCGGCCGTGGGCGAGAAAGCTTTCGTCCCGCCAGGTCCAGAGCAGGGGATCGATCTGCTCCAGCCGCCCGGCCGGTCCCTTGACCAGCGCCCGCCAGCCGCGCCCGAGGGTCTTCTCAAGCAGTCCCGGCAGCACCTCATCGAGGGACGACCGCTCAAGGTGGTAGAACCAGATTTCGCAAACGGCAGCGGTCATGGCGCAAGCGTATCAGCCCCGACGGCGGACGCCAGCTTTCCCCTCAAGGGGGGAAGGAATTCGAAACGGCACCTCCGCAGCCTCAGTCCTCGTAGGCATCCTGCACCATGCGGTCGAGCAGGCGTACGCCCCAGCCCACCGCCCCGTCAGGCACCGTCGGCCGCTGGCTGTCCTTGACCCAGGCGGTCGGGGCGATGTCGAGGTGGGCCCACGGCACGCCGTTGGTGAAGCGCTGCAGGAACAGGGCCGCGGTGATCGACCCACCGTCGCGACCAGCCGAGTTGCGCATGTCGGCCTGCTTCGAGTCCATGATCTTGTCGTACTGGGCCGGCATCGGCATGCGCCAGACGTTCTCGCCGACCTTCGAAGAGGCGGCGAGGATGTTGTCGGCCAGCTCGTCACTGTTGGAGAACAGGCCGGCGTAGTCGAGGCCGAGCGAGATGATCATGGCCCCGGTCAGGGTCGCCAGATCGACCATGAACTTCGGCTTGAAGCGCTCCTGGGTGTACCAGAGGGCGTCGCCCAGCACGAGGCGGCCCTCGGCGTCGGTGTTGATCACCTCGACCGTCTGGCCCGACATGGAGACGACGATGTCGCCCGGGCGCTGGGCGTTGCCGTCAGGCATGTTCTCGACGAGCCCGAGCACACCGACAGCGTTGACCTTGGCCTTGCGCCCGGCCAGGGCGTGCATCAGGCCGGCGACCGCGGCGGCACCGCCCATGTCCCAGATCATGTCCTCCATGCCCTGGGCCGGCTTGATAGAGATGCCGCCGGTATCGAAGCAGACGCCCTTGCCGACGAAGGCGAGCGGGGCCTCGCCCGCCGTGCCGCCGTCCCAGCGCATCACCGCCAGCTGGCTCTCGCGCACGCTGCCCTGGCCGACGCCGAGCAGCAGGCGCATGCCCAGCTTATCCATCTCGGCCTCGCCGAGGATCTCGACCTTGAGCCCCAATGGCTCCAGTGCCTTGACCCGGCGGGCGAATTCGGCCGGGTACAGGACATTGGCCGGCTCGGCGACCAGATCACGCGCGAAGTGCACCGCCTCGGCCACGGCCTGCATCGGCGCATAGGCGGCGCGCGCGGCCTCCACATCGCCGGTGACGATGCGCACCGTCTTCACCGACGGCAGTTTTTCGGGCTTCTGCCTGGTCAGATACCTGTCGAAGCGATAGGCGGCGAGCTGGATCGCAAATCCGGCGCGCGCGGCCTGCGACGGGCCGAGGTGCGACAGGTCGATGGCCAGCACCGCGCCGCCCGAGGTCTTGACCGCCTGATACGCCTGACCGGCCGCTGTCTCGAGCGCGAGATCGTCGAACTTGTCCGCCGCCCCGGCACCGGTGAGCAGGACGTGGCCCGCCGCGACCCCGGGGGCCGCGAGCACCGACAGGGTCGAGCGCGCTCCGCCAGTGAAACGGCTCGAAGACAGGGCCCGGGCGAGGGCCCCACCCGCGGCGGCGTCCACGGTCGCGGCCGGACCTTTGAAGACTTCACCATCATGCACCAGCAGGGCGAGGATGTCGGCGGGACCGGCGTCGGCAGCAAACTCGATAGTGATCAACGGACACTCCAACCCGGGCTCGCCGGGCACTATTGTGGACTCGATATCCGGATCCCGGGCTGTCGCGGGACGCTGGAACACGTGTTACATGCGCCGGTCCGCCCGCCATCGCAACCTCTTGGGCCTGCGTATTCCGTAGCGTCATTTCGCCTCCTGCATGAAGCTCCTCCAGCGATACCTTCTGCGCCAGCTGACGCTGCCCACGGTGGCCGCGGCCGGCTCGCTGGCGGCCATCGCCCTGCTCAGCCAGAGCCTTGAGCGGCTTGAGATCATCGTCGAGCGCGGCCAGAGCCTCGTGGTGATGCTGAAGCTGACACTGCTGGCTCTGCCGGAGCTGATCTCGGTGATCCTGCCGATCGCCTTGCTGGTCGGTGCCCTGACCGCCCTGACCCGGCTGCAGCGCGAGCAGGAGCTGACCGCCGCCTTCGCCGGGGGGTTGACCCGCTGGCAAGCGTTGCGGCCGGCGCTGAGCATCGCCGCCATTGCCGCTGGCATTGGCCTGCTTAGCAATGTCTGGCTGCAACCTTGGGCACAGCGCGAGGCCCGGGACACCGTCTTTTCGATCCGCAGCGACCTTGCCGCCCTGTTGGTGGAGGAGGGCCGCTTCGTCCAGGGGCCGGACGGTCTGACGGTCTATGCCCAGCAGATCGAGCAGAACGGCCTGCTCAAGAACCTCTTCATCTACCTTCAGCGCGGGGACAACGTGACCACCTGGGACGCCCAGGAGGCGCGGTTCTCGCGGGTCGACGGCGCGCCTATCCTCACCCTGATCGGCGGCTCGATGCAGCGCTACTCCCCGGACGGCGTTCTGACCTTGCTGTCCTTCGACCGGCTGCCGTTCGACCTGTCGCCCTATGTGCCGGAATCGCAGACCGTGCGGTACAGGCCGTCCGACCTTTGGCTGACCCAGCTGCTTTGGCCCACGCCGGATCTGGTCCGGACCGTGGGGCCCCGCCCCGAGCTTGCGGCAGAGGGGCATGCGCGTCTCGCCTCGCCGCTCTACAGCTTCACGGCCATGAGCCTCGCCCTGTGGGCCATTCTGGGCGGTGCCTTCAGCCGCACCGGCTATGGCCTGCGCATCGCCCGCGCGGCCGGGGCCTTCCTGGTTGTGCGCGTCGCCGGTTACGGCCTCGTCGCCGCCGCCACGTGGAACCCCTGGCTGAACCTGCTCCAGTATCTGCTGCCCGCGGGTGTGGCCCTGCTGGCCACCCGGGCGCTGTTCCTCGAGCTGAAGCCGCGGCGGGCTTACACTTCCTGGCGTCGCAAGCTGCTGCCCGCGGGGCGCGCCCCGGCATGACGGCCCTGCTCCGCTGGCGGCCAGGCCGCATCGAACGCTATGTACTGTTGCAGACCCTGAGGGCGCTCGGATTGGCCCTTGCCGTCATCGGCGGACTTATCATGCTGATCGACTACGTCGAGATCAGCCGCGGCGTCGGCGACGACGCGGAGCTATCCGGCCTGCGCATCTTCGGCCTGATGTTGGTAAAATCGCCGGCGGTGATCCTGCAGCTGTTGCCGTTCGTCTTCCTGTTCGGCACGCTCGGGGCCTACATTGAGCTCAACCGGCGCAGTGAACTGATCGCCATGCGCGCCTCGGGCGTCTCGGCCTGGCGCTTCGTGCTGCCTTCGGCGGCGCTGGCCTTCGTCATCGGCCTCCTCACCGTGACGGCGCTCGGCCCGATGGCCGCCTCCGCCGACGGCCTGTGGCAGCGGGAAAGGACGCGCCTGAGCGGCTCGACCCCGGGCGAGCGGCAGGAGGCCGTTTGGCTGCGCGAGGGTGACAATGGTCGCCAGGTGATCATTCGCGCCGCGGGACAGGATCGCACCGCCGGCCGGCTGCTGGACGTGGCCTTCTTCATCTACACGGTCGGCTCCGACGGCACCCGAGCCTTCTCCGAGCGAATCGATGCGGCCTCCGCGACCCTGTCGGCCGGTCGCTGGCGGCTGGTCGACGCCGTCGGTGCCCAGGTCGGGCAGCGTGCCGTGAGCTACCAGACGCTCGACCTGCCCTCGTCCCTGGCTGACGAGGAGGCGTTCGAACGGTTCGCCCGCCCGCAGTCCACGCCGTTCTGGTCCCTGTGGCGACAGATCCAGCGCATCGAGCAGGCCGGCTTCTCCTCGACCGCCTACCGGCTCCGCCTGCACCAGCAACTTTCGTTGCCCCTCACCTTCGCGGCCATGGCGGTGCTCGCCGCCGCCTTCTCCTTGCGCCTGATGCGGCTCGGCGACCTGGCCCGGATGAGCGCCGCCGCGGTGGTGCTCGGCTTCGGCTTCTTCTTCCTCAACCAGTTTTCGCAGGCGCTCGGCGCGGCCGAGGTGGTGCCGCCATTCGTGGCCGCCTGGCTACCGCCGGCACTTGCGGCCCTCGCGGCGAGCACCTTGCTGATCTATACCGAAGACGGCTAGGGGCTGTCCGCCTGACAGGACGGAAGGTGCCATGAGGCTTTCGGGTTCACCAGCGGGATACGGCCTGAAGCGCGCGCTCGCCTCGGGCGCGGCGGCGCTGGCCCTCGCCGCCCCGGCGCTGGCCCAGTCGCCAGGGCCGCCGACGCCCGCCGCCGGACCGGACGGCCTGCCGCCCGGAGCGATCTATCTGGACGCCGACCACGGCGGTCGTGACGCCAGCGGTGCCATCATCGCCGCCGGCGATGTCGAGCGGGCGCTCCTGCGCGTCGACGGCCGCACCCTGCGCGCCCGCAGCCTGACCTACGACCCGGCCAGTGGCCTCGGCAGCGCCGAGGGCGAGGTCGAGCTGATCGACTCCGACGGCGCGGCCGTCTATGCCAGCCGCGTCGAACTGGAGGGTGGCCTGCAGGCCGGCGTGGCGGTCGATTTCGCCACCCGGCTGGCCAACGGGGCCAGTCTCATGGCCGCCACCGCCGTGCGTCGCTCGCCCACCGTCAACGAGCTCAGCTATGCCCTGTTCAGCCCCTGTCCCCTGTGCGCCGGCGAGGGCAAGGTCGCCATGCCAGTCATCTCGGTCTCGGCCGAGCAGGTCGTCCAGGACGAGGTGCGGCGGGCGATCGTCTACCGCAACGCCGTGTTCCGGGTGAAGGACGTGCCGGTGTTCTGGCTGCCGGTATTCGCCCACCCCGATCCGACGGTGGAGCGCGCCTCCGGCTTCCTGACGCCGTCGATCAACTACGATCGCGGCGGCCGCGGCCTGTCGGTCGAGACACCCTATCTCTTCGTGGTGTCGCCGTCCGAGGACTGGCTCATCAGCCCCCAGATCAACAGCGAGATCGCGCCCCTGTTGAACCTGCAGTGGCGGCGGCGCTTTGCCGACGGTGTCGTGGTCGCCCGCGGCGGCTACACCTACGAACGCAACTTCGGCGATTTCGACCTCGACGGCGATGGCCGCATCGAGCGCGACGTCCGCTTCGGCCCGCAGGACAACCGCAGCTACCTCCTGGCGTACGGGGCGTTCGACCCCGATGGGCCCTGGCGCTGGGGCTTCACCGCGGAGCGGACCTCGGACAAGACCCTGTTCGACCGCTACGATATCGAGACGCCCTATCAGGACAACGGCCTCTACTACGGCGACCAGCGGCGGCTGATCAGCCAACTCTACGCCGAGCGCCAGACCGAGCGCAGCTATCTGTCGGTCGCCGCCTTCGCCCTGCAGTCCCTGCGCGTGCGCGCCTTCGGAGCCGACGCCTTCGGCAACGAGACCCCGGCGCTCAACGAGTTCGAGGACGACGGTGCCCTGCCGTTGGTCGGGCCGCTGGTCGAGGGTCGGTGGGAGCCGGCCGGGCCGGTGCTGGGCGGGCGTCTGCGGCTGCAGGCCTCGGCGGCAGCCCTCTATCGGGACGTCTACGTCGGGGCACCGGTGCTGCGGCCCGAGACGGCGGCCCTGCCCGCGGGCGCTTCCGGCGTCGATAGCCGGCGCCTGGCCGGTCGGTTGGACTGGCGCCGGGTCATCATCACCGGCGGCGCGCGCATCGAGCCCTTCGTCGACCTGCGCGCCGATCTCTATGACCTTGGCGACCTGCCGGCACCCCTGGCCGGGGCCGCGGAGCGCGGGGCTCAGCTGTCGCGCTATCGTACCACTGTCGGCGTGGACCTCAGTTATCCGCTGATCCGCCGCTTCGCCTCGGGCGCGGACGTGATCCTGGAGCCAATGGCCCAGCTGTCGATCTCGAACGATCCCGAGCTGGACCCACGCATCCCGGTTGAGGACGCCCAGACCCTCGAGCTTGACGCGTCCGGCCTGTTTCGTATCGACCGCTTCGCCGGGCATGACCTGCTGGAAGGCGGCGCGCGCCTGACCGTCGGCCTGCAGGCGACCGGGGACCTGGGCGACGGCCGCAGCGCCTCGTTGTTCATCGGCCGAAGCCTGCGCGACGATCGCCAGACCGCCTTCAGGGTCATCGCCGCCGATCCCGCAGCCCCGACGGCGACGCAGCTCCATGACCCGACCGGTCTCGCCGACGAGGCTTCGGACTGGGTGGTGCAGGCCGAGTTCGAGCCGGCCGACGCCGTGCGCGGCTGGGCCCACGCCACCGTCGATGACTCCGGCGAGATCCGCCGCGCCGAGGCCGTCGTCGACGCCCGCTGGGGTGCCCGCAACCTGGCCAGCGTCATCTACCTGGTGGACCGCACCAACCCCTTCGATCCGCCGGCCCGGCCAACCGTGGCCGAGGCGCGCCAGAACTACGAGTTCGTCCAGGCCTCGGGACAGCAGTTCCTGAGGGGGCCCTGGGGCGTGGCCGGCGCGGGCATCTACGACGTCCAGCGCGACCTGTTCACCCGCTCCGAGATTGGCCTGCTGTACGATGACGGCTGCGTGCGGTTCGAGATCGGCTACCGCAAGGACAACACCCGGGTACGACCGTCGGGGCCATCCGAGGGTGCCTATGTGCGCCTAACCCTCGCCACTTTTGGCGCTACACGCTAAAGCGTCGAGACTCGTGATCCGCGACGGTCGCGCCGGCCCTGCCGCCGGGACTTCCACGATCGTCGCTGGCGTCGCGCCGAGGGAACCAGAAAAGACATGCGTCTGACTCGCTACATGGCCGGCACCGCGATCGCCGCCCTGCTCGCCACCCAGGTGTTCGCCCAGGCGGCACCGCGAATCTCGCCGCAGAGCCCGGCGCAGTCCCCCGCCGCCGGCGCGCTGGATCCGGCCGCCGAGGCGGCTCCAGCCCAGCCCCCTCTAGCGCCCGAGTTCGAGATGGCCGAGGGCGTGATCGCCACGGTCAACGACCAGATCATCACCGGCTTCGACCTGCGCCAGCGCATGCTGATGCTGATCGCCATGACCCAGGTACAGCCGACCGCCGAGAACCTGCCGGCGATCCAGAACCAGGCCCTGCAGGCGCTGATCGACGAGAAGCTGCAGCAGCAGGAACTGGTCCGCTACGAGGTCGAGATCCCCGACGACGAGGTCAACGCCGAGCTGGCCGAACTGGCCCGGGACGCCGGGGTCGCACCGGAAGCCTATCTGCGGTTTCTGGAGGACGGCGGCATCCTTCCCCAGAACCTGCGCGAGCAGGTGCGCACAGAGACCGGCTGGCGCGCCCTCGTCGGCGGCCGTTTCGCCGCACGCTCGCGCCCGACCCGCAACCAGATCGACCAGGCCCTGCGCCAGATCGCCGAACAGGCCAGCCGCCCCCAGTATCTGATCGGCGAGATCTACATCGAGGCCGCACGTGTGGGCGGTCAGCAGGCGGCGATGGAGGGGGCCCGCCAACTGGTGGCCCAGATGGTCCAGGGCGCGCCGTTCATGAACGTTGCCCGCCAGTTCTCGTCTGCCCCGTCGGCGCAGCGCGGCGGCGACGCCGGCTGGGTCGTGCAGGGCTCGGTGCAGCCGTCGGTGCAGCAGGCGCTGGACTCCTTGCAGCCGGGCCAGCTGTCGAATCCCATCCCGGTCGAGGGCGGAGTCTACATCATCTACATGCGCGACAAGCGCGAGGGGGCGGCGACCAACCTCGTCTCCCTGCGCCAGATGATGATCGCCGCCGACGACACCGCGGCCGAGGCCGACGTCGCGGCCGCAACCGCCCGCCTCGAGGCCCTGCGGCCGCACCTGGACTGCGACAGCATCCTCGCCCGCGCCACCTCCGAACAGGGCCTGCTCGGGGCCGATCTGGGAGAGAGCGACGTGGCCGACCTGGCCCCGCAGTTCCAGCAGATCGCCCGCACCGCCGAGGTCGGCACGGTCAGCGGCCCGGTGCGCACGCCGCTGGGCCTGCACCTGGTCGCCGTCTGCGGCCGTCGCGCCGGCGGCCCCCAGCTGCCCAGCACCCAGCAGGTCTCGGCGCGGCTGCAGAACGAGCAGTTGTCAGCGCTGGAACGGCGCTACATCCGCGACCTGCGCGCCGACGCCATGATCGAGTTCAAGTAGGTCCATGCGCCCGCCGCTGGCGCTGAGCCTGGGCGAGCCGGCCGGCATCGGCCCGGAGATCGTCGCCGGCACCTGGACTGACCTGCGCCACGACCCGGCCCTGGCCTTCGCCGTGCTGGGCGACGCCCGGCTGATCCAGGCCGCCGGCGTTCCCGTCGAGGTGATCGACGCCCCCGGCGACGCCACCGCGGGCTTCGCCCGCGGCGTGCCGGTGCTGCACCAGCCCCTGCCCGTCGAGGCCACGCCGGGCCGGCCGGAGCCGGCCAACGCCCTGGCCGTGGCCGACTGGATCGAGCAGGGCGTGGCCCTGACCCTGGCCGGCGAGACCTCGGGCCTCGTCACCGCCCCGATCGCCAAGGCCCCGCTCTACGCCGCCGGCTTCCGCTTTCCGGGCCATACCGAGTTCATCGCCGAGCTGACCGCCGACGCGCCGTACAGCGGCACGCGCGGGCCGGTGATGATGCTGACGGCGCTGGACCTGCGCGCCGGCCTCGTCACCATCCACGCCCCGCTGGCCGAGGTGCCCCAGCTGGTCACCGGCGAGCGGGTGCGGCGCACCGCCCGCGTCATGCACGAGGCCATGCAGCGCGACTTCGGCATAGCCCGTCCCCGGCTGGCCCTGGCGGCGCTCAATCCCCACGCCGGAGAGGCGGGCGCGATCGGGCTGGAGGAGGTCGAGGTGCTGCGCCCGGCCGCCGAGGCCCTGCGGGCCGAGGGCATCGCCATCACCGACCCGCTGCCCGCCGACACCCTGTTCCATGCCGAGGCGCGCAAGGGCTATGACGCCGTGGTCTGCCTGTACCACGACCAGGCCCTGATCCCGGTCAAGACGCTGGACTTCTGGGGCGGGGTCAATGTCACCCTCGGCCTGCCGATCGTGCGCACCTCGCCGGACCACGGGGTTGGCTTCGACATCGCCGGCAAGGGCCTGGCCCGGCCCGACAGCCTGATCGCCGCCATACGCCTCGCCGCGACCATGGCCGAAGGGCGCGCCCGGGGCCGCGGCCCGGCGTGAGCGACCTCCCTTCCCTGCGCGAGACGCTGGATGCCCACGGGCTGATGGCGAAGAAGAGCTTCGGCCAGCACTTCCTGCTGGACCTCAATGTCACCCGCAAGATCGTGCGCCTGGCCGGGCCCTTCGAGGGCCGGGCGGTGATCGAGGTCGGGCCCGGCCCCGGCGGCCTGACCCGGGCCCTGCTGGAGTCCGACGCCGGCCCCGTCGTGCTGGTCGAGAAGGACGCCCGCTTCCTGCCCCTGCTGGGCGAGCTGGACGACGGCGCGGGGCGGCTGACGATCGTCGAGGGCGACGCCCTGAAGGTGCGCGAGGCCGACCTCGTGACCGGCCCGGCCCATGTCGTCTCCAACCTGCCCTACAACGTCGGCACGCCGCTGCTGATCAAGTGGCTGACCGGCCCGTGGACGCCGCACGCCCTGACCCTGATGTTCCAGAAGGAGGTGGCCGAGCGCATCGTCGCCGCCCCCGGCGACGACGACTATGGCCGTCTCGCCGTGATCGCCCAGGCGACTTCAGACGCGCGCATCGTCCTGCATCTGCCCGCCGCCGCCTTCACCCCGCCGCCGAAGGTGGCCTCGGCCGTGGTCCACCTGGTCCCCCGCGAAGACCGCCCGCCTGCCGACCTGCTCAAGCGCCTCGAGCGCGTCACCGCCGCCGCCTTCGGCCAGCGCCGCAAGATGCTGCGCTCCAGCCTCAAGCCCCTGGGCGGCGCGGCCCTGTGCGAACGCGCCGGGGTCGACCCGGACGCCCGGGCCGAGACGGTGGACGTGGCGGGGTTCCTGAGGTTGGCGGCGGGGGTGGGGTAGGCAAGGGCAGCGGATGCCCCCACCCGATAGCTCACGCGCGGCGCCATCTCGTAATTGTCGCGGAACGGTGAAACTGTAGCGGCAGAGCTTGACCTGTGCGGGAGCGGGCGGTGACCGGGGCGAAGTACGCGGCCTTCATCAGCTACAGCCACAAGGACGAGGCGGTGGCCCGGTGGCTGCATCGCCGGCTGGAGAGCTATGCGATCCCCACCGGGGCGGCCCCCGGCTATGGCCGCAAGGGCCTGTTCGGCCGGCGGATCGGGCGGGTCTTCCGCGACCGCGAGGAGCTGCCCGCGGGCTATCCCCTGTCGGACAAGATCAATGAGGCGCTGGCGCAGTCCGACGCCCTGATCGTGCTGTGCTCGCCGGACGCGGCCCGAAGCGAGTACGTGAACAAGGAGATCCTGGAGTTCCAGCGCCTGGGCAAGGGGGGACGCATCTTCCCGGTCATCGTCGGCGGGGAGGACCACGAGATCTTCCCGCCCGCCTTGTCGGAGACGCGGGAGATCCTCGAGGCCGACATGCGGCCCGGCAAGGACGGCCGGGACCATGCGGCGCTGAAGCTGCTGGCGGGGCTGATGGGGCTGGACCCGTACGAGCTGACCCGTCGCGAACAACGCGCCCAACGCCGTCGGCTGGCGCTGGCGGGGGCGGGCATGGCGGTGTTCGCCGGCCTGGCTGTGGCGGCCGGGTGGGGCTTCTACCAGTCGGCCGAGAACGCCCGGCAGGCCCGGAGCACCCTGCACCGCTTCTTCGTCGTCAGCGGTGAACGGGCATTGGCCGATGGCGATCTGTTGCTTGCAGCGCGCTATGCCCTGGCCGGACACCAGCTGTCCCCGGAAAACGCGCGGGAGTATGAGGTGCTGCTCGCCAGAGCCTATGAGGCGCTTGGCGACCATAGGGTGATCGATGTTCAGGAGGAATGGGTCGACTCCGTCGCCGTCTCGCCCGACGGGCGGCGCATCGTCTCGGGTGGCTTTGACGGCACGGTGAGGCAGTGGGACGCCGCCACCGGCCGCCAGATCGGCGCGCCCATTACCGTGCATGGCGGGAGGCTCAAGGCTGTCGCCTTCTTGCCGGACGCGCGCATCGTGTTGGACGGCGAGGACGGCACGATGAGGCAATGGGACGCCGCCACCGGCCGCCAGATCGGGACGCCCCTGACCGGACATGAGGGAGGGGTGTGGTCCGCGGACGTCTCGCCCGACGGGCGGCGGATCGTCTCGAGCGGCGACGACGGCACGGTGAGGCTGTGGGACGCCGCCACGGGCCGCCAGATCGGTATGCTCCCGATCGGGGAAGGGCATCGGTTCGCCGTCTCGTCCGACGGGCGGCGCATTGTCTCGGAAGGCGGCGACGGAGCATTTAGGCTGTGGGATACGACCACCGGCCGCCAGATCGGCGCTCCCTTGGTTGGGCATGATGGCACGACTTTCGCCTTGGCCGTCTCGCCCGACGGACGTCGCATCGTCTCGGGCGACGAGGGCGGCACCTTGAGACTGTGGGACGCCGCCACGGGCCGTCAGGTCGGCGAGCCTCTGGTCGGGCACGAGGATGGTGTGAGCGCCGTCGCCTTCTCGCCGGATGGGCGGCGCATTGTCTCGGCCGGGGGAGACCAAACCCTGAGGCTGTGGGATGCGGGGACCGACCGCCAAGTCGGTGCCCCCATGATTGGGCATGCCTTAGGAGCGCGTTCCGTCGCCTTCTTGCCGGACGGGCGCATCGTGTCGGGCGATGGAGACGGAACTCTGGCGATCTGGAATGCCGCCACCGGCCGCCAGATGCGCGCGATCCCGACCGCGCATGACGATGGGGTGTTGTCCGTCGCCGCCTCGCCGGATGGGCGGCGCATTGTCTCGGGCGGCCTGGACGGCACGGTGAGGCTGTGGGACGCCGCCACCGGCCGCCAGATCGGCGCGCCCCTGACCGGGCATGGGGGATGGGTGAGTTCCGTCGCCGTCTCGCCGGACGGGCGGCGCATCGTCTCGGGCGGGATAGACCGAACCTTGAGGATGTGGGATGCCGCCACGGGCCGCCAGATCGGCGCGCCCTTGTCCGGGCATGACAACCGGGGCGTCTTGTGCGTCGCCGTCTTGCCAGACGGGCGCATCGTCTCGGGCGGTGTAGACGGAACCTTGACGCTCTGGGATGCAGCTACCCGCCGCCAGACCGGCACGCCCCTGACCGGGCATGAGGGAGGGGTGAGTTCCGTCGCCGTCTCGCCGGACGGGCAGAGCATCGTCTCGGGCGGCCTTGACGGCACGGTGAGGCTTTGGGGCACTGCCACGGGCCGTCAGGTCGGCGCGCCTCTGGTCGGGCACGAGGTCGGTGTTAGTGCCGTCGCGTTCTCGCCGGATGGGCGGCGCATTGTCTCGAGCGACGAGCGCGGCAACTTGAGGCTGTGGGACACCGCCACTGGCCGCCAGATCGGCGCACCCCTGACCGGGCATGTTGGCGCGGTGCTTTCCGTCGCCGTCTCGCCCGACGGACGGCGCATCGTCTCGGGCGGCGAGGACGGCACGGTGAGGCAATGGGACGTCTCCCGGCGTGTTGCGCCCTGGGAGACCATGGCGGCCGCGGTTTGCCAGACCATGCTGGGCCAACGCGGCCGCACCTTCAGCCGGGCCGAGATCGACGCCGATCCCCTTCTGTTCGCCGAGTGGAGCGATCCCGACCGCGACGTCTGCGCCCGCGTTCCCGGCGTGCCGCCGCTCCCTGCCCGGCCTAACGGCGGAGGTCGCCCATGACCCGCGTGCGGTGGAACGGCGCCCTGATCCTCGGGCTGCTGGCCGCGGTGGCGACGGTCGGACTCGGCGTTTGGGGCTGGACCGGACCAGGGGGCGATGACCCGCTGGACGCCCTGTACAAGGCCCTGCAGGCCTTTGTCCTGAGCGAGAACTACAGCGATCTGGAGCAGGCGGCGGACGCCCGTCTTC
The DNA here is from genome assembly GCA_027531145.1 of Brevundimonas sp. GTDB lineage: Bacteria > Pseudomonadota > Alphaproteobacteria > Caulobacterales > Caulobacteraceae > Brevundimonas. The sequence goes on along the minus strand of JAPZRF010000022.1, from coordinate 10,184 downwards.
CGCTGGAGGCGGCGCGCTGGCTCGGGGCCCTGTTCGCCTTCTATGCGATCCTTGTGCTGGTGTGGTCCAGCCTGGGCCTGTGGCGCCTCGGCCTTGTGGCCCGCGGCCGGCGCGGGCATCTGGTGGTGGCGGGCGCCACCGTCTTCGCCGACCGGCTGAGCGAGACCGCCGCGGGCGGGGACCTGAAGGCGCGGGTCATCCAGCTGCGCGCCCCGGATCAGCGGCCGTACAGGCGCGGGCGGCTGATCCGTCTGCCCTTCCACGGCTTCGACCGCGACGGCCTCGACGAGGCCGGAGCGCGGCGCGCGCGGCGGCTGCTGATCGACCTGGCCGACGACGGCGCGGCGGTTGATCTGGCCCTGGCGGCGCAGCGGCGATACCCGGACCTGGCCATCGTCACCCGGCTGAAAGACACCAACCTGTTGCGGAGCCTGCATGACCTGCCCGGCGGCAAGACCTTGAGAGCCTTTTCCGAAGCCGAGGCGGCGGCGCGGGAGGTGGTGCGACGCCACCCCCTGTTCCTTGAGGCCCGGGACCGGGGCCAAGGGCGCATCCATGCGATCCTGGTCGGCGACGATGACTGGCTCGAGGCGCTGCTCGTCGAGATCATCCTGTCGTCGCGCACCCTGACGCTGGCCAAGCCCGTCCTGACCGTCGCCGTGGCCGAACCCGTCGGGTTCCGGCGCAAGCTGGCGGCGCGGTATCCCGAGCTGGATCGGGAGGCGGCGGTGACCGTCATCGCCTTTGAACCGGCGACCTTCAGGGTGATGACCGAGACGGCCCCTGAAGCAGTGACGGCGGTGTTCGTGGCCTTCGACGACGGCGCGCAGTCCCTCGCCGCCGCCCTTGCGGTCAGGCGTCAGGCGCTGTCGTGGCCGGGCTTCGGGGCCTTCATCTTCACGCGGACGTCGGGCGAGCAGGGGCTGATCCGGCCCGCTGCGGGCGAGCCCCTGGCCGTGCCCGGCGAGGACGCGTTCGGGGGGCTCGTGTCGTTTGGCAGCCTTACGGACGTCATTCACGCCACGGGCGTCCTGTCGGAAGCCGGCAGCCGGGCCGAGCGCGCCTGGCATGAGGCCTATCTGCGGCTCCACCCCAGCTCCGAAGCCGCTGTCCCGTGGGAGCGGCTCAGCGAGGAGTATCGCCTGTCAAACCGCCGCGCGGTGGCCCATGTCTACGCCAAGCTGCACGACGCCGGTTTCGACCTGCGTGCATGGCTGGCCACGGCCAGGCCCTGGGACGAGCTGCCCGCGCTGGCGCCCGGCGAGACGCTGTTCCGGGACGAGGCGGAGCTGATGCGCCTGGCCGAGCTGGAACACGAGCGCTGGAACGCCGATCGCCGCCTTCTGGGCTGGCGCCTGGGCGAGAGCGCGGATCAGCCCGGAAAGCAGGACAAGCTCAGAAAGCTGCATCCCTGCCTGATCGATTTCGCCGACCTGTCCCCCGACATCCAGCGCTATGACATCGAGCTGATCCGCGAGCTCGACCAGATGCTGCCGAGGAAGAAGGGCGGGCTGAGGCGCAGCGGGCCGACGGGCGGCGCGTAGGGCGTGTGTGGGGGGGATGTGTTGAGGCGCAGTTCCCGCACCGCGACCCCGCGCCAGCCCCCGCCCCCTCCCCCTTCCCCGCCCCACCGGCTACACCGGCCGGCATGAGCTCCGCCGCGATCGAACCCTTCCGCGCTATCGTCATCAGCCGGCTGGCCCACGCCCTGAAGGCGGAGGGGCGCTCGGTGATCCATATGGAGTTCGGCCAGCCCTCGACCGGGGTGCCGCCGCGGGCCCTGGCCGAAGCGCACCGGGTGCTGGACGCCGACGGCATGGGCTACTGGGAGAGCGCGCCGCTGAAGGCCCGGATCGCGCGGCTGTACGCCGAGCGCTACGGAGTCGCGGTGGCGCCGGAGCGGCTGCTGCTGACCTGCGGCGCCTCGCCGGCGCTGGTGCTGGCCCTGTCCTCGGCCTTCAAGCCCGGCGACCGCATCGCCATGGCCCGGCCCGGCTATGTCGCCTACCGCAATGTGGTGAAGGGGCTGCACCTGCAGGCGGTGGAGATTTCTTGCGGCCCCGCAGAACACTACCAGCTGACCGCCGCCGCGCTCGCCGCGATCGATCCGGCCCCCGCCGGGGTCATCGTCGCCAGCCCGGCCAATCCGACCGGCTCGGTCATCGCGGCTGACGAGCTGGCCCGCATCGCCGAGGTCTGCCGCGCCCGGGGCATGCAGATCATCTCCGACGAAATCTACCACGGCCTCAGCTACGTCGGCCCCCAGCCGACCATGCTGAGCTTCGAGCCCGAGGCCATGATCATCAACAGCTTCAGCAAGTACTGGAGCATGGCCGGCTGGCGACTGGGCTGGCTGCTGGTCCCGGACGATCACATCGAGGCGGCCAAGGCCTATATCGGCAACCTGTTCCTGACCCCGCCGTCGCTGAGCCAGCACGCCGGCCTCGTCGCCATGGACGAACATGAGGTGCTGGAGGGCCATCTGGAGGTCTATCGCCGCAACCGGGCGCTGATGCTCGAGGCCCTGCCCGGGCTGGGGCTGAAGACCATCGCCCCCCCGGACGGCGCCTTCTACATCTGGGCCGACATCGGCCACCTGACCGACGACAGCGTCGCCTTCTGCGAGCAACTGCTGCGCGACACCGGGGTGGCCACGGCGCCCGGCGTCGATTTCGACCCGGTCGAGGGCCGCACCCACATGCGCTTCAGCTTCGCCGTCTCGACACCGGAGATCGAGGACGCTCTCGCCCGCATGCAGCCGTGGTTCGCGGCGGGCGGCTGAACGCCGGCCGGGCTCGGGGAAACTGGAGCGGGCAGCGGGAATCGAACCCGCACGAGCAGCTTGGGAAGCTGCCAGGCTACCACTACATCATGCCCGCCTGACGTCGTTGCTCTAGGCCGGGACGCCCCCGGTCCGCAAGCGTCTCAGCGCGAGTCGGCGCGCCGTAGCCGCCAGGTTCCCGGCTCGAGGACGACGCGCGGCTGCGGCCGGGCCGCTGCGGACGGCACAGGATCGGACAAGGCCGCGCCGGACCGGGCGGGGCGGGGGCCGGCGACCGGTTGCGCCAGCGGGCTGGGCGGTTCCGCCGATCGGGGCGTCGCCGCGGCCACCGCCGACACGAGTTGCAGCTGCGCCCGTCGGCGCACCAGCAGGCTGGGCTCGGCCGTGGCTTCGCCGGCGAGGCAGGCCTCGCGCGGCACGTCCTGCAGGTCGGCAGCGAAATCATAAAGGCCACGCTCGACTGCGGTGCGCACGGCGAACTGCACCGGCTCAAGGGCGCTGCCACCCGCGGTAAGATCGAACAGGGTGCCGCCGAGGAAATCGAATACTCCGGCGCGGATCTCGCGGCCGACGATCTGCTTCTGGTAGGCGGCGGTCGCCACCACCTCCTGCGAGATCGTATCGATCAACCGCAGGTCGATGGCCACGTTCATCACATAGTCGCTGCCGGTAAAGGCCGCCTTGGCCCCCGGGGTCTCGACCGCACCCACGGCCAGATCGGCCCCGCGCGAGCGCAGGTTGTAGTTGAGCTCCGTCACCCCGCCGACCACATAATATCGTGAGCCGGCGATCTCTCCGGCGTAGATCGGACGGAAGTTGTCGCCGCTCTGTCCGGCCTGTTCGGGCGTGTCCGACAGCAGGTGATTGGTCGCATAGGCGCGCTCGATCTCGGACACGGTGCGGTCCAGACGCTCGACGGTCGGAAGGCCGGCTCGGGTCAGGGCCGTGACGGCGAACAGGGCGGCACCCTGACTGACCACCCGGCCAGTCTGCAGGTCAGCGCGGCCGGTCAGGTCGGCGATCTCGCCCACAGCCACCCGTGGCGGCGCGATCCCGCGCGCTGCCGCGGCGGCGGCCAGACACTGCAGGGCCGGCGAATAGGGCGTCGTATTCACCGTGGCCGGTGCCCCCCCGACCGGCCGGGCGTAGAGGCCGGTCTCCGCATCAAAACCGGTGCCGGCGCAGCCCGCGAGCAGACCGGCCGCAGCCACGGCCGCAGCCAGCGGGAGACGACGGGCGCTCATGCCGGGCCTCCCTGCGCCAGCGGCAGGCAGGCGTCGCGGGCTTCGCCTGTCTGCAGTCCGGCGATCAGCTCGAAAACACCGCGCTCGACAAGCGTGCGGACGGCAAACTGCAGGGGCTCCATGGCACCGTCGCCGAGGCCAAACCGCCCTGTGGCGACACTGTCCCCGCCCCGCAGGTTGATGCCGGTTGCGCCGGCCGAGCGCTCGACCCCGACGACCTGCTTCTGGAAGCTGACGGTGTCGACCACCGCCTGGGATCGGGTATCGACGAGACGCAGATCGACGGCGACATTGAGGACATAGCGGGAGCCACCGATGCTCCCGCCGGCACCGGGGTCGGTGGCCGTCCCGGCACCGCCCCCGCGCAGCTCGGCCTGGGACGAGGCGATGTTATAGTTAAGCTCGGTAACCCCGCCGACGATGTAGTAGCGCGACCCGGCCACCTGGCCTGCCAGGATGGGCCGATAATTGTCAGCGCTCTGGCCGGCTCGTTCCGGCGTGTCCGACAGCAGGTGCTGGCGAGCATAAGCCAGCTCCATATCTGCCACAGCATTGTCGAGGCGCTCGACCACCGGCACCCCGGCGCGGGCGAGGGCGGTGACCGCGAACAGGGAAGCGCCCTGGGGTGCCGGCGTTCCATTGTAGAGGTCCACACGACCGGTCATGTCGCCGATGCGGCCGACCGCGATACGGGGAGCGCCGCCCTCGCGCCAGCCGCCACGGGCACCGAGGCAGGCAAGCGCGGGAGTATAGGGCGAAGGATTGGCTGTGGCCGGTGCACCATTGCGGATCTGGGCGGCACCCGGGCAGGCGACGGCGAAGGCAATAGCGAACACGGCAGCGGCTGCGGACGGAGTGATCGCGGATGTCCTCACCATTACAGATCCACCCTTGCATTGATTTGGCCGTTATTCACCTGCCGCGCGTTGAGCACGACAGTGTTGTTGCGGCCGCTCACCTGGACACTGATCAGGTTGCCAATCGCGGTGGCGCTGGACGAACTGAGTCCAGCGCCCGTCTCGCTGGTGTAGGTAGTGCTTGCCTGACCTCGGCTGTCGATGATCCGGCCGTTGACCACCAGCCGGTTGCCGTTGGCGTCCCGGGTGGAGGGCTGGAAAGGCTGGGACGCGACCCGGCCAGCCCCGCCGTAGCCCGCTTCAAGGCTGCTCACGCCTCCCGCCTGCGGCGCTGCCCCCGGGAAAGACTGGGCCCCGGCCGCGGAAACGCTGGCAAGGACGCCAAGCGCGGCGAGAGCGAAGGACGCGGAGGGAATGCGGGTCATGGGACGCGAGCCTTTCCGAGATTACAGGAGAGGGTGGGCACCACCGACATGCAGGTCAGGGGTGCCCACAGTTCAGGCAATCAGAAGCCGTTGATGGTCAGGCTGTTGCCGATGGCGGCAGCCGTAGCCGTGACCGAACCGCTGACGTCGACGACGCGAGCGTTCACATAGGCGTTCACAGCGGCACCGTTCCACTGGCTCGACGACAGCCCGGCCATGGCCGAGTTGACCGTAGCCGAGTTGCTGATCGCGGCCGCGGTTGAGGCCACGTCCCCGCTCACGTCCTCGATGTTGGCGTTGAGCCTGGCGGTCGGGTCGATGTTGGTGAGCTGGGTGTTAGAGATCCATCCAGCCCCGTCCTCGGTGGTGATCGAGGCGCTGTTGGCGATGGCGGCCGAGGTCAGGGTAACGTCGCCCACGACGTCGGTCACGGTCGAGTTGAGCAGCGATTGCGCATCACCACGGAAGAACTGGTAGTTTGAGATGTTGCCTGCGGTGCCGCCGTCGATCGTCAAGGAGTTGCCGATCGCCGCCGCGGTAGCGTTGACGTCGCCGTTGACATCTTCAACCACGGCGTTCAGCTCGGCGCGGATGTTGGCCAGGTTGTATTGGAAGGTGTTGAGGTTCGGCCTCGTGGAGGGAGTCTGCGCCTGCGCGCCGCCGGCGACGAGCAGAAGGGCCGCAGTGGCAGCCGGGATCAGGTGGATGGCTTTCATGTCAGGTCTCCAAACGCCCGGGATGGGCTGAGACCGTCCACGCAAGGCCAGGGCCAGGACGGGCCAAAATCGGCGTAGACCCCGTCCTCAAGGTCACGTTTTCCGGTTCAAATCCCCGCGCTACGGGCTTTAGCGCCGGCCCAGGGCCGGCCGTCGGGAACCGCCCGAGCCGCCATTCCGCACCTCGCGGCGGTCTCCGGAGAGACAGAAAGGGACGCTCCGGACGGCCGGGGATGTGCCCAGTGTCCCGGAACGGCACGGCCAGTGTCTTAGAGGTGGCTCAGGTCGGCACAAGGGTTCCTCGCGTCTCAGCGCGCATCGTGGACGATGCGGCCGTCGACGATGGTCAGGATCGCGCGCCCGGCGGGGATGCGCTCGGCCGGGACAGTCATCAGGTCGATGTCGAAGGCGGTGAAATCGGCCCGCTTGCCGACCTGAATGGTGCCCAGCTCGGCCTCGCGGAAGCTGGCGTACGCCGGCCACAGGGTGAACATGCGCAGGGCCGTCAGCCGGTCGACCGCCTCCTGCGGGCGCCAGTCCGGCCCCTGGAAGCCCTCGAGGTCGCGGCGCGCCACGGCGGCGTAGAACTCGATCAGCGGGTCGCCGCGCTCGACCGGAGCGTCCGAGCCACCGGCCACGATCACCCCGCGCTCGGCCAGGCTGCGCCAGGCGTAGGCCCCGTCCAGCCGTGCGTCCCCCAGCCGCGCCGGGGCGAAGTGCAGGTCGCCGATGGCGTGACTTGGCTGCATCGAGGCGATGATCGGCAGGGTGTGGAAGGCGGCGTACTCGGACGGCCGCAAGACCTGGGCGTGCTCGATGCGCCAGCGCACGTCGGTCCCGTTGGGCCGTTCGGCCGGGGGGACGGCGGCGAGGGCCTCCTCGTACCAGTCGATGACGCTGCCGTTGCCGCGGTCGCCGATGGCGTGGGTGGCCATCTGGATGCCGGCGCGCAGGCCCGCCTGATAGATCGGCCGCACCGCTTCGGGCGTGGTCTGCATCAGGCCCGAGGTCCGGGGCGCATCGGCATAGGGCTCGTAGAGCGCCGCCCCGCGCGAGCCCAGCGCCCCGTCGGCGAAGAGCTTGACCGCCCGGGTGATGATCCGGCCGTCGGCCACGTCGCGCGGCCCGCCGGCGATCAGGGCCATGGCCCCGTCCGGGGTAATGCTGTTGTAGACCTTCAGCGGCACCTCGCCGGCCTCGGCCATCTGCTCCAGTAGCGGAATGTCCCGCCAGGGCGCGCTCATGAAGTGGATGCCGGTCCAGCCGTAGCGGGCATAGACGGAGAGGCCGGCGCGATAGGCCTCGCGGGTCGCCGCCGCACCGGCCTGGGGCATCAGGCCGGCGACGAGGTTTTCGGCCGTATCGATAAGCATGCCGTTGGGCTGGCCGGCCTCATCCTTCAGGATCTCGCCACCGAACGGGGCCTCCGTCGCGGCGGTGACGCCGGCGGCCACGAGCGCCGGGCTGGAGGCGACCACAGCATGGCCGTCGGCCCGGGCCAGCAGGACAATCCGCCCCGGCGCTGCGGCGTCGAGGTCCTGCCGCGTCAGGAAGCGGCCCTCGGGCCAGTGGGTCTCGATCCAGCCACGGCCGACGATGGGGCCTTCCGGTTGACTGGCGGCCCAGGTGGACAGACGTGCCATGGCCTCGGCCACCGAGGCCGAACCTTCGAGGTTCAGGGTCAGCTCGCGCCAGCCGATGCCGTCGAGGTGGGCGTGGGCGTCGGTGAAGCCGGGGAACAGGGTCGCCCCGTTCAGCTCGACCAACGGCAGCCCCTCGACCGGCGCGCCCGCGGCCGGGCCGGCCCAGACGATACGGCCGTCGCGCACGACCACCACCTCGGCGGTCGGGGCAGCCTCGACCCCGGTGTGGATAGTCCCCCCGCGCAGGACCATATCCTGGGCCGGGGCCGACAGCGGAGCGGAGAACGGAGCGGCCGCGACGAGGGCGGCGAGCAGGAGCGAGCGGGTCATGCGGGGAGCCTGGGCCGGAACGGCGCGCCGCTCAAGCGTCAGGCGCCACGGCAAGGGGCTTTGCCTTGGCGGCCGGCGCGTCTAGGGTCCGCGCCTTCTGACTTTTGCTGCGCCCGCGAACATGGCCTCAACCGAACCCCAGAAAAGTCCTTTGGCCTTCCAGGACCTGATCCTGACGCTCCATCGCTACTGGGGCGACCAGGGCTGCGCCATCCTGCAGCCCTATGACATCGAGGTGGGGGCCGGCACCCTGCACCCGGCCACCGTGCTGCGCGCGCTCGGCCCGCGTCCGTGGAAGGCCGCCTATGTCCAGCCCAGCCGCCGCCCCGGCGACGGCCGCTATGGCGAGAACCCAAACCGCCTCCAACACTACTACCAGTACCAGGTGCTTCTGAAGCCGAACCCGGACGACCTGCAGGACCTCTATCTGAAGAGCCTGGTGGCGATCGGCATCGATCCGAAGATGCACGACATCCGCTTTGTCGAGGACGACTGGGAGAACCCGACCGTGGGGGCCTGGGGGCTGGGCTGGGAGGTCTGGTGCGACGGCATGGAGGTGACCCAGTTCACCTACTTCCAGGGCGTCGGTGGCATCGAGGTCGACGTGGTCTCGGGCGAGCTGACCTACGGGCTGGAGCGCCTGGCCATGTATGTGCAGGGCGTCGACAACGTCTACGACCTGAAGTTCACCAGGGAAGGCACGACCTACGGCGAGGTCTTCCTCGAGAACGAGCGGCAGCAGTCCCAGGCCAACTTCCACGGCTATGACGTCGACGGGCTGAAGCGCCGCTTCGAGGACATGGTGGCGGAGGTGTCGCGGCTGCTGGCCATGACCGGGCCGCAGGGCCAGGCGCTGGTGCTGCCGGCCTATGACCAGGTGCTCAAGGCCAGCCACCTGTTCAACCTGATGGACGCCCGCGGCACCATCGCCGTCGCCGAGCGCCAGAGTTACATCGGCCGCATCCGCGACCTCTGCAAGGCCTGCGCCCTGGAGTGGGTCGAACAGGAAAGGGCGCGGGGGTGACAAGCGCAGTTCCCCTTCCCCTCGATGGAGAAGAGGTCATGTCACCCCCATCCCAACCCTTCCCCCATCAAGGGGGAAGGGCTTTATGGCGCGCCCGTGATCAATGGGTGCGAGAAGACGAAAACTGATGCCCCAGCTCCTGCTTGAACTGTTTTCCGAAGAGATCCCCGCGCGCATGCAGGCGGGGGCGGCACGCGATCTCGAACGCATGGCGGCCGAGCGGCTGAAGGCCGCCGGGCTGGCGTATGACGCCCTGACCAGCTTCGCCGGGCCGCGGCGGCTGACGCTGGTGGTCGAGGGCCTGCCGGCGGCGACGCCGGACCGCGAGGAGGAGCTGAAGGGCCCCAAAACCTCGGCCCCGGAGCAGGCGCTGGAGGGCTTCCTGCGCAAGACCGGCCTGACGCGCGCGCAGCTGACCGAGCGCGACGGGGTCTTCTTCGCCGTCATCCGCCAGAAAGGTCAACGGACGTCGGACATCCTGTTCGATGTTGTTGACGGCATCATCGGCAACTTCCCGTGGCCCAAGTCGATGCGCTGGGGCACCGGCGTCATCCGCTGGGTTCGACCGCTGAAGCGGGTCCTCTGCATCTTTGACGGCGAGGTCGTGCCCTACAGTGTGAGCAGCCGCGACGTGCTCATCGAGAGCGGCGACCTGACCGAGGGCCACCGCTTCCTCGGCGCCGGCCAGCCGATCCGGGTGCGCGACTTCGCCGACTACCGGCAGAAGCTTCAGGCCGACTTCGTCCTGCTGGACGCCGCCGACCGCCGCCTGCGCATCCTCGAGCAGGCCCGCGCCGCCTGCCACGCCCGCGGGCTGGAGCTAGTCGACGACGACGGCCTGCTGGACGAGGTGTCGGGCCTGGCGGAGTGGCCGACGCCGATCCTCGGCGACATGGATCCGTCCTTCCTCGACCTGCCGCCGGAGGTGATCCGGCTGTCGATGAAGGTGCATCAGAAGTATTTCGCCGTGCGCTTCTCTCCCCCCTCAGGGGGGAGTACCGCCGAAGGCGGGGAGGGGGGCAGGCCCCCGCACGCCCTGGCCCCGCACTTCGTGGTGGTCGCCAATGTCGAAGCGCCGGACGGCGGCCGCGCGCTGGCGGGCGGCAATTCGCGCGTGCTGTCGGCGCGCCTGAACGACGCCCGCTTCTTCTGGGACGAGGACC
>JAPZRF010000006.1:265000-282940 GCA_027531145.1 Brevundimonas sp. | reverse complement strand
TCGAGTTGAGCGCGGCGGGGGTGAAGTCCGGGTACTCGTCGAACACATTGTCCACTCCGACGGTCAGGGCCACCCCGTCCACGATCTGCAGCCGGCCGGACAGGTCGACGACGGTCTTGTCGCCGGTGAACAAGTCGTTCGAGGCGGTGGTGCCGGGCTGTGTCACGCTGGCGTACCAGGTCGCCCGGGCCGAGGCCTCGAAGCGGCCGCGCTCCCAGTCCAGCGATCCGGCGACCTTGGTGTCCGGCGTGCCCTGTTCGAAGGTCAGGATGCGCTGGCGGTTGAACAGGGTCGGTGCCGGGTTCAGGACCGAGGTCGAGGTCGGCACGCGGGTGACCGCCACGTCGTTGACGTTGGCCGCCACGGTGAAGTCGAAGTCGCCGAGGCTGTCGGTGCGCAGTCGGTAGCGGCCGACCACGTCGATGCCTTCACTCTCGCTCTCCACCCCGTTGATGAAGAACCGCGCCGCCTGGACGCCGCGCGGGTCGAGCAGGGCCGCCACCTGCGGGCTGAAGGTGCGGGCGATGTTCTCCGACAGGACGATCTGGTCCTCGATGGCGATGCGGTAGGCGTCGATCGTCAGGTCGAAGGTGCCGAGCCGGATCACCGCCCCGATCGAGGAATTGGTCGAGGTCTCGGGTTCGAGCGGTTCGGCCCCGAGGATGCGGGCGACGGTGCTGGTGGCCGGGAAGGTGCCGGTCTCGACCACCTGGCCGTTCTGGATGACCGAGGAGGTGGCGGTGTAGAAGCTCTGCTGCAGCGACGGGGCGCGGAACCCGGTCGAGATCGAGCCTCTCAGCGCAAAGGACGGGCTGAAGTCGTAGCGGGCTGCCAGCTTGCCGGTCCGGCTGTCGCCGAAGTCGGAGTAGTTCTCGATCCGCACGGCACCCGAGGCGGTCAGCTTCTCGGTTAGCGGCAGCTCCACCTCGGCATAGAGGCCGATGGCGTCGCGGTCCTCGTCAACCTCGTTCGAGGGCTGGAAGCCGACAAAGCCCTGGGCCCCTCCGGCGAGGGCGGTGTTCGACCCCAGAGGACCACGGTTGTAGCTCTCCGGCTGGCCGGCGACGATTTCATAGGTCTCGCGGCGGGCCTCGAGGCCCCAGGCCAGGGTCAGCGGGCCGGACAGGCCGACCTCGAACCCCCGTACGACGTCGATCCCGAGCACCAGCTGATCGTAGATCGTCTCACCGGAGTCAAAGCTGGTCGGTGAGGCGGCTCCGTAGGTGGCGTTCAGCGTCTCCTCGGTCCGGTACTCCAGCGCGTTGCGGCCGTAGACGAGGCTGACGTCGGTCGACCAGCCGCCGAGCGGCCCTCGCACGCCGCCGGCAAGCGACAGGTCCTGCGAGTTGATGGCGATCTTCGGCAGGAAGCCGTTCGGATAGAGGGCGGCGACATTGTTGACGTTGTCGCGCAGGCGCGGGAAGGCCGCGCTCTCGCTGTCGCGGTCCTGGAAACCGGCCCAGCCAAAGGCCTCCCAGTCGGCGCTCAGCGGCTTGCCGGCGTTGGCGAAGACGGTGATCTGGTTGACCTCCGGATCGCCGAGGCGGGCGGTGACGCGGCCGGCGGCGGCGGCGCGCGGGTCGAAGTCCGAGCGCCCGGTCGGGTCGCGCTGCAGAAGCTCGGCCGACAGGGTCAGGAAGCCGTCGCCGCCGAGCCCGAAACCCTGCCAGGCGGAGGCGGTGAGGGTCTCGCCATCCGTCACGTCGCGGCTGCCGCGGGCGGTGGTCACCTCGGTGTCGTAGCGGCCCCAGGTCAGGTTGAGACCGCCGCCTTCCCGGGCTTCACGCAGGCGCAGGTTGACCACCCCGGCGATGGCGTCCGAGCCGTACTGGGCCGAGGCACCGTCGCGCAGCACCTCGACGCGGTCCAGCGCGCCGGCCGGGATGGCGTTGAGGTCGACGGCCGCGGCACCTCGGCCGACCGAGCCGTTGACGTTGACCAGGGCCGAGGCGTGGCGGCGCGTGCCGTTGACCAGCACCAGGGTCTGGTCCGGCTGCAGGCCGCGCAGGGTGGCCGGGCGGATCGAGTCGGTGCCGTCGGTCACCGACGGGCGCGGGAAGCTGAGCGATGGGACGGCCTGGGCGAGGGCGGCCGCCAGCTCGGTGGTGCCGCGGTTCTGCAGGGTCTCGGCGGTGACGACGTCAACCGGGGCCAGGGTGTCGAGGCGCGAGCGGTTGGCGACGCGGGTGCCGGTGATAACGATCTCCTCTACCTCGGTGGCCCCGGACGCCTGCTGTGCGAGGACGGGGGCGGCGAAGACGGAGGACAGGGCGGCGGCGGAGACAGCGAGGGTCAGGCGGGCGCGGCGTGAACGGGTCATGACTTCATCCTTCGGTGACGGATCGGACCGACCGGTGCATGGCCGGACGGTCTTGTGGACGGACGAAGGAAACGCGCCGGCGCGGCGGCGATCGGTCGACGGATGCATGGCGACGTCTCCTTCCACGCATCGAGGCTCGCGCGTGACCGGAAGGCGGACGGGTGACGCACAGGCGTCTCCGGACCACCCATCTGTCGTGAGGCCAACTAAAGCCTCCGCAGGAGTTGGCACCTTGCGTCTCCGCAGGTTGCCCCGGCGTCCAAGGGCCCGTCCCTCAGCCGGTCTCGATGAGCCCAGCCATATTGCGGTGCCACATGCGGCGGGCAAGCTGCGGCGGGTGCAGCAGTTCTTAGGTCGCCTTCAGACTGGCTCAAGCCAGGTCGGGGTCCGGTCACGAAAGAGGGCGCGACCGTCGCCGGCCGCGCCCTCCAGTCTGGATCTCTGAAACAGGATCAGGCTTCGTCGCCGAAGCCTTCCTGCTGGCCGGCACCGCCCTCGATGAGCTCCTGGGCGGCCTGATCGGCGGCCAGGCGCTCATCATCGAACTGGGAGCGGATCACATCCTCGCCCTTGGCCTGTCGTTCGGCCTCATCGGCCGAGCGGGCGACGTTGACCTTGACCGCAGCGCGCACTTCGGCGTGCAGGCGGACCTGCACCTCGTGGAGGCCGAGGGTCTTGATCGGGGTGTGCAGGACGACCTGCGACTTCTCGATCTTCCCGCCCTCGGCCTGGATGGCGTCGGCGACGTCGCGGGCAGCGACCGAACCGTACAGCTGGCCGGTTTCCCCGGCCTGACGGACCAGGACGTAGGTCTGGCCGTCAATCTTGTCGGCAACCTTCTGGGCCTCGGCCTTGTTCTTCTCGTTGCGCTGCTCGATGGCGGCGCGTTCGACTTCGAAGGCCTTCAGGTTGGCGGCGGTGGCCCGGCGGGCCTTGTCGCGCGGCAGGAGGAAGTTGCGGGCGAAGCCGTCCTTGACGGTGACGACGTCGCCGATGGCACCGAGGTTCTCGACGCGTTCGAGCAAAACGACCTTCATCTTACTTCACCACATACGGCAGGAGGGCGAGGTAACGAGCGCGCTTGATCGCCTTGGCCAGCTCGCGCTGCTTCTTCTGGGAGACGGCGGTGATGCGCGAGGGCACGATCTTGCCGCGTTCGGAGACGTAGCGCTGCAGCAGCTTCACGTCCTTGTAGTCGATCTTCGGGGCGTTGGTGCCGGAGAATGGGCACACCTTGCGGCGTCGATAGAAGGGGCGGCGGGCCGGGCCGTTGCCGACCGGAGTGCCGGGAGTTGCGTCGGTCATCTGGAATCCCTCTCTCAGGCGGCCGCTTCGTCTTCGAAGCGCGGGCCGCGTTCACGCTCGCGCTCGCGTTCCCGCTCGCGGCGGGCCAGCAGCGGCGACAGTTCGAGATCGAGTTCCTCGACGCGGACGGTCAGCCAGCGCAGCACATCCTCATTGATCGACAGCTGACGCTCCACCTCGGCCATGGCGGCCGGGGGGGCGTCAAGGGCGAGCAGCGAATAGTGCGCCTTGCGGTTCTTCTTGACCCGGTAGGTCAGGTTGCGCAAACCCCAGTACTCGATCTTGGCCACGCGGCCGCCGTTTTCCTCGATCAGAGCCTTGATGGTGTCGTTCAGCGCCTCGGCCTGTTGCGCGCTGACATCCTGGCGCGTCATGACCGTGTGCTCGTAAAAAGCCATGCGGTAGTCTCCCATGTGTAGGCGGCGGCACCAGCGGGCCGGGTAGCCCGTCGACGATGGCTCTGGTCACGGCGGACGGGAGGTTCCCGTCCCTTTGGCGCTCCGTGACGAGACCGCCGTCCTCGAAAGGCGGGCGCTATAGGGGAAAAGCACCGGCGGGGCAAGGCTGCGCGTCGGCGAGGGGAGGCGACACATGGACGAGCGGGCGGCGAAGTGGCGGCTGCTGGGGCCGGGGCTGGTGGTGGCGGCGACCGGTGTGGGTGCCGGCGACCTGGTGGCGACCCTGATCGCCGGGGCCCGCTATGGCGACGCCCTGCTGTGGGCGGCGATCGCCGGGGCGGTCGTCAAGCTGGCCATGGCCGAGGGCGTCGGTCGTTTCACCCTCGCCACCGGTCGCACGCTCTATGACGGCTGGCGCGGGCTGCCCGGCGGGTTCGGCCGCGTCGCCGCCGCCTATTTCGGCCTCTACCTCGTGATCTGGGGCTTCGTGTACGGGGCCGCCGGCATGACCGCCACGGCCCTGCCGCTGGCGACGCTGGCCGCGCCGCTGGGGCTGGAGCTGGATTTGGCCGCCTGGGCCATGCTGGTCGGGCCGCTCGCCGCCCTGATCACCTGGTTCGGCGGCTACAAGATGGTGGAGTGGATCATCGGCTGGCTGGTGGCGATCATGTTCGTCACTGTCGTCGGGCTGGCGGTGCTGGTGGCACCGGACATCGGCCAGACCCTGCGCGGCCTCGTTCCCCTCGTGCCGGAGGGCGCGGGCGTCTACGCCCTGGGCCTGATCGGCGGGGTCGGCGGAACGGTGACGGTGGCGGCCTATGGCTACTGGATCGCCGCGAAGGGCTGGACCGGCCCGGAGTGGATGGAGGTCATGCGGCTGGACAACCGCGTCGCCTATGCGGCCACCGGAGTCTTCGTCGTGGCCATGCTGATTGTCGGGGCCGAACTGCTGCACGCTGCCGGCATCGCGCTGGAGCGGGGCGACCGGGGGCTGCTCGACCTCGGCGAGGTTCTGTCGGAACGCTTCGGACCGGCTGTGGCGACGGTGTTCCTGATCGGCTTCCTCGCGACCGCCTTCAGCTCGGTGCTCGGCGTGTGGCAGGGCGTGTCGCTGATGTTCGCCGACTTCTACGCCCACCTGCTGGGCCGCGCGGGGGATCCAGCGGTCACCGGCGACCGCAGCCTGGCGGCGCGGGCCTACATGCTGTGGCTGACCTTCCCGCCCATGCTGCTGCTCATGCTGGACCGGCCGTTCGGGCTGATCGTGGCCTATGGCGTGCTGGGCGCGGTGTTCATGCCGTTCCTGGCCGGCACACTGCTGTGGTTGCTCAACAGCGAGGCGACGCCGAAGCCGTGGCGCAACGGCTGGGTCTCGAACGGGCTGCTGGCGACCGCGGCCCTGATGTTCCTGGTGCTGGCGGGGATCGAGGTCGCGGGCCTGTTCAGCTGACAGGCGGCCTGAGGCCGATCATGGTCATGACCAGCGCCTGGGCCACCATCACCAGCAGCCAGTGCGCCGCGTCGAAGGCGGCCAGTCTCAGGGAGATGCGGCGGTAGGCGTGGGTGACGACGAGGGCCGGGGTGACGAAGCCGACCCAGATCACGACGGGCGTGGCCATGGCCATCACCCAGCGCGGTGCCTCCGGCGGAGCCAGGATCAGCGCCCCGGCGAGGATGCAGGCCAGCCAGAACTCGGCCGCCAGGGCGATCAGCAGCAGAGGCGGCCGGGTGGCGGCGGGGGCGTGCGCGAGCCGCCCGGTCAGCAGGTGGTGGGCGGTGCCGACAGCGAGTCCGGCCAGGGTCGCGGCGAGGATTGGCCCAAGGTTCTGGACGATGTAGATCACGGCGCACCCTCCGCTGACGGCCAAGCTTATGACGGGCCGGGCGGCGCGTCACCCCGGCCGCTCTTGCCCCGCGAACGCCCATCCCCTACCGCTCCGGCCACGGATCTACGGCTCAGGACGACAGGCACATGGCGCTCGCTCTTCTCTTCCCCGGTCAGGGCAGCCAGTCGGTCGGCATGGGGGCTGCGCTGGCCGACGCCTTCGCCAGCGCGCGGGAGGTGTTCGCCGAGGTCGACGAGGCGCTGGGTCAGCAGCTGTCGGTTCTGATGCGCGAGGGGCCGGAGGATCAGCTGACCCTGACCGAGAACGCCCAGCCGGCGCTGATGGCGGTATCGGTGGCCGCGATCCGGGCGCTGAAGGCCGAGTTTGGCGTGAACGTCACGCGCGCGGGCTTTGTCGCCGGCCATTCTTTGGGTGAGTATTCGGCGCTGGCCGCCACCGGGGCGGTCAGCCCGTCGGACACCGCGCGGCTGCTGAAGCTGCGCGGTCAGGCCATGCAGCGCGCCGTTCCCGTGGGACAGGGGGCTATGGCCTCGCTGATCGGGCCGAAGACGGACCTGGCGCTGGCGGAAGCCGCCGCGCAGGCCGGATCGGAGGTCGGCGTCTGTGTCGTCGCCAACGACAACAACCAGGGCAATGTGGTCATCTCCGGCGAGAAGGCCGCGGTCGACCGGGCCATCGAGGCGGCCAAGGCGCTGGGCGCGCGCGCCATTCCGCTGAACGTGTCGGCCCCGTTCCACTGCCCGCTGATGCAGCCGGCTGCGGCGGAGATGGCGGCGGCGCTGGCCTCGGCCGCGATCCACGCCCCGGCCGTCCCGTTGGTCGCCAACGTGACGGCGCGGCCCGAGAGCGACCCTGAGACGATCCGGCACCTGCTGGTCGAACAGGTCACGGGCCGGGTGCGCTGGCGCGAGAGCATGGAGTGGCTGGCCAGGGAGGGGGGGGTGACGCGCTTCGTCGAGGTCGGCTCCGGCAAGGTGCTGACGGGGATGGCCAGGCGCATCGCGCCCGAGGCCGAGAGCCTGGCCCTGAACACGCCCGAGGAGCTTGAGGCCTTCGCCCGCAGCCTGTGACCCCGCAGACGCTTTGAAAATCGCCGCGCCATGGCCATATGAAGCGGCAACCTCGACGACGCCCGACACCGCCCGCCAAGGAGCGCCGATGCCCCATGCCGACAGCCTGATCCTGACGCTGGTGGGCGGCTTTGTCCTCGCCTTCGTGTTCGGGATGCTGGCCAATCGGCTGAAGCTGTCGCCGCTGGTGGGCTATCTGGTGGCCGGCATCCTCGTCGGCCCGTTCACGCCGGGCTATGTCGCGGACACCGAGCTGGCTCCCCAGCTGGCGGAGGTCGGGGTGATCCTGCTGATGTTCGGGGTGGGGCTGCACTTCTCGCCCCGCGACCTGATTCAGGTGCGACGGGTCGCCGTGCCCGGGGCTCTCGTGCAGATCGCCGCCGCGACGGGCCTGGGCTGGGTGCTCGGCCGCTTCCTGCTCGGTCTCGGCGACGTCGAGGCCCTGTTGCTGGGCTTTTCGCTCTCGGTGGCCTCGACCGTGGTGCTGCTGCGCGCGCTCGAGGAGCGTCGTCAGGTCAAGGGCGAGACCGGCCGCATCGCGGTCGGGTGGCTGATCGTCGAGGATCTTGTGATCGTGGTGGCACTGGTGATGCTGCCCCTGATCGTCGTGCCACCCGGCGAGACCCTCAACCTGACGTCTCTCGCCACGAACATGGGCTGGACCCTCCTGAAGGTCATCGCCTTCGTCGGCCTGATGCTGATCGTCGGTGGACGGGTTCTGCCCTGGCTGTTGGTGCGGATCGCCCATACGCGGTCCCGCGAGCTGTTTACGCTCGGGGTGCTGGCCATCGCGCTCGGCATCGCCTGGATCGCCTACGGCGTGTTCGGTGCCTCGTTTGCGCTCGGAGCCTTCGTTGCCGGTCTGGTACTCAACGGCACGCCGCTGGGTCACAATGCCGCCGAGCGATCGCTGCCGCTGCGCGACGCCTTCGCCGTGTTGTTCTTCGTCTCGGTCGGCATGTTGTTCGATCCCTCGATCCTGTGGCGTGAGCCGCTGGCCGTGCTCGGCGTTCTGTTCATCGTCGTCGTCGGCAAGACGCTGGCGGCCCTTGCGATCACCGCGGTGTTCCGGCTGGACCGGGCTACCAGCCTGACGGTCGGCGTTAGCCTGGCCCAGATTGGGGAGTTCTCCTTCATCCTCGCGGCGCTATCCATGTATCTGGGAGCCATGAGCCGCGAGACGCACGACCTGATCCTGTCGGCGGCGCTGCTGTCGATCACCCTCAATCCGTTCCTGTTCCGGCTGATCGACCGGATCGGGGCGCGGCCCGTCCCGCCGGCGGAAGGCTCGAAGGAGGCTGCCGACGCCGCCCGCGAAGAGACCGCCGCCGGCAACCCGGCGACGGCCTGATCGTCTCGTCGGTGATGGAGCGTCAGAGGACGCCGATCATCGAGGCGACGAGAGGGTGGCGGACAATGTCCCGTTCGGCTAGCTGGACCACTGCGATGTCAGGCACCAGCTTCAGCCTTTCGGCGATGTCGGCGAGGCCCGAAACGCCCGGCAGCAGGTCGGACTGCTGCGGGTCGCCGGTGACCACCATCGTCGAGTGCCAGCCCAGCCGGGTCAGCAGCATCTTGAGCTGGACGTAGGTGCAGTTCTGCGCCTCGTCGACGACCACGAAGGCGTTGTTCAGGGTGCGGCCGCGCATGTAGCCGATCGGGGCGATCTCGATCAGGCCCTCGGCCATCAGCGCCTTGACCCGCTTCATGCTCAGCCGGTCGGAAAGGGCATCGTAGAGCGGCCGCAGGTAGGGGGCCAGCTTGTCCTCCATGTCGCCCGGCAGGAAGCCGATCGACTCCCCGGCCTCGACCGCCGGGCGGCTCAGCACGATGCGGCCGACGCGGCCCGCTTCCAGCGCCTCGACCGCCTTGGCCACCGCCAGATAGGTCTTGCCGGTGCCGGCCGGTCCGAGCGCGAGGACCAGATTATGCGCGTCGATGGCGTTGATCAGCGCCGCCTGGCCCTCCGACTTGGGCTTCAGCGTCTTGAGATAGCCCTGCTCCCGCTCGTCATTCGACGGGTAGGGCGACCATCCCGTATGAGTCGGAAGGCGACGCACCTTGGCGTCGTCCGAGAACTGGTGCGGATCAAGCACCGCTTCGCGGGCTTGACGCTTGAGGGCGGATCGCTTGGTCATGGACGCCTCCAGGGCATTAAAGAAGGCGAGCCCGAAACGGACTCGCCTGCGGTCGACTTAGAAGGGGAGGAAGAAGCGGGTGCGAGGACAGCGCGACCGCCGGGATCGGAAGACGGGCCGACTTCATGCGGGCGAACCCGCGGCCGTTCCGAACGCGACACTCACGTCCTCCTGGGCCTGGCCGAACCGGATTGGTCCGGCTTCCGAGACGAAGGCCCATCAGCCTTCCGAATCGTAACGACAGCTTGATGCTATCGTGGTTTCCGAATGCTTAAACCCGGCAACTGTTCAGAAAAGGCCTGCGCCGCATGACGGTTTTGAGACTTGGAGACAAGCAACCCCAGCTCCCGCCAGAGGGGGAATACTGGATCGCGCCGAACGCAACCGTCCTAGGCAATGTGATTCTGCGGGCCGGTGCCAGTGTCTGGTTCGGCGCGGTGCTGCGCGGCGACAATGAGCTGATCACTCTCGGGGAAGACAGCAATGTCCAGGACGGGGCGGTGCTGCACACCGATCCGGGGTCGCCCCTGACCCTCGGCCGCGGCGTCACGGTCGGTCACCAGGCGATGCTTCACGGCTGCGAGATTGGCGACTACAGCTTGGTCGGCATCGGGGTGGTGGTGCTCAACGGAGCCCGTATCGGGCGAAACTGCATCATCGGGGCCAAGGCGCTGATTACAGAGGGCAAGGTTATCCCGGACAACAGTCTGGTGGTGGGAGCCCCGGGCAAGGTGGTGCGTAGCCGCGAGCCGGACGAGGAGTCGGTGTTGCGCTTGTCGGCGGAGCACTATGTGCAGAACTGGCGGCGATACGCCCGCGACCTGGGGCCGGTCTGACCCCACGCCTGCGAGGCAACGGAAACGCAAGGGTTTGCTGATCCTCTAAGGGGATGTTCGGCCCGTTCCTTGCAGGTCCGGGCGGCGAGTGTCTCGACAGGAGCCCGCTCCATGCGGTTGCGGATCGACATCTGGTTGGCGGCGACGACCGCCTTCCTCGCCCTTACGGCCTCGGCCGAGCGGGCCGAAGCCCAGTGCGGCACGGGCTGTCATGCCCCGCCGGAGCCCTGCTGCGAGCCGCCGCCGCCCCCGCCGCCGCCGCCGGACTGCTGCGAGCCGCCCCCGCCGCCGGAGTGCTGCAGCGGCAACGTCAATGTGAACGTCAATGTCAACGTCAACGCGGGGGCCTCGGCCAGCGCCCGATCGTATCTGAACGCCCGCGCCGGCACCGCGGCCGGCAGTTTCGGCCGCAGCGGCGGCGTTGCCTACTTCAATGTCGACCAGCCCTATCCGACCACCATTCAGGGGCTGAACGTCGAGGCCGCCTCGGTCGCCCGTGTGGTTCGCGTGCCCTACACACTGACCCGCAGTGTCTCGAAGCGGGTCGTCATCCAGGCTTTCTGCATCGACGATCGTGGCGTGCCGCATCCGGCCTCGCAGGTTCGTCCGGGCCGCGATGTTCAAGAGGACCATGAGGGCGAGCTGTACCGCTGCCTCGCGGGTACGCGCCTGCAGATCACCATCGCGGAATATGAGGGCGAGGTCCGCTTCGACGGCGGCGAGACGCTGACGTGCGAGAAGGGCGAGGCCCTTTGGCACGAGCCGGGCGGGATCATCCAGTGCCGCGTCCAGCGCCCCGAGCGCGAATGCAACGAGCGTTCGCTACTGCGCCGCTACGGTGCCGGCCTGAAGATCCTGACGATGCTCCGCGAGGAATCCTACACTGAGTATCGCGAGGAGATCGTGCACGAGGCCGGAGCCGTCGTCGTCGGCTCCTCGATCACCCTCGACGGCGGCGTGGGCGGCCGGGTGTTCTGAACCTGCGGTTCAGCGACCGGTCAGCTTCAGCGTTATGAATTCGGCCAGGGTCGAAGTCTCCGTCGACCTCCTGACAACTGCCCCGCTCCGGCGAACCGGAGCGGGGTTTCTTGCGTCAGGCTCAGTTAGCCGCCGCAGCGGCAGAGACCACCTGGGCGCGCCAGGCGCGGTCGGCGTTGAGGTAGCGCTGCGCCAGGGCCTGCAGCATGGCCGGGGTGACGGCCTCCAGGTCGGCGATGTGGTTGACCACGTCGTTGACCGCGTTGGCGTCGCTGGAGGCGTCGACCAGCTGGGTCAGCCAGTACTCGTTGCCGGCCAGCGCGCGACGCAGCGCCTCGATCTGCGGGGCGCGGGCCCGGGTCAGCTCATCCTCATCGATCTGCGCGTCGCGCAGGGCGGCGGCGATGGCGTCCATTTCGGCGAAGAAGGTGGCCAGGTTCTCCGGCGAGGTCTGGGCCGAGGCGAAGATGGAGCCGTAGCCGGCGAACACGTCCGAGCTCGAGGACCCGACGCCCGGGGAGTAGGCGATGGCCAGCTCCTCGCGGATCCGGTCGAGCACGCGCAGTTCCATCACCGAGGCCAGTACGTCGAGCTGACGGGCCTCCGTGGCGTCGGCGACAGCGTCCGTGGTCGGCCAGGCCACATAGGCAAGGGCCTGGTCAGCAGGACCCGAGTGGGTTAGGGCCACCGGCTGCGGCGTGCCGGCAGGGAAGCGCAGCACATCGCCACCGGCCGGGACCGCCGGACGGGCACCGCGCGCCGGCAGGGCGCCGAAGGTGGCACCGACCGCCGCGGCGACGGCGTCCACGGTGGTGTCGCCCACGACCACGATCTCGATCGGGCCCTGCGACAGGCCTTCGGTCAGGGTCGCCTTGAGCTGGTCATTGGTGAAGCTGGCGACCGTTTCCGCCGAGGGCAGACCCTGGCGGGCATCGCCCGAAGCGAGCAGGCCGGGTGCCTGCAGGCCGAAGGCCCCGGCCGGAGTGGCCGACTGCTGGGCGATGATCTGCGGGAACAGGCCCTTGATCCGCTCGAACGGTGCTGGGCGCAGGCCGGGGTCGGTAAGATAGGCCGCCAGCACCTGCAGCTGCAGGTCGAGGTCCTGCGGGCGGGTGGTGCCGCTCAGGCGGTAGGCGTCGCCCTCGACCCCGAAGCCGACACTGTAGATGCGGCCCGACAGCACGCGGTTCAGCTCATCCAGGGTCAGTTGCCCCAGGCCACCGGCAGTGAAGGTCCCGCCCGCCAGCGGGGTGGGGGTGACGCGGTCGGTCGGCAAGCCGAGCTCGCCCAGACCGGTCCGGACGCTGATCAGGATCTGCTCGTCGCGGAAATCGGTTGGCTTGACCGTCAGACGCACGCCGTTCGGGAAGGTCAGGACGGTTGCGCCCAGCTCGGCGATTTCGCGGCGCTCGGCCGGGGCTGCGGGCGCGCCGAAGCTGGTGTAAGGCCAGTTCAGCGCCGTGGCCTCGGCCCGGGCCTGGACGGGGGTGGCGCGCGACGCCTCGAGCCAGCCGGTGACGGCCGCTTCGCCGCCCTCGATCGGCTCCGGCGTGATCACCAGCACCAGCGGCCCTTGGCCCTGGAAGGCCGGACGCAGGGCGGCGAGCACGGCCTCGGGGGTCAGGCCGGCGACGGCGGCGTTGAACAGGTCGAGGTTGGTCGGGGGGCTGGTGAAGACGCGATTGGCGTTGGTCGCGCCGAGCAGGCCGCCGGCGAGGCCGGGCGTGGTGCGGGTGGCGGCGGCGGCCACGGCATTCTCCAGCGCCGTGCGGCGGTCGGTGACCTCGCGCTGCAGCTCCTGGGCGGTTACGCCGAACTGGGCGATGCGGCGGGTTTCCTGCTCGATCGTCTCGAGGGCCCGCTTCAGGCCGCCCGGGTTGAAGCTGGCCGAGACGCTGCTCAGGTCGAGGCTGTTGAACAGGGTGTCGGACGAGGCACCGCCACCGAGGAACGGCGGGTTATCCTCGCGCGCCAGTTCGCCGAAGCGGCGGTTCAGCACCGCGAGGCCGAGGCCCAGCACCGTATCTTCGCGGCGCTCGGAGACGCTGTCCGGATCGAGGTCGGGGTCCCGGGTCCAGTTGATCTGCACCGAGGACTGGATGCCCGGCTCGACGAGGATGCGGGTCTCCGGACCGCGTGGGGCGACCCGGCCGAGGTCGGGCTCGGGACCGTCGGCGGCGCGCGGGGTCCAGTCGGCGAAGGCGGCGCGCACCTTCTGTTCCATCACATCGACGTCGAAGTCGCCGACCGCGATCATGGTCGCCCGCGACGGGCGGTAATAGGCTTCGTAGAAGGCGACGAAGCGCTCGCGCGGGGCGGTGCGGATGATTTCGAGGTCGCCGATGGGCAGACGGTCGGCGATGCGCTGGCCCGGTGCCCACAGCGCCAGTTGCGCCTTCAGCGAGCGCAGCTGCGGCGTGTTTCGGGTGCGTTCCTCGCCGACGATGACGCCACGCTCCTCGTCGATGGCCTCAGCCGCGAACAGCGCCTCGGACACCTGCTCGCGCATGATGCGCAGGGCGGTGTCGACGGTCTCGTCATTCGTGCGCGGCAGTTCCAGCTGGTAGAAGGTCTGGTCGAAACCGGTCGCGGCGTTGGTGTCGGCACCGAAGGCCAGGCCCAGCCGCTCGAGAATGCGCAGCAGGTCGTTCTCGGGAATGTTGGTCGTGCCGTTGAAGGCCATGTGCTCGGTGAAGTGGGCGAGGCCGAGCTGATCCTCGTTCTCCATCAGCGAGCCCGCGTCGATGCGCAGGCGCAGCGAGGCCTGTCCCGGAGGCGTGGCGTTGCGCAGGATGGCGTAGCGCATCCCGTTATCCAGCGTGCCGAAGCGAACGGCGCTGTCGGAGGGGATGTCGCTGGAGGCCTGGGCCCAGGGATCCGACGGCGCGACCTGGGCGACGGCCGGCAGCGCGACCCCGGCGAACAGGGCGACGCTCGAGGCGCAGACTAGAAGGAGGCGGCGGGCCCGGTTCATGGAGACTCTCTGAATGGCATCAAAGCTTGACGTTGCCGCGTTGGCGGCTCCGACGCAAATGACTTAGCCTTAATCTATCCCGGAAGGGGGCCTGTTGACGCGCCTCGGCGTGAATGCCGGCCTTGAGACAGCGCGTGGAGGAACGGATGCGGATGCGGATGCGACGCGGGAGGGCGGGGCTGGCTGTCGCGGCAGGGCTGCTGGCGAGCGGCGTGGCGGTTGCGGAAGAGGCGGTGACGATCGCCGGGCCGACCGGTCCGCTGGCCGGGTCCTATCTGGCGCCGCTCGAAGGCGGACCGGTGATGGTGATCATCCCCGGGAGCGGCCCGACCGACCGCGACGGCAACAGCCCGCTTGGCGTGGCCGGCGGGGCCTACCAGAGGCTGGCGGAGGCGCTGGCGGCCCAAGGCGTCGGCTCGATCCGGATCGACAAGCGGGGCATGTTCGGCAGCGCGGCCGCGGCGGCGGATCCGAACGCCGTCCGCATGACGGACTACGCCGCGGATGTTCGCGCCTGGGCGGCCGAGGCGCGTCGGCGCAGCGGTGCCCCGTGCGCCTGGTTGCTGGGACACAGCGAGGGCGGGCTGGTGGCCATCCTGGCGGTGCAGGACAGTCCGGACGTGTGCGGTCTGGTGCTGCTGGCGGCGCCGGGACGGCCGGTGCAGCAGGTGCTGCGCGAGCAGCTGGCGGCCAATCCGGCCAACATCCTCATCCTGCCCCAGGTCGATCGCATCATCGCCAGCCTCGAGGCAGGACAGGCGCCGGATCTGACCGGCGTGCACCCTGGCGTGGCCGGCCTGTTCAACCCGGCCCTGAACACCTTCTTCATCAGCCTGTTCAGCCATGATCCGGCCGCCGAGCTGGCGCGCTACGCGGGGCCGGTGCTGGTGGTGCAGGGCGAGACCGACATCCAGGTCACCCTGGCCGACGCCGAACGTCTGGCGCTGGCGAGGGGGCTGGAGCCGGTCATCATCCCGGGTATGAACCATGTGCTGCGCGACGCCCCGGCGGACCGGGCGGCCAATGCGGCGACCTACAGGCTGAGCGATGCGCCGCTCTCGGCGGGGCTGGCGGAGGCCATCGCCGGCTTCGTCACCGGCCGGTGACGCGGCTCAGTTGCTCGGGCCGGTGACGTAGAAGGTGGCGCGGTTGCCGATGGCGTTGGCGCCGACCACGACGGCGCGGCCCTGTCCCCCGACCGAAGCGGTGGCGGTCGACGTCACGGCGGCCGTGTTGGTCTGGCTGTTGGCGGCGACCAGCGTGCCCTCGCAGGCGGCGCACGCATAGGCGATAACGTTGTTGCCGACCGCCTCGGCCCCGACCTGGGCGTCATAGCCCCAGGCCCCGACAAAGGCCGCGTCGGCGCTCACCACACCGCCGTTGAACTGGCTGTTGTCGACCTCGACGTAGCGATCATTGTTGCCGACCTGGGCGCTGTTGCCGGCGGCGGTGGCCGAGGCTTCGGCGCGGCCGAAGTCGTACGCCGTCACCAGGGACGCGGCGCGCACGGCCGAGCGGCTGGTCTGGTCGGTGGCGGCGACGACCGAGCCGCCGGCGTTTCGGAGAATCGTCTGGTTGGCGGCGGCGCGGGCCCGGCCCGCGAGGTCCCAGGCGTTGCCGGCGTTGGCGCTGACGGCGGCGGTGACCAGCGCGCCGTCAGAGACCTGGCGGATGTCCAGCGCCGCGCTCGAGGCACCGGTCCCGCCGGACTGGACGGCGTTGCCGAGGGCCTGGGCCGAAACCATCGCCGCGGCGGGGATGTACCGGGTGAGGGCGAGGGCCCCGGCGTCGATCGAGGCGGCTGTCGAGGTCTGGGCGATACTGCCGCTGACCCGCCCTTCCGTGGCCCGGAGGGCGGCGACATTGCCCCGGGCGGTGGCGGTCAACTCGCCGCCCTCGAGAAGTCGGGCGGTGTCGTTCTCGATCCGGGCGCGGGCGATCACCGAGGGCGCGCCGACCGTTTGGCGGACGTCGAGGTCGAGGCTGCCGCGCTCGGCCGTGCCGCCGAGACTCTTGCCTGTGGCGTCAGCGCGGGCTTTCAATGGGCCGGTGTCGCCTTCCAGCGTCAGGCTGACGGTGGCGCGGGCCCCGCCCTGCATCGTCTGGTCGGAGGTCAGACGACCGTTGGTGTCCACCACGCTGGTCAGCACTTCGTTTCCCAGTGCGCTGGCGTAGGCGTCGACTGCGGCGGCGTCGACGACGTTCAGCGTCGTCTCGGCGACGCTGTCGTTCAGCTGGATCTGTCCGTTCAGGACGGTCGAGCCGTCCTGGGCCAAGGCCTCAGTAGCGGCCGCGGCGTACGTCACGGTCGCGGCGATCATGCCAGCGACCCGGCTCAGCGCGGGTTTCGCCATTGTTCGTGTCCGTGTTGGCGTAGGCCGGATAGTAACCGCCCGTGGGGCCCACGCTGCCGAGCGGGTCGTTGGCGGCGTCGAGGCAGACCTGCGGGCCCGGCGCACCATAGAGATTGGCCATCATCTCCAGCGTGGCCCGCTCTACGAGGGCGCGCACGGCCAGTTGCACCGGCTCCATGCCGCCGGTCCCGGCGGACAGGTCGAAGACGTTGCCGTTCAGGAAGTCGAACAGGCCGGCGGAAACCTCACGGCCGACCACCTGCTTCTGGTAGGAGATGACATCGACCACCTCGAGCGTCTGGGTCTGTACCAGCCGCAGGTCGAGGGCGATGTTCATGACATAGATGCGCCCGGTGACGATCCCCGAGCCGCCGTGGTCCTGCACCTCGCCGCCGGCGACGTCGAAGCCGGCCGAGCGGATGTTGGCGTTCACCTCGGTGATGCCGCCGACGATGTAGAAGTCGGAGCCCGGTACCTGGCCGGCCATGATGCGCCTGAACTCGATTTCGCCCGGCGACTCGGGATTGGTGCCCTCGTCACCGATCAGGCGGTTGTTGGCGTAGCGCAGCTCCAGTTCGGACACCGAGGTGTCGAAGCGCTCGACGATGCGCGCGCCGGCCTTGGCGAGGGCGGAGGTGGCCATCAACGAGGCCCCGCCGGTGATCTGGCGGCCGCCGTCCGCCGAGATGGTGCCCGTGTAGTCGTTGATCCGCCCCACCGCCATGCGCGGCGAGGGCAGGTTGTTGCGGCGAGCGTAGTCCGCGAGACAGTACAGGGCCGTGGAGTAGGGGGTCGGATTGGCCGTGACCGGTGCATTGCCGATGGGTCGGGCGTAGAGCCCGCCGGGGCCGGCGATCGGGCTGACCGCGCAGGCTGACAGCAGGGCCGCGGCGGCGGTCAGGACGCCGAGCGGGCGGGCGCGCTTGAGGGCGATCATCAGGCTCATGGCAGGTTCAGGGTTCCGTTCAGCACGGTGCCCGCCGTGACGTCGCCGCTGTTGGTCTGGCGCGAGTTGACGATCACGGTGTTGCGGCTGCCGGTGACGACCACATTTAGTTGGTTGCCGATGGCGGTGGCCCCGCCGACCTGGGCACCCCCGGTCTGGCCGCCGACGCCGGACCAGGCGCGGGCGACGCCGCCGGAGGACGAGGAATAGGCGCTGGCCCCGTCCTGGATGATGCCATTGACGATCAGCCGGTTGCCATTACCGTCACGGGTCGAGCCGGTCGCCGGCGTGGCCACCGCGGTGCGCGCGTCGCCATAGCCCGATTGCAGGCGGGCGGGCGTGGCCCCGTACGACTGGGCCAACGAGGGGACGGCGAGGCCCAGCGACAGGATCAGGGCGACCGGAGCGGCCGCGGCAAAGGTCGTCATGGTGCGTCTACCATCTTGGTAAGCGACCCTGGTTAAGCGGGCGCCACTGCAAACTGGGCCACGTCTCTTAAGAAGCGCTTGATGCGGAGCGAGGGGCGGTCCCATTTGGGGGCATGGTGGATGAGTCTCCCCGATTCGCGCGCACCGAGCGCATCTTCAACGCTCCGGCGGTGGCCGTGGCGCTGGCGCTCTCCATGCCGGCGCTTTTTTGGCTGCAGTTGCGCCTGCCCGGCGAGGGGATCGACTGGGCCCTGCGTCCGACGGCCGTTCTGGAGGGCGACGGGTGGCAGCTCATTACCGTCATGCTTCTGCACGGCGGCTGGGGCCATGTGGCCATGAACGCCAT
>JAPZRF010000006.1:0-260000 GCA_027531145.1 Brevundimonas sp. | reverse complement strand
TAGGAGTGTGAGAGACACTCCCGCCGAAAGACCAAGGGTTCCTGCGTAAAGCTAATCTGCGCAGGGTTAGTCGGCCCCTAAGGCGAGGCTGAAAAGCGTAGTCGATGGGAAGCAGGTGAATATTCCTGCACCAGCTGGAAGTGACGGATGACTAAACTCGTACAGACTTATTGGATTGTCTGTGCGGGGGCGTTGTCCCTGGAAATAACTCCAGCAGAGACCGTACCCGAAACCGACACAGGTGGTCAGGTAGAGCATACCAAGGCGCTTGAGAGAACTGTGCTGAAGGAACTCGGCAAATTGCACGCGTAACTTCGGAATAAGCGTGACTCACCCTGCGCAAGCAGGAATGAGTGGCACAAGCCAGGGGGTAGCGACTGTTTAGCAAAAACACAGGGCTCTGCGAAGCAGCAATGCGACGTATAGGGTCTGACGCCTGCCCGGTGCCTGAAGGTTAAAGGGAGATGTGAAAGCGTCGAACTGAAGCCCAGGTAAACGGCGGCCGTAACTATAACGGTCCTAAGGTAGCGAAATTCCTTGTCGGGTAAGTTCCGACCTGCACGAATGGCGTAACGACTTCCCCACTGTCTCCAGCACAGGCTCAGTGAAATTGAACTCCCCGTGAAGATGCGGGGTTCCCGCGGTCAGACGGAAAGACCCTATGAACCTTTACTATAGCTTCGCCTTGGCGTTAGCGACCGTATGTGTAGGATAGGTGGGAGGCTATGAAACCGGGGCGCCAGCTCTGGTGGAGCCATCCTTGAAATACCACCCTTACTGTCGTTGACGTCTAACCGAGGGCCGTTATCCGGTCCCGGGACATGGCGTGGTGGGTAGTTTGACTGGGGCGGTCGCCTCCCAAAGTGTAACGGAGGCGCGCGATGGTGAGCTCAGAGCGGTCGGAAATCGCTCGTCGAGTGCAATGGCATAAGCTCGCCTGACTGCGAGACTGACAAGTCGAGCAGAGACGAAAGTCGGCCATAGTGATCCGGTGGTCCCGAGTGGAAGGGCCATCGCTCAACGGATAAAAGGTACTCTAGGGATAACAGGCTGATCATGCCCAAGAGTCCATATCGACGGCATGGTTTGGCACCTCGATGTCGGCTCATCACATCCTGGGGCTGGAGCAGGTCCCAAGGGTATGGCTGTTCGCCATTTAAAGTGGTACGTGAGCTGGGTTCAGAACGTCGTGAGACAGTTTGGTCCCTATCTGCCGTGGGTGTTCGAAGCTTGAGAGGATCTGTCCCTAGTACGAGAGGACCGGGATGGACATACCTCTGGTGGACCTGTCGTGGCGCCAGCTGCGCAGCAGGGTAGCTAAGTATGGAATAGATAACCGCTGAAAGCATCTAAGCGGGAAACTAACCTCAAAACAAGGCTTCGCTGAGGATCGTGGAAGACTACCACGTTGATAGGCCAGGTGTGGAAGCGCGGTGACGCGTGGAGCTTACTGGTACTAATAATCCGATCGGCTTGATCGTTTCTCAGCAAAACTCATTCGGTTTTATGCTGCCAATTAATTCGATGTCTTCTCACTGTTCTGTCTGATCGGTTGACCTGGTGACTATGTCGGAGGTTCCCCACCCGATCCCATTCCGAACTCGGTCGTTAAGCCCTCCAGAGCCAATGGTACTTCGTCTCAAGGCGCGGGAGAGTAGGTCGTCGCCGGGTCTACCGATCAGACAGACAGTCAGTTCGCCTCCTGCTCGCGACGCGATCGCTTGCGGCTTGAGGCGTGTTCTCGAACATCCTTCCTTCACAGACCGCCTTGCCGCGGGATGGAGCAGCCCGGTAGCTCGTCAGGCTCATAACCTGAAGGTCGCAGGTTCAAATCCTGCTCCCGCACCCAATCTTAGAATAAATTGGCCGTCACCTTCGGGTGTCGGCCTTTTTTATTGTTCAAAATGACCGCACGGCAGCAATCCCGCGCACGGACCGTGCGCGAGGCGGCTTAGGCCAGCGTTGGCTGCAGGTGCCTAGTGCGGGTTAGCTCTAGCGCCCTTGAACTCTTCAGCCGCCAGGAGCCTCCCCAGCCCTCGGGCGAGTTCGATGACCTTGGGGTTTGGGTGTGGTGGGATCGCGGGACGTTCCATTGGAGGATCTCCAAGTGTGGTTGCCTTGAGGTGCAGGGCACCCCAAGCAACGTCCTACTACGGCTGACTGGCTAGCCGGGGGCGCGCAGGCCTATGGCCCACTTCGCATAACGACCTGGACGCGACGAGCCCCCCGACACTGCAAGCCCTACTGGCGCAGGACCGGTTTCCTCGCATAGTGTCGGTCTGCAACCGGGGGCGGCCATGAAAGCGATGCAGAAGGCTCTGGTGGCCGTCGGGCTGATGTTGGTCGCGGTTGCGGTCGGTATCGGGGTTCTGCGCCAGGGTGGTGGCCCTAACCCGGTCACAGATGCGGACGCATGGGTCAGCTGGGCGACCCGAGATCCGATCATGGCGTTCATCGGCTTGTTCGGCGCCCTGATGGCCGGCGTGGGGGCCGTCGCGGGCCTGATGCAGATCCTTGGACCCAAGCCCCAGAGCCGTGATGAAGCCGCGCGCGCTCAGGATCGCATCCGGGCGACCGTCGAGGACGGTGATGCCGAGACCCAGCGTTTGGTTAAGGAGGTGTTGGCCCAACTGGTGGCCGGGCGTGATGGGGGTGCAGCTGACGACGCCGCGACAGCCGACGCCAGGGTCGATGCGGTCCAACAGATCGTCGAATCCGGCGATGCGGCCGAACAGGAGGCCGCGCGGCTGATCGCCGACGGCAGGGTTGACGAAGGCTTCGCCCGCCTGCGCGAGGACGCCCGCGCCGGCGACCAGGATGCGGCCGAGAAATGGCGCCGCCTCGGGGCCCTCGCCTTCGCCGTCAATGTGACCGAAGCGAGGGCGGCCTATCAGAAGGCTGCGGAGCGCGACCCCGCCGACGTCTGGACCCACATCTATCTTTCGCGCCTGGACCGGACTACGGGCGACCTTGGGGCTGCCCGCCGGTCGGCTGAAGCAGCACTGGCCGCCGCCACAATTGAGAAAGACCGCGGAGCTGCGCTCTCCGTCCTCGGCGACGTGGCTCGGGCCGAGGGCGACCTGCCGGGGGCCCGCAAGGCCTATGAGGACGGGCTGGTCATCCGGAGGGACCTGTCCGCGCGCGATCCGAAAAACGCCTCCTGGCGCAGGGACCTGTGGACCAGTCTTTGGCACTTGGCGGACCTGCCCGACGGAGGCGTGACCTGGGTGGAGGTCAGAGAGGCCCTAGCCGCTGAGCAGGCGCGGGGAACTCTGTTCAAGGATGACGAGCCTTTCCTCGACGAAGCGACACGCCGCGCCGCCGACTGAGCCCCGCAGCCAGGGTCCTTGGCCCCTCCGGCCGATCAGGCCACAAGCCGCACGGGCAGCTTAGGATGTCGCTGGCTGCGCGCTCCCGCACCCAAGAACCACCCCACAGTCCCTGGCTGTGGGGTTTTTCGCGTCTGGCGAGGACGATCGGCTGTTGCACCATCTCAGGCCCCTTCCCCCACCGCCGGCGTCGCTAAAGTCCGCGGCCTTGTGCCGTTCCGGGGGAAGAGATGACGAGGGCAGTAGGGGGGGTCCGCATGGCGGCGGCGATGGCGCTGGGGGCAGCGGTGGCCGCAGGACCGGCCATGGCGCAGAGCGCCGGCGAGGCCCTGACCTACCGGCAGCCGCCCGAGCCGATCGCCTCGATCCTCGACACGGCACCCACCCCCTTGTCGAGCCTCGGCCCGGATCGCAGCCGCTTGGCCCTGTTCAGCCGCTCTGCCCTGCCGCCGGTGGCCGAGCTGGCCGAGCCGACGCTGCGGCTGGCAGGTTACCGTCTCAACCCGCGCAACAACGGTCCCGCCAATGGCCGTCTTACCTGGCTGACCGGCATAACCTTCAAGAATGTCGAGGACGGGCGTGAGGTCGCCGCCGCCCTGCCGGCCGGCACGCGCTTCATTGCCCCGACCTGGTCGCCGGACGGGGCGAAAGTCGCTCTCCTGAAGGACGCGCCGACCGGGCTTGAGCTGTGGGTCGTGGACGCCGCCACCGGTGCCGCCCGGGCCCTGACCGGTCCGATCGTCAACGCCGCCGCCGGGGCGGATCTGGCTTGGTCGCCGGACAGCCGCGCCGTCCTGTTCCGCGCCATTCCCGAAGGCCGCAGGCCGGCCCCGACGCCGGAGGTCGCCCCGAATGGGCCGGTGATCGAGCAGACGGGCATCCGCCCAGCGCCGGTGCGCACCTATCAGGATCTGCTGGGCAATCCGGCCGACGAGCGCCTGTTCGATCACTACTTCACCGCCCAGCTGGCCATCGCCGGGATCGATGGCCGCGTCACGCCCATCGGAGCGCCGGGCATTCTGCTCGACGCGGCCTTCTCGCCCGACGGCACCTGGATCCTGCAGACGCAGGTCAAGCCCCCGTACAGCTATGCCGTCCCGGCGCGGCTGTTCCCGGCCGAGACCGCGGTGCTGGATCGCACCGGCCGCGTGGTGCACCAGGTCGCCGACCTGCCGCTGCGCGACAACATCCCGCCGCCGTTCGACGCGGTGGCGCTGGGCCCACGGTCTGTGCAGTGGCGCGCCGATGCGCCGGCCACCCTGGTCTGGGCCGAGGCCCAGGACGGCGGCGACCCGCGCACCCCGGCCGAGATCCGCGATCGCGTCTTCATGCTGTCAGCGCCCTTCACCGGCGCGCCGGCGACCCTCGTGGACCTGCAACAGCGCTACGCCGGCGTGACCTGGGGCCGCGACGACGCGGCGATCGTCAACAGCCGCTGGTTCAACACCCGGCGCGAGACCCGTATTCTGGTAGATCCGTCCAACCCGGGGCAGGGGCGGGTGATCGTCGAGCGCAACTACCAGGACCGCCACAATGACCCGGGCTCGGCCCTGACCGAACCGAACGCCGCCGGGCGCCAGGTCATGGTGTTCGCCGCCGACGGCGAGTCCATCCTGCTTGAGGGCGACGGGGCGACGCGCGAGGGCGAATTCCCCTTCCTCGCCCGGCTGAACCTGCGCACCGGCGAGCGTACCGAGCTGTGGCGGTCGTCGCGCGACGCCTATGAGACCATCGTCGGCCTGCTGGCCGAGGACGGCAGCCGTCTGGTGACGCGCCGCGAGACCCGCGACACGCCGGCCAATCTGATGATCCGCAGCCTTGACGGCGCGGCTCCCACCCCGCTGACCAGCTTCCCCGACCCGGCGCCGCAACTGGCCGGGGTGACGCGCCAGCTGATCACCTACACCCGCGCCGACGGGGTGCAGCTGTCCGGCACCCTCTATCTCCCGGCCGGCTATGACGCCGCGCGCGACGGTCCGCTGCCGCTGGTGATGTGGGCCTATCCGGCCGAGTTCACCGATCCGTCGGTGGCCGGCCAGGTGGTCGACACCGGCAACCGCTTCGTGCGCCCGGGCGGCTCGAGCCACCTGTTCCTGCTGACCCAGGGCTATGCCGTGCTGGACGACCCCTCCATGCCGATCGTCGGCGTCAACGGGGCGGAACCCAACGACACCTATGTCGAGCAGCTGAGCGCCAGCGCCCGGGCCGCGGTGGACGCTGTGGTCGCGATGGGTGTCGCCGACCGCGACCGGATCGCTGTCGGCGGGCACAGCTACGGCGCCTTCATGACCGCCAACCTGCTGGCCCACACGGACCTGTTCCGCACCGGCATCGCCCGTTCCGGCGCCTACAACCGCACCCTGACGCCGTTCGGCTTCCAGGCGGAACAGCGTACCTACTGGGAGGCGACAGACACCTACACGCGGATGTCGCCCTTCACCTACGCCAACCAGGTGAATGAGCCGATCCTGCTGATCCACGGCGAGATCGACGACAACTCGGGCACCTTCCCGGTGCAGAGCGAGCGCTTCTTCGCGGCGCTCAAGGGCACGGGGGCCACCGCCCGCTACGTGGTCCTGCCTTACGAGGCGCACGGCTATCGCGCCCGGGAATCCGTCGGCCACACCCTGTGGGAAATGGTCGAGTGGCTGGACGCCCACGTGAAAAACGCGCCGCCGCGGAACTGACGCGGTCCGGGCGGCGGTCGGCCTTCAGGTCGCCGCCCAGCGCCGCAGCAAAGCGCCGATCGCCTTGTCCAGCGCCAGCTGCCCCCGCGGGTCGCCCTCCGCGGGCCAGGCGGCGCGGGCCCGCTCGAGGTCCCACAGCACCTCGCGGGCGGCGGCGTCGGCCACGAGGCTCTCGATCCAGCCGACGCAGGCGAGACGGACGCCCCGGGTGACCGTCTCGACCCGATGCACGGCTCCGGACGGATAGAGGACGAGATCACCGGCGGGCAGCCTTAGCCGGCGGTCCTCCAGCGGATCCTCGATGGCCAGGGCCCCGCCCTCGTAGGCGTCGGGCGCGCTGAGGAAGAGGGTGAAGCTCAGATCCGTGCGCAGGCGATCGTCCGCCGCGCCCATCAGGGCGTTGTCGACATGATCGCCATAGCCGCCGTCGACGCTGGTGCGGCTGATCAGCAGCCGCGTCACCCGCCGCGGCCGGGCCGCGGTCGCCAGCACCGGGTGGGCGAGGATGCGGCTGCGCAGGAACTGCTCCAGCGCCTGACCGGACGCTCCGGACAGGTCCGCCTGTTCGTTGCGCTTGACCCCCCGCGCCGCCGGGCCGGCGGTGGCGGCCCCGTCCCGCCAGTCAAGGCGGGCGATCTGCGCCTGGACCCAGGTCAGGGCCGCCGGGTCGAGGACCTCGCCCGCGATCAGCAGCATGGGCACCTCAAAATGAGAACGAATTGCAAGTTCATGGCCATGCGTATAAGCCGTTGCGACGCACGACACAAAGGGACAGGCGGTATGTCGAACTTCAAGCGCTGGACGGCGGTGGGCCTCGGGGCGGCCCTGATTGCGGGTTGCTCGGGCGAGGCCGAGCGCCCGGCCGAGGCTCCGGCGACGACCCCCGCCGCCGCCTCGGGCGAGGGTGCCGGTGAGGGCGGGGAGTCCGGGGAGGGCGGCGTCAACGTCGCCGCCGCGGCCACCGACCCGGTCGTCTATCTGTCCGCGCTCGCGCTGGTCGAGGCCCATGTTCGCGCCGCGGCCGAGGCGGCCGGCGCCGGCGAGCGCCAGGCCGCGGCCGAGATGTTCGCCCATCCCGTCGGCGAGGTTCTGGTCGACATGCAGCCGACCTTCCAGCAGCTCGGCGTCGACCCCTTCGAGGACCCCTTCATCGCCGCCTCGACCGCGACGGCTCAGGGGGCCGGGCCGGCCGAGGTCCGGCGTCTGGCCGACGGCCTGCTCGCCATGCTGGAGAGCGCCGAGGCGCGCGCCCCGGCCGGCGGCCTGCGCAATCCGGATGTGGCGGCGGCGGTGATCGCCGACCTCGTTGACCGCGGGGCCCTGCAGTACGCCACGGCCAAGGGGTCTGACGCCTATGAGCCCTATCTGGACGGCTATGGCTTCCTGCTGACTGCCCGCGCCTGGCGCGATCGGCACGGGGCGGAGATCGCCCGCGCGACGCCGGAGACGGCGCGGAAGATCGACGAAGCGATCGCCGCCCTGGCCGCCGCCTATCCGACGCCGACCCGGCCGGCGGCGCTGAACGCGGATGAGGGCGTGCTGCTGGCCGCGGCCTCGCAGCTGAAGCTGGCGACCTCTCGCTGAGCCTCGCGGCGCGCTCTCAGTCGAGGGCGCGGATCTCCGGAAGGCCGCGCAGGGCGCCAGCGGAATCGAGGCCGTAGCCGACCAGATAGCGCGCGGGCGCCTCCCAGCCGACGAAGTCGGGCGCGATGGCGCGCGGCTCTGGCCAGGGTTTGCGGGCGAAGACGCAGGTCAGCACCTCGGCCGCGCCGGCCTCGCGCGCCAGCCGAGCCGCTTCGGCGAGGGACAGGCCGGTGTCGAAGACGTCGTCGAGGATCAAGGCGCGCCGGCCGGCCATCTCACGCTGGAACGGCGCGCGTATGCCGATGCGCCCGCGGCTGGTCCGATTGTCGCCATAGGAGGACAGCCACAGGGCGTCGAAGCGCACCCAGCGACCCTCCCGGGCGAGAGCGCGGGTCAGGTCGGCAGCGAACCAGATGCCGCCGGTGAGCAGGACGGCGGCGACGGTCTCGTCATCGATGCGCGGAGCAATGGCGCGGGCCAGCGCGGTGACGCGATCGGCGATGCCGGCCTCGTCGAGCAACACCTCGCCGGGTGGCGGGGCCGCCTCAGCCATGGGGGCGCGCCGCGGCCGGACGCAGCGACACTGCCGGGCGCAGGCCATGCGCCGGCGGTTCTTGCGCATGGGCACCGTGGTTGGCCGCCGCCGGAGCGCTGGTGCCATGGGCGGCACCATGGTCTGCGCCAGGGCTCGGGCCATGCGCCGCGTCGGGCGCGTCGTGATGGGCGTCAGCGGCACCATGGGCAGTCGCGGGCGGTGCTGCGTGGTCCGGAACATGTCGGCTGGAGTCGTGGCTCGTCGCGGCCGGCGCTGGAAGATCGCCGCGCACGAAATCCACCCCGACGTCGGCGGCCTTGGCGGCCGGGTCGGCTATCAGTACAGCGAAGCCCTGGACCCCGCCCGGCAGAACCGGGGCGGCGTCGATGCGGACAACAGCTTGGCCGATCTCCGCGCCGTGAGAGTCGAGCAGGGCGACGCGCACCGGCGGCACCGTCACCTCCCGGTCGCGGACGTTGCGCAGGGCACCCGAGACCAGCACCTTCGACGGGTCGCGCAGCGAGCGGCGGGCGCTGAGGGCCTCGAAATCCAGCCCGACGAGGTTCACCGGGGCACCGACCGCGGCATAGGCGGCGGCGGCGCGCGGGAACACCTCCACGACATTGACCCGGAACAGCCATGCCGCTCCCATGATGGCCACAAACACGCTGGTGAGGCCGGCCCACATCGCCCCATGGGTCGCTGCCCGGCGGATGCGTCGCTGCAGCTCGGCGCGGGCACGGTAGGCCTTGGGCAGCTCGGGTGCCGGGGTGGCGGCCAGAGATTCGGGGATGGGCGCGTGGTCGGGGTCAGGCACGGGGGCCGGCGCGGGTTCCACTGACAGGACCAGAGGCTCGTCAGGCGTCGCCATCCACTGGTGGGCACAGGACTGGCAGCGCACGCGACGGCCCTTGGCACCCAGCGCCTCGTCCGGCACTGAATAGCTGGTGGCGCACTCCGGACAGGTCAGTATCATGGCCGAAGCTTCCGAGGCGCGCCGCCTCCCTCCCCTGGGCGCGCACCGGCCGCCCTATCCGCGAAAATCATGACCGAGCCGACCCGTCGCGCCGCCGAAACCGCCAGTGCGCCTCCGACCGTCCGTCTGGAGGGGGTCTCCCTGCGCTACGACGGGGCGGCCCCGGTGCTTCGGGACATTAACCTCAGTTTGACGCGGGGCTCTTTCCACTTCCTTACCGGGTCGAGTGGGGCCGGGAAGTCGTCGCTGCTGCGGCTGTTGACCCTGTCGACACCGCCGACCGCCGGGCGAATCGAACTGTTCGGAAAGGATGTCACCCACGCGCCGCGGAAGGCGCGCCCGCCGGTGCGTCGCCGGCTGGGTCTGGTGTTCCAGGATTTCCGGCTGCTCGATCACCTGTCGGCCTTTGACAATGTCGCCCTGCCGCTGCGGCTGGCCGGTCGCCGGCCGTCGGACTATGCGGCCGACGTCGAGGAGATGCTGGCCTGGGTCGGCCTCGACGAGGTTGCCGGGGTCTCGCCGCGACAGCTGTCCGGCGGGGAGAAGCAGCGGCTGGCCATCGCCCGGGCGGTGATCAACCGGCCGGAACTGATCCTGGCCGACGAGCCGACCGGCAGCGTCGACGCGGCCATGGCGAGCCGGCTGCTAAAGCTGTTCCAGTCGCTCAACCGCCTCGGGGCGACGGTGCTGATCGCCAGCCATGACGAGGCGCTGGCGAAGCGATCTGGCGCGCAACGTCTGCGGCTGGAAGGCGGCCGGCTGGAGGCGGGCGCATGACCGGTCGCGGTCTGAGGCGCTTGGAGGGGCCGCGGCCGGGGCCGCTGCTGGCACCCGACGCCGGGGGCGCGCCGTGGTTGGCGGTGGTCATCGGCGTGCTGTGTTTCCTCGCCTGTCTCGCGGCGATGGGGGCGGCGGCCGCCGACAGGGCTGCGGACGGCTGGGCACGTCAGCTCAGGGGCGAAGCGACGGTGCTGGTACGTCCGCGTGCCGACGAGACCGCCACGGTCGCGGCGGCCCGGGCGGCCGAGACTCTGGGCGGCGTCGCAGGGGTCGAGGAGGCCGCGGCCCTGACCGTGGATGAGGCGCGCGCCCTGCTGCGCCCGTGGCTGGGCGAGAGTCTGGCCGACGATCTGCCCCTGCCGATGATGGTAACCGTGCGGCTGGATCCGACAGCGCCCGCCA
Source organism: Brevundimonas sp. (assembly GCA_027531145.1). GTDB lineage: Bacteria > Pseudomonadota > Alphaproteobacteria > Caulobacterales > Caulobacteraceae > Brevundimonas. The sequence goes on along the minus strand of JAPZRF010000006.1, from coordinate 249,707 downwards.
GCGCGCCAACACTGAGCCGGGCGCTGGCAGACGCCGGCCTCGACGCGGTGGTGGACGATCACACCCTGTGGCGCGCCGGGGTCGAGCGCTCGGCCCTGACCCTGGTGATGCTGGCCGGGGCCGCCTTCCTGCTGGTGGCCGGGGCGGCGGGGGCAGCTGTGGCCTATGCCGCCGAGGCCGGAGTCGCCGGGGCCCGGCCGACCCTTGCGGTCCTGATGCTCAACGGGGCCGCCGATGCCACGGTTGCCGGCCTGTTCCAGCGGCGCTTTGCCCTGATCGCAGGTCAGGCGGCGCTGGTCGGGGCCCTCACCGCCGCCGGGCTGGTGGCCGTGCTGCGCCTGTTGGGCGGCGACGGAGGGTTGACCCCCGCCCTGCCGCTGGCGTGGCGCGACCTGCTGCTGATCGCGCCCTGTCCGCCGATCGCGTTTACCGTGGCCGCGCTCGCCGCTAGGCTGGCGGCAGGCCGAGCGCTGGCGTCGGTCGAGGAGGCGTGATGAAGGTCCTGACGGTTGCCGCCGTCGCGGTTGTGATCTGGCTGTTCGGCCTGTTCGCCTTCGCCGAGCGGGTGCGCGACTTCACGCCTGCGCCCGAGCCGGGGCGCGCCGACGGCATCGTCGCCCTGACTGGTCCTTCGGCCGAGCGGATCCACGCCGCCGTGCGTCTGCTGGAGCAGGACAAGGGCGAACGCTTGCTGGTCTCGGGCGTCAACCCGGAGGTGCGTCGGCAGGAGTTGCGCGCCCTCACCCCCGGCTCGAACCGTCTGTTCGACTGCTGCGTCGACCTCGGCCGCGACGCCGAGGACACGCTTGGCAATGCCCGGGAGATCGCCGCCTGGGCGGGCTCGCGCGGCTATGACAGCCTGATCGTTGTGACCTCGGACTATCACATGCCGCGCAGCCTGCTGGAGATCCGCAGCGCTGCGCCGGGGATAGAGCTGACGCCCTACGCCGTATCGACGCCGTCGCTGCACAGTTCGCGCTGGTGGCGTGCGGCCGAAACCGCGCGGCGCATGACGCTGGAGTACAACAAGTACCTCGGGGTCATGGCGCGCGAGGGCGTGCGCCGGGTGTTCGGCGACCGCACCGCCGACGCCACCCGCGAGGCCATGCGCGCCGCCGCCGAGAAGGCCGACGAGGCGCTCGCCGCCCCATGATCACCCTGCGCTCCCTCGTCTTCGTTCTCTGGCTTTATCTGTCGATGGCGCTTTTCGCCGTCGGCCTGTCGCCGGCCCTGCTTGGCCCCCACGCCATGGCCATGGGGGTGGTCCGCGGCTGGGCCCGCTTCGTCCTGTTCGGGCTGCGGCGGATCGCCGGGGTCCGGGTCGAACTGCGCGGGCTGGAGCACCGCCCCGCCGGTGCCGCCCTGGTGGCGGCCAAGCACCAGGGGATGCTGGATGTCGTGGCCCTCCTCGCCGTGCTGCCGGATGCCTGCTTCGTGCTCAAGAAGGAGCTGATGCCAGTGCCCTTCTTCGGCTGGTTCGCGCGGAAGACGCGGATGATCGCCGTGGACCGCTCGGGGCATGCCAAGGCGCTCAAGGGCATGGCCCGGCAGGCTCGCGCCCGCCTCGCCGAGGCGCGCCAGATCGTGATCTTCCCGGAAGGCACGCGCACCGCTCCGGGCCAGCCGGGGGACTACAAGCCGGGCGTCGCCGCTATCTATCGCGACCTTGACGGTCCCTGCTGGCCGGTGGCCACCAACTCCGGCGTCTGCTGGCCGGCGCACGGCTTCCGCCGCACGCCCGGGGTGGTGGTGTTCGAGTTTCTGCCGCCCATCCCGACCGGTCTGAAGCGCGCCGAGTTCATGGCCCGGCTGGAGGCCGACATCGAGGCGGCCTCGACACGATTGCTGTCCGCGCCTTGACTTCGCCATATCCGGGGCCCACCTGAGCCCCTGTCGCAGTCTCGCGACGTCCGGCGCGTTCCAGCGCGTGTGGGTTTCCGGCCTGGCCGGAAGCCGCTCTGTAGAGAGCGCCGGGTCCTCAAACCTCATCTGTCGCCCGGACACGCGGGGCGGCGCCCGATCCCGGCCCCGACTTCGGCGGCCACGGCGGTGCGCGGCCCTGACGATCAGGCCTGCCTGCGCTGCGCCGCACGCGAAAGACAGACGACACGTGTCGATCAACACTCTCGAGACCACCCGCGCCGACGCCCGCAAGGACGCCTCCAAGGACGCTTCCAGGGCTGGCGGCTTCGACGCCATGGGGCTCAACCCGCTGCTGCTGCAGGCCTTGAAGGCCGAGGGCTACGAGCGGCCCACCCCGATCCAGAGCCAGGCCATCCCGCAGGTGATGACCGGCAAGGACTTGCTGGGTATTGCCCAGACCGGCACCGGCAAGACGGCGGCCTTCGCTCTGCCGATCCTGCACCGGCTGGCGGTCAATCGCGTGGCCCCGGCACCGCGCACCACCCGCTGCCTGATCCTCTCGCCGACCCGCGAACTGGCCAGTCAGATCGCCGAGAGCTTCAAGGCCTATGGCCGTCACCTCGGCTTCCGCGTCGCCGTCATCTTTGGCGGCGTCAGCTATGGCCCACAGGAGCGTGCCCTGCAGCAGGGCCTCGACGTGCTCGTGGCAGCGCCCGGCCGCCTGCTCGACCACATGCAGCAGAAAAACGTCGACCTGAGCGCGACCGAGATCTTCGTGCTCGACGAGGCCGACCAGATGCTGGACCTCGGATTCATCAAGCCGATCCGCCAGGTCGTGTCGCGCCTGCCGATGCGTCGCCAGAACCTGTTCTTCTCGGCCACCATGCCGTCGGAGATCGGCAAGCTGGCCTCGGAGCTGTTGAAGGACCCGGTCAAGGTCCAGGTCACGCCCCAGTCCACCACGGTCGAGCGCATCAAGCAGTCGGTCGTCTGGGTCGAGCAGGGCCGCAAGCGCGCCCTGCTGCAGGAACTGTTCGCCGATGACGCCTTCAACCGTGTGTTGGTCTTCACCAAGACCAAGCACGGTGCCGACAAGGTGGCCGCCTATCTCGAGGCCGGCGGCGTCGGTGCCGGCGCAATCCACGGCAACAAGAGCCAGTCCCAGCGCGAGCGGACGCTGGCAGCCTTCAAGGCGGGCAAGCTGCGCGTTCTGGTCGCTACCGACATCGCCGCCCGCGGCATCGATATCGACGGCGTCACCCACGTGGTCAACTTCGAGCTGCCCTATGTGCCGGAGGCGTATGTTCACCGGATCGGCCGCACCGCGCGCGCCGGGGCCGATGGCACCGCCATCAGTCTCGTCGCCGGCGACGAGATGAAGCTTCTCAAGGACATCGAGAAGGTCACACGCCAGAAGATTCCATCCACCGATCGCCGCAATGACGCCGAGCTGGGCCGTCTGGACGCCGCCATCGCGGCCGCCGGAGTGGGCAAGAAGCCGACCCTGCCCGAGGCCGAGACCAAGAAGCCGCGCGGCGAGGAAGGCCCCGGCCGTCAGCGTCGTCGTGGCCAACGTCCAGCCGGCGGCGGGCAGCCCCACCGTCCGCGCAAGGGCGACGGCGGCCGCGACCGCGCTGCGCCGCCGGCCGCCCGCTTTGATCCGCTGGCCGGCGAGCGGGCCCCGACCAACGCATCGGGCGAACCGGCGGCGGTGGCCAAGCTGAAGCGCCGTCGTCGCCGTCCGTCCAATGGCGGCCGAGGTTACGGCGACAAGCGCGGCTGACGCGACTGCAAGGGGCCGGTCCCGCCAGGGCGGGGCTGGCCTCAGCCGTCTGAAGAGACGGTCATGCCGGTGGCCGACAGGGCTGTCCGGAGGGTCTCGGTCGCCTCGGCCACCGCGGCGGCGTTGCGGCCACGCACGACCAGGCTCGTGCCGATCTCTCCCACCGTACCGTGGCCGAACGGATAGCTGCCGAGACTGAGGTCGGGGTGGGCTGCGGCCACGGCTGCAAGGGGGGCGGCGACATCGCCCTCGCCGACGCCGGAAACCCGGAGGCTGCGGGCGTGCACGACTGCCCCGGTGCGCAGGCGCGGAGCGACGTCCTCCAGCATCGCCTGCATGATCTTCGGCACCCCGGCCATGACGAACACATTGTCCAGCTGGAAGCCCGGCGCGTCGGTCACCGGATTGGCGATCAGCACGCCGCCCTTGGGGATGCGCGCCATGCGCCGGCGGGCGGCGTTGAACCGGTCGCCATAGCGCCGCGCCAGAAGCGCAAGGGCGTCCGGATGCTCCGGCAGCGCGACGCAGAAGGCTTCCGCCACCGCGTCGGCGGTCATGTCGTCATGGGTCGGGCCGATGCCGCCGGTGGTGAAGACGTAGTCGTGCGCGGCGCGCAGGGCGTTCAGCGCGCCGATGATCTGTTCCGTACGGTCGCCGACGGTGCGCGCCTCCAGCAGGTCGATCCCGAGCGCCGCCAGAAACCGCGCGATCGTGTTCAGATTGGTGTCTGCCGTCCGGCCGGACAGGATCTCGTCGCCGATGATCAGGACGGCGGCGGTGGGGGCTGCGTCGGACATGAGCGCAGGCTAGACCGGCCGGCATGATCTTCAAGTCGCCCCTTCGCCGCGCCGTCCTGCTGCGCCGCTACAAGCGCTTCCTCGCCGATGTGCAGCTGGAGGACGGGACCGAGACCACGGTGCACGTGCCCAACCCCGGGGCGATGCTGGGCCTGACGACGCCGGGGTCGCCGGTGTGGCTGTCGCGTTCGCCGGATCCGAAGCGCAAGCTGCCCCTGACGCTGGAGCTGATCGAGGCGGACGGCGGGCTCGTCGGCGTCAACACCATGAACCCCAACCGCATCGCCGAGGCGGCGATCGCTACGGGGGCCGTGCCCGAGCTGACAGGCTACGCCGGACTGGCGCGCGAGGTCCGCTACGACGTCGACAGCCGCATCGACCTGCTGCTGACCGACCAGGAGCGAGCTCCAGCATACATTGAGATCAAGAACGTCCACTTCCTGCGCCGGCCGGAGCTGGTTGAGTTTCCGGACTGCCGCACCACGCGCGGAGTGAAGCATCTCGGGGCGCTGGAGCGGGTGGTCGAGGCGGGCGGTCGCGCTGTCATGCTGTTCGTCATCCAGCGCATGGACGGGAAGGCCTTCACCACCGCGGACGACATCGACCCCCGCTACGGGCCGGCGCTCAGGGCCGCGGCGGCAGCAGGGGTTGAGGTTCTGTGCTATGCTTGCCATCTGACTCCTGAACAGATCCGTCTGGATCGCCGATTGCCGTGGCTGCCCGAAGGTCGCCACGACGCCTGACGCCCGGAATTGCCTGATGTACGAACCGCAGGACCTCGACGCCGACGCCCCCATGCGGTCCGCCACCATCCGCCTGCACGGGCCGGAGGACTTTGAGAGCATGCGCCGCGCCGGCCGACTGGTAGCCGAGGCGCTGGACATGATCACATCGCATGCGAAGCCGGGTGTAACCACCGGCGAGATCGATGACCTGATCCGCGAGTTCACTCTCGATCACGGGGCCCTGCCGGCCTGCCTCGGCTACAAGGGGTACGAGAAGACCGTCTGCACCTCGATCAACCACGTGGTTTGCCACGGGATACCGGGCGAACGGGTGCTGAAGGACGGCGACATCGTCAACATCGACCACACGGTGATCGTCGACGGCTGGCACGGCGACTCCAGCCGGATGTACGCCATCGGGGACATCAACCCGCGCGCCCGCAAGCTGGTCGATGTGACCTATGGGGCGCTTGAATTGGGTCTGGCGCAGGTCAAGCCGGGCAATACCTTCGGCGACATCGGCTTCGCCATCCAGAAGTTCGTGGAGGTCAACCGCATGAGCGTGGTGCGCGACTTCTGCGGCCACGGCATCGGCCGAGTGTTCCACGACAATCCGAACGTCCTGCATTTCGGCCGCAAGGGCGAGGGGGCGGTGCTCAAGCCCGGCATGTTCTTCACGGTTGAGCCGATGGTGAACCTCGGCAAGCCGCAGGTGAAGGTGCTGTCCGACGGCTGGACCGCCGTGACCCGCGACAAGTCCCTTTCGGCCCAGTGCGAGCACACCGTGGGCGTCACCGAGGACGGGGTCGAGATCTTCACCGCCTCGCCGGCCGGCCTGTTCCGCCCGAACTGAGCCGTTGGCGTCCTCCCGGTCGCCGCGTTAGCCTGACTTCGGCAGAGGAGGGGCGCATGGACGAGGAGCGCAAGGAGCCGACCCCGGGCGACCGTCGCCACCGCCCCTTGCCTCACCACGTCGGGCATCGCGAGCGGCTGCGTCGGCGCGCGCGGGGGGCCGGCCTGAATCACCTGCCTGACTACGAGCTTCTGGAGCTGTTCCTGTTCCGCAGCCAGCCCCAGGGCGATGTGAAGCCCCTGGCCCGGGCGCTGCTCGACCGGTTCGGCTCGCTGGCCGCCGCGCTGGCCGCCTCTGTCGAGGACCTCATGACGGTTCAGGCCCCGGACATCCGCGGGCGCATGAAGGGCGTTGGGGCAGAGACGGCGCTCGACCTCGCCGCGCTGCACGAAATCGCCCGGCGGGTGACCCTCGAGGAGGCGGCCCGGCGGCCGGTGATCAGCAGCTGGACAGCACTGGTGGCCTATGTCCGATTGTCGCTGCAACACGAACCGCGCGAGCAGTTCCGGGTGCTGTTCCTCGACAACCGTAACCAGCTGTTGCTGGACGAGGTGCAGAATCGCGGCACCGTCGATCATGCGCCGGTCTATCCGCGCGAGGTGGTGCGCCGGGCGCTCGAGCTGTCGGCGAAGAACCTGATCATCGTGCACAATCACCCGTCCGGTGATCCGACTCCCAGCCGTGCCGACATCGACATGACGCGGCAGATCGTGGAGGCCGCCCAGGCCCTGGCCATCACCGTGCACGATCACCTGGTCGTCGGCCGTCAGGGCGTGGCCAGCTTCAGGCAGCTGGGCCTGATGTAGGTCCCGGTTAAGTTTTGCGAGCCATAATCTGGTCAAACCAGAGTTCTTCGAATGCCTCTGTCCGCCGAAGCCCTTTATGCCGACCTGATCGCCGCGTTTCCCGACGCAGAGATTCTGATCGATGATCTGGCCGGGGACGGCGACCACTATCGCGCGCGGGTCGTCTCGCAGGCCTTCGCCGGACAGCCGCGCGTGCGTCGGCATCAGGCGGTCTATGCAGCCCTCAAGGGCAAGATGGGCGGCGAGTTGCACGCCCTGGCCCTGACCACCCTGACTCCCGCCGAAGCCGCTGCAGGAGGCTGAGATGCGCTACCGTCCCTTCGGCCGCGGCGGCGGCGCCCTGTCGAGCGTCAGCGTCCGGCTGGGCGTGGCGGCGGCGATTCGCGGGCCCGACTTTGTTCGGAGCCTGATCTATGCCGCGCTCGAGCAGGGCGTGAACGCCTATGTGCTTGAGAGTGCCGATCCCGTGCTGGCAGGGATGGTTGGCGACGCCCTGTCGGCGGTCGAGCGGGAGCTGGTGACGGTGGCGGTGACCCTTGGCGCCGGCGATGGTCGCCGCGGCTCGCTCCGGGACTTCTCGCCCGAGGGGCTGACCCACGCCATTGACCGTGTGCTGAATGTCTCCGGTCTGGGCTGGATTGATGTGTCCCTGCTGGACCAGCCCGGCGAGAACGAGTTGCCGCAGATTTCGCTGCAGGCGCTCAAGGCCCAGCGCTCGGCCGACCGTACCCGGATGCTCGGCGTCGCCGGCGACGGGGAGGTGATGGACGCTTACGTCTCCACCGGCGCCTTCGACGTCCTGGCCACGCCCTATCACGTGAACGCCCCATGGTCGGTGCGCAGCCGGATCCGTGCAGCGCGAGAGCGCGACATGACCATCCTGGCCTATGACTTCTATCCATCCGTGCTGTCGCGCGGGCAGCGAGTTGCGATCTCTGCGCCACCAGCGCGCCGGGGACTGTTCGGCTTGGGATCCAGCCGCGGGGCCCCTGACGCGGCGGCAGGGTCGGTCGACGCCTTTGCGTTTCTGCATTGCGTCCAGGGCTGGACGGCCGAGCAGTTGTGCCTGGGCTTCGTCCTGACCGATCCGGCGATGACCTCGGTGATGGTCGATGTGGATACCGTCGAGCGCCTGAACCAGATCATCGACGTGCCCGAGCGGGACCTGCCTTCGGGGCTGGCGGCGCAGATCGAGATGGCGCGGGTGCGCAGCGCCGCGGCCTGACAAGTCCGAGAGGTTCGTCCGGTGGCGCTTGACCCGGAAGGGGTGGGCGCCTAGGTCCGGCGGCAACCGCAAGAGGGCTTCCCCGTGACCGACGCTGCCGACAACCCCGTCCACGCCTTCATCGCCCGGACCATCACCGAGCATCCGGTGGTGCTGTTCATGAAGGGTGTGCCGGACCAGCCGCGCTGCGGCTTCTCCTCGCTGGCGGTGCAGATCCTCGACCACGTCGGCGCGCCGTTCGTCGGGGTCGATGTGCTGCAGGACGAGGCCCTGCGCGAGGGCATCAAAAGCTTCACCGACTGGCCGACCATCCCCCAGCTCTACGTCAAGGGCGAGTTCGTCGGCGGCTCGGACATCGTGCGCGAGATGTTCCAGTCGGGCGAGCTGCAGGCGCTGATGGCCGAGAAGGGCGTGGCGCTGGACGGCGGCGAGGCCTGATGGCCCGCAAGGCGCTGCAGCCGCGCGCGGACCGCGAGATCTTCGTGGTCCCGCTTGAGGTCCGGGCCGAGCACATCGACGCCAACGGTCACGTCAACAACGTGGTCTACGTCGGCTGGCTGCAGGAGGCCGGCACGGCGCACTGGAACACCCGGTTCGACGAGGAGACGCGCGCCCGCTGGTCGTGGGTCGCGCTGAGGCATGAGATCGACTACCAGCGCGGCATCGGCCCGGACGCGACCGGCGTCGTCGCCCGCACCTGGGTAGGGGATCCCGAGGGGCCGCGCTTCAATCGCTATGTGCGGATCGAGGACGGGGAGGGGCGGCTGTGCGCCCAGGGCGTCTCCGAGTGGTGCCTCGTCGACGCCCGCTCGCTGCGGCCCCATCGCATCCCCGCCGACTTGGTGGCCCGGTTCGGGCGCTGAAGCGGACACCTGCCCCTCAGGGCAGGCGGATCGCGTTCATCAGGCGTACGGAGTCGCTGGCTTCAAGGCCGAGCTCGGCGTAGGTCCAGCTGACCTCCACGCCTTCCGGCACAAGGGCGCGGCAGGGGTCGGGGCGCACCCGCTCCAGGGTCAGGGCGGCCGGGCGGTCGCCGACCAGCCGGACCTCGAAGTTGGCCGCCGAGGTGCAGCCGTTGGAGTCGACGCGCACCATCAGCCGGCCGTCCTCGAAGTGCGCCGACCGCACGGTCTCGTCGGCCTCCCCGATCTCGTCGACGGCGGCGAGTTGGACCATCACGTCGCGCTCGCCACCCTCGCTGGCGTAGATCACGCAGCCGCCCAGAAGGGGAGCGGCAACGGCGATGAGGGCGAGGCTGCGGATCACCGTTCGACCTCGGCTGTGCCTTGGTGCACGATGCGGGTGGTCGGTTTCTCGGTGGCGATGATGATGCAGCCCGCCAGCATCGGGGCGGACAGGGCGGTGATCACGGCGGCGATCAGGACACGGCGCATGCGGGGCTCTCCTTCGGCATCCTAGCGTCGCCCAAGAGTGGCGCGAACAGACCGCGGAGACACGTTAATCTTTGGCAAGGCTACGCCGGAAGGTCGAGGCGATGCACCTGCAGCCCGATCGCAAAGACCGATGTCCCGGTCCCGTCGCGCACGATCCGGATCTTGTTGACCCCGGGCCCGAAGCCAGCCGGCGTCCAGCTGCGACCGCCGTCCCGGGTCTCAAGTCCACCAGGAACGGCGCCGATGTAGCCATGATCGGCATCGACGAAGCCGACGCCGAAGGCCCTGACCCGCGCATCGTCGATCAGGGGCATCTCGGTCCAGGTCAGGCCGCCGTCCGTTGTCCGGGCGAAGTAGCGCGCGCTGACGGCAGGGTCCGGATTGTAGCTCTGCAGGGTGACGTAGCCGACCTCGGGCGTCGGGAAGCTGGCCTTCCAGGTCAGTTCCCAGGGACGCGAGCTCTCGTGAACCGTGGACCAGCTTCGGCCGCCGTCAGCGGTGCGGAGGATGCGGGCGCGCGATTGGGTGACGTCGCCGTCCGTGGCACCGCAGATGAAGCCCACCTCGTCGGACACAAACAGCACATCTAGGATCATCGCGGTCAGGGAGGACATGTCTTCCGACGCCCAGGTCTCGCCAAGGTCCCGGGACGTGGCGAGAAAGGCCGGCGTACCGACCCTGCCGCCGGCCCGCAGCGTGACGCGGTGGTCCAGCACGCCAGCGTTGATGAAGGGCTGACGGTGAACGTCGATGGCGCAAATCCCCTTCACGGCGGGGCCGTCAATAATCACCGGCTCCCAGCTGAGGCCACCGTCGCGTGTACGATAGAGCGGTGTCGCGTCCGTCACGCCCGGAAAGTAGTCGGGCCCGATGTTACCGAGGAATCCGAGACGCTCGTCAACAAAGCCCAGCGCCCGCACGAAGGTGCCTGGCCGGTCCAGCACGCGCGTCCAGCTGTCGCCGCCGTCCTGCGTGGCGAACAGCTTGCCCTGGCCATTGCCGTACCAGCCGGTCCGGCGGTTGACGAAGGCGATGTCATCCTGCTTTCCGCGATACGCCTCGGTCGGCAGCTGCACCCATTCCGGCGTTCCGGCCCGGGCGATCCCGGGCGATGCCAGAGCTGCGCTCCCGGCCATGATGAAATCGCGTCGATCCATGTGAAAATCCCCGTTGCATCGGGATATGGAAAGCCTGCCTTACAGTCGACGCAAGTGAAGCTTTGGTCACTTACGCGAAAGGGCCCCCGGATCGCTCCGGGGGCCCTGTCCGTGTCTTGCCGTCGGGTCGATTACGAGGCGTAGTATTCAACCACCAGGTTCGGCTCCATCTTCACCGGATACGGCACGTCGGCCAGTTCCGGGGCGCGCACGAAGCGCACCGAGAAGCCGCGGTCGCCCAGCTCCAGATAGTCCGGCACGTCGCGCTCCGACGACTGCTGGGCTTCCAGCACGAGGGCCATGCTGCGCGACTTCTCCTTGATGGAGATCACGTCATCGGCCTTCACGCGGTAGGAGGCGATGTCCACCTTCTTGCCGTTCACCAGCACGTGGCCGTGGTTCACGAACTGGCGGGCGGCCCAGACGGTCGGCACGAACTTGGCGCGGTAGACGACCGCGTCCAGACGGGCCTCAAGCAGCGAGATCAGGTTCTCCGAGGTGTTGCCCTTGCGACGTGCGGCCTCGGCGTAGGTCCGCGAAAACTGCTTCTCGGTGATGTTGCCGTAGTAGCCCTTGAGCTTCTGCTTGGCCTTCAGCTGCAGGCCGAAGTCCGAGACCTTCGACTTGCGGCGCTGGCCGTGCTGGCCGGGGCCGTAGGAGCGCTTGTTGACCGGCGACTTGGCGCGGCCCCACAGGTTTTCACCCATGGCCCGGTCGATCTTGTACTTGGCGCTGTGGCGCTTGGACATATGCTTCTCTTCGTCTCGATGCGGCCCGGTCCCTCCCCGAATGGAGGGACGATCTCAACGGCGGTTCACGCATCACCCGTGTAGAAGCCCGCGCACAGCCGGGGCTGGCGCGAGGAAGCCGGCCTTATGCCGACCCGCCTTCTTCAGGTCAAGGGATCAGCCGGCCGGCTCAGGTCGTGGCCGCGGCGTACAGGGCGTTGACCTTGTTCCAGTTCACCACCGACCAGAAGGCGGCCAGGTAGTCGGCGCGGCGGTTCTGGTACTTGAGGTAGTAGGCGTGCTCCCAGACGTCGGCACCCAGCACCACGGTGCCCTTCTCGTCGGCCACATCCATCAGGGGATTGTCCTGGTTGGGGGTCGAGGTGACCTTCAGCCTGCCGTTCTGCAAGATCAGCCAGGCCCAGCCGGAGCCGAACTGGCCGGCCCCGGCGGCGTTGAAGGCGGTCTTGAAGGCGTTCATGCCGCCTAGGTCACGGTCGATGGCGGCGGCCAGCTCGGCCGAGGGCGCGCCGGTCTGGCCCTGCGGCGCCAGCAGCTCCCAGAACAGGGTGTGGTTCCAGTGCCCGCCGCCGTTGTTGCGCACGGCCCTGGGCAGGGTCGACATCACCGCGAACAGGTCCTCCAGCGACCGGCCCTGCAGGGCCAGGTCGGCGTCCACGGCCTTGTTCAGATTGTCGACATAGGCCTGGTGGTGCTTGCCGTGGTGGAAGGTCATCGTCTCCTTGTCGATGGCCGGCTCCAGCGCGTCATGGGCGTAGGGCAGGGGCGGCAAGGTGAAGGCCATCGGGCGACTCTCCGGGTCAGGGCTGAAAGTCGCCCACACATAGGTGCCCGCGGCCGGATGCCAAGCCGAACCTGTCGCCCGCCCCGCGGCAGATCAGCCCTTCAGCCGCGCCGCGTGGAACTCGAGGTGGTCGTCGATGAAGCTGGCATGAAGAAGTAGCTGTGGTCGTAGCCGGGCTGCATCCTCAGGGTCAGGGGCTGGCCCGAAGCCCGCGCGGCTTCGACCAGCAGCTCCGGCTTCAGCTGGTCGGCGAGGAAGGGATCGGCGTCGCCCTGGTCAACCAGGATGTCGTCGAACCGGCCCTTTGTGGCTCCGGCGGCGCTCAGCAGGGCAACGTCGTGGCGGGCCCAGGCGCTGCGCTCGGCACCCAGATAGGCGGTCAGGGCCTTCTCGCGCCAGGGGCAGCGGGTCGGACTGGCGATCGGGGCGAAGGCTGATACCGAGCGGAACAGGTCCGGGTGGTTAAGCGCCAGGGTCAGGGCACCGTGGCCGCCCATGGAGTGGCCGGAGATCGACCGGGTGCCGGTGGTCGGAAACGCGCGGTCGATGAGCGGGATCAACTCCTCGCCGACGTAGGTCTCCATGCGGAAGTGCGGGGCCCAGGGGGGCTCGGTGGCATCGACATAGAAGCTCGCGCCCTGTCCGAGGTCGGAGCCCGGATCATCGCCGACTGCCCCACCCTGAAGGTCCGGACCCCGGGGCGAGGTGTCCGGCGCGACGACGATCAGGCCGAGCTCTGCGGCGCGGCGTTAGGTGCCGGCCTTGGTGGTGAAGTTGTCCTCTGTGCAGGTCAGGCCCGACAGCCAGATCAGCACCGGAAACGGCCCCTCGCCCGGCGGCGTGAACACCGACAGGGCCATGGGCGTGCCGGTCACGGCGCTGTCGTGCTTCAGGTAGCGCAGCACGCCGCCGTGGACGGCGTGGGTCTTTGTGACATCCATGCGCCTAGAGCGCTTCCAAAGGTTGCTGGAGCTGAAGACCGCGCAGGCCGGCGAAGGCCTTGGCCAGTTTACCGTCGGCCGTGACGAGGGGGCAGTTGAGGGTCAAGGCCATGGCGACATAGACGCAGTCGTAGACGGGATGCGCGTGCTCTATGGACAAGCGTAGCGCCAGCGGCATCAGAGGATCTTCGGGACGAAGCTCGATTTGTCGCGGAAGCCGAACCAGGTGAGTTTGCGCCATCTCCAGCGGCAGTAATCCCGCGCGGACGTAGCCCCGCAAAGCATTGGCGACCTCCGCCAGCAGCAGCTGCGGCGCGATCAGGTCGTGAGCCTCGCGAGCCTCGATGGCGAAGCCTGACGTCGGGTGGTCGACGAGCCAGCGGACCGCGATGTTGGCGTCACAGATTGCCGAGGATCGCACGGTCACGCTCTTCCCGGCCCTCCGCAATAAGGGCCTCAATGTCGAGATTGGCGCCGCGGGTCATCTCGCGAGACAAGGCGGCCAGCTGCCAGAACTCCTCGACCTCACGCCTCGCCTCGCGCTCGGCGAGGTCGCGCATCTTTTGCTCGAGGGACTTCGATTCTCGCGCCGCCATCCGCTTGAGCGCGGCGATCGTCTCGTCATCGAGGTTGCGGATCAGAAGCTGTCCCATGCTCGAATGATAGCATGGCGCTTGCGCGCCATCCATCCTTGGCTTGCGAGCCCAAGCTGGGTCACCCCGGCCGGTGCATGGCGCAGATCTTGTTGCCCGTCGGGTCGCGCAGATAGGCGAGGATCAGCGTGCCGAACGGGCCCTTGCGCTCACCCGGTGGGTCCTCGATCGAGGCGCCGCCAGCGGCCACGCCGGCGTCATGGAAGGCCTGGACCGCCTCGGCGCTCTTCGCATGGAAGCCGATGGTGCCGCCGTTGGCGCCGCAGGCCGGGCCGCCGTCCAGCGGCTTGCCGACGCCGAAGGAGCCGCGCGGCGTGCGCCACCAGTAGCGGCCCAGCGGATCGGCCTGGCCCGGTTCGACGCCCAGGGCACCGAGCGCGGCGTCATAGAAGCGGCGCGACGCCTCGACGTCGTCGGCCCCGAGAATGACGTGGGTGAACATGGACGGATCTCCCTTCAGCTGCATTTTCTTACGCTACTGACCTCGATAGGCAAGGACTGACTCCGCGAGCGATCACGCTTGTGATACCCGAAGTTGATCGCCGGGAGCTCCAATCTTGACCTTAGAGTTTCGGCGAGCCGATCCGGTTCAAGACAGAAACCCCCTGTTGCGCTTCAACGTGGAATACCTTGAGTGGCTCGAGGCGCAAATCAGCGCGCGGTTCGCCACCTCGCTCACCGCTCTGCTTGAGCGCCCCATCCCCGATTACGTCGACGCCACGCTCGACAAACTTTGCGCGAGCGTGCCTCCCGAAGGCGTCTTCTATCTCGTCAGTCATGATGAACTGCCGGTCGGCATGGGCGGCCTGCGTCGCGTGGGCGACGGCGTGGGTGAGGTGAAACGCATCTATGCGTCTCCCGCCGTACGAGGCCGGGGCATCGGCTCAGCCATAATGAGCCGCTTGATCAAGGACGCCCGCGCGTTCGGCTTCGACGAGATCGTTCTGGACACGGGGCCATTCATGACCTCCGCGCACCGGCTGTATGAAGCCGCCGGCTTCGTGGACATCCCACCCTATCCGAACGCCGAGGTTCCCGAGACACTGCACTACGACTGGCGCTTCATGCGGCTGGGGCTGGGTCCGGCAATCCAGGCCTGATCAGAACACCACCACCGACCGGATGCTCTCGCCGGCGTGCATCAGGTCGAAGGCCTCGTTGATGCGCTCCAGCGGCAGGGTGTGGGTGATCATCGGGTCGATCTCGATCTTCCCGTCCATGTACCAGTCGACGATCTTCGGCGTGTCGGTGCGACCGCGGGCGCCGCCGAAGGCCGAACCACGCCAGACGCGGCCGGTGACCAGCTGGAACGGGCGGGTGGCGATCTCCTTGCCGGCCTCGGCCACTCCGATGATGACGCTCTCGCCCCAGCCGCGGTGGCAGGCTTCCAGCGCCTGACGCATGACGGTGGTGTTGCCGGTGCAGTCGAAGGTGTAGTCGGCCCCGCCGCCGGTCAGCTCGACCAGATGGGCGACCACGTCGCCGTGGTCCTTCGGATTGACGAAGTGGGTCATGCCGAAGCGCCGGCCCCACTCTTCCTTCGACGGGTTGATGTCGACACCGACGATCATGTCGGCCCCGACCATTCTCAGGCCCTGGATGACGTTCAGCCCGATGCCGCCGAGGCCGAAGACGACGCAGTTGGCGCCGGGCTCGACCCTGGCCGTGTTCACCACCGCGCCCACGCCTGTGGTCACGCCGCAGCCGACGTAGCAGGCCTTGTCGAAGGGGGCGTCCTTGCGGATCTTCGCCAGCGCGATCTCGGGCAGCACCGTGTAGTTCGAGAAGGTGGAGCAGCCCATGTAGTGGGCGATCGCCTGACCCCTGTAGCTGAAGCGGCTGGTACCGTCCGGCATCAGCCCCTTGCCCTGGGTGCCGCGGATGGCGGTGCACAGGTTGGTCTTGCGGCTGAGGCACGATTTACACTGGCGGCATTCCGGCGTGTACAGTGGGATGACGTGGTCGCCGACCGCCACCGATGTCACGCCGGGGCCGACCTCGACCACCACGCCCGCGCCCTCGTGACCGAGGATCGAAGGGAAGATGCCTTCCGAATCCAGGCCGTCGAGGGTGTAGGCGTCGGTGTGGCAGATGCCCGTCGCCCTGATCTCGACCAGCACCTCGCCGGCGCGCGGCCCCTCCAGATCGACCTCGACGATCTCGAGCGGACGTTTGGCGTCGAAGGCGACGGCGGCGCGGGTTTTCATTGGGGGCTCCGGGGCGGCGGGCGTGCGGATGACGCGGTGAACAGTGCTAGTGAGCAAGGGGTGAGCCGATGCCAAACCGCACTCACACGCCTCGCTCACCTCCCGCTCACTAGCACTGTTCACTGTCGCACCAAGCCGTTGAGGCCCCATGCCCCACTGCAACCTCGTCATCCTCACCGGCGCCGGCGTCTCCGCCGAGTCCGGCGTGCCGACCTTCAGGACCGACGCGGACGGCCTCTGGCTGGGGCATCGGGTGGAGGAGGTGGCGACGCCCGAGGCGTTCGCGCGGGATCCGGCGAAGGTGCAGGGCTTCTACAACGCCCGGCGGCGGCAGCTGGCCGAGGTGGTGCCGAACCCGGCCCACCGGGCGCTGGCCGATCTGGCCGCCCGCTGGCAGGGGAGGCTGACGCTGGTGACCCAGAACGTTGACGACCTGCACGACCGGGCGCACGCGGACGTGCCGCCGGGGCCGGGCTTTTCCCTGATCCACATGCACGGGGAGTTGCTGAAGGCGCGCTGCACCGCCTCGGGGACGGTGTGCGACTGGCCGGACGATCTGGCCCCGGCCGAGCCGTCGCCGTTCCACCCGGCCGGGGTGCTGCGGCCGCATATCGTTTGGTTCGGCGAGATCCCGCTGGAGATGCCGCGCATCGAGGCGGCGCTGGCGGAGGCCGACCTGTTCCTGTCGATCGGCACCTCGGGCGCGGTCTACCCGGCCGCCGGCTTCGTCCGGGCGGCCCGCGCCGCCGGCGCACGCACAGTCGAGATCAATCTGGAGCCGACCAAGGGTCGGGGCGTCTTCGACGACGGCGTCTACGGCCCGGCCGGGGAGACCCTGCCGGCCTTCTTGGCAGACCTGTAGGGCCTCAAACCGCGCCGAGGTGGTCGATCAGGATCAGGGTCCCGATGATGATCAGGGCCACGCCGCCGGCGAGCTCGGCGTAGCGGCCGAAGCGGGCACCGACCACCTTGCCGACCAGCATGCCGGTGGTCGAGGCGACGAAGGTGGTGGCACCGATGGCGGTGGCGATGACCCAGATGTTGGCCCCGATGAAGGCCAGGGTTATGCCGACCGCGGCAGCGTCGATGCTGGTGCCGACGGCGGTGGCGACCAGGGCCAGCAGGCCACGCCGCGCGGCTGCAGCCTCGTCATGGAGCTCGGCCGGGCGGGTGGCCTCCCAAATCATCTTCGCGCCCACGGCGGCCAGCAGGGTGAAGGCGATCCAGTGGTCGATCTGTTCGACCAGACCCGCGGCGGTGACGCCCAGCGCCCAGCCCAGAATGGGCGTCACGGCCTCGATCAGGCCGAATACCAGACCGCCGCGCACAGCGGCGGCGAAAGGTGGACGATGGACCGCGCCGCGGCCGATGGCGGCGGCGAAGGCGTCGGCGGACATGCTCAGGGACAGGATGGCGATGGAGAAAGGAGTCGTCAGCACAAACGCACACTCCGCCGGACGCAGGACACAGCGTCTCCGTCCGGCATCCGGTGGCCGGTCGAAGCCCGCTGGTCTCGCAAGGCGGACGGAGGTCCGCTGATCGCGCCACGCGCCGTTGCCGGCGACGAGTGTGTTGACGTGATCCCGGCTGTTCTGTGGGCGCCGGCAGCTACTCCCCAACGCGACGGGGGATAGGCGCGTTCGGCACCCGAATCAAGGCACGGGCGGCTCGCCGCCGGTGTCTCGGCGCTTCTCGAGCAGCTTCTGCAGCCGCTGGCCGCGCCCCTTCGACAGGGCGTGGACGACGCCGCGCAAGGTGGCCACCTCCTGCTCGGACAGCTGCGACCGGCCCAGCATGACGCGCAGATTGCGCACCATCGACGGTCGCTTTTCGGGCGGGAAGAAGAAACCGGCCTCGTCGAGTTCGCGCTCGAGATGCTCGAACAGTCCCATGACCAGCTCGGCGCGGGCCGGCGGGTCAGCGTCGCGGAAGGCGGCAGGGGGCGCATCCTCGACCGTCGTGCGCCACTCATAGGCGTTGATCGAGACCGCCTGGGCCAGGTTCAGCGAATGGTGCCGCGGATCGATCGGGATGGTGACGATGCCGTGGCACAGGGCCACGTCCGGGGTCTCCAGCCCCGTACGTTCGCCCCCGAACAGCAGGCCCACGGAAAGGCCGCGCGCGGCCTCGTCGAACAAGACCCGCGCCGCCTCGCGCGGGGTGCGCACCGGCATGCGGGTTTCACGCGGCCGGGCGGTGGTGGCGAACACCACATTCAGATCGGCGATGGCCTCGGTGACGGTGTCGAATACCTGCACGCCCTCGAGGATCCAATCGGCACCCGAGGCGGTCGCCCAGGCGCGTTCCTGCGGCCAGCCCTTGAGCGGGGCGACGAGGCGCAGCCGCTCAAGGCCGAAGTTGGCCATGACGCGAGCAGCGGCACCGATGTTCTCGGCCAGTTGTGAGCGGTCGAGGATGATGACGGGCGGAGCGATCATCGCCGCTGACTAGCCCAGCCGAACTGTCAGGTCACGCCACCAGCTTTCCCGCCTGCTTCAGGTCGACGCTAACCAGCTGCGACACGCCGCGCTCCGGCATGGTCACGCCGTAGAGGCGGTCCATCCGGCTCATCGTCACCGGATTGTGGGTGATGACGAGAAAGCGCGTGTCGGTGCGCCGGCGCATCTCATCGAGCATGCGGCAGAAGCGGTCGACATTGGCGTCGTCCAACGGCGCATCGACCTCGTCGAGCACGCAGACCGGGGCCGGATTGGCGAGGAAGACGGCGAAGATCAGGGCCGCCGCGGTCAGGGCCTGCTCGCCGCCGGACATCAGGCTCATCACCGACAGCCGTTTGCCCGGCGGGCAGGCATAGATCTCCAGCCCCGCCTCCAGCGGGTCGTCGCTCTCGACCAGCTTTAGCTCGGCCTGGCCGCCGTCAAACAGGGCCTCGAACAGGCTCTTGAAGTTGTCATTGATGACGTCGAAGGCGGCGACCAGCCGTTCGCGCCCCTCGGTGTTCAGCTCGTCGATCCCGTCGCGCAGCCGGGCGATGGCGGTGGTCAGGTCGGCACGCTCGCCGCGCATGGTCTCCAGCCGTGTGGCGTACTCGACCGCTTCTTCCTCGGCCCGCAGGTTGACGGCACCGAGATGCTCGCGCTCACGCTCCAGCGCGTAGAGCAGGTTCTCGGCCCCCGCCGCGTCCGGCGGTCTCGCCACGGCGTCGTCAATCAGCTTGCGGCCCAGCGCCTCCGGCGACAGGCCCGAGGTCTCGCGCACCTGCCGCTCGGCTTCCTCGCGTTTCTCCGCCGCGGCCTCGGCCTGGGCGGCCAGACCGGCGCGCGTCTCGCGGGCCCGTGCGGCTTCAGCCTCGGCGGCCCGCGCGGTCCGGTCAGCCTCGGCGGCCTCGGCCTCGACCCGGGCCAGGGTATCACCGGCCGCCTTGCGCCGCATCTCTGCGGCGATGAGGGCGTCCATCAGAGTCTCGCGCTGGGCGGCCAGGGCGTGCGGGCGGGCCGCGGTGTCCTCGAGCCGGGTGCGCGCGGCGGTCATCTCGGTCTCAAGGGTGGCGACCCGGGCGCGGCTGACCTCGCCGCGCGTTACCCAGCTCTGGCGCGCGCGTTCCAGCCCGTGGCGGCGCTGTTCACGCTGGATCTGTTCGCGCTGTTCGCCGTCGCGCTCGGCCCGGGCGGCGGCGGCTGTCTGGCGGGCGGCCCCTGCAGCGGCGCGGGCGGCCTCCAGCGCCGTCTTCAGCGCCGGGAGGTCGGCCTCTTCCGTGCCCTCGGCACCGGCGGCCGAGACGGCTTGCCGGGCCTCGTCGCGCTCGACCCGCAGCCGGGTCAGGGTCTCGTCCAGCGCCGTGGCGCGAGCTTCCCGCCGGGCCTGCTCGCGGGCCAGCGCCTCGTACCGGTCGCGGGCGCTCGCCACTGCCCGTTCAGCCTCGGGCGGCCCGCGCCGGGCGGCCCCGAGCGCCGCATCGGCTTCGGTGAGGGCCTCGCCGGCCGTCTTCAGCGCCGCCTGCGCCGCCTTGAGGCCGGGCCGGGCCGCGTCGATATCGCTCTCAAGTTCCGACAACCGGCTCCGCTGGGCCAGCCGTATGGCCGCCGGGCGCGGGGCGTCGGCGCGGGCGACATAGCCGTCCCAGCGATGCAGGTCGCCCTCGCACGTCACCAGCCGGGCCCCGACCGGAAGAGCGCGGGCGAGGGCGGCGATCTCGCCGCGGGGCGCGAGGCCGCAAAGGGCCAGACGCGCGGCCAGCTGCGTCGGGGCCCGGACATGGGCCGCCAGCGGCGTGACCCCGGCCGGCCATACCGGCGGGGGTGGCGGGTTGGCCCCAGCCCAGTGGGCGGCGGCGCGCTCATTCAGCGCGGCGTCCAGATCGTCCCCGAGGGCCGCAGCGAGGGCCGCCTCAAAGCCCATGTCGGCGGCGACGGCGTCCAGCGCGGGCGGATGGTCGCGGCGGGTGGAGGTGAGCAGCTGCGCCAGGCCGCGCGCTTCGGTCTCCAGCCGGCCGAGGCGGTCCTCGGCGGTGCGGGCGTTAGTGCGCGCTGCCTGTTCGGCCGCCGCCAGCTCCGCGCGTCCGGCCTCGGCGGTCTCCAGCGTCTCGCGGGCCGTGGCGAGGTCAGCCTGGGCAGCGTCGAGCGCGCCCTGCGCCGCGTCAAGCTCAGGCGTCGCGACCGGGCCGAGGGCCGTTCGCTCGGCCTCGGCGGCCGAGAGAGCCCCCTCGGCGCGCCCCAGCCGGGCGGCGGCGTCGCGACGGCGGGTGGCGTCGGCGGCGAGGCGCGCCTCGACGGCAGCGGCGAGGGCGGCGAGGCGCTCCACCTCCGTGTCAGCCGCGGCGCGGGACCGCTCGGCCGCGACCAGCGCAGTCTCCAGCGCCGGGCTGCGCCTGGGTGCCGCGGCCATC
The DNA here is from genome assembly GCA_027531145.1 of Brevundimonas sp. Classification (GTDB taxonomy): domain Bacteria; phylum Pseudomonadota; class Alphaproteobacteria; order Caulobacterales; family Caulobacteraceae; genus Brevundimonas. The sequence continues at coordinate 228,924 of JAPZRF010000006.1, read as the reverse complement.
TCCGCGTGCACCGCCGCAAGGGTCTCGTCCAGCCGGGCCAGCTCCACCCGGGCGTCCTCGGCGGTGGCAGCTTCGCGCTCCAGATCGGCGGCGAGGCGCGCGAGGTCGCCCTTCAGCCGCTCCAATTCCTCGCGCGCGGCCTGCTCGGCCATGTCGAGACGGTCGCGCTCCAGGGTGGCCCTGTGCAGCACGGCGGCGGCGACGGCGTCTTCCTCGCGGGCGGGCTTCAGCGCTTCCTGGGCGGCGAGGGCCCGGGTGGTAGCGGCGGTCGAAGCCGCGGTGCCTGCGGCTACGGCAAGGTCGGCTTCGGCCAGCGCCTCGGCGGCGGCTGCGGCGGCCAGTCGGGCGTCGTTCCAGCGCACCCAGATAAGTGCCGCCTGCAGGGCCCGGATCTCGGCGGAGATCTTCTTGTACTTCTCCGCGTGCCGGGCCTCGCGGCGCAGGCGTACCAGGGTACTTTCCAGCTCCCTGCCGATATCGTCGAGTCGGTCGAGATTGGTCTCCGCCGCCTTGAGGCGCAGCTCGGCCTCATGCCGCCGGGTGTGCAAGCCGGCCACGCCCCCGGCCTCCTCGAGGATGCGACGGCGGTTGTGCGGCTTGGCCGCAATCAGCTCGGAGATCTGCCCCTGCCGCACGAGGGCGGGAGAGTTGGCACCGGTCGAGGCGTCCGCGAACAGCAGCTGAACGTCGCGGGCGCGCACCTCCTTGCCGTTGATGCGGTAGGTCGAGCCCTGGCCGCGATCGATCCGCCGGGTCACCTGCAGCACCGCCGCGTCGGTGAAGGGCTGGGGTGCCCGCCCGGCGGTGTTGTCGATGGTCAGTGTCACTTCGGCATGGTTGCGCGGCGGGCGGCCGGAGGCACCGGCGAAGATAACGTCGTCCATGCCCTGGCCGCGCATGGCCTTGGCCGAATTGGCCCCCATGACCCAGCGCAGGCTCTCCAGCACATTGGACTTGCCGCAGCCGTTCGGGCCGACGACGCCGGTCAGGCCGGGCTCGATCAGGACCTCCGCAGGCTCGACGAAGGATTTGAAGCCGACCACCCGGAGGCGCTGGAACTGCATGGCGCGATCAGGGCGTCCCGGCGACGGGGCGGCGCGCCAGGGCCACTTCGATGGCGGCGGAGAGCGCCTCTGTCGTGGGCGGGACGGAAACGCCGCCGACGATCACGGTGGGCGTGCCGCGCACCCCGGCAGTCCACCCAGCCTCGACCATGGTGTCGAGCGCCGCATCGGTCTCGGGCGCATAGAGGCAGGTCAGCATCTCCTGCGCCGGCCGCCCGGCGACCCGCACCGCAGCGCTGAGCCAGGCGTTGGGATCGCCCCCCTGAAGCACCGCGTCCTGACCGGCGTAGAGGGTGTCGGCGACGGTGTAGTAGGCCTCAGGAGCGGCGCAGCGGGCCAGCTTGGCGGCCGGCTCCGACAGGGCCTGCGGGCCCGTCGGCAGGTCGCGGTAGACCAGCCGGGCCCGGCCGGTGTCGATGAAGCGGGCCTTGATCGGTACCAGCGCCGTCTGGTGGAAGTCGGCGCAATGCGGGCAGGTGAAGGAAGCGTAGACGATCACCGTCACGGGTGCCTCGGCGTCGCCGAGGACGCGATCTGCGACGGTGACCGGGGGGACCGGCAGGGCCTGCTGTGCCGTCACCGGCGTCGCCGCCAGCAGCGACAGCGCCGCCAGTGTGATCAGGCCGGCCAGAGCCCCCCGCATGCGCCTCAGCCCTTGGCCAGGGCGGCGTCGATCACCGTCGACAGTCCTTCCAGCGACACGTCGCTGACGCGCTCGCCGTTGACGAAGAAGGTCGGGGTGCCGCTGACGCCCTCGGCCGCGGCGGCGCGGACGCGCTGCTCCATGGCGGCGATGGCGGCCTCGTCTGTGACGCAGCGCTGGAACTCCTCTTGCGACAGGCCGGCTTCCTGGGCGATGCGCAGCAGAGACTGCCGCGGCGGGGTACCGGCGGCCCACTCGCGCTGGCTGTCCATGATGGCACCGATCACATTGAAGTACTGGTCCTCGCCGGCGCAGCGGGCGACGAGGAAGCCGGCGGTGGCCACATCGGCCGGCGGCGTCGGGAACTCGCGGAAGACGAAGCGGACCTTCTCGGTCTCGACATACTTCGCCTTGAACTCCGGCCAGACCTGGTCGTGCCATGCGGCGCAGGCCCCGCAGGTGACCGAGGCGTACTCGACCACGGTGACCTTGGCCCCTTCGGACGCACCGATCGCCATGTCGCCCTCGGTACTGCTGCCCGAGCCGCTGCCCGAGCAGCCGGCGAGGGCAGCCATGGCCGCGAGGGCGGCGCCGGTTACGGCTGCACGCCGGCTCATGGCGGCGAAACGGAACTTGCGGTCGGTCATGGACGCTCCCCTGGAAGACCGGTGATGATGGCGCGATTCCTGTCCAGGCGCGCCTGAGCAAGGCATCGCTGACAGGTGCGGCGAGTTTTTGTCAACGCTCCGCGTCGCCCCGGCGGCGGACGGCGCGGCCAAGGGCCTCGAGCGCCTCGCGCAGGCCATCAGGCGCGGCGGCGACCTCGGCCTTCAGTTCAGCCTCGACGGCCGCGGGAAGGGGTGCAAGGTTCGGACGCGATGCCGGCGTCGCGGCGGTGGGCCGGGGCAGGGGCTTGATCGGGCCCTGGGCGATCCGCAGCTTCTCGACCGCGCCTTCGCCGAGGAACAGGTTCACGCGCTGCAGGATGTCGCGCTCCTGGTGCTGCACCAGCAGGGCTGCGGCTCCGGGCACCCGCAGCTCCAGCGTGCCGCCCGTGCCGGTGCGGCCCCGGGTCAACTTCTGTGGCCGGGAGACCCGGGCGATCTGCTCGCCGACGATCTCGACCCATCGGCTCTCCAGCGCGCCGGCCCCGCGCCCGAAACGCCCGTCCAGCGCCCTGATAAGTCCGTTGAGCGCGTGGCCGGCCCGCGGTGCCGGCCGGGGAGGCGGCCGGGTACGGCGGGCGGCCAGGATCTCCAGCGCCTCGCGCTCGGTGGGCAGGGGACGTCGCATGGCCCTATATACTGCGGCCGATGACTCCCGTCCCTGAAATCCGCGCCGCACTGCTGGCCTGGTATGACCGCCAGGCCCGGACCTTGCCGTGGCGCATGCCGCCGGGGGCGGGAACACGCCCCGACCCCTACCGGGTCTGGCTGTCCGAGGTAATGCTGCAACAGACCACGGTGCCGCACGCCACGCCCTACTTTCTGGAGTTCACCGCGCGCTGGCCGACGGTCAGCGATCTGGCGGCGGTGCCGGACGCGGAGCTGATGGCCGCCTGGGCCGGTCTCGGCTATTATGCCCGGGCCCGCAACCTGCTGGCCTGCGCCCGGGTGGTGGCGGCGGGTCACGGCGGGGTTTTTCCGGATACCGAGGCGGGCCTGCGCGCCCTGCCCGGTGTTGGGCCTTATACGGCCGCCGCCGTGGCGGCGATTGCCTTCGACCGCCCGGCCAATGTCGTCGACGGCAATGTTGAGCGGGTCATGGCGCGCTGGTTCGCCGTCGAGACTCCGCTGCCGGCCGCCAAGCCGGAGCTGACGGCGCTGGCCGCCGGCTTCGTGACAGACGACCGGCCCGGGGACTGGGCCCAGGCGCTGATGGATCTGGGGGCGACGATCTGCCGGCCGAAGTCTCCCGCGTGCGAGGCCTGCCCGGTCTCCTTCGGCTGTGCGGCGGGCGCGGGCGGTGATGCGGCGACCTATCCCTGCAAGGTGCGCAAGGCCGACCGGCCGCGTCGCCGCGGCGTGGTCTGGGTGCTGCGTGATGCGGACGGACGGGTGGCGCTGGTTCGGCGGCCGGACCGGGGGCTGTTGGGCAGTATGCTCGGCCTGCCGACCTCGGACTGGTCAGAGGCTCCCGACGCCACCCCGCCCGTCGCCGCCGACTGGCGGGAGTTCGGCGAGATCGAGCACGTCTTCACCCACTTTCAACTGACGCTTGAGGTGCGGGGGGCGTCCGGTGCGTGGCCCGGGGTGGTCTGGACGAAGCCGGACGTGGCCGCCCGGGCCCTGCCCAGCGTCTTCCGCAAGGCGCTGTTGCTCAGCTCAGGCCGGCCCGGACCTCGGCGCGCAGGGCGTCGATCGGCTTGAGGCCCTGGTCGCTGCGGAAGCGCCAGTAGGTCCAGCCGTTGCAGGCCGGGGCGTTCTCCAGCAGAGCCCCGAGCTTGTGGATCGAGCCGGTCAGGTCGCCCACTGCCAGCGAACCGTCGGCGCGCACCCGCGCCTCGCGCTCGCCCTTCGGGCAGTACAGCCGGTCGCCGGGCCGTAGCAGGCCGGCCTCAACCAGGGCCCCGAACGGCACCCGCGGCTCGGCCTTCTTCGAGCCCATGACCTTGAGGTCCTCGACGCTGGCGGGGATCACCCCGGCGATCCGCGTCTCCGCCAGTTCGGCGTAGGCGGGGTCGCGCTCGATACCGATGTAGTGGCGGCCCAGGCGACGGGCGGCCGCGCCGGTGGTGCCGGTGCCGAAAAAGGGATCCAGTACCACGTCGCCGGGTCTGGTGGCCGCCAGCAACACCCGGTGCAGCAGCCCCTCGGGCTTCTGGGTGGGATGTGCTTTCTTCCCTTCGGCGTCCTTGAGGCGTTCCTCGCCAGTGCACAGGGCGAGGGTCCAGTCCGAGCGCATCTGGACGTCCTCGTTGAAGGCCTTCAACGCATCGTAGTTGAAAGTGTAGCGTTTCTGGTCGCGCGCGCGGGCGGCCCAGATCAGGGTCTCGTGGGCATTGGTGAAGCGTGTGCCCTTGAAGTTCGGCATCGGGTTGGACTTGCGCCAGATGATGTCGTTCAGGACCCAGAAGCCCAGGTCCTGGATAGCCGCGCCCAGCCGGAAGATGTTGTGGTAGCTGCCGATCACCCAGATCGAGCCTTCAGGCTTCAGTACGCGGCGGCACTCGGCCAGCCAGGTGCGGGTGAAGGCGTCGTACTCAGCGAAGGAGCCAAACTTGTCCCAGTCGTCATCGACGGCGTCGACCTTCGAGTTATCGGGACGCAACAGATCGCCGCCCAGCTGAAGATTATAGGGCGGGTCGGCGAAGACCAGGTCGACCGAGGCGTCGGGCAGCCCCTTCAGCACCTCGAGGCAATCGCCGCGCAGGATTACATCGGTCTTCAACGCGCTCATCACTCGGCCCCGCTCAGCTTGAGCCGGGACGGTGAGTCCTCAGGGTTAAGACGACGTTGATTCCGGGCGTGGAGCGGCGTCCGCCGGACGTCAGAGACCGGCGGACGCCGGGAGCGCGACGGCGACCTGGACCGGCGCCGGCGGCGGCGCATCGAGCGCCAGCGGCACCCGCGGCGCGCCCCGGGCGGCGGCCTCCAGCGTATTCAGCGGCCCGCCCATCATGCGCTGGTAGACCCAGTAGGCGGCCACGACCTTCTCGACGTAGTCGCGGGCCTGGGGCACGTCGATGGTCTCGATCAGCAGCAGGGAGTCCGCCTCGGGCCCGAGCTTGCGCAGGGCGTCGAGCATCGGCCCCGGACCGGCGTTGTAGGAGGCGACGACCCGCAGCAGGTCGCCCTGCAGCGCCTCGTGCGCCAGCAGCCGCTGCAGATACATCTGGCCGATACGCAGGTTGACGGCCTCGACCAGCAGCTGCTCCGGCTCCTCCCGGAAGGTCTCGTCCCCGGTCAGCTCGGCGGCCGTATAGGGCATGACCTGCATCATCCCGAAGGCGCCTGCCGAGGAGCGGGCGTCGGCGACGAAGCCGGTTTCCTTGCGCGCCAGGGCGTAGACCAGCGCCCGCTCGACGACGAAGCCGCCCTCGGGCTCAAGCGCCGGCATGGGATAGAGCAGGGCGTCGATCCGGGCCGCCTCGGTATCGCGTGGCCGGGCGCCGATGGCCATGGCCAGTCGGGTCCACAGCGCGCGGGCGTGGTCGTCCAGCGCGGTGCGTAGGCCGCGTCGCACCTCGTCGTGCGCCTCGTTGCGGCGGCCAACCTCCATCAGGGCCACAGCGCGCCGCGCCTCGGGGTCATTCTCGACGAAGCGGGTCAGGCCCTCGATGTCCGGCCTCGGCGCGGCGGCGACCACATGGGACAGCCGGGGCGGCTCGGCCAGATAGGGGCGCGGGCCGAGGTTCTCGATGGCCGGGGTCTGGCCCAGCCTGGCGAAGGCGATCTGGCCATAGAAGGTCGCCGGCCACTGGGTGGCGGCCTGCAGCAGGGACGCGATCTCGCCGGTCAGGCCGGCGCGTTCGGCGGCGCGGGCCGCCCAGACGGCACCGCCGGCGCGCACCCAGGGGTCCTCGGTCGGGTCGTCCGTGACCCGGCGGAAGGCAGCGACGGCCGCCTCGAACCGGCCCAGCCGGTAGCTGGCCAGAGCCACGGTCCACCAGTCGCCGATCTCGGTCCCGACGCTGATGGCGGTCTCGAAGTCCTGATTGTTCAGGGCTACCCGGGAGGCGCGGGCCGGGTCCTGTTCCACGTTGTGGCCACCGCCTGGGCGCAGGGCGCGCCAAGTCCGGCTGCGGGTCGGCGGGGTCGGATCCGCAGCGCCGTCCGGTTTGCGCCGCAGCGCGAGGGCGTAGGCGCGCGGTGCCTCGGGCAGGTCAGCATAAAGCGCCAGCCAGGCCGATAACTCCTCATAGGTGGCCGTGTGGCTAGGGTGGAACAGCCGCTCGAACTCTACGCGGCCCAGCAGCACCCGGTCGCGCACGGCTTCGGCGCTGCGGCGGGCGAGCTCCAGATCGCCGCGGTTCAGGGCGTCGAAGGCGGTAGTGTAGTTGATCCGGTCGTCGGGGCTTAGCAGTCGCAGCGGCAGGTCCTGGGCCGCAGCGGCCGGGGCAAGGCCTGCGGCCAGGCTCACGGACAGGCCGAGGCCGCAGGCGAGTCCCGCCAGCCGGACCATCCCGGATCGGAACGAATACATCGGCTGGCGGCCTCCGTGGCGCGCGCGGTACGTCCCTATCCGGGGCTACAGTGCGCTGGCGTTCGGTCGTCAGGCAAGAGCGACGCCAAGCCGCCTCACCGAGGGCAACCGTCGTCACCCAATGGGGCGTTTTTGGGTCGTGTGGTGGTGAAGATCAAGCCGTCGCCCCGGATTGTGCGGACGGTTTGATCTGGGTCACGGCGCGATCCTGGCCGCTGGCCTATTGTCATCCCTAGTCGATATGAGTCGGGCCAACCCCGTCGCCGGAGCGGCGCGTACGACTGTCCGTCACTGCCGGAGGCGACCTTGACCTGTCCCGGACCGTCCAGCACCGCTCCTCCCCTGTGTTTCGAGGTCCGCGGCGTGACGCGGGTGTTTGGAACGGGGACGGCGGCTGTAAGGGCCCTGCGCGGCGTCGATCTCGATTTGCCGAGCGGTGAGATGGTGGTCATCCTTGGCGCGTCGGGCAGCGGGAAGTCCTCCTTTCTGAACATCCTCGGTGGCCTCGATACGCCGACCAGCGGAGAGGTCCGCTTTCGCGGGCAGGATATCGCGCACGCCGACCAACGCCGGCTCACCGACTATCGCCGTCGCCACGTCGGCTTCGTGTTCCAGTTCTACAATCTGATGCCGAGCCTGACTGCGCGGGAGAACGTCGCCCTCGTGACCGAAATCGCGGAGGCACCGCTGAGGCCGGAGGAAGCCCTGGCCATGGTCGGGCTGGAGGAACGGTTGGACCACTTCCCTGCGCAGATGTCCGGCGGTGAGCAGCAGCGGGTCGCCATCGCCCGGGCGGTGGCCAAGCAGCCGTCAGTGCTTCTGTGCGACGAGCCGACCGGAGCCCTCGATTCCGTAACGGGGGTCCGTGTCCTTGAGGCACTCCAGACCGTTAATGACAATCTTGGGGCGACGACCCTGTTGATCACCCACAACGCCGGCATCGCCGCCATGGCCGACCGTGTGGTGGTCTTCTCGGATGGCAAGGTCAGCAAGGTCGAACAGAACCGCGTCAAGCGGCGGCCCGGGGAGATTTCCTGGTGACGGGGCCGCTCGACGCCCTCGGGGCCCTCGACCGGAAGCTGGTCCGCGAACTCTGGCGCATGCGTTTTCAGGCGCTGGCCATCGCCTTCGTCATCGCCGGCGGGGTCGCCGTTCACCTGCTCGCCGCAGGGATGTTGAGTTCGCTGCAGGAAACCCGGCGCGACTATTACGAGGCCAATTTGTTCGCGGATGTCTGGGCACCGACCGTGCGCGCGCCGGAACGCCTGACGGAGGAGATCCGGTCCATCGACGGCGTGCAGGCTGCAGCCGTGCGGATACGCATTCCGGCCCTTTTTGCCATGGCGGGGATGAGCGCTCCGGCCAGCGGCGAGGTGATTTCCCTGCCTGATGCGGGGGAGGCCCCGGTCAACCGTCTTCATCTTGTGCGGGGGCGTTTGCCGATGCCGGAGGAGCGGGACGGGGTCGTGGTCCTCAAGTCCTTTGCGGACGCTCACCGGCTGGAGGTCGGCGACGTGATTCCGGTCACCCTGTACGGTGGGCGCCGCGTCGTGGTGGTGACCGGCGTGGCCCTGTCGCCCGAGCATGTCTACGCCATAGCGCCAGGCCAGTTTGTGCCTGACGACCGGCTGTTCGGGGTCTTGTGGATGCGTCGCGCCATCCTCGCCCAGGCGGTCAACCAGGCCGGAGCCTTCAATGAAGCCGTCGTACGATTGTCCCGAAACGCCTCCGAGCCGGCGGTCATCGATGCGCTTGACCGCCTTCTGGCCCCTTATGGCACCCCGGGAGCCTATGGACGGACAGACCAGGTGTCCGACGCCTTCGTCTCCAGCGAGATCGACCAGCTGACGACTATCGGCCGGGTGCTCCCGCCGGTCTTCCTTCTTATCGCCGCCTTCCTCGTGAACATGGTGATCTCCCGGCTGATCGCGGTCCAGCGGTCCAGTATCGGTCTGCTCAAGGCCTTCGGCTATCGGGACCGCGACATCGTCGTCCACTACCTCAAGCTCGTCGGTGCCATCACCGCCATCGGGGTCCTGATCGGGGGCGGTGTCGGCGTCTGGCTCGGCCAGATCATGGCCGGGCTGTACATGGAGTACTATCGCTTCCCGTACCTGCTATTCCGCGCCAACCCGGCCGACTATGCGCTGGTCGTGGGTGTGGCCGTGGGGACGGTCATGGGAGGCGCGGCCCTCGCTGTGCGGCGCGCCGCCTTGCTCAGCCCGGCCGAGGCCATGACCCCGGCCCCGCCCCCCGACTATTCCAAGGCCCTGGGGGCTCGGATCACCCGCCTGCGCCTGCTCGACCAGCAGTCGCGCATGATCCTGCGCCAGATCGTCCGCTGGCCTTGGCGGGCCGGCATGACCGTGGCCGGCGTCGCTGCGTCCGGGGGTCTGCTTATCGGGACGCTGGCCATGATGGACGGCGTTGAGGCGATGATCGCTTCCAGCTTCAGCGTCTCGAACCCGTACGATGTATCGGTCAGCTTCGTCGAGCCGCGCTCGCGGGCGGCGCTGTTCAGCCTGTCGCAGGAGCGCGGCGTCCTGGCGGCCGAGGCGTATCGGGTTGTCCCGGTCCGGCTGCGCCACGGCCCGCGCGAGGAGAGGACAGTCCTGATCGGGGCTCCCCTTGATGCGACCCTGTCGCGCGTGGTCGACCGCCGGAGCCGGACGATGTCGCCGCATCCCGGCAGCCTCGTCCTGTCCCGTGATCTGGCGGCGACCCTTCAGGTCGATGCGGGTGACACTGTCGAGGTTGAGGTCACCGAGGGACGCCGGCCCCTGCTTCGGCTTCCCGTGGCAGCCGTTGTGGACAGCTATGTGGGTTCGAGTGCCCGAATGTCGATTGAGGACATGAACGGTGCCCTGGGCGAAGGTCGCCGGATTTCGGGGGCGTGGTTGAAGGTCGATCCGATGCGGGTGGAAGACCTCTATGTCCGGCTGAAGGAGATGCCGGCCATCGGCGGCGTCGGCCTGCAGGCGGATGCGGTCCGGCGACTTGTCGCGATGCTCGACGAGAATCTTGGTCGGGCCATCTTCGTTTATGTCGGCTTTGCGGGGCTGATTGCTTCGGGCGTGGTCTACAATACCGTCCGCATCTCCTTCGCCGAGCGACATAGGGAACTGGCGTCGCTCAGGGTTCTCGGCTTCTCGCGGACCGACGTTTCCTACATCCTGCTCGGCGAAGTGGCCTTCCTGACCTTGCTCGCCCTACCGCTGGGCGCGGCGGCCGGCGCGCTATTGGCCTGGTACCTCTCGCTTGCCATGAGCTCCGACCTGTTTCGCCTGCCCTTCGCCGTGGCACCATCCACGTTCGGCGTGGCCGCCGTCGTGGTGCTGGCCATAACGATTGCGGCCAGCCTGATGGTCCGCAGCCAGATCGATCGCCTTGATCTGGCGGCCGCCCTCAAGACCGGCGAGTGACCGAAAGGAAAGGTTGATCAGATGGACTCGATGCGACGGACGCTGAAGTTCCGGACGGTCTTCTGGGCGCTGGTTGCGGTCGTCCTGGTTCTCCTGCTGGCCCTGGCGTTCAGCCCCCGGCCCGTGCCGGCAGATGTCGGCGAGGTGACTCCGGGCCCGCTCACGGTCGCGGTCCGGGACGAAGGGCGCACCCGGGTACGTGATATGTACGTCGTCTCCACGCCCGTGGCCGGGCGGCTTATGCGCGTCGGCAACCGGGTCGGGGAAAATGTCGCGGCCGGCGAGATCGTGGCCATTCTCCAGCCCGGCCCCCCGGCCCTGGTCGACGAGCGCTACCGCAATGAGCTGGAGGCTGGCGTGCGCGCGATGCAGGCGGGCCTGGCGCTGGCGGAGGCGGAACTGGAGCGCGCCGAAGCCGAGCAGGCCCAGGCGATGCTGGAGGCCGAGCGCGTCGAGACGCTGTTCGCCGCCGCCGTCGCCTCGCAGAGCGCCCTCGACCGCGCCCATCTGGATGTCCGGACGGCCGCTGCAGCCGTTCACAACGCCCGCGCCGGTGTGGGTGTCCGGCGGGCGGAACTGGACGCGGCGCGCGCGCGGCTGAGCGAGCCAGCACCGGGCGGCTCGGGGCGACGCACCGTGGCGATCCGGGCGCCTGCGGCCGGGCGTGTTCTGAGGGTTCTGGTGGAGAGCGAAGCCGTGGTGGGCCAGGGCACCCCGGTGCTCGAGATTGGCGATCCTGGTCGCCTGGAGGTCGTGGCTGAGCTCTTGTCCAGTGACGCGGCGCGACTCTCCGCTGGAGCCCCGGCCCTGATCGAGGCCTGGGGCGGTCCTCCAATCACCGCGCGCGTGCGTCAGGTCGAGCCCTACGGCTTTCTCGACGTCTCCGCGCTGGGCGTGGAGGAGCAGCGCGTCAATGTCATCCTGGAGCCCACGGCTCCCCCGGCCGCATGGCTAAAGGTGGGCCACGGCTATCGAGTTGAGGTTGCGGTGACCGTCTGGCGATCGGACCAGGTGGTTCGGCTGCCGGTGGCCGCGCTTTTCCGCCGCGACGGGCGTTGGGCGGTCTTCAGGGTCGAGCGGGGCCGTGCCTGGGCGACCCCGGTCGAGATTGGCCAGACCAACGGGCAGATGGCCGAGGTCCTGTCCGGTGTGAGGCCCGGCGACCGGGTCGTGCTGCACCCGGGGCAATTCGTCTCCGACGGGGACCGTCTGCGCGTCCGCGCGGTGTCCTGAACGTCCCATGCGCGCCCGGGCCCGCCGGCCGGCAGGATCACGCCAGCAGGCTAGAGGCCCCGCGAGCGATGACCTGTTGCTCATCGGTCGGGATGACCAGCAGCCGCACGCTGCTGTCAGGCTGGCTCAGGATCCGCGCGCCGGCGGCGTTGGCCTCGGGGTCAAGCCGCGCGCCGAGCCATGCACACTGCGCCGCGATGCGAGCCCGGATGGGGGCGACATTCTCGCCGACGCCGGCGGTGAACACCAAGGTATCGAGGCCGCCAAGGGCCGCGGCGAGGGAGCCGATCGCCCGCGCAATGCGGTACACATAGACGTCCAGCGCCTCGCGCGCTTCGGCGCGGGGGCTGGCGAGCAGGGTCTTCATGTCGCCGCTGATCCCGGACAGGCCCAGCAGACCGGAGCGGTTGTAGAGCAAGTCGGTGACCTCTGCGACGCCGAGGCCGCCGGCCTGGAGCAGGTGCAGGATCACTCCCGGATCCAGCGCCCCGCTGCGTGTGCTCATCGGCGGACCGTCCAGCGCGGAGAAGCCCATGGTGGTGGCGATGCTGCGCCCCTGCGTGAGGGCGCAGAGGGAGACCCCGCTGCCCAGATGGGCGACGATCGTTCGCCCGCCCGCTTCGGGTCCATGCTCCGTCTTCAGCACGTCGGCGATGTACGCATAGGACAGGCCGTGAAACCCGTACGCCAGGATTCCCCGGGCGATGAGCTCGCGCGGCAAGGCGTAGAGTCGGGCGACCTCCGGCTGGTCGGCATGAAAGGCGGTGTCGAACACGCCGATCTGCCGCGCCCCGGGAAACCGCAGGGCAGCGAGGGCTACGCCGCGCAGGTTGAAGGGCTGATGCAGGGGGGCCAGCGGCTCAAGCGCCTCAAGCTGCGAGACCACCTCCGGCGTCAGCAGGGCAGGTGCGCGGAACGCGAGGCCGCCATGGACAATCCTGTGCCCTACCGTGTCCAGCCCCTGGCTTTCGGACCGGGCCGCGATCCAGTCGAGAGTCCGCAGCAGGATCGCCTCTGCATCCGAAGCGCCGGACCAGTCCTCGTCCATCTCCTCCCCGGCCGCCCGCGCCTGAAGGCGTGGCGCGGTTCCGAGCTCCGAGACCTGACCGGAGAGCCTTTGCTGCAGCGCGCCGGCCGTGTCGTAAAGCGCGAACTTCAGGCTCGACGAGCCGGCGTTCAGGGTCAGCAGGCAGCTTCCGCTCATCGCAGATACTTTGTCGGTCTGTGCTGGCGCACGAGAACCGCAAGAGCGCAGGAGGCGAGGCGCGACATTTCCGGATCGGATCGGCTCGTCAGAATGATCGGCACGCGCGCCCCCATGACGACGCCGGCGGACTGGGCGTTCGACAGATAGAAGAGCTGCTTGGCGAGCATGTTGCCGGCCTCGATGTCCGGCACGATCAGGATGTCGGCCAAGCCGGCCACCGGCGATCGGATGCCTTTGGTTCTGGCCGCCTCGACCGAGACGGCATTGTCGAACGCCAGGGGTCCGTCGAGCACCCCGCCGACGATCTGGCCCCGGTCAGCCATCTTGCACAGGGCGGCCGCGTCGAGGGTCGACACCATCTGGGGGTTCACCGTCTCGACGGCCGCGAGGATGGCGACCCTCGGCTCGCTCATGCCCATGGCCCGGGCGCAGTCGATGGCGTTCTGGACGATGTCCCGCTTGGCCGTGAGGTCGGGGGCGATGTTGATGGCCGCATCGCTGATCAGCAGGGGGCGGGGGTAGCCGGGGACGTCCAGCACGAAGACGTGGCTCATCCGACGATCGGTGCGCAGCCCGGAGCCGGGGGCCACTACGGCCTCCAGCAGTTCGTCGGTGTGCAGGGCACCCTTCATGAGGGCCTCCGCCCCGCCACGCGCGGCCAGCTCGCAGGCCTTCCTCGCGGCCTCGTGGCTATGCTCCGCATCGATCAGTTCCAGTCCGCCGATGTCGAGCTCCGCCGACCGGGCCGCCTCGAGAATGCGGGACCTGGGACCGATCAGGACCGGCTCGATCAGGCAGCATCGACCGGCTTCCACAGCGCCGGCGATCGACAGCTCATCCACGGGGTGGATCACGGCAGTGCGAAGCGGCGGACGGTCCTCGGCCAAGGCCATAAGTCGCTTCAGCTGCGACCCGTGCGGGGCGGTCGGGGGCGTTTCAGCCAAGCGGGGCTCCAGGGTCGGCCGACGTCTGCGGTCATGGGCGGTGCGGAGAAGACCCTATTCCATGGGCCAGCGCGCGCCGTCGTCTACCGTCTCCCGCCTCACGCGATCGTGACCTCGACCTTGTTGCCATCACCGTGGCCGGGCCTGGGCGCGGTGACTTTCAGCAGGCCATCGCGCATTTCCGCCTTGATCTGGCCGGCGTCGATGCCGCGCGGCAGGGAAATGGAGCGGGAGAAGGCACCGAAACGGCGCTCCACAAACCTGAAGTCCTTGCCCTCCTGCTTCTTTTCGGCGCGCTTCTCGCCCGACACCGTCAGAACATCGTCCTCGACCGCCAGGTGGATATCTTTCTTCGTCAGCCCCGGCAGCTCGACAGTGATCTCGATGCCGTCCTTCGTCTCCGCGAAGTCTATGCTCGGGATCGGCGCAAAGACGTCCAGGCGGTCGAGTCCGCGACCGAATTCGGAGAAAGCCCGGTCAATCTCGCGCTGGAGGGGCGCGAAGAACTGTGTTGCATGGTGCGAGAACGACCGGATGGTCGAGGGCTCGTCCGGGGCGACGGGAGGGTTGCGTTCGGTTGACATGACATCTGCCGTTCTTGAGGTTTGACCACAACCAGACGATGGCGAAGGAGCCGGCCTCGCACATTGACGCAGGTCAATTGGCCGGTGGTGCGGCCCGGATCGTGGCCAGCGGCTCGTTCCCGGCCGCAACCCTGTCAGCCGCCTCGGGTTTGCGTTCCAGTTCTTGCATCAGGCTGGCGAGAAGCGCCTCGCGGGCCTGATCGTCCGGTGCGTCTTCAAGACGTTCGCTCAACCGCATGAGCAGCCGGGTGCGGGCGTTATGCCAGTCCAGCCGCGCGGCGGCACCGGGCTCGAGGCGCGGCCGGCTTGCATGGTGCCGGGCCCCCTTTCGAGTGAGCTCGAAACAGTCATCGATTTCCGGTGACTCGATCCGTCCCTCGTCGAAGCCGGCCGCGACGAGGCGCTCTCGCAGGGCCTCGCGGCTATCGGGCTCGCCATGGGTCAGGAAGATCCGGTCGCCAATCGGCCTCCGCGCCTGGGTCCAGGCGACCAGCGCCGGTGCGTCCGCGTGGCCGGAGTAGGCGTCGAATTCGCGGATACGCGCGCGTACCTGGATCTCGTCGCCCTGGATCGTGACGTGGCGTGCGCCCTGCTGCAGCAACCGCCCCAGGGTGCCCGTCGCCTGGTATCCGGTCAGTAGAAGTGTGGTCTCGGGTCGCCACAGCAGGCGCTTGAGGTGATGGCGGATGCGGCCAGCGTCGCACATGCCGCTGGCCGCGACGATGATATGCCAGCCGCGCAACTGTTCGATCGCCCGGCTCTCGTCCGCGGACTCGGTCGTGTGCAGCAGCGATGAGCGGCGGGCGCGGGCGAACGGATTGTCGCCGGCTTCGTCGGCCCCGTGTCGATAGAAGACCTCGGACGCGCGAATGGCCAGCGGCGAGTCGAGGAAGATGCGGGCCTCCGGGACAGCACTGGCGTTCATCAGGTCGACCAGGTCCGTGATGAGTTCCTGGGTCCGTTCGACGGCGAAGGCCGGGATCAGCAGGGGGCCGCCGGCCCGGTGCGCGTCGATGACTTCGGCCGCGAGTGCCTCTCGCCGCCGCGCGGCACTGACGGCCGGCCTTTCGCGGCTGCCGTAGGTGCTCTCGAGGATCAGATGATCCACCCCTGACGGGCCTTCCGGGTCCGAGAGGAACTCGCCGCCACCGCGGCCGAGGTCGCCCGAGAACAACAGCCTCAGGACCTCGCTGCCGGAGACCCCGACCTCGACCTCGATGGAGGCCGAGCCAAGCATGTGGCCGGCGTCCCACCAGCGGGCGCGGATGCCCCGGGCGACATCGATCCAGGTGTCGTAACGCACGGTAGAGAACAGCTGCAGGCACGCCGCGGCGTCCCGCGCCGTGTAGATCGGCTCAACGGCCGGACGTCCCCTGCGCCGGAAACGCCGGTTCAGTTGCTCGACCTCGTGCTCCTGGATGCCGCCAGCGTCGGGCAGCATCACCGCCGCCAGCTCGCGGGTGCTGGCGGTCGCATGGATGCGCCCGTCGAATCCCGCCAGCTTCAGCTTCGGCAGCTGGCCCGAGTGGTCGATGTGGGCGTGGGTGAGCAGCACGGCGTCGATACGGCCCGGATCGAAGGGAAACGGGCGGTAGTTGAGGCTTTTCAGGGTTTTGGGACCCTGGAACAGACCGCAGTCGATCAGCACCGAGGCCGATCCCGTCTCCAGCCTGTAGCAGGAGCCGGTCACGGATGCGGCAGCGCCGTGGAAGTGAAGTTTGACCGTCATGTGTCGTCCTGGGTGATCCGATCCGGGCCGTGGCCGATCAAGGACCGCGCCCCGGCTCCGGTCAACGCTGTCGAGCCGATCGGGCCGGGAAATCCGCCGGTCTTCGATTGCGGGGCCGACCTGGTCCGCCGAACGGACGATGCGGCAGAAGCGCTTACGGGCCATCAGCGGAGGATCCGACGCTGATCCTCGAGCCCTTGGTCAGGCGGTCGGCGAGTCGAACAAGTCCAGCTGAGGCCGCGCCTCGGGCGGAACGCGAAACTGCCCGGTATCCAGCTCGTGGTGGGCACCGTCCAGCCCATAGCGCTTCACCGCCGCCCTGAACCGGGCGGCGATCAGCTCGGCGACCGGGCCGGTGCCCTTCATGCGCTGGGACCAGCCCGGGTCGTAGTCCTTGCCGCCGCGGGTCTGGCGCACCAGCGACATGACCCGCGCGGCGCGTTCCGGACGGGCGGACTCCAGCCATTCCCGGAACAGGTCCTTGATCTCCAGTGGCAGGCGCAGGGTCACATACATGGCGGTGACGGCCCCGGCGTCGGCGGCGGCCTCGAGCACCGATTCCAGCTCGTGATCATTCAGGCCCGGGATCACCGGGGCGAAGCCGACGCCGACCGGAATGCCGGCGTCCGTAAGCCGCCGGATCGCCTCCAGCCGCCGCTGCGGCGTGGAGGCGCGCGGCTCCATGGCCCGGGCCAGACCGCGGTCGAGGGTGGTGATCGACACGAGGACGCTGGCCAGCCCGCGCTGGCCCATGGGTCCCAGAAAGTCGATGTCCCGGGTCACCAGCTGCGACTTGGTAATCAAGCTGAACGGCTGGTTGAACCGGGCCATCACCTGCAGGATCGACCGGGTCGACTTCAGGTCGCGCTCGGCCGGCTGATAGGGGTCCGTGTTGCCGCCGACATGAATGCGCCGGCAGACGTAGCGCGGGGCCGCCAGCTCCCGTTCCAGGAGACGCGCCGCGTCGGGCTTGAAGAAGATCCGACTCTCGAAATCCAGACCCGGGGATAGGCCCATCCAGGCATGGGACGGACGGGCGTAGCAGTAGATGCAGCCATGTTCGCAGCCCTTGTAGGGGTTGATCGAGCGGTCGAAGCCCACGTCGGGGCTGGTGTTGCGGGCGATGATCGTGCGCGCCCGCTCGGGGCTGAGGGTGGTGCGGATCTTCGCCGCCGGCGGGTCCTGATCAGTCCAGCCGTCATCGAAAACCTCGCGCCGGTCCGCTTCGTACCGGCCCGACCGGTTCGAGCACGCCCCCCGTCCTCTCGCCTGCGCCATCGCCATCGCCTGACTGTGGAACAGGTTTTGGAACAAATCAAGAACAAATGGGCTTTCGGCTTATTCACCTGACGCGGCGGGGATCGGCCTGCTACGTCTCGTTCGAGAGACGAGGAGATCCCCGCCATGCGCCTTCTGCTGATCGGCCTGTCGGCCGCGGCCCTGCTGACCGCCTGCGCCACCCCGGCGCCGCCGCCGGCCCCGACCCCGCCGGCCGAGTCGCAGCTGATCGCCGACCTGCGCATCCTGTCGGCGGACGACATGGAGGGGCGCGACACCGGCGCGCCCGGCGGGGAGCGGGCTCGCGCCTACATCATCCAGCGGCTGGAGGCGATCGGCGTGGCCGCTCCGCCCGTGGGCCGGCTGCAGCCCTTCACCGCCGACGGGCGCACCCGCGAGGGGCCGCGGACCTTCAACGGCCAGAACATCCTCGGCGTCATCCCGGGCACGCGCGCCGGTCACCGCTGGATCGTCGTCACGGCGCACTACGACCACGTCGGCGTGAACGACGGCCAGATCTTCAACGGTGCCGACGACAACGCCTCGGGCGTTGCCACAGCCCTGGCCCTGGCCGAGCGGCTCAAGGCCGAGGCCCCCGAGCATGGCGTCATCTTTGCCTTCCTCGACGGCGAGGAGCGCGGCCTGCTGGGCGCGCGGCATTTCGTCGATTTCCCGCCGGTGCCGCTGGAGTCGATCGCCCTCAACGTCAACTACGACATGACCGCCCGCGCTGATGACGGAAAGCTGTGGGTCACCGGCACCTACCAGCACCCGACCCTGCGCCCGATCCTTGAGCCGGTCGCCGCGATCGGTAATGTCTCGCTCAGCTTCGGCAAGGACACGCCGCAGGACACCGGTGCCGACAACTGGGTCGAGGCCTCGGACCATGCCGCCTTCCACCGGGCAGGGTTGCCTTTCCTGTACTTCGGGGTCGACTACCACCCCGATTATCACCGGCCGTCGGATGACTTCGCGCGGGTAACGCCGCAGACCTTCACCAACGCCACCGAGCTGTCGATCAACGCCTTCCGTGCGCTGGACCGTGCGCTCGGCCGTTAAGACTCTCGGATTTGCCGGCCTCGTCGCCGTCGTCCTGGCCGGGTGCAACCCGCCGGCCAATGACCGGCGCGGCGCTGAGCCGGCTGGCGGCTTCTCCAGCCGGCTCAGCGAGAACCTGTCGGGAGAGTATGCGCCGGGCGCGCCGGTCAGGGTCGGCGGCAAGGCGCTGGAGGGGCTCTACCTCGGCCATCCCGAGGACTTCGCCGCCTTCGAGCGAGGCGAGCGCGTGCCGGACTTCGCGCCGGTAACGCTGATGCTGGGCGGCGACCGGATCCTGCCGAGCGGCTATAGGGTCACGGACGAAACGGTGCGCTTCGAGGGGCAGGCCGGGCGCACGCCCGTGCGCCTCGAGGCGGAGATCGATCTCGACGCCCTGGCCGAGGCGCGGCGCACTCTCGGAGGCGATGGCGTCGTTATTCGCGGAACGCTGGAGGTCGGCGGCGAGCGCTCTGCCGTCGCCTTCAGCCGCGCCAGTGCAGGGTAGGGGCGGCGGCTGAAGGCAGGGTGCCGGGGCAGGCCCCGGCCGCCGGATCAGGCGACGGTCGCCTCGATGATCTTGCCGGGATTGCGGGGCGGCTCGCCCTTGGGCAGGGCGTCGATGTGCTCCATGCCCGAGGTCACCTGGCCCCACACCGTGTACTGGCGGTCGAGGAAGGTGGCGTCATCGAAGCAGATGAAGAACTGGCTGTTGGCGCTGTTCGGGTCCGAGGTGCGGGCCATGGAGCAGACGCCGCGGACGTGCGGCTCGGCCGAGAACTCCTGCTTCAGGTTCGGCTTTTTCGAACCGCCCGAGCCGGTGCCGGTCGGGTCGCCGCCCTGGGCCATGAAGCCGGCGATCACGCGGTGGAACACCACGCCGTCGTAGAAGCCTTCCTGGGCCAGCTCGGCGATGCGGGCGACGTGGTTGGGTGCCAGGTCGGGGCGCAGCGTGATCACCACGTCGCCAGTCCCGGTGCCGGTATCGACGGTGAAGGTCAGGGTTTCGGCCATAACAGCTCCTGCGGTCTTGAGGTCGCGCGGGTCATAGCGGCGAAAGCCGCCGGGAGCTATGGGTGTTCCCATGAGCGACGAAGCGCCCCCCGAACGCCGCCGCATGGTGCGGCCCCCCAGCGGCGGCACGGCCGCCGGCCGTGGTCTGGGCCAGAAGCTGAAGACCGCCGACAAGCGCTCCCTGTCCAGCCAGCAGTGGATCAAGCGCCAGCTGGCCGATCCCTATTCCGAGCGCGCCCGGGCCGAAGGCTGGCGCAGCCGCGCCGCCTTCAAGCTGAGCGAGATCGACGACAGGCTGGGCCTGATCCGCAAGGGCTCGCGGGTGATCGATCTCGGCGCCGCCCCCGGCGGCTGGACCGAGGTGGCGCTGAAGCGGGGCGCCGCGGCGGTGGCGGGGGTCGACCTGCTGCCCATCGTGCCGATCCCCGGCGCGGTGCTGATCGAGGCGGACTTCACCGCGCCCGGCGTGGACCAGCAGCTGATCGACGCGCTGGGCGGGCCGCCCGACCTGGTGCTGTCGGACATGGCCCACAACACCATCGGCCACCGCAAGACCGATCACATGAAGATCATCGCCCTGATCGAGATCGCCGCCGACTTCGCCATCCGCACCCTGAAGCCCGGCGGAGCCTTCCTCACCAAGAGCTTCCAGGGCGGCGACCTCGGCGAGGTCATGGGCCGCCTGCGTGCCGCCTTCGACGAGGTGAAGATCGTCAAGCCCGGGGCCAGCCGGAAGGACTCGGCCGAGGTCTTCCTCGTCGCCCGCGACAAGCGGTGATTTACAGGCTTCGGGTGTGATATCCGGCGGCACTTGATGGACTGCGACGGCAGAAGGGATGAAGCGATGGCCAGGCTCCGCAGCCTGAAATGGCCTCTGCCGCCTGAATTCCGGCTCGACCGAGAGGCGGCGAACCGTCGC
Organism: Brevundimonas sp.; assembly: GCA_027531145.1. Taxonomy (GTDB): domain Bacteria; phylum Pseudomonadota; class Alphaproteobacteria; order Caulobacterales; family Caulobacteraceae; genus Brevundimonas. The sequence continues at coordinate 208,707 of JAPZRF010000006.1, read as the reverse complement.
GAGATCTACGCGACGCCCGAGCTTCGCCGCTGATCAATCTGCGCGGAGAGATGTTGGGGGAGTGGCGGTGCGACGCTACCGGTGACTGGTTCGGGGCACCGGACCTGGGCTAGGATGCGCGCATGAGCGCGAACGCCCTTCGTCAGGTGGTCATCGTCGGCGGCGGCACGGCGGGCTGGATGGCCGCAGCCGGGCTGGCCCGCGTGTTCGGCAGCCTGCTCGACATCACCCTGGTGGAGTCCGAGGAGATCGGCACGGTCGGGGTTGGCGAGGCGACCATCCCGCAGATCCAGCTCTACAACCGCCTGCTCGGGATCGACGAAGACGCCTTCGTCCGTGCCACCCGGGGCAGTTTCAAGCTGGGTATCGTGTTCGACGGCTGGGGCGCGCCGGGCGAGCGCTACATCCATGCCTTCGGCGAGCCAGGGACGCCGCTCGGCGGGCTGCCGTTCCACCACTACTGGCTGCGCGACCGGCTGGCCCGGGGCGAGCGCGGCGCGCCGGACCTCTGGGCCTATTCGCTCAACGCCGAGGCCGCCTTCGCCGGGCGCTTCGGCCGCAGCCCGACGGGCGGCTTCGGCCCGCTGGGCGAGATGCCCTACGCCTTCCATTTCGACGCCCACCTGTATGCGAAATTCCTGCGCGCCTACGCCGAGCGGCTGGGGGTGAAGCGGATCGAGGGCAAGGTGCTCGATGTGACCCTGGGCGAGCCCGACGGCCGTGTGGTCTCGTTGCGCCTCGACCACGACCGTGAGCTCCATGGCGAGCTGTTCGTCGACTGCTCCGGCTTCCGCGGCCTGCTGATCGAGCAGGCGCTCAGGACCGGCTACGAGGACTGGAGCAACCATCTGCCGGCCGATCGGGCGGTGGCCGTCCCCTGCGCCCGGGTCGAGCCGCTGACGCCGTGGACGAAGGCGACGGCGGACGCCGCCGGCTGGCGCTGGCGCATCCCGCTGCAGCACCGCACAGGCAACGGCTACGTCTTTTGCAGCCGCTTCATCTCCGAGGACGAGGCCACGGCCCGGCTGCTTTCACAGCTGGACGGGGAGGCGCTGGGCGATCCGCGCCCGCTGCGCTTCGTCACCGGCAAGCGCCGCCGCATCTGGAACCGCAATGTCGTGGCGCTGGGGCTGGCGTCGGGCTTCATGGAGCCGCTGGAATCGACCAGCATCCATCTGGTCCAGTCCTGTCTCGACAAGCTGATCCAGTACTTCCCCGACCGCGACTTCGCCGACGCCCCGCGCGACCGGTTCAATGCCGAGGCCGACGCCGAGTACGTCGCCATCCGCGACTTCCTCGTGCTGCACTATACGGCGACCCGCCGCGACGATACGCCGTTCTGGCGGCACTGCCGCGATGCCCTGCCGCAGCCTGAAACCCTGAAGGCGCGGATGGAGCTGTGGCGACGGGCCGGCCGGCTGCCGGTCGAGAGTCACGACCTGTTCAAGCCGAACAGCTGGCTGCAGGTACTGGTGGGGCAGGGGATCGAGGCGGAGGGCTACAGTCCTCTCGCCAACCGGCTGGAGGCGGCGCGCCTGTCGATGTGGCTGGCCGATGTGCGCGGACTGGTGGCCCGCGCGCGCGAACAGTTGCCCGATCACGCCGCCTTCATCACCGCCAGCTGTCGGGCAGAGGCGGCCTGAGGTTCGTTCATCCGAGACCGGCTCTCCTGAGGCTCGCTCAGGCCGCCTGAAACTCCCGGGCGCGGCGTTCGGCGCGGCGGCGCTCGATCCGGCTCCAGATGCGGTCGTGCAGGGTGAAGAAGACCGTCTGTACCAGCGGCTCCAGCGTTCCCACCGCCAGGGCGATCCGCCAGTCGCCGCTCAGGACGAAGGCGACCAGCACGGCCACGGCGAAGTGCATCACGCCATAGGTGCCGGTCTTCCAGGCCAGGGTCCGGAACGAGGTCGGCAGGGCGTGGTTGCAAGCGTGGTGGTCGTGCAGGCCAAGACGGCCCTCGACCGCCTCGGCGGTTTCCTGCAGCGTGCCCAGCCGCTTGCGCCGCTCGATGCGGTGCCAGATTCGATCATGGAGGGCGAAGGCGAAGGTCTGGGCGATGGGCTCGACCAGGCCGATGGCGAGGGCCAGGGTCCAGTCCCGGGTGATGGCGTAGGCCACAAGGATGGCCACGATCAGGTGCATGGTGGCGTAGCTGGCGATCTTCAGCGCCAGAGCCCGCACCGTTTGAATGACCATCTCGACCATGAGGCCTTAAGTGGCGGTCCCGGCGCAAGGTTGCAACCGCAATTCTCTTTATCGCGACCATGAGGCCGTCCGGCTCTTGCGGCACCGTAACGGGGCAGTCTATACGCGGCTCGCAAAACGGAGGCTCCGTATGGAGATTCGCGAGGGGCTGACCTTCGACGATGTTTTGCTCGAACCCGGCCCGTCTGACGTCATGCCCGCGGAGGTGGATGTTTCGACGCGGCTGACCCGCGACATCCGGCTGAACATCCCGCTGCTGTCGTCAGCCATGGACACGGTCACCGAAAGCCGGCTGGCCATCGCCATGGCCCAGGCCGGCGGCCTCGGTGTCATCCATCGGAACATGACGGTGGACGAGCAGGCCGACCAGGTCCGCGCCGTGAAGCGCTACGAGAGCGGCATGGTGGTCAATCCGGTGACCGTGTTCCCCGACACCTCGCTGGGCGAGGTGCGCGAGATCGTCGCCCGCAAGAAGATCACTGGCTTCCCGGTGGTCGACCGCGAGACGGGCCGGCTGGTCGGCATGCTGACCAACCGCGACATGCGCTTCGAGCGGGATCCCGAGGTTCGGGCCGCCAGCCTGATGACCACGGGCGAACTGGTCACGGTGCGCGAGGGCGCCGGCCGCGAGGCGGCGCAGAACCTGCTGCGCACCCGCAAGATCGAGCGCGTCATCGTGGTCGACGAGGACTACCGGGCGGTCGGCCTGATCACCATGAAGGACATCGAGAAGGCCCAGGCCTTCCCGCACGCCGCCAAGGACGAGCAGGGTCGCCTGCGCGTCGGCGCCGCCTCGACGGTGGGGGATGCCGGCTACGAGCGGGCCATGATGCTGGCGGAGGCCGGCGCCGACGTGGTGGTGATCGACACCGCCCACGGCCACTCCTCCTCGGTTGCGGCGGTGGTGGAGCGCATCAAGCGCGAGTCCAACCGGATCCAGATCATCGCCGGCAATGTCGCCACCTATGACGCGACCCGCGCCCTGATCGACGCCGGGTCCGACGCCGTGAAGGTCGGCATCGGACCGGGCTCGATCTGCACCACCCGGATCGTCGCCGGCGTAGGCGTGCCCCAGTTGACCGCGGTGATGGACTCCGCCCGCGCCGCTCGCGACAGCGGCGCGCCGGTGATCGCCGACGGCGGCATCAAGTACTCGGGCGACCTGGCCAAGGCCATCGCCGCCGGGGCCAATGTGGCCATGATGGGCTCGATGTTCGCCGGTACCGATGAGAGTCCGGGCGAGGTGTTCCTCTACCAGGGCCGCTCCTACAAGTCGTACCGCGGCATGGGCTCGGTGGGCGCCATGGCCCGCGGCTCGGCCGACCGCTACTTCCAGAAAGAAGTCTCGTCCGAGAAGCTGGTGCCCGAGGGCATCGAGGGTCAGACCCCTTACAAGGGGCCGATCTCGCCAGTGATCCACCAGCTGGTCGGCGGCCTGCGAGCCTCCATGGGCTATGTTGGAGCTCCTGACATCGCCGCCTTCCAGAGCTGTGCCCGTTTCGTGCGTATCACCAACGCCGGCCTGCGCGAGAGCCACGTCCACGACGTGATGATCACCCGCGAGGCCCCCAACTACCGGCAGGGATGACCATGAGCTGGCCCGTCTCGGGATCGCCCGAGCTGACCATGCTGGCCCTGACCCTGGTGCTGGCCTTCGTCTCGCTGTTTCCGGCGGCGGCGGGGCGCACGAAGGTCAATGGCCTCGACTGGAACGCCGGGTCCCGCGACACCACGCCGAAGACGCCCGACGTGGTGACGCAGCGGCTGGAGCGGGCCCAGGCCAATCTCTGGGAGACCCTGCCGCTGTTCATCGGCGCGGTGTTGATCTCCGAGGTGGCTGACAAGACCGGGGCGCTGACCTTCTGGGGGACCCAGGCCTTCTTCTGGGGCCGTCTGGCCTACATTCCGCTCTATGCCGCCGGCACGCCCTATCTCCGCAGCCTGGCGTGGATGGTCGCCACCCTCGGCCTGATGGCGGTGCTCGCCGCCCTGTTCCTGCCGTGACGCCTGCCGCCCGCCTCGCCGCCGCCGCCGCCGTGCTCGACTCCATCGCCCAGGGCCGCCAGCCGGCCGAGGCGGTGCTCAAGGCCTGGGGTCAGCAGAATCGCTTCGCGGGCTCGAAGGATCGTCGCGCCGTGGCCGATCGGGTCTACAGGGTGCTGCGCGCCCGCGCCCGGCTGTCGTGGATCATGGGCGGGCGGGAGGACGGCCGCGCCCTTGTGATTGGCTCGCTGGCGGCCCTCGACGGCCTGGCGCTGGAGGAGATCGAGGCCCTGCACACGGGCGAGGGCTACGGCCCCCGGCCGCTGTCGAAACAGGAGCGGTTGCGCATCATGGCCGGCGGGGGCGAGCTGCCAGGCTGGGTCGCCGCAGGCCTGCCCGGGTTCGTCGTCGAGGACTTCCGCGCCACCTTCGGCGAGCGCTGGGCCGAGGAAGCGCGCGAGTTGATGCAGCCGCGCGCGCCGATCGACCTGCGCGTGAATACCGCGCGCACGACCCTCGAGGCGGTTGAGGCCGAGCTGGTCGCCGCCGGCCTCACCTCGACGCGCGCGCCGCACTCGCCGGTGGGTCTGCGCCTGCCGTCCGAGCCGCCGCCGAACATCCAGGCACTGGACGCCTTCCGCCAAGGGCGGGTCGAGATCCAGGACGAGGGCAGCCAGATCGTCTGCGCCCTCGCCGGTGCCGCGCCGGGCATGACTGTGGTCGACTACTGCGCCGGGGGCGGCGGCAAGACCCTCGGCCTGGGCCAGGCGATGGCCGGCGAGGGTCGGTTGATCGCCTCGGACGTGCTGCAGAAACGGCTCGACAACATCCGCCCCCGCCTGGCCCGCGCCGGGCTGGAGGCCGAGCTGCGGCTGATCGGCCCGAACGGCGGCGGCATGGAGGACCTTAACGACCGTGCCGACCTGGTCTTCGTCGATGCGCCGTGCAGCGGCTCCGGCATCTGGCGTCGGCACCCCGAGGACGCCTGGCGGCTGACCCCTGAGGAGGTCGAGCGCCTGCACGCCCTGCAGGTCCGCATTCTCGGCCAGGCGGCGAAGCTGGTGAAGCCCGGCGGCCGGCTGGCCTATGTCACCTGCTCGATGCTGAGCCGGGAGAACGAGGCCACCGCTGACGTCTTCGAGGCCGCGCATCCGGGGTTCAAAGCGGTCATTCCTCCCCCACAGGGGGAGGGGGACCACGCGCAGCGTGGTGGGGGGGGGGCGGCGCACGCCCCCCTCCGTCGCCTCGCGGAGCTCGGCGCCACCTCCCCCTGTGGGGGAGGAATGAGGTTCCGCCTCTCCCCCGCCGCGACCGGGACGGACGGCTTCTTCTTCGCCCTTTACGAGCGCGCCGCATGAGCGGCGAGGTTGTGATCCGTGGCAGGGTGCGGCTGCTGCCGGTGATGGCGGCCCCGGCCGAGTACGGTGAACGTCTGCGTGCCCGCATCAACCCGTTGATGACCGGCGTCGGGCCGGTCGAGGCGGCGGTCAGCCTGACCGCGGCCCTGGCCCGGATGTCGGCTGCCGGCCACCTGCCGGACCTGCTGCTGTCGCTGGGCTCCTGCGGCTCGGCTGTGCTCGAGCATGCCGCGGTCTATCAGGTCGCCTCGGTCAGCTATCGCGACATGGACGCCAGCCCGCTGGGCTTTGCGCCGGGCGTGACGCCACTGCTGGACCTGCCGGCGGAGTTGCCGCTGCCGTGTCTCATCCCCGGCTGGCCAACGGCCCGGCTGTCGACCGGGGCCGATGTGATCTCCGGGGCCCGCTACGGCCAGATCGACGCCGACATGGTCGACATGGAGACCTGGGCGCTGGCGCGTGCCGCTGCCGCATTCGACCGGCCGCTGGTCGCCCTGCGCGGCGTCTCGGACGGCCGCAGCGCGCTGACCCGGCTGGAGGACTGGACCTCGACCCTGGCCGAGGTCGACGCCCGCCTCGCCGAGGCCCTTGATCGCCTGTTCGCCGTACTGGACGCCCACGGTCCCGCCGCCCTTGAAGCCCCTCCCGCCCCGGACGCCGCCGCATGAACGCCCACCAGAAAGTCCTCATCGTCGATTTCGGCAGCCAGGTGACGCAGCTGATCGCGAGGCGCCTGCGCGAAGCCAACGTCTTTTGCGAGATCCACCCTTTCGAAAAGGCCGGGGCGGCGCTGGCGGCCATGGCCCCGCAGGCGATAATCCTGTCCGGCGGGCCGGCCTCCACGACCGAGGCGGAGAGTCCGCGCGCTGATCCGGCCCTGTTCGCCGCGGGGGTGCCGATCCTCGGCATCTGCTACGGCGAGCAGGCGATCTGCGCCCAGCTGGGCGGCAAGGTGGAAAGCGGCCACCATCGCGAGTTCGGCCGGGCCGAGATGGTCATCACCCGCGACAGCCCTCTGTTCGCCGGCATTGGCGCGGTCGATCATCGCGAGCCGGTGTGGATGAGCCACGGCGATCGGGTCACTGTCATCCCCGAGGGCTTCGAGGTCATCGCCACCTCCGAAGGCGCGCCCTTCGCCGCCATCGCCGACGAGACGCGCCGGATCTACGGTGTGCAGTTCCACCCGGAGGTGATGCACACTCCGCGCGGGGCGACGATCCTGAAGAACTTCACCCACGGAGTGGCGGGCCTGACCGGGGACTGGACCATGGCCGCCTACCGCGACGAGCAGGTGGCGAAGATCCGCGCCCAGGTCGGCGACGCGAAGGTCATCTGCGGCCTGTCCGGCGGGGTCGACAGCTCGGTCGCGGCGGTGCTGATCCACGAGGCGATTGGCGACCAGCTGACCTGCGTGTTCGTCGACACCGGCCTGCTGCGCAAGGACGAGGCGAAGCAGGTCACCGCCCTGTTCCGCGAGCACTACAACATCCCGCTGGTGCATGTGGATGCCTCGGCCGAGTTCCTCGGCACCCTGGCCGGGATCAGCGACCCCGAGACCAAGCGCAAGACCATCGGCCGGGTGTTCATCAAAGTGTTCGACCGCGAGGCGGCGAAGATCGAGGGGGCGCAGTTTCTGGCCCAGGGCACCCTCTATCCGGACGTGATCGAGAGCGTGTCGGCCACCGGCGGCCCCTCGGCGGTGATCAAGAGCCACCACAATGTCGGCGGCCTGCCCGACTACATGAAGCTGAAGCTGGTCGAGCCCCTGCGCGAGCTGTTCAAGGACGAGGTGCGGGCGCTGGGCCGCGAACTGGGGCTGAGCGACGCCTTCGTCGGCCGCCATCCCTTCCCGGGGCCGGGCCTGGCCATCCGCATCCCTGGCGAGATCACCCCGGACGCCGTCGCCGCCCTGCAGGAGGCCGACGCCATCTATCTGGACGAGATCCGCAAGGCCGGGCTCTACGACGACATCTGGCAGGCCTTCGCCGTGCTGCTGCCGGTCAAGACGGTCGGCGTCATGGGCGACGCCCGCACCTACGAGAAGGTGCTGGCCTTGCGCGCCGTCACATCCACCGACGGCATGACGGCCGACTTCTTCCAGTTCCCCTGGGACGTCCTGGCCCGCACCGCGACGCGCATCATCAACGAGGTCCGCGGCGTCAACCGCGTCGTCTACGACGTCACCTCCAAGCCCCCCGGCACCATCGAGTGGGAGTGAGGGGCCCTTGGACGATCCGGCCCGGGCGGGCACCGGGCGTCTCGCGCGGCGACCGGCGTATCCGCGGCCGAACGGCGGGGACCCGGTGTCGCGGTCAGGGCTCCCGGCCGGCCTCGAACAGCAAGGTGCCGCCCTGCACGAGGTGCGAATGGGGCAGGGAGGTGGGTGCCTGGGGCCGACCGTCCAGCGTCAGGTTCAGGAGACGGTCGCCCGCGCCGGTTCGCCGGATCGTCAGCGGCGCTCGACCCGGCACGCGCAGGACCGCATGATCGACCAGCGGCAGGCCGGCGACATAGGTCCCGCTGGCGGGCGTCACCGGGTAGAAGCCGAGCGTCGCGAACACATACCAGGCGCTCAGCTGGCCGGCGTCTTCATTGCCGATGATGCCGTCCGGAGTGTCCCGGTAGAAATCCCGCGCGATGCGCGCGACCAGCTGGTGGCCGCGCTCCGGCGCATCCGTATGGGCGTACAGCCAGGCGATGTGGTGGCTCGGCTCATTGCCATGCGCGTACTGACCGATCATCGCTTCCTGGCCCAGATAGGTCCAGCCTTCCAGCGAGGGCAGCTCAAAGAAGAACCGGTCGAGCATCGTGCGAAAGCCGGTCGGCCCGCCCATGGCCTCGACCAGACCGTCAGGGTCATGCAGCGCCGACGTCCAGCTGTATTGCCAGGCGTTCGCTTCGGTGTAGTCGCCGGGGTTGTTGAGCGGGGATGTGGGGGTCAGCGGATCGAAGGGCTCGCGCCAGCCGCCGGTGCTGTCGCGGCCACGGGCGAGACGGGTCTCCGGATCGACGAGGCTGCGCCATGCCCCGGCCCGGCTCGAAAACCTGCCGGCCAGGTCGCTCCTGGCCAGTCCCGCAGCCATACGGGCCGTGGCGTCGTCCCCGATGCCGGCCTCGAGCGTTCGGGAAACGGCCTCGCCTCCCGCAAGGTCGAACGGATAGTATCCGAATCGGTCGAACAGCGACCAGGTCGAGAGGGCATGATCGCCCGGGAAGACCGGGATCGCGTCCACGGTGGAGGTGCGGATCATGGCGGCGAGGGCCCGCTCGCCGTCAAAGCCGCGAAAGCCCTTCGCCCAGGCATCGGCGATCACCGGGAGCGCGGGCTCCCCGATCATGGTCCCCGTTTCCCCGCCCCAGATCGGCCATTTCGGCAGGCGACCCATGGCGTCGGCATGGTCCAGCAGGCTCAGCACGAAGTCATCGACGCGCTCGGGCACGAGCAGGGTGTAGAGCGGGTGAGCGGCCCGGAAGGTGTCCCACAGCGAGAGGGTTGAGTAGCGATCACCGCCATCCGCCCGGAGCACCTCGCCGTGCGGGCCGCGCCAGCGCCCGTCCACATCCGAGATCGTGCTCGGATGCAGGAAGGCGTGGTAGAGCGCCGTGTAGAAGATCCTCTTCCGTGTGTTGTCCGCCGCGATCTCGATGCGGCCGAGCAGGTCGTCCCACGCCGCCGCCGCGCCGCGCCTCACGCCGTCGAAATCCCGACCGCTGACCGCGTCGCGATTGGCCCGGGCCCCCTCGACATCCACGGTCGACAGGCCGACCCTGGCGTTCAGCTCGCGCCCGGCACCGAGGTCGAAGGCGAGCAGGTACCGCGGCGCGGCGTCACCGGGGCGCGGAGGCAGGGTGGTGGACTCCACGACCGGATGGTCGAACCGCACGCTGAAGGCCACGGTGCGCGAGGTCCAGTTCGAGCGCCGCATCACCCCCTCGACGCCATCGGCGGTCAAGCCGGAGCGCTCGGCCAGGACAGGCTGGGCATCGGTCCGGAAGGTCAGGCCGTGCTGCAGATCGACCAGGACATAGACGCGCCCGGGCGCGTCGAAGGTATAGCGGTGCAGCGCCGTGCGCACGCCGGCGGTCAGCTCCACCCGCACCTGGTTATCGCCGAGGTACACCGCGTAGTATCCTGGCGTGGCGACTTCGCTGGCCTTGTCGTAGGGGCTGGCGAACTCGGTCCGGCGGGTCTGGCTGGGTTGCAGAAGCACGTCGCCGAGTTCGGGGATGCCCGTGCCGCTCGCGCGGGTCTGCGAGAAGCCGAGGATGAGCGGTGCCCGGTACTGATAGCCTGAGGTGAACGCCCAGCCGCTGTCGGCATTGTCAGGTCCCGGCTGCACCATCCCGAAGGGCATGCCGGGGCCGGGAAAGGTGTGGCCGGTCCCGTCCGTCCCGATGAAGGGGTCGACATAGGCCGTCGGCCGCGGCTCGGCCCGGAGCGACGAGGTATGGCCCGGCACCGCCATGAGGAGGCCGAGGACGAACGGGACCAGGAGGTTCACGAAAACCCGCCGCATGTGGGCTCCTTCAGGGTTGATCCTGGCCGGTGCGATCTGCGCGGGCTCGATCCCGCGACAGTCGGGCGCGGCCGTTGCGTCGGCTCCCGCTCATGGCCGGGTGAACAGGATCGGATTGACAGGCGACGCCGCCGCCTCGCCAGGGACGAGGCCGGGCAGCCACTGATCAAGGTCGCTGCGCTGCATGGCGTTCACCGGATCCGCCACCCTGATGTCGGCGTCCATGTAGATCATCGTCATGACGGAGCGTGGGCGGGTGCTCGTGTTCGGGCCTGCGCGATGGAAGGTCCAGCCGCTGTGGAAGCTCACGTCGCCGAGGGCATAGGGTGCCTCGTCCATCGGAAATCCCAGCGCTTCCATTTCCCGGCTGATCGCGGCTTCGCTCTCGTCCGAGATCGACAGGTCGCGACCAAAGGCGACGCGATGGCTCCCGCAATAGAAGGCAAGCGGGCCCATATCGAGGGGCACGTCCTGGAGGGGGATCCACACCGTCACGGTGCGATCGCTGGTGAGGGGCCAGTAGTACTGGTCCGCATGCGCCGGCGTGATGCCGCCGCCCGGCTCCTTGTAGAGCGACTGGTCATGGTAGAGGCGCACGGACCTGACGCCGAGCAGGGCCGCCGCTATCCCGGCGAGGCGTTTCCCGAAGACGAACTGGCGCACGATGTCATCGGTCCGCCAGAGGTTCATGACCTGCAGGAAGGCGCGGTCGTAGGTCGAGCGCTGCTCCAGCGGACGGTCGTCTGTGTTCAGCTCAAGCGTCTTGCGCGTGATTATCGCGCCATATTCGGCGACGCAGCGCGGATCCAGCGCCCCGGGAATACGCACGAAGCCGTCGCGCTCGAAGTTCGCCACCATCCCGGCGTCGACGTGGAACGGTGTGTTGAGGGGGGTCGTCAAGGCTCGTGTTCCCTTCCGGGCGGGGCGTCGCAGGGGCCGGACGCGTCGCAAGTGTGGCACGACATGCTAGCGGGCGCGGCGCCCCGCCTCGACGGTCAAGGCTGTTGCAAAGACGGCGATAGGTTATAGATATCTTGCCATGCTGGAGCCCCTGGCCGTCGAGCCTGTCGTTCTCTCCCCGGCCATGCCGGTCCGGATCGAACGCGTCGAGCGCGCCCCGGACGCGCCGGCGGCCGCCCGCTTTGCGCACTTCCATCATGCCGAGGAGATCGTGCTCTTCGAAGACGTCGAGGGCCTGCTGTTCGCCGACGATGCGCGGTTCACGCTGGAGCCGGCCTGCGGTGTCCGTCTGTCCTCGATGGAGGCTCACGATTTCGCCCTTGCGGGTGGCTGCTCGGCGTGGACTCTGATTCAATACTATCACGATTTTGCGCTGACCTCGCGCCCGGTCCGGCCCCGCTGCGTCCGCTTCACCGCGTCGGAACAGCGGCGTCTGGCGTCCCTCTGCACCGGTCTGGCCGAGGCGGTGGCGGCGGGCCTGGCGCAGGAGGCCCGCTGCTATCTGGAGTTGGTGAACCTGACGGTCGATCGGGCGCGGCCGATCGCGCGGGACGGGGTCGCGCCCTCCTTCGCCCTGTCGAGGTTTCGCCCCTTCCTCGAGCGCCTGCGCGACCAGCCCTCGGCGACGCTATCGCTCGCGGACGCGGCCTCGCTATGCCACCTGTCGCCGGCCTACTTCTCGCGCCTTTTCCGGGATGTGTTCGGGCGGGGCTTCGCAGACTATGTGACGCAGATGCGCCTCAATCAGGCGGCGGTCCGCCTGGCCTCCACGTCCGGGTCGGTGTCGGAAATCGGCTTCGCGGTCGGCTTCAGCAGCCATGCCTACTTCACGGCCCGGTTCCGGCAGCGGTTCGGCATGACGCCGAGCGCCTTCCGGGCCCGCGCCGGGGCGCGCGCCGGGGCTCTCCCCGCCGGTCCCCGGTGAAGCCGTCCGTCCGGTAGGGCCGGATGCGTCAGCACCGGCGAGGGCGAGGCTGGGCGGTGAAGGGCGGTCATCTGGCGTGGTTTCCCGCGGCGAGGACAAGCGCAGCCCTTGTCAGGGTTACGTTATCGTATAACAAACACGCCTCGATGTGACTCAAAGAGGCCTACCGCCATGCTGACCAGATCCTCCATCGGGGTCGTCGCCCTGCTGGCAAGCTCCGTCGTGATGCTGCCGGGCGTCAGCCAGGCTCAGACGCGGGTCGAGGAGGTGGTCGTCACCGGCCAGCGACAGGCTTACCGCTCCGGGGTTCCGCTGCAGAGTACGCCGCAGTCCATCACCGTCATCTCGGCGGAGACGCTGGAGCGCGTCGGGGTGACGCGCCTCACGGACGCGCTGGACCTGTCGGCCTCGGTGGCGCGGCAGAATAATTTCGGCGGCCTTTGGGACAGTTTCGCCATCCGCGGCTTCGCCGGAGACGAGAATCTGCCGAGCGGCTATCTGGTGAACGGCTTCAACGCCGGACGCGGCTTCGGCGGCCCTCGCGACGCGGCAGGCATCGAGCGCATCGAGATCCTGAAGGGTCCCAACGCCGCCCTGTTCGGCCGCGGCGAGCCGGGCGGGAGCGTCAACCTGGTCACCAAACGCCCGGCCTTCGAGGCGGCGGGTACCATCGGCGTCCGGGTGGGGGAGTTTGACTTCTATCGCGGCGAACTGGACTGGACCGGGCCCGTCGTTGGCGACCGCGTGGCGGTGCGTCTGGTCGCGGTCTACGAGGACGCCGGCAGCTTCCGCGATACGGTGCAGAGTGTTCGGCGCGCGGTCTATCCCTCGGTGTTCGCCCGCCTCGGCGCGCGGACGACGCTGACGTACGATCTCGAGGCGCTGCGCCAGGAGATTCCGTTTGACCGGGGGGTGCCCTCGATCAATGGTCGGCTCGACGCCCTGCCGCGCAGCCGCTTCCTCGGCGAGCCGGGGGATGGGCCAGTAACGGCCGATGTACTGGGTCATCAGCTCCAGCTGCAGCACGATATCTCCGGGGACTGGAGCCTTCTGATCGGGGCCAGCCGGCGTGACACGGATCTGGAGGGCTTCTCCAGCGAGCCGGAGCTGGCCGCCTCGCGCCAGCGGCTGTTCACCGATGGCCGCAGCCTGTCGCGGCAGTACCGTTTCCGCGACTATGACGCGGAGCATGTGGTGCTGCGCGCCGAGCTGTCGGGCCGCTTCATGGTGCTGGGCGGCGAGCATCGACTGCTGCTCGGTGCCGACCGGGACGCCTTCGACAACAGCCAGTTCTTCCTGCGCTTCCGACCGCCCGCCCTGAGCTCCAACCCGAGCGCGCAGCAGGGCTATGTGATCGATGTGCTCACGCCGGTGTACGGACGCTTCCCCCCACCCACCCCGCCGCTGCAGACCAATCGCCTGGACGAGCAGCGCGCGTGGGGAGTGTACCTTCAGGACCACATCCGCTTCGGCGACCGGCTGGAAGTGCGCCTCGGTGGCCGCTTTGACGATTTTGAGCAGACCGGGACCAACCGGGCCACCGGGGCGGTAACGCGGTTTGGCGATACCCGCTTCAGCCCCCAGGTCGGGGCGGTGCTGCACCTGACTTCCGGGGCGTCGCTCTACGCCGCCTATGGCGAGGGCTTCCGGCAGAACTTCGGGGCCAATGCGGCGGGGGAGCCATTTGCCCCGGAGGAATCCCGCTCGACAGAAATCGGGTTGAAGGCGAGCTGGGGTGGTCTGAGCGGCAACCTCGCCCTTTTCTCGCTGCAGAAGACCAATGTGCTGGCCTCTGACCCGTCGAACGCCGGCTTCTCGCTGGCGATCGGCGAGGCCGAGAGCCGCGGGGTCGAGGTGGACCTGCAGGGCCGCCTGCCTGGCGAGATCGACCTGTGGCTGTCTTGGGCCTGGGTCGAGGCCGAGGTCTCCAAACAGGTTATCGACGCCGGTACCGGCCTCTTGATCCGCCCGGGCGACCGCCTCATCAACATCCCGGAGCACAGAGCCAGCCTGCAGCTGGCGCGCACGCTCCGCCTCGCAGGCCGCGAGGCCATGCTCGGCGGAGCCGTCCAGCACTCGGGCGAGCGACTGGGTGAGACCGGGTCGGCGTTCGAGCTGCCGGCGCACACCCTTGTCCGCCTGTTTGCGCGCTGGAGCGTGACGGAGCGTGTCGAGGTCTCGGCCTTCCTCGACAATGCGCTGGACGAAACCTGGTACGCCAACTCTTATTCGCGCCTGTGGCTCCAGCCCGGCGCGCCGCGCACGGCTTCGGTCGGCCTGCGCTACCGATTCTGACCGGGTCCTGATGTCTGAGGGTGGACTGGATATCCGCGACCTCGTCGTCATCCGCGGGGGGCGTCGCGCGGTCGACGGCCTGACCCTTTCGGTGGCGCCGGGCGAGATCTATGCGCTGCTGGGGGGCAACGGGACCGGAAAGTCCACCACCCTGTTCGCCACGCTCGGGCTGATCCCGCGGGCAGGCGGCACCATCACCGTCGCCGGGGCCGATCCGGCGCAGGACCCGGACCGGGTGCGGCGCGCGGCGGCCTATCTCCCGGAGAATGTAGCTCTCTATGACCACCTCTCGGCGCTTGAGAACATACGCTACTTCCTCGACCTGGCCGGGGAGCGTCGGACCGTCGCGGAGATCGGCGAGGCGCTCGACGCGGTCAAGCTGGACCCGGCAGCCCGGGATCGACGCTTGGGCGGTTTCTCCAAGGGCATGCGGCAGAAGACCGCGATCGCCCTGGCCCTGCTGCGCCGGACGCCGGTGCTGCTGCTGGACGAGCCGACCTCCGGGCTCGATCCGGCGGCGGCGCAGGACTTTCACGACCTGATCCTCGACCTCGGAGCCCGGGACGTGGCGATCCTGATGGTCACCCACGACCTGTTCGGTGCCGCCGCCACCGCCGACCGCATCGGCGTGCTGCACCAGGGCCGGATCGGCCAGTCTTGGGCGGCGGGCGAGGGGCCGGAGCGTTTCGATATCCAGGCGCTGTATCGCAGCTATACGGGGCTTGCCGCGGCATGAGCCGGGCGTGGCGCATCGCTGCAGAGGACCTTCGCCTGCTTGCCCGGACCCGGGCGGCCTGGGTTGGTCTGATCGTGCTGATGCTGCTCTCGTCCATTGCGGCAGCCACCTCCGCATCCCAGGCGGCGCGGGAGCGGGAGGCGCGGGCAGAGAGCCAGGCGGCGGCGGTCCGAGCCTTCGAACAGCAGCCGGACCGGCACCCGCACCGGGTGGTACACTATGGCACCTATGTGCACCGGCCGGTCAGCCCCCTGGCCGCCTTCGAGTCGGGCGTCGATCCCTTCACCGGCACCACCCTGTTCCTCGAGGGACACCGCCAGAACACCGCTACCTTCGGTACCATGCGCGAGTCGTCCGGCCTGATCCGCTTCGGGCAGCTGACGCCAGCCTTTGTGCTGCAGGCCCTGGCACCGTTGCTGCTGATCTTTCTTGGCTTTTCCGCCGTCAGTCGCGAGCGGGAGGGCGGGGTGCTGCGGCAACTTCGGGTGCACGGCACCCGCCCCGCGGAGATCCTCGCCGGCAAGGCGCTGGCCCTCGGTGTCGTGGCTTTCGTCGCCCTGGTTCCGGCGCTGGCGGCCCTCGCCCTGGCTGCGGCGGCCTTTCCGGCCGAGGCGGCGGCGGCAGGGCTGATCGCGCTGGCCTACGGGGTCTATCTCGCCATCTGGGTACTCGGAGTGATCGCCGTCTCCGCTCTGTCGCGCACCAGCCGCGGGGCCCTGCTGGCGCTCGTCGCCGTATGGACGGTGGCCATTGTGTTCGTGCCGCGCGGGGCGGCCGCGCTCGCCGCCAGGGCCGAGCCGACAGCCACCCGGGTGGAGACGGACCTGCGGCTGGCCCAGGAGGCGCGGCGTATCGGCGACAGCCACAATCCCGACGATCCCTTCTTCGCGGCGTTCCGCGCCCGCACCCTGGCGCAGTACGGCGTAAGCCGCGTCGAGGACCTGCCGGTCAACTACCGGGGGTTGGTGTCGGCCGAGGGCGAGGCCCTGACTGCGCGCCTGTTTGCCCACTACGCCACCCGTACCGCCGACACCCAGCGCGCCCAGTCGCGCTGGATGCAGGTGGCTGCGGTCTTCAGTCCCGCCCTCGCGGTTCGTCAGACCTCCATGGCCGGAGCGGCCACGGATCTTGAGACCCATGTCCGCTTCCTCGACCAGGCGGAGGCCTACCGGTTCGACCTGATCCAGCGGCTCAATCAAGTGCACGCGGAACAGGTGCAGGCCGCCGACGACGCCGCACGCAGCCGCGACGCCGAGGCCGAGCGCCGGACGCGGGTGGCGGCGCAGACATGGGCCGACCTTCCCGAGTTCCGCTTCCGCCCCGCCACCCCCGAGACCCGAGCCGCCAGCATGGTCCCGGGGCTCGTGGTCCTCGCTGGCTGGCTGGTTGTCGTACTTGGCCTGCTGTTGCCCGCCGCGCGCCGGCTTGAGGAGGACGCACGATGACCGCCCTCGGGCGCGAACTCTGGTTCTTCTGGCGCTCCCGCACCGCCGTGGCGGCGGTAGCCATCCTCGCCTTCATCGCCTCTGCGGCGGTGGCGTTCGGCCTCGCCGAGGTGAACCGCGAGCGTGCCGCCATCGTCCGGGTGCTCGAGCTGCAGGCGATCGAGGACGAGGCCCTGTCGGGCTATGCGGTCGATGCCGGGACCTATGCCTACAACGCCTTCTTCCCGATCTGGAACGCGCCCTCGCCGCTGGCGTTTGCGGCCCTGGGCCAGCGCGATGTCGCCCCCTCTGTGCTCCGCGTCCGGGCGTTGGCGCTCGAGGCCCAGATCCACGAGAATGAACAGGTCAACCCCGAACTGGCGCTGCCGGGTCGCTTCGACCTGGCCTTTGTGGCGGTCTATCTCGCCCCGCTGGTGCTGATCGTCCTGCTGCACGACCTGTGGTCGGGTGAGCGAGAGGCTGGTCGGCTGGCGGCCCTTCAGGCCGTGCCGCGGGCGGCGGCGCAAGTTTTCGCCGCGCGCGCCGGCGTGCGCGCAGGGCTGGTGGCGACAGCGCTGCTGGTCCCCTTCGCCACGGGCGCGGCGCTGGAGCGGGCTCCGCCCGGCCTGGCTGTGCTGTTCGCCGGCGCGCTTGTCGGTGTGGTGATCTTCTGGACCGTTCTGGCTCTCGCGGCGGCCCGCCTGGGGCCGCGCTCGGCGGTCAACGCCGCCAGTCTCGCCGGCCTGTGGTTCGCCCTGACCCTGGTGGGACCGGCGGCGGCCAGCCTGGTGGTCAATGCCGCCATACCCGTGCCGGATGGGGCCCGGCTGGCCCGGGAGAATCGCGATGCGGTGCACAGCGCCTGGGACCTGCCCCGCCAACCCACCCTGGAGCGCTTCCTCATCCTCTATCCGGAGTGGGCCGACACCCCGCCGATGACACAGCCTTTCCACTGGAAATGGTACTTCGCCTTCCAGCATCTCGGTGATGTGGCGGTGGCCGACCAGTCGGAAGCCTACCGCGACGGTATTGCCCGTCGGGAGCAGGCGGCGGCGGCGGCGGGTTGGCTGCTTCTGCCGGTCGGATTGCAGAATGCCATGCACCGGATGGCGGCGACCGACGTGCGGGCGCAGCTGGCGTATCAGGACCGTGTTCGCATCTTTCACGCGGAAATCAGGCACCACTACTATCCCTATTTGTTCCGAGACCTGCCGTATGGGCGGGACGAGTTCGCCCGCGCGCCGCGCCTCCGGCTCCGGCAGGATGCCGAAGGTGGCGGCCAGTCCGAAACCGGTTGAGTTGGACGCGGTCCAGCCCGGCCCGGATTTCGGCCCGGCTTCGAGCGGCAGCCCGATCCATGGCATCGGCGGAATCCCGAGGCGATGGCACCTCAACCGCTCAGGCTCCAACGGGATCGCCAAGGCTTTTGATCTGGATCATGGGCACTTCGCGGCGCTTGCGGGATGATCGTCGAGAGGAGACGGTCATGCAGGTTCAGAGATGCCTTCTTGTGGTCGCCGACGGGCGACGGGCGCGGCTTTTCGAGGAGCCGAGTCGCGGCGCGGCGCTGGCGGAACGCCCCGGCTGGGTTGAGGGACTGGCGCAGGGCCTGGCGACAGCGAAGGGACGGCCGCGCGTCTTCCAGCGCTTTGGCAACGGATCGCATGTCGGGGAGACGGACAGCCCGCAGGGGCGCTCCGAGGACAGGTTCCTCAAGGACCTCGCTGTGCGGATCGGCGACCTCGTCATGCGCGAGCGGTTCGATACGGTTGCGCTCATCGCACCGCCAAAGGCCCTTGGTGTGCTTCGGGCGGCGTTGCGGCCGGCTGTTGCGAGCCGGCTGGGGCCGGATGAGGCAGCCGAACGCTGCGAGGATCGGCCTGAGGACCTGAGGGCGGTCTTGCGTCGACTTCGGGAAGAGGCCCAGCCATGACGCCGGCTCATCCGTCCCTCCGCCGCATCGGCGCAACGAGCGCTGTCATCGCCCTGTTGAGTTTGGCGGTCGCCGCCTGCGTCGGCTGGCGAAATCCGTTGCCCCCGTCCTGGGCGTCGTTGGACGAAGGGCCCGCCGAGCGGGGTATTGGCATTGCGCAGGCCAGTTGCGCCAGCTGCCACGCGGTGGGGTTCACTGACGACAGTCCGATGCCGGCGGCACCGCCGCTGCGCGAGGTCGCCCGGCGACGCGACCTGGTTGCGCTTGAGGGTGACTTCGCCCAGGGTCTGGTCACGGCGCATCCGGACATGCCGGGCTTCGTCTGGCGCGCGGCCGAGATCGATGACCTGATCGCCTACCTGGAGAGCCTGAGGGTCGAGGAGGCGTCCCGGGACTGAAGGACCGCTGCAGGTCGCCACGGCCCCGGACTCTCGGCCGGCGCGGGAAGCGGGGGGCTCGACCCCGACGGTCCACTTGTCGGGACGGCAAAGGGCTGGCCAGTATGGGCGAGCGCCGGTGCCGGCAGCGTTGCGCCGTCTGGCGGTCCGCCTGTTGTCGTCAGGAGGCTGTCTTGCCGTCTCGCTGGTTCCGCCACGCGGGTGCCCCGGGGTCGTCCGGGGTCGGTTGTCGTCGTGGTGTTCGATACCCCCGCGTCGCCGGCTGAGCTGAAGCGGCGGAGGCCATCTTCGAGGCATTGACCCGCCCAAGCGCGGCCAATCGCGCCCGATGTCGCCGGCCATGGCGCGGCTCGGGTGGCACCATGGCGGACGAGACATCGATCATCACCCGGATGCAGGGACGGCCCCCGCCCCCTACCTCAGGCCGCGGTTGCGGAGCAGGGCGTTGGCCGTCGGGGGGCGGCCGCGGAAGGCGACGTAGCTCTCGGCCGGGTCGCGGGTATTGCCACGCTCCAGCACCTCGGCGCGCAACCTTGACGCCAGGGTCGGATCGAACACGTTCCCCGTTTCCTTGAAGGCCTCGAAGCCGTCGGCATCCATCACCTCGGCCCAGGTGTAGGCATAGTAGCTGGCCGAGTAGCCGCCATCGAAGATGTGGCTGAAGTGGGCAAGTCGGTGGCGCATCCCGACCTCCTCGGGCACGCCGAGCTGGCGCAGCTGCTCGGCTTCCCAGGCGCGCGCGTTGAAGTCGGCGGGCAGGGTCTGCACCTGGTGCAGGCGCATATCGAGCACGGCCGACGACAGCTGCTGTACGGTCAGGAAACCCTGGTTGAAGGTGCGCGAGGCCAGCAGGGCCTGCAGCAGGGGCTCGGGGATCGGCTCGCCCGCCACATTGCGCGCGTGCCGGCGCAGAATGTCCGGCTCGGTGGCCCAGTGCTCATAGACCTGGGCCGGGAACTCGACGAAGTCCCGCGACACGGCGGTGCCGGACAGGCCAGGGTACTGCGCCTTGCTCAGCAGACCGTGCAGGGCGTGCCCGAACTCATGGAACAGTGTCTCGGCTTCGTTGACCGAGATCAGGGCCGGCTGGCCGGCGGCCGGCGGCGGGATGTTCTGGTTGTTGACGACGATGGGGCTCTCGCCCAGCAGGCCGCTCTGGACGCGCAGGCTGTTCATCCATGCACCCGGCCGCTTGGTCGGGCGGGCGAACCAGTCGGCGTAATAGAGCCCAACCTTTGAACCGTCCGCCTCCCGGACCTCCCACACCCGCACGCCGGGAGCGTAGACCGGGATGTCGAAACGCTCGTGCATCGTCAGCCCGAACAAACGGTTGGTGGTCTCGAACATGGCCGCGACCATGCCCTCAAGCGGGAAGTAGGACTTCAGTTCGGCCTCATCGAGGGCGAACCGCTCGGCGCGCACCTTATCGGCGTAGTAGCGCCAATCCCACGGCTCCACGTCGGTGACGCCGTCGCGCGCCGCCAGGGCACTGATGGCCTGCAGCTCCTCGCGCGCTCGCAGCAGCGCCGGTTCGATCACCGTGGTCAACAGGGCGCTCGCTGCTTCCGGGGTTCCGGCCATCGCGGTCTCAAGCTGGAAGGCGGCGTGACTCGTTGCGCCCAGCAGCCGGGCCCGCTCCGCGCGCAGGCTGACCATGCGGGCGATGAGGGCGTTGTTGTCGTTGGCGTTGTCGTTGTCGCCGCGCATCACGAAGGCGCGCCATACCCGCTCCCGCGCCGCCCGGTCCGGGGCCGAGGTCAGGAAGGGCTCCACGGCGGACCGGGTGGCGGGGATCAGGAAAGCCCCGTCATGGCCAGCCGCGGTCGCCGCGGCCGCGGCGGCTGCACGCTGGTCCTGCGGCAGGCCCTCCACATCGGTAGAGACAAGAAGCACGGCGCTGGCGGTCTGGTCCGCCAGCAGGTTGCGGCCGAACTGGACGCCGAGGCTGGCCAGCTCCTCGTTGATCTGCGCCACGCGGGCGCGGGTCGTCTCGTCGAGGGCGGCACCGGCGCGGACGTAGTCGAGGCGGGTCTGTTCCAGCAGCCGCAGCTCTTCTGGCGTCAGGTCAAGGGACTCCCGAGCTTGCCACACCTCGTTGATCCGGGCGAACAGCGCCGGGTTCAGCAGCTGGGCGTTGGACAGCTGGGCCAGCTTCGGGGTGACGTTGCGCTGGATGTCCTGGATCGCCGGCGTGGCGTCGGCCGAGGCGACGTTGAAGAAGGTGCTGCTGACCCGCGCCAGCGGCCGTCCTGCCCGCTCGATCTCCTCAAGGGTGTTGGCGAAGGTGGGCGGCTCCGGGTTTTCGGCGATCCGGCGGAAGTCCTCATGCGCCGCGGCGATAGCCGCGTCGAAGGCCGGCTCATAGTGCTCCGGGCGGATGCGATCGTAGGGCGGGGTGCCGTCGGGCGCCGGCGAGGGGCTCAGCAGGGGATTGGCCTCCGCCACGGCGTCCGGGGCCTGAGCCTGGGCGACTGCCGTCACGGGGCCGCCGAGAAGAAGCGCGAGTGCGGCACCCGCGAGAAGTCGATTGCGCAAGACGAAACTCCGGAAGCCAGATCTGGAATGTTATGATATTACAGATAAACGGATTGGCGCAAGTCGCGCTGGGGTCCCGATCGCGCCGCCGCGCCGGCCGCCAGGGATGGGTGCCGCGGGAGTCGGCTTACCCTTGCGTAGCGTCGAACAGCCGGTTGACCTCGTTCCAGTTCACCACGCTCCACCAGGCCGTCAGATAGTCGGCGCGGCGGTTCTGGTAGTTGAGGTAGTAGGCGTGCTCCCAGACGTCGACGGCGAGGATCGGGGCACCGCGCACCTCGGACAGATCCATGAGCGGATTGTCCTGGTTCGGCGTCGAGGTGATCTCCAGCTGGCCGTCGCGCACGATCAGCCAGGCCCAGCCTGACCCGAAGCGCGAGGTGGCGGCGCGGTTGAAGGCGACCTTGAAAGCGTCCATCGAGCCGAAGTCCCGGGTGATGGCGGCGGCCAGCGCCGCCGAGGGTTCCCCGCCCTGGCCGACCGGGGCCATCAGCCGCCAGAACAGAGCGTGGTTCCAGTGACCGCCGCCGTTGTTGCGCACCGCAACCGGCAGGGTCGACATGCGCGCCATCAGCTGCTCAAGCGACAGGCCGGCGAGCGCGGAATCGGCCGCGATGGCGGCGTTGAGGTTGTCGACGTAGGCCTTGTGGTGCCGGCCGTGATGGATGCGCATCGTCTCGGCGTCGATGGCTGGCTCCAGCGCCTCGGGAGCGTAGGGCAGGGGCTCAAGTACGAAGGTGGCGATCGGTGCCTGGGCCGCAGATGGTGCGGGCCGGGCGAGAACCGGGCTGGCGCAGACGACCAGGACGGCGAGGCAGAGCGACAGCGAAACGGTGACGGGCTTTATCATGGCAAGGCTCCAGGCGCGGTCAGCTTACGGCACGATAGGGATACCCGCCGCCGCTGTCAGGATCTGCCCGACCGCGGCGGCGTTTCGTCGCCCCGGCTCATCCGTCCAACGTCTCTGCCAAGGCCGCGGCGTCGGCCGGCGCGGCCGAGCGTTCGTCGGCGAGCCTTTCGAGCAGTCGCTGGACGGGGCAAGGAGGCGACCGACGGGACGGTGTGGAGTGTGCTCGGCAACGGCAGCGGTCCCCCGGCACCTGCGGATATCGTCGGTGTTGGCGGACATCGGGGCAGTCCTCATTTTCGTGCGCGCATAGCCGCCCGCTGGTGGTGGCGACGTCTCGCCGGTGACGGCCGGGATGGAACTCTAGCCCCGTTCACTTAGGAGGAGAATGCGATAGCGACGTTCGTGGAACCGTGCGCCCTGTCGTCGCTGAAGGGGAGCGGGGGCGAACCATGAGACGGTCAGAGTATCTGGCCCAGATCATTCTGGGCGGCGTGGGGCTTGCGACCCTGTTCAAGCTGATTGCGGTGATCGGCATGATCATCGCGCCCGAGGGGCCCGATGGCCCCATGACCCGGACCTTTCAGCGGACTGCGAGCGTCGGGGAACTGACGCGCGAGCTCAAGCCCCTGGTCGACCTGTTCCAGGTGGACGAGAGCGCCGGCGGTGGAACCACCCTGGTCGAACTCGGTGACCTCAGGCCCACGCCTGAAAAGATCAGCGCCGTGCTGGCGGCCGAGGCCTGTTATGCGCTCCCGCCGGGTCGCGAGGCCCAGCCGGGGGACCTCTGCAGCGACGAGCGCCTAGCCCGCATCGAGACCCTCGTGCGCTGGTGGGCGCTGTTCGCCCTGTGCGCCACCATCCTCGTGGGGGGACTCTTTTGGGGGATCTATGACACCTTCCGCAGGTGGGTGTTCAATTCGAAGTATGGGAAGCCCCGCTCCGTCGATCGCCTGAGCAAGGTGTTCGAACAGGCTGTGAAGAAGGCGCAGGCTGTGCACCAGCCCCCCGACACCGGGGCCGATCGGCCGCATGACCTCGCCGATCTGATCTCGGGCGACTTCCGTTTCCTCCCGCCCCCGGAGGTCGCCGATCCCGCCGAGCCGGGCGTGACCTTCTGGCTGGTCTCCGGACTCATCATCGCCGGCAGCGCCCTGGTCGCCCTGTCGGGCGGCATTCTCGTCGCCGCCCTGATGGTGGTGGTCGCCCTCGGGACCCTGGTGCTTTTGCGTTTCCTCCTTGACCGCCTGCAGGCGGACGGCGTGGAGTATCTTCTGCAGTATGAACGCGTCGTGCGACCGGCCCCGGCGGAAGTCGCCGGCGATGATCCCGCCGCGACCCCGCTCTCCGCCGAAGCGGCGCTCGAGGCCCGGGCGGCGCGCGAGGCGGCCTTGCGCAAGCAGATGGAGGACCTCGCCGAGGAGAGGCTGGCGATCGCCAGGGAAAACCTCACGACCTATGAGGCGTTCCTCAAGGGTGGGTTCAGGTCGGTGGCGGAACAGAACCCGGCCTCCGGTGAGCGCCGCGTGGTTCTGGCCTTCGGCCTCGGCCTGCTCATGCTGCTGGCGGGCCACTGGCTGGCGGCGCACCTCATCCCTCTGATCGATGTCTGGGTGTTCGGTACCGGGAGCGAATGGTCCCTGTCGGAGGGGCTGGCACCTCTCGGCCAGCTGCTGGCCGCCCTGAAGCAGTCCAATGCCGCCAACGCACTGGCCGGGCCTGTTCTGCTCGCCGTCGTGGTCGCCTTGCTGGCCCTGAGCTTCGGCCTGGCCCTGGTCGCCGACCGGCGCCGGGCCCACCCCTCGCGCGACCGCACCCCGGCGCGTCTGTTCACGATCGCCGCCGTCGGGGCCGCCTGGGTCCTGTTCGTCTATTTGGCCGCGGTGCTGACCTGGCTGGCCGGTGTCCCCGAGGCTCGTCAGCCCGGGGAGGCCTTTCTGGTGCGCGGCGGCCTGGTATGCGAAGCCCCTGACAGCCCGGTGAAGGCAGGTGATCGCCCGGAGGCCGCCGGAGTCAGTGCGACCTGGGCGTTTGGCGACGACGGTCGAACAGCCTTTGATCTTGGCGGCGATCAGGGAGCCTGCACCCTCAACACCCTCATGCCCCATCCGGAGCCGACGCTCGCGGAATGGACCCGGGCGCCGGCCCGCGCGGAGCTCGCGATCGTCGTTGGTCTGGCCTCGTTCGAGGGGGCCGTCGAAACCGAGGAACAGCTGGCGGCGCGGCGGGCGCAAGCCCTGGCGCGCGAGCATGCCGGTCTCAGGGTGCTGAGCATCGTGCTGGGTCAGTACACCGGCCCGGCGCCCGAGAGCGGTGTCCGGCCCGCCGGCTCGGCCCCCCAGCGCAAGGTGCTGGTCTATCTCGCCGGTCGCCGCGGCAGCGGCGCGCGCCCGTCGATAACGGCGGTGGATGAAGCCAGGCTGCTGCAGGAGCTGCGCCGGGATCTCGAGGTGGTTCGGGGGCTCGACGTGGCGCAGTACTCGACCTGCGTGGTGCAGGCCGGGGACGCGATGACCATCGACGCGGACCTCACGAAGGCCTTCGGCTGCCCTGATCCAGGCTCCGGGGCTACCGCATCGCCGTCGCCAGCCACGGCGGGACCGGCAGGCCGCGGGCGGTCAGGAACTGCGGATTGAACAGGCGCGAGGCGTAGCGGCTGCCCGGGTCGCACAGGAAGGTGACGATGGTCTTGCCGGGGCCGAGCTCGCGCGCGAGGCGCACCGCCCCGATCAGGTTGACGCCGCTGGAGCCGCCCAGCGACAGTCCCTCCTCGCGCACCAGGTCGAACAGGGTGGGCAGGAAGTCGGCGTCCTCGATGCGCCAGGCGTGGTCGGGGGTGAAGCCCTCGAGGTTGCCGGTGATGCGCCCGACGCCGATGCCTTCAGTGATCGAGGAGCCCTCGGCCTTCATCTCGCCGCAGGTGAACCAGCTGTAGAGCGAGGCGCCCGCCGGGTCGGCCAGCGCCACCTGGATGTCGGGGTTGCGCTCCTTCAGGAAAGCCCCCGCACCGGTCAGGGTCCCGCCCGAGCCGACCACGCTGACGAAGCCGTCGATCCGGCCCTCGGTCTGGGCCCAGATCTCCGGCCCGGTGCCCTCGTAGTGGGCGAGGCGGTTGGACAGGTTGTCGAACTGGTTGGCCCAGAAGGCACCGTTGGGCAGCTCGGCGTCGAGCTCGCGCGCCAGCCGGGCCGAGTGGTGGACGAAGTGGCCGGGACTGGAGAAGGGGGCGGCGTCGACCTCGACCAGCCGGGCACCGAGCGCCCGCACCGCCAGCTTCTTTTCCTCCGACTGGGTGCGCGGCATGACCACCACGACCGGATGGCCCAGCGCCGCGCCGACGAGGCTGAGGCCTATGCCGGTGTTGCCGGCGGTACCCTCGACAATGGTCCCGCCGGGCCGCAGTTCGCCGCAGGCGCGGGCGCGCCGGATGATCGACAGCGCCGCCCGGTCCTTGATCGACTGGCCGGGGTTGAGGAACTCGGCCTTGCCGAGGATCTCGCAGCCGGTCGCTTCGGACAGGCGGTTCAGGCGGATCAGCGGCGTGTCGCCGATCAGGTCGATGACGGAGCGTCGGACGGTCAAGGGAGTCTCGCGGCGAGGGGATAAAGGGTCAGCGGGCCGTCGCGACCCGACCGCAAGATGGATGTCGCATCCGGTCTTGTCGACGCTGGACCAGCGACCAACCCGCGCGCCGGCTCCGGGTGGTACGGCGCGGGTACTTGGCCAGCAGCCAGTCGAGCGGTAGCCCGGATCGGGCAGCTGACGGTCCCGAAGGTCGTCGTCGCCCGCAGCACGCCGATGGTCTGCGCCTCACTGAACCTGCTCTTCTTCACGTCCGCTCGCCAATCCGGTCCTCTTCAATCTCACCTGAAAATCATAGGCGATTACCTATCCATGCTTGGTAGGCAATTACCTATGGATAAAACATGGGCTATGTAGCCGCTGATCAAGATCCGTTCCGCGCCATCGCCGAGCCCAGGCGTCGATTGATCCTCGACGCCACGATGAGCGGCGAAAGGACTGTCCGGGAGCTGACCGCACTGTTGCAGGTGCGGCAACCGACCGTCTCCCAACACCTGCAGGTGTTTCGGCTGGCTGGCCTCGTCGGTGCGCGGCGGGTCGGGCGCAACACCTTCTACTCGCTGAAGCCCACTGAACTCGCGAAGGTGGCGGACTGGCTCGACAAGTATCGGGATTTCTGGAGCGACCGGCTCGATGTGCTGGAAACCCACCTGAAGAAAAGGCAGTAGTGAGGCGAAGCATGCGCGCGATCCGTTTGAGCCGTACCTACAACTATCCACGCGACATGGTCTGGGCAGCAATCGCAGACAGCGATGCCCTGGCGGATTGGCTGATGCCGAACGACTTCCAGCCCGTCCTCGGCCATGCGTTCACTTTCCGCACCAAGCCGGCACCCGGCTTCGACGGAATCGTGCACGCCAAGGTTCTCGACATCGTGCCGCCCGAAAGTCTCGTCCTGGCCTGGAAGGGCGGTCCCCTCGACACGACCGTCACCTTCGATCTGGTTGAGGTGACCGAAACCGAAACCCGCCTGACTCTCATCCATGACGGGTTCCGTGGGTTCTCCAACCTGATGCCGCGTGTGTTCCTGGGCATGGGGTGGAAGAACCTGCTCAGCCGGAAGCTGGCCGATTGCATTGCCCGCCGGAGGGCCCGGTAACGGCTCTGTCGCCAGCTGGGTTGGATGCCGCTGTTATACGCAATCTTGCCGGCAAGACCTGGCGAATACTGGAACAATGGCAAGCCTTGGCGGACGCGGCCGGCCCATTCGCAAAGCCCGCCGCTGCGGTCGCATGGCTTAAGTCCGCGCACGGTCCCGGCCTTGCGAAGGCGCAGATTGTTGTCCGCACCCTGTCGACCGCTGCGGTCCAGCATGAGTCCAGGATCGATCCGACCGAGGCCTTGTGCGGCCCGGTCGGGGCGGCAAACCGCGAACTGTTCGAAGCCCTTGTCACACAGGTCCGAAAGACCAGGACCGAATGCCATGCACGACTTGGTGTCCGGCGCAGGGCGTTGGGTTGGACAGGGTGTCGTCTCGCGCGGGAGCGAGCGCAGCCGGGAACCGTCCCGGTCGTCCTCGATGTCATCGAACAGTTTGCGCCGAGCCCTTGCGCGACCGGCTTTGAGACGGCGGTGCCTTCCCCGGGTTTTCAAGGGCGGAGAAACGCGCTCCGCCAGTGGGTTGTCCCGGCAAACAGTGTGTCCGAGACGGGGTTGCAGGCGAGCGCCCCTTCCTGAAGGCGGCATCACCGCCACGTCGTCCCCGGGGATTGAGTTCCGGGACGGAATCCGCCAACGTTGACAAAGCTGCCTGATCAATGCGTCACCAATTCTGGCGCTTGATTTCGCATGAAGCGGCCTTGCCTGGCTGTGAGTCGCGCGAGATTGGCCAGAGGCCTCACCATGTTGGCGAGGCCTTTCAACGTGACCAGTGGTCTGTCTCCATGGAAGTTCGTTCCCTGCATCAGGCTGGCGCGGAGGCCACCCCGGTCCCCGCCGCAACCCTGTCGGTTCCGGAGCTGACTGTCATCTTGCCCACCTACAACGAGCGGGAGAATGTGCCCCTGGTTGTGGCGGCGCTGCGCAGGGCGCTGACCGGAATTGCCTTTGAGGTGGTCTTTGTCGACGACAATTCGCCCGATGGAACCGCCACGATAGCCCGCGAGATTGCCGCAACGGATCCGCGCGTGCGTGTCATCCGCCGGATCGGCCGACGTGGTCTGGCAGGTGCCTGTATCGAGGGCATGCTTTCGTCCTCAGCCCCGTTTGTTGCGGTAATGGATGCTGACCTGCAGCACGACGAGACCCTGCTGCCGAAGATGCTGGCCGCCCTGAAGGCGGGTGATCGGGATCTGGCAGTGGCGAGCCGCAGGACCGAAGGCGGGGCCATAGGCGAGGGCCTGTCGAGCATCCGTGCGGCCGGCTCCAACCTCGCCAATGCCCTGGCGCAGAGGCTGCTCAAGGTGACCCTGACCGACCCGATGAGCGGCTTCTTCATGCTGCGCCGTCCGATAGTTGATGAGCTGGCCCCGAAGCTGTCGGTGCAAGGCTTCAAGATCCTGCTCGATATCGTGGCGAGCGGCGAAGGCCGTTTGCGCATCGTCGAGTTTCCCTTTGTTTTCCGCGAGCGCCGCGAGGGCAAGAGCAAGCTCGATGCACTCGTGACGTTCGATTATCTGGGATTGCTGGTGTCCAAGTATTTCGGCGACCTTGTGTCTGTCCGCTTCCTGATGTTTGCGCTGGTCGGGGCCAGCGGCGTGCTGGTGCATCTGTTGGCGCTGCGTGGCTCCATGATCGGGCTTGGGCTCGATTTCAACGTAGCGCAGACGTTGGCGACGTTTGTCGCCATGACGACCAATTTTGCGCTCAACAACCGACTGACATATCGGGATCGCCGCCTCACCGGCCTTGCGATGCTCCGGGGTCTCCTGACGTTCTACGCGGTGTGCAGTGTCGGCGTCCTGGCTAATGTTGGCGTCGCCAACATGATCTACCAGAGCGAGCCGGTCTGGTGGCTGGCCGGTACGGCGGGTGCGGCCATGGGCGCAGTCTGGAACTACGCCGCCTCGTCGGTCCTCACCTGGCGCAGGCCATGAGCGACCCGCGCGCTGGAGTTGCCGCCCGGGGCCACGGCGTCGATGAGCTGCCAGTTTGGCTCGCGCCGCGGTCGCTTCTGGGTCTCGTTGCGCTCCTGACCATGTTCCGCTTGTGGGGCGCGGCCAGCGCCGGCCTTGCCGAAGATGAAGCCTACTATCGACTGTGGGGCCTGTTCCCGGCCGGCGGCTACTATGACCACCCACCGATGGTCGGCTGGTGGATCTGGCTCGGCCAGGCGATCGCTGGCGATACGGCGCTGGGCCTTCGGTTGGTGGGCGTGCTGTCGGTGGCAGTCGGATCGCTGGCGCTGTGGCGAACGGCGGATATCCTGTTTGACCGCAGGGTCGCCGGGCTTTCGGTACTGTTTCTCAATGCGACGCTGCTCGTCGGCATTGGCGGGATCTTGATCACGCCGGATGCACCCTCGGTCCTGTTCTGGGGCCTGACAATCTGGGCTCTGGCGGAGTTGCAGGTTTCCGGGCGGGCCTACTGGTGGCTTGCCGTAGGCGCGTTCGCCGGTTGTGGCCTCCTGTCGAAGTATTCCGCTCTTTTCCTTGGAGCGGGCATCGTGCTTTGGCTGGTAGCTGTCCCTTCGGCGCGGCGCTGGTTCTCTTGCTGGCAATTGTGGCTGGGCGGTGCTCTGGCGATTGCCTTGTTCACCCCGGTAATTCTCTGGAACCACGCCTATGACTGGGCCTCGTTCTACAAGCAGTTCGGACGTGCCGGGCGGGTCGACGGCTTGAGTTTCAAGTATGTATTCGAGTTCGTTGGCGCTGTTTTCGGCCTGCTTAACCCGTTGATCGCTGTTCCCGCAGCCGCCGGGAGTGTGATGCTTATGCGGCGTCTGCGTCAGGGGAACGAGGCAGCCGGACTTCTGCTTCTGACCTCGCTGCCGTTCCTCTTCTATCTCTTGATCCACTCTCTGCATTCCCGTGTAGAGGGCAACTGGCCGGCACCGCTGTTCCTTGCAGCCTGCGTCATGTCCGCAGTGTTCATCGGCGACCAGACGCAAAGGATCTGGCGTGGCGTTGCCATTGGCGCGGTCGTTTTCGGGCTTGCGTTGGGAATTGTGGTGCAGATTCACGCTGTCAATGCCTTTACCGGCAGGCTGGCTCGCCAGGATCCGACGTCCCAGTTGCGTGGCTGGCCAGAAGTTGTCGGCGATGTCGAACGAATTGCAGCGCAGGAAGGTGCAGTCTACGTGGCGACCACCAGCTATGGCATGGCCGGCCAGCTTGCCTATGGCTTGCGCCAGAATGACCTGCCCGTCGTTCCGCTTACCGAGCGTATCCGCTATGTCATGATGCCGGGGCCGGACCGGGAGCGGCTCGCGGCTACCGGCCTCTATGTCGCGGAGGCGCGGCGTGACGAACGGGTCAAGCTTGAAGCAACTTATGGTGAGGTTGCACCGGTGGCGACGCTGACCCGCAAGGTCCTTGGAACGCCGCTCGAGAGCATCGCGGTCTACAGGGTATCGGGCCCATTGCGGGATCCCCTGGAGCCGATTGACCCGCAGACGTGGCTTTCCGGCACCCCTCCCTAGGCCGGGGTCGGTTCGGCGGGACGTGGTTTAACCCGGCTCGGATTTAAGTGCGTTTTCATTCGGGAGCCTGATTCACGGGATCGGCGGAGCCGTGAAGCGAACCACCTCAACCCGTCGCGCTCCGGGAAGGTCAGCGCGGCACCTGTGCCTGACCTTGCCGGATTCGTTGTCATCTTTAGCTCATTCAGTCATCGGCATCTAAGCGTGACACTCAGGCTTTCGTCGGGCTCTCTGTTTCCCAGAAGTTCTTGGGGTTCATGGTCTCCTGGCGCAGCCTTGCGTTTCACAATCGCAAGTCACGGCCCGGTGAGCGGGAGGGTGCCTTCGCTCGCCGCCGGACGGAGGAAGGGAGCACAATGCCCAGGTCCGGGCGTTCAACTGCCGGTCCGCGCAGCGCTGCAGAGCGCCAACCGGAACCCCGGCCTGGCTGGCACGGGGCCAGTGCCAGGCTTGGCGGAGACAGCACAACGCGCTACGACGACGCGGCGGCCCCGACAAAAAAGGCCCGACGGCGCAAGCGCTCCCGGGAACACCGCCAGCCCCGCCGGAGCTCCCGGGAGCCGACGCGAGTCTCATGACTTGTGGTCAAGGGTTGGTGTGCCGACCGTCAAGGGGGGCCCTGGGAATGCATCGAAGAGTTTCAGGGAGTCGGGTCATTTCAGGTGGCGATTTCACCGTCACTTCGCATAAATCACTTGTTCTACAGTTATGTGTATTCCGCCAGCGGGTAACTTCAAGAGGAAACGTCTGTGACTGATTTCAGCCCCCGCAAGGGAATGAGTGAGCGCGAGCTCGCGGCGCTTGTCGACGCAATTCTCGTGGAGGCGTCGTTGGCTGAAAAGGTCGCAATGATGAGCGGTCATGGCTTCTTCAAGGCGTGGGCTGAAGATGAACAGGTTTGGTGTGCGAGACCTTATCGAGCTGGCGGCGGCCTCGAGCGGCTTGGTGTTCCGGCGCTTTACTTCACCGACGGCCCTCGAGGTGTCGCTGGCGGCAACTCGACGTGTTTTCCCTGTTCGATGGCCCGCGGGGCCACCTTCGACACCGATCTGGAGCGAAGGATCGGCGAGGTCATGGGGATCGAAACCCGCGTGGCCGGCTGCACATTGTCGGGTGCGGTATGCATGAACCTGCTCCGCCATCCGGCATGGGGGCGCGCGCAGGAAACCTATGGCGAGGACCCTCATCACCTCGGCGAGATGGGTGCCGCGCTCGCGCAAGGCATCCAGACGCACAACGTCGTTGCGACAGTCAAGCATCTTGCCGTGAACTCGATGGAGAACGCACGCTTCAAGGTCGATGTAGAGGTCGATGAGCGCGCGCTTCACGAAGTCTATCTGCCTCATTTCAAGCGCGCGATCGATGCGGGATGCGCCAGCGTCATGAGCGCGTACAATAAAATGAATGGCGAGTACTGCGGCCAGAACCGTGTGCTCCTGACGGATATATTGCGTAGGGAGTGGAAATTCGACGGCTTCGTACACAGTGATTGGGTTCTCGGCGTTTATCACCCCTATGGCGCGTCTGCCGGACTGGATGTGGAGAATCCCGAGCCGGTCCATTTTGGGAAACGATTGATCGCGGCTGTCGAAGGTGGAGCGGTCGAGCCTGAGGTGATCGACCGGGCCTGCCGCCGGATCTTGCGTGTGATTTACCGATTTGCTGCAGCTGAAGATCCCCTTGAGCATTACGGTAAGGAATTGTCGGCTGCGCCGGCCCATGTGGCGGTGGCACTTGAGGCCGCTGAGAAGTCGGCAGTCCTGCTCAAGAATGAAGACGTCCTGCCGCTGCGCACGGACAAGATCGAAAAGCTTGCGGTCCTGGGCCGCCTTGCCGCGCTGGAGAACACCGGCGATGAAGGATCGAGCAGGGTCCGCCCGCCCTATGTGGTGACGCCGCTCGAAGGGCTGCGGCGGGCCGCCGATCGATTGGAGATCAGGACGATCCTGACCGGTGATGAAGGCGATCCGGACGCCGCCGCCTCGGCCGCGAATGCTGCCGATGCCATCGTGGTGGTCGTCGGGAACACTGCGGATGACGAAGGGGAGTTCATTCCCGGTGATATCGGTCTCGGCGCTGAGCTTTCTCCCGAGGTGCGGGAGCAGCATGTTCGGCCGAGCCGGGGAGGGGACCGTACCCGCCTGAACCTGCGCGCCGACCAGCAAGCCCTGATCGCCATTGCTGCTGCTTCAGGCAAACCGGTGGTGGTCGTGATCGTGGCGGGTTCCGCGATCATGGTGGAGGAATGGCATGAAAGTGTCGGAGCCATACTGCAGACTTTCTACTCGGGCATGGAGGGCGGAACGGCGCTCGCCCGGCTCTTGTTCGGCGAGATCTCGCCTTCGGGGAAACTCCCCTTTGTTGTTGCGCGGGCCGAAGGCGATTATCCGTTCTTCGACAAGGACGCCAATCGGATTACCTATGATCTCTGGCATGGCTATACGAAACTTGATCGTGACGCGATCACGCCGCGCTATCCGTTCGGGCATGGTCTGTCATACACGCAGTTTGCCTATCGGGCTCTGAAGGCGCGCGCAGGCAAGGACGCAATTCACATCCAGGTTACTGTGGTAAACGAGGGCGACGTGGCCGGCGATGAGGTTGCGCAACTCTATATCGGTTCACCGGGGCGCGCAGTCGAGCGCCCCGCGAAACTGCTCAAGGCTTTCACCCGTGTCACACTTTGTCCCGGAAAACATCGCGCTATCGAGTTTATGGTGCCGTTTGACGACCTGCGATACCGCGACCCCCACACTCATGATTGGCGGTTTGAACCGGGTGAATACCGAATACTGTGTGGCGGCAGCTCGGGCTCGTTGATAGAGACGAAGATTCAATTGTAGGCCAAGAGTTCGGCAAATCAGCCTGTTTCATGTCCGCCTCAGGGACTGATGCTGTCCGGATGACCGGAACATTCTCCGATCAGCATGCATCATGGCCTGCGGCGGCAAAGTCGCTGGCGCATTCTCGGAGCGAGCAGATCCGGATGATCCGGGCGGTCGCGTCGCGGAATTGTTCGAGGGTTCTGGCGGCGGGACTACAACGAGCGCCGACCCCACTCGAAGCTCGGCTGGCTGACGCCGAGCGCCTACGCTCAGGCGCCAACCGGACAGGTCGGCCGGTCTGCTGCGCTGGTTGATGGCTGCGCAGACCGGCCTCTTGCCAACCCCGGCAACCCCGGATCAGATCGCCCGCGGACCTTCGTTATGGCTGGATGAGAAACGGGGGTCACGTCAGAGCTTCTGAACGAGACGCTGTTCCGTTGGCGGCCCATGCCCGCCCCGACCTGGTCCAGCGTCAGGGTGCGAACCTGCCTCTCGCTTGCCCACCCGGGCCAACCCGGGACTGCCGTCATGGCGGGATGAAGAACAACGGTCACCTCACTGCTATTGCATTCGAATGCAAACTGCCTTTGATGGGGATATGCACGCGCCTTTCGCCAACACGCCGCTTGAACAACGGATCGTTCGGTTTGCGGATCTGATCCCGTGTACCACGGCTTTCATCGATGCGCGGACGCCGGGGTCAGATGCGAAGGAGAATTTCACCATCATCGGCCCGGGCGTCGCCGAGAACCCGGATCAACACGTCCATATCCGTGAGCCGCATGGCTTCAATATTGGCGGAGCGAGGCAGCCTCCGGGTTGTGTCAACTCCCAGCATTTCCACGAGACCGCTGAAGTCTTCTTTGTTCACTCAGGTCGGTGGGCTTTCCGTACCGGCGAGTATGCAGATGAGGGCGAGGTGATCCTGAGCCCCGGCGACACGATTTCCATTCCCGTGCATGTGTTCCGTGGCTTTGAGAATGTGGGCCGGGAGACCGGCTTTCTGTACGCCGTCCTCGGGGGGGACGATCCCGGTCGGGTGGTATGGGCACCGGATGTGCTGGAGCGTGCCAAAGGGCATGGCCTGGTCTTGCTTCAGAGCGGTCGGCTCGTCGACACTCTCAAGAACCCTCCACCTGACAGTAATGATCCTGTCGTACTCCCCGAGTCCCGGTCCGAGCTCAAGCGGGTCGTTCGGCATGTCGACAGTCAGGCTCTTGAAGCTTTTGTTGTTCGTGACAATGCATCTACGGGTCAGGTTCTTTCAGCCGGGGTCGGCTTTGGCGAGCATGTGGTGATCGGTCCGGAAAACATGCGCGAACCAGCTCCCGCGGCACCGCTGGACTGGCCGCATGGTTTCGTCTGCCGTCGGGTTCGACTGGTGGCCGGAGCCTCCGGTTCTCCTGTCCGTCGCGCAGAGCCCGAGGTCATCTTCGTCCACTCCGGCGAATTGGAGATCGCTGTTGACGGCGAGCGATCGGTTCTGTCCGTGGGCGATACTGTGACCGTGCCCGTCGGTGCCGCCCGGACCTTGTTCTCCTCGTCGGGCGCTGACCTGTTCGTCACACGCGGCAGCGACGCACCCTTGCCGGCCAAGCCTCTCGAAGACCTGGCGGGCTGATGGAGACTGAACACGCCTGGAAGGGCTTGGCCGCGATCGTGCCGTCTCCGGCGGGGCGATCAATCGAGGACTTGCTCTCCCCGCGTCCCCGGCGGCAGGCGCTGACCGGGTTTGACGCGGACTACAGCGACATTGTTGATTACATCATCCGCTGCACCCACAGGATCTGGGAAGAAAAGAACGTTGGCCTGTGCCGGTCGCATTATGGCCGGGACTGCTCCATCCACACCCTGGCCGGACCCGTGACGGGGGCCGAGGCGGTGGTCGCCAATACCCTTGCCACCCTTGCGGCCTTCCCGGACCGCAGCCTGATCGGCGAGGACGTGATCTGGAGCGAGGACGCCCCCGGTCTTTTTCATACCTCGCACCGGATCGTCAGCTTGATGACCCATCTCGGCGATGATGCCTTCGGCCCGGCGACGCTCCGGCGAGCGCAGGTCACCACGATCGCCGACTGCCTTGTGCGCGAGAACCGGATCATCGAGGAATGGCTGGTTCGCGATAATGCGCATCTGCTTCGACAGCTCGGTATCGATCCCTGGACAGTCGCACGATCCCAGGCGGAGACGGATCGCGCGGAAGGTTCTGCGGGTCATGCCTGGCGAGGCGAAGAGATCATGCGCGTCCTCGATGGCGGAGGCCTTGTTGCGCACCCCCCCGCCGATCATCCGGCTGCGGGGCCTGCAGCCATGCTGGAGATGGCCGTCAACGCCGCCCGGCTGGGCGATGCCTCGCACATGATGTCGGTATCAGCCGAGGGATCCTGGCCCTCGGGGCGGAAGTGGGTCGGACGAGGCGGCTGGATCGGAGCGATGAACCAGTTGACGGCCGTACTTGAAGCCTCGCGAGTGGTGATCGACCACTGGGCAGCAACGGCACTGCCGCATGATGAGATTGCGGTCGCGCTCCGTTGGTCCCTCGCTGGCCGCCATGTCCGGCAGGGCGTGTACGGCCCCGCGACCGGCCGACAGCTCCTCGTGCTCGGCGTCAGCCACTATCGGATAAGGAACGGTCGCGTCGTGGAGGATGTGACAGTCTTCGACGAGCTGGCCGTGCTGCGCCAGCTCGCAGGAGGCTTGGGTGCATGACCGCGCTTGCTCGACTGCTGAGCGGTGAAGGTCCGCCAGTTCTCCAGTCCTGCCGCTTCGAGGGGCTGGGCGGGCAGCTCTATGGCCGACGAGCCATTAGTCAAGCGTTCAAGACACTTGCCTTCGGCGAAGCCGTAGTCGAGTTCGAGACCGGTAGGCTGGGGGTCTGGCTGGACGCTCGCCACGCCATCGTTGCAGACCTTGCCGAGGGGGGGATCCAGCGAATCTGGCTACTTGGTCAGACGCTCGTCCTGTCCCCCCATCCCGCCGTGAGCATACCTGCGGACCCGGACCTTACCCAGGCCTTCGGTGAAGTTCGCTTTGACCCGAGTGATCACCCCGAACTTGTTCCGGGCGACGGAGCGCGGCTCCTCTCCGCGGCAGCCGACTGGCCCAACGCGGGCCTCGCCGCGCCTCGCCCCGTGATCCTGAGGGCAGTCTCCTTTGACCATGGCGCTGCGGCCCTCGTCCGGCTGGAGGGCGAGACGGGCGTGGGAACGTCACGCCCGGTCGCCCTGAACGCCCTGGTTATTGTTGGACACGGCGGTGTCGAGCGACGGCTGGACGAGGCGGGCAGGACCTCAGCGTTGGCCCGGCCCTGGGCTCCTCGTCTTTGAGCCGTGCAGCGGGCTCTGCAGCGCCGAGTGTGCCAGTTTGGCGACATGTTTCTGCATTCGAATGCAAATACCGTGGACAAGCAACGCATTCGAATGCAGTCTGGTAGTCTCCGATCCGGAGCGAACCACCGAGGGGGCTGGAAGGCGATGTCGAACAGGTACGGATTGACGGGTATCTCATTTGCGGTTCTGGCACTTGCGGCCTCGCCCACCTGGGGGCAGTCGGCTTCGGATCCCGAGACCACGACCGTTGAGGAAATCGTGGTCACCGCACAGCGTCGGGCCGAGAACCTCCAGGACGTTCCTGTGGCGGTCACGGCCCTGTCGTCAGAGACGCTTCGGGATAATGACATTCGCGACCTGTCGCGCGTCGAGGTTCTGACGCCTGGCTTCACCTTCGGGAAGTCAGGTTCCGACGCTCGCCCTGCCATTCGCGGGGTGCGAACCGAGAACGTGGGGGTCTCCGGCGATCCCTCGATCGGCTACTTCAGCGACAACGTCTATCGAAGCCGGGCTTCCCAGGCGAACGAGCCTTTTGTCGATGTGGCACGGGTCGAGATCCAGCGTGGGCCTCAGGGTACCCTCTACGGTCGCAACACTTTCGGCGGCAATATCGCGATATCCTCGAATGCGCCGACCGAAGAATTCGCTGCCGGGTCCAGCCTGACACTGGGTAGCTTCAATCGTGTTGCCGTGGACGGCTATGTGAACCTGCCGATCAGCGACATGCTGCAACTCCGTATCGCGGCGTTGCGTGAGACCATGGACGGATACGTCCAGGGTGTCAGCGACGACCTGGACATCTTCGACCGCGACACCAGCTACGCTCGCGTCGGCGTCCGTTTCGCGCCAACGCCACAGCTGGAAGCGGTGTTGCGCTACAGTCGCTGGATCGAGCAAGGCACCGGCGGCGCTGCCTTCGGCTATCGGGTCGGCGGGATCTTCGTGAACCCCGCGACCGGTAACTTCGACATCAACGGGCAGCCGTTCTTGCTCCGGTATGACCTGCCGCGCACGGGCCGTCCTCTGATCGAGGGTATTCCAATAAATCCCGACCCACTCTTCTACGGCGGAGACACCAGGCTCGTTCAGGACCTCGAACAGAACGCCTGGAGCGCCAATGTCTCCTATGACTTTGGCCCCATCATCTTCAGCTCGATCACCGGCTATATCGACTATCAGGTTTTCAGGAACGCTGACAACGACTTCTCGCTTCGCGCTGGTAATGTCGACGGGCAGGAAGACAAGCTTGAGAGCTTCAGTCAGGAGTTCCAGCTCGCATCGAACGGCGACGGGCCGCTCGACTGGATCGTCGGTTACTTCTATTTCAATGAGGACGTGACAGCGTCGTTCTTCTCGAGCTGTCCAACCCTGGCGCGTGATACTGTAGGGTGCGCCTTCGCTGCCGGCCTGCCCGAAACGACCTCAAACGCCGTGTTCGGCCAGGCCTCCTGGTGGGCGATCCCGGATCGTCTGCGCGTCACGGGCGGCGTGCGATACACTGAAGATGAAAAGGTCATCCGTCGCGCCAACGCAAGGACCGATGCCAACCAGCGTCTCACCTCGGTCACTCCTACAGGTCAGGAGTTTGACTTCACCTTCAGCGAGACCACGTGGCGGGTGAATGCCGAGTATCATCTCGACGATGACAGGATGCTGTACGCTACCGCCTCGACAGGTTTCCGCTCTGGCGGTTTTAATGCGGGCTTCTTCACCAATCCCGCACTTCCGGGTGCCTTCGGGCCCGAGACGGTGACGGCCTATGAGGTCGGATCGAAGAATCGCTTCTGGGGCGATCGGCTGCAGCTCAACCTTTCAGCATATCGGAACAACTTCCAGGACCTGCAGGTCCAGAACCAGTTCCTGATTGTTACGCCGACCGGCACCACCACCACCTCGGTCATCCTCAACGCCGCCGAAGCCCATAGCCATGGTCTGGAGCTGGAGGTCCAGGCCGTGCCCATGGACAACCTGAATGTTGCCTTCTCGGCCACCCTGATGGAGGCGCAGTACGACGACTATCGCAACGTTCCCGCTCCTGCAAACTATACGGGTTTCCTCGACTATTCGGGCAATGACGTTCCCTACAGCCCAAGCCTCAAGCTGACAGGGCAGGTCGGCTACGATTTCGTCCTGGGGAGCGGCGCTGTCGTCACGCCACAAGTTACGGTATTGTACTCGGACGAGTATTATCTGACCGATACCAACACGGTTCTGGACCTGCAGGACGCATTCGCCAAAGTCGACTTGCGTGTGAGTTGGGTTGATGCGTCGAGGCGTTACAGGTTCGACGTCTTCGCCAACAATGTTGGTGACGAGGTGACCCTCAACCGGGCAACATTCGGCTCTCGCGGACTGAACCAGAGCTACGATGCACCGCGAATGTACGGCATCCGCCTGAGCGCAGCCTACTGAGTCTCTGTCTCTCAGACTTCCCGGGGCGGCCTCGGCTGCCCCGGGGTTTTCTCGCCCAGGCTCAGAACCCCGCCTCGGTCCTCAGCGCCAGGGCACCGTTGCGGATAAAGGCGTGGTCGGCTCCCAGCAGGAAGAAGCTGCTTCCCTGTTCGCGCCACATCGAAAGTTCCGACAGGTCCGGGGTGAACATCCCAACCGTCCTGCCGATTGCACGGCAGGCAGCGATTATCCCGGATACGGCTGCGATAACGCGGGGAGATTTGGGATCAGTTTCGCCCAACGCTACCGTCAGGTCGATGCGGCCGATAAAGATCGCGTCGATCCCCTCGACGCCGACCAGGGCGTCCAGGTGCTCCAGCGCCTCGACATCCTCGATCTGGAGGATGACGCTCGTTTCCGTCCGGGTGCTCGCCAGCCGTCCGGCAATCGCCGGGCTGAGATAGCCCGAGGCTCTTGTCCCGCCCGCGTATCCTCGCCCTCCGGCACCGTAGTGGCAGGCCCGGACGGCCGCCTCGGCTTCCTGCGGTGAACGGATGTGGGGCACGATCACGCCGGCCGCTCCGAGGTCCAGCGCGTTGAGGATCTCGTGCGGCGAAGCCGACGCGACGCGTACCAGGGTCGGCATCCCGCCCGCCCGTGCTGCCAGGAGTCCTCGATCAAGGTCGATCCGGTCGAACGGCGCATGTTCCGCGTCCAGACAGAGGCAATCGAGACCCGTCTGGGCCAGCACTTCGACCACCGATGGATGAGGTGTCTTGACGAAGGTACCGAGGAGAGCGTCACCCTCGATCAGCCTCGTCTTGAGTTTGGCCGCGACGCTCATCGCACCTTCCACAACCGGTCCGAAGCGATGGCCGCTCCCTCGACCAGCGCCCCCAGCTTGGCCCAGGCGATGTCCGGATCGACCGGCCCGAAGCCGGCGAAGGTGCCGAAGCCGCAGTCTGCGCCCGCCACTACACGCTCACGCCCGACGAGGTTGGCGTAGCGCTCGATCCGTTGGGCCACCAGTTCAGGGTGCTCGATGAAGTTGGTGGTAGAATCGATCACGCCGGGGATGATGATCAGATCGCCGGGTAGTTCGTTCTCCTCGAACCAGGTCCATTCGTGAGCGTGACGAGGATTGGCTGCTTCGAACAGAATGGCCCCCACTTTGGCCCGTCGCGCCAGTCCGAATACTGTCTCGAAAGGTGCGTCGCAGTGGTGCGGACCCTCGTAGTTGCCCCAACAAACGTGCATCCGCACCCTGTCAGGCGGAACGTTCGAAAGAGCAGAATTGAGGGCTTCGAGATGGCCCTCACAGGCCCGGACGTAGTCGGACTCGGGCAGGTCCTTGAACATCATGTGCCGGCCGACGCCAAGATCGGGGCTGTCAATCTGGAGCACGAATCCCGCGTCGACGATGGCCTCATACTCCGACCTCATGGCTTCAGAAAGGGCCTCCAGATAGGCATCCTGGGTCGGGTAGTGGCCGTTGGGCTGGAACAGGGCGATCACGCC
Source organism: Brevundimonas sp. (assembly GCA_027531145.1). Taxonomy (GTDB): domain Bacteria; phylum Pseudomonadota; class Alphaproteobacteria; order Caulobacterales; family Caulobacteraceae; genus Brevundimonas. The sequence goes on along the minus strand of JAPZRF010000006.1, from coordinate 168,367 downwards.
GGGCGAGGCCGAGTTCAGAAAGGCCTCGACGGGCCGCGCATTGCCGGTTGCAGCGACCATGTTCGAGATGTCGGCATTCAGCGGTCCGTCATCCTTCACCGCGATCGGCCCCACGCACATGGGCCGGCGATATGTGGGGGTGCCCCCACCGGACGCCTGGCGCGCCAGAAAGTTCGGAAACTGCTCCAGGTCCTGCGGCGCCCGCCGTGGGCTGTCGCCGCCGAACCCGTCAAGGCGGTCTTTGACATAGGTTGCGTAGGAGATCTTGCTCATCTCCCCGTCCGAGACAACGTCGAGTCCCGTTTCAACCTGTCGCCTCACTGTCTCGACGACCGCGTCGAAAACAACCGTCTCAAAGGCATCACTGTCGAACTCGGCATCTTCACTCTCGCGCGCGAACAGGCCGCGAGCCACAGCGGCCGGACGCGGCAGGCTGCCGACGTGAGTGGTCAGGATCCGGTCGATCGACGTCTTCATGCGGGCTCCAGTTGACGGACGAGGGCATTGATCTCGACGGCCACGGCGGCGGGTGCCTCAAGCGGGGCCATGTGGCCGCAGTCGGGAATCAGGACAAGTCGTGCCTGCGGCACCGCCTCGGCCAGGCGGCGGGCTGCGTCTGCCGGGGCGACCCGGTCCGCCTCGCCCGTGATGACGGTGACCGGCATTGTCAGGGCACCCAGCAGGGTCTCGGGGTCGGGTCTTTCCATCAGAGCCCTGACGTGCCGCCGGAACTGGGCTACTCCGGCGTCCAGCGCCATCTCCCACACCAGACGTCGCCCAACCTCATGCGCCTCGGGCTCCGCGAAGTAGACGGGCTTGAGTTCCTCGCGGACCAGTCTGGCGAAGCCGCCCGCATCGGCAATGCTGATCTGGCGGGCGCGACGTTTGGCTCGGTCGGCCGTTTCAGGCTCGGCGTGTGTATCGATAAGGGCGAGGCCGGCGATCCGGGTCGGCGCACGCGACGCCGCCACCACCGCCGCCATTCCGCCCATGGAGAAACCAGCCAGCACGAACCGCTCCGGCCCTTCTGCGAGGATACGGTCGGCCATGGCCTCAATCGTGTCGTCCCCCCCGAAGTCGACCGTCATCGGCGACCTTGCCAGCAGCGGTCCGACGGCTGACCACAATCGATCGTCGCACAACAGACCGGGTGCCAGGACGATCGGAATCATCCCCCACTCGGGGCAAGGCGCGCCGAGCGACCGGGCACGATCTCACCGCTGAACAGCCGCCGCTCGGGGGCCAGGTCCGGCACCTCGATGCGGGCGAACAGCATTTCAACGGCTGCGGCGGCCAGCGCCCCGACAGGCTGGCGCACCGTGGTCAGTTGATAGGCCAGCCAGCGTCCGGCGTTGAAGCCGTCGAATCCGGCCACCGAAACGTCATCGGGAACATGCAATCCATGCTTGACTCGGGCCGCGTCGATCGCGCCCAGCGCCATGGCGTCATTGGCGCAAAGAACCACGTCGAACCGCCCGCCGTCGGTCCACAACCGGGTGAAGGCCTCGATCCCGCTCTCGTAGCGATAGTCGCCTGGCGTCACCGCCGTGATGCAGCCACCCAGCCGCTCCAGGGTCGCGCGGGCTCCCGCTGCCCGCTGTTGAGCCACCTCGGACTCGTCCGGTCCGGTGATCATGGCGAACCGACGATGCCCTGCTTGCCACAGACGGTGCACCAGCCGACCCTCGCCGTCAGCGTGGTCCACCGCGACAGAGTTGCCTGCGTGGTGAGGCGGAGCGCGATTGTAGAAGATCAAGGGCGTGCGGTGCAGTTCGAAGTGCTCCAGCTGCTCAGCTGTCATTGCAGTGGCAGCGATCACGCCATCGACCTGGAAACTCCAGAGTTGCTCCAGTGCTGCTCCAACCTCGGCCGGACTCTCGACGGTGATCAGCAGGACGCGGGCTCCGCGCCTGGCCACTTCCGCCGTGATCTCGACCATGATCTCGGGATAGTAGAGGCTGGCGAGGGCTGGAAGGATCAGACCCACCAGGTTGGACCGCCGGGTAATAAGTCCCCGCGCGATGGCGTTGGGGCGATAGCCGAGGCTACGCGCCGCCTCGAGAATCCGCTCACGCGTTTCGTCCGACACGCTGCCGACAGGCGAGAAGGCGCGGCTGACGGCTGACTGGGATACGCCCGCCAACCTCGCCACATCATAGCTGGTGGCGCGTCCTGATCGGCGGTGAGGATCCTTTCGGGCCATGTGCTCAGGCAGCTTCCCTCTGGCCGTATCGTCGCACCCGGATATCGGCCTGTTCCTTGTGGCCGGCAAAGCCTTCAAGAGCACAAAGGCGAGAACAGTATTCCCCGACCATGACGCTTGCCTCTTCAGTCATAATTCTTTGATATGTGCACGTCTTCATGAACTTTCCCACCCAAAGTCCGCCCGTATAGCGTGCGGCACGCATGGTCGGCAGCGTATGATTAGTGCCGATGACCTTGTCGCCATAGCTCACGTTCGTAAGGTGTCCGAGGAAAAGGGCACCATAGTTAGTCATGTTGGCAAGAAAATAGTCCGGATCGCGGGTCATGACCTGAACGTGTTCCGATGCGATCTGGTCAGCGATCTGGACCATTTCAGCTTCACTGTCGCACAGAATGACCTGTCCGTAGTCGCGCCAGGCGACGGATGCGATCGGCGCGGTGGGCAGCCACTTCAGCTGGCGCTCGATGGCCTCGACGGTATCCTGAGCCAGCCTTTCCGATGTCGTCAGCAGGATGGCCGGACTATTGGGTCCATGCTCGGCCTGACCCAGCAGGTCGGCGGCGCAAAGGTCGCCGTCCACGCTGTCATCGGCGATGACCAGTGTCTCGGTAGGCCCGGCCAGAAGGTCTATGCCGACCCGTCCGAACAGCTGACGCTTGGCTTCGGCGACGTAGGCGTTTCCCGGTCCGACCAACATATCGACCGGTTCGATGTCGCCTCCGGCCGCGCCCGCCGCGCCCAAAGCCATCAACCCGATGGCCTGTACGCCCCCCAAGGCCAGGATGGCGTCAGCCCCGGCCATGTGCTGGGCGACAACGATGGCCGGATTGGCCTGCCCGTCATAAGGCGGGGCGGCCGACAGGATCCGCTTGACCCCGGCCACCCTGGCCGTAACGACCCCCATGTGAGCAGACGCCACCAGCGGATACTTGCCGCCGGGCACATAGGCCCCCACCGCATTCACGGGCGTGTTCCTGTGACCGAGAATGACGCCCGGCAGGGTTTCGACCTCAACGTCCCTGAGAGCATCCTTCTGGATCTGCGCAAAGTTCCGGACCTGGGTCTGCGCGAAAGCGATGTCATCAATGGTTCGTTCAGGCAGGGCGGCATAGGCGGCCCGGATCTCGTCCTCGCCAAGGCGGAAATCTTCGCGCTCCCAACCATCGAGGTCGCGGGAATAGCGCCGTACGGCCTCGATTCCCTCGGCTTCGATGTCCGACAGCATGCGCTCGACGGTCTCGCGAACCCGGGCTCCGTCCGCCTTGACTGCCTCGACCGAGCGTCCTTCCTTCAACCAGCGGACCATCTCCGTCTCCCCAAGGGCGCTTGCACCGCGCTTCGAACTGGGGTCAGTCTAGATTTGCTGCATTCGAATGCAAGCGCGTTCAGCGCGACGGGGAAGGGTGAAATGTCGAACCTCGGGAGCGGGCCTGCATGAGCGACCTCAGCGGCCTGCGTATAGTCATCACCGGCGCAGGACGCGGCCTTGGCCGCGCCTGCGCGGAGGCGGTCGTGGATGCGGGCGGCGAGGTCATTGCTGTCGCACGCTCATCGGCCGATCTGGCCGATCTGGCCGACAGCCGCCCGGGCCGGATCGAGACCTGGGCCATGGACGTGGCCGATGAAGCCTTTCATGCCCGGGTTGCTGCGCTGCCCCGGCTTGACGGGCTGGTGAACAACGCCGGCTTCAACCGGCCCCAGCCGTTCACCCGGGTGGATGTCGGGACGCTTGACGACATGCTGGCCCTCAACGTCCGTGCCGCGTTCCTGACCGCCCAATCTGCGGCCAGGGTGATGGCGGTGCAGGGCTCCGGGGTCATCGTCAACATGACATCCCAGATGGGCCACGTCGGCTCGCCTGGTCGGACCGTCTACTGCCTGACCAAGCACGCGCTCGAAGGTTTGACCAGGGCCGCCGCCGTCGAGCTCGCTCCGCAGGGCGTGCGCGTCGTGAGCCTCGCGCCCACGTTCATCGAGACGCCCATGACCGCCCCCATGCTGGCTGACGAGGCGTTTGAACGGTTCGTCCTGGATCGAATCCCGCTGGGTCGTGTCGGCAAGGCGGCCGAGGTTGCGGCCGCCTGCGTCTTCCTTCTGTCGCCTGCCGCTGCCCTGGTCACCGGCTCCAGTCTCCTGGTGGACGGAGGGTGGACCGCCCAATGACGAACGAAGACCGCAAGCGCCTCGTCTGGACCCTGTTCCAGCGCCTCGACGCTGCCGATCTCGCCGAGACCTCAGCCCTGTGGCGCGCCGCCATGACAACTGACGCCGTCATTCATGCCAGTCATCCGATGAACGATCTGCCCGGTGCCGAGGGGTTGATCGCTGGCCTGATCGGACCGCTGCGGGCTGCGATACCCGATCTCCAGCGGCGCACCCATGCCCTGATGGCCGGGCGCTTCAAGGATGCCGACTGGGTCTGCGCGCTCGGGGTGCTCGAGGGCGCGATGATGGGGCCCTGGCTCGGGATTCCGGCGACCGAGGGCCTCGTAAACCTGCGCTTCGGCGAGTTCTACCGCTTCGACGGCGGCCGGATCGCCGAGGTCTACGCCATCCACGATCTGATCGACCTGATGCGTCAGGCCGGGCTCAACCCCCTCCCGGCCCCGCCAGCCGGCGTGCCCGACATCTTCCCCGCGCCGATCACCCGGGACGGTGTCTGCTTCGATCCGGCCCCGCAAGCCGAGACGGACGCGTCACTGGCCCTGGTCGAGGCCATGATCTTCGGCCTGCACAGATTCGCCGAAGGGGACCTGAAGCGGATGGGCATGGAGCAGTACTGGAGCCCGACCATGCTCTGGTATGGACCCGGAGGCATCGGATCGACCCGGGGCGTCACGGGCTTTCAGCGCTACCATCAGAAGCCCTTTCTGACGGCCTTCCCCGACCGTATCGGAGGTAATCACAAGGCCCGCTTCGCCGACGGTGCCTATGTCGCCTCCACCGGCTGGCCCAGCATTACCGCAACTCACGTCGGGCCATGGCTTGGTGTGCCCGGCACCGGCCGGCAGATCACCATGCGGGTCATGGACTGGTGGCGGCGAGAAGGCGATACGCTCAAGGAAAACTGGGTCTTTATCGACGTGCCCCACGTCCTGCTCCAGTCCGGCCACGACATCTTCGGAGACCTGATATGATGTTCTCGAGCCTGGACTGGGGCATTGTTCTTGTATTCATCGTCACCAATCTGGCGATGGGCTGGGTCCTGGGCCGGGGAGTCAAGACTGCCAGGGAGTTCAATGTTGGAAGTGGCAAGACCCCCTGGTGGGCAATCGGTGTATCGGTCGTCGCCACCTATATAAGTGCACTATCGTTCCTTGGCGCTCCGGCCTGGGCCTATTCGGACGGGCTGGCGGCGCTGGCAATTCATCTGAACTACCCGATTGTCATTTTGTTAGTAACTTCGTTCTTTTTGCCATTTTTCTATAATTCAGGCGTCGCTTCCATTTATGAGTACCAGGAAAGACGTTTTGGAACTACTTCTCGTGCCGTTATGTCAGCCATATTCCTCGTGACCCAGGGCCTGTCGACCGGTGCGATCCTCTATGCCACCGCCCTCGTACTGAAATTCATAACAGGAATCCCGATCCCGTGGGCGATCGTCGCCATAACGGTACTGGCTCTTATCTACACGACCATGGGCGGTATGCTGGCTGTGATCTGGACCGACGTCTTCCAGGCGGTGATTCTGTTTGGCGGGGCCATTGTCATCATGATCGCGCTGATCCTGCTGATGCCTGAACCGATCGCCGACGTGTTGGGGAACCTGAAGGCCGCAGGGCGCCTCAGCGCCATTGACACGACACTGGATGCGAACGTGCCGACGACCATTTGGTCCGGCCTGATCGGCATGACCCTGTTCCACGTCACTGTCTATGGGGCCAACCAGATGATGGTGCAACGGACGCTCGGGGCCAGATCCATCGGCGACGCCAAGAAATCGTATCTGCTGATGGGTTACGCTGCTTTCCCCGTTTATTTCTTGTTCTTCTTCATCGGGGTGCTGGCCTGGGGTTATTATCAAGGGCGACCATTCGACAATACGAACGAGATCATCCTGCAATTTGCGCTGGACTCGGGGGTGCCGGGGCTACTTGGTGTACTCGCTGCAGCCGTGCTTGCTGCCTCCATGTCGACGCTCAGCTCAGCCTTCAACAGCATGGCCACAGCCAGTGTGATCGACTTTTACGAGCGGTACTTCAGGAAGGGTGCCAGCGATGCGCATTATCTGGCAGCTACCCGTATCATGACGCTTTTCTGGGGTGGGGTGATCATCATCCCGGCTATCCTCTATGCCAACTCCAGCGGATCCATTCTCGAGGTTCTCAGCAAGATCGGCAGCTACTTCGTCGGCGCGAAGCTCGGCATGTACGGTTTAGGCTTCTTCTCGAAGCACACTACCGAGCGTGGCCTTCTCGTAGGGGTCTTCATCGGTTTCGTCGTCATCTGGGCCGTCGCGACCATGACGGCCATCGCCTGGCCCTGGTACTGCTTGATCGGCGGTGGCGCGACCATGGGCGTGGGCTGGGTCGCCAGCCGTCTGCTGACCGGCAGGCAGGGCGAGTGGTCCCCGTATTCGATCCCCGGCCAGCGAGCGCGCTTCTCTGTCTCCGGTGCGCCGACCTCGGTAGATGGCTGGAGCACCGTGCCGGGCAGGATCGATGCGAAAAGCCTCTGGCTGGTCGTCTACCTCGCGGCGACGATCCTTGGTCTGGTCGCGCTGGAGTATCTCGCATGATCCTGGCCTCATGGTGACCTTGGCGGTCGATCACGGCGGGCGGGCGCGGGCATTCAGGGCAGCCCGCCATGGGAGGGGCCCGGCAACCCGGCTCCGCCCGGGCACCGACCTGGTGGCCCGCGCGAGCCTGCCGCCATCCTGAGCGGGCCGGAGACAGCGGCGCGGACTGGCTCGGCATCGCGCCGCGCAAGCCTCGCCAGGCCGGGCTCGACGAGAGGTTCAATGGCCCGCTGTGCGGCGAGCTTCTGAACGAGACGCTGTTCCGTCGGCGGCCCATGCCCGCCCCGACCTGGTCCAGGGTCAGGGTGCGAACCCGGCTAAGGCCGGGCCTCTCATTGGGCCGGGCCGGGAAACGGGGGCACGCCCGTCGGCCTCACCATGTCGGCGGTGTCGGTGGCCCGTCCGGGCAAAGCCGCATCCGGCCCGCCCGGGCCGGGGCGAGGCAGCCGTTCCGCACCGCTCCCGGCCCGGGCCCGAAGTGGCGTCCGCCGGGCTCGCCAGCCGGGCCCGCTGCCTGTCCAGACGGCGGACCGGGCGCGGGTCGAGAGCTCCGGAAGCCTGTCAGGCCGAGGCCAGCAGGCCGGACAGCAGGGCCGGATCCGCCGCGCGGAAGGCCGTCAGCACGAGGCTGACGAGCGCCGCATAGGACACCAGCCACACCAGGCCGCGCAGGTACGGCACGCCGAGCATGTAGAGCGGCAGATAGATGAGGCGGGCGGCGGCGAAGATGATCGCTGCCCACTGGCTGGCTGGCGTGCTGACATCGATCAGCCGCAGCAGGATGACGACACCGAGGAAGAAGGGCAGGGTCTCGTGCAGATTGCGCAGAGCACGGGTCAGCCGCCCCAGCAGCACGCTGTCATGGGTTGAGGGCGGCGTGTCCAGGGCCGAGTTGGCGTAGCCGACGCCATGAACGCGGCGGTACTCCATCGCCTGCAGCAGAACCTGCACCAGCCCGAGGGCGATGACGACGAGGGCGGCGAGAAGTTCAACAGTCATGATGGATCCTCCAAATGGACGAACGCAGACGAACGTGTGGATCAACGCAAACGTGCCCATTTTAGTATGATTCTGCGCCCGGGCGATGATGCCGCGCTCGGAGTGAGCTCGACCCCGTCGGGAACCGCCTGTCGAAGGCGCTTCGTCGGCGGGGCGCTCGTCGAGGCCAGCCCGCACAGGTGCGGGGCGTCGGACAAGCCGGAACGCAGGGACACGAGACGCGCGCGGCGGCGAGGAGCACCGCTCCGCCCGTCCGGGTCGCCGGCGTGCCGACCTGCATCGGCTCCAGGGCGATGACACAGGGCGATGACACAGGGCGGCGAGACACCGGACGGTCATGGCGACTGTACCAGCTGGCTGCGGGCGACGAGGCGGTTTGGTGGTGTTGCAGCGCGACATTTCGTGCGAGGGTGAGCGAGGTCGGGACGTGGCGGACATGACCGGCTTCACGCGACGCCGCTCTTCCCGGAACGGGTTCCGATGTCTGATGTCATCCTTGTGACCGGCGGGGCCGGCTATGTCGGCAGCCATGCCTGTCTCGCCCTGGCCGAGGCCGGCTTCACGCCCGTGGTGTTCGACAACCTGTCGAACGGCCACCGCGCCTTCGTGCAGTGGGGGCCGTTCATCGCGGGCGACATTCGCGACCGGGCGGCGCTGGACGCGGCCTTTGCGGCGCACCGGCCGGCGGCGGTCATGCATTTCGCCGCCCTGATCGAGGTCGGGGAGTCGGTGCGCCAGCCCGGCGCCTTTTACGAGACGAACGTGGCGGGCGCCCTCAACCTGATCGGCGCGGCCCGCGCGGCGGGGGTGGAGCGGATGGTCTTCTCCTCCACCTGCGCCACCTATGGCGATCCGGTGCAGCTGCCCATGGACGAGACCCATCCGCAGGCGCCGCTGAACCCCTATGGCCGCTCCAAGCTGATGGTCGAGCAGGCGCTGGCCGACCTCGACCGCTACAGCGGCTTCCGTTCGCTGGTCCTGCGCTACTTCAACGCCGCGGGCGCCGACCCCAAAGGGCGGATCGGCGAACGCCACGAGCCGGAGACCCACGCCATCCCGCTGGCCCTGTTCGCGGCCCTGGGCCGTCGTGACGGTTTCCGCATCTTCGGCGATGACTATGACACCCGCGACGGCACGGCGCTGCGCGACTATGTCCATGTGCTGGATCTGGCCGACGCCCACGTCCGCGCCCTGCGCCATCTGCTGGCCGGAGGCGAGAGCCTTCAGCTCAACCTCGGCACGGGCCACGGCGTGACCGTGCGCGAACTGGTCGAGGCCATCCGCCGGGTGACCGGCAAGCCCTTCCCGGTCGAGACCGTGGCGCGCCGCCCCGGCGACGCCGCCGCCCTGCTGGCCGACAGCCGCCGCGCCGCCGAGGTGCTGGGCTGGCGACCGACCCGGGATCTCGAGGCCATCCTCGACAGCGCCTGGCGCTGGCATGCCGCGGGGTAGGGGGCGCCCACTCCCACTTCCCTATGTTGCGGCGCAGCAAATCGTGTCAGGGTTCGCGCGCAGGTTCGGTTGCCGGGAGCGCGTCTGATGAGTTCGAGCGAGGCCGCCGCGTCCGTGACCTCGGGCGCGCCGCGCTGGCGGCGGTGGGGGCTGGCGCTGGTGCGCGCCGGCGCGACGGCGGGGGCCGTGATGCTCATCGCGCTCATGCTTGGTCCGTTCCAGGGGCTGGAGCAGCGGGTCGGCATGACCGATGTGTTGGCCCATGCGGTCGGCTTCGCCATCATCACCGCCGCGATCCTGCTGAACCTGCCGCGGCTGGGACGGCTGCCCGCCGCCGGCCTGGCCCTGGCCCTGGGGATTACCGTCGAGTTGTTGCAGGCCCAGCTGGGGCGCAGCGCCAGCCTGTCGGATCTGGCCGCCGATCTGGTCGGCATCGCTCTCGTGGCCGCCCTGTGGCCCGGCCGTCGCGCCATGTGATCATCCTGTGATTGCCTTGCTGCATCGCAACACGTAAGGCTGGCACCGGGTAGTCGAGGGAACTCCTGATGCGCGTTGCGATGATCGGCACCGGCTATGTGGGCCTGGTGTCCGGGGCCTGTTTCGCCGATTTCGGCCACGTGGTGACCTGTATCGACAAGGACCCGTCCAAGATCGCGCGGCTGGAGCGCGGCGAGATCCCGATCTTCGAGCCCGGCCTCGACGACCTGGTGGCGCGCAACGTGCGTGAGGGCCGGCTGTTCTTCACCCTGGACGGCGCCGAGGCGATCCGTCAGGCCGATGCGGTGTTCATCGCCGTCGGCACCCCGTCGCGTCGCGGCGACGGCCACGCCGACCTGTCCTATGTCCATGCCGCCGCCGAGGAGATCGCCGGCCTGATCGAGGGTTTCACCGTCGTGGTCACCAAGTCGACCGTGCCGGTCGGCACCGGCGACGAGGTCGAGGCCATCATCCGCCGCGTGAACCCGCAGGCGCAGTTCGCCGTCGTCTCCAACCCGGAGTTCCTGCGCGAGGGCGCCGCCATCGGCGACTTCAAGCGCCCCGACCGCGTCGTGGTCGGCATTAACGACATCGACAGCCCGACCGGCCAGCAGGCCCGCGCCGTCATGAACGAGCTGTACCGCCCGCTGAACCTGAACGAGAGCCCGCTGCTGTACGTCGGGTGCCGCACCTCGGAGCTGATCAAGTACGCGGCCAACGCCTTCCTCGCCATGAAGATCACCTTCATCAACGAGATGGCCGACCTGAGCGAGGCGGTCGGCGCCGATGTGCAGCAGGTCGCGCGCGGCATCGGCCTGGACAAGCGCATCGGGTCCAAGTTCCTGCACGCCGGCCCCGGCTATGGCGGCAGCTGCTTCCCCAAGGACACCCTGGCCCTGGTGCGCACGGCCCAGGACGCGGGCGCCCCCAGCCGGCTGATCGAGACCACGGTCGAGGTCAACGCCGCGCGCAAGAAGGCCATGGCCGGCCGCGTGGAGAAGGCGCTGGGCGGCTCGCTTCAGGGCAAGACCGTCGCCCTGCTGGGCCTGACCTTCAAGCCCAACACCGACGACATGCGCGACGCCCCCAGCCTCGACATCGCCCCGGCCCTGGTCGCCGCCGGCGCCACGGTGCGCGCCTTCGACCCCGAGGGCATGGCCGAGGCCGCCCACCTGCTGCCCGACGTGCAGATGACCGACAGCGCCTATGCGGCCGCCGAGGGCGCCGACGCCGTGGTCATCGTCACCGAATGGGACCCCTTCCGCGCCCTGGACCTCGACCGGCTCAAGGGCCTGATGGCCCGGCCCGTGCTGGTCGACCTGAGGAACATCTACCGGCCGGAGGACATGGCCGCCCGGGGGTTCGAGTACAGCGGGATCGGGCGGGGATGAGCCCTCCCGCGGCCCTGCTGGAGCGGCCCGAGCCCGTCACGGAGGCCGCGGAGGCGCCGCTGCCCGGCCCCGGCCGTCGGATCCTGATCGTTGCGCTGAACTATGCGCCCGAGCTGGTGGGCTGCGCCAAATACACTACCGAACTGACCGAGGACCTGCTGGCGCGCGGGCACGCCGTCGAGGTCGTGGCGGGCCCGCCCTACTACCCGGCGTGGGAGGTGAGCGCAGGCCATTCGGGCGCGCGCTGGTCGCGTGAGGTGATCAACGGCGTCCCGGTGCACCGCACGCCGCTGTATGTGCCGCGCCAGCCGACGGGCGTGCGCCGGGTGGCGCATCTGGCCTCGTTTGGCCTGGCCGCCGCGCCGGCCGCCGTGGCCGTTGCCCGTCGGTTCAGGCCGGATCTCGTGTTCGCCGTCGCCCCGACCCTGACCGCCGCCGGGGCCGCCCTGGCCGCCGCGAGGGTGTCCGGCGCGGCGAGGTGGCTGCACATCCAGGATTTCGAGGTCGACGCCGCCTTCGACCTGGGCCTCTTACGCAACCGCCGGGTCCGCGAGGCCGCCCTGGGGCTGGAGCGCCGGGTCCTGTCGCGCTTCGACCGGGTGTCCAGCATCTCGCCGGCCATGGTCGAGCGGCTGGCGGCCAAGGGCGTCGCCCCCGGCCGCGCCGTCGAGTTCCGCAACTGGGTCGACGTCGACGCCGTGCGCGTCCTGCCGGACAGCCACACCGCCTACCGCCGCGAGCTGGGCCTGCCCGCCGACCGGGTCGTAGCCCTCTATTCCGGCAACATGGCGGGCAAGCAGGGGCTGGAGGCCCTGGCCGAGGTGGCCGCGCGACTGCGCGCCGCCGACGCGCCCGTCTCCCTGCTGCTGTGCGGCGACGGCCCCGCCCGGGCCGCGCTGGAGACCGCCTGCGCCGGCATGGACAGCGTCCGCTTCCTGCCGCTGCAGCCGCTGGCCCGGCTGGAGGAGCTGCTGGGCACCGCCGACATCCACCTGCTGCCCCAGCGGCCCGAGGCCGCCGACCTGGTGCTGCCGTCCAAGCTGACCGGCATGCTGGCCTCCGGCCGCCCGGTGGTGGCCATGGCCGAGCCCGGTTCGGGCCTCGCCCGCGAGGTCGAGGGCTGCGGCCTGGCCGTGCCCGCCACCGGCCCCGCCATGGCCGAGGCCGTGCTGGCCCTCGCCGCTGACCCCGCCCGCCGCGCCGCCCTCGGCGCCGCCGGCCGCGCCCGCGCCGAGTCCCGCTGGCGGAAGGCGGCGGTGATCGGGGGCTTCGAGGCGGAGATGGCGGCGGTGGTGGGCGGGCGTCAGGCCGCCGGCGCGCCCAGCCGGTAGCCGGTCAGCCGCTCCAGCGCCGCCAGGCGCTCCGGCGCGCCGGGCAGGGGGGCCAGCTCGCGATCCAGCTCGACGATCTTTGCGGCCACGAGGAAGCGGTACCAGCCGCCTTGTAGCCCGTGGTAGATCAGGCCCTCGCGCCCGTCCAGAAAGCCCAGCTGCACGATGTAGCGGTACAGGAAGTAGCCCAGCGGACCGACCCAGAAGGGCAGCCGGTTGTAGAGCCCTTCCTTGAGCCAACGCTTGCCTGATGCGGCCGCCGAGGCCGAGCGCGCGTCAAGCGCCTCGTCGCGAGCGAACAGGCCGTACTTCTGGTTCAGCACGTCGATGGCCTCGCGGGTGGCGTACTTGTTGTGCTTGTCCGTGAAGAAGGTCAGGTCGTTGAGATTGTGATCGGCGAAGCCGCCGTCGAAGGTCACGGCGGCCCCCTCGGTCAGCAGCATGTGCTCGTCCATCCAGCGCTGCTCGATCCGCGCCTTGCCGCGCCGCCATAGGCGCAGCAGCGTCAGCGGATAGCGTCCGCCATGACGGATCCAGCGATCCATGAAGACATGCTTGCGCTTCAGGTTCACGCCGGTCACCGCCGCCGGCAGCGTCGGCAGCCGCGCGGCGATCTCGGCGGCGAGGTCCGGCTCGATGATCTCGTCGGCGTCGAGGCGCATCACCCAGTCGGCGGTGATGGGGGCGTTGTCGAGCCCCCACTGGAACTGTTGGGCATAGTTGGTCCACGGGTTCCGGAGCACCTTGGCACCGCGCGCCTCAGCAATCGCGACCGTGCCGTCGCTTGAGCCGGAGTCGATCAGGAAGACCTCGCTGGCGATGGCAGAGAGATGTTCTAGGGCGCGGCCTATGTGGAGCGCCTCATTGTGGGTGAGGATGACGACGGCGAGGGACGTCATGCGCCCAACACGTTACGGTAGTGCTGTAGAAATTCTTCAGCCTTCCCATTCCAGTCGAAGCGGGACACATCCTCTTGTCCGCGACGCCTCAACATTTCGGCGCACTCTTCAGGCATATCAAGGAATGCTTCGATAGCGCACTTATCATTCTCCGATCCATCAAATGCGATAAAAACGCCCGCGCCTCCACCAGCAATGAAGGCGTTGATTGGCTCTATATCTCGGCAGGCGATAAGAAGCCCGGCGGCCATTGCCTCGACAATACTAAGACCGAAGCCCTCATATTCAGTCGCAGTGATAAAAACTCCACGGCTCTCAATCTCTGCTCTGAGTTCCTCGCCCGAAAGCGAATCACGCAAAGTTATCTGACCGGCTAGGTTGCGATTCCTGATGCTATTCCGAAGTCCTTTGGATAATCCGTCAAAATCACTTCCACAGATCAATAGATCAATCTCACGCCCACTACTATTCAAAGTCTCTACTAAATCTATCAACTTCTCAGCGCGCTTATTCTTAGACAATCGTCCCCAGGATATCCAGCGATTAAGGGGGCGCGGGCGGACGTGGGCGGATGCTGCGAAGCCACGGACATCTACTCCATTCTCAGCTAGCACCGTATCATGCCGAGTGGCTGAAAATGCGCGCTGATCAGATAAACTGCTGGCTAGAACTCGCGTATATCCACTCAACATTATAGGCGCGGTGATTCTACTATGAAACGCTTTCAATAGCGATAAGTTGGCTGTATGCCGGAAACCGCCATGCGTGCTAAGTACGCGACGAGGAGGCTGTTTTACTGCCAGAAGGTTCAGGCTGATAGCCGCCAACTGAGGATCGTGAACGTGGAGAAGGTCATAGCCCTCGACCTCCTTCGACAAGTTTGGAATGTAACCAAGCAGGCGATGTCCGATCAGGGGCAATGTAGTTACCGACATTGTGCCATCGATTATACGATGCCGATCGAGCTTTGGAGCTATATGGAGCACGTCCGAATCGACCCCGAGTTTTCGCAAACCTAAGGAAAGATTTCGAACAACAGACTCAATACCTCCGGTAGAGGGGGCGTAAGTGGGCGTTATATGCAATACTCTCACGATGGCACCGTGGAACCGTCACTGCAGTTTGATCAGCTGCAGCACCAGAACCGACTTACCTTTGTCGCCGGCCTCCGATGCGAACCGTGCAACGACTTCCCCTTTCAGGCCAAACGGAGACGATGATACGTCCACGCCTGAATCTATGTCGATCCGGGTAAGAACGGAATGGCTTGCTAAGTCCTTGTTTGGCAAAAAGGGCTTACTCGGGTTCTCCTCCGCGACCAAAAGGTAAGCACTGCCAGATAATCTGAAGTTCTCTAAAATCGCCGATATCTGTTGGTTGGTGAGATGCTGCATAACTTGCCTAATCATGATTAGATCCACGCGCGGCACTAATTGCTCAACTAGGTTGACCTGCCGGAACTCCACATTTGGAAGATCTGAGAACTTCAATATGTTCTTTTGGATGATAAAACTAGAGACATCGACTGCATAGTATTTCTGAAAAAGCGGAGCGAGCTGCTGACCAACTCGAAAATCCCCGCATCCTGCATCGACGGCGTATTGAAAGCCATACTGAGACACCAGGCCCTCAACTGCCGCGCAATAAAGGTCCGCCCAAAGCCCTTCACTTCCCACGCCTGACAGGCTTTCTCCTTGGCGCCAGTAGGCCTTCTTGTAAATCTCATCAAATGCTGCGGGCAGGTCCATTCTTCCAATGCGCTGGGCCCTCCAATTCGCTCGAATTCGCCCCAACACACGACGGAGTCTTTCTGGAATCAATCGCTCCATCATTCGAATATCGCCTCCGCTTGGAATGCTGCTTATGGTTGTATGGGGCTACTGCGGAACTTAAACAGATAAGTTTGGACCGGGTCTATCTCGAGGTGGCTGTCTTGATTTTACTCACAGGTGTTAATGGCGCTACATGCCGTCATGATTGATCGCGAATGATGGCCGACAAGGCGGAGTCGATCATTTCTAACTGTCTATCGGGCGTGTACCGATCGAATATGACGGATCGACATCGATCACGAACTAATTGCCTATCCGCGCTTCGATCCAGCCAATTGCATATGCATTGCGAGAGGGACTCGACAGAATCGCGCTCGAAAAAGGAGCCGGAAACCCCCTCTTCTATCGCTTCAAACTCGGGCATCTGACAATCATAATCATCGTGCGTGATTGCTGGAGTGCCATACGCGAGCGCGTGCATCGCACTTAGGCCAATCTTTCCTGGAGATACGCAGAGGTCGGCCGCATAGATCCAGCTTCCAATTGTAGCCTCGTCGTACATCTCTCCGAGAAAGCGGACGTCGTGTCCTTGCTCTTTCGCGATACGCTCTAGGTTCCCACGCTCCGGACCGTCACCGATCAGCGCAAACGTCACAGGGCCGCGAGTTATTTTGATCGTTTCCAAGGCATCTATAACGAGATGAAAACTACATGCCGCAGTAAGCCTCGCGACGCAGACCAGCAATACGCTGTCTACTGGGACGCCTAAACGCTGCCGTACGGAAAAAGCGCCCTCAATCGCCAAATTTTGGTACACCGTTTCGGAGGCCGCAGTGTCTAGTGAGTTGAAAATTGGAACGACCCGTTCTTCAGGGAATCCAGATATAGCAGCAAGCCGTTTTGATCGCGCTCCGTAAACCATCACAATATTGGCGAGTCCAAAGTATATATTTCTAATGACACGCTTAATGGGGCGTTCAGATTTAAGCCAACCATGAGACCAAAAGGCAACCCTTTTGCCAAATAGCCTAGCAGCAATGGCCATGAGCCAAGTATCGGGCCAATTTGGCGCGCCATGAATGACGACCGCCTGCACGCCCCTCTCTGAAATAGCTTTCCAATAGCCTCGAAATCGAACAACACGTGGAAATATCTCGCACGATATCGGGTTAACTTTTACAAACTCGTCCCCAGGAAAGGCCTTTATGGAATTGTTTACGTTATGCGCCCCCCAGAACCTATAGTCGAAATTCGTGCTTTGTTTCATTGCCCTCATAACAGGTGCCCTGTAGTGCGGGAAGAAAGGATATACGACGTTTATCTTCGGTCGGTTCGATGTCATTTTGATGAATTAGCTGGTATATTTTTAGGGGATCGCATATAAACCTAGGGCGAGCTCGTGAGTATCTGACGCGTGTGTCCAAGAGACCTGCAGTTCTAGACTTAAGCATTGCATCATATTTGGCGCAGTGCAATATGCAAGCCGATCGCTCATACGAGGGGTCGCGTTTTGTTAGATTGGGCTGCATGTTCCTCGACCGCCACTGCCGCGATCACGTTTTGCTGATGACCTGCTCGTTTGATGCGCGTGGTGTCGACACACTGGGTTGGCATGAGAAGGCCCGCGCAGCCATCAACCAGCGCAGCAGGTCGGCTGACCCATTTGGTTAGAACCTGAGCTTTGGCCTCGAGCGTCAGCCGGCCATGCTTTGAGTGCGCTGGGTTTCATTTTAGTGGAACGGCCATGTCGCCAAGACAGCCCCGGCATTGAACAGCGAGGGGAACGGTGCCCCAATGCGGAAAGCTCTTCGCAGGAAGGCCTGGCTACCGATCCCTTGGGCAGCTCCGGATTCAATCGTCCGCACCATAAGATCTAATCGTTCGAAATGCGCGAGATTTGCGTCGGTTCTGTTTGTAGGCTGAACTTTGCTAGGAAGATACGCTATAGTGCGTCGAGCGTTTCGGCCAGCGACGCTTCAGATTCCGCGTGCATGCGCGAGAATGTTGCTTCGGCCGCTCGTTGGAGCTCAGCTCGCCCTTCGCCGTTGGCGTACTCCGCCAGCCAAGCTAGCGCGGCGTGGTCGAAGCTTGCGAGAGGCGCGATTAGCCCGGGTGCGTTGGCGAAGTCATAGGGAATGCAGCCGCGCGCCGTAGCCAGCACGGCGGCTCCCGCAGAGAGTGCTTCGAGGAGCACGACCGGCTGCGCCTCATTCAGATAGTCGGTCGGAAGCACAAACGCATCTATCCCGGCGTAGAACTGCGCCTTCGCCGGACCATAGAGCGGCCCATGCCAGCGGAAGGATTCGGGGTACTGGGCCTCTGCCGCCTCGACCGCGTCGCGCACATCCTCGTCCCAGATTGGTCCGGCCATCTCGGCTCTGATCGGCAAACCTAAGTCTCGCGCCGCCGCGAACAACTCGATGAACCGGATCGCCCCCTTGCTGACCATCAGGTTGGACAGATGGCCGATGACCAGTGGACCTGACCGGACGGCGGCAGGCGGGCCGGGGGCTGCCATGAAAGCGTTCGAAAGGGTGCGGCCGACATGGCGCCGGCGTCGCCAAGGGCCCGCATATCGCACCTTCAACCTTTCCAACATGTCCGGACATAGCGCCAGGTGGACAACGGCGCAGGGGGCCAACGACAGCTGCAGCCACATCAAGAGCGACCAGCGGTTCAGGTAGCTGAAGTTGTGATGGTGCACCCAAATGCGATACCGCATCGCCCGGGCTACCAGGATCAGGGCGATGTTCCCGACCATCCCCGCGCGCCCGTCGCTGGGCATGTACACGGTGGTCGCGCCCTGCGCCCGCGAGCGGATCAGCAGGCCGGCGGCTGACAGAATTCGGACTAGTCGCCCGAGGTGCTTGCGAAGACCCGTCGCGCCGTTGGGCGACGCGACATCCGCCACTGCGGCCAGTTTCCCGACGCGGGACAGTTCCTCCACCATGCGCTCGTTGACCGCTGAAAGGCCAGTGACAGGCGGGGGGAGTTGCACAATGGCGAGAACGTGAGCGGTCATTTGAATCGCTTCAGCCCAAGCCGGGCCAGCTCGGCTCTGATCCGCGCCTTCCGCCGCGCCAGCGCGTTAGTAGCCGTGGCGGAAGGCACGCGCCTCCGCGTCACTCCGGACTCCGCCGGCCCCTTGCCGGTGCGCGCCAGAAGGCGGCGGACGCTCTCGACGAAGGGGGGCAGATCGACCTGCGCCGCAGCCCCGGCGCATCGCGCGGCCATGTCCCGCCAGAGCGCCTCGTCGCGATCCAGCAGACCCATCATGCGGGCCAGACCCGCCGCATTGTCCGGCTCGAAGACGAAGCCGTTGACGAGGCTGCGCACCAGCTCGTCCCGCGCGCCGCAGCGATCCGACACCAGCGCCGGCACACCCAGGGCCATGGCCTCGGCCACCACCTGGCCGTACTGCTCCTCCGTGCTGGGCAGGATCAGGGCGAGGGTCTGCCCCAGCACCCGGGCCACCTCGTCCGTCTGGACGAAGCCGCGGAACTCGACGTGCCCGGCGATCCCCAGCGCCGCCGCCTGCGCCCGCAGCTGACCCTCCAGCGGGCCCGAGCCGCACAGCACCAGCCGGCGCCCGCTCCCGGCCGCCCGCGCCAGGGCGAAGGCCTCGATCGCCAGCCCGATGTTCTTCTTGGGCACATGCCGCGCCACCACGGTGAAGTGCCGGGCGGGAAAGGGCGCGCCGTCCGGGGCCGGGGGTGCGCCGGCCAGGCGCCGGATGGCGTCCACCGGCACACAATCGTAGTGCATCTCGATCCGGTCCGCCGGCACCCCGAGGAAGCGCAGATAGTCCCGGCTGCGGGCGCTGGCGGCGATCGCCCCCTGGTAGGGCCGGTAGAAGGCCGACTTGATCACCTCGCGCCACAAATGGCGCGGATAGTCGTCGAACTTGGAGTCGTTCATCACGAAGGTGGCGACCCCGAACAGGCGGCACACCCAGGCCGCCAGCATGACGTCGGGCCGCTCGTAGTGGCAGAAGAACACCGCCGCCGGGCGGATCCGCGCCAACGCCTGCAGCAGCGGCCACAGCAGCCCGCCTCCGACCCCCGCCTCGCGGCGCAGGGTGATCTTCTGGAAGCCCGTCGGTTCGGGCGTCTCCCAGTCGTAGACCTGGGAGCGCCTGAACAGTTCGATCCCGACCACCCGGCGCTCTAAAGCAAGCGCTACCGCTTCCGCTCGGGCTGCGTGTAGCGGGCCGAAGTTTTCCCAAACGAAGACGGTGGGACAATGCATCGAATTGGCTGCGGCTAAAGACGAGGCTGGTGCGGGAGCTGACTGGAGACTGAGTCTACCTATTCGAGGAGATGCGGTGTAACTTAGGGGGACTGCTCATCCATGGCGTCTTTGAAATTGGGAACACGAGAAGCGTGACGTAAAGAATAAACGGGTACGGATTGATGTTAATCATTCTATCGTTGAACATGAGCAGCGGGAAAATGCCGAGCAAAATGAGGGCAGACTTTTTATCGGATCTGAATATGGCGTATATCATGAACATGATTACTGAAGCGAACACACTAAAACCTAGAATGCCCATCGTTGTTAATCCGTACAAGAAATAGTTATGCGGTCCGAATTCACCGCGACTTTCGAAGTAGGATGCGCCAACGCCGAATACATATTGCTGCGTGAACAACTCGTAGGCGTGAGCCCACCGCTCGCTACGCCCGACGAAGCCCGTTCCGATGCCGCGGTGTTGATCCGTCAGCATAAAGAGTTGGCTAAGCCCCCCAGCAATTTGTCCAGATGCAGCAAGCAAAGCGGCTGCCACTGTCGAGCAGGCCCCTGCAACTCCCAGCGTTAGAAGTGGCGTCCGTCTGCTGTGCGAAATTACAAACTGGGCAAACCGGATAAACATTATGAGAGCAATAGCCAAAAGGGCGGATCGCCCCTGCAGAAGCCATACGCTACTCGCTATTGCAGCAGCAACCGGAATCAGTTGACGCCAATTCATGCTAAGCGCTGCCGCAAAAACGCCTATTGCCCCGATTTCCGCGCCAAGATTGAAGTGTGAGCCGCCGAAGTAGAAAAATCTACCATAATGGTCAGGGATCAAACCGCCGAGACACATTGCGGTATGAATTGCTGCTGCAATAGAAATTGCAAATGCAGCTGATCGTAAATACAATGGCAATCCATTGCGACCAAGAAGTGAAACTGTGAGGAAAATCTGAGCGCAGAATCCAAAGATGCGCGTAATGCCGTCGCCAACGTATGAGTTCAGAAGTGTTCCCGGCAAAACGCCAAATATGACGGCCCCCAAAAATACAAGTGTGCGCCGATTTATTTCTATGTGTCTTGAATTAAATAACAGAATTATCAACTTCGCCGCTAGAACGCCCATATACCAAGTCGACGCTGAGATGCTAAGCGCCAATGCAATTATAACTGAAACGTCAAGAGCTCCAAGTGCGACTAGAAGGCGCGTGGAGAGGCGTCCCGCCTGGGGGCTAATGTCGCGTCCAGTGAACTGGCTTGAGGTTGTGTTGCTAATAAGCAAGATATGATCTCCGGCGACGCCCTAGGCGGTTTGGCTTTTATTGTCACTTTGCCGCGTTTGGCGAAGGTTAACTAGCAGGGTGGCTAGGATAAGCGCTTCGAGGGCCGCCAAGCCGAATGCCACCGCCGTGATCGGCTCGCTGTTATGCGCCATAGCGAATGGCAGCAGAACGGCTAGACAGGCGGCGGCCAGATATATATGCCCATACGTGTGCTGACGTAACTGAGCAGATATAGCGTGGCCCAAGGCAACGTTGGCGCCCTGAAAGGCAACAGCAATAGCGAGTGCCGTAATCAAACCTTGTTCATATGAAATGCTGCCACCAGACAGTCTCTTTAGGACAATTGGTCCAAACGCCGACAAAAATAATGCATAGATTGTCAACGCCAATACGGCAAATCCAACATTGAGGTGTGTTAGGTGCCAGAATGTTCGATGATCTTGTGCAAACCATGCTCGCGCCATCTCAGGCTGTACGGCTCTCCCTACCAGATCGGAAAGCTGTAATGGTAGGCGCACCACGGTTCGAGCGCTGGCGAAGGCTGCTGCAGCCGCGGGGCCGAGTGCGACCCCTAGCGTGACCACTACCCCTTGCAGCGCCAAGGCATTGGCGGCGGCGATACTCAGTGCGCCTAGCGACGGCTGGAGAAGGCGACGGATTTCCGTCCGGCTGGCGGCTGAGAGGCGCGCGTGCGCCCAAGGTTCCCGCCGCACGATGAGCACATGCAAAACCAGCATACCAGATAGGCGGACCAGCGTCATCGCAACTGCCGCCTTGACAAGCGATCCGCCCAGCGCCGCTACCACGATTGCGGCCAGTCCTTCGGCGAGGCCGATCAGATCGAACAGCAGCGTACCTTCGGCGTAACGGGACACACCGCGGTAGACAGCCAGCACCATGCTGCTCTGGATAACGAGGAAGGCGTAGACGAGGATGACTGCGGCGGTGTCGGCCGCTTCCGAAGCCCCCAATCCCCATTGCTCCCCACCAGCGGCCGCAAGCAAAAGACGGGAGAGGAGTCCGAGCAGCACGACGGTCCCGGTTATCGCCGAGATCAGGATCCAGACGCTCTGGTAGGTCCGCTTACAGTCCTCGATACGCCCCTGAACGTGACTCCGCGCGATGTCGACCCCGGCGACGGCATTGAAGCCTGTCGAGGTCAGGGCGATGTAGGTCGGCACGGTCATGATCATCAGCCACAGGCCAAACCGTTCCGCACCCCAGGCCCCGGCCAGTACCGGAATGGACACGAGCTGGATGATCGCAACCCAGACCTTGCCGATGGCGTTGGCGCCGATGCCCAAGACGACTCTTCTGCCGCTCTGGGTTAGCAGGCCACTCCACCTGATCATTGGGGCCGCGTCTCGATCCACACCCCATACACCGCCGCCACCCCCTCGCGCAGCTCCACCCGCGGCGCCCAGCCCATCGCCTTCAGCGTCTCGCCGCTCATCAGCTTGCGCATCGTGCCGTCCGGCTTGCTCGTGTCGGTGCGGATCTCGCCCGTGAAGCCCACGACCTCGCACACCAGCCGCGCCAGGTCGAGGATGGCGATGTCCTCGCCCGAGCCGACGTTGACGTGGTCGTGGCCCGAATAGCGCTGCATGAGGAAGACGCAGGCGTCGGCGCAGTCGTCGGCGTGCAGGAACTCGCGCCGGGGGGCTCCGGTGCCCCAGAGGGTGATGTGGTCGGCGCCGGCCGCCTTCGCCTCATGCGCCTTGCGGATCAGGGCGGGCAGGACGTGGCTGGTCTGCAGGTCGAAATTGTCGCCGGGACCGTACAGGTTGGTCGGCATGGCGCTGATGTAGTCGCGGCCGTGCTGCTTTCGGTAGGCTTGGGCCAGCTTGATGCCGGCGATCTTGGCGACGGCGTACCACTCGTTGGTCGGCTCCAGCGGGGCGGTCAGCAGGGCCGATTCCGGGATCGGCTGGGGCGCTTCCTTGGGATAGATGCAGCTGGAGCCGAGGAACAGCAGCCTGGCGACGTCGTGGCGGTGCGCCGCCTCGGTGACATTGGCCGCGATCATCAGGTTATCATAGAGGAAGTCGGCCGGCTGGGTGTCGTTGGCCAGGATGCCGCCGACTTTCGCGGCGGCCATGAAGATGGCGTCGGGCTTCGTGTCGCCGACGAAGGCGCGCACGGCGGCCGGATCCTTCAGATCGACCTCGGCACGGGTGGCGGTCAGGATCTCGCAATCCTCGGACGCCAGGCGCCGGACGATGGCCGAGCCGACCATGCCGCGGTGCCCGGCGACCCAGACGCGCTTGCCGGTCAGGGGGAAGACTGATCTCGACGTCAGGTTGGTCATGCGATCTGCGGAAAAAAGGATGAGGTTGGGCTTCTGGCGTTAGATACCGAGCTTCGGCGCACGCAATTGCGTACCCTTGGCGGCATTCAGAATGGGATTAGCGATCTGCCGGAGACGAACCTTGCGCCGAACCGAACGGCTGTAGGCGTCGAACAGATCGTCCGAGCCATTCCATGAGCTCGCAAGCCGGGCGAGAATCGGCTTGTCCGAGGGCAGATGCAGCATGGCTGCCTTGCGGAGGTCTGAGAGCGCCGGATAGCGGGCTTCGGTTCGACTGCTCCACCACCGGCCAGCAAGATTGAGGGTGGCGGCGTCCACGACGGACGCGCCGCCGGCCGCAAGGTTGTTCAATGCCGCCGACACGACTGTTTCGTCGCCGATGTGAGGGTAGTCTCGTACGTGTAGAAAGTAACTGGGCATTATAGCGCTGATGGCATCCCAGAGTTGAGAGAAGTCCGTTCTGCTTCCTGCGATGAACTCTCCCCCATACCAGCGACGGTCCCCGCCTTCGCCAATCAATTTGTCCAGTGACGCCGCATACGAAGCGGGGACGAGCCGCGTGATATCATAGGCGACCACCCCGGCCGCGGGCAGTTGCTGCGATATCGGTTTCAGAAAAAATGTGTCGATGTCGATGAGAGCGGCTCGCTGGCCGAGATGACCCTTCGAAAGGGCTTCAAGCACCGACAGCTTGTGGTGGGCCTGATAGAACGGGATGCCCTTGGGAACATCGACGTTGAAGTCGATCTCCTCGATGCTGATCGGCTCGGTTCCTAGCCCATCCGCGATGGCGAGAAGGGCCTTCGCGTTATTCGTCAGCAGCGTGAAGCTCTCGCCACAGGCCTTGGCTGAGCGAGCGACAAGGGTTGCACAGGCCAGATAGACGGCCAAAGGGTCTTGTGAGGACGCAGCGAGGTTGGCGTGCGTTGCATGGGCCGGATCCACAAACAGGAGGCCGAAGACCCTCGCGCCCTCAGTCGGCATTGCGGCGGCGCTCCCGTTCGACGGTGACCAGATCGGCAGCGACCATTTCGGCGCACAGGGCCTGCCACTTGGTCTCGTGCACCCAGCCCAGCTTGCGCTTCGCCTTGGCCGGGTCGCCGATCAGCAGGTCGACCTCGGTGGGGCGGAAGTAGCGCGGATCGACCTCGACATAGACCCGGCCGGTATCGGCGCAGATGCCCTTCTCGTCGACGCCCTCGCCCTCCCAGCGCAGGGTGACGCCGATCTGGCGGAAGGCCTCGCTGACGAAGTCGCGGATGATCGTGGTCTCGCCGGTGGCCAGGACATAGTCGTCCGGCTCGTCCTGCTGCAGCATCAGCCACATGCCGCGGACGTACTCGCGGGCGTGGCCCCAGTCGCGTCTGGCGTCGAGGTTGCCGAGGTACAGCTTGTCCTGGAAGCCCAGCTTGATGGCGGCGGCGGCGCGGGTGACCTTGCGCGTGACGAAGGTCTCGCCCCGCAGCGGGCTCTCGTGGTTGAACAGGATGCCGTTGGAGGCGTGGATGCCGTAGGCCTCGCGGTAGTTCACCACGATCCAGTAGGCATAGAGCTTGGCCGCGGCATAGGGGCTGCGCGGATAGAAGGGGGTCGTCTCCGACTGGGGGACCTCCTGCACCAGGCCGTACAGTTCCGACGTCGAGGCCTGGTAGAAGCGGGTCTTCTTCTCAAGCCCGAGGATGCGGATCGCCTCCAGCAGCCGCAGCGTGCCGACGGCGTCGGCGTTGGCCGTGTACTCCGGGGTGTCGAACGACACCTGTACATGGCTCTGGGCCGCGAGGTTGTAGATCTCGTCCGGCTGCGTCTGCTGCACGATACGGATCAGGTTGGTGGAGTCCGTCAGGTCACCATAGTGCAGGATGAAGCGCGGATCCGGGTCGTGCGGGTCCTGGTAGATATGGTCGATCCGGCCGGTGTTGAACGACGACGAGCGCCGCTTGAGGCCATGGACCACATAGCCCTTTTCCAGCAGCAGCTCCGACAGATAGGCGCCGTCCTGCCCCGTCACGCCCGTGATGAGCGCGACCTTGCCGTTCCACTCAGTTCGCATGTATCCCCCGACGCATGGCCCTCCGCCTGCGACGGGATGCATCCTATCATCGCCGGATGACGGGGGCGAGCCCCCATGTTGCACTGCAATCGAGCTTGATTGGCCGGCCGGTGCCGGCGCGGGTTTACGCCTCCACCGCCCGCCAGGTCAGGGGGTCGCCGGGGGTCTGGCGGGCGATCCAGGAGTAGGGGGTCTGGTCCCAGCGGCGGATCCAGGGGCTGAGGTTGTCCAGCACCATGGCGCCCTTGTCGGTGTCGATCAGCAGCACGGCGTGGGACTCGCCGCGGCGAGTCTCGACCAGGGCGATGGACAGGGCGCGGGCTGGAACCCCCGCTTGAATAAGCGCGGCGCGCTTGGCCAGGGCGTAGTCCTCGCAGTCGCCGACGCCGGCCTCGCCCAGGGCCCACTGGTCCGGGCGGCCATAGATGGCGCTGTCCTCGCGGTGGCGGATGGCGCGGTTGACCTCGCGGTTGATGCGCTGGACGCGGCGCCAGTCGGCGCGCGCCAGGGTCAGGGGGCTGGCCTCCGGAGCGCGCACCCGGGCCACGGCCGGGCGGGCCAGGTCGGCGGCGGCCAGGGCCTCAACAGGGGCCGCGACAGGGGCCGCGACAGGGACGGGGGCGGGTGCCTCGAGGGCGCTGGCCGCCGCGTCGGCGGCGGCCGGGGCGTCCGCCGCGCTCGGGGCCGGGGCGGGGGCGACGCGGCCGAAGCCGACGCCAAGGCCCGCGTCAGACATCGAACCCGGGCGCAGGGCGGTGAAGGTCTTGGTCAGGGCGATCTGGGTGAGGGCGCTTTGGGCGGCGATCGCCGGGCCGGCGGCCGGGGCCTCGCGCGGGGCCGGGGCGTCGGGCAGGGGGCGGCCGAAGGCCAGGCTGAAGAAGGCGCGGCTGGCCTGCTGGCGCAGCACGTCGAGGTCGGTGGCCGAGGGGGCGGCGGCGGCGGTGCAGTGCTCCGGCTGGCGGCTGCACAGCTCCAGGAAGCCGCGCGGCGGCGCCTCGACCGCGCCCAGCCGCATGGCCGGTCCCGCCTCGCTGGCCACGGCCGGTCCGGCCGCCAGCAGGCCGGCGGCGGCGAGGGACAGGACGCGGGTCGGGCAGGCCATCGGCATGGAACGCATGTCTCCGTTCGACATGCGATGACTAACGGGCCCCGCCTAAGATCTGGCGTACAGACAGGATGTACTGAAAGCTGACGAATGTGATTGACCGGCGTTAAGCATAAGTCTGACGCGCTGCGGTATCTGCTTGGCGTTCCGGCGTCTTTTCGGTTATGATGGCAGGGTCTCGCTCAAGGAGAGGTTTCATGGCCGTCGCGTTCCGGCTGTTTCTGGTCGCCCTTGTCGCCCTGGTGGCGGCGTCGCTGTCCGCCTGCGCCGCCGGTCCCGCCGCCGGCCCGCTGTCCGAGGCCGAGCTGCTGAGCGACCGGGTGGTGCCCGAGTACCGCCTCGGCCCGTCGGACAAGGTGCGGGTCGCCGTGTTCGGCGAGGAGGCCCTGACCGGCGAGTTCACCGTGGGTGCCAGCGGTGCCCTGGCCTTCCCCCTGATCGGGGAGGTGCGGGCCCAGGGCCTGACCACGGCAGAACTGCAGGAGGCCATCGCCGCCGCCCTGCGCCAGGGCTACATCCTGGAGCCGCGCGTCAATGCCGAGGTGCTGACCTACCGGCCCTTCTACATCCTCGGCGAGGTCGAGAAGCCGGGGGAGTATCCCTACACCAACGGCCTGACCGTGCTGAACGCCGTGGCCACGGCCGAGGGCTTCACCTATCGCGCCGACACCCGCCGGGTGTTCATCCGCCGCGCCGGCGAGACCGGCGAGACCGCCTACCGCCTGACCTCCACCACCCTGGTGGCCCCTGGCGACACGGTGCGTATCGGCGAGCGCTTCTTCTGAGGTGCCCGGCCCCCATGCGCCGGCCCGGAGGTCCGACCTGATGACCCTCGCAGAGATCGCCGCCCGCGCGTCGACCCTGGCCGGGCAACTGCGCGCCGTGCTCGCTCCCCCGGCGGCGCGCCTGCGCGCCGTCCTCGCCCCCCTTGCCGAGCGCCTGCGCGCCCGCTTCGCTCCCCTGGCGGCCATCGCCCGGCAGCGTCTCTGGCCCGAGCGCGCCTGGTCGAGCCCTCGCACCGCCTCGGTAACCGGCTGGATCTCCTGCG
The DNA here is from genome assembly GCA_027531145.1 of Brevundimonas sp. Lineage (GTDB taxonomy): Bacteria > Pseudomonadota > Alphaproteobacteria > Caulobacterales > Caulobacteraceae > Brevundimonas. The sequence goes on along the minus strand of JAPZRF010000006.1, from coordinate 141,075 downwards.
CCGCCATCCTCGCCGCCAGCGGGGCGGTCGGGGTCCAGGCGCGGCTGGATGAGCTCGCCGCCGCGCGAGGCCCGGCCCCGGCGCTGCAGCCGGTGGCGACCATGGGTCCGGCGGATGTCAGCGACTTCGTGCTGACGCCCGAGGCGCTCAACGCCCTGACCGAGGATGAGGCCCGCGCCTGGAACGCCGCCCTGCCGGTGTCGACCCTGCCAATCCTGGCGGCCCGGCCGTTCATCATGGACACGACCGACTGGGAGTCCTACTCCCGGGCGCTCGACTGCCTGACCGCGGCGGTCCACTACGAGGCCGCCAACGAGCCGGCCGTGGGCCTGGCCGCGGTGGCCCAGGTGGTGCTCAACCGGGTGCGCCACCCGGCCTATCCCGGCACCGTCTGCGGGGTGGTGTTCCAGGGTTCCGAGCGCGAGACCGGTTGCCAGTTCACCTTCACCTGCGACGGCTCGCTGGCGCGGCCGCCGCGGCCGGAAGCCTGGGCCCGGGCTCGCGCCGTGGCCTCGGCCGCACTGAACGGGCTGGTGATCCCCAATGTGGGCATGGCGACCCACTATCACGCCGACTATGTGGCCCCGATCTGGGCCACCAATCTGGTCAAGCTGGGCCAGATCGGCGTGCACATCTTCTATCGCTGGACCGGGACGTGGGGCCTGCCGGGCGCCTTCAATGTGGCGCATCCGGGGACCGAGCCCCTGCTGCCGGACATGGCACCGATCCTGACCCTGACGCCGACCCCGCAGACCGAGCTGGCACCGATGCTGATCGAGGTGGCCGAGGTCGAGCCGCTCCGGCCCGCCGCGCCGGAGGCCGCCGCGGCCCCTGTACTGGTCACCGCCGTGGCCCCGCCGCCGTCGGTGGCCCCGGTGGCCGAGCCGGTGCGCGCCGCCGCCCCGGCCCCCGCCGCCCCGGTGCTGGCCGATCCGCTGGCCCGCCCCGAGCCCCGGGCCGAGCGCCGCCGTCCGCGCATCGCCGCCCCGAGCAGCTGGTAGGGCCTCAGGCCAGCGCTCAGGTCAGCGCTCAGGTCAGCGCTCAGGCCGGCGCTCAGGCCAGCGTCCAGTCGCTGACCCGCACGCTTCCGCCGCCCGCCCGGGCCTGGACGAAGCGCCGCGTGTCCCGCTCCAGCCGCAGGGCCGTCAGCACCCCGGTGGCGTAGGCCCCGGTGTCGAGGTTGATGCGGCGGGCATCGATGTGCGGCTGGTCCACCGGGGTGTGACCGTGCACCACCACCTTCTCGAACGGCCTGCGGTCGCTCAGGAAGGGCTCGCGGATCCACATCAGGTCCTCGGGATCCTGGGCCTCGAGCGCGATCCCGGGGCGCGCCCCGGCGTGGGTGAAGAAGTAGTCGCCATGTTCGACCGAACTGCTGAGCCCGCCCAGCAGACGACGGTGCGCCTCCGGCAGGGCTTCGCCGAGGGCGCGGGCCGTCTGCGTCCAGCCCTCGGCGTCGCCACGCCCGGCCGGCGAGGCGACCTGGTACGAGGCCAGGGCGTCGCGCCCGCCATAGTCGCACCAGGACGGGCCGATCTGCGGTTCGGTCAGAAAGGCCAGCATGCGGTCCTCGTGATTGCCGCGCAGGGCGGTCAGCTGGACCCGCCCGCGCGCCTCAAGATCACACAGCAGCTGCAGCGCGCCGCGGCTGTCGCGGCCGCGGTCGACATAGTCGCCCAGCATGACCAGATGGGTCGGCAGGCCCCGGGCGTCGGCTTCGACGACCTCCAGCAGGGGCGCGAGAAGATCGGCGCGGCCGTGCACATCGCCGATGGCCCAGACCACCCGGTCGGACGGAACTTCGGCCGGACGGCTTGCGGAAGACTTGAAAAGGCGGCCAAACATCGCCGCAACATTGGCCGTCCCGCGCCCCCGTGCAACGGGGAACGGACGGGAAGGCGAGGAGTCGGCATGGCGCGTGGGGGCGGGACATCTCAGGAGACGGGGGCCGTCGGGACGCCCCGCCGCGCGTCATCACGTCAGATGCTGGCGCGCGTCAGGGCGTTCGCCCCGCTGGCGGCAGCCGGTGCGCTGGGCGTCCTGACCGTCGCGGCCGGGGTCGGCTTCGCCCTGGCCCTGGCGCGGCCTGACCTCGATCTCGGGCCGGCGTCGAACCTGCTGGCGGTGCACGAGGCCCGGGCCGAGACGGCGTTGGCCGCCGGTGATCTGGAAGCGGCGGAGGCCTCGACGCGGGCAGCGCTGGCCGAGGCGCCGCTCACCTCACACGTCTGGGCGCGCCAGGCGTTGCTCGCTTACCGCCGGGAGGGGCAGCTCGGCCCGGCGACGGTCGCGGCGCTGGAACGCTCCTATGCGGTGGCGCCCTATGGGCCCGATATCACGGAGTGGAGATTGGCTTTCCTGCTGGAGCACTGGGGCGAACTGCCGCCGCAGCTGCGGGCCTCCGCCCTCGACGAGTTGAAGGTCCTTGCAACCTATCGGCCCGGCCCGGCCCAGGCCCTCGCCGGCATGGTCAGCGATCCTTCGGGCCGACTGGCGGCGACCGCCGCGATCCGGCTCGGCCAGCTGGAGGCGCGCCGCGCGCAAGCGGGCTGATCCGGCGGCGAGTGTTGCCGCAGGGGCGCCCTCGCGCACCCTTCTTTAAGAAATGCTGCCAGCGGGCTTCCCCTTCGCGGGCGCACAAAGTATATCCCCGGTGGAAATCTCTGGAGGGGTTCATGCGCAAGTCACTTTCCGCCTTGGCCGTGTCGGCGAGCCTCGCCGCCGTGGCGGCCGTAGCCGGCGTCGTCGCCGTCCCGTCGCTCGCCGTCGCCCAAGACCCGGTCCAGGAGCTGGCCAACGCCATCGCCGCCGCGGCGCAGACGGCGGCCATCGAGGCGTCTGCCGCCGGTCTCAGCCCGGATGAAGCCGCCGAAGCGGTAGAAGCCGCGATTGAGGCGGTCATTGCGAACAGCGGAGCGACTCCGGCCACTGCCGGCGCCGCGCTTGCCGCGGCCCGATCCAACTTGACCAGGTCGGGTGCCATTACCCCGGCGATCTCGGCGGCCATCAGCTCGACCGGCGCGGCGATCACCAACTCGGGCAGCGGTCCGGCGGCTGGCGGGGGTGGCGGCGCTGGCGGCGCTCCGACCGGTGGCGCGCCGCTTGGCAGCGGCGGTTCGGCTGGCGGCGGCGGCGGCGGCGGCTCGGACTACCGTCCGACCACCTGATGATGCGGCCGGGCTCTGCCCGGCCGTTGAGTTTCTCGAATTCGGTTTCCTTTCTGGAGCGGGCGCATTATGCGAGTCTCGTTGAAAAGTGGCGTGGTTCTGGGCGCCCTGACGGCGGTGGTCGCCGGTCCCGTCTTTGCGCAGTCGGCCACGGGCAGCCTGCGCTCGGCGCAGGACCTGAGCGCGGATCTGTTCGCCCGCGATCGCTCAGTGGCGGTCCGCGAGCGCTCGCGGCCGGAATATGAGGCGCTCGGCACCCGCGCCGGGACCTTCATGGTCTATCCGAAGATCGAGTGGTCGGCAGAGGGAAATGATAACATCTTCGCCGTCGCCACCGGTGAGGACAATGACGTGATCTTCCGTGTCCGCCCCGACGTGTCGCTGGAATCGACCTGGTCGCGTCACGCCCTTGCCGCCTTCGCGCGCGCCAGCATCGACCGCTATCAGGACTTCGACACCGAGGACTCCGAAACCTGGAGCGCCGGGGCCAGCGCTCGCCTCGACGTTGTGCGCGGGGCTGCCATCAACTTCGGGGCGGATTACGCCAGCCTGATCGAGCCGCGAACCTCGTCGAACACGCCGGGCTTTGGGGCCGAGCCGGTGCAGTATGACATCACCCAGGCGTTCCTCGCCGCCGGCCGCACCCTGGGCCGGGTGCGCCTGTCCGGGCGCGGCGATGTGCGCACCTTCGACTACAGCGACGTCCGCAGCGTGACCAACACGGTCATCGACCAGGATGATCGGGATCGCGAGATCCGCAGCCTGACGGGCCGGGTCGACGTGGCCCTGAGCCCGGCGACGGCCCTGTTCGTCCAGGTTACCGGCAACGACCGCGACTATGACGTCGCCTCGACGCCGGTGTTCGCGGCGCGTGACTCCTCGGGCTACGAGGCCCTGGCCGGCGTCAACTTCGAGCTGGGTGCCGTGGCCCGGGGCGAACTCGCCGCCGGTTACATTTCCCAAGCGTACGACGATGCCCGCTTCAAGGACATCTCCGGCTTCGGTGCGCGCGCCCAGGTCGAATGGTTCCCGACCGAGCTGACCACCTTCACCGCCACCGGCAGCCGGACCATCGAGGACGCGGGCATCGCGGGCTCAAACGGCTATCTGTCCTCGAGCATCGGTGTGCGCGTGGACCACGAGCTGCTGCGCAACCTGATCCTGACCGCGTCCGCCAACCGCTCGGTCGACGCGTATGAGGGCATCGACCGCGAGGACACCCGGCTGGACGCCGGCATCTCGGGCACCTGGCTGGTCAATCGCAACCTCGGCGTCAATCTCGCCGCCAGCCGGTTCGAGCAGGAGTCGACGGGCGTGCGGGGCGGGCCTGACTTCACGGTCAACCGTCTGATCGTCTCGCTCGTGACCCAATTCTGATCAGAAGGCGCCGCGGCGTAACCAGGACGTGTTGAATAGACAATCGGGCCCGCAGCTTACCGGGGCAGACACGGAAGCGCAGACGGGGTCCGGAGACGTCGGGCAGACCCAGCTCGATCTGAGGCGTATCCAGGCGGTCTTCCGTCGGCGGATGCCCCTGTTTTTTGCCTCTGTCCTGCTGGCGCTGGTCGTCACGGCCATCATTACGCTGCGCGCCACGCCGATGTTCACGGCGACGGCCAATCTGATCATCGACCGTCAGCAGCAGCAGGTGGTCGACACCCAGGCTGTGCTGTCCGGCCTGCCGGCGGATTCCTCCACCGTCGACACCGAGGTGGAGGTGCTGCGCTCACGCCAGCTGGCCGAGCGGGTCGTCGACACACTCAATCTGACGCAGGACCCTGAATTCAACAGCCGTCTGGCGCCGCCCGGTCCGATCGAGTCGGTGATCGACGGGGTCTCGGTGTTCCTCGGCGCCGCTGCGCCGGATGCCGCCCGCGAGCAACTGTCCGCCGAGGCGGCTGCGCTCGAGAAGGAACGGGTCGTCGACGTCGTCCTGGACCGGCTGTCGATCCGCCGGGCCGGCCTGACCTATGTCATGAACGTCAGCTTCACGTCCGAGGACCCGGCCAAGGCGGCGCGCATCGCGAACACCTTTGCCGACCGCTACATGCTGGAGCAGCTGGAGGCCAAGTTCGACGCCACCCGCCAGGCGAACACCTGGTTGAACTCCCGCCTTGCGGAGCTTCGCGTTGAAGTCCAGGCCGCGGAAGCCGCCGTGGCGCAGTACCGCGCCACCAACAATCTGCTCAGCGCCTCGGGCTCGACCCTGACCGAGCAGGAGATCTCGACCTACAACCAGCAGCTGGCGACCGTGCGGGCCCAGCAGGCCGAGGCCGAGGCCCGTCTGCGCACCGCGCGGGCCCAGCTCGCGCGCGGCTCGACCGGCGACGACGTCGGGGAGGCGCTCGGCTCGATCGTGGTGCAGCGGCTGCGCGAGCAGCGCGCCACCGTCAGCCGCGAGGTCGCCGACCTGTCGGGCCGTTATGGTCCGAACCACCCCGATATGGTGCGGGCGCAGCGCCAGCTGGTCGATATCGACGCCCAGATCCAGGCCGAGATCCAGCGCATCATCTCCAACCTCGAGGCCCAGGCCCAGGTGGCGCGCGAGCGCACCGGTTCCATGGCCGGTAGCCTGGGTGCCGCCCGCGGCACCCTGGCGGCCAACAACGCCGCCGCCGTTCGTCTGAACGAGCTGGAGCGCAATGCGGAGTCGGTCCGCGCCCTCTATGAGAGCTTCCTGGGCCGCTTCCAGGAGACCAGCTCCCAGGAAGGGATCCAGGAGAGCGACGCCCGCATCGTGTCACGGGCCAAGGTTCCGACCCGTCAGAGCGCACCGAACGTACCGCTCAACCTGATGCTGGGTCTCGTGCTTGGCATTGGTGCAGGCCTCGCTGCCGTGGTCCTGGCGGAGCTGCTGGACTCCGGCCTGACGACCTCCGAGGAGGTCGAGCTTCGCATCGGCCTGCCGGCCCTGGGTGCGGTTCCCGTGATGTCCTCGGTGGCGGATGCCGTCGATCGGGACCTGACCCCCGTCGATTATGTCGTCGCCAAGCCCTTGTCGGCGTTCACCGAAGCGTTGCGGTCATTGCGTGCGTCCATACTTTATTCCCGTCTCGGGGGCGCAACCAAGGTGGTGGCCCTCACCTCGGCCCTTCCCGCCGAGGGCAAGACCACGACGGCCGTCTGCCTGACGCGCGTCTCGGCCCAGGCCGGAGCGAAGGTGCTGATCATCGACTGCGACCTGCGCCGTCGGAACGTCAACCGTCTGCTCGGGATCGAACCGACCGTCGGTCTCGTGGAGGTGCTGAACGGCTCGGTGAAGCTCGATCAGGCGCTCATTCACGACGCCCCGTCGGGGGCCTGGGTCCTGCCGCTGGCCTCCGGCGGTTTCACGCCCAAGGACGTGTTCGGCAGCGCGGCCATGGACAATCTCCTTGCGGACGTCCGCAAGAAATTCGACCTTGTCATCCTCGATACGGCACCGACCCTCGCCGTGTCCGACACCCGCATCCTGAGCGCCAAGGCGGATGTGACGGTCTTCCTCGCCCGCTGGCGCAAGACGCCGGAGAAGGCCATCCTCGCCGCTTTGAAGACCCTTGATCAGGCCGGGGCGCATGTCAGCGGAGTGGCCCTGACCCAGGTCGACATGGTGGCCCAGGCCAAGTACGGCTACGGCGACGCCGGCTACTACTACTCGGACTACAAGAAGTACTACGCCGCTTGAGCCGTCGACGTCGGGCACAGGGCGCGCCAAACGCCTCGGGCTTCGGCCCGTCGCCGTCGCGGCGGGCCCAGATCGGCTGGCGCGGCACGGCCTTGCTGGCGGCGGCGGTGGCCCCTCTCTATGGCGCGCACCTGCTGTTCGGGGCCAACCAGCCCATGGCGGCCCAGGCCCTCACGGCGCTGTGCGGACTTATCCTGATCGTCGGCCTGACCGTGCCGCGCCTGCGCCAGGCCCTGCCGGAATTGAAAGGCCTCTGGCCGGTCGCCGGCCTGTTCGGCCTGGTGCTGGCCGTCGCGGCCGTGACTCTGGGGGCCGGCCCGCCTGGAGCCGCCCATCCGATCTGGGAATGGGCGGGCTTGCCGCCGGCCATCAGCGTCAACCGCAGCGCCACCCTGCTGGCCATGTCGCAGCTGCTCGGCCTCGCTGCGTTGTTTCTGTTCGGAGCGCTGGCCGCGAGCCAGCGGGCCTGGGGTATCCGCTTCGCCACGGTGTTCCTGCTCGGCGGTGTCCTTTGGGCGGCCATCGCGGTCATCATGTTCCTGTCGGGAACCCAGATCGGCTCGTTCGGCCGCCTCGGCGGCGGACTGCTCTCGTCCAACAGCGCCGCGACCATGCTCGGGATCCTGACGGTGCTGGCGACGGGCTGGCTGCTGCAGGCGCTGCGCGAAAGCCGCGAGCTCGCCGGTCCCGACCGCGTCAGCCGCATCTCCTTCGCCGTGGCGCCGCTGGCCCTGCTGGTCTTCGCCCTGATCCTGACGGGCTCGCGCATGGGGACCCTCGCGACGCTGGCGGGCGTGCTGACCCTCGGCGTCTGGCAGGCCTTCGCCGACCCGGGCCGCTCATGGCGCACGCTCGGTATCGCCGCCGGCGTGACCCTGATTGCGGCCGTGGTGGTTGGTCTCGGCAACGATCTGGTGCTGCGCCGGGTCGCGGCGCTGGATCAGGATGTCGATATCCGCTCGGTGATCTTTGCCGTGCACTGGCGCGCCTTCCTCGACGCTCCCCTGTGGGGTTCGGGGCTGGGCAGCTTCACCGACGTCAACAGCTATCTGATGTCGGCCGAGACCTACGAGGAACTGTGGAGCATCCGGGCGACGCACAATGTCTATCTGCAGTGGCTGCAGGAAGCCGGCCTGATCGGGTCGGCCCCGATGTTCGCCCTGATCGGCCTTGTCATCTTGGCCTCAGCCCTGCGCGCCGGAACCCTGTCGCGCGGCGGCTGGGCCCTCAGGGCCCTGGTGGCGGCCAATGTGGTGGTGCTGGTGCATGGCCTGACCGACTACGCCCTGCAGGTGCCGTCGATCGCCGCCATGTGGGCCCTGCTGCTCGGCGTGCAGTTCGGCTTCGGTCAGGTGCGCGGCCGGGGCTGACCCGTCCGGGATCAGGCGATCAGGCGTCCCACGGCCACGAACACGCCAGCCCAGATTGTCGCCGACAGGGCGGCGGCGAGCCCATAGCCGAGCAGTGGCCCGGGGCGAACGGCGCGACGGGGCGTGGCCCCGGTGGCGAGCGGGGCTCGCGACAGGGCGGAGGGGGAAAGGCCGATGCTCATGACATCATCCTGGCACCTCAGGCTGAGCAAATCGTGAAACCGATGGGTTAACCAACCCTTAACTGTGGCGCATAAGCCACCATGACAACTTCTGGATGATGAAAGGGCCGCGGTCATCGCCGTTTCATATTGCGCTGCGATACGGGGTGGGCTTTACTTTATTACATCGCGTTTTCGGGGCTTGGTGGGGATAACGTTGTTCGACAGCTTCCATGGAACGACCGGCGCGACAGCGTCGTCCGACGTCGTTTCGGACCGGGGCTGGCATCCGACCTTCAGTCGCGCCGGGCTGCGCCCCGCCCTGAAGCGGGCCTTCGACATTGTTGTGGCCGCCTCGGTGCTGGTGGCGCTGATCTGGGCCTACGCCCTGATCGCGCTGGCCATCGTGCTGGACAGCCGTGGGCCGGTGCTGTTCCGTCAGCGCCGCACCGGGCTGAACGGCAAGGTCTTCACCATCTACAAGTTCCGCAGCATGAGCGTGGCCGAGGATGGGGACGTCATCGCCCACGCCACGAAGGACGACCAGCGCGTCACCCGGGTCGGTGCCTTCATCCGCGAGACCAGCCTCGACGAACTGCCGCAGCTGCTTAACGTGATCCGGGGCGACATGTCCCTCGTCGGCCCGCGTCCGCACGCCCTGGCCCACGATGCCCACTACGGAGCCCTGCTGCCGCGCTATGCCGACCGTTTCGCCGTGCGGCCGGGCCTGACCGGTCTGGCCCAGGTGCAGGGCCACCGCGGCGAGATCCACCAGCTGGAATGCATGGCCCGCCGTGTCGAGGCTGACGTCGAATACGCTGCCAGCTGGTCCTTCCGCGGCGACCTGGCGATTATCGCCCGGACCCTTCCGATCCTTCTGGCGCGCACCAACGCCTACTGAGCCGTCGGCGGCCCGCAGCTTCCCACGTCATTGCGTCCGTCGCCCCTGTCGCCGCGCCTCGCGTCACGCTATGGGGCGATGAAGACGCATAGCGGAGATCCCGGTGGACGGTGCAGACGACAGGCCGGTGATCGTCACGGGGGCGGCGGGGTTCGTCGGCCTGCATGTGGCCGAGCGTCTGCTGGACCGCGGCGAGGCGGTGATCGGCGTCGACGAGTTCAACGCCTACTATGACCCCGCCCTGAAGGAGGCGCGCGCCGCGCGGCTTCAGGGCTGGCCCGGCTTCCGCATGGTGCGGATGGACATCGCCGACCATCAGGCCTTCCGCGCCCTCGTCGCCGAAAGTGGGGCGCGCCGGGTGGTGCACCTGGCCGCCCAGGCGGGGGTCCGCTACTCGCTGGAGAACCCCTTCGCCTACGAGCGCTCCAACCTCGCCGGCCACCTGTCGGTGCTGGAGGCCTGCCGCCACGGCGGGGTCGAGCACCTGGTCTACGCCTCGTCCAGCTCGGTCTATGGCGACCGGCCGCTGGCGCTCACGGGCGGCACCGGCGGCTTCCGCGAGGACGACCCGACGGTCAGCCCGGTGTCGCTCTACGCCGCCACCAAGCGCGCCGGCGAGCTGCTGAGCCAGAGCTACGCCACCCTGTACGGCTTTCCCCAGTCGGGCCTGCGCTTCTTTACGGTCTATGGCCCCTGGGGCCGGCCGGACATGGCCTACTTCAGCTTCACCGGGAAGATCATGCGCGGCGAGCCGATCGAGGTCTTTGGCGAGGGCAGGATGGCCCGCGACTTCACCTTCATCGACGACATCGTCGACGGGGTCGTGGGCGTTCTGGACCACCCTCCGGCCGAGGGCGGCCACGAGGTCTACAACATCGGCGACAGCTCGCCGGTGGGCCTGATGGAGATGATCGCTACCCTGGAGGGCCATCTTGGCCGCGAGGCGATCAAGATCATGCGTCCCATGCAGGCCGGCGACGTCACCGCCACCTTCGCCGACATCTCCAAGCTCCACGCCCTGACCGGCTATGCGCCGAAGGTGCCCCTGGCCGAGGGGCTGGGGCGCTTCGTGGAGTGGTGGCGGAGGTGGAAGGGCTGAAGGCCCCGATCAGCCCTGGCCCGCCCCCGCCCGCTCGCGCACCAGGTCGTCGACGACGGCGGGGTCGGCGAGGGTGGAGGTGTCGCCGAGGCTGGAGAGGTCGTTCCCGGCGATCTTGCGCAGGATGCGGCGCATGATCTTGCCGGAGCGGGTCTTGGGCAGGCCGGGGGCGAACTGGATCACGTCCGGGGCGGCGATCGGGCCGATCTCCTTGCGCACGAAGGCCACCAGCGCCTTGCGCAGGTCCTCGCTGGGGGCCGCGTCGCTGTTCAGGGTGACATAGGCGTAGATGCCCTGGCCCTTGATGTCGTGCGGGAAGCCGACCACCGCGGCCTCGGCCACGGCCTCGTGGGCGACGAGCGCGCTCTCGACCTCGGCGGTGCCCATTCGGTGGCCCGAGACATTGATGACGTCGTCGATGCGGCCGGTGATCCAGTAGTCGCCGTCGGCGTCGCGGCGGCAGCCGTCGCCGGTGAAGTACTTGCCCGGGAAGGTGCTGAAATAGGTCTCGAAGAAGCGCCGGTGGTCGCCCCAGACCGCGCGCATCTGGCCAGGCCAGCTGTCGGTCAGCACCAGCGCGCCCTCGGCGGCGCCGTCCTGCGGCCGGCCCTCGGCGTCGACGATCTGCAGTTCGACGCCGGGCAGGGGGCGGGTAGCCGAGCCGGGCTTCATGTCGGTGGCGCCGGGCAGGGGGGAGATCAGGGTCCCGCCGGTCTCGGTCTGCCACCAGGTGTCGACGATCGGCCGCCGGCCCTCGCCGACCACGTCGAAGTACCAGCGCCAGGCCTCGGGGTTGATCGGCTCGCCGACGCTGCCCAGCAGCCGCAGGGAAGCCCGCGACGAGCTCTTCACCGGGCCGTCGCCCTCCTTCATCAGGGCCCGCAGGGCCGTGGGGGCGGTGTAGAAGATCTCGACCTTGTGCTTGTCGATCACCTGCCAGAAGCGACGGGCGTCGGGGTAGTTGGGCACGCCCTCGAACATCAGGGTGGTGGCGGCGTTGGCCAGGGCACCATAGACCACATAGGTGTGGCCGGTGACCCAGCCCACGTCGGCGGTGCACCAGAACACCTCACCTGGACGATAGTCGAACACCAGCTCGTGGGTCAGCGACGCCCACAGCAGATAGCCGCCGGTGGTGTGCAGCACCCCCTTGGGCTTTCCGGTCGAGCCGGAGGTGTAGAGGATGAACAGCGGGTCCTCCGCGTTCATCGGCTCGCACGGGCAGTCGGCGGAGACCTTCGCCGCCTCGATGCCGTAGTCGAGGTCCCGCCCCGGCTCCATCGGCACGTCGGCCCCGGTGTGGCGCACCACGATCACCTTGCGCACCGAGCGGGTGCGGGCCAGCGCTGCGTCCACATTGGCCTTGAGCGGGATGCGCTTGCCGCTGCGCACGCCCTCGTCGGCGGTGACCACGAGGGTCGAATCGCAGTCCTCGATCCGCCCGGCCAGGCTGTCCGGCGAGAAGCCGCCGAACACTACCGAATGGATGGCGCCGATACGGGCGCAGGCCAGCATGGCGTAGGCCGCCTCGGGGATCATCGGCAGATAGAGGGTGACCCGGCTGCCGCGGACGGCACCAGCCGCCTTCAGCACATTGGCCATGCGGCACACCTCGGCGTGAAGCGCGGCATAGGTGATCCGCCGGCTGTCGGCCGGGTCATCTCCCTCCCAGATGATCGCCGTCTGGTCGGCCCGTTCAGGGAGATGCCGGTCGACGCAGTTGTGGGCGACGTTCAGCACCCCGTCCTCGAACCAGCGGATGCGGAAGTCGGCCTCGTGGAAGCTGACGTCCTTGATCCTCGTGGGGAAGGACATCCAGTTCAGCCGCCGCGCCTTGCCGGCCCAGAAAGCTTCCGGATCACGGCGCACGGCGTCCCACGCGGCCTGATACCCCTCGCGGGTCATGTGGGCCCGGGCCGCCGCCTCGGGGAAGACCGGATAGATGTCGTGCTCGGACATGTCGTGCTCCTCGGAAACCGGACTTCACGAAACTCCCCGGCCGCCCGTCATGTTGCCTTCGCCCGTGCCGGGAGGCCAGCCTGCCCGGATGCGCTCAAGGGTGCCTCTGACGCGCCGCCGCGTTCCGGCGCGGCGAGCCGGGCGACTTGTCTGCGAGGCCCAGACGGGCGACGTCGGCGGCCAGGACGTCGAGCAGCTGCGCCGTCGTGGCGGCCGGCTTGCGGGTATGGGCGAAGGCGTGCGCCGGGCGCGGCCGGCGGTCGAACCAGACCTGGTCGATTGCTTCGGGTGGCCGCGCCGCCGCCAGCCAGTCGATGGTGTCGGCACCCTGGAGGGCGTCCCGCAGGATCGGCCCAAGGAGGCGCCGGAACACAGGCAGGCTGGTCCGCACCCCGGGCGTGTCAGCCCAGCCGGGGTGAACGGCATAGGTGCGGACGCCGAGGTCCGCGAATTCGCCGCGCCAGTGATCTGTCAGCGCCAGCTGAGCCCGCTTGTGCGAGGCGTAGGCGGCGAAGCCGTTGTAGAGGGCCTCCGGGATGTTGAGCATGCGGGTGTTGAGCGGCACGCTGTAGAGGCCGCCGGAGACGACGTTGAGGATCACCGCGCCGCGCGCCAGCCTGCCAGCCGCGACCAGCCCGCCGGTCAGGATGTGGTGGCCCAGCAGGTTGGTGGCGTAGGACGTCTCCAGCCCATCCGGCGTGCGGCTGAAGTCGCGGATCAGCACGCCGATATTGTTGACCAGCACATCGACGGTGCGTGCTGCCAGCTCCGGGGCGGCGGGCAGGGCGGCTACCGCCCGCATGTCGGACAGGTCGCACACGACCGGCACGATCGCCCCCGTCGGCACCGTGGCCGCAAGCCTGTCCAGCGCGCCGCGGTTGCGGCCAACCGCCAGCACCGTGGCACCGCGCCGGGCCGCGCGCCGGGCCGTGGCAAGGCCGAGGCCGCCGGTGGCCCCGGACACCAGCCAGACCTGTCCGTCCGCCCGGGTCTTCACTGGCCGCAAGGGCAGGCCGCGAGCGAGGTAGCCGATCCGCGTGAAGGACGGAGCGAAGCGGCCGTAGAAAATGAGGGACCCGATCAGGGCCTGCAGCGGAGGCGGTTCGGCCATGACAACGTCCTCGGCGGGGGCGGCGGACCATCGGCGTCCCGCCCGGGTTGGCCAGCGGGCCCTTGTCCGCCTTATCCGGCCGTGCAACTTGCGTGGCAAGACCTCGTCCGGACCGGAACGACGGAGGCGGCGGCGTGACCTACATCCTCGGCGGCTGGCAGTCGGATTTCGCCCGCAACTGGGCCCGTGAGGGCGTGGAGATCGCCGATGGTTTCGCCGAGGCCCTGCGCGAGGGGCTGGCCGACGCGCAGATGGAGCCGGAGGAGATCGACGTCGGCCATGTGGGCAACTTTGTCGGCGACCTGTTCGCTGGTCAGGGGCTGCTGGGCGGGTTCTTCGCGATGGCCGAGCCGAAGCTGGACGGCCTGCCGACCTCGCGCCACGAGGCGGCCTGCGCCTCCGGCAGCGTCGCCCTGCTGGCGGCGGCCGCGGACATCGAGGCCGGCCGCTATGGCACGGCCGCGGTGCTTGGCCTGGAGCTGATGCGCAATGTGCCGGGCCAGACCGCCGCCGGGCACCTTGGTGCCGCGGCCTGGACCGGCCACGAGTTCGGTGACGCCACGTATCTCTGGCCGCGTGCCTTCTCCGACCTGACCGATGAGTATGACCGTCGTTACGGCCTCGATGAGCGCCACCTGCGGCGCATCTCCGAGATCAACTTCCACAACGCGAAGGCCAATCCGAAGGCCCAGACCCGGGGCTGGAGCTTCAGCAAGCTGAGCTTCTCTGATGACGACGAGGCCAATCCTCTGATCGAGGGGCGGACGCGCAAGTCCGACTGCGGCCAGGTCACGGACGGGGCCGCCATGGTGGTGCTGGCGTCTCCGGAACGCGCTGCCGAATGGGCGCGCCGGCGGGGCATGGCGCTGGAGAGCCTGCCGCGCATCAAGGGCTGGGGGCATCGTTCTGCCCCGATCAGCTATCGCCGCAAGGTCGAGGCCAGCGAAAGCGACCCCTATGTCTTCCCGCAGGTGCGGCGGGCCATCGTGGACGCCCATGCCCGGGCCGGGCTGACGCTGGACCAGATCGATGTGGTCGAGACCCACGACTGCTTCGCCATGACCGAGTACATGGCCATCGACCATCTCGGCCTGACTGCGCCGGGCGAGAGCTGGAAGGCGATCGAGGCCGGCGACATCGAGAAGGGCGGGCGGCTGCCGATCAATCCCTCCGGCGGCCTCATCGGCTGCGGCCATCCGGTCGGTGCCACCGGCGTGCGCATGGCGCTGGACGCGGCACGTCAGGTGAGCGGGCGGGCGGGCGACATGCAGGTCGAGGGCGCACGCAACGTCCAGACCCTGAACATCGGCGGCTCGACCACCACCACCGTCAGCCTCGTCGTCGGGGTCTGACGGCAGAGCGAGGCCGCTCGAGGATCATGGCCGAGCCGACGCCCTGGGCACCGGTCGCGACCACGAGGCCATAGCGGCCCTCGCAGGCATCCAGCGCGTCCAGCAGCGTCGACAGCAGGATTGCTCCGGTCGCTCCCATGGGATGACCCTTGGCCAGATGGCCGCCGCCGACATTGACCCGGTCCGGGTCCACCTCGCGATCGCGCAGGAACTTCACGACGGTGACCGCGAAGGCCTCCATGAACTCGATACGGTCCATGTCGCGGAGGTCGAGGCCGGCCCCGGCCAGTGCCCGGTCCATGGTGGTGAAGCCGGCGGTGAGGGACTGGGCCGGGTCGCCGCCGGCCTCGGCCCAGGCCACGATCCGGGCGCGGGCACCGTCGGGCGAGGCGCTGACCAGGGCCAGGGCAGCGCCGTCACACATCGGCGGGGCGTGGCCGACCGTGTGGCGGTGATCGATGCGTCGCCCCTCCAGCGCCTCCGCGTAAGGGTCGGACAGGGCGGCGAAGGCCGGCTCAAGGGCGGCGAGGCTCTCGGCCGAGGTGGAGGCGCGGGCGGGCTCCTCCCGGTCGAGGCCATTGACGGGGATGCGCGAGGCAACCAGCGGCGTACCCTCGGCGGCGGCGGTCCGCTGTTGCGAGGTCAGGGCGGCGGCGTCCAGCTCGACGCGGGTGACGCCCAGGTCCTCGGCCAGCCGGTCGGCGGCCAGCGCCACGGGAATGTAGCGGGTGCGCGGCGGGAAGCTGGCGTCCGCGTAGTAGTCGGCCCTGTCAGCCATGAAGCGCACGCGCGACATCATCTCGACCCCGCCGGCGAGGATGTCCGGGCCGCCCGTCTGCACCATCCGGCTGGCCTGGCCGACGGCTGTCAGCCCCGAGGCGCAGCAGTTGTTGAGGCTGAATGCGAAGCCGTCTTCGGGCAGTCCGGCATGCAACTTGGACACCAGCGCGACATTGGCCCCCTGGGCACCCACCTGGCCGACGGTGCCGAGGATCAGGCCGCCGGCCCGGTGGGCCGCGCCGTCGGTCCGTTGATCGAGGGCCTCGACCAGGGTCCCGATCAGCTCGTGGGGCCTCAGCGCAGCGAGGCCGCCGTCCGGCCGCGCCTTGCCCCGCACCGTGCGCACCGCGTCACGGATGTAGGCGCTCATCCGCTCAGCGCTCTGCGGCCATCAGGTCGCCGGGAGCCCAGGTGCCGTGGAAGCCGGCGGGCACGCGGACGGGCAGGAGAATGCGGGCGATCGGCCCGGCCTCGAAGTCCCGGGCGGCGAGGACCTGCACCTCGGACTTGCCCTCCGGATCGGTGGTGAAGACGATGACATAGCCGTCGTCCTCCGAGGTTGCGCCGATGCGCGGGGCGAAGGCCGGCTCCGAGCCGCCGACGCCGGGCGAGAAGCGCCAGGTCTGGGCCTGGCCCGTCCCCAGGTCATACTTGTACAGGCCATCGAAGCGCTGCAGCTCCTCCGGAGCCATGGAGACGTGATAGCTCCAGCGCGTCTTGACACCCGTCATGTCGAGATTGACCACCGGAAACTCGCCGATGCGATCGTCCAGCTGCCGCTTCGTCACCGCGCCGGTGCGCAGGTTCATGCGCCACTCGACCGGCACGGCATGGAGCGCCAGCACATTGACCATCGCCGCATAGGGACCGTAGCCCGGGTTCGGCGGATAGCCGTTGGGCGTCATCATGCAGGCGGTCATGACCACCTCGTCGCCGTCCTCCCAAGCGTTGATGACGTGGTAGATATAGCAGCTGTCGGTCTCGAACCAGCGCACCTGGTCGCCCCGCCCGTTGCGCGGCACGACGCCAAATCGGGCCGGCTGGTCGGCAATCCGGATCTGCCACCGGCTGTTGCGCAGGCCGGAGTCCGTGAACACCACCGGCAGGTCGTGCAGGATGATGTAGTTCCCGGTCAGCCCCATGTCGTGCGGCAGGCGCGGCCCGGGCAGCTCGACCTTCTGGAAGTTGGTAAGCCGGTTGTCGGCGCTGACGACGCCGAAGGTCATCCACGGCTCGTAGAGCGAATAGTCGAAGAAGCAGAATTCGCCGGTGCGCGGATCGACCTTGCCGTGGGCCGAGACGTGGCGGGGCAGGGCCCCGCCGAAGCTCTCCCCGCCGAGGGTCTCCAGCGTGCGGGCGTCGACCCGCACCGGCTTGCCGGCGATGTACCAGAGGGCCATCAGCGAGCCGTTGTGGAACACCAGGTCGGTGTTGGCCGTGTCCTTGTAGACCAGCTCGCCGCGTCGGTTGTCGGGGCGGGCGCGGGCCGAGGGCAACATGACACCGCCGGCCCCGATGCCCTGCCCGGCGCGCTCGGCGACATAGTCGGCGGTGCGGATCCAGCGGTTGCGATACTCGGCCCGGCCGTTCTCGAAGTAGACGGCGTGGACCATGCCGTCGCCGTCGAACCAGTGGTGCATCCCGGCCGGGGCCTCGGCCGGGTTCGGACCGTTGCGCAAGAACGCCCCGTGCAGATCGCTCGGGATCTTCCCGATGACCGGCAGCTCCAGCGCCGTGGTCTCGCGCGCCACCGGCTCGTACAGCCCCTGCACATAGGGGTTCAGCGCGTTCAGCGCGTTCAGCTCGCCGGTCTCGATCCGGCGGCGGACGCCGATATCACCAGCCATGTCCAGCCTCGAGGGTTACCCGTTGTCAGGTTGCGCCAGAACGGTACGCTTACACAAGCCACGGCGCGGCCATGGGGCCTCCGGGAAGGCGGCGCTATGGCGCAGGCGGCGGGAGGAAAGTGGCCGAACCGACCGGCACCGCCTCCACCTCCCAGCGGACCCGGCGGGGATCGAGCGGGCGGCCGCTCCGCAGGTCGCAGACCATGCCCTCGATGACCCGCCCGCTCACGGTGTCGACGAGGTCCAGCGGCGGCCCCTCGGGGCACAGCCAGCGGACGGCCCAGCCGTGCATGGCGATGGTGATCGGAAACAGCTCCCGTCCGGCTTCGGTCAGTCGGTACTCATGGCGGGCCGGTGAGGTCTGGTAGAGATGTTTGCGCAGCAGGCCCTGCAGCACCAGCCGCTGAAGCCGGTCGGCGAGGATGTTGGTCGCCACCCCCAGCGCCGCATGGATGGCGTGGAAGCGGCGCAGGCGGAAGAAGGCCGCCGACAGCACGGCCCAGCTCCAGTAGTACCCCATGATGTCGGTCGAGCGGTCGATGATCGGCCGGTCGGTCTCGATCGGTACGGCGCGGCGGCGGCGCGAGGTCGGCGGGGGCACGGCGACAAACCCCGCATGCGCCACCCAGCGCACCCGCCGCGCGTCGACCGGATGACCGAAGGCGTGGTCGAAGACCGCCGGGGTGAGACGCTCGCCGCTGTCGCGGTCGAAGAAGGCGAGAGCATAGCGATCCTGCAGGGACGAACGGGCCCAGCGACGTTCCCACTGGCCCTGCATCACCGCCACCCCGAACATGTCCAGTCCCATGCCGGTCAGGCGATACTCGCGGCGTTCGCCCCTGCGCCCCAGGCGCTGCTCGAACAGGCCCGCGCTGACCAGCCGCGCCAGCCGGTCGGTCAGGACGCTGCGGGGAATACCCAGCCGCTCGCGCCAGGTCGAGAAACGGCGGGCACCATAGAAGGCCTCACGCAGGATCAGCTGGGTCCAGGCGTCACCCGTGATGGCGAAGGCGCGCGCCACCCTTGTTGTATCCAGGGCTTCCTTATGCGCGAGGGGACAGCGATGCTGTCCTCCCACGATCCTGAGGACCCGCGCCTTCATGCCGATTTCCCGACCAATGTCGCCAGCCGTCCCGAACACTCCCGCCCGGGACGTGATCGTCCTTGGCGGCGGTCACAACGGGCTGGTCTGCGCCTTCTACCTGGCCCGCGCCGGCCTGCGTGTGGTGGTGCTGGAGCGGCGCGACGTCGTTGGCGGCGCGGCGGTGACCGAGACCTTCCATCCCGGCTTCCGCAATTCCACCGCCAGCTACACCGTCAGCCTGCTGAACCCGAAGGTGATCGCCGAGATGAATCTGGCGCGCCACGGCCTGACCGTGGTCGAGCGGCGGATGTCGAACTTCCTGCCCCTGTCGCCCACGGATCGGTTGTTCGCCGGGCCAGGGCTGACGGCGGCCGGGGTGGCGCGCTTCTCTACCCGCGACGCCGGTCGGTTGCCCGGGTACGAGCGGCGGCTGGAGGTGGTGGCGGACATTCTCCGGGCCATGGTGCTGGCCACGCCGCCCAATCTCGTCGAGGGCGGCTGGGCCGAGGCCCTGCCCGAGCTGCTGCGCTCGGCCAGCCTGGCGCGGCGGGTGGGCGACCTGCCGATGCAGGGCCGGCGCGACCTGCTGGACCTGTTCACAAAATCGGCCGGCGACTGGCTGGACGGCTGGTTCGAGAGCGATCCGGTCAAGGCCCTGTTCGGGTTCGACAGTGTCGTCGGCAACTTCGCCAGCCCCTACACGCCCGGCTCGGCCTATGTGCTGCTGCACCATGTGTTCGGCGAGGTGAACGGCAAGCGCGGTGCCTGGGGCCATGCGCTGGGCGGGATGGGGGCCATCACCCAGGCCATGGCCCGCGCCTGCGTCGAGGCGGGTGTGGAGATCCGCACCGGGGCCGAGGTCGTCGAGGTCGTCACCGGTCGCGGCGGCGTCACCGGCGCGGTGACGGCGGACGGGGAGCGGCTTTCGGCACCGGTGGTGGTCTCCGGCTTGCACCCGAGGCTGCTGGTCGAGCGGCTGATCGACCCGGCGGTGCTCCCGGAAGACTTCCGCGAGCGCATGGGGCGGTACGCGTCCGGCTCCGGCACCCTGAGGATGAACGTGGCCCTGTCGGAGCTACCGCGCTTCAGCTGTGCGCCCGAGCCCGGCGACCACCTCACCGCGGGGATCATCATCGCCCCGAGCCTGGCCTACATGGATCGCGCCCATGCAGAGGCGCGGCTGAACGGCTGGTCGTCGCAGCCCATAGTCGAGATGCTGATCCCCTCGACGCTGGATGACAGCCTCACCCCGGCCGGGGCCCATGTGGCCAGCCTGTTCTGCCAGCATGTGGCGCCGACCCTGCCGGACGGGCGCTCGTGGGAAACGGCGCGCGAGACGGTGGCCGACCTGATGATCGCGACGGTCGACGCGCTGGCCCCCGGCTTCGCGGCCTCGGTGCTGGGCCGGATGACCCTGACACCGATGGACCTCGAGCAGCGCTTCGGCCTGGTCGGCGGAGACATCTTCCACGGCCGGCTGACGCTCGACCAGCTGTTCAGCGCCCGGCCGGTCCCGGGCCACGCTGACTATCGCCTGCCCGCGAAGGGGCTCTATCTGTGCGGCTCCGGGGCCCATCCGGGCGGCGGAGTCACGGGCGCGCCGGGACATAACGCGGCGCGGGAAATCCTCCGAGATCTGCGCCGTCGCTGGCCGGCCTAGCCTTCGGGCAGAGCCGGCACCTGGCGCGGGGCGTCGCGAAGGCTCGCCTCGGTGAAGGGTTTCCGCGCGTTGGGCCTGCCGCGCCATGTCCGGGGCCGGCCCCGCTCGCCATAGCCGGTCGAAAAGACGACGGGCACACCGCTGGCGGTCAACGCTTCAGCCACCGGGAACACCTGCCGGCCAGCCAGATTGACGGCGAGCAGGGCAGCTCCCACCGCAGGGGAAGTCGCCAGAAAGGCGAAAGCTTCCTCGACGCTCGCGAGAGGGCCGACTGTCGCACCGTCAAGGTCTTCGACGATGGATTCGATCAGCATGGCGACGCGCGACTTGTCCTCGAGAAGCAGGATTCGCCGACCGACCAGTTCCGCACTCATGCCCGGGGTTCCCTCTGGACGGGGATGGAGATCGCCGCCTCCGACCCTCGACTCCCGGCTGGCAACTCACACGGAGTGTCGCCGCCGGTTCGTGGCGTACTTCCGGGCAGATGCACGGCCGATGCGCCGCCGGGAAGCCCTGGGTCGTCACGTCTTGCGCCTGTCTGGAACACTTGCTCACTGGCGTCTCGGAGCGTTGGCGCTAGGGTCGAGCATGATGATCCCTGGTCTTGCTGCTCTGATGATCCTGTCGAGTCTCTCCGGAACGCCCCCGACTGCGGAGGCTCATCCCGTCGAAGTGGAGGTCGCGGAGGGGCTGCTGGCCGGATCGGCCGGCCACGGTATCGCCCGCTATCTGAACGTCCCTTACGCCGCGCCGCCCGTCGGAGCGCTGCGCTGGCGGCCGCCGCAGCCGGCTCGGGTCTGGTCCGGCGTACGCGACGCGACCCGTCGCGGACCGATCTGCATCCAGCCGCCGGCCAATGGGGACAACGGCGTCGGGCCCTTGCCCATGAGCGAGGACTGCCTGCAGCTCAATGTCTTCGCGCCGGCGGGGGCGACCGGCGACACGCCGGTGATGGTCTGGATCCATGGCGGCGGCTACGTCAACGGATCAGCCACGGCGGATCTGTACGACGGGACCGCCCTGGCGCGGCAGGGTCTGGTGGTGGTGACGATAAACTACCGTCTCGGCCGTCTCGGCTTCTTCGACCATCCGGCCCTGGCGCAGGATCGTCCGGCCGACGAGCCTGCAGGCAACTACGGCGTCATGGACATGATCGCAGCCCTCGAATGGGTGCGCCGCAACGTCGCTGCCTTCGGCGGTGACCCGGCGCAGGTGACGATCTTCGGCGAGTCCGCCGGCGGGATGGCAGTGCTGCAGCTGATGACGGCACCGGCGGCGCAGGGACTGTTCCACAGGGCCGTGGTGCAGTCCGGTCCGCCACGTCTGCCGACGCGCCGGCTCGACCGCGCCGGCCCCCGGGGCGAGCCCTCGGTGCAGGACGCGGCGGTGGCCTGGATGGCCGAGCGCGGCCTCGGCGCGGCGAGCGCCGACGCCCTGCGGGCCTTGCCGGCCGAGGCCTTCCTGCAGCCCTGGCCCAGCTTCCGCCAGGGGGTGCTCAACATCGTCGACGGCCAGGTCGTGCCGGAGCCGGTGATGGACGCCTTTGCGGCCGGCCGGCAGGCGAAGGTTCCTCTGATCGTCGGCGCGAACTCGGCCGAGTTCTTCTGGGTCACGGCCGACAATCCGCAGGAGGGGACCCTGGATGACGCCATCCCGCAGGCGGAGCGTGCGGCGCTGATCGCGGCCTACGGCGGTACCGACGCATATCGCGTCCATGTGATCTCGGACCTGATCTTTCTGGAGCCGGCGCGTCAGATCGCCCGGCTACATGGCCGGAGCGGGGCCCCGGCCTGGCTCTACCGCTTTGACGTCGTTTCAGCGGCGGCTCCCCGGGAACCGGGCGGAGCCGGCCATGCGTGGGACCGGCAGTATGTCTTCCACACGCTCCACGCCTCGCCGTGGCCGACGGACGACATGGATGAGCGGGCGGCCGACCTGATCAGCGGTTACTGGGCCGGATTCGGGCGCACGGGGGATCCGAACGGTGCCGATCGCCCCGTGTGGCCACAGGCCGGCGACGCGCTGACGACGCTGCAGTTCAGCAACGACGGGCCGCAGCTGCTTGAGGATCCGCTCGGCGCGCGGCTGGAACTTCTCGCGCGCTGGCAGGACAGGCGCTGAGTCGTCGTGTAACCGTCAATGACGACGGCCAGGACGTCCGCGGGGCAAGGGAACTGGTGATGCGTGCGATTCTTATGGCGACGGCGGCCTGGGCCGCAGCAGGCGCGCTCCAGGCCCAGGAGGCGGTGCCGGCACCGCTGCCGACAATGGCCGTCGAGGAGCCGCCGGCGGCTCGCATTGTTGCCCGCGTTGCCGGTGCGGTGGTCGAGGTCATCGCCCGGCTCGACAGAGCCGCCAATGCCCTGGTCGTGGCCTCAGGCGGTGCTGAGGCGCGTCGCCCGCTGAGTTTCGCCGGCGAGGGCGTTTGTCTGATCGCGGGGGCGCGTGATGGTCTGCCCTACGCCTTTGTGGTGGGGGATGGCGGCGAGATCGCCCAGTTCCTGGTGGGACGGGGGCGCGGGGGGCTGACGGTCGCGCCGGTGCGCCGGCTGCATGTTCCGACCACGGCAACCCAGTGCGTCGCCGACAGCGCCACGGGGGACCTCTACGTGGCCGAGGAGGCGGTGGGCGTCTGGCGCTTCAATGCCGATGCCGAAGCCGATGCTGCCCCTGAAGTCATTGACGCGCCGCGCCTCGGTCAGCTGAACGGCGAGACCAAGGGCGTGGCCCTGCACGGTCCGTGGCTGATCGCCTCGGACTCCTCGGTCGGCGCGCTGACCGTCTACGACCGTCGCCACGACCATGCCTTCGTCGGTCGGGTATTCCTTGCCGGGCAGGGGGCTGCCATCGAGGAGACGGGCTCCCTTGCCGTCGTCGACGGGCGACTTCTGGTTCAGGACGACGCCGCCGATGTCTGGCGCGGCCTGACAATGACCGCAATAGCGGCGGCCCTCGGGGTTGAGGCCGGCGATCCTGTCGCCCTGGCTGCGCCGCCGTCGCCCTTCGCCGCCCTGCCGGCCATGGTCGAGACCACGCCCATGCCCAGCTTCGGCGATGCCGCCGATGATCCGGCCATCTGGGTCCACCCGACCGATCCGGCCGCCAGCCTCGTCGTCGGCACCGACAAGCGGGGCGGCCTCGCGGTGTACGACATGACCGGCCGCCAGCTGCAATACCTTGCGGTGGGGCGCGTCAACAACGTCGACCTCCGTTCCGGCTTCAGACTGGCGGGCCAGGAGATCAGTCTCGTGGCCGCCAGCAACCGGACCGACCGCAGCCTAGGTCTCTACCGTCTCGATCCGGCGACGCGGCAGTTGAGCGACATCGCGGCCGGGCTGCAGCCGACGGGGCTCGACGACCCCTATGGCCTCTGCCTGTACCGCTCGCCACGAGACGGCTCGACCTACGCCTTCATCAACGACTCCGACGGCCGGATGCGCCAGTGGCGCCTGATCGAGACAGGGGACCGGGTGCGCGCCGAGCGCGTGCGCGACTTCGCCCTCGCGACCCAGCCTGAGGGGTGCCTCGCTGATGACGTCCATGGCTGGCTCTATGTGGGCGAGGAGGACGTGGGCGTCTGGCGCTTCGGCGCCGAGCCGGACGCCGGCGAGGCGCGCACGCCCGTGGCCATGGTCGCCGGGAATCCTGCGCTGAAGGACGATGTCGAAGGCATCGCCCTCTACGATTTGGGCGGCGGCGAGGGCTATCTGGTGGTGTCCAGTCAGGGCAACGACAGCTATGCCGTGTTCGAGCGGATCGGCGACAATCGCTACCTCGGGTCCTTCGCCGTCGTGGCCAACGCCGAGCTCGGCATTGACGGTGCGTCGGAGACCGATGGCCTCGACGTATCGAGCGCCAACCTCGGGCCGGGCTTCGAGGCGGGGGCGGTCGTGGTTCAGGACGGGCGTAACGTGCTGCCCGACGAGACCCAGAACTTCAAGTATCTGCCGTGGTCAGCGGTCGCCGCCGCGCTCGGGCTGCGCGGCCGCTGAAGCGCCCGGGTCCTGGACGCCTTCGCCAGCGTGATGGTCGGGCGAGGTGTCGAACCCGGCGCGGGCGAACGCCTCTTCCTGTCTGCCGATCAACAGTTGATCAATTGTGCCGGCTGTCTCGGGCGCGGCCTCCGGAGCTGCAAGCCTGAGGGCGTCCGCCTCAGTTCCCGCGACAATCCAGCGGCGACGGGGCGGATGGCTGTGAGGATCATCGCCCAGTCCGGCTTCATTCATCCGGTGGGTGGTCACGGGCGGTCTCGGGACAGGACCGGGCAGTGAGCGACTCACACCCTCCCGCGTCCGCTCAGGTCGCGATCGGGCCCAGCCAGTCGATCCAGTCGCCGTAGGGGTGGCAGCGGGCGAGGACGGTCTGACGCCAATGGGCAAACCAGTGTTGATCTGGTCCGCCAGGGTTACAGGGCTATCGGCGCGGAGTTCGAGGGTGGCGTCCGTCGCGGACCGTTCAGCCTGACCGGCAGCGCCACCTTGACCAGTGCCGAGATCACCAACGCGGGTGATCCGGCCGTGATCGGCAATACGCCGCGGCACCAGGCAGATCTGATCTACGCGCTGCTGCCGCAGTATGACACCGACCTGTTCACGGTCGGCGCGAGCATCGTCGGAACCACCGAGAGCTACAGTCAGGACGTCAACGGCCTGATCATGCCCGCCTACACTACCGTCAACGCCTTCCTGCAGCTGCGCCCGATCGAGCGGGTGGTGGTTTCGTTGAACGCCAACAACCTGTTCGACGAACTGGCCCTGGTCGATGTCAGCGCGCCCACCGTGCCCGCCAGCGGCCTGTCCCTGGTGCGGGTCCTGCCGGGCCGCAACGTCAGCGCGGCCGTCCGCTTCTACTTCTGATCCGGACCGGCTTTGGCCGGTCCTGCCAGCCGCCCGAGGCGCCGGGTCCCCGAAGGGGACCCGGCGTTCGGGTGTCTCCGCCGTCATGAACCGGCTGGCGGGGACCGCGGGGGTATCTTGCTCTGGCCTGTTCCCGACACCGCCGCTGGTAGCGGCACCGGGCCGGGACAAGGTGCATGCGCCGTACCGGGCCAGCATCGGACAGCCTTTACCTTCGACGGGGGAGGGGTTGGGCAGGTGGGCCTGCCCGGCATCCGGATGTGGGCGGGAGGTACCGCCATGTTGCCTCAACCTCGCTTCCGAGTGCGTTGGGCCCGCACCCATATCCCCGCTCTGGCGGCCCCGCCGGGCAGCGGATCAAGGAGGGCCAGGGCGCGATCAAATGGAAGCGGCTGCCGTGCCGCTCCTTCGCCATGCGGTTCGCCTCAGCTTCACGCGCTCCACGACAATCCCGGCAACTTCCTGCGCATGCTGGCGAAGCCGGACTCGGCCAAGGACTGGTCGATGACGACGCTGAGGGAGAAGCTGGTCAAGATCGGGCGCGAAGGTCGTCGGCCATGCGCGCCATCTCGCGCTTCAGCCGGCCGAGGTCGCCATTCCGCGAAATCTCTTCGTCGACACCCTGCGCATGAGCGCCGACCTGCGCCGCCGCCTGGTCCGGTAGCGACATGAACGAACCGATCATAAAGAGCTCCAGCGAAAACCGAGTGAGGGGTGCGTCTCGATGAAGGAGAAATCGTCAACCCTGGCGCTGAACATGCTGTTGTTGCCGCCGTCGGTGCAGGACGGCCTACGTTGGCGGGCGCGGTGGTGCGGGAACCTTGCGGCATGACCGGCAACGCGGCATCCTCAAGCCCAAGACGACGGTCATCCGGTGGATGTCGCCTTGCAGGGAGTTCTGCTTGAAGGCAGCGATTTCGTGAAGTCTGTGTCCCGAGCCGACGTCTTCAGAGCCGGACGAGAGGCCGGGCGGCGGTTCCCATGCGGAGCCCACACCCGCCCTCGGCACATCGGCAGGCGCTCCCCATGACCTCCTCCCCGGCGCACCAAGCCGCCGCCCGTCGTCCCCGAAACCTCACGGGAGTTCATAATGGTCGCATGCACCATCGCGATCTTGGCAGTGTCGGCCATCGCCTACGGCATCGCTGGCGCAGTCATGCCTCGTCGGGTGGCCGTCGCCACCTCGACAGCCACCATCCCGGCACCGATCGATCGGCTGTTCGCCGTCATCGCCGTAGACCGCCGCCAGTCGTTCCGAAGCGACCTCAAGGGCGTGGAGATCCTGTCCGATACGCGCTGGCGGGAGCTGGCGAACGACTCGCCGCCTGTCGAGTACGAGCAGGTCCGCCGGGTGTCCAATTCGCTGTTCGAGGCTGACTTCCGGGGCAGGGGCTTTTGTGGCCGCTGGCTGGTCCGCTTCACAGCGGCAGGTGACGCTGCGACGACGATCTACATCTATGAGGAGTTGGTAGTGAAACACTTCCTGCTGCGGCCCATCGTGCGAGCCAGCTACCCGTTGCAGGACGCCGTCGATCGTTTCGTCGCGGACCTTCGGGACGCTGCCGATGACTTCGCCAGTGCGGTGCCCTGATGTCGCCGGTCGTGCTCATCACCGGCGTCACTTCTGGCATCGGACGTGCCACGGCGGCCTATCTGGCGTCCAGGCAGATGCAGGTATTCGGCACGGTGCCGGAGCCGGTTGACGGCCTCCAGCAACATCCTGACGGCTACCACATCATGACGATGGACGTTCGGGACGACGCAGCTGTGCGTCAGGCCGTCGGAGCGATCATGGCCCGGGCCGGGCACGTCGATGTTCTGGTGAACAATGCCGGCGTCGGGTTTAACGCACCGGTGGAGGAGACCAGGATCGAGGATGCCCGCCGGGTGTTCGAGATCAACACCCTTGGGCCGCTGCGGGTGATTCAGGCTGTCCTTCCCTCGATGCGCCAGCGGAGGCGGGGCCTCATCATCAACACATCATCCATCGGCGGCCAGATCGCGATTCCGTTCGATGGTGTTTACAGTGCTTCAAAGTTCGCTCTCGAAGGGCTCTCGGAGGCGCTGAGCCTTGAGCTGCTTCCGTTCGGCATCAAGGTCGTCATCCTTGAGCCGGGCAACATCAACACGAGCATGACCCTTCGATCGTCGACGAAGCAGACCCACGATACGAAGTCACCGTACTTCCAGTTCCATGAGAACGCCTATGCAGCAGCGGTCGCGAATGAGCGCGAAGGCTCATCGCCACTAATGATCGCGAGGAAGATCGAGGCGATCATTGCCGAGCGGAAGCCAGCCCTTCGCTATGTGGGAGGCACGCTGATCGAACGTCTGATGATCCCTGTGAAGCACCTTCTTCCGGGCCGACTGTTCGAGAGACTCGTGGCGAGGGAGTACCGACTCGACGCAGCGGGCCAAGGCCCCGGTGCCGGAGCCCAGGCCGGAACTGGCCAAGCTGGACGCGGTGCAGTTTGACCAGGACTTCGGTCCATGGTCCGCACCGCGCGATCGCGTACCTCAGGCGCAGACTTGTTGGTTGTCTTGCTCATCGGGCTCCATCCGACTCAGGAGTTGGAGCCTCCGGGAAACCCGGGGCGGTTCACCTATGCACTCACGCAGAACTAAACCGGGCCAAGCCTGGCGTCGCAATCACTAGACCAAAGCAAGCGGCCGCGAGTTGATCCATGAATGTTCGGTCGTGGTCCAGCATAGCAAATTGATGAATTTCTTTGTTGGCGACTAAGACAACCAACGACTGTTTGGATAGGTTGGCATCGCTCCAGCCTGTCGAGGATCGCACGATATGCTCAAGCTGATGGTGAATGCACGACCGGTCGAGGTCGACGAAGGTGCCACACTGCTTGAGGCTATCCGGGCGGCGGGTTGCCATGTGCCGACGCTTTGCCACTATCCGGGCCTGCCAACGCACGCGGTCTGTCGTATGTGCCTGGTGCAGGTCGATAGTGAGGACAGACCTCAGCCCGCTTGTTGCACACCTGCGAAGAGTGGCGATGTTGTTGAGACCGACACCGACGCGTTGCAAGAGTTCCGCCGGACCAATGCAGAATGGATGCTCGCGCGACATCCGAATGATTGCATGCGCTGCGAAGTGAATGGTGATTGCCGGTTGCAGACCCTCGTGGCGGAAAACCAGTGGGCCGAGCGCTGGCCGGAGGTCCCGCCAGGTTCGCCGGAACATCCCGAACACCTCTCTGTCGACCACACCTCGCCAAGCATCTGGCGGGACTCCTCGAAGTGCATCCAGTGCGGTCTTTGCGTGGAGGCCTGCGGCGGGGCTGGCCAGCAGCAACATGTCATCGGCTTTGCCGAGCGCGGTTTCGATCGCCTGGTTGTGACCGCTTTTGATCAGCCCCTAAGTGAAACCGCCTGCATTTCCTGTGGTCAATGCACTCTCGTTTGTCCGGTTGGGGCCATCATCGAGGCCCCGCACTGGCATGACGTCCTGCGCGTACTGGCTTCGCGCCGCCGCGTGTCTGTGGTCCAGGTCGCGCCCGCTACGCGTATCGCCATCAGCGAGGAGTTTGGGCTGGAACCCGGCGTTGTGAGCACCGGGCGACTCATCAACGCCCTGCGTAAGCTTGGGTTTGATTATGTTTTCGACACTAACTTCGCCGCCGATCTCACTATCATGGAAGAAGGTTCCGAGCTGCTGGCGCGGCTGAAGGCGAATTCCAATTTGCCACTGTTCACCTCCTGCTGCCCGGGCTGGGTGAACTGGGTGGAGATCAACCGGCCAGACCTGCTGGGCCATCTCAGCACGACGAAGTCACCCCAACAGATGCAGGGCGCAATAACCAAGCGTGGCTCCTTTGCCCGGTCGCTTGGGCCGGATTTCGCGAACGGCAAGGATGAGCCTTATGTCGTCAGCGTCATGCCCTGCACTGCCAAGAAGGATGAAGCCGTACGGCCCGGTTTGTCTGGCGACGTGGACCATGTGCTAACCACTCGGGAACTGGCCCGGATGATCCGCTCCAGGGGCATCGCCTTCGGTGCCCTGCCCGAGGATGGCGTGTTCGACAGTCCGCTGGGCCAGAGCACAGGCGCGGCTCAGATTTTCGGGGCTTCGGGTGGCGTAATGGAGGCCATGCTGCGTACCGCCGCGCATCTGGCGGGTGCCGGCGATGAGCTCCCACTGGTATGGCAGGCGCTTCGAGGCGTCAGTGAAGGCGTGAAGACGGCCGATGTTCCGGGCCTGGGCCGGGTGGCCGTATGCAATGGCATCGCGACTGCCCAGCGCATGCTGCAGACCGACGAGTGGCGCGAAGACTATGTCGCAATCGAGGTCATGGCGTGCGTCGGCGGCTGTCTCGGCGGTGGTGGCGAGCCCAAGTCCCTCGATCCTAAGGTCCTGGAGAAACGCGCCGCCGCGGTTTACCGCGTCGACAACTCCGCTCCTCGTCGACGTTCACATGAAAACCGGGACGTGCAGAAGCTCTATGAGACCGAACTCGGTTCGCCAAACTCCCAAGTCGCCCACGCGCTTCTGCACACCGTCTATGCACCCCGGCGCTCGAAGCGCTCGCTGCTGATGCGCTTTCTCGATTCCGTGGACCGACGCGATGGCGATGCGGCGGCGCGCCTGTTCCATCCGGACGGCGTCTGGATTACCGCCTCGCACTTTGGCGAGATCACGGGCGCGCGCGAGATCGCTGCCCTTATCAATGAGCGGCTGCCCCCGCGGGGCCAAGGTGTCCACTACCAGCGCCATCGCATGGCGCTCGCTGCCGACAGCGACGATCTTGCCGTTACCACACCCGATGGCCAGCAGTGCCGGTTCCGGATAGAGGTTTGCAGCCTTGATGAGCCCGGAGAACACGCCA
Organism: Brevundimonas sp.; assembly: GCA_027531145.1. Lineage (GTDB taxonomy): Bacteria > Pseudomonadota > Alphaproteobacteria > Caulobacterales > Caulobacteraceae > Brevundimonas. The sequence continues at coordinate 111,223 of JAPZRF010000006.1, read as the reverse complement.
TGCGCATCAAGGTCCTGGAACGGGAGGCGCTTTAACGCGCCGAGAGCAGCAGAAGTCGCTGCTCTCGGCGATGATCAGGCGGAACTCCCCGGTCAGATTGCGGTTGGCGACCGACTTTCGGCTCTTGGTTCGAACGGGACAGGATTACGAACTTTTATTCGCATTCCGTGTGTCGGACCGTTTCGAATCAATCGACCGGCTGGAGACTTTCGATATCTTCATAATTGAACGCCCGGGTTAGCGACATGCGAATAACAAGACGAGATCTTTGCGCAGCGATTCCGCCAGTACTGGCCGGATGCGCAACAGTCCCTGATCAGGAAGGACGGGTGGACGCCGACTGGTCCCCAACCATCGGATCATTTGAGCACCACGATTCTGCCCGCACGAGCTACTTTCCCGAGTTTGAAGCCTTCTCCGCGCCGAGAAGCGAAGCGAGCGTCCAATACCTCAGCGATCTGTCTGGCCTCTGGAATGCGGCGTTCTCGTCCAACGAGCGCGGTTTTGCCCTACACGGCGTGCTCGGCGGCGTAGGAGCGGCAGGACCGCCAAGCGTGACGATGTTCAACCCCGGCACTATGGAACCGCTCAAACGCGTCACCTTGACCGAGCCGACCGCGGACGATTGGGTTTATCCCGGCGGGGTCGCCGTTCAGGATCGCCACCTTCCTTATGCCGGTTGGCTTCATGCCCTGCCTCTCGCCAATCCCTTGAGCGCCGCGACCACCGCTTCGGGCGCCTCCAGCGGCGCCAGGTGTCCGCACGAGGGTACGACCTCGAGCGTGGCGTTCGGCGCGAGCGCCGCGAACGGGCGCATGTGCTCGACGGGGTAGAGCCGGTCCTCGGCGCCCATCAGGATCGTTGTCGGCACCGTAAGGCGCGGCAGCACCTCGCGGAGCCCCGCAGACCGTGTCAGCACGGTACGCACAGTCACTGCGGCCGCGGCCTTGTCGAAGCTCCTGAACGCGGACACGAAGGCGCGGACCCGCTCGGGATGGGCCTTCCGCGACGCAGGAGAGAACATCGAGCTCGCGACGCCGTTGCCCCAGAACCCGGTCGCGCCTAACCAGCGCGTGCCCCACACTTGGAGCGTGTGTCCGCCGAGGCTCGGGCCGAGCGGCGTGTTCATCATCAGCACGCCTAGCACGCGATCCGGCACCTTTACGCCAAGGTGCGCGGCGATCTGGCCGCCCCAGGAGCAGCCGGCAATGAAGGCCCGTTCGAGGCCGAGCGCGTCGAGCAGGTCGACCACGACGTCGGCGTAAGCGTCAGGCTGAACCTCTCTGCGAGGCGCATCGCTTTGACCGAAGCCAGGGCCGTCGATGCGGATTGTGCGCCACCCCTCGCCGAGCAGGGGTGCCACGAGTGCGTACAAGCGGTGGTCGCTGAACAGCGATGGCCACAGCACGACCGGCGTGCCCGCACCTTCATCGGCGATCGCAAGGGAGCCGACGCGGGTCGAGACCTGGCGGAGGTGGGAAGGTGTCGTCATTTCTGGACCTCAGTTGCTGATGCTCGGGGCAGAGCGGACCCAATCGGAAGCGGTGACCTGCTGAAGAAGAAAGTGAGCGGCAGATGCGGCGGTGATCGACAGGCCGATGCCTCGGCCATCCTTGCTGATCCGCAGCGCCCTCTCCGGGCCCTCGACGATGTTCGGCAAGCGCACCGAGACCCACTCGACGGAGCTTGCGCGGAGCGCGGCCTCCATGCGGTCCTTGTCCTCGATGATGGGCAGGAGCCAACGGACGAAGAGCGGGAGTACGATGCGTTTCGCGAACCAGGTCCCGCTGCTGCCGGCCCCGACGTTCGACATGCATACAATGCGCGGCAAGCCGTGCTTCTCCATCGCGGCGAGGACCACCTTCACCGAGTCCGAGACGAGCGTGGTTGGTCGGCCGTCGCCTTTGCCGCCGATGCCGAGACAGTGAATAATCGCGTCGCTGCTGCGGACGCAGCGATCGACATCTTCCGACACGGTGGGGCTGCCGCCCAGAATGGTGAGCCGCGGATGGCTCAGCGACACGCGGCTCGGGTCACGAACCAGCGCCGTCACCTCATGGCCTTGCTCAAGCGCCTGCGAGAGTACGAGTCCACCCGTGAGGCCGGTGGCACCGAAGAGGGCGAGCTTCATGGTGTCCCCTCCGTCGCGCGACCCCTGTCAGCCGGCGAAATCGAACAGCCGCGGCGCGGTGCCTCGCTCCTGCTGCCCAGCGGAGAAACGGCGTTTCTGTTTAAACACATTGTTACCGCACCCGTCAGGAAAAGTGGGTTGCGCGTTGAGAGGGTCGCTGCCGCATCACCGGTGCCCTCAGTAACGAAGGCGGATGCGCAGCACCAACGCCTCGCGCGCTGCCAGGGTGAAGCGCGACTCGTCCCACTTGGGGCTCGCCGTCGCATAGGTGCGGTTGTTCGAGATGCCGTAGCCCTCGGACGGAATGCCCACGAAATTCCTGTCGACCCGACCGTTGCCGTTTTCGTCATGCAAAGCCGCCACGGCGTAGGTGCCGGGCGTCAGACCTTCGAACACGCACGCGGCCTGGGCACCATCGATTCGGGCGCGCACGGTGCGCACGCCCTCGCCGTCCGGGAAGCTGGCCGCGTCGGTGAACAGGCGGCAGCTCAGGGTGCCCCTGGCGTTGCGAAAGGAGGCCACCTCCACCCGCACGGTGGCGGCACCCTCATCACGAGCCTGCGCCGGCGCGGCCATACATGCCGATGGTGGGGCGGCAACGCAAAGCGCCGCCAGGATTCGGACGAGGTGATTCATGGTGTTTTCTCCAACGAGATTGCAGCGCGAGGCTGATTGAGTCGAAGGCTGGCCAGCATATCGGTTACCGCGAGGCGGGCCAGCCGCTCGCCGTCGCAGTCGAAGGGCATGATGCCCTCGACTTCGAGGGTGACCGGCCCGTGCACCGCAGCCCACAGGCGCACGGCAGCCTCGCGGGCGTCGTCCGGCCCTGTACCGAGTGCAGCGCGCGCCTCGACCACCGCCGACTCCACCGCGCCCAGGGCCAGCTGCGCCTGCTGCCGAGAGTACTCGGTCGGTACGAACTCGGGCAGCGCATTGCCGAACATCACACCGAAAAGCGCCCGGCGCGCGAGCGCGAAGCTGCGGTAGGTGAGCATCACCGGCAGCAGTGCCTGCACGGGGTCACGGTGGCGACGTCGCTCGCGCTCGACGGCAAAGCGCAGCCGCGCGAAGCCCTCCACCTTCAGGCCCTCGCTCAGGCCGTTCTTGCCGCCGAACAGCGTGTAAACGACCTTGGTGGAGCAATTGGCCCGTTGCGCGAGGTGACGCAACGTCAGTGCCTTCGGCCCGTCCTCGGCCAGCAGCCGGACCGCCAGATCCAGCAGCCCGCGGCGGACCACGTCATCGCCTGCGGCGCGGGCGCTCTGGTAGTCAAAGCTATCGTGGGCATCATTCATTGGTAACAACGTTACCGTTTCAGCCGGATCGGGTCAAGCGCCGACCGGAGTGCGCTCCTGCCGCGACGGCGCGGTCGATCGCCAGCGTGATCTGGACAAGGCGGCTCCGTCACGGGAACGCTGACGGCTGCCGACCGGGACGATCGGGTTTGGAGTGACGCCCATCTCGCACGCTCGACACCGGGTCCCGCCCGGGGAGATCCGCCACACCGGGCTCTATCTGCGCCTCAAGCTATGCTGTCGCGCCGCCGAGGAACGCCCGGCAGAACGTGGCCTCGATGTTTCGTGCGAGACGATCCGCCGATGGGTCCTGAAGATCGGGTTGCAGGTCGCGCGCAACCTGTCCGCCAGCCGACCTCGGCCGAGCGGCCAGTGGCATCTCGACGAGAGTGTGCCGCGAAGTCTCCTTCGGTGATGTGGGCACCGAACTGCTCGGAAGATAAGGTGAGGCCCCTCGAAGCGGATCATCAGGGGTAGTCGTCAAGTCTCTGCAAGCGGTGATGGTGAAGGGGTGTGGCGATGAGCGTTCAAGACCGGAAACTGGATGCGGTTTGGGGAGTCGGTGACCCGGCGGCGGCAGGACCGCCGACTGCGACACCTTGTCAATGCGACACCAGGGCGACGTCCGGGGATGCGCCATTCCCGCCGCGGGATGGTAGGCCCTGATGAATGCGGGAAGCGCGCCCGCCCTCCGGAAGGATCGACCATGAAGAAGACGAGCCTGCTCGGCCTCGCGGCGGCGCTTCTCACCGCCGGGTGCTCGACGGTTGGCGTACGTTCGGGCACGGAGGAGCCCGCCCATACGGTCGTCGAGCGGATCGGCGAGGTGGAGATCCGCCGTTATGGCCCGAGGATCGCGGCCCAGACTGTGGTCACGGGCTCCAGCGAGGCGGCGCGCAACCGTGGCTTCCAGAGGCTGGCCGGCTACATCTTCGGGGGCAACACGAGCCGCAGCAGCATCGCCATGACGGCACCTGTCGCCCAGGCCCCCGAGCCCGGGGGCCCGGCGGGCTCCCGCAGCATCGCCATGACCGCCCCGGTCGCCCAAGGGCCCGCCGGCTCAGGTCGCTGGGTCATCCAGTTCTTCATGCCCGGTGCCTGGACGATGGAGACCCTGCCGATTCCTCGGGATCCCGCCGTCTCCCTCGTGGAACTCCCGCCCGAGTCCTATGCCGTGCTGCGCTTCTCCGGCCTCGCCGGAACGCAGGCGGTAGCCGCCCGGCAGGCGGAGCTCGCTGCGGCGGTGCAGGCGAGCACGTGGACGGCCGACGGCGAGCCGGTCGTCTGGTTCTACGATCCACCCTGGACCGTCCCGCCGCTGCGGCGCAACGAGGTGGCCGTGCGCGTGACCTCCACGGCGCGGTGATCCCGTCGGGCGGCGGGGCCGGCTGAAAGGGCGGCGGGAGGCAGCTGACGATGTCGGGAGGAATGGTGGATGCGACAGGGATTGAACCTGTGACCCCCTCGGTGTGAACGAGGTGCTCTCCCGCTGAGCTACGCATCCCGCTTTCAGGAGGCGCGGACATAGCCCGCGCCGCCGTCGTGGGCAAGCCCCGATGTCAGCCGTTCAGCACCCGCTTCAGCTGTGGGTGCAGGTCGGCGTTGGCAGCCAGGATTGACGCGCCGGACCGGGCCTCGCCCTCGCCGTCGATGGTGGTGACGACCCCGCCCGCCTCGGTCACGAACAGCAGGCCGGCGGCCACGTCCCAGGGCTTCAGGTTGCGCTCGTAGTAGGCGTCGTAGCGCCCGGCGGCGACCCAGGCGAAGTCCAGGGCGGCGGAGCCGAGGCGGCGGATGCCGGCGACGCGCTGGCCCATGGCGTGCAGGTCCTTGATGGCCTGGGCGTGGCCGGTCTTGCCGATGAACGGCAGGCCGGTGGCGATCAGGCTCTCCGACAGGTCCTTGCGCCCGGCGACCCGGATCCGGGTGTCATTGAGGTAGCAGCCCTTGCCCTTCTCGGCCCAGAACATCTCGTTCAGGATCGGGTTGTAGGTGACCCCGGCAACGATCTCGGCGGAGCTGTCCGGATGGGTCCGCTCCAGCGCCACGGTGATGGCGAAGTGCGGCATGGCGTGCATGAAGTTGGTGGTGCCGTCGATCGGGTCGACGATCCAGGTGTGGGTCTTGTCGGTGCCCTCGACCAGGCCGCGCTCCTCGCCGAGGAAGCCGTAGCCCGGGCGCGCCTTGATCAGCAGCTCGAACAGGGTCTGCTCGGCCTTGACGTCGGCGGCGGTGACGAAGTCGCCGGGGCCCTTGCGCGAGACCTGCAGCTGCGAGACCTCGCCGAAGTCGCGCATGATCGGGCGAGCGGTGCGGCGGACCGCCTCGATCATGACCTGGAGGAGGGCGGAGGCAAGGGCCATGTCTGATCTCCTGGTCCGCAGGTCCTGAAAAGGCGCTCTGGCCCGGAGATGCGGAGAAGTTCGAGTGAAGCGTGCTAGTGAGCAAGGGGTGAGCAGAGGCGAGCCGGGCTCACCTCTCGCGCACTAGCACCTCTTGCTCACCCGAAGTTAGTCGGCGCGACGGACGTATTCGCCGGTGGCAGTGTCGACGACGACCTTCTCGCCCGCACTCATGTAGGGCGGGATCATGATGCGGATGCCGTTCGACGCCGTGGCCGGCTTGTAGGAGGACGAGGCGGTCTGGCCCTTTACCGTGGGCTCGGTCTCGGAGATTTCCAGCACGACCTGTTCCGGCAGCGACAGGCCGATCGGGCGGCCCTCATGACTCTCGATCACCACCTTCATGCCGTCCTGCAGGTAGGGGATGCGATCCTCGCCGACCCAGTCCTTTTGCAGTTCGATCTGCTCGTAGCTGGCGTCGTCCATGAAGACGAGGCTGTCGCCGTTGTCGAACAGGAAGGAGTAGTCCTTCTGCTCGAGGGTGACGCGCTCGACCTTGTCGTCCGAGCGGAAGCGCTCGTTCAGCTTGGAGCCGGTCTCGAGGTTCTTGGCCTCGACCTGGGCAAAGGCCCCGCCCTTGCCGGGCTTGACGTGGTTGGTCCTGGTCACGACCCACAGCCCGCCTTCGTGCTGCAGGACCATGCCGGGTTTGATGGCGTTGCCGTTGATCTTCATGGGACGCTCGGATGAAGGGGGATCCGGGGCGGAACGCCCGGCTCAAATCGGGACCCGCGTCTAGACGAGCGGGCCCCGAAGGGCAAGGCGAGGGGCGGTCAGCGCGGATCGATCGACTGGCCGATGGCCTCCGCGAGGGCGAGGTCTGCGCCGTCCAGTGTGGCCACCAGCACATGGATCTCGCGGGGCGTGGCCCCATCCCGCTCGAACAGGTGCTCCAGCGCCCGGCGCGCGGTACCGTCGGCCACGACGACCGTCGAGCGGCCGTTGAGGGTGCGAATCTCCCCGTCATAGACGGGAAACTGCGAGGCCGGGCCCGCATAAAGGCGCACCAGGGTGGTGTCGCCGTGCCGCACTGCCCAGGTGTCGAAGGTCTCGCCGGAGGGCGTCTCGACGATCTCGGTCCCGCCCGGCAGGGTCAGGGTGAAGGGCAGTCTGGCGCGGGCGGCGGCGTCGAGCGGCGCGGGTCCCGCGGCCGCCGGCGGGTGCGGCGCGGCCGCCGGCTGAGCGGCGGGTGCAGGTGGCGGCGTCGGCCGGGGTGAAGCTGCCGGGGGGCTCAAGGACGGTGTGGCGGGCGGGGCGGCGCGAACCTCCGGTGCCGCCGCGCGCGGAGCCGGTTCAGGCGACGGCTGAGGCGTTCGTTCCGGAGCCGGCTCCGCGCGCGGGGGGGCCGCCGGGCGCGCCGGGAGGGCGGCAGCCGGCGGTCCGCTGTTGAGGCTGCGCGTCAGCGCCTCGGCGGCCGGGCTCGCAGCGGCTGGCGCTGCCATGGGCGCAGGCACCGCGGTCGCGGCGGGACGAGCTGCGGGGTAGGGGGGGCCGCTGTTCAGGTCGCGGGTCAGGTCCTCGGTGGTCCGGGGCTGGCCCGATGGCGGCGGGGTCTGGGGCGCGGCCTGAGCAGCGGCCTTGGCCGGACTCGTCGCAAAGGCGCACAGCGTCATGGCGGAGAACGCAAATGTCAGGGTCTGTCGCATGACGGGAACCATCGCTGGTCCGCGCGAGGCGGGCAAGGGTAGCGTGGACTTCCGGATCAGGCTGCGGGCAGCTCGACCCAGAAGGTGGCGCCCCGGCCCGGAGTGGAGGTCACGCCGATGCGCCCGTCCTGCAGCTCGACCAGACGCTTGGCGAGCGCGAGGCCGATCCCGTGGCCCTCGATGGTCGATCGCTCGAGGCCGCTCCGGTTGAAGGGTTCGAACAGCTGCGCCTGTTTCTCCGGCGAGAGGCCGGGCCCGTCGTCGCGCACTTCCAGGCGAACGTGATCGTCAAGCCGACTGGCGCTCAGCTGGATCCGCCCCCCGGCGGCCCCGTACTTCGCGGCGTTCGAGATCAGGCTGTCGAGTACCTGGGCTAGGCGCTGGGAGTCCGCCAGGGCGATGACCGGTTCGGGGTTCCGGGTCAGGGTGATGGCGAGCCCGTGCGTTTCGGGGCGTACGGCCCAGCTGCGGCGCATGTCCTCCATCAGGCCGGTCGCGTTGGTCGGGCGCAGCTGGACCAAGACGGCTCCCGCCTCCGCCCGCGCCACATCCAGCAGATCGTGGGCCAGAGCCTCGACCTGACGAGCCGTCTTGACCAGTATGCCAGTCACCTCGGCCTGGGCCGGGGTCACCGGGCCGAGTTGGCCGGACGACCACAGGTCGGCGATGCCGATGATGCCGCCGATCGGGCTCTTGATCTCGTGCGCAACATTGGCGAGCAGGCGGGACTTGGCCCCGGAGGCGAGCTCGGCATTGCGCTTGCCGATCCTGGCGGCGGCGGCCAGGGCGTCACGCTCCTCCAGCACCGAACTGACCAGCAGGGTCGGCAGGCAGCCGAGTACCACGAACAACTGCGCCAGCATGACCTGCTCGCTGCGTGTCAGGCTGTCGTTGAGCGTGAAGGGGCCATAGCCATCCATGGTCATGCCGATGGCGATCAGGCTGACCAGTATGAGACCGAGGGTCGAGCCCAGCAGGCGCAGGCGCATCGCCACGAGCAGCAGCAGCGGCGACGCCACGAAGCTCAGCGGCAGGCTGTTCTGCAGAAACACCCAGGTGACGACCCCGGCCAGCAGGAGGAGCAGGCCGACCCCCTCGGCAAGGCGCGCGGGATGGGCGAACAGACGGATCCGGTCGCGTGTGATCGACATCGCCAGGGGCGTCAGGGTGGCGAACCCGAGGGCGTGGCCGAACCACCAGGTCTGGAACGACGAAAGGAAGTCATGGCCGTGAATCAGCGTCAGGCAGGCGGCCGCGGAGAGACCGGCCGGAACGGGTGCCAGCACCGCAGCGGCGATCAGGAAGCGGACGCTGCCGTCAACCGTGCTGAAAGGGTCGGAGGGCGCGAAGCGACGGATGAGAATCAGGGCGGTCACGATTTCCAGCACCTGCATGGCGGTGAACATCACCGTCAGCTCGGCGCTGTTGCCGGCCATGAGTTCGCCGGCGGCGATGCCGACGGCGATCAGGCTGGCGAAGGACAGGTCGAAGGCCCAGCCGTGTCCGCCGCGTAGCCAGATGGCCACGGCGAAGGACGAGGCACCCCAGAGCGCCGCTACCGGCGAGCGGGCGAAACTGATCCCGAGCACTACCAGGAAGGCCAGGATCAGGACGATCGCCAGCGGGACGAGCGGCCGCGAGAATAGCTCCATGCCCTCCGGCAGACGCCTGACGCGGGCGGGTACCGCATCCGCCAGGGGGCGCAAGACGGTCGAATTGGACAGGTTGGCAGACTGGACGGACATGACAGCGTCGACCTCGGGGAGAGGCTCGACGCTACTGTAAGTATCCTAACATCCCCTGAAACTTGCCTATTTCAGGTTGAAAGCAGCCGGGTGAACTCCACGATCGCCCGGGCCGGTCCCTTTGGATGGGCCCAGACGCCCGCCGAGACGGCGAGGAAATCGGCCCCTGCCGCGACCAGAACCGGGGCGGTTTCCAGCGTGATGCCGCCGATGGCGACGCAGGGCGTTTCCATGGTCTCCTGCCAGACCGTCAGGATCTCCGGATCGGGCCGGTGCGTCGTCTCCTTGGTGCCGGTGGGGAAGAAGGCCCCGAAGGCGACGTAGTCGGCCCCCGCCTCGGCCGCTTCCATGGCGAGGTGGCGGCTGTCATGGCAGGTGGCCCCGATCATCATCTGCGGCCCCAGCACGCGACGGGCAGCGGCCACGTCCATGTCCTCGCGGCCCAGGTGCACGCCGTCGCAGCCTGCCTGTTTCGCCAGATCGGGGCGGTCGTTGAGGATCACCGCGACCCCGTGTGACCAGGCCACCGGTGCCAGCCGCTCGACCGCTTTCAGGATCGTCGCGTCATCGGCCGGCTTGAGGCGGATCTGCAGGGCGGCGACCGGCCCCGCTTCGAGCGCCGCGGCCAGCCTGCCGGCGAAGGCGTCGAGGTCGGCGAGGGTCGGCGGGGTGATCAGATAGAGTTGGCAGGACGGCGCGGACATGCCGGTCGGTTGCGCCTCGTGATCGCTGCGGTCAAGACGCCCGCTTGGCTCGGCGGACGTCTTCTGACGTGATCCCGCGGCCCCGATGATCCTCAGGGAGTTTCCCGTTGGCCTGCCCCTCTCCGATACCTCGATCAGTGTGAGGGCCCAGAGGGTTATGGTCCGCACCCCGACCCCGGAACCGCCGGTCATGGAAATTCGGCCGGTTCCCTGGCCCTCCGGCGAGGTATCCCGAGGAGCGCCTGCGCTTGCTCCATCGGGGCTTTCCAGCCGAGGGGCCGTGCGGTCGTAGCGTGTTGTACTCTTTCCGCCAAGCTTCGCGCCTGGCTCCGGGTGCCGGCCAGGCTGAGGAACCAGTTGGCGCTGGCGCAGGAGCTCCGCCGCTTCGGTTACTGATGCCTGCACGTGATGCTTCGACGCCAAGGCCATGCGGTGAACAGGAAGCGGGTCCAGCGGCTCTCTCGCGAGGAACGGCTGACCGCTGGGGCCGTGGCCGCAGTACCGCCTGCCGGAGCGGGCGACGATGATCCTCGACCGGACGCCGCGCGTGGCGCTTGATCCGAGGGGCGACGAGCGGCGCTTCTTCGCCCGTATTCCCTACGTCCAGCCGGGCACCTGAGCCCGCCCGCCTCAGTGATTGTGTCGCGGCGGCCCGAGGGTATCGACGATGCGGTGGTACTTGATGGCCGGCTCGAGCACGGCGCCTCTCTCCAGCTGGCCGACCGTGGCGCGCTGGATCTCCTGCCAGGGCGTCTGGCTGGCCGGATAGCGGTAGCCGCCCGCGGCCTCCAGCGCCGCCCGGCGGGTCGCCAGCTCCGCAGCGTCGAGCAGCACGTCGACGCGGCGCTTGTTCAGATCGACCCGCAGCCGGTCGCCGTTGCGCAGCAGGGCGAGATCCCCGCCGGCCGCCGCTTCCGGCGAGGCGTTGAGGATCGAGGGCGACCCCGAAGTCCCCGACTGCCGCCCGTCGCCAATGCAGGGCAGGGCGGCCACGCCCTCGCGGATCAGATAGGCGGGCGGCCGCATGTTGACGACCTCGGCCGAGCCCGGGTGGCCGATGGGGCCCGCGCCCCGCATGACGAGGATGTGGCTGTCGGTGATGCCTTCGGCCGGGTCATCGATGCGGTGGTGATAGTCTTCGGGTCCGTCGAAGACGACGACCGGACCCTCGAAGGCGTCCGGGTCGTCGGGGCTCGACAGGTAGCGCGCACGGAAGTCCGGGCTGATGACGCTGGTCTTCATCAGGGCGCTGGTGAAAAGGTTGCCGCTGAGCACCAGGAAGCCGGCGTCATGGACCAGCGCCGTCTCATGGGTACGGATCACGTCCGGCAGGACGATCTCCGCGGTGCGGCAGTTGTCGCCGAGGGTCCGGCCGTTGACGGTCAGGGCGTCCTCGTGGATGCGGCCATGGCGCATCAGCTCTGCGACCACAGCGGGCACGCCGCCGGCCTGGTGGTAGTCCTCGCCGAGATACATCCCGGCCGGCTGCAGGTTGACCAGTAGCGGCACGTTATGGCCGACCTCCTCCCAGGCCTGCAGAGGAAGATCCACGCCGATGTGGCGGGCCAGGGCGGTCAGATGGATCGGGGCGTTGGTCGAGCCGCCGATGGCCGAGTTGACGACGATGGCGTTCTCGAAGGCCTGACGCGTCAGGATCCTCGACGGCTTGAGGTCCTCATGGGCCATCTCGACGATACGCTTGCCGGTGCGCCAGGCCATCTGGCCGCGCTCCCGGTAGGGTGCCGGGATCGCGGCCGAGCCGGGCAGGCTCATGCCCAGCGCCTCGGTCAGGCTGTTCATGGTCGTGGCCGTGCCCATGGTGTTGCAGTAGCCGACCGAGGGTGCCGAGGTGGCGACCAGCTCGATGAAACCCTCGTAGTCCAGCTCCCCGGCGGCCAGCTTCTGGCGCGCGGACCAGATGATCGAGCCGGAGCCGACGCGCTCGCCGCGGAGCCAGCCATTGAGCATCGGCCCGACCGACAGGGCGATGGCCGGAATGTCGACCGTGGCCGCCGCCATCAGGCAGGCCGGCGTGGTCTTGTCGCAGCCGATGGTCAGCACCACCGCATCGATCGGATAGCCATACAGCAGCTCGACCAGGCCGAGATAGGCGAGGTTGCGATCCAGCCCGGCGGTCGGGCGTTTGCCAGTCTCCTGGATCGGATGGACGGGGAACTCGAGGGCGATCCCGCCCGCCTCGCGGATGCCCTCCCGCACGCGCTGGGCCAGATCGAGGTGGTGCCGGTTGCACGGCGACAGGTCCGAGCCGGTCTGGGCGATGCCGATGATCGGCTTGCCCGACCGAAGTTCCTCAAGCGTCAGGCCGTAGTTCAGGTACCGCTCCAGGTAGAGGGCGGTCATGTCCGGATTGGTCGGATCGTCAAACCAGGCCCTGGAGCGGAAGGTGCGGGTCACGTTCCGGCTGTACCCGCTGCCAGGTAGTCAGACAATATCGCGCCAGCCGTCCCCCGGATTGCGGGGTCCTGCTGGTCGGACCGAGGCCGGGATGCAAGCCTTGCCTGCTGATTCTGCTGACGGAGTTCGTGAATGACCGACCTGTCGCCCGCTGCCGCCGCGGAATTGGTCTGGGACCTGAAGGCAGAGCTGGGCGAGGGCCCTGTCTGGGACGCCGCCCGGGGGCTGGTGTGGAGCGTCGATGTAAAGGGACGCCGGCTGCACGCCTATGGCCATGCCGACCGCAGCCGGCAGACCTGGGACGCGCCGGATCAGATCGGCTTCGCCCTGCCCTCTGAGGATGGCTCCCTGATCTGCGGCGTACGGAGCGGGCTCTACCGCTTCGAGCGCGGGACCGGGCGGTTCAGCCTGCTTCAGGCGGTAGAGGCCGACCGGCCGGACAACCGGCTCAATGACGGCTTCGTCAGCCCCGACGGTGCCCTTTGGTTCGGCTCGATGGACGACGGGGAGATGGCGCAGACCGGCGCGCTGTATCGCTTCGCCGGCGGGGAGCTGACCCGGATGGATGACGGCTACGGCGTCACCAACGGCCCGGCCATGAGCCCCGACGGGCGGACGCTCTACCACCACGACACCCTTGAGAAGGTGATCTACGCCTTCGATCACGCCGACGGGTGCCTCAGCGGCAAGCGGCGTTTCGCGGTGACGGAGGAGGGGTATCCGGACGGGCCCAGCGTCGATACGGCCGGGGTCCTGCATGTCGGTCTCTTCAATGGCTGGGGCGTCGGCCGCTGGGCGCCGGACGGGACGGCCCTGCCGGTGCTGCCGCTGCCGGTGCCGGCGGTGACCAAGGCCGCCTTCTGCGGGCCGGACCTCAAGACCCTGTACTGCACCACCGCCTGGCTGGGCATGGGCGCGGCGCGCCGGGCCGACCATCCGCTGGCGGGCGGCCTGTTCCGCCTGAGGGTCGAGACCCCGGGCCTTCCCCAGGCGCTGTTCCGCGGCTGAGCCCCTGCCGGGTCGGGCTCTGGACGGGCGCGGCCGGGCGGGTCAGCGTGCGGCATGGCTGATTCCAGCGACCCGCGCCGCCTCCGGCCCGAGCCTCCTGCGGTGCCGACGCGTCCCGGCCTGTACGAGTTCTTCGCCGGCGGCGGCATGGTCCGGGCGGGCCTCGGGTCCAGCTGGCGCTGCCTGTTCGCCAATGACCTGGATCCGCGCAAGGCGCGCGCCTACCGCCAAAACTGGGGCGACGGCGGCGAGTTGACGGTCGGCGATGTGGCTGATCTGACGCCCGCCGATCTGCCGGGCCTGGCCGAGCTGATGTGGGGCTCCTTTCCCTGTCAGGACCTGTCGCTGGCGGGGCAGGGGGCCGGGCTCGCCGGGGCCCGGTCGGGGGCCTTCCACGCCTTCTGGCGGCTCGTCACCGGCCTTGCCGAGGGCGGCCGGGCTCCGCGGCTGGTGGTGGTGGAGAATGTCTGCGGCACGCTCACCTCGCGGGGTGGCTGCGACTTCGAGGCGATCTGTGAGGCCTTCGCCCGGGCTGGCTACCGCTTTGGAGCGCTGGTCATCAACGCTGACGCTTTCCTGCCCCAGAGTCGGCCGCGCCTGTTCGTCGTCGGCGTTCTGGGTGCCCCCGGCACCGGTCTGACGTCTCCGGAGCCCGAGGGGCCGTGGTATCCAAAGGCGCTGCTGCGCGCCGTCGCGCGACTCGCGCCGCATGTCCGAGAGCAGCTGGCCTGGTGGCGGCTGCCGACGCCGAATGCACCCGGGCCGACGCTGGCCGATCTGCTGGAGCGCGACCTGCCGGCGGTGTCCTGGCGCAGTCCCGAGCGGACCGCGGCCCTGCTGGCCCTGATGGCACCCGCCCATCGCGCCCGCGTCGAGGCGGCGCAGCGCGGCGGCGGCTTCGCGGTCGGGACCGTCTATCGCCGCACGCGCCCTGACGGGGGCGGAGGGCGGGTCCAGCGCGCCGAGGTCCGCTTCGACGGGATCGCCGGTTGTCTGCGCACGCCCGCGGGGGGCTCCAGCCGACAGACCCTGCTGGTGATCGACCGCGGCGAGGTGCGCTCGCGCCTGCTGACCCCGCGCGAAACGGCCAGGCTGATGGGACTGGACGACGACTATGTGCTGCCCGACAGTGACACCGACGCCTACCACCTCACTGGTGACGGCGTGCCGGCCCCGGTAGTGGCGTGGCTGGCCCGGACGCTTTTCGAGCCTCTGCTTGGCATGACCGCGCCCGTCGTCGCCTGCGACACGGCGTGATGGTGGCGAGCCGTTCTCAGGACTGCTAGGTCAGCGGCATGTCTCGCACCCTTGTCACGCCCCGCTCCGCCGCCGTCGCCGCCGTCGCCCTGATCCTCGCCGCCTGCGGCCAGTCCGGCGACAGCGCCGCGCCCGCGACCGACCCTGGCGTGGTCAATGTCTACTCCTCGCGCCACTACGACGCCGACGAGGCGCTGTATGCCCGCTTCACCGAGCAGACCGGCATCCGGGTCAATGTGGTCGAGGGCAACGCCGACCAGCTGATCGCCCGCCTGCGGGCCGAGGGCGAGGCCAGCCCTGCCGACGTCTTCGTCGCCGCTGACGCCGGTGCCCTGTGGCGCGCCCAGGACGCCGGCCTGCTGCAGGCGACCCGTTCGGACACGATCAACAGCCGGATCCCTTCCAATCTGCGCGCTCCCGGCGGGGAGTGGTTCGGCTTCGCCCGACGCGCGCGCATCGTCGCCTATGATCCGGCCCGCGTCCGTCCGGAGGAGGTTGATACCTACGAGGAGATCGCCGCGCCGCGCTTCCGCGGCAAGCTGTGCGTCCGCTCTTCGGAGAGCGTCTACAACCTGTCCCTGGTCGGGGCCCTGATCGAGGCCTGGGGGCCGGAGCGCGCCCGCCAGTGGGTCGACGGGGTAGTCGCCAACATGGCCCGGCCTCCGGAAGGCGGCGACCGTGACCAGATCCGGGCGGTGGCCGCCGGGGTCTGCGAGATCGCCCTGACCAACAGCTACTACTTCATCCGCATGGGCAACGGCGAGGAGGCAGCGGACCGCGAGGTAGCCGGCAAGCTGCGTCTGGCCTGGCCGTCGCTGAACGGGCAGGGCGCGCATGTGAACGTCTCCGGCGGCGGCGTCGCCGCCCACGCGCCGAACCGCGACAATGCCGTGCGCCTGCTGGAATTCCTGTCGACGCCGGAGTCGCAGACGCTGGTCGCGCAGATGAACTATGAGTATCCGATCAGCCCCGACGTGGCCGCTCCGGCCCCGATCGACGCCTACGCCGGCTTCCAGGCCAATCCGATGGCCGTGTCGCTGTACGGGCCGCGACAGGGTGAAGCCCAGTCGATGATGAGCGCGGCGGGCTGGCGATAAGCGTCGCGACCGCCAGCAGCGGCCGCGCAGGCCCGATTTGGCGCGCCCTGGCCGAATGGTCGGGCTCGCCCCTGACCTGGCTCGGCCTGCTGGTGACCCTGACCCTGCTGCTGCCGCTGGGCGGGGTGGTGGCGGCCGCCCTGGGCCCTGGCGAGGCGGCCATCGCCCAGCGCGAGGTGATCCGCTACGCTGCCACGACAGCGGCGCTGGTCGGGCTGGTGGCGCTGATCTCGGGCGGGCTTGGCGCTCTGGCCGCCTGGGTGGTGACCATGCACCGCTTTCCCGGGCGCGGCCTGTTCAGCTGGGCCCTGGCCCTGCCGCTGGCCGCCCCGGCCTTCGCCGTGGCCTATGGCTATGCCGATCTGCTCGATGTGGCCGGGCCAGTCAGAACCTTCGTGCGGGCCGAGTTCGGGTTCGACCTGCCGCTGGGGGTGCGTTCGGTCTGGGGCGCGGCCTTCGTGCTGGGCCTCGCCTTCTATCCCTACACCTACCTGACCCTGCGCACGGCGCTGGAGAGCCAGGCGGCCCAGGCCGTCGAGGCGGCGCGGACACTCGGGGCCGGGCCGTGGCGCGCCTTCAGCCGCGTCGCCCTGCCTATGGCCTGGCCGGCCGTCGCCGCCGGCCTGTCCCTGACGGTGATGGAGACCCTCGCCGACTACGGGGCGGTCAAGTTCCTCAGCGTGCAGACCCTGACCACCGGCGTGGTGCGAGCCTGGTCGGTCTATGGCTCGGCGGAGGCGGCGGCGCGCTTCGCCCTGCCGCTGCTGGGGGCCGCGGCCCTGCTGTTCTGGATCGAGCGGACGGCGCGGGGGCGGCGGCGCTTCGTGCCGGCAGGCGGACAGCGTCCGTTCCAGCCGGCCCGGCTGACCGGTGCGGCGGCGCTGGCCGCCACCCTGTTCTGCACCCTGCTGTTGACCCTGGCCCTCCTCATCCCGGCCGCCTGGCTGGCCGTTTCAGCTCTGCAGATCGAGCCGCAGTGGGGGCGTCTGGTCGAGGCGGCGGTTCGGACCGTCACGCTCGGCAGTGCCGGTGCCGTCGCCACGGTGGCGCTGGCGGTACTGCTGGCCCTGACCCTGCCGCGCCTCGGGCCGGTCGCCCGCAGCGTCAGTCTCGGGTACGCTACGCCCGGCGCTGTCATGGCCATAGGCTTGCTGGCACCGGCGGCCGTGGTCTGGAGCCAGGTGCCAGGCGCGGCGGCCGGCTTCGGCTGGGGCCTGGCCTTGCTGGTCTACGCCTATGCCGCGCGGCTGGCGGCGGCGGCGCTGGAGCCGGTCGAGGCCGGCCTTGCCCAAGCTGGACCGAGCCTCGTCGGGGCCGCCCGGCTGCTGGGCCGCAGCGAGGCCGGCGCGGCCTTCGGTGTCCGGCTGCCCGTGGCACGCACCGCCGTGTTCGGGGCCTTTCTGATCGTCTTCGTCGATGTGCTGAAGGAGCTGCCGGCCACCCTGATCCTGCGGCCGTTCGATTTCGACACCCTGGCCGTGCTGGCGTCCAACTACGCCCAGGACGAGCGGCTGGCCCAGGCCGGACCACCTTCGCTGATGATCATCCTGCTGGCCTTGCCGGGCGTGATGTGGCTTAGCCGACGCTTGGCCGATCCCCGGCGGGACCCCGTGACGTGATAACCGAGATCCTCATCTGCAGCCGCCTGACCCGCCGGTTCGGCAAGCGCCTCGCTGTGGACGGCGTCAGCCTGACTCTGGCACCGGGGCGGATCACCGCCCTTCTGGGGCCCTCCGGCTGCGGCAAGAGTACCCTGCTGAGGCTGATCGCCGGGCTGGAGCCGCTCGACGACGGCGAGATCCTCTACGGCGAGACCCTGATCGCCTCGCCGGCCGAGGCCCTGCCGCCCGAGCGCCGCCGCATCGGTCTGGTGTTCCAGGACCACGCCCTTTTCCCGCATCTGAGCGTGCGCGACAACGTCGCCTTCGGGCTGGCCGGGCGTCCGCGTGCCGAGCGGCACGAGATCACCGCGCGCTGGCTGACGCGGGTCGGGCTGGGCGATCGCGGCCGCGACTGGCCGCACCAGCTGTCCGGCGGGCAGCAGCAGCGCGTCGCCCTCGCCCGGGCGCTGGCCCCGGCGCCGCGGGCGGTGCTGCTGGACGAGCCCTTCTCAAGCCTCGACGCCCACCTGCGCGGCGAGGTGCGCCAGGATATCGCCGGCGCGCTGCGCGACGCCGGGACCGCGGCCCTCGTGGTCACCCACGACGCGCGCGACGCCATGCTGATGGCCGACGACCTGATCCTGATGGACCGGGGGCAGGTGCTGCAGGCCGGGTCGCCCGAGGCCTGCTACGCCCGCCCGGCCTCGCTCGACGCCGCCCGCCTGCTGGGGGACATCGAGGTTATTGCTGGAGAGCGCCGGGATGGCCGGGTGGAGACGCCGCTCGGCCGGTTCGAGGCACGGGGGTCGAACGGGGCCTGCCGCCTGATGTTCCGCCCCGAGGCCCTGCGCCTCGACCCGCAAGGGGTCGAGGCGCAGGTGACGGCGGTGGCCTACGGTGGCGCTGCCAGCGAGGTGCGCCTGAAGGTCGGCGAGGCCGGGGCGACCCTGATCGCCGCGCCCGGCCGGCTGACGGTTGGCGAGACGGTGCGGGTCCGACTGGACCCAGCTGCCGTCCGCTTCCTCGACTGAGCCCCTCGGCTCGGCCCGGGGTGGAGCAGGTCGGCGATCCCGGCCCGACCAGCAGATCGAGACCGAACATCCGGTGGAAGACCAGGGCGCTCCACGCCAGGGTGAAGAAGATCGAGGACCGCAGCATCATCGCGATCATGGTGCCGATGCCGCCAGTCCTGTCGTAGCGACTCGCCCGGGCGATGATCAGCCCGAAGCAGCTCATCATAGGGTTGATGATGTTGTTGGAGGAATCGCCGATCCGGCTGGTGGTCTGGATCACCTCGGGAGAATAGCCGATCAGCATCGGCACCGGCACGATGACGGGCGGAGGACAGCGCAACTGGATGCCATCGTGTCGACTCCGCTGCAGGCGGCCCGGCTCCTGTGGGGCTGGCCTGTGACTGACGCTCCGGGCTGGTGCTTGAAGGGCAATCAGCTCCGCTTCTGCGGTCGCCCTGCCGTAGAGGAAGAGGGCAAGTCCGGGGACAGACCAAAGAGGCGCCGGGTGATCGGCAGGAACAGACGATCACCGATGAGGAACCGCAACCGCGGGAGCCAGGTGGCCCCGGCACCGATCGGTATGCGCCAGGGTCCAGTCCCGTGCCGAAGTGCGCGTATGATCCGCCGGGCTGCAACCTTTGGTGCCATGCCCTCGCGAGCGTGCTTCTGCCAGCCGATGACCAGTCGCCGGGTAAGGTCACCGTAGGGCGACTCTGCGGCCTGGGGCGGTGGTTTCGCCGGGACTTGGGTCGTGGTGATGAATCCGGGGGCCAGCAGTCGGATGTGGATGCCAAACCGGCCAACTTCATGCAGGAGCCCTTCGCACCAGCCTTCGAGCGCATGTTTCGATGCGGCGTAGATCGCTTCGCCAGGCGGCGTGATCTTCCCCGCCAGAGAACCAATGACGGCAATGGTTCCACCGCCCCGCGCCCGAAGACCGGGCACGGCGGCGCGCGCCAGGGTGACAACGCCCCAGAAGTTCGTCTCCATGATTTCGCGGGCACGCTTCAGCGGTAACTCCTCGACGGGTTGCGGAGTGTTGATTCCGGCGTTGAGAACGTAGAGGTCGATCCCGCCGGCTGCGTCCAGTTCCTCGACGAGCGCCTCCACCGCAGCCGCGTCGGTCACATCGAGCCGTCGCCCTTCAATGGTACCCTTTGATGATTTGCCCGCGGCCGGTACGGTGCCGCGTCGGGATGCGCCGATCACCAGCCAGCCCCTGCGGGCGAGTTCGATACAAAGTGCAGCGCCCAGCCCGGCGGATGCGCCGGTGACCAGGGCGCGGCGCGGTCTTGCGAAGCCGGCCGTCATGCTCGATCCTTCGCGACTGCGAGCGACGAAACGAGGCGCTTCATTTGCCACATGGCGAGGCCCGAGACGAGCAGGCCGATTGCCACAATGCGGGCCAGAGCTGTTGCGAGGGCGCTTTCCATAAGCGGCGAAAAAAGGAAGGCACCGAGGTAGAGGCCGCCTGACAAGTGCAGCAGACGCAGGAAGTTGCGGAGCCGGAGCATGGAGCGAGGTTCCCGGAGATCAATGTGAGCAGCGATCACATATTGAGATCGGGTGAGGGGATCTGTCAAGCTGGATGTGAGCAACGATCACAACGAAGGGATCCTCGAAAGCATGATGAGGCGTGAAGGGTACCACCACGGCAATCTGAGGCGCGGTCTGGTGACCGCGGGCGTCGAACTGGTGCGCGAGGGCGGCGAGTCGGCGCTGACGACGCGCGCCTGCGCAGAGTTGAATGGCGTATCGTCATCGGCCGTCTTCCGGCATTTTCGCGACCGACGGGCGCTTCTGACCGCCGTCGCCACAGAGGGCTTCATCATGCTGGCCCGGGCAACCGCGGCAGCGCAGCCGGGGCCGATGCGTCAGGATCTCCTGCTGGCAATCGGCCGGGCCTACCTTGGGTTTGCGATCGAGGAGCCGAACCTGTTCCGTCTGATGTACAGTGGCGACGCGCTGGACATGACCGACGCTGACCTCAAGGCCGCCGCCGACCCACTCCTCGCTCGAACGGCTCTTGCGGCGGGCGCGAAAGGCGACCCAGGCGACCCTCGCACACTCCTAGCATGGAGCATCGTTCACGGACTGGCGACGCTGGCAATCGACAATCAACTGCGGGACCTCGTTCCCGGCGAACCCTGGGAACGCATCGGGCGGCTCCATGTAGTCCTCGACTGCGCCCTGCCCCTGTTTGCGGATGAGACCGAAGTCTGAGCCGGGTTGTGCTGCGTCCAGCCCAGCCGGTTTGGGTCTCGGTCGGTGGCCGGCGCATGGCGCGGGATCTGGGTCGGCTGATCGCCCGACGCGAGTGACCCGCCGCGCAACCCGATCCCATCGGCTGCACCGTCACTCCCGCGGGCGAAACAGACTGGCCATCAACCCCACCGGTCCTCGAAATGCACGAGGCACCCGTTGGAACAGGTCAGCCGCAATCTCGTGACGCGTCGAGATGCTCCCTTACCCTGGTGAGGTCCGGAATAAGTGAAACGGCGAGGCCGGGCAGGGCGCGCTCAATCCCGGCAAGATCCGCCCCCAATGACTGGATCATCTCCTTGCGAAATTGTCTGCCGGCCCCGGTAAGCCAGATCTGCTTCGATCTCGCGTCCGACGGATTGGGGCGCTCTTCAACCCAGGCCCGCTCCTTCAACCCCGACAGCGAATGGGTCATGGTCGTCTTCGGCACCTGGAAGGCCAGCGCCAGTTCAAGCGGTGTCGACCCATCCCGAACACGAACCAGATGGTTCAGAATCGTGAAGTGCGACACCAGGACGCCTTTTGGCAAGCGGGACTGGAGGATCGCATTTGCCAGTTGATTGATGATCCCGATCTCATTGAAGAAACGGAAGAGATCAGGGACATCCTCGCGCATTCAACCCACAAGCTTTGTCTCAAGCCTCCAGCGTGGAGCGGGCGGCACCACGGGAGAAAATCCAATGCGAGCGAGCATCTGAACAGTATGACCTGGGTCTGCGTATAGCGCATGTATACGGCCGTATGGCCCCGACATTTCAGGATACTCCTGCAAGGCCTGGCTCACCGGCTGTAGTGACAACCCCAGCTGGGTCGCCGCAAGACTCAGCCTCAGCCAGCGCGCCCCCGCGTCGAGTTGATCGCGCCGACGGTTTCCCTCCGAGACCTGCACGACAAAGGCCGGCGTCGACGCAATTGCGTCGTTGAAGGAGTTCATCGCCTGCTGCCAGCCCATACTGCCTTGAGGCAACTGCGCCTCTCGCGTGACCAGACCGAGCGCGGCCATGAGATTGATGAAGCCGCCTCGAACAGCGAGACCGTCAGGCGAGGCGTCGATCTGTCGCGCACCGAAGCGCAGCACGTCGACGCTCTCTTTCCAGGTGCGAGGCGTCGCCAGCTCGATATCCCAGGCCTCCTTTGCGAGGGCGCGCAGGTTCGCCACCGCCTCGGGCTCGCTGACCACAGCCCCGTAACCGGAGAGAGTTGCCACCGCCTCTGCCGGCAGGGGCCGGGGGTCATAGACTGCCCGGCTGGTTCGCCGGGTCTGCGCCGCACGAAACAGCGGGTCAGGCTGTGCGGCTTCGGGGCGGAACCATGCCCGGACCACCGGTGCCTGCTCGGCCTCTCCTTCGGGGTAGAAGTCCAGATCAACGCCGAAGCCCGACTCAGCAGCGGCCATTCGCATCAGGTCGATAAAGCAGCCGAGGCCGATCGTGATCTGGCGGCCGAATGGGTCCGTCTGGGGCAGGGTACGTTCAGGATCCAGAAACAGGGCGACGCCGTCCTGACCAACCAGTTGGGCCCTCCAGGGCTGCAGGTTGTGCGGATTGGGAGCGAGTAGCGCCCAGGAGAGGGCATTGCGGCGGATCTCGCCATAGCTGCCTGCGATTGACCAGGGCTCCATCGCCCGGGTTGGGGCGCGGCTTGCCTCGATCGCGCCGGCACCAACACCCGCCGCCACGATTGCACCACCGCCAACCAAAAGCAGCGTTCTTCGACTTGCAAGACGCATCGTTCTTCCCTCTCTCCGGTTGCCCGGCATACCATTCCGGGGCCTCAACAGGCCAGTCGGGTCTGATCCCGATCCCCATCCCGACATTTCGGTCCGGGGCCGGCGTCAGATCAGGCTTGCCAAACCGACACAGTCCTATATAGTACGATATCGAACTGTATGTGCGGCCGTGTCAATGCCGGCAGGCGAAGAAAACAAGGGGTCGTCACGACCATGAGCCGGAAGACGCTTATCTTTCTTGGGCATCCGGCGCTGGAGAGCTACTGTGGCGCGATGGCTGTTCGCGCGCTCGACCGGGCCCTCGCGATGGGCAGCGAAGCGCAACTGCTCAGGCTCGCCGATCTTCAGTTCTCGGTGCCGGCGGAGGGAAGAGCGGACGATGACCTGGCGCTGCAGCCGGAAGTCGCGCGCTTCCAGAACGCGATCCGCGCGGCAGATCATCTGGTCTTCATCTTTCCGATCTGGTGGGGAGGGATGCCGGGGCGCTTCAAATCGCTGATCGAGCTGGCCCTGAGGCCGGGGTTTGCTTTTCAGTACATGAAGAACTCGATCCACTGGAAGCGCCTGCTTACGGGCAAGACAGCGGAGCTGTTGGTCACGATGGACACGCCCCCATGGTGTTATCGCACCATCTACCGTGATGCGGGGATCAGCGAACTGCGCCGCAACATTCTCGAGTTCTGCGGCGTCAAGGTCACGCGGGTTCGGCGTTTTGGTTCCATGCGAGTATCGACCGAGGCCCAGCGTGAAGCCTGGCTTGACAGAGTTTAGCAGTCAGTTTTCGATGAAAGATCCCGCACCATGACTACAGATATCCCGTCCCGCAGCTCATTGGCTCCCTCCCGTCTCCCCTATCTCGTTGCCGCGTTTGTCCTGCTTCTCCAGGGATTCAGCATCTTCGCGCCCATGGCTGTACTTGGCGGAGCGATCCAATGGCCTGACAGCCTCGATTATGCTCCCGCAAGGATGCTGCCGTTACTCCTCGAACAGCTGGATGCTGTGCGACTGGGGTATGGACTGTATCTCGGCTATTCATTGCTGTTCCTTGTAACCGGAGTGCTCACCGTGCGTTTGGCGGCTAGGCCCGGGCCGCTGGGCATCCTCGGCCTCATAGCCATAGGCGCTGCATCGGTTTCGACCCTCGCAAGGGCCATAGGGATCATCCGCTGGCTCACGGGCAGCACGGTCCTGGCGGAAGCCTACTCCGTTCAGGGTCTGTCACCAGACGCGCGTGCCGCCATTGAGGCGATGCAGGCAGCCATGAATGCCTGGGGCGGGGCGATTGGCGAGACTTTGGGCGTAGCGGCTTTCGCGGCGATCTGGGCGATATCGGTGAGTCTGATCATTCTCCGCGACAGACAGCTTCCGGCCTGGGCGGGTCTGACGGGGCTGGTTGCGGGTGTAGTGGTCGCGCTGCCTGGCCTTGAGCTGTTCGGCGTCGCGCCGCCGGTCTCAATCGTGCTCTCAACGACGGGTATCCAGCTCTGGTTCATGGCACTTGGCTTTCTGTTCCTCTGGCGCGCGCTGCGCCGATCTGCCTGAGGCCGGAGGCGGCCGGATCTGCCCGACAATCCTGATCCCTCGACTTGAGCGTGGATCCGTTTCATCAGGGTCGTCGGCTGGATCCCGGGCCGCCGGACCAAGACCGGTTGAGTTGGACCCCGTCCAGCTGGTCCGGAACTGGACCGGATTATGGCGTGAGCCTGATTCACTGCATCTTCGGAACCGCGGAGCACTTACACCTCAACCGATCAGGCTCCGGGCTGTTTCCCAGCCAGGCCAGCTCCCTCACAAGGCCTCCGACCGCCAGCCCGCACCCAGCGCGAGGTGAGCCTGGGCCCAAGCCTCGCGTTCAGCGGCCTCTGCATTGGCCAGAGCGAGCTCCGCCGAGAGCAGGGTAGCCTCGGCGAGGGCGACGTCCAGAGGTGTCGCGGCCCCGGACCGCGCGCGCGCGCGCGTCGTCTCGGCCTCGACCCGGGCGTGCTCTGCGGCGGCACGTACGGCGCGAGCGCTCGACCGGGCTGTACGCCAGGCGTCGAGGGCCCCGTCGGCCTCTTCGAGGGCGACCAGGATCGCCTGGCCCCATGCGGCGGTGGCGGCCTCGGCCTCGGCATCGGCGGCGCGGACGCCGGCCCGGATCCGGCGGAGATTGAACAGACCCCAGCTGACTGACGGACCGATCGAGAAACGGAGAGCCCCGGGCCGGTCCAGGTCCCCTGGAGCCGCCGTCCTACCAGCTGCGGCACCAAGGGACAGGCTGGGGTATAGCGCCGCCCGGGCCACCCCTGCACGCTCGAAGGTCGCGATGACCCTGAGTTCGGCGGCCTGGACGTCGGGGCGCTGCCGCAGCATGTCGGCCGGGGCCGGCGCAACAAGGGCGTCGGGTGTCGCCGCCCGTCCGGTCAGAGCCGCTGTAGCCCTGGAGAAGTCCACGGGGTCCCGTCCTGTCAGTACGGCGATGCGGCGCAGGGCGTTGTTTCGAGTCAGGGAGATCATCGGCCGCTCCGCCGCGGACTCGGCACCGAGACGGCGAAGGGCGGCCACATCGGCTTCTGTCGCTGCACCATGCGCCTGCCGGCGGACCATCAGCGCGACTGAAGCCTCGAGGGCGACGCGGCGACGCTGCGAGAGGCTGTCGAGGGCGTTCGCCCGGCCGAGATCGAGCCAAGCCCTGACCACCTGTGCCGCCACAGCCGCTTCGATCTGCCGGCGCTGCCACAGGGCGACTCCGGCGTTGGCTTCGGCGGCGCGTGTCGCGGCAGCCAGACCACCGGCAAGGTCCAGTTCCCAGCCCAGCTCCGCGCCCATGAACCCCAGCGTCTGGTCCTCGAAGCGGTCCGGTGTCCCGAGTACGAGCGGTTGCGACAGGGCTGCCTCCCGGCTCCTCCGCAGTCCGGCGGAGGTGCCTCCCTGCGGTTCCTGGAGCGTCCTGGCCTCGCCGGCCAGAGCCCGTGCAGCCCGAAGGCTGGCCTCGGCCGCGAGGACGTCGCGGTTGGCGGCCAGCGCATCCGCCACCAGCTGGTCAAGTTCCGCCGACTGAAAGGCCGCCCACCAGTCCAGCTGTAGCTGCTGACCCGGGGGAGGTAACGTTCCGGCAGACCAGTCTGCCGACGGCGTCGTGGGAAGGGGGGGCCTCACCGCTGGCGCGGTTGCACAGCCGGCCAGCAAGGCGGCGAGGAGGAGTGGGGCAAGACGGGGCATGATTCCGGTCTCGATCAAGCGGCCGTCGGGGCCTGCCGTTCGCGAAACAGCAGGGTGTACAGCGCGGGGATGAGGACAAGGGTGATGAGGGTGCCTAGCGCGAGGCCGCCAATCATGGCGGCCGCCAAGGGCCGCCAAAGGTCGCCGGCGAACAGGTAAAGCGGCAGCAGGCCCATGATGCAGGTCAGTTTGGTCATGACGATCGGGCGCAGGCGGACCGCTGCGGCGGAGGCGACGGCCTCCTTCAGGGGAACGCCTGGCTGACGTTCCTCCTCGATCCGGCCCAGAAGCAACACCGCATTGTTCACGATGATGCCGGCAAGAGCGAGCAGGCCGAGCGTGGCAGTGTAGCTGAAAGGCTGCCCCGTGATCTTCAGACCCGCCGATGCGCCGATCAGGACGAAGGGGATCGAGGCCATGATGATGGCAGTTTTTCGAAGAGATCCGAATTGCCAGAGGAACAAGCCTGCCATGCCGAGGAGGGCAAGTGGAAAGTAGCGTTCGATGCCCTGGTTGGCCGTCGCACTCTCCTCGATTTCGCCGCCCAGCTCGAGCCGGTACCCGGGAGCGAGGTCAAGGGCGTTGATCGTCTCGCCGACCCGGTCGACGAGTTCCTGCGACGCGAGGTCGGGATGGCGGGCGCTGACCGTGATCAGGGGGCTTGCATTGCGTCGCATCAGCACGCTCGGCTGCGACGCCAGCCGGATGGAGGCGATCTGGCCAAGGGTCACGCTGCCGGTCTCGCCGAACACGGGAAGGGACTCGAGGCGCTCGCTCAGGGTGCGGTCGGGCTCCGATCCCCTCAGGACAACGGGCACGAGAACGTCACCCTGCCGCAGCACCGACACCGGCATGCCGGAGGTCGCCGCCTCAAGTGAACGCGCGACCGCTGCCGACGACACGCCCGCAGCGAGGGCGCGGGGCTGGTTAATGTCCACGACCAGCCGAACGATGCGACCTTCAGCGTCGTCCCTGACGTCAAGGACACCCGGCACGGCGGCGAGGGCTTGCTTGAGCTCGTCTGCCGCGCGTTCCAGCTCGGGACGGTCGGGTCCGACCAGACGAAAGACGGCGGTTCCGGCTTCTGAAACGCCCAGCGAGAAGCGCTTCGGTTCGATCCGCGCCTCGGGGAACCGTTGCCCGAGCTCCTGCCTCAGCCGCATCACCACTGCATCCGGATCAGCCTTCGCATCGAGGTTCACTACAGCGTAGGCGCGATGCGGGGCCGGCAAGGGGGGGGTGAGGCCCAGAATGAAGCGAGGTCCCCCGTCGTTGACGTAGACGGCGTTGTTCTCGAGCTCCGGAAACACTCGCTTGTCCGCGAGCAGCGCCGACACGTCTGTCGCGAGCCTCAAGGTGGCGCGGGTGGAGGCGCCCGGTGCCAATTCGATCGGGATCTGGAGTTGCGGCCTCGCGGACGCCGAGAGCAGCTGGGGGGGAATCGTGCTCAGCAGGGCCAGCGCCGCCAGAAGCAGGCCCGCCATGCTGGTGCCGATGATCAGCGGCCGTTCGACGATGAGGCGAACGCGCCCAGCATACCAGTCGCGAATCTTGCCCAGCCAGCCTCCATTGCCGTGCGAAGGGTCATGGGAGCCCGCGTACTGCATGGCCATCAGCGGCGTGACCGTGAGCGCCAGGAACAGCGAAAGCATGAGCGTGATCGCGAGGACGATGGCGAGGCTGCGCATGTACTCTGCCGTGTCGCTGTTGCCCGCGGCGAGCGGCGCGAAGGCAAGGATGATGGCGAGGCTGGAGGTCAGCAGCGGCGCGGCCATCGTCCGCCCCGCCTCGATAGCCGCCTCGCGCGGGGACGCACCCACGCTCAGCCTGCGCTGGTAGTCCTCGACAATAACGATGCCGTTGTCGACGAAGAGGCCCAGGGAAATGATGATGGCACCGATCGAGACCATGTGAAGCTCGATCCCGAGCACCCTCATGATCATCAGCGTGCCGAGCACCGTCAGCGGCACGATGACCCCGGTGACGAGTCCGGCGCGCCAGCCGAGGAACAGCACGACGACCAGCATCACCACGGCGACGGTTTCGAGGAAGGTTTGGCCGACCTTGATGAGGTCCTTGCGGACGACCTCGGACTGGTCCGTCACAGAGGTCAGCGTCATCCCGGCAGGGAGCTCTGCGCGCACTTCGGCGAGGCGGGCGTCCACGCGCTCGGCAAAGGACAGGACGTTGAGGCCGTTGCGCATCGACACGCCGAGAACGACGGCGGGTTGACCATTGACCAGGACCGCAGTCTGGGGCGGATCCGCGGGCCCTTGGGCGATGCTGCCGAGGGCGCTCAGGGGAAGGGTACCCCCTCCGGGCAAGGTGATGGCCACGCTGGCGAGGGTTGAGCTGTCCGGCAGGTCGCCGGTCGGTTCGAGCGCCAGCACCCGCCGTCCGGTGTCAATCTCGCCGGCGGGGGCTACAATGTTGCGCGCGGCCAGCTGGGCGGCGACGGCGTCAAACGACAGGCCGGCGTTCGCCATGCGGCGGGGGTCGAGATCGACGAAGACGCGCTCTTCCCGCACGCCGTGGAGGGAGATCCGCTCCACACCCGCGACGGACTGCAGGCGCTCGCGCGTGATGCGCGCCCAGTCCTGCAGCTGGCCGGCAGAGTAACCTTCTCCGGTCAGGGCGAGGCTGCGAACCGCGACCCTGGCGAACTCGTCGTTGATGATGAGGTTACTGGTTCCACCGGGAAGGCTCGCGTGCGCCTCTTCCATCTTGACCCGCACCCGCTGCCAGATGGCCGGCAGTCGATCCCCCGGGGTTCCATCGTGAAGCGTAATGACGATGAAGGTGGCCCCGGGACGGACGACGGTCTCGATCGTCTTGATGTCGGGGACCTCTCTCAGCTTTTCCTCGATCGGCCGGGCCACCAGCTGCTCGGTGCGTTCGCTGGTCGCGCCGGGCAGATAGGCTTCGACGGTCGCTGTGCGGACCTGGATGAAGGGCTCCTCGGTGGCGGGAAAGTCCAGGAGCGATGTGATGCCCGCGAGGACAAGCAAGATGGCGGCGACAAGCGTGAAGCGGCTGCGTCGCAGCGCGGCGGCAGTGAGGGACATGGGTTGTCCTCCTGTCAGCGCTGAGCGACGCGCGGCCGGACGGTCGTACCGGCCTGGAGAAACTCGGCACCGGCGACGACGACGAGCTGACCCGGAGCAAGTCGCCCCGTCACTTCGGCCATGTCACCGCGGGTCGCGAGGAGTCTGACCGGGACATCGCGAAGCTTGTTCTCCGGACCAACCATCCGAACGGCCTGCTGGCCTCTGCGATCGGTCAGGACGGCTGCGAGCGGGACGACATGTACGCCGTCCGAGGGGACCCGGGAGAGGCGCAGTTCCACACTGCCGCCAGGGGGCGGCGAGCCGCTCGTCACCACAAAGACGGCTTCGCGGCCTCCGGCTCCACTGTCACGGGCGCTGACGCCGGTCAGGCGGGCGGCCCCCACGTCCTGACCGTGGGCGAATGTCACCCGTGTGCCCGGCTGTAGCGCGTCCGCCAGCGCCGTCGGCAGAACCGCGTGGATCCGGCGTCCGTCCTCGCCGTCGATCTCGAAGGCGGCGGCCCCCGGAGCGAGCATCGACAGGTCGATCGGTCGCGCTGCGATGACGCCGGCGATCGGGGCTCGCAGCACGGTTTCCTGCAGATCGCGCTCCGCCAGCATCAGGCCGGCTGCAGCGGCGTCACGCACGGCCTTGGCTGCGCGAGCTTCGGCTTCGGCGGCTTCAAGGTCGACCTCGGTCGCGACTCCGTCGCGATGCAGGGCAGCGAGGCGGGTTGCGTTTCGCTGCCGCTCCTGGGCGACGGATTCTGCGCGCTGCAGCTCGGCACCAGCCTGTTGTTCCCTGAGGCGTGCGGGAGTGGGGTCCAGTCGCGCCAGAGTCTGGCCGGCCGAGACGCGGTCCCCGACATTGGCGAGCAGCTCGATGATACGCCCCCCCTGCTCGGAGCTGACGACCGCGAGGCGGGATGCCCGGACCTTCCCAAGGGCTATGGCTTCGGCACCAGCGCTGTCCTGCACCTCGCTGACCAGAGCAGTTTTGGCCGGATCGCCGTCGACGGATGCGGAGGGGCTGCTGCCGCAGGCTTGCAGAAGCGCCGCGGCACACAAAACAGTGATAAGGGAGGACTTGCTCATATTATGCTCATGCGGAGAGGGAGGTTGATTGAGAAGTCAGGTGGGGGGGGAGCGGCCAACACCGAAACTGGTCAGGATCATCTGGTCTGCAGCCCGAGCCAGGACTGCGGGGTCGCCGCCTCCAAAGGCGAGGCGGCTGGCGAGGCCGTCGTACATGGACAGGATGAGCTCGGCCGCGGTTTCCGGAGAGACATCGTTCCGAACCTCGCCTGCGCGTTGCCGACGGACGATCAGTTGCACGATGGCGTCGACCATCTGCGCCGCCGCTCGACGCACTTCTTCCGCGATGACCGGGTTCCGGCCCGCTTCTGCAAGGATCTCGAGACGCAGGCGGACGCCGGACAGTAGATCCGGGTCGGTGACGAGCATGCGGGTCGTGTGCTCCAGCCCCTCAGCCAAGGTATCCGCAGCATCGACCATCCGGACAAGCTCAAGGTCGATCGCCAGATCGGCCTGGACGAGCGCCTTGATGAGATCATCCTTGGAGGGGAAGTACTGATAGAGATTCGCCACGCTGACGCCGGCCTCGGCGCTGATCTCGGCGGTCGTGGCGGCGTGGAAGCCCTTGCGAACGAAACATCTGAAGGCACCCGCCAGAATGTTTTCCCGACGCTGGGCGCGCGCCTCCGGATTGGCGGGTCGGCCTGAAGCCGGACTTCTGGGTGCAGTGGATACCATCATGATATAATGAGCGATGGCTCACTAATGTCAAGATCCAGATCTTCGCGCGGATATCGACCATGTCGACCTCCGTTCTTCCCCCGCAGCCCGCAGGCCCGAGAGGATCGCCCCCTCCATGAACCCTCTCCGGCTGCCCGCCGTCCCGGTCCCGGCAAGATGAAGACGGCCCCCGAGGGCTGAAAAGCTCCGATCCCTCGTCCCACTCGCGCGGCGTGCGCCGGCTGGCGTAGTGGCCGACCTCCCGTCTGGCGGTGTTGCCGGGGTGCTTCATGGTGGCGTGGCAGGAGCGCATACCGTCGGCCGTGATCGCCTTGGCTCGGCCTTGGCCCTTCATCAGCTTCTTCATGAAGGTGCGGCCTGCAGTCTTCTCCGTGGTCATGCCGGCAAGGGAGTCCAGCATCTCGTCTTCGTGAATGACAGCGCCAGAGGTCGTGCATCTCGCCGTTGATTCTCACGCTGACCTCGTCGAGGTGCCACCGACAGTGGGTGAAGGATCGCATCCGTCGGGCTCGATTCCCGTGGATCTCGGCGGCGAACATAGGGCCGAACCGGTTCCAACGGGGCCGCACGGTCTCGTGGCAGATGTCGATCCTCAGCCCGGCCAGCAGGTCGTCCACGTGCCGCAGCGTTAGGGAAGTTGCACGTACATCATCACCGCCGTCCGGATCATCTCCGGCGAGCCGTTGAGGCAAAGGAAAGGGTTGGTGGAGCTGGCCATGCCGGCGACCCCAGGTGCCCGGTTGGGGACCGGCAATAAGTTTGGGTTGACGAAGCCCGCTCAGCCGCCCTTTGCCCGATGGGCGATCGCGGCTGCGTCGGCCCAGATTTTTCCGCCGACCCACAGGCCGATCGACGGTGTAATCTCGGTCAGTTCGATGTTGGCGTAGAGGCCGGAGGTTATGTAGGGGTCACCGTGCACGACGCTCCAGGCCTCATCGGCATCCTTTGCGCGAACGAGGAAGCAGGAACCGCAGAACGCGGTCTCGCCGGGTCGCCGCATGGGGCCGGCCACAACGTAGCGACGCCAGTTCGCCTCAACGTGGGCGAGGTGGCCCTCCAGGTGCTCGACCCGACCATCAGGGCCGATCGGGCTGTCCTTGCAGACAAACAGGAACAGCCGAGTCTCGTCCCTCGCGACACAAGGTGGGGCGTCAGACAGCGTCGCGGCGGTCGGCTCTTGCATCGGTCGGGAATCCATCTGCAAATGGTATAATTGTATACCAACTGATCGGGACCGGCATGCAAGGACAGTCTGGGGCGAAGGCCGGATATGGTGAGTTCAAGCTGGGCTGGCCCGTCGTGGTGTCCGCCATGCTTGGCATCGGGCTCGGTCTGTCGCCGTTGCCGTTTTACACTATTGGCATCCTGGCCCCGGAGCTGGCCAGAGAGTTTGGCTGGGGCTTCGCCGAGATCCTGGGTGGGCTACCGATCATGACGTTCGCCGTGCTGTTAGCGAGCCCCCTGGTGGGGCTGCTGGCGGACCGGATCGGGGTACGGACGGTGGCTCTGTGGTCGCTGCTGCTGTTCGGCCTGGCTTTCGCGGGGTTCGCGGCGAGCAACGGTAACATCATGCTCTTTTACGTGACCTGGGGTGTCATGGCGCTAGTTGGCGCGGGCACTCTGCCGGTGACCTGGACGCGGGCGGTGAACAACCGGTTCGAGGTGCACAAGGGGTTGGCGCTCGGACTGTCGCTGGTGGGCACCGGCCTGTTTGGCTTCGCCTGCAAGCCCTACACGGCCTGGCTGGTGGAAGAGTTCGGCTGGCGGATCGCCTACCTTGGTGTGGCGGCCCTGCCGCTTCTGATCGCCCTGCCGATCGCCTTCATCTTCTTCCACGACGTGGGCGGCAGGACCGTCACGGCGGCTGAGCGGCGCGCGGCGGATGCGGAGCGCAAGGCCGTGACGCCGGGCAAGAGCTTCGGCGAGGCTCTGCGTGACTGGCGTTTCTGGATCCTGGCGGTCGCCTTCGTGCCGATCAGCTTCGCGGTCGGGGGACCGATCCCGAACATCGAGAACATCTTGCGCTCCAATGGCTTCGAAGCCGGGGATATAGTGACGCTCGCCTCGCTTATCGGTCTGTCGGTGATCGGAGGTCGGCTCTTGGGTGGCTGGCTGATCGACCGCTTCTGGGCACCAGGTGTGGCCTTTGTGCTGCTGAGCGCGCCCGCCGTGGCCTGTTGGCTCCTGGCTGCCGGAACAACCGATCCGCTTGTCGCGGGCCTGTCAATCGTACTGATCGGGTTCGCGGCGGGTGTGGAATACGATCTGATGGCCTTCATGGTGGCGCGCTACTTCGGGCTGAAGAGCTATGGCGGCATCTATGGCGCGCTGTACGGATTCTTCGCGCTGGGAGCCGGCATCGGGCCGGTGATCTTCGGCCAGTACTTCGATCGGACCGGCAGCTATGAGACGATTCTGCTGTACTCGGCCGTGGGGCTGGTTGCGGGAGCGGCGCTGCTGCTCTTGATGGGCAAGTACCGCAATTTCAGTGGGGATCGGACCGAGAGCCTGGCTGCAGCGGAGCGAACGGCGGACCCGGCGGCCTGAGACCCGCTGAAGGACACTGTCCGCTGGGTCCACCTCGTCGTCCGGATTGAGCCGCCCGACTTCGACATCAGGCAACCCTTTGCATCGAGACTTCAACACCGGTCGTGTCGCCGTCAGGGCGCGTTTTGAGCCGCCCATGTCTCCAGATCTGACCATCTCTGTTGGGCCAGGAGCAGACTGACGGCGCGGGCATGGGCGGCGCTCAAGTGTGACGGACGGTGGATGCGATGAGCAGGGTCGCGGCGGTACCACGGATCGAACAGCTGCTCCCATGAGGCGATGCGGAAGGCGCGGATCAGGTGGGCGCCGTCCCATTCGGGCGACAGCTTTGGCGGGGGATTTGGGACGCCGAGGACACGGCAGGGCATGGGCTCTGCGCCGGACAGGGCCGACGCGAGCACAGAGCCAGCGCCCACGCCGGAGACCTCGGCGTCAGAAAGGTTCAAGGCGTTCAGCGCGGTGCGGACGGTCCAGGGCCAGTCAACGGGACCGTGCCAGCCCTCTGCGGAAAGTCCGTGGCCAGGGAGATCCAGCGCGATGACGGGGCGGTCGGTCGGCGCTGTCAGATCTGCGGCTGAACCGCCGGCGTCGTGGAGCATCACGAGCGGGCAGCCGGGCCCTTCCGAGAGGCGGTGGATCGCGAGGCGGTCGTCGCCGAGCGCGAGGAAACCGCCCGCAAGGTGATCGGGAGCCGGCTCACCAGGATGGGCTGCGAGGTGGTCGGCGGCGGCGGCGTGAAGGTTCGGAATGTCCGGCAGGATCAGGCCACGACCAGCGAGTGCCGGGCGGTCAAGGTGGGCGGCGAGGACGTCGGAGGCGGCGCATGCGACGAGGGCGGTGGACGGCAGGCGATCAACAACGGCCTCGGCCCGGAACGTAAAGGCGGCGCGATAGACCGGGCGATAGCCATCGCCCGCGGCCAGGAGGTCCATAGCGTTGGCGTGGATTTGCTCCGGGCTGGAGACGGCCATCGACATGCGCTCTGCAGGGGCGGTCGAGTGCCAGGGGAAGAAGACGGTCTGAGCCTCCATCCGCGCCCACAGCCAGGCCATGTGGGAGCCGTCCCACCTGGGTTCGAACGGCGTCAGATAGTCCGCAAGAAAGCGGGCGCGTTCGGTTTCGGTCCATGCGGGCAGGCCGTCACAGACAAGAGCGGCGGTGTTCTGAGGGAACAGGGCCGCAAAAGTTGCGGCGGTCGCGGCTCCGGTGTGGAAGCCGTAAAGGCCAACACGGGAAAGGCCCAGCGTCCCGGTCAGGCGGTGCAGGGCGGCGGCGAAGTCGGCGCTGTCGGGGTCTGCAAGGGGCAGGGGATCCGAAGCTCCGGCCCCCGGCGTGTCCGGGGCGATGGCGGTCAGGCCGCGTGCGGCGAGGGTCTGACACACGGCCTCGACGGCGCGCGAGGACTGGGGCGAGCCGTGGATCACAAAGACCGCAGGGCCGCGTCCGTAACGACGGATCAGGACGCGACGGCCGTCGACCGTGACGAAGCCGCGCTCGCCGCCGGGGCGGATCACGCTACCCGGACCAGGGTCTTGCCGACGTTCTCGCCGCGCACAAGCCGTTCGAGCTGGGTGCCTGCGCTGTCGAGGCCTTGCCCTATGTCCTCGGCGATGGTCAGGCGGCCCGCCTTGACCCAGGGCTCGGCCAGAGCGGTCCACTCCGACCAGCGGGGATAGAAGTCGTAGACGACCAGACCAAAGACGGCAGCCCGCTTGCCCAGGAGGGGACCGATGGCGGTGACGGCCGGGCCGGCGTCAGCGTGATAATGCTCGGCCAGCCCGCACAGGACGATGCGGCCATAGAGGTTCAGGTTTCGGATGCCGACGGCGAGTTGGCTCGCGCCGACGTTCTCGAAATGGATGGTCGACCCCGGAGCGACCGCGGAAGCCAGCTGCATCTCCCAGTCCTCGGCACCGTAGTCGATGCAGGCCTCGAAGCCATAGCGATCAACGACGAGGCCGCACTTTTCCGATCCGCTCGCGATGCCGATGGCGCGGCCGCCGAGGTTTCTGGTGATCTGGCCGGCGACGCCGCCGACCGTTCCGGCCGCCGCGTTGACGGTCAGGAGATCGTCAGCGCCGGTCTTCGCCAGCTGGGTCATACCGGCCCAGGCGGTCAGGCCGGGCATGCCGAGCACGCTGAGATGGAGGGACGCGGCGATATCGGATGAGACCTTGCGTGCGGTCCCGGATCGGACCCAGACGAGGTCGGTCCAGCCGGCCTCGGTGACGACGCGGTCGCCCGGCGCGAAGGCGGGGTCACGGCTCTCCTCGACCTCGGCGACGCAGAAGCCGGGCAGGGGCTCGCCGGGGGCAGGGGCGGCCTCGCCCATGTGACGACCCCGGATGCGGGCACCGATATAGGGGTCGAGAGACAGGAACAGCGGCCGGACTTTCAGCCACCCCTCGCCCTCGGGCTGTTGACGGTCACGAGTCACGACGGTGAAGTCTGCGGCGACCGGGACGGCTGTGACAGGGCGGGCCAGTACGACTTCGCGAGCGGTGTTGGTCATGCCGCCTCGACGACCTCGACAAGGGTGCCGTCTGGCGCGCGAAGCGTACCCGCGCGCCTGCCGCCGTAGACGGCACCGTTGCGGACAACCGGCGGGCTGATCCAGCCCTTCAGGGCGTCGAAGTCCGGGTGGCGGAAGGTGGTTATGGCGATGCCGGGGGGCAGAGCCCCGGGTTCCGTCGGGCGGGCGGTCGTCTCGTCCGGATACTGGTCCAGCTCCAGGAAGCAGTCGCGCCCGTGCACCATGGTGGCGAGGGCGTGTTTCGTGTCCGCTGGCAGGTCGAAGGCTGCGTTGATCATGGTGTAGACCAGGTCCATCGAACGGCCAGCTGACAGCTTCAGCTCGGTCTCGAACCAGTCCAGCGAAGCCTGAAGGTCCGAACAGGCCAGCACAATGATGAACAGCTTGTCGATCGGACTGGCAGCACGGGGCAGGTCGTAGGCCGGCAGATTTTCACGAATCTGGGTCAGGTAGACGATTTCCTGATCCGGACCCTTCACCTGCATGGGGAAGATGGCGGGCAGCCCGTCAAGCTCCTTGGGCGGACCGATGATCTGGAAGGGCGAGCCCTCCATGCGCGCGTTTACGGCGTGGGTGTCCTGAGTGCAGATCTCGATGGCCGCCCAGCCGAAGGTGCGCAGGGGCTTGTAGTCAGCAGGCGTCGCGCCCTCGATAAAGCGAAGGAAGACCTCCACAGCCGACGCCGGACGGCAGACTACCGACGCGCGGCCAGCCGACGCCGGACATCCCCATGCGGCAGCCAGATCGACGGAGACCGGGCCGCGCTCGACAATCGAATAGTCGAGCCACTCGACATAACGAGCCGCCGTCGCTTCCGGATCGGCAACGGTCAAGGTAGCGGCGCGCAGGAGTTCCATGAGGCCCGGTTCTCGTCAATTGGCGAAATGGTATAGATTTATATCATTTGAGCGCGCTAGTGTGGTCATAGCAAGGGGGCTGACGTGGCGGCATACATGATCGTGCTGGCAAAGATCGCGGACCGCGAGGCTTTCCTCGGTGGCTACGGCAAGGCAGCCGCGGCCCTGATCGAACAGCACGGCGGGCGCTATCTGCTGCGCGGGCCAGGGGTGCGGCTGCTGGAGGGTGACTGGGGCGACGGATCGTCGGCGGTCATCTCCGAGTGGCCGGACATGGCGACTTTGCGCACCTTCTGGGACAGCCCCGAGTACGCAGAATTGAAGAAGCTCCGCCAGGACGTCGCCGACTGCCGCGTATGGGCCGTTGAGGTCCCATGAATTATCTGAACTCATCGGAGGAAAAGAGATGAGGCTTGTACTGATGGCCTCGGCCGTGCTGGCCGCTATGGCGATGCCGATGGCGGCATCGGCGCAGACGATCGACCTGTCGACACCGGCCGGCGCGATCGCGGCGAACCGCAAGATCCAGTGCTCGACCGTGGACGGCGAGCCGGTGGTCTATCACTGGTCCGGTCGGGTCTACGCCCGTGCGCCGGGCGTGCCGGACCGTCACGTCTTCAATGTCGAAGGGATGAACGTGCGCCAGTGTGGCACGGTGACGGATTCCGCACGCGGGACCGGCTATCGCCTCGTGTCGCGCGAACTCATGATCTATCTCGACCCCCGTACCAACGAGATCCTTCGGACCTGGACCAATCCTGAGACCGACCAGGTGGTCGAGGTGGTACACGTCGCCAACGATCCGGTGAACTCGCGCCCGACCTTTGAACGGACAGCGGACGGGTCCCCGTTACGGTTTTCGGGCCGGGTCAACCAAGGCTGGGTTTTCCTGCCATTCGAGGCACCGCTGTTTTACCTGAACCCGCTGGGCGGCGACTATCAAGAGTATGTCGGCAACCATTACCACGCCATGGAGATCTTCGACTTCTCGGTGCGGGAAGACGACCTCCTCGACGCCTCGCGCTCCCGCGCCGACGCTTCGATTGCCTGGGTGCGGATCTCGCCGTGGCTGCCTTGGATGCGGATGGGCGGTCGGCCAGGCGGGCTGGTATTCAACGCGATCGGCCAGACCATGGCGAATGGCATCGACGGCCTGCCCCAGGTTCTGAGGGACGAGATCGCGACGAACTACCCGGACTATGTCACCCCGCCCCCGCTGAATGATGCGCGGCCGAACGAGACCAGCTGGACGTATTTCCGGAAAGTCTTCGACGCGGAACGTGCCGCGGCCCAGTGAGGGAACAGGTCTCCCCCTCCCGGTGGGAGAGGGATGGCCGTCATCTGACCGGGGTCGTCCGGACCTGCTCGGCAGGGTCGCGGTCGATGAGATTGACAAGCACGCCGTCGGGATCGCGCAGGCAGACCTCCATCTGGCTGCGATGCGGCATGGTGAAGGTGATCGGCTCTGGCGACCAGGTGGCGCCGGCCCGTCGCGCCGCGATCAGCACCTCCATGAAGGGCTGGGCGTAGAAGACCAGCGCCGTCTCGCCCAGGCGCGGCGGCCCGGCGGGCACGGGGAGGGGCTCCGGCAGCGGCGTCAGCTCGAACAGGCCGACCATGCCGAAGTTGGCTGCGTCCGCGCTGCGCTTGAGGATTCGACAGCGCAGGGTCGATACCGCCGGGACATGAAGCGCGCCCTGGGAGGACTCGGGGTCGAGGTCACCCTCGAAGTAGACGGCGTTCAGGCCCAGCGCACGGTAGAAGGCGGTGGATCGATCCAGGTCCGAGCAGAACACGGCCGAGCGGATGAGGCTGGAGATCGGCATCTCAGGCGTCGGCCCTGGACACTTCAAGCGCGACCTCTTCCGAGGCCAGGTCGTCCGTGGTCTGCATCGCTTCCGCTTCCTGTTGCAGGGTGCGCAGCACCCGGTTGAGGTACTCCTGCATCCACAAGCCCCGCTCGGCGGCCTCGTCCTTGTTTGGCCCAAAGCGCTCGATCTCGGACCGGGCGACCACGCCCCTGGCCTCCAGTAGCCGTTCCAGAGTGTCCAGCCTTTCGCGCGTGACGGCCAGTTCCTGTACCGTCGCCATCAGGATGTTGAGGACCCGCTCAACCTCGCGGTCCATGAAGTAGGGTCGTTTGCCCGCCGGCTTGGCGGACGACAGGGCCAGCGCAAGATCGATACTCATTTTCGAGCCCCGATCACATGCCATGCGGCCTTGCGGCCATAGTCCTCGCCCTCATCGTCGGCCGCGTCGGGGAAGACATCCTTGTCGACCACGGCCGTGACGCCGCCGTGGATCAGTCGATCGCTCCGGAAGCCCGCCTCGATCAGGAATCCGTCGATGTCCAGGCCGTGCATCGTGCTCCAGAAGGGCTCGTTGTTGTAGAAGGCGTCCCAGTCGCGCATGGCCTGTTCGAACAGGGGCATGTCAGCAGCGTACTGGGGCTGTTCAACGTGGAGCACGATCCCGTCGGGCGACAGGACTCGGAAGGTTTCTGCGAAGATGGCCTTCATCGATGTCAGGGACAGCTCGTGCAGGGTCATGGTCGTCTGCACCCAATCGAACGAGCCGTCGGCCCAGCGCGACAGGTCCGATCCATCGCCCTGAACGAAGCGCACGTTCTCGACGCCCAGCGACTTCGCCCGCGCCGCTCCGTAGCGCAGCATGGGCGCGCCGACATCCAGGGCGATCACCTCGGCCTCGGGAAAGGCCTCCGCGATCGGCAGAACGTTCTGGCCGAGGTTCGCGCCGATGTCGAGGATGCGACGCGGCCGGAAGTCTGGCAGGGACTTTCTGATCCATTTGACCACAGCATGGCCGCCACCGTCGGAGAATCGGCCCAGCGCACCGCCCGTGGTGGCGAAGATGCCGCTGTCGTAGTTGGCCGCCCCGGAAACGTCACCAGGAAAGACCTCGAGGTGATAGCTGCCGGGCATGCAGTGATGATCCACAGCCGAGACATAGCGTGGAATCGTTAGGGCTGGGTTCAGCTCCAGACGGTCGCCCGACCTGGTCAGGGCATCGACCTTGGCCGACAGGGTTTCGGCCTGCCGCAGCGCGATCCAGCGGCCGGCCTGTTGACGTTGTTCCATCGTCGCGCGGCGCAAGGCAGACCAGGCTTGGTAGTAGGGATCCTGCAGCAAAGCCTTGCGCACCTCGTGGCGGTCCTTCGGGGTGCGGCCTTCGCGGGCCTCGAACGCCGGACCGGCGCGGCGCTCCCATGCCGTTTTCACCGCCGGCATGACCTTGGTCGAGAGGTGCCGGTTCATGTGGGCCAGGAAGTTGAATCGCGCGATCTCGTCGTGGCTGGTGTCAGGAAACACACCGTGGCGGCCGACCACGCGATAGTCTGGCGGACCCGAGTAGGACTGGGCCGGGCCGGCATTCTTCACATCGGGTGAACCATCCATGATCGACCTCCGGGGCTTGCCGCGCGCAAATGATATAGGATTATATCATTTGCCCGTCGAGGGTTCCTTCAGCTTCCAGGATGACGCACATGGCCGCCACCCGAGTCTTAGCCCTTTTCAACCTGAAGCCCGGCCAGGATCCCGCGGCCTATGAAGCGTGGGCCAAGGCGACCGACATTCCTGCGGTCAGGGCCATGGCGTCGGTCGACGACTTTCAGGTCCACAAGGTCGAAGGTCTGCTCGGCTCCGATGCCACCCCGCCATATGGCTACATCGAGACCATTGATGTCCGTGACATGGATCAATTCTTCGCCGAGGTTTCCACTCCGCAGGCGCAGAAGATCGCAGGCGAGTTCCAGTCGATGGTCGACGTGACCTTCCTCGTGACCAAGAGTCTCTGATGGGTCGCTTCGATGGCAAGGTGGCGGTCGTCACCGGATCAGGCCGCCGCAAGGGTCTGGGCGAGGCGATCGCGAAGACGTTGGCGACGGAGGGCGCGCGGGTCGTCATCTCTGACATCGGCGCTTCGCGGGATGCAGCCACGCCAGGCGGTATGATCGGCGCGACCGGAGAGATGGCGGCGATCGCAGCCGAACTGCCGGGTGCCTCGACCTGTGTTTGCGACGTGCGCGATCCGGACCAGGTGCGGGCTCTCGCGGCCCATGCGGTCAAGACGCACGGCGGGCTCGACATCTGGGTCAATAACGCCGGCATCGGTTACATCATGAAGCCCCTGATGGATGTGACGCCCGACGACTGGCGCGCCGTGATCGACGTCAATCTGTCTGGCTGCTTCTACGGCATCCAGGCGGCTGCGGAGGTAATGATCAGACAGGGCCGCGGTGGACGGATCGTCAATATCGCCTCCCAGGCCGCCAAGTCCGGCTTTCCCCACGCCCAGGCCTATACCGCGTCCAAGCACGGCCTCGTCGGTCTGACGCGGTCGGCAGCGATTGAACTGGGCCCGCACGGGATCACGCTGAACAACGTCTGCCCCAACCACGTCACTACGGGTCTGGGGGCCTGGCAGAACGAGTACTTCTCAAAGGTCGTGGGGGCTGCCTCGGTCGACGACTACCTGCAGGCGATGGCCAATCGCATTCCCATGCGCCGCCCGGGCCTGCCGCAGGACACAGCGGACGCTGTCGCCTTCCTATGCTCGGACGCGGCCAGGTACATCACTGCCGAAAGCCTGAACGTCTCCGGAGGCGAAGAGCCCCACTGATAGGTCAGAACGGTTTGACGGCCCCGAGGAACGCCGCCGACGCAATGCCGATCCAGTAGACATAGGCGAGGCCGCGTCCGATGGCGATTTCGCGCTTCAGCGCGGCTTCTTCCCGGGGGTTGGGGCCCTCGGCGAGGCGACGGAAGCGCGTGGTCCACGCCCGCATGATGAAGCGCAGGCCAAGCCCGATGACCAGCATCAAACCATAGACGGTGATCTTCGCCGGGTACCACAGCGTGCCTTCCCCGACAGCCAGAGGACCCTGGTCCAGAAGGGAGGCGACGCCGACGATCAGCAAGGCCGGAATGAGGATGTAGCGCAGGGCCTCATCGATCTTTGTCAGCCGGATACCCAGATCCGTTTCGCGCTGGAAGAAGGCGGCCCAGGTCAGGCTTAGCCAGGCGATGAAGCCCCCCCACATCGGGGCCAGCCAGGCGCGATCCAGAGGTACGAAGCCATACAGGGTCCCCATATGCAGCCCCAGCGGCAGCAGAAGAATGATTCCGGTCCGTGCGAGGATGTCGATGCGGTAGGCCGTCTCCATGTGCCGACGCCGCTCATCGAGGCTCAGCCTGGGGTTCACAACGTTGTAGGATGTCTGAAATACCCCCCACTCCCCCCTAGCCAATAGACCATGGCCAGAATGTGCAGCCAGCGCAGGACCTCGATTTCGCCGATGATCATCGCGTGCCCTTCCCCCGAAAGCGCATAAAGTAATATCAATCGATCAAAAGATCTGGCCGCAAGAGTTTTCGATGCCTGCACCGTCCGACTTTATCTGGCCCGGCGGCCATCGCCTGGCCCTGTCCATTGTCGTCAATGTCGAGGAGGGAGCGGAGCAGAATATCCGCGACGGCGACAAGGGGCCCGAGCCCGTTGATGAGTTGTCGGCCGTGCCCAAGCGGCCGATGCGGATGCACGGAAACGAGTCCAACTATCAGTACGGCATAAGGGCGGGGGCACCGCGCATCCTGAAGCTACTGGACGACCACAGGATCGAGGCGACCTGGACGGCGGCAGCTCTGGCGCTGGAGCGAGCTCCGGAGCTTGCGGCCAGGATCGCCGAGCGGGGTGACGAGGTTTGCTGCCACGGCTGGCGCTGGGCGCACCAGTTCTGGATGGACGAGGAGAAGGAGCGCGACTTCATCCGGAAGGGCTGGCAGTCCATCGAGCGCACGATCGGCAAGCGTCCGACCGGGTGGCTCAGCCGCTATCTGCACACCGAGGCGACCCGGCGATTGCTGGCCGAGGAGGGGTTCACCTATCACATGGATGACTATTC
Organism: Brevundimonas sp.; assembly: GCA_027531145.1. Lineage (GTDB taxonomy): Bacteria > Pseudomonadota > Alphaproteobacteria > Caulobacterales > Caulobacteraceae > Brevundimonas. The sequence goes on along the minus strand of JAPZRF010000006.1, from coordinate 69,035 downwards.
CGACGACTTTCCCTTCTGGGACGTGGTCGAGACTTCAGAGGGCGCTAAACCCATCGTCATCCTGCCCTATGCGCTTGACTCCAATGACATGAAGTTCTGGCTGGCCCCGGCTCTGACCGCGCGGGACTGGCTACAGTATGCCACCGACACCTTCGATCAGATGCACGCCGAGGCCATGGACGGCGAGACAAGGATGATGAGCCTGGGGCTCCACCTAAGGATCATCGGCCGGCCCGGTCGGATCGGCGCGTTCCGCGGCTTCCTGGAGCACGTTGCAGGGAAGCCTGGGGTCTGGATCACCAGCCGCGCAAGGATCGCCGAAGCCTTCGCTGCCGCCGTTCCGCCGCCCGTCGCATGATTGACCTCTGGTCCGTCCCGACGGCTAACGGTCAGAAGGTCCACATCGCGCTGGACGAGGCCGGGCTGGCCTGGCGCGCGACCATGGTCGACCTGACCAAGGGCGAGCACCGGACGCCGGAGTTCCTCGCGCTGAACCCCTTCGGCAAGGCCCCGGTGATGCGGGATCCGGACGGACCGGGCGGGCGGCCCTTGGTGCTGGCCGAGACGCTCGCCATCGCCTGGTACGCGGCCGAGAAGGGCGCGAACGGCTTGATCTCCGACGACCCGGCCGCGCGCGCCGAGCAGATGATGTGGGCCGCCGCCATCTCATCCTCGGTCTCCATGCCCTTCGCCATGCAGTTCTTCGCCACTCACCTGGCTCCCAAGCCCGACCCCTGGCTCATCGAGACGATGACCAGTGGCGCGCGCCGCTCACTCGACGTGTTCGAGGCGCTTCTGGCGGAGCGGGCGTGGGTTTGCGGCCCGACTTTCAGCGTCGTCGATTGCCTGCTGTTCCCGGTCGTTGCAACCTCGTCGAAGCGGCTGGACGGCTGGCTGGAGGGCTACCCGTCGCTCAGGCGTTGGCATGACGAGGTAGCCAGACGCCCAGCCGTTCAAAGAGGCATGGCGGTCGGGATGGATTGACCTTCGCGCCTGGCTCCGACAAAATGTCCGGACATTTGATCCGAGGCGTCATGGCCTATCGCTCGCTCCTGTTCGTGCCCGGTTCGCGACCCGACCGCTTCGACAAGGCGGCCAGGGCGGGGGCCGACGCCGTCTGCATCGATCTGGAAGACGCCGTGCCGCCTGACGGCAAGGACGCGGCGCGCGAGGCGGCAGTCGCGGCCCGGGATGGCCTGTTCGGGCTGCGGGTCAACGCGGTCGGCACGGCTGAGAGCGAGGCGGACCTGGACGCGCTTGCGGCCGCAAAGCCGGTCTTCGTCATGATCCCCAAGGCGGCCTCTGCCGCCGATGTCGCCGCCTTAGGGGCCGCGACGGACGCCCCCCTGTGGCCGATCGTGGAGAGCGCCGGTGGTCTGCACGCCGCCTGGGAGATCGCCGCTGCGCCGGGCGTCGCCGGCGTCCTGTTCGGCGGGGCAGACTATGCCGCCGACCTGGGCTGCACCATGGAGTGGGAGCCGCTGTTCCATGCGCGGAGCGTACTCGTCGCCGCCTGCGCGCGGGCGGGCGTCGAGCTCCTGGACGTGCCCCACCTCGACATCGCCGACGAGCTGGACCTCTCGGCCTCAACGCGCCGGATCAAGGCCATGGGCTTCACCGGCCGCGCCTGCATCCACCCCTCCCAGATCGGCCCCGTCCACGCCGTCTTCACACCGACCGAGGCCGAAATCGCCCGTGCGCGCCGGATACTGGAGGCCTTCGAGGCGGCCGGCGGCGGCGCAGCCCTGCTGGACGGCAAGCTGATCGAAAAACCCCTGATCCGCGCCGCGATGCGCACGCTCGAACACGTCGGAGGTGCCTGAATGGTGCAGCAGTTCAAGGAAGTTGGCCCCCAACGCTATCGGGAGACCTTCGGCCGCTATTTCGAGGATTTCGTCGTCGGTGACGTCTATGAGCACCGCCCCGGCAAGACGGTGACGGAGTACGACAATCACCTGTTCACGCTCATGACCATGAACACCCACCCGATGCACTTCGACGCCGAGTTCGCCAAGTCCTCGGAGTTCAAGCGGAACATCGTGGTCAGCCCCTACACCTTGGCGCTGCTGATCGGCATGAGCGTGACGGACTGCAGCCAGAAGGCCATCGCCAACCTGGGCATGGACGAGGTCAAGTTCACAGCCCCCGTCTTCGCCGGCGACACCATCTATGGCGAGAGCGAGGTCCTGGCAAAACGCGAGAGCAAGTCGCGGCCGGGCCAGGGCATCGTTACCATCCGCACCATCGGCCTGAACCAGGACGGGGTGAGAGTCTGCACCTTCGTGCGCAACATGCTGATCCCGGCGCGCGGCAACGCGGTCGAGGATCGCGTCGGGAACTACTGACATGAACGCCTACAGTCCGATCATCACCGACGCTGATGAACGCGCCATCCTGGACGCCATCGACAAGTGGATCGAAAAGAAGGTCCGTCCCGTCGCCATGCAGCTTGAGCACGGCGACATCTGGCCTGCCGATCTGGTGGACGACATGGCCGAGCTGGGCCTGTTCGGAGCCATAATCGATCCGGAATACGGAGGCCTCGGCCTGTCGGCGACGACTTACTCGCGCATCGTCATGCGTATCGCCGAGGAGTGGATGAGCCTGACGGGCATCTTCAACTCCCACCTGATGATGGCCACCGTCGTCCAGCGCTTCGGCACCCGGAAGCAGAAGGACTACTGGCTGCCCCGATTTGTCACCGGCGAGATGCGCGGCGGCCTCGGCCTGACCGAGCCGGACGCGGGCACCGACCTTCAGGCCATCCGTACCGTCGCTGCGCGCGACGGCTCCGACTACGTCGTGACCGGGACCAAGACCTGGATCTCCAACGCTATCATGGGCCACTGCTGCGCCCTGTTGGTGAAGACCGACCCGGAGGCCCAGCCGCGCCACAAGGGCATGTCGATGCTGATCGTGTCCAAGATCGACCCGGAGACCAAGGCACCGCTGCACGGCATCTCGAACGGCAAGAAGCTGGAGAAGCTTGGCTACAAGGGCATCGATTCCGGCGAGTTCATCTTCGACGGCTATCGCTGTGGTGCCGAGCTGAGCCTCGTCGGCGGCGAGGAGGGCAAGGGCTTCGCCATGGCGACCGGCGGGCTGGAGATCGGCCGCGTGAACATCGCCGCCCGCTCGGTCGGCATCGCCAAGCGGGCGCTGCGCGAGAGCGTCGCCTACGCCCAGACCCGCAAGACCATGGGCAAGCCTATTGCCGAGCATCAGGCCATCCAGTTGAAGCTCGGCGACATGGCCTCCCGCACGCGCGCGGCCGAGCTGCTGGTTGAGGATGCCGCCCGCGCCTTCGACGCCGGCGGTCGCATCGACATGGAGGCCGGCATGGCAAAGTACTTCGCCTCCGAGACCGCCGTCGAGGTCGCCACCGAGGCGATGCGCATCCACGGCGGTTACGGCTACTCCAAGGAATACGTGATCGAACGCCTGTACCGCGATGCCCCCCTGATGTGCATCGGTGAGGGCACCAACGAGATGCAGCGTATCATCATCGCCAAGCAGCTGGTGGCGAGGAACAAGATCTGATGCGCCCCCTCGAAGGCGTTCGCGTCCTCGCGGTCGAGCAGTACGGGGCTGGCCCCTACGGCACCATGCTGATGGCCGAGCTGGGGGCGGAGGTCATCAAGATCGAGGCTCCCTCCATGGGAGGGGACGTCAGCCGCCAGACCGGGCCCTACTTTCTCGGCGATCAGGACAGCCAGTTCTTCCAGACTTTCTCGCGCTCAAAGTCCTCGGTGGCGCTGGAGATCAAGACGCCGCAGGGTCGGGCCGACTTCGAGCGGCTGGTGCGCTCGGCGGACGCCGTCGTCAACAACCTGCGTGGCGACCAGCCGGCGAAGATGCGCATCGATTATCCGGCGCTAAAGGACACCAAGCCATCCATCGTCTGCGCCCACCTCTCGGCCTATGGGCGGGGCAACAGCCGCGAGGCCTGGCCCGGCTATGATTACCTGATGCAGGCCGAGGCCGGGTTCATGAGCCTGACCGGAGAGCCCGATGCTCCGCCGACACGGTTCGGACTGTCGATGGTCGACTTCATGACCGGGACGATGTGGGCTATGGCCACGGTCAGCGCCATGCTGAAGGCGCGCGAGACCGGCGTCGGCTGTGACGTGGATGTCAGCCTGTTCGACGTCGCCCTTCACCAGCTGAGCTATCCGGCCGTGTGGGCCATGAACGAGGGCCACGACGTCGGTCGCCTGCCGAGGGGTGCCCATCCCTCGATCGCGCCTTCGCAGCTGGTGAAGACCCTGGACGGTTGGGGGCTTCTGATGTGCCAGACGCCGAAGTTCTGGGACCGCTTCTGCGAGCTGGCGGGCGTGCCGCACCTGAGGGCCGACCCGCGCTTCGCCGACATCCCGTCGCGCCGGGCCAATCTGGTGGCCCTCAGCGAGGCGGTAGATGCGGTCACCTCGACCCGAACCACAGATGCGTGGCTGGGTCTGCTCGGCGGCGATGTTCCGTTCGCACCGGTCCGCGACGTGCCCGAGGCCTTGTCCAACCCCTTTGTCGCCGAGGTCGGTATGCGGGACTTGGTTGAGCACCCTGACCGCGACGGTGGGCTGCACATGCTGGCGAGCCCGGTAAAGATCGATGGCAAGCGTGCGCCGGGCGTAAGGGCTCCAAAGCTGGGCGAGCAGACTGCCAGGGTGCTGGGCGAATGAAGCTCGAGGGGGTCAAGGTCCTCGACCTCAGCCTGTTCCTTCCGGGACCAATGCTGACACTGATGATGGCCGACCACGGGGCCGAGGTGATCAAGGTTGAGCCGGTCGGAGAGGGCGAGCCCACCCGTCACGTCGGTTACCGCAAGGGTGGTGAGAGCGTCTGGTTCAGGAACACTCATCGCGGCAAGCGCTCCATCCAACTGAACCTTAAGGACCCGGCGGATCATGCCATCTTCATGGCGCTCGCAGCCGAAGCCGACGTCGTGGTCGAGGCCTTCCGGCCCGGCGTCGCCATGCGGCTGAGCGTCGACTACGATGCTGTGCGGGCGGTCAATCCCGGCGTGGTCTACTGCGCGATTTCAGCCTTCGGGCAGGACGGACCTTATCGGGATCGCCCTACACATGACGTGGCGGTCCAGGCGCTGGCAGGCGTGGTGTCATTGAATGAGGGACAGGACGGTCTGCCCGCCATGCCCGCCATGCCGGTGGCCGATGCGCTCGGGTCGCTGACAGCGCTTTCGGGCGTCCTGATGGCGCTGTTGCGCAAGCGAGAGACCGGGCAGGGCGACTATCTGGATGTGGCGATGTTCGACAGCGTCATGGCCTGGACCCCGAATGTCACGGGCCGGATCTTCGCGACCGGGCAGGCCCACGTCGTCAAGGACGAACGGTCCTGGGGCGGCAATGCCATGTACGGCCTCTACCGCACCGCCGACCAACGCTGGCTCGCGCTGGGTGGGGCGGAGGTGAAGTTCGCTCGCAACCTGCTGACGCCGCTCGGCCGCGAGGATCTGGTCCGGTGCGCAGGGCTGCCTCCGGGGCCGGGGCAGGAGCCGCTGCGAGTCTTCCTTCGTGAGACGTTCGCGGGCCGGACATTGGCGGAGTGGCAGACCTGGTTCGCCGACAAGGACGTTTGCTGGGCACCGGTCCGGACGCTGAAGGAGGCCTTCGACGATCCGGCGCTGGTCGAACGGGAGATGCTGGCGCAGGACGCGGACGGCTACGAAATCGTCGGCACGCCCATCCGCTTTCGCGAAGAGCCTGCGGTGATCGACCCGACGGTGCCGTCGCTGGACGGACACGGTGCGGATATCCGGGCGCGGCTTGGATGCTCCGCCGTTGGGGGATGGGGACCGCGAAGCGGTGGAGGGCGGTAGCCACGAATGGCGGCATGTGCGGCTGGTGCCCTCCGTATGGTCGCCAGGAGCTCGAATCCGCCTCCAGAAAAGGGGAGGGACGTCTATCCCTCCCGCCGGTACGTCATCGCATAGACGAACCGCGCGCCAGGATGGACGGAGTCCGACGCCAGGATCAGGGTATCGTCCTCGGCGAAGTAGCGACGAAGCGTCCGCAGTGCGGCCCCGCCCGTCTCGGCCTTGAGGGTCCTGGCGTCCACTGCGGACAGCAGCTCTGCCGTGATCTCCTGGTCGATCCGACCTGCCGCGACGCCGAACCGTTCGTCAAGCAAGACGTGCACGGAGCGGCCTTCGCCCAGAACACCCGCAACGCTGGTGAACGGCTGGGGTACATAGATCCGCGACAGGGCCAGTGGCAGCGACTCCGCAATACGCAGCCCGTCGATCACCAGCCAGACTCGCGCCAGATCCCCACCGATCCGCGCCGCTTCCTCGGACGTCAGCGGACGTTCGACCTGGGCCAGCACCGTCAGCCGGGCGGTCTGGGCATACTGCATCAGATCCTCGACCCCACCTAGCGGCTGGACATAGGCCTGAGGGCTGGACGCGGCGATCACCGTGGTGCCCGCTCCCCGTCGCCGTGCGATCAGCCCGGCCTCCGTCAGCAGGCGGATGGCGTCGCGAGCGGTGTGGCGCGACACCCCGTGGGTCTGGGCAAGCTCCAGTTCGGGCGGCAGCTGAGACCCGACGGGGAAGTCGCCCCGCGCAATGGCGGCGCGCAGGGTCTCGGCGAGCTGACGATAGCGGGGGGATGCCATGGTTTTCCTACATTGCCTGTCGCATGGCGGACCAGTCCTCGGCCAGTCGATCGCGGTGCGAGGGTGCTGCGACGTCGATCAAAGCTGCAGCCCGCGCATCGATCGACAAGCCGCGCAGATCGGCGACGCCGTGCTCCGTCACGATCACGACCGGATCGCCTCGGCCGACGCTGGGCGGAGACGACAGGCGCGGCACGATCCGGCTGAGCGCATCGCCCTTGGCTGAGGCCGGCAGGGCGATGACCGGCATCCCGCCGTCGGACGCCCAGGCCCCGCGCAGGAAGTCGATCAAACCACCGGCCCCCGACACCTGCCGCCCATCCATCCACTCGGCGTTCACCTGCCCGAACAGATCGATCTCGATCGCCGAGTTGACGGCGATGAAGCGCGGGATGGCCGCCGGCGTCGAGATCGCGTGCGTCTCGCCCACTGGACGGAAGCGAACACGCGGATCGGTCGCGACGCGGGCGTAGAGGTCGGCCGAACCGAGCGCGACTCCGGTCGTCACCCCCTCCACGGCGTCGCGATCCAGCAATGCGATCAGCGGCTCGGTCACCATGCCGGAGTGGATCGACAGGCCCCGGTGATCGGCCAGCGCGGCCAGCGTCGCCACGCCGATCTTGCCGAGGCCGGTCTGGACGGTCGCACCGTCGGGGACCAAGGCCCCGACCCGCGCGGCGATGGCGGCGCTGACCGGATCGATCGCACCCGCGCCATAGCCGGGCAGGGGCGTGTCGACCTGCACCACAACATCGAAGGTGTCCAGCGGGACGGTCGGCCCGTCACGCACGGCCGGCATGGCCGTATGGATCAGGCCTATCCGCAGCCGGGTTCGGTCGAACACGGCCGGGCTGAAGTCAGCCGCGACACCGAGACTGCATCGGCCGTCCGCGCCCGGTGGAGCAATGGTGAAGACTCCGGCGTCGAACGGGTGCCCCGATAGCCGTCTCCAGACCTGGGTGTAGGTCATGGGCGAGAAGGCCAGCTGACCCGCCCTGAAGCTGTCGTGCCATTCGGGTGCCAGGAAGATGGCCTCGGCCCGAGCCAGTGCATGCAGCCCGGCCCAGTCCGTGCGATTGACCCCCGGAATCCACACGCCTTCGAACGTCAACCTCGCTGCCGCTTCGGGTTGCCGCGCCAGGGCCTCCGCCAACGCCAGCGGCTCGCCCGCGCAGCCTTGGACGAAGACACGGCCGCCGTTTGGCAAGGTCGACTTGAGGGCGTCGATAGCAGCGTCCATCGTCACGGAAAGCGGCATGGGTCGAGGATGGCTCCGGCTTGACCGGCGAGGGTCGGGGACGCGATAACAACATATGTCCGGACATTTGTCCTCCATCGCCGAACGACTGTCGGTTCTGCTGGCGAGGCCGGTCTCGCCGGACGATCGCGCGCGGGCACGATTGCACCTGCTCGACTGGGTCGGCTGTACCGTGGCGGGAGCACGGGAGGCCGATGTGGCGCGGGTCCGGGGGTTGGCTCGGGCAGAGGGCACAGGTGCCAGCAGCATCATCGGCGGCACTGGCGCTGGGCCCCAGGCGGCGGCGCTCGCCAACGGTCCAGCCGGAGCGATCCTGGAGATGGACGACGTGGATCGCCGCGCCCTGCTGCACCCGGGACCCGTGGTCATGCCCGCCGCCCTGGCGCTTGCCGAGCATCTCGGAGTGACGAGCGGCGACGCGCTGCTGGACGCGGTCGTTCGCGGCTATGAGGTCATGATCCGCATCGGCCGGGCGGCCGGGGCCTCGCACTATCGCTTCTTCCATCCGACCGGCACCGTCGGTGGTTTCGGTGCGGCGGCGGCTGGAGCGAGCCTCATGGGACTGGATGACGAACGGACCGCCTGGGCGCTCGGATTGGCCGGCCAGCAGGGTGCCGGGCTTTGGCGGGCGCGGCATGAACCTGGGTCGGTCAAGGCGCTTCACGACGGACGGGCTGCGGCGAACGGCGTGGCCTCGGCCCTGCTGGCGCGCGACGGTTTCCGCGGGCCGCTAAGGGTGCTGGAAGGCGAGCAGGGCTTCTTCCCGGCCATGGCCCCTGACGCAGACCCCGAGGCCGTACTGATCCCCGCCGACAGTTGGTTCATGCACGAGGTAAGCTTCAAGCCCCACGCCGCCTGCCGTCACGCCCACCCCACCATCGACGCCGCCCTTGCCCTGCGCGCGCGGATCGCCGGGCTGCCGGACACTGTGCGGGTCGAGACCTACCGCGATAGCGTCCTCTTCTGCGACAAGCCTGCGCCGACGACTGTCCCGGAGGCCAAGTTCTCGCTCCAGCACAGCGTCGCCGTCGCCCTGATCCGCGGCGATGCGGGCCTTGACAGCTTCGAGCCCGCCACTCTGACCGATCCGGAGATCGCGGCGATGCGCGCCCGCGTCTCGGTCGCCATGGCCGACGACCTGACCGCCACCTATCCGGCCCGCTTCGGCGCGCGTCTGATCGCCATGGCAGGCACCGTAGAACACCGGATCGAAACGCTTGACGCGCTCGGCGATCCCGAGAACCCCCTGTCGCCCGGTGCAATTTGCGACAAGGCCCGGGCCCTGATGGCCTGGGGAGGCATGAGCCCGGAGGCGGCCGAGCGCCTGATCGCCGCCGTCCGGGGGCTGGGCGTCAGGACCACGGTTGCGGACCTTTCGGCCGCCCTGCCGGGGCGCGACGCATGACCCTGTCCCGCACCCTGGGCGAGCGCGTCCTGGCCCTGACCTGGGCGGACATCGACGCTGCAGCGCGAGCGGCGGCGAAGACCTTCCTGCACGATACCCTTTGCGTCGGTGCCGCCGGAGCCCGCGCGCCGCTTGCCGAAAACGTGCTCGCCGCCGCCCGGCGTTGGGGCGAGGGCTCGGCCTGCGGCGTGCTCGGCCGGCCCGATGTGCGATTGTCCCAGCCCTCGGCCGCCTTCGTCAACGCCTTCCAGATCCACGCCCAGGAGTTCGACTGCGTCCATGAGCCGGCCGTCGTTCACCCCATGGCGACTGTTGGTGCCGTGATCCTGTCCGAGGCCGACCGAGCCGCCTCCGAGGGCAAACCCGTCACCGGCGAAGGCCTGCTGACAGCCCTCGTCGCCGGGGTCGAGGTCGCCGCTTCCCTGGGGCTCGCTGCCAGCACGCCGCTCAAGTTCTTCCGCCCGGCGACGGCGGGAGTCTTTGGCTGCATCGCCGCCCTGATCTCGCTGCGCCGTCTGCCGGTGAATCAGGGCGTCTCCGCCTTCGGCTATGCCCTCGCTTTCGCGTCGGGCACAATGCAGGCCCACGCCGAGGGCAAGCCAGCGCTGCCGATCCAGATCGCCAACGCCGCCCGCGCCGCCGTCATGGCCGTTGATCTGGCTGAAGCTGGACTGCCAGGCCCCGAGGCTTCGCTGGAAGGGCCGTTCGGCTACCTTGCCCTGTTCGAGACGGCACACGACGCCGCACCTCTGACCCACCCCGCCCCTGGCTTCCGCATCGCCGAGGTAAGCTGGAAGCCCTTCCCGACCGGCCGCGCGGCCCACGGAGGCATTGTCGCCCTTCAGACCCTTATGGCGGATCATGGCCTGACTTCCAAGGATCTGGCGGAGATCGTTTATCGTGCGCCGCCCCTTATACACCGCCTCGTCGGGCGTCGCCCCGGCACCGGCATGGTTCCAGCCTGGGCGCGGCTTTGCCTGCCGTGGCTTGGAGCCATAGTTCTCGCCCGCGGTACCGTGGGTCTCGCTGACTTCACGCCGGAGCGGCTGTCCGATCCGGCGCTCCTCCGGCTTGCGGACCGCATCCGCGTCGAGGTCGATGATAACCCCGACCCCGCCGCCTTCACGCCGGCGACCCTCACTTTCAGCACGACCGATGGCCGCTTGTTCCGACACACGATCACGGCTCAGCTGGGTTCGCCCGAACAACCCCTGACCCGCGAGCAGCACCTGGCCAAGCAGGCGACCTGCCTCGACTTCGGGGGCCTCGGTGCGAATGCGGCCGCCCTCGCCGACGCCATCGACCGGTTCGAGACCCTGCCCGACGCCGCTGCGATCCTCTCTCTCCTCGGAGCCCGCCGATGACCGACACCCACCGCACCTACTGGGACGAGATCGATTTCGCCGCCATCGCTCGTGACCACCCCATCGGGGATGCCTTCACCAGGCTGGTGACCTCCATCAGCCGCGACGAGCTGCGCGCCCGACAAGAGACGCTGTTCGCCCGCTGCGTCGCCCGCGCGTGGAAGACCGCCTTCTATCGTCGTCTGTGGGGTACCGCCGGCATCGCCGAGGGCGATATCAAGAGCCTCGACGACCTGCCGAACCTGCCCAGCTTCGACAAGTCCGACATCATGAAGTCGCTGGAAATCGCGCCGCCGTTCGGCGACTTCGCCGGCTTCGAAAGCTACCCCGCCGACAAGCGCCCGCCGGTCATCTTCCACACCACCTCGGGCACCACCGGAAAGCCCCAGGTCCTGCTGTTCGGGCCCAAGAGCCGTGAGCTCCAGAACCTGCTTCTGGCCCGCCTCTATCGTTGGCAGGGACTGCGCCCGGGCGACGTCGTCCACTCGGTCTACGGCCACGGCATGATCAACGGCGGCCATTATGTGCGCGAGGCCGTGACCCACTGGACCAGTGCCGTCTTCATGTCGGCGGGCACGGGAGTCGAGACCCGTTCGGCCCAACAGGTCGAGCTGATGAAGACCTTCGGGGCCACGGCCATCGTTGGCTTCGCGGATTACATCAAGCGGCTGGCCGAGGTGGCGCGCGAGGCTGGACTGCGTCCCGGCGTCGACATTCCCGTGCGGATGATCTCGGGCCACATGGGGCGCGAGGACAAGCAGGCCCTGTCCGAAGCCTGGGGCGGGGCCGAATGCTTCGACTGGTACGGCGTCGGCGACACCGGCTGCATCGCGGGCGAGGGCCCCGACCGCGACGGCCTCTACGTCATGGAGGACGCCCAGTATCTGGAGGTCTGCGACATCGACACAGGCAAGTCTGTGGCCGACGGCTCGCCTGGCGATATGGTCGTGACCTGCCTCTACAAGGACGACCTTTACCCGATCATCCGCTTCAACACCCACGACGTGACCGAAGTCATCACCCGGCCGTCGTCCATCGGTGCCAGTTTCCGGCGCATCGAGGGGTTCCTGGGCCGCTCCGACAACATGGTGAAGGTGCGCGGCATCAACATTTTCCCCCAGGCCATCGGCCCCATGCTGGACGAGGCTCCGGAGTTCGCGGGCGAGTTCGTCTGCAAGACTCGCCGGGACGCCGCCGGGCGGGATACCTTCGTGGTGGTAGCCGAGGCCTCGGCGTCGGGCGACCCTGCCCTTGCCGGCCGCTTCGGCGAGATCCTGAAGCGCAGGATAGGCATTGAAGTCGAAGTCGAAGTGGTCGGCCGTGGGGAGACCGCCGCCTTGACCCAGGTGGAGGTCCGTCAGAAGCCCATCCGCCTCATCGACGAGCGATTCTGATGACCGGCTCCTTCGAGCCCGAGGTCGCGGCCGGGGTTTGCGGGCTCGCCGCCGCCTATGGCGAGGGCTCGGCAAGGCCGGCTGCGGTGCTCGAGACCTATCTGGCCCGGATCGAGCAGGCGAACCCGGCGATCCACGCCTTTGTCGATCTGGACGTCGAGGGCGCGCGCGATGCGGCGAAAGCATCTTCCCGTCGCTGGACCTCGGGCTTGGCGTTGTCGCCGCTGGACGGCTGCCTCGTTGGGGTAAAGGCCAATATCGCTGTCGCCGGATTGCCCTGGACAGCCGGCATCGGGGCCTATCGCGACCGCATCGCCGACCGGGATGCGGCTTGCGTGGCGCGCCTTCGGGCCGCCGGCGCGATCATCCTCGGCACGCTGAACATGGAGGAGGGGGCGCTCGGTGCCGTCACCGATAATCCGTGGTTCGGCCGGACCCAGAACCCCTGGCGCGCAGGCTACACGGCCGGCGGATCGTCGGGCGGTTCGGGCGCGGCGGTGGCGGCGGGCCTATGTGCGGTGGCGCTGGGAACCGACACCATGGGTTCGGTGCGCATCCCTTCCGCCTACTGCGGCGTGTTCGGGATCAAGCCCCGCTACGCTGCCATATCGGAGGAAGGGGTCACGCCCCTTTCGCCCAGCCTCGACCACGTCGGCATCCACGCGAGGTCGGCCGGGGACTGTGCTGCGGTGCTCGCCGAGATCGCCGTGCCGGATCCCGCCTCGCCGACCGCCCCGCTCGCGGTGCTTGACGTCACCGACTGCGCATCCCTTTCCGACGACGTCCGCGCCGCCTTCGTCGCCCTGGTTGCCGCCGCCGAAGCCCAAGGCCTGCTGGACGGGTCCGTCCCGCTCGATATCGATCTCGGCCGCCTGCGACGCCGGGGCCTCCTGATCTCCGAGGCCGAGGGCTTGGCCGAGCACGCCGCTATGCTCCAGGCCCGCCCCGACGGCTTCTCCGAGACATTCGCCAGCATGCTCCGCTGGGGTGCGGCCCAGCCCCCGGCAAAGCTCGCTGAGGCCCGCGCCGAGATCGCGGCGATGAAGCAGCGTATGGAGGTCCTGATTGGCGACCGCATCGGCTTTCTGTGCCCCACCACCGGCGGCCCGGCCTTCCCGTTCGGCGATCCCGTTCCGGCGGACCAGGCCGACATCACCTGCCTCGCCAACATGGCGGGACTACCCGCCGTGGCCTTTCCGATGGGCCTGTCAAGCGATGGTCTGCCCCTGTCTGCCCAGATCATTGGCCGCGATAGCGAGGCGATCCTCGGGTTGGCCGAGCGGTTGGCGGTGACGCTACCACCGCTCTCCTTTTGGGAGAGAGAACAAGCTAGCGAAACGGAAACTCCGGCTTCCGCTTGCCCAGAAATGCATTCCGCCCCTCGCTGAAGTCCTCGCCCTCGACCGCTTCGATCAGCCACCGCGCGGTCTCGTCCGTGTCCCTTGTCTCCCCGTCGGCGATCAGGCCGACGATGGCCTTTGCCCTGCGCGCGGTCCACTGGCTCGCCGCCGCGATCTGGGCGGTCTTCTCGGCCACCGCTGCCTTCAGTGCCTCCGGGGCATGCAGCGCATCGACAAGCCCGATCACGAGGGCCTCTTCCGCCGCGATCAGCCGCCCGGTAAACAAAATGTCCTTGGCCCGGGACAGGCCTACCGCCTGCACCAGTCTGCGTGTGTCCGGCAGCGAATAGACCAGCCCCAGCTTGCCCGGGGTAAGGGCCAACCGCGCGTCGGCGGCCGCGATCCGTAGATCACACGCCAGCGCCAGCCCTAGTCCGCCACCGACGCAGGCCCCCTCGATCATGGCGATCGTCGGCTTCTCGAACGCCGCCAGCGCCGCCATTGCCTTGCCGACCCGGTCGAAATAGTCGCGGGTTCTGTCCGGGGTCGCATAAACGGTTTCGAACTCGCCAATGTCGGCCCCTGCCGCGAAGGTCCCGCCTGCGCCCCGCAACACCAGGACCTTGGCCGCCCGATCGGCCGCCACCTCCGCCAGCAGGCCGGGCAAGGTGCTCCACATCGCCCGCGTCAGGGCGTTTTTCTTCCCGGGCCGGTTCAGGGTCAGGGTTGCCACATCGCCCGCGACCTCGACCTTCAGCGCATGATCCATAAGCCCGTCCACATCCTGTTGAGCGCCTGATTCACAGCCATTCGACCGATCACGCGTATTGGGGGTTTCACGCCCAAATGATCTAAGTCTATACCATTTTCAAAGGGCGGATCGCGCCGCCCGAGCGAGGGAGACGACGATGAGGGGTATCCGAGAAGGCATGCCGGTCCTGGCCCGCCACGCCGGCGAGTGGGAAGGCGAATACATCCACGTCGATCCCGACAACAACGTCATCGATCGTCACCGCTCGCATCTCCAGTGCAAGTTCCCCGACGATGGCCCCTATGCCTACTATCAGATCAACACCTACACTTGGGACGACGGCAGGAGGGAAGAGATTCATTTCCCCGCGACCTATCGCGACGGCCAGATCTGGTGGGACACCGACCGCATCGACGGCCGCGCCTGGGAAATCGATCCGCGGACCGTGTGTCTGACCTGGACGCGCAAGGACATGCCGGGTGCCTATCTCTATGAGATGATCCAGCTGTCCGCGAACGGCAACGACCGTGCCCGAACCTGGCACTGGTTCGAGAACGACAAGCTGTTCAAGCGGACCTGCATCACCGAGCGCCGGGTGAAGTGAACCCGCTGCATGAGCATATGCCCGCGCTGGTCAGCCACGCGGGGGTGTGGGAGGGGACCTATAGGACGGTGACGACCGATGGCGTTGAGGTCGATTGCCATGCCTCGCGCATCGAGGTCTCCTTCCCCGACGACGGCCCCTACGCTTATCTGCAGAAGAACCGGTTCACCTGGCCCGACGGCCGGATGGTGGAGGCCGAGCATCCGGGCGTCTATCGCGACGGCCGCCTGTGGTGGGACACCGGATTGATCCAGGGACACGCCTGGCAGGGCGACGAGCGAACCTGCATCCTGACGTGGGAGCGGACCGACACGCCCGGAGCCCATCTCTATGAGCTGATCGTCGTGGCTCCGGACGGACGCTCTCGCGCGCGGACGTGGCACTGGTTCCGGGACGGTGAGTGCTATCAGCGGACGCTGATCGACGAGCGGCGCATCGCCTAGCGCGAGCAACTGCCCTGGAGGGTTCTCAGATTGATGCCGATCCGGGTCGCATCCGGGCTGGCCCAGACATAGCTGATCGCGGGCGCGCCCCTCTGGTCGTGGACATAGAGGGTCAAGGCGTCGGCGTTCTGCCCCGTCGGCCAGCGGACGTTCCTCATGCGAAAGCCATACGTGCGTGGCGTGGTCTCGTCGGTGGTGACCCAGGCCTCCCCGCCCTGATCGTGGATCGCCAGATTACGGGCGTGGAACCAACCCCTCTGCGGTGCCTGTCGGGGCACGGCCAGCCAGCAGGTGAAGGCCGTGGCGCGACGGTACTGTACAGGAATGTCGGGTTCGTTCGGGAAGGCGTCGCCGCCGTTGGCGTAGCGCGCGGTCTCCGTCATCCAGAGCTGGTCGGCCGACAAGGCAATGTCAGCCCCGATGGTCAGCTCGGGGCCCGAGCCGCCTTGCGACCGGACCGTACAAGCCTTGTCTTCGATCCACCCGACAAACTGGTCGGCGTTCCGCCGCCACAGGGTTTCGCAGCCCGGATTGAAACGCATGCCTTCTCGAGTCAGGCCTGCGTGATCGGCGTCGGCGAGCAGTCGTTCGCCCAACGTCGTCAGCACGTCCATCCGGATCGCCATCTTCGCCGGATCGACGGCGAACACGTAGAACCGCTGACGCCCCACGTCGGAGGGGTCGTTGTTCCTGTATTCGTCCAACCTGAGAACGAGCTGACCGAGGCCAGGAGCCTCGATCCGGCGCACCGTGACATGACGGCGCAAGGGCGGGGCTCCGTCCGGAAAGCCGAGCTCCTCTGCGAAGCTCACCTGTTCGGCATTGTCCCAGTCGCCCTCGAACATCTCCACCAGCCCGGGCAGGTCGCGCTCGAGCACACCGATGGCCAGAGGGGCAGGCGACGGATCGCCGGCCGCTACCGCCGAAGCCCAGAGAGCCAAAGCGACAGCGGCCAGCGAGGAGGCTCGCATCAGAAGCGGGCGCTAAGCGTGATGCCGTAGCTCGCGCCCGGTGCAGCCGTCACCGCAAACGCGCGCGGCCGGTCCCCGGACGGCGTGAGCGCAGCCGGGAAGTCGACGTAGCGGAGCACGCCCTGCGGTGTGTCATCGTCGGTGATGTTGCGGCCCCAGAAGGCCAGTCTCAGGTTGTCGTTCTGGACACCCAACTGCACATCCAGTCGCGTCGAGGACGGGATGGTGATGTTGTTGTGCACCTGCTCGAAGAACTCACCGCGATAGCTGACATCGGCCGCCGCGAAAGGCGTCCAGCCGCTCTCCAGGGCGTCACCGTCCCAGCGAATGCCGGCGCTCGCCAAATGCTCGGACACCAGCGGCGGGCGCTTTCCAACGATCGATCCTGCGCTGCGGCAACCCGGACGATCAAGGTTGATCGCCGTGCCGGTCTTGCAAGCTGCGCCGTTCAGCAGCACCGCCTGGTCACCATCCACTCCTTCAGTGATTTCGGCGTCGAGGTAGGAGTAGGTGAAGCGTGCTGACAGGTTGTCGGTCAGCGAGTAGGCACCTTCCAGCTCGAGGCCCCTCAGCTCGGATTCACCGATGTTGGCGCGATAGCTCTGAACGACGGTCAGCGCCTGGAAGGTGTTGGTCAGGACCTGGTCTTCATAGGTGTTCCAGAACAGCGAGGCGTTCAGATAGTCGAAGCCGAACAGCCGCGTCTTGGCCCCGATCTCATAGTTGGTGAGGGTTTCTTCCTCGAACGTCGTGACGGGCGCGGCCGGGTCGTTGAAGCCACCTGGCGAGTTGCCCTGAGCGTACTGAGCATACAGCGTCAGGTCCGACGACGGCTCCCAGGTGAGGGTGGCGCGAGGCAGGGTATTGTCGAACTGGGTCGTCCGGGTCAGGGTCGTGCCGACTACAGCATTGGGGTTGGAACTGCGCAGGGTCGCCAGGTAGGCGGGCGCGAAATAGGTTGAGGCCGTGTAGGGCTGGTTGGTCGAGGTAACCTCGTCCTCCTGATACCGGAGCTCCAGCGCCAGCGTCAGGGTGTCCGAAAAGGCCAGATCAATCCCACCGAAGATGGCGCGGGTCTGGACCTCATTGACTGCACCGAGAGTATCGAGGCCGACCTCAGTGGCCTCGAGGAATTCCGGTGAGGGCGTCAATTCGTCGTTGGCCGAGTAGACGCCGATGTTCCATGTCAGGAAGCCACCGCCCGGGCTCGACAGCCGCAACTCGTGGGTTTGCGTCTCCCGATTGGAGCTTGAGGTGTCGTTGAACGGCGACCGGCCGCATAGCCGGTTGGCGATGGGAACAAACGGGCAGCCCGCTCCGATCAGGAAAAAGTCCCGCTCGTCATAGGACTGATCGTATCCAGAGGCCTCGTAGACATCGTTCATGCCCCCGAGGTACGACAACACATAGCCTGAGCCTGCGATGTTCCAGTTGACGTCGGCAATGAAACGCTCAGCCTCGCGCTTGAGACCGGGCATCAGGAAGCGGTCGGTGTTCAAGGCGAACCGTGTCGGCGTCGGTATCTCTCCGCAGTAGTAGCTGCGCGTCGACTGGAAGCAGTTGTTGAATGTTGAGTTCTGAAGGGCAACGGCGAAATGGCTGTCCCGATCCTCGGAGCGGAAATAGCGGATCGAGGCGTCGAAATTGGGGTGCGGGTTGAAGAACAGGCCGCCATAGAGGCCTTTCGAGCTCTGGCTGCCGAGGTCCTCGCGCAGTCCGATCTGATTTTGGTACTGCCCGTCCACGTCGTTCTGGGTCATGCCCAGCATCACGCCGACGCCGTCCATGAGCGGCCCCGACATCACGCCCGAGACTGAAAGGCGATTGTCGGTTCCCGCCGTGTAGCTGACCCGGCCGCTCCAGTCGTCGCCAGGGCGCCGGGTAACGACGTTGATCGCGCCCGACAAGGTCCCGCGACCGAACACGGCCGACTGAGGCCCGCGAATCACTTCGACACGCTGGGCTATGTCGAGATCCAGGGTCGTGAAGTCACCGAACCACGGGATGCCGTCCAGGAAAACGCCGACTTTGCCGTCGGAGATCAGGATGTTGGAGGCTCCACGGATGACGGGACGATCACCATCTCGGCCGAAGGCCTGCTGCAGCTGAACGCCCGGTGTGTAGCGGGCGATGTCGGAGAGATCTTCAAGCTGTCGGTTCTCGATCGTTGCCTCGGTGAAGGCGGAAACCGCGATTGGCACGTCCTGCAGTGACTCCTCGCGCCGCCGCGCGGTGACCACAATGTCCTCGACCGTCGTGGCTTCAGGGTCTGTGTTCGATGCCTGCTGCGCGGAGGCGGGCGCGGCAGCCGAGGCCAAGGCTGCGAACGCGACGCCCGCAAGGAAAATGCTGCGCGTCAGGATAACACGATGATTGTGCGACATTGGGTCCAGCCCCTCCTATTGCCCAAATGATATACTTTTAAGCCATTTGACTATGGACGAGAGAGAGCAGGCGTCAACGCTGCAATGTAGCGGCACGGCTCAGAGCCTCCGGCTGTCAAGAAACCGTAACCATGACGACACGGTGAACGCCGGTAAGCTCAAGGTGCCTATATCAGGCCCGCATCGACCAGCTTGTCGATCACAGCTCGCTGACGCTGGGCATAGAAAGCCGGGGTCGGAACGGTCAGACCGCCCCACGCGTCCAGCAGGGTGTTGCTCGGCTGGATGTCCACGTCGGCGTAGGCCTGGCTCCAAAGGTGCATGGGCTGGCGCGACAGGAGGTTGGGCATCCCCGGGCGGCGGCGGTAACGACGCAGATCACCCACGTCGATTTCAGCGTAGCCCGCCATGCTCTCGCCATAGCCCGCTTCTGCGAGCACCTGACCCCGGAAATCGATGATCTTTGATGATGCGTCGGTGGAGGCGCTGGGGATAGCGATGCCCTCTATGCCAGCCGAGTTGGCGCTGACGACGTAGGTCAGGTTCTCGATGGCGCGGGCCTGTTTGGCGACGTTTTTCGGGGTTGCCAGCGCGGCGGCGATCTCGCTTGAGGAGTGGACGAACACCTCGGCACCGCGCACGGCCTGGGCGCGAGCGATCTCGGGATACAGGATCTCTTCCGACGCGATAGCCGCCAGTCGACCGATCTCGGTGTCGGCAACGGGGAAGACGCCATCCAGGCCGTACCGGGCCAGGTATTGATCCCAGACGTCATAGGGGCTGGGACCGAACAGGGTGACAAGGCGGCGATACCGAAGCACCACCTCTCCGGGGGGGGCCACAACGAAGCTGCACTGGAAGTAGAGGCCCGGAAAATGCTCGTCGGTCTCATAGGCGTTGCCGGCCAGGAAGACGTCATTGGCGCGGGCAACCTCCCCCAGCGCCCGATACTCGGGCCCTCCGGGTGCCAGGCAGGCCTTCTCGGACCAGACGGCGGTGGGCTCCCCCATCGGAAAGCCCGTCAGGAAGTACTCCGGCAGGACGACCAGTCGCACGTCCGGACCGATGAAGCGTTTCGACGCCGCGATCTGGGCTCCGATCCGCCGGATCGCCTCCGCCATGCGCGGCCGACTGGCGCGGGCGTCGGCATCGCCGTTGACGGCGAAACAGGTCGTCTGCAAGGCCAGAGCGATGTAGGGCGAGGGGTCGGACATTGCGCGCTCCGTGCGGATCGTCCTATGCCTAGCGCGGACGGAGTTGGTATAGGAATAGGTCATTTGGCCGACGGCGCATCAGACATCGAGGCTGACGACTCGGGACTTCTGAACGGGGCCCTGCCCACGCCCTTGTATCATCAGGTTTATCTGATCCTGCGCGAACGCATCCAGTCGGGCGTCTACGCCGATGGCGAGACCCTGCCTGGTGAGCAGGAGCTGGCGCGGGCCTTCGACGTGTCGCGTATCACTGTCAAGCGGGCGTTGAACGAACTGGCTGCCAACAATCTGGTCTCGCGCCATCGAGGTCGAGGGACGATCGTGTCTACCGGAGGGGTGATCCCGCTGGTGTCTGGCTCCTTCGAGACCCTGATCTCGTCCCTGAAGTCGATGGGGCTCACGACCGAGGTGGAGCTGCTGGAGGTGGCAGACGAGCCAGCCGATGCACTTGTCGTCGCGCGACTGAAGCTTGAACCCGGGGCGACGGTTCAGAGGGCCGTCCGCCTGCGGAAACTGCAAGGCGAACCGTTCTCCTACCTGACGACCTTCGTTCCCGCCGAAATCGCGGCACGCTATTCGATTGATGAACTGCGCTCGACACCGCTGCTGACGCTGCTGGAACGCGCTGGAGCCGGGGCCGTGGAGGCTGAGCAGTGGATTACAGCGGGCGCGGCCTCGCCCACCGTTTCGGCTTGTCTGGACGTGCCGTCGGGATCGCCCGTCTTGAAGATAGAGCGGATCATGATCGGCGCAGACGGCCGCCCCGTTCAGATGATTGTCGGCCACTACCGCCCAGACCGGTTCCAGTACCACATGACGTCCCGGCGCCAGTCGGGGGCCGAAGGCTGGACCTGACCGCCCTTTGGGCTTGCCAACAGCGTCGCGACCAAATGATATAGAGTTATATCATTTGAGGGCGATGCCTTGGCCGACGCGCTTCTCCTGCTGCTGCACGTTCTGATCCTGGTTTACTGGTTGGGTGGCGATCTCGGTGCGTTCGTTGCGTCTTTCCTGATCTCCAATTCCGGCAAGGACCGGGCGGCGAGGCTAGGAGCGGCCGGGTTGCTGGGCGACATCGACATGGCCCCTCGCACAGCACTCATCCTAGCGTTTCCGACGGGATTCACCCTGGCGGCCGCGCGGGGCTGGGTCGCGGTCGATCTGGTGTGGATCGCGGTCTCATGGGCGGCGAGCCTGATTTGGCTGTTCGTCGCCTGGCGAATTCATTTGGGCCACGCCGCACCCGCGTCGAGCCTGCGCCAGATTGACCTCGGCCTGCGTTGGGTCGTGGCGGCCGGTCTCGGCGCGGGCGGCGTGGCGGGGCTGGCAGGGGTCATTGGTTGGCCACTGTTTGTGAACCTCAAGCTCCTCATCCTCGCCGGATGCGTCCTCACCGGCTTGCTTGTCCGCCGCCTCACCGCTGACCTCGGCCCGGCGCTGGGTGCGCTCGCAGCCGGACAGGCCGACGCCGACACGCGTATCGCCCGCTCGCTCGCCGCGACGCGCCCTGCCGTTCTCTTCATCTGGCTGCTGCTGCTTGCGGCGGCCCTGCTGGGTCTGTGGAAGCCCCAATGAGCTCCGCCGACGACCTGTCACGCACTTTGCCCGCCGACGCTCTCCGGGCCGCGCTGAGCCCCGAGGTCGTCTCAACCGATCCGGCCCTGCTGGAGCTCTACGGCCAGGACATCTGGAAGATCTGTCGCCGTCCGGTCGTTGTTCTCCGCCCGGCAGACACTTCTGGCCTGTCGCGGGCCCTTGCTGAAACAGCACGGTTGAACCTGCCCGTGGCCCCGCGCGGCGGTGGCATGAGCTACACCGGCGGCTATGCCTCGGATGCTGGTCCGGTCGCGTTGATCGACTTGTCGCGGATGGATCGGGTTCTGCACGTCGATCCCGACGCCATGACGGTCACGGTCGAGGCCGGTTGTACCTGGAAGACCCTGCACGAGACGCTGAAGCCGCATGGCCTGCGGACGCCCTTCTGGGGCCCTCTGTCCGGCGTGTCGTCGACGATCGGCGGCGGACTGTCCCAGCTGAACGCCGTCTTCGGTGCGGGCCACTGGGGCACGACGTCCGAAAGCGTGGTTGGCCTGACAGTCGCCCTCGCCGACGGGCGGCTCGTCGCGACCGGCGCTCGCCGCAAGGCCGACGGCCGGGTCTTCTACCGTCATTACGGCCCTGACCTGACCGGCCTGTTCTGCGGCGACTGCGGCGCGCTCGGCGTAAAGGCCGAGATCACACTCCGGCTCATGCGGACGCCGGCGCACGAGGCGCACGGCTCCTTCGCTTTCGACACAGCAGACCAGGCGCTGGCGGCGACGGCCGAGATCAGCCGCGCTGGCGTTGCGGCTGACATGTTCGGATTCGATCCGTCTCTGTCTGCGATGCGACTGAAGCGCGCGTCGCTCCTTCAGGGGGTCAAGGCGCTGGGGGCCATCGCGACGTCCGGAGGCGACCTTTTCAAGGGCATGGCGGCCGCCGCCCGAACGGCGGTTGCTGGGCGGGGCTTCCTCGGGGCTGATGATTGGTCGATCCATCTGACGGCCGAGGCCCGCTCCGCCGCCGGGGCCGAGGCTGATCTGGTTGAGGCGCGCCGCATCTGCCTGGGTCTGGGTGGACGCGAGGTCGAAGCGTCGATCCCGCGCGTGGTCAGGGTCAGCCCCTTCACGCCGCTGAACAATGTGCTGGGCCCCGACGGCGAGCGCTGGGTGCCGGTTCATGGCATTGTCGCCTTGCAGGACGGCCAGGCCGCCTATCGCGCCATCATGGCCCGGTTCGAGGCGCTGAGGCCCCGATTCGAGGCGGGCGGGGTTCAGACCGGCATGATGTTGACGGCGCTCTCGACCAACGCCCTCCTGATCGAGCCCGTTTTTGTTTGGCCGGAAGAGCGTCGCGCCCTGCATGAGGCGACGGTTGAACCCCACGTCCTTTCGAAATTGCCTCGCCATGGCGAGAACCCTGAGGTCACCGCGCTGGTCGCCGAGGCCCGCACCGCCGCCATTGACGCCTTCAACGAAGTTGGTGCTGCTCACTTCCAGATCGGGCGGACCTATCCCTGGCGCGACAGTCTGGATGAGGGCAGTCGCCGGCTGATCGATGCGATCAAGGCCGATGTTGACCCGACCCATCGCATGAACCCCGGCGTGTTGGGCCTGTGAGGGATTTCACTGCTCGCAACCCGAGGACTGGCGTCCACGACTGGCGCGGACAGGCGCTCGACCCGCCCGAGGTCGGCGATGTCGCCGCCCGCCTGCGCGATGGACAGGCCACCTGGGAGGCCAGAGGAGCCGTCTCCCGTTTGGAGGTGCTGCGCGCGTTCGGACAGGCGCTCCGCCGCCACGCTGAACCCATCGGTGCCGCGCTGGAAACCGATACGGGTCGCCGCCGTATCGCCCGGCTGGAGATAGACAGCGTCGTCGGCTCGATCGAAGGCTGGGCCCGCGTCATCGCTGCCGACGCCCCGCCGGCTTGGGTGCAGGGTCGAGGGCTGCCGTCCGTGCGCCACATCGCCGCCTGGAAAGCCTATCCCCTGGTCGGCGTGATCAGTCCGTGGAACTTCCCCCTGCTGCTCGGCATGATTGACGCTGTCCCGGCGCTGCTGGCTGGTTGCGCTGTCGTGGTGAAGCCGTCCGAGGTGACACCCCGTTTCATAGCCCCTGTGATCGCTGCCCTCGCCGAGGTGCCCGATCTCGCAGCCGTATTCGCCGTCGTCACCGGCGATGGGATCACAGGGCAAGCGGTAGTCTACGCCGCCGACTGCGTCTGTTTCACCGGCTCGGTCGCGACAGGGCGCAAGGTCGCCGTCCAGGCCGCCGGGCAACTGATCCCCGCCTTTCTTGAGCTCGGCGGCAAGGACCCGCTGATCGTTCTGGAGGGAGCAGATCTCGAGGCCGCGACCGACGCGGCACTGCGCGGCTCGGTCCTGTCTACGGGGCAGGCTTGCCAGTCGATCGAGCGCATCTATGTCGCCGGACCGATCCATGACGCCTTCCTCGCTCTTCTGGTCCAGAAGGCTGAGGCCACCCGCCTGAACTGGCCCGACATCGCTTCCGGTGAGATAGGCCCGATCATCTTTGATCGCCAGGCAGACATTCTGGCTGCCCAGATCGCCGATGCGCGCGACAAGGGGGCCCGCGTCCTGACCGGCGGCGAGATCGAGACCCACGGCGGCGGCCTCTGGCTGCGCCCCACCGTTCTCACCGGCGTCACTCCCGACATGCTGGTCATGCGGGACGAGACGTTTGGTCCCATCTTGCCTGTCGTCGCCTTCGACGCCGTGGACGAGGCCGTTTCGATGGCAAACGACGGGGAGTATGGGCTCTCCGGCGCGGTCTTCGCCGCCTCTCTGGACGAAGCCGAGACCATCGGCCGCCGGCTGCTGGCTGGGGCCATCAGTCTGAATGACGCGGCCCTGACCTCCATCTTCTTCGAAGCAGCGAAGCAGGGTTTCAAGAGCTCGGGTCTCGGCCCTTCCCGGATGGGTGAGGAGGGATATCGACGGTTCCTGCGTCGCCAGGCGCTTATCGCCAACACCGCCCCGCCCGTTCCGCTGGCGGCCTTTTCCGAAGAGGGTTAGACGTGAAGCATCGCTCCATCACAGGCACCATCCTCTACACGTCCAAGAAGCCGGATCGCCTCGATCAGCCGCGAGGCATCGAGCATTTCCGCTTCACCCATCACACCGACGGCAAGCGAACGCTCCGCGCCCATTGCGAGATCGAGGAACCGCATCCCAGCGTGCTTCGCGACATTGTTTACTCGCTGGACGAGCACGGTCGTCCCATGGATTGTCATGTTCGCCTCACGGTCGACGACCGCTTCATGGGTTCAGGTTGGTTCCGTTTCACCCAAGACTTTGTCGAGTGCGAGAGCTACGGCCCCACTATCGGCCGGCTGTCCCAGCGTATGCCGTTGAACGGTCCCGTCGATGGGATGGGCACCCATCCTGTCGTGGCGGATGGCTACCTGCTGAGCCTGTTTGGCTGGGTCGAGGGCGAGAAGAAGAAACTGCGGGTCATGCTGCCAAGCCCCGACCACCGGGGCGCGACCCCGCCCGTCATCGCTGAGGTCAATATCGACGCCGTCTTCCTCGGCCGTGAGACGGTGACGGTCAAGGCCGGGACCTTTGCCGCGAAGCACTTCCAGTTTATCGATGACGGCAACTCGGGGATGGCGGGTCAGCATCCGCCCTATGACGTCTGGATCACCGACGATGCCGACGCGATCATGCTTCAAGGCGGCGTCGGCGGCTACATGCAGACCTGGTACGAATTGATCGCGCTGGATCGTTGAGATGGACCGCCGTGCGCTGCTTGCGGCTGGCCTGGCTGCGACGTTCGCGGGTCGGGTAAGGTCTCAGGCTCGGCATGATGCGATTGTGGTCGGTGCCGGTCTCGCGGGGCTGTCGGCTGCCCTCACGCTACAGGATGCGGGCGCACGGGTTATGGTGCTCGAGGCGCAAGACCGGCCAGGCGGGCGACTGAGAACCGAGAGCGGTGGCGGTCTGACGATTGACGTGGGCGCTGTCGAGGTCGGGCCTCACTACCGGCGGATCAGGGCGTGGGCGGAGCGGTTCGGTGTGGGGATTCGTCCCATCACCCGACGGTTTGGTGGCTTCGGCTACGCCATTGGCGACCGCTTGGTTGCAGCGGCTGACTGGCCGTCCAGCCCTGCGAACCTCACGGTAGGCGCGGAGCGCGAGATCGCACCCGCGGCGTTGGAGGCCCGCCTGTTGCGACCCTTGTCACCGATCCGGACCGTGGATCAGGCTGCCGACCCGGCACTCGCCGCCTTCGACCGTTCCGCCTTCGATCTGTTGACAGAAGCCGGCGCGTCTGCCGAAGCGATCCGGCTGATGGACCGCTGGACCAATGCCCCCTCACTGGCCGGGGCGTCGGCACTCGGCCTGTTCCGCGAGTTCGCCCGCTCTCCCAATGCGCCGCCACCGACCGGACCCGAGGGGGCCAGCGAGATTGTGGGAGGCAGCGCGACCCTGCCTGCCGCCATGGCCGCCGCTCTGGCAGTCCCTGTCCGCTACGGCGCGCTCGTAACGGCTGTCTCGCAGACCCCTTCGGGAGTTGAGGTTCGCCTTGACTCCGGCGAGACGCTCCGAGCCGGGCACGTCGTCATGGCCGCGCCTCTGACTGCAGTGGCCCTTATCGCCTTCAGTCCACACTTGCCCCCGGAGCTCTCCTCTGCCGTGTCCGGGGCGGTATACGCCCGAGTGACCCAGGTTCATCTCTTGCCCGAGTCCCCGTTCTGGGAGGACGATGGTTTGCCACCCTCTCTCTATGTCGACGGTCCGCTGGAGCGCGTCTTCGCGGTTGAGACGGAACGCGGTGTCGAACGCCTCGTCTGCTGGATCAATGGAGACGGGGCCATCGATTGGGACCAGATGGGCGAGGCCGATCGGGTCGAGCGGGCGGTGTCGGAGCTGGCACGTGTGCGGCCGTCCTCGGCGGGCAAGGTCCGTGGGGTCTTCTCCTGGAGCTGGGCCGGACCACTGTCGGGGGGTATCCGCCACGCCCCTCGGCCGGGTGAGGGCCTGGGTCAGGTGTGGCAGCCCGGCGGTGCCCACACGCGCGTCTTCTTCGCCGGGGAACACACACGCCGCGAGGAACACGGCATGGAGGCCGCCTGTGAGACCGGCGAGCGGTCTGCACGAGCTGTTCTGTCGGCCTAGACGCGCTCGATCAGGTTGATCAAGACACCATCCGGGTCGCGCAGCATGACCTCACGGTCGGTTTGACGCCGAGGTGTGTCCACAAGCCGTTGAGGACCGCTCAGGAAGGCCTGGTTGATCCCTGCCAGCCGGGCCGCAACGGCGTCGAGGTCGGGGCGATGGAAAACAAGGACACTCTCGCCGATGTTGACCGTCCCCTCTGTCTTAGCGACTCGCGTGAGAGTTTGTCCGGTCACCTGGAACAGGGCGATCATGCCGTACGGTGGTCCCTCCGCCTTGAGGATGCGGAACCGAACCCCGGCACCTTCGGCGAGGCCCAGCAACCGCTCCAGAGGTGCGCCCTGCAGGGCCCCTTCAAACAGCAACTCGGGCAGGCCGATCACATCGCGGTAGAAGGCTGTCGATGCCTCCAGATCCGAAACGAACAGGGCGCACCTGACCAACTGGCCGGTGGATGGCGGGGTCTGCGCCAGGACTGCGGTCGCAAGGGCGGCCGGGAGCAAGGTGGACCCGGCCAGGATGGCGCGGCGATCAGTGGTCATGAGCTTATCCGTTCAAGGTCTGGGCCATCAGCAGGTCGGCGACGACATGAGGCGCTGAGACCATCGCATCGTGTCCGGTCGCCAGCGTCGAAGTGGACCAGCTGGGATCGGAGCTCAATCGTTCGTGATGGGCCCCGAACGAGGCCATAGGCAGGACCGGGTCGATGCAATGGACATAGGTCCGGCGAAGTCCGGCCGATCCGCCATCGCCGAGGCGAATCGGGTCCAGCCATGTCTTGAGAGGATGGGGGGTCAGGCGCCGCTTCAACCAAGCCTCATCTGCGCTTCCGGCAGCCACGCCGAAGAGGGTAACGTCATTGAACACCTGCATGGCGACGCCGTCTGGAGCCAGGGCGCGCAGGCTGGCTTCCATGGCAGCCGCCGCCTCCGGCGTAATTCCCGGCGATTGGGTGACCATGGATTGGCCATCCGATGGGACAGCAGCGTCGAGATACAGGACCGATGCGATCCGGCTCTTCATTCTGTCACAGACGCCTGTGACGACCATTCCGCCGTAGGAGTGGCCGCAGAGATGCAAGGTCGTCAGTTCTTCCGCGTCTATGGCACCCATGACGTCCTGGATGTGGGTTTCCAGGTCCACGTCTGGTCCCAGCAGGTGGGTCCGCTCGCCGCAGCCGGTCAAGGTCGGGGTCAGCACCCGCGCGCCCGAAGCTTCCAGCGTGCTGGCGACGCGCCGCCAGCACCACCCGCCGTGCCAGGTGCCGTGTACCAGAACGAAGACGGGGCGCGAGCTATGCGCTCGCGCCCCGTGATGGGTAGCGTTCAGGACCGCCCCCATGGCACCGCCAGCCAGAAGCGTGCGGCGGCGCAATCTCCTGGCCTCAGAAATTCCGGCGCAGGCGGAAGGTGACCCGACGCGGATCGTTCGGATAGGCTAGGCCCACCAGCGAGGAGGTGACGTAATACTCTTCACCGCAGTTCGAGCAGTCCAGCGATGCTTGCCAGGCCCCGTCGTTGCTCTCGTAGCGCACGCCGATGTTGTAGACCGTGGTTGCTGCGGTCAGGGATAACGGCACCGTAATGGCTGTCGTTCCGCCAAACGGCACACCGGTCGCGGTGCGCGCATCGTTGTAGGTCGAAGTCCAGTACTCGTCTGAGTAGCTGATCGAACCGTTCAGCGACCACTCGCCGTCGAGCAGTGTGGTGGGCAGGGTATAGCGGGCACCCAGCGTGGCCTGGCTCTCCGGGAAACGGACCGGCTGGTCGCGAGTGGTCACACAGTTCAGCGGCTCTGGCGTCGTTGAACACGGGACGCCACCTGCGCCGTTACGCAGCGGGATGTCGACGTATTGCCGATCAGCGATTGAGCCGGTGGCATAGATCTCCAGCGCTTCGGTAGGACTCCAGGTGATCTCGGCCTCAAGGCCGGTTGCTTCGAGGCCACCCGCGTTACGGGTCACGAAGTCGATACCGCCGCCGGGGCGAGGCTGACCCGAAAGCAGCTGCAGGTTCTCCACCTCCAGACGATACAGGGTCAAGTTGAGCCGCAGCGTATCCTCAAGAAGGTCAGAACGCATGCCGAATTCGTACGACCATGCCTCCTCCGGGCCGAAGGCGGAGTTGGTGATTGCGGTCGTGCCGCGCGCGTTCCAGCCGCCTGACTTGAAGCCATTGGTCGCGGAAGCGAAGAACATCACGTCATCGTTCATTTCGTAGGCGAGGGCGACGCGGGGCGTGAACTTCGAGGTCGACTGCGAAACCGGTATTCCGGCTGCGATCAGGTTCGCGGTCGTCGGCCGTGAGGTCGCGGCACCGGTGAAGCCGATGAAGCCGGCCGGATAGGTCGCTCGGGTCCGATCACCGAAACTGATGTCCTTGTCCTCATCGGTGTAACGCCCCCCAAGCGTCAGGGTGAGCTGGTCCGTGATCGCGAAGTCGCCCTGGGCGTAGGCCGCAAAAGACCGGGTCCCGTTATCAAGCAAACGATCGCCCAGCACCAGGGCGCTGGTGGCCGTCGGCGTCGTGGCGAAGGTGTCGACCTGATAGGTCGAGTTGTCCTCATCCAGGTAGAAGAGGCCGGCCACCCAGTTGACGCGGCCGGTCTCGCCGACCAGCTTGAGTTCCTGCGTCCATTGCCTCGTCTCGACGTCATTGGAAATGACGAAGCCGCCGAACGGCGTGGGGCTGCCGCCAAGGCCGAAGTCGATCGAAAAAATCTGATCGGTGGAGATGTAGCCGCTGATCCAGCTGACACTGGCCCAGCCCATGTCGTGGGTCAGGTTCGAAATCAGGGTGGCGACCCGAGTGCGGGCACAGTTGCCAAGGCGTTGGTTCAGGAAAGACTCCACCGCGCTGTCGGAGCAGTTGCCGCGCCTCAGTCCAGTCCGGCTCGTGTACTGGGGATCCAACGGGTTCACGCCGATGGTGGTCTTGGCCTGGTCGATGTAGTCGGCGGAGAGATTCCAGTCCCAGGTCTCGCCGGGCTGGAAACGCAAGGCTGCGCGGATGCCCCAAGTGTCCTCGCCGTTCAGGTCCTGTCCGGTAACAAGGCTGCGCGAGTACCCGTCATCGCCGATCCGGAGGACCGTCACGCCCGCCGAGACGGCGTCATTCAGCGGTCCACTGATTGCACCGCGCAAGGTATAGCGGTCGAATGATCCGTAGGTGCCTTCAACGGAGGCTCGGAAGTCCTGATTGGGCTTGCGCGTCGTGATAGAGATTGCGCCGCCTGTTGTGTTGCGACCAAACAATGTGCCTTGCGGGCCGCGCAAGACCTCGATCTGATCCACGTCCAGCAGGGTGATGTTGTTGGCGATCTGGCGAGCGACGTAGACTTCATCGACATAGGTCGCGACAGGCACATCGAATGTAGCGACCTGTTCGGTGGATCCGAGACCTCGGATGAAGTAGCTGACGGCGCCCCCCGTGCCGGTGTTCAGACCCCCCGTCAGGCTTGGCGTAACCCGCACGAGGTCGGTCGTATCCTCTACGATAGCGACTTCCAGCTGGGTGTCAGTGAAGGCCGTAACGGCTATCGGCACGTCCTGGATGTTCTGCTCCCGGCGCTGGGCAGTGACGATGATTTCATCGACGCGCGTGACGGCCCGGTCGGACGGCCTATCCTGGGCAGCCGCAGGAAGTGCGACAAACATGGCGGCGGCGGAGGCGGTGGAGAGAAGCGAAACGGAAAAACGCATGGACGGAACTCCCGGTTTGCGATGTGGGCCCGGACCTCCGCCCGGTTCTATTGGTATATTCTTATATCATTTGGAGCCGCCGACAAGCGCGGGTACCCTGTTTGCGGATTGGAGGCGCACACATGCGACGATTGACCCTTCTTGCGTTCACCGCGGCCATCCTGGCTGGCTCGGGAGACGATGCCCGGAGCCAGGGGTTCGACCGCGAAAGCTTCGCCGTGTTTGTCGATGCTCGCACCGGAACGGGGCGTCCGGTCTACTGGTATTCCGTCGGCACTCTGCGGGCCTACCCTTCGGGCGATCTGCTCGCGCGGGTCGAAGGCTTCGACGCATCGACATCTGATCGCCCGGATCCAGGGCGGGCGCTGGCGCGGCAGTTCTCGCGCAAGATTTACGTCTATCGGGACGCGGAATCGAACGAGATCCTGCAGGAGAGGAACGGAGTCGCCGTCGAACCGGTGGCCTATCCCTATCAGTTCATCACCTATGAGCTGGTCGGTGATCGCCTGACAACGATGGTGGAGCAAGGCTCGGGCGCGCGCGTCCAGCGCATCGGACCGGGCAATACGATGCAGGCGCGCCGGATCGGCGACGCCTACGTGTTCACCGCGCCGCTTTTTCTGGACATCCCGACCAGCGGGGAGCGCCGCTACCAGGCCTTCGAGAACTACGATTTCTTTATCCAGGCACCGGGCGGGGCCTCCAATCCGAACCAGCTTTCCTGGGTCCGGTACGGAGATGCCCCGGCGTGGGCAGGCGGTGGGCCGGCGATCATGCACCTGATTACCTGGCGCATTGACCAATGGGAGGACGTGCCCGCCTCACTGCGGCACTACGTCGAGACGGAGGCCCCGCTCTGGCGAGCGCCGCCGACGGGACTTCAGGAGATCCGGCACCTTCAGTCCGGGGAGCCGCAATGATGGGCGATCTGCGTTTCGAACCCACGATGACCCGCGACGACCGGCCCGCCAGACTGATCTACGAAGAAGTGCGGGCGAACCCGGCGCGCCGCGGCTTCGGCTTTGGCCAGCGATCCGCTGTCGTCAATGTCGATGTGCAGCAAGCTTACACCCGCCCGGACCTTTTTCCGAAGACAGCTTACGTGACTGACCCGGACCAGATAGGCTGGATCAATAGGATCAGCGACGCTGCTCGCGCCGCAAGTTTGCCGGTCGTCTGGACCCGCGTCTGTTACAAGCCCGACGGCAGCGACGCTGGCGTGTGGGGAACGCGGAGCGACACGCCCGACAGCCTGCAGAACATCCGGTTCGGCTCGGACCGTCATGCGTTTGATCCGCGCGCTCGGCCCGACTGCGAGATCGACCTGATCTTCGACAAGCGTATGCCGTCAGCATTTCACGAGACGCCGCTGCAGAGCTATCTGATCTGGCATCGCATCGACACGGTGATCGTTACCGGTGGCTCGACCTCGGGCTGTGTTCGCGCCACGGCCGTGGAAAGCCTGTCGCGCGGATACCGGACGATCGTCCCGGTCGAATGCGTCGCCGACAAGCACGAGAGCTACCATTACGCCAACCTGACGGACCTGCTGCTGAAGTACGCCGATGTCCTGCCGGCGGCCGATGTCCTGGACCATCTGGAGACTGCCCGATGATCCGCGCCCTGCTGGTGGCTTCGGTCTTGGCGGCCTCCTCCTGTGCCGCCGGCGCAATTGCCGAGCCCGCTCCCGAGCGGGTGTCGGCCGACCAGCGCGTTCCGCTGGACCTGCGGCGCACCACCCTGGTTGTGCGTGACATCGAGGCATCTCTGGCCTTTTACCGAGCGATCGGTCTCGTGCCGATCTATGACAACGTGATCCGTACGCCGCGAGACGCCCCGAACGACGAGGCGGCCGAGCGGTCTTTGCGGCTCGTTTTCCTGCGCGCCAATGACGACTACATCGGCATCCTCGGCCTGATGGAGTACACTAGGCCTGAGCGCCAGCCCCGGCCCGAGCGCGCCCCGGACGACAACGTCCTGCATCCCGGCGACATCGTGCTCGTGTTCAACGTCGAGAACCAGGAAGAGGTCTTCGCCCGCGCCGCTGCCTCGCCGGGCGTGCGGGTGGGCGAGACGCCTCATGTGGTGACCTATCCCGGCTACGACGGGACCAGCGTGATCCGCGTGAGCTTCTCGTCGGTTTATGACCCCGACGGTCACTACGTCGAACTGAATCAGGTACTTACCGACCTCCCAGTGGGAGAATAGGCGGCAGCGATCTCGCTCGCCGTCGCCGACCACGCCCGAACTTCCGCCAGACCCGCGAGCATGCGGCGCACGGCGCTCATCCGGAACGGCTGGCCCGCGACGTAGCTCGTCAGGGTGAAGCCCAGCACCCGCCGGTCGTCGGTTCCGGAGTCGGCCTTCAGATACGCCGCCGCCTCCAGCACCTGATCGATCCACACGTCTTCTGTCTGTCGCCGATCTATCAGCAGGGTTCGGTCGTCAAGCTCGTTCATCAGCGGCACGGCGTGAACCATCCCGGCTTCGGTAGTCATCGCCACCGGCACCTCGTCCTGCTCCCAGTCCAGGCAGACGTCGAAGCCTGCCTCGGCGATCAGCGACAGGGTGCGGAATGACTGCTGCCGCGCCGGGCTCATCCACGTGCGGGGCTTCAGGCCCAAGCGCTCGAAAGCCTCGCGTGCGCGCGCCACCAGCGCCTGCTCTTCGCCCTCGGACAAACCCGAATGATGGATCGCATCCGTCGACCAGCCGTGAGCTGCGATCTCGTGCCCGTCCTCCAGCGCCGCCTCGACCAGTGGCCGGTAACGCTCCAGCGCGATGCCGTTCACCGGAACAGTCGCCTTAAGCCCCGCCTCCTTCAGCGCCCGTAGCAGTCGGAAGCCCCCGACGCGGGGGCCATAGTCTCTTGTCGTGTAGTGCCGAAGGTCCGGCCAGGCAGTCTGCATGGCACCGGGATGCTTGAACGGCTTTCCCGAAGGATCAAGCATGTGCCACTCGACCGGCATCACAATCATGACCGCCATCCCGCGATCGCCGGGCCAGCGCCCCCTGGGCCGCGCCGTCGCCGGCCGCCAGTCGTAGAGCGACTGGTCCATGCCGCGTCGCCGGTGTGGATAGATAAGATGCTCCTCAGGCAGCGGCATCGTCGAACCCATACCCGCCTGTCGCCAGGCCGCGCCGCTGAATGTCCGCCACCGTCTGATCCCAGCAGTGCTCAAGGTAGTGAGCCGCGATCTCCGACCCCGTCGCGAACCAGACCTCGTCGCGGTGGCCCATTATGTGCTCCAGAGCCTCTTCGAAGGCCCGGATACGATGCGGCTGGCTGACCAGATAAGCGTGCAGCGGTATGCACATTACCGTCCCGCTCTCGCGCCCCTCGGCCAGCAGCTGGTCGAAATGACGCTTCAGGACGTCGGCATAGCGCCAAGGGTCCAAGCCCATCACCGAGTAGCCGATGACGTCGTTGACCTCGAGCGAATAGGGCATGGAGACCAGCCGCCCGGTCCTCGTCTTCAGTGGTTGGGGCTGGTCATCCTGGAACAGGTCGCAGGAGTACCAGAAGTCGTGCTCGCCGAGCAGATCAAGGGTCCGCGCCGTGTGCGTCAGGGCGGGTGCCAGATAACCCCGGATGCGCTGGCCCGTCGCGGCCTCGACCGAGCGGATCGAGTCGATGAGGATTGCCCGTTCCTGGGCCTCGTCCATGCCGTAGGAGTAGCGGGTGTTGTAGATGCCGTGGCTGAAGAACTCCCAGCCCCGCGCGTTCGCTGCTTCGATGATCTCGGGGTGGTGGTCGATCAGCCCGATCGACAGCGACACGGACCCCCTCAGCCCGTGCCGGTCCAGCAGGTCCTGAAGCCGCCAGTGCCCGACCCGATTGCCCCAGTCCCTCTGGGAATAGCCGACCACGTCCGGGGCCGGGCGCGGCCAGCCGGGTCGCGCCGGGTTCACCGGCGGGTCGAACTCATAGAATTCGATGTTGGGCGCGATCCAGAAGGCCAGGGCCTTGCCGCCCGGCCATGTGATCTTCGGCCGGTCGCGATAGGGCCAGTGGTCATAGAGGTTGGGATCGGAGCAGTTCACTCGGCCGCTTCCTCTCGCTCCCGCTCGTAGCGGTCGCCGAGCGCCAACATCTCCTCCAGGCCGATGCGGGCGTTTACCCCGGCGAGGTCCGTCATCCTGTCCCTGTAGCTGACGGTCGACCCTTCCGACCCGAGCGCCCTCAGGAAGCTCTCCGCCGCCGGGATCAGGGCGCGCACCAGGGCACCAGGGCTGATAACCAGCCTGAAGCCAATCTCGCCCAGGGCGTCCCGGGTCAGTATCGGCGTCTTTCCGCCCTCGACCATATTGGCCATGGCGGGCGTGCGGCCGAGCGTCGTCACGATGCGCTTCATTTGCTCCAGGTCGCGCGGGGCCTCGACGAAGACAACGTCGGCACCCGCCTCTGCATAGGCGACCGCTCTCTCCAGTGCGGGTTCGAACCCCTCCACCGCGATGGCGTCGGTCCGGGCGATGATCAGGGTCTCGTCGAATCTCCTGGCATCCAGCGCCGCATGGACCTTGCCGACCATCTCCTCGGTCGAGGCCACGCCCTTGCCGGCCAGGTGTCCGCAGCGTTTCGGGAACGTCTGATCCTCCAGCTGGATGGCGCGGGCCCCGTTGCGCTCGAAAACCTTGACCGTCCGCGCCACGTTCAGGGCGTTCCCGAAGCCGGTATCGGCATCGACGATCAGGGGAATGTCCACCCGCTCGCAGATGCGGGCCACCACGTCTGCGACGTGGTCGAAGCTAACCAGCCCAAGGTCCGGTCGCCCAAGTTGGGTGTACGCGATAGACGCTCCGGACAAGTAGACGGCCTCGAAGCCTGTCTGCTGGATCAGCAGGGCCGACAGGGCGTCGAATGCACCCGGTGCGTGGACCGCCGGTCCCGGCGTAGTCAGGCGGGCTTTCAGGCTCACGCGGCGGCTCCGGTGGGTTCAGAGGCGGAACGCTTCAGATGGGCGATCAGCCCTCCATCGCGCATCATCGCCGTCAGGTGGTCGGGGAAGGGGGCGAACGCATAGAGCCGACCCGAAGTCTCATTGATCAGTTTGCCCGCCTGCAGATCGAGGCTCAGCCGGTCGCCGGCCGTGACCTCGTGCGCGGCGGCGAGTGTTATCGCGGGCAGGCCCAGGTTGATGGCATTGCGCCAGAAGATTCGCGCGAAAGACCGGGCGATGACGGCTCGCACCCCCAGGCGCTTCAATGAGACCGCGGCCTGCTCGCGCGACGACCCCAGACCGAAATTCAGCCCGGCCACGACGAAGTCTCCCGCGCGTACGCTGCTCGCGAACGTCGGATCGATGGCCTCCAGGCAGTGGCTTGCCAGAGCGTCCGGATCGAGCTTCATCAGGTGGCCTGGTGCCAGGAGGTCGGTATCGATCTGGTCGCCGAACACGAAGGCCCGGCCGCTGTCGGGCAAGGTCATGCCGCCGCCTTCCGCTGACCGAGGTAACCACGCGGATCGATGATCCTTCCGGCGATGGCTGCAGCGGCCACGCTATAGGGCGAACCGAGATAGACCTCGGCTCCTGCATGGCCCATCCGGCCCTTGAAATTCCGATTGGTCGTCGAGATGCAAACCTCGCCATCGGCCAGCAGGCCCGCGCCCATGCCCGCGCAGGCCCCGCAACCTGAGGGCATAAGGGTGGCCCCGGCCGCCATCAGACAGGCCAGGGTCCCGTCTCGCGCGGCGGCCTCCGTAACCCGCGACGACGCCGGGGCGACGAGCAACCGCACGCCAGGCGCTATCCTTTGGCCCGCCAGCACCCGCGAGGCCATGTGCAAGTCTTCCAGCTTTGCTCCCACGCAGGCTCCGACATAGGCTTGGTCGATACGGCGACCAGCGGCACCGGCGACCGACACACTGTTGGCGGGGGAGTGGGGCAGGGCGATCATGGGTTCAAGCGCGCCCGCGTCGAACCGGTGTAAAGCTCCATAGTCCGCGTCCGGATCGGACGTCCAGGCCTGCGCCGCCGCCTCATCCTCGACCGGCGCTCCGACCTCCTTCAGCCAGGCAAAGGTGGTCGCGTCCGGTGCCACGATCCCGGTTTCGGCTCCCAGCTCGGCGGCCATATTGGTCAAGACCAGCCGCTCGGGCATCGACATGGCCTCGACCATCGGACCGGCGAACTCCACGGCGCGGAAGGCATTGTCCATACCCAGTTCGCGGCAAAGGAACAGCATTACGTCCTTGGCCGTCACCCCGTCCGCCAGGGCCCCGCGCCACTCCACCCTGATCGTCGCGGGCACTTCCAGCCAGGTGCGACCCGTTGCGGCGATCGCCGCCATATCTGTCGCTCCGTATCCTGCGGCATAGGCCCCGAAGGCACCGGCCATAGGCGTATGGCTGTCGCCCCCCGCCACGAGCATGCCAGGCCGGACCAGTCCTCGTTCGGCCAGCAGCATATGGCCGATCCCCTCCATGTCGTAGAAGCGGCCCACGCCATGTTCGGCAGCGAACCGGCGTGTCAGGCTCAGAATCGCCGCGCTTTCGGCGTCAACCGCAGGCACATAGTGATCCGACGCGATCACGACCTTGGACGGATCCCACAGGCCGCGCCCAATCTCCGCCAGCATCGGTGCCCAGCGGCGTGGTCCAGAGCTGTCATGGGCAAAGCAGAGGTCCACCTCGGCCGTCACCAGATCGCCCGCGCGCGCGCCCTCGCGACCCGACGCCTTGGCGGCGATCTTCTCGACGAGCGTGCGACCCCTTGCGGCCTTGGCCCCAGCCATCCGAACCCCGTAGCGGCGCGGGCGGACCGCGCAAAAGATATAATCTTATATCATTTGCTCTTGCGGGCTTGCAAAGGCAATTCCGCCGTCGCTGTCAGTCCAACGCCAACTTGAACCGTCCCTGATTTCCCGGAGGCTCCAACTCCTGAGAGGGTTGAGCCATGACTGGCAGGACGACGGACAGGTGTTCCTCCGAAGTGCTCGACCGAGCGGTGCGCCCGGGTGTTACCGAAGCTGCCGGTGAACCCGCTGCAGGGCGGAGGCCTACTTCACCTTCGCCAGCACGGCCCGCAGGGTCTCGACCATGCGGTCGATATGCCCGGTCTCGAGGATCAGCGGCGGCGACAGGGCGATGATGTCGCCGGTCACCCGGATCAGCAGGCCGTCGTCGAAGGCGGCCTCGAAGACTTCAAGCGCCCGTGCCGTGGGCGCGCCCGGTCGGGGCTGCAGTTCGATGCCGCCGATCAGGCCCAGATTGCGGATATCGATGACATGTCGGGCGTCATGCAGACTGTGCAGGGCGTCCTGCCAGTAGGCCTCGATCCCGGCGGCACGGGCAAAAAGGTCATCTTCCCGATAGGTCTCCAGCGTCGCGATCCCGGCGGCGCAGGCCAGGGGGTGGGCCGAATAGGTGTAGCCGTGAAAGAGCTCGATGGGGGCGTCGGCACCCTCCATCAAGGCGTCATGGATCTTGCCGCTGGCCGCCACGGCCCCGCAGGGCACGGCGGCATTGGTCAGGCCCTTGGCCATGCAGATCAGGTCGGGGGTCACGCCGAAGCGGTCGGCGGCGAATGGCGCGCCCAGGCGCCCGAAACCGGTGAT
Source organism: Brevundimonas sp. (assembly GCA_027531145.1). Lineage (GTDB taxonomy): Bacteria > Pseudomonadota > Alphaproteobacteria > Caulobacterales > Caulobacteraceae > Brevundimonas. Next base: position 31,335 of record JAPZRF010000006.1, on the reverse strand, counting down.
CACCTCGTCAAAGACCAGCAGGATGTCATGCCTGTCGCAGATGGCCCGCAGGCGCTGCAGATAGCCCCGGGGCGGGATCAGCACGCCCGTCGAACCGGCCACCGGCTCGACGATCACGGCGGCGATGTTGGAGGCGTCATGCAGGGCGACGATCCTCTCCAGGTCGTCGGCCAGATGGGCCCCGTTCTGAGGCTCGCCCTTCGAGAACAGGTTGCCGGGCACGCCGTGCGTGTGCGGCAAGTGATCGACGCCGGTCAGTAGCGAGCCGAAATACATCCGGTTCCTCGGTATGCCGCCAACCGAGACGCCGCCGAAGCCGACCCCGTGATAGCCGCGCTCGCGCCCGATCAGCCGGGTCTTGGTGCCCTTGCCACGGGCCCGCTGATAAGCCAGCGCGATCTTCAGGGCGGTGTCGACCGACTCGGACCCGGAACTGGTGAAGAAGATATGGTCCAGACCTTTCGGGGTGATCTCGGCCAGGCGGCTGGCGAAGGCAAAAGCCAAGGGGTGGCCCATGTTGAAGCAGGGAGCATAGTCCATTTCGGCTGCCTGCTTCTGGATCGCCTCACGGATGCGGGGGCGATCGTGGCCGGCATTGACGCACCAAAGGCCCGATGTGGCATCCAGGATCTCGCGGCCGTCAGGCGTCTTGTAGTTCATGTCCTTCGCGGACGAGAGCATACGCGGCTGGGCCTTGAACCGCCGGTTGGGCGTGAACGGCATCCAGAAGGCGTCGAGATTGTTGGTGCCGAGGTCGGGCATGGCGAAGTCCTCTGCAAGGGCTTGCATTGTGATCGCAATTACACCCCACTTTGCAAGCCTCCCTCGCCTGCTCACTGCTCTGAAAGCGGCGTTGCGGGTTTGATCTCGGGGGAGGGTGCCGAGGAGCCATCATGCCGAGCGCGATCTTGAGCGTCCGCACGGATGTTCGCCTTTACGGGGATGGTCGGTGACAGGCAGGCTCCGCCGCTCCCTTGCGGATTCCACCGCCGTTCACGACCAAGTCTATGACGCGATCCGTCAGGCGCTGATCATCGGCCGGATTGCACCGGGCGTGGGGGTGTCGCTGCGCAGCTTGGCCGCCGATCTCGGGGTCAGTCCGATGCCGGTACGCGATGCTGTGCGCCGCCTGGTCGCCGAGAGGGCGTTGGCGATCAATCCGGCCAACAAACGGCTCAGCGTGCCGTCCCTGAGCGCTGAACGCCTGTCTCAACTGGCCCAGGCAAGGCTCTGGATCGAGCCGGAACTGGCCGCTCGCACAGCTCCCTCGGCTGATACGGCCCTGATCCGTACCCTGCAGGGAATTGACGCGCGGCTGGATGCGGCGCTCGCGGCCGGCGATGTCGACGGCTACATGATCGCCAACCACGCCTTCCACTTTACCATCTATGAGCGGGCCGGGGCCGAGGTCCTGCTGTCCATGGCCGGGGGGCTCTGGCTGCAGATCGGTCCCTTCATGCGGGTGGTGTTCGGCCGGGTTGGAACCGGCAGCCTGCCTGCCGACCGTCATGCCGAGGCGATGGCGGCGCTGAAGGCCCGAGATCCTGACGCTGCCCGAGCAGCCATCGCCGCCGATCTTTCCGAGGGCATGGACAAGATGCGGCTGGCCGTTGAGGCTGAGGCATGAGGCGTTGGCTTGACAGTCTCGCTTGCCCGGAAAACTGTGATCACAGTCTTGGAGATCTTCACTCTTGACCCTCGCCTTTGATGCTGCCCGAGCGCTCGCCGGATTGTCCCTGCCGGGGCAGGCCGTCATCGACGGCGCGCGGGTGGAGGCCGCGTCCGGGGCCACCTTTCTCAATGTCTCGCCCCGTGACGGCCGCGTGCTGAACCCGGTGGCCTCGTGCCAGGCTATTGATGTGGACCGCGCCGTGGCCAGTGCCCGCACGGCCTTCGAGGATGGCCGCTGGCGTAACCTTGGACCACGGCAGAAGAAGACCGTCCTGTTCCGCCTGGCCGACCTGATGGCCCGTGACGCCGAAGAACTTGCCCTGCTGGAGAGCCTGGATGTCGGCAAGCCGATCACCGACGCCCGCAGCGTGGACGTGCCGCTGGCGATCAATACCTGCCGCTGGTACGCAGAGGCGCTGGACAAGGTCTATGGCGAGGTCGGGGCCTCGCCTGCTGACCGGCTGAGCTTTGCGACCCATGAACCCCTCGGGGTGATCGGGGCCATCGTGCCGTGGAACTTCCCGCTGCACATGGCTATGTGGAAGGTGGCTCCGGCCCTGGCCATGGGCAACAGCGTGGTCCTCAAGCCCGCCGAGCAGTCGCCCCTGACGGCCCTGAAGATGGGCGAACTGGCGCTGGAGGCGGGCCTGCCGCCGGGCGTGCTGAACGTCGTCCCGGGTCTGGGGCCGACAGCCGGCGAGGCCCTGGCCCAGCACATGGACGTGGACATGATCGCCTTCACCGGCTCGGGGTCCACGGGGCGCCGGCTGATGGAGGCCTCGGCCTGCAGCAACCTCAAGCGGGTGTCGCTGGAGCTGGGCGGCAAGTCGCCCCAGATCGTGTTCGCCGACTGCCCCGACCTGGAAGCCGCCGCCCAGGCTGCGGCCTGGGGCGTATTCTATAACCAGGGCGAGGTCTGTACCGCCGCGTCGCGACTGCTGGTCGAGGAGTCGATCCGCAGCGAGTTTGTCGCTCGAGTCGTCCAGATCGCCCGCGACATGGTGGTCGGCGATCCGCTGGATCCAGCCACCCAGTTCGGGGCGATGGTCAGCGAGCGGCAGATGAACACCGCCCTCAGCTTTATCGCCACGGCCCACAGCCAGGGAGCGCGGCGGCTGCTGGGCGGTGAGCGCATCCGTCAGGACAGCGGCGGCTTCTATGTCGAGCCGACCATCTTCGACCAGGTGGCTCCGGACAGCACCCTGGCCCGCGAGGAGATCTTCGGCCCGGTGCTTGGCGTAATGGGCTTTTTGGGCGAGGACGAGGCCATCCAACTGGCCAATGACACCGTCTATGGCCTGGCCGCGGGACTCTGGACCACCGATATCAGCCGGGCTCTGCGCTGCGCCCGCAAGCTGAAGGCCGGACTGGTCTGGATCAACGGCTGGGACGCCTGCGACATCACCATGCCTTTCGGGGGCTTCAAGCAGTCCGGTTTTGGCCGAGACCGAAGCCTTCATGCGTTGCACAAGTACGCCGACCTGAAGTCGGTGTCCGTGACGCTGAGGTGAATGGATGACCCTGATCGAGACCCAGGCCTATGTCGGCGGCCAGTGGATCAGCGCTGAAGCCACCTTCGAAGTGGTCAATCCCGCAGATGGAAGCCTTATCATCCGGGTGGCCGATCTAGGTGCGGCCGAGACCCGCACGGCGATCACGGCAGCCCATCGGGCCTTTCCCGCCTGGGCAGCCCGCACGGCCAAGGACCGTGGGGCGATCCTGCGCCGCTGGAGTGACCTGATCCTGGCCCGGAGCGAAGACCTGGCCAAGTTGATGACGGCCGAACAGGGCAAGCCGCTGGCTGAGGCCCGGGGCGAGGTCGCCTATGGGGCCAGCTTCATTGACTGGTTCGCCGAGGAGGCCAAGCGCGGCCACGGCCAGTCGATCCAGACCACGGACTGCAACAAGCGGCTGATGTCCATCAAGCAGCCGGTCGGGGTCTGCGCGGCCATCGCGCCGTGGAACTTCCCCATCGCCATGATTACCCGCAAGGTCGGGCCGGCCCTGGCGGCGGGCTGTACGGTCGTGATCAAGCCGGCCGCCGAAACCCCGCTCTGTGCCCTGGCTATTGCCCGGCTGGCGGAGAAGGCGGGTGTGCCGGCCGGCGTCCTGAACGTCGTGACCGGCCGCGATGCCAGCGCCATTGGCCGGACGCTTTGTGAAGATAGCCGGGTCCGCAAGCTGTCGTTCACGGGCTCGACCCCGGTCGGCAAGATCCTCTACGCCCAGTGTGCCGGCACCATGAAGAAGCTCGGCCTGGAGCTGGGGGGCAATGCACCTTTCATCGTCTTTGACGATGCCGATCTGGAGGCGGCCGTCGAGGGGGCAATCGCCAGCAAGTATCGTAACACCGGCCAGACCTGCGTCTGTGCCAACCGGCTGATCGTGCAGTCAGGCATCCACGACGCTTTTGCGGTCCGGCTGGCCGAGCGGGTTGCGGCCTTGAAGGTGGGGCCGGGCACGGGCGAGGGCGTGACCATCGGCCCGCTGATCAATGACAAGGCCCTGATCAAGGTCCACAGCCTGGTGCGCGAGGCCGTCGAGGCCGGGGCCACGATCCTGACGGGCGGGGATGTGCATGGCCTGGGGGGGCTATTCTACCAGCCCACTGTTCTGACCGGGGCCACGGCCGAGATGCGGCTGTTCCAGGAAGAGATCTTTGGTCCCGTCGCCCCGATCGTGAAGTTCGAGACGGAAGCCGAGGCGATCGACCTGGCCAATGCCACGCCCTTTGGCCTGGCGGCCTACTTCTACAGCCGCGACGTCGGACGTTGCTGGCGGGTGGCCGAGGCCATCGAGGCCGGCATGGTCGGGATCAATGAGGGCCTGATCTCCACCGAGGTCGCACCCTTCGGTGGGGTCAAGGAGTCCGGCCTTGGCCGGGAGGGGGCTTCCGAGGGTCTCGATGAGTATCTGGAGACCAAGTACCTGTGTTTCGGCGGAGTTGCGGGATGAATCCCGAACGGGCCGACACTCCGACGCTTGACGACCTGCTCCAGGCTGAAGCCGAACGCTTTCGAGCCGACCATCCGCGCAGTGTTGCCATGGCGAGCCAGTCGACCCAGGTCTGGCGCGGTGGCGCTCCGCTGCACTGGATGAACGACTGGGCCAGCCCGACGCCGATCTTTGTGGCCCAGGGTGCAGGGGCCCAGATCACCGATGTCGACGGCCGGCTCTATGACGACTTCTGTCTTGGCGACACGCCCTCGATGTTCGGCCATGGGGATGCTTCGGTCGTGGCGACCGTTGCCGACCAGGTCCGGCGCGGCGCGGGCTTCATGCTGCCGACGGCCACCTCGGTCATGGTTGGTCGGCTGCTTGCCGAGCGTTTCGGCTTGCCGCTCTGGCAGGTCGCCACGACCGCCAGTGACGCCAACCGGGCGGTGATCCGCTGGGCGCGGGCGGTGACAGACCGACCGGTGATCCTGGTCTTCGATGGCTGCTACCACGGCATGGTCGAGGATGCCTTCGTGGTCCTGAAGGACGGCCAGGCGGTCATGAAGCCGGGGCTGGTCGGCCAGGTTCACGACCTTACGCCGACAACCCGCGTCGTACCCTTCAACGACCTCGCCGCCCTGGAAGCCGCGCTCGCCCCGGGCGATGTCGCCGCTGTGCTGGCCGAGCCGGTGATGACCAATTGCGGCATGATCCTGCCGGACGAAGGGTTTCATGAAGCCCTGCGGTCCCTGACCCGGGCGGCCGGAACCCTGCTGGTCCTGGACGAGACCCACACCCTGTCGAGCGGTCCCGGCGGCTATACCCGCCTGCACGACCTGCAGCCTGATGTCTTCGTGGTCGGCAAGGCCATCGCTGGGGGCGTCCCGGCGGCGGCATGGGGAGTCACCGCAGAACTCTCGGCGCGGATGGATGCCGCCCAGGCCCGGATCGGCCCGGGGCAGTCGGGCATCGGTACGACCCTGTCCGGCAACGCCCTGGCCATGGCCGCGATGCGGGCCATGCTGGCCGAGGTTATGACCGACGCGGCCTACGCCCGGATGCTGGCCGGGGCGGAGCGTCTGGTGGCCGGTCTGCGCCGGGTGATCTCTGCCCGGGAGCTGCCGTGGTCGGTGGCCCATGTCGGGGCGCGAGTCGAGCTGGTTTTCGCCGATCCTTTGCCGAGAAACGCCGCCCAGATGCGCAAGGCCCTGGACCATGAGCTTCTGGCCGCCCTTCATCTGTGGCTGATCAACCGGGGCGTCCTCATCGCCCCCTTTCACAACATGATGCTGGTGTCTCCGGTCACCGAAGATGCGTCGATCGACCGGTTGGTCACGGCGATCGACGGCTTTGCCGGAGCGCTTGAGGGCCTGACCGCATGAGCCATCCCATGGTTGCCGATCCCCGGGAATGCCGAGACTTTCTCGCGGCTCATCCGCAGGTGAAGTTTGTCGACGTTTTCTTCACCAGCATGACCGGCGTGCCGCGCGGCAAGCGCCTGCGCGTGCACGAACTGCAAGCCATCTATGACTATGGCCGCTTCCTGCCCGGCTCGATCCTGGTGGTAGATACGCGGGGTGCGGACTGCGAGGAGACGGGCCTCGTTTGGGAAGATGGTGACGCCGACCGCCGGGCCCGCCCGGTGCCCGGAACCCTGACCCTGGCCCCCTGGCTGGGCGATGACATGGCCCAGGTCATGCTGTCGCTCTATGAGCTGGACGGCACGCCCAACGACCTCGATCCGCGCCACGTGCTGCAGCGGGTGCTGGATCGCTATGCGGCCGACGGCCTGACGCCGGTCGCCGCCTGCGAGCTGGAATACTATCTGGTCGATACCGAACGCACCGCCGACGGCGATCTGCAACCGGCGAGGTCGATGCAGACCGGTCAGCGGCCACAAGGAATCGAAGTTTATGGGCTTCCCGAGCTGGAGTCGATCGCGCCCTTCCTGCGGGAGCTCTGGGCGACCGCCGATGTGATCGGCGTACCGCTGGAAGGGGCCATTTCCGAGTTCGCGCCCAGCCAGGTCGAGCTGACCCTCAAGCACAAGCCCGACGCACTGCGCGCTTGCGACGACGCCCTGCTCTTCAAGCGCATGGCCAAGGGGTTGGCCCTGCGTCACGGCTGCGAGGCCACCTTCATGGCCAAGCCCTGGTCGGACCGGGCGGGTAACGGCTTCCACGTCCATGTCAGCTTCAATGACGCGAACGGCAACAATCTCTGCGCCGACGAGGATCCGGAAGGCTCGCCGTTGCTGCGCCACGCGATCGGCGGCATGAAGGCCCTGCTGGGCGAGGGCATGGCGATCCTGGCTCCCAATGCCAACAGCTATCGCCGGTTCAAGGCCAATTCCTATGCGCCGGTCGCGGCGACCTGGGGGGTCAACAACCGGACGGTCTCCCTGCGCATTCCGGCCGGCCCGGCCCCGACCCGCCATGTCGAACACCGCGTCGCCGGGGCGGACGGCAACCCCTATCTGGTCATGGCCGTAGTGCTGGCCAGTGCTCATCATGGCCTGATCCGGAAGCTGGACCCCGGTCCTGCCGTGGTTGGCGACGGCTACGCGGTGGCGGCCAGGGAGACGTATCGTCTGCCGGCCAACTGGTTCTCGGCGGTTGACCTTTTCGATCAGTCCACGGTGCTGCGCGATTATCTTGGCGACCGTTTCGTAAACATGTTTGTCTCGGTCAAGCGCACTGAACAGGCGCGCTTCTTCGAGGCCGTCACCAGCCTCGATTTCGATTGGTACCTGCGTAACGCGTGACCACGATGCGCGAAGACAGCTTGAACCTTGCGCCGATGGAAGTCGGCATTTGATGGAACAGATTGGGGAGATTAGAGATCATGACCATCATCACGCACCGCGCCATGAACCGGCGCTCTCTGCTGGCGGCGACCGGGGCCGCCGCTGTCGGCCTGACCTTCACTGCCTGCAGCCCAAGGGCGGCTGCGCCGGCCGGGGCGGGCGGCGAAGAAGCCAAGCTGAACTTCTACAACTGGGACACCTATATCGGCGAGACGACCCTGGCCGACTTCAAGACGGCTACCGGCGTCGATGTGAGTATGAGCCTGTTCGCGACCAATGACGAACTGTTCGCCAAGCTGAAGGCCGGCAACCCGGGCTTCGACGTGATCGTGCCGTCCAACGAGTTCGTGACCCGCATGGGCCAGGCCGGCCTGCTGGAGTCACTGGATCACAGCAAGATCCCGAATCTGAGGAACATCGATCCGGCCTTCATGAACCCGGACTATGACCAGGGCCGGAAGTTTTCAATGCCCTATACCTGGCTGGTGCTCGGCATTGGCTATCGCAAGAGCAGGGTGAGGGGCGTGCCGGACAGCTGGAAGTATCTGTTCGACAGCAACCAGTACGCCGGCAAGATCGCCCTGCTGTCTGAAAGCGCCGACCTTATCCGCCTGGCCGCCAAGTACAAGGGCCACAGCGTCAACAACATCCCGCCAGAGCTCGTCGCCGAGATCGAGCAGATGCTGATCAAGCAGAAGCGGTTTGTGAAGGCCTTCCACGACGACAACGGCCAGGACATGCTGGCTTCGGGCGAGGTGGATCTGGTACTTGAATATAATGGCGACATCGCCCAGCTAATGAAGGAAGACGATGACGTTGGCTTTGTCGTCCCCAAGGAAGGCAGTCTTATCAACTCAGATAACCTGTGTATCCCGAAGGGCGCACCGCGTCCCCTGAACGCGCACAACTTCATCAACTATCTGCTGGATGCCGAGGCCGGGGCGGAGATCTCGAGGACGATCCTCTATCCGACCCCCAATGCCGCGGCCAAGGCGCTGATGCCGGAAGACTACAAGAACAATCCGGTTATCTTCCCACCCCCCGAGATCATGGCCAATTGCGAGTACGGGGCCTTTGAGGGTGCCGAAAAGGCCAGCGAATACGAGGAAGTCATCACGCGGGTCCGGGCAGCTTAAGAGGCCCTCCTCCCTTCCCCCAGGTGGAGGAGGGGGCGGGGATGAGGGTGACACCGTCGGCGGGCTTCACGCTCGCCTCTCCCCGTCTCGAAACGTGTTCACCCCTAGCCCCGCCCTTCCCCCATCAAGGGGGGAATGGAGAAGAGGAACGGTCCCATGGAGCAGAGCTGGAAAGAGTCCAAGGCAGTCTTCGCAGCTGCGCTGGTCCCGCCGCTGTTCTGGCTGGTGCTGTTCTTCCTGGTGCCGCTGGCGATCATATGGGCCTACAGCTTCGGCCACAATGACGGCCTGACCGACATCGCCATCACTGGCACGTTCAAGAACTACGCCCGGGCGATAGAGCCGCTTTACCTGAAAATCTTCATCAAGTCGGCCTGGGTGGCGGCGATCGTCACCGGCCTGTGCCTGGTGATCGGCTTCCCGGTCGCCCTGGCCATCACCTTTGCGTCCGACCAGGCCAAGACCTGGCTGTTGCTGCTCATCATGCTGCCCTTCTGGACGAACCTTCTGATCCGCACCTATGCCCTGATCGCTGTGCTGCGGACGGAGGGCTATGTGAACATGGGCTTGGAGTGGCTCTGGGAGGGCGGCGGCACGATCGCGGCCCTGCTGGGCCTGCAGCCCCTGGGCGATTTCCAGCCTCTGGAGCTGCTGCATAACAATTTCGCGGTCATCCTGGGCCTGATCTACGTCCATCTGCCGTTCATGGTGCTGCCGCTCTATGCAGCCCTCGACCGGCTGGACAAGTCGCTGCTGGAGGCCAGCCTCGACCTGGGCGCAGGGCACGTGCGGACCCTTTTCAAGATCGTTGTGCCCCTGGCTCTGTCGGGCATCGCCTCGGGCGTTCTGATCACCTTCATTCCCGCCCTCGGGGCCTATCTGACGCCTGACCTGCTGGGCGGACCCGACAGCCAGATGATCGCCAATGTCATCGAGCGCCAGTTCAAGCGCGCCAATGACTGGCCGTTCGGCGCGGCCATGTCCTTCCTGCTGATGTACATGACCTTCATCGCCATCGCGATCCACGCGGTGCTGTCCCGCAAAACCCCGGAGGCGAGGTGATGGCCAAGCGCAGCGCGCCTGGACCGCTGGAATACCTGCGCCGCTGGCAGATGCAGGCCTGGCTGGCGGCCGTCTTCATCTTCCTCTACGCGCCGCTGATCGCCCTGATGGCCTTCAGCTTCAATGACAGCCGGCGCAACATCGTCTGGAAGGGCTTCACACTCAAATACTACGAGAAGGCTCTGAACAATGACGGTCTGATCGAGGCGTTCGGCAACAGCCTGACCATTGCTGCGGTCTCGACCGTGCTCAGCGTCGTCCTTGGTGCAATGATCGCCCTGGCGCTCTGGCGATTCCGGTTCCCGGGAAAGCCGGCGGTCGACGGAGCCCTGGCCCTGCCCATTGTTGTGCCCGAGATCTGCATGGGCGTGGCCATGCTGGTATTCTTCGCCAAGGTCCTGCCCTGGCCCCAAGGCCTGGGCTGGCCCCTGAATCTGGGGGCCATCATCATCGCCCACGTCTCGTTCTGTTTCCCCTTTGTGGCGGTGGTGGTGCGGGCGCGGATGAGCAGTTTCAACCGCGAGATGGAGGAGGCCGCTCGCGACCTCGGGGCCGGCGAGTTCCGGACCATCCGCGACGTGATTCTGCCGCATATGGCCCCGTCCCTGGTGGCGGGAGCCCTGCTGGCCTTTACGCTCAGCCTCGACGACTTCGTCATCACCTTCTTCACCGCCGGTCCCGATACGGTGACCTTCCCGGTGAAGGTCTATTCGATGGTCCGCTTCTCGGTGACGCCGGAAGTCAATGCGGCCTCGACCATCCTGATTGTGCTGACCGTGATCCTGACGGCCGTGGCGCTGAAGCTGCAGGGGACTTCCGCAGCGACGGCCGGCCATGGGGGAGAGAAATCGTGACCAAGCAACCCATCATCACCTTCGAAAACGTCACCAAGCGCTTCGGCAAGATGGTGGCGGTCGACAATGTCTCGCTGTCGGTCGAGGAGGGGGAGTTCTTCTCGCTGCTCGGACCGTCGGGTTGCGGCAAGACCACGCTGCTGCGGATGCTGGCGGGCTTCGAGACTCCGACCGAGGGCCGGATCCTGATCGACGGTGAGGATGTCTCGACCGTGCCCCCGAACAAGCGGACGGTGAACATGGTGTTCCAGTCCTATGCCGTGTTCCCGCACATGACGGTCGCCGACAATGTCACCTATGGGCTCAAGGTAGACCGCGTGCCGGCCGCCGAGCGGGCCCGGCGGGTTGAGGAAGCCCTGGAGCTGGTGCAACTGGTCGGCCTCGGCGGGCGCAAGCCTGACCAGCTGTCCGGCGGCCAGCGTCAGCGCGTCGCCCTGGCCCGGGCCCTGGTCAAGCGGCCTCGCGTTCTGCTGCTGGATGAGCCGCTGTCGGCCCTGGATGCCAAGCTGCGCGAACAGATGCGCACAGAGCTCTGCACCCTGCAGGAGAAGGTTGGCATCACCTTCATCATGGTCACCCACGACCAGGACGAGGCCCTGGCCCTGGCCAGCCGCTGCGCGGTGATGAACCGTGGCGTGCTGCAGCAGGTCGCCACGCCCAACGATCTCTACGAATTCCCCAACAGCCGCTTCGTCGCCGATTTCATCGGCAGCGTGAATCTGTTCGAGGGCGTTCTGGCGGTGGACGAGCCCAGCCATGCGGTGATCCGCTCGCCGGATATGCCGGTCGACATCTTCCTCGACCACGGGGTCACGGGGCCGCGCGGCGGCACTGCCTGGGCGGCGATCCGGCCCGAGAAGATCGAACTGCACAAGAAGGACAGCGATGAGCCACCCAATCTCGGGGATGCGCCCAAGGGCACCAATGCCGTGGCCGGCGTCATCACCCACGAGGCCTATCTGGGCGGTTCGTCGGTCTATGAGGTCGAGATCGCTGGCGGTCGACGGGTCAAGGTGCACCGCTCCAACCTGACGCGCTGGGACCAGGAAGACTTCAAGCTGGGCGAGACGGTCTGGCTGTGCTGGCACGCCTGCTCGCCCGCCATCCTGCTGAGCTGATCCCGTGAGCGCCCGTCCCGTCGCCGGCATTATCTGCTGCACCCGCACTGTCGGGATCGAGCCTGCCCAGGCAGTCATGAACCGATATGTGGCCGGCACCATGCGTTATGCCGATGCAGCGGCGTTGCTGGTTCCGTCCATGCCTGGTCTGATGAGGGCCTCCGAGGTGGCAGCGCGGCTGGATGGGCTGATGCTGACGGGCAGCCCCTCCAACCTCGTCCCGGCGCTTTACGGCGAGGAGATCGGCGACGCTCCGGGCCCGTTCGACGCCGCGCGCGACACCATGACCACCGAGCTGATCAAGGCCATGCTCGACCTGGGCCGCCCGGTGTTCGGCATCTGCCGCGGCTTCCAGGAGATCAATGTCGCCTTCGGCGGGACCCTGCGTCGCGACATGGCTGCGAGCGAGGCGCTGATCCCCCACCATGCGCCGGACGACGTCGACTTCAACGGCATGTTCGACCACAGGCACCCGGTCGACCTTACGCCCGGTGGCGTGCTGTCGAAGGTCTTTGGCGCGGACCGGATCGTGGTCAATTCGGTCCACTATCAGGGAGTCGACCGGCTGGGCGAGGGCCTGACGGTCGAGGCTCGCGCTCCGGACGGCGTGGTCGAGGCGGTGTCGGCTACCGTCAGCGGTGCCCCGCTGCTGGCCGTGCAGTGGCACCCGGAATGGCAGACCGCCGCCAACGCCCAGTCCCAGACCTTCTTCCAGCTGTTCGGGCGTGCTCTCAGGGGCGAACCGATGGTCCCGCCAAATCCCTCGTCATTGATCCCTCGCGAGAGCGAGACCCGAGTCGGGCTGGCGGCGCTTGCCCGGTCAGAACAACCAAACATCGCCCGGATCACCGCTTTCGCGGGGATCAGCGGACAAGACAAGTCCAGGAGTAGCCCGGAATGAACGCCCCGATCCGCAATCACGACATCGCCGAACTCAAGCGCCTCGACCTAGCTCATCACCTGCCGGCCCAGGCTGACCACAAGGTCATCGCCAGACTGGGTGGCAGCCGCATCATCACCCGCGCCGAGGGCGTGCATGTCCACGACGGTGAGGGCAACCTGATCCTCGACGGAATGGCGGGCCTGTGGTGCGTGAATGTCGGCTATGGCCGCAAGGAACTGGCGGAAGCTGCCTATGAGCAGATGCTGGAGTTGCCCTACTACAATACCTTCTTCAAGACTGCGACGCCGCCACTGATCAGACTGGCGGCCAAGATCGCAGAGAAGATGGGCGGCGACCTGACCCATGTTTTCTACAATTCGTCTGGGTCAGAGGCCAATGACACGATCTTCCGTCTGGCGCGCCACTACTGGAAGCTGAAGGGCCAGCCGCAGCGTACCGCCTTCATCAGCCGCTGGAACGCCTATCATGGCTCCACTGTGGCCGGGGTGTCGCTGGGCGGCATGAAGCACATGCATGTGCAGGGCGACCTGCCGATCCCAGGCGTCCACCACGTGATGCAGCCCTATCATTTCGGGGAAGGCTTCGGCGAAGCCCGGGCGGACTTCTGCGCCCGGGCGGTCAAGGAGATCGAGGACAAGATCGTGGAGCTCGGTCCCGAGAACGTCGCCGCCTTCATCGGCGAACCGGTGCAGGGCGCGGGCGGGGTGATCATCCCGCCGGACGGCTACTGGCCAGCGGTCGAGGCCCTCTGCCGCAAGTACGACATCCTGCTGGTCTGTGACGAGGTGATTTGCGGCTACGGGCGTCTGGGTCAGTGGTTCGGTCACCAGCATTACGGCATCAAGCCCGACATGATCGCCATGGCCAAGGGACTGTCGTCCGGCTACCTGCCGATCAGTGCCGTCGGCGTCGCCGACCACATCGTCGCGGAACTGCGCGAAAAGGGCGGCGACTTCATCCACGGCTTTACCTATTCGGGCCATCCGACTTGCTGCGCCGTGGCGCTGAAGAACATCGAGATCATGGAGCGCGAGGGCCTGGTCGAGCGTACCCGTGAGGATACCGGTCCTTATCTGGCCAAGGCCCTGGCCACCCTGAACGACCATCCGCTGGTCGGCGAGACCCGCTCGCTGGGCCTGATCGGGGCCGTCGAGATCGTCCGCGAGCCCGGCACCAATCTCCGATTCCTCGACAAGGAAGGCGAGGCCGGCCCCATCGTTCGTGACCGCTGCATCGCCAATGGTCTGATGGTGCGCGGCATCCGCGACACCATCGTCTGCTGCCCGCCCCTGATCATCAGCCATGCCGAGATCGATAAGCTGGTGTCGATTATCCGCAAGTCACTTGACGAGGCGGAGCCGATCCTGCGGTCCCTGAAGCCGGGGTATGTGGCATGAAGCCCAGGCACAAGAAGGCCAAGCCCGACCAGCGGATCAACCGCGGCGTAGCCTCGCTGGAGGAGGCGCAAGCCTGGTTTGCTCGCCAGAACATTGAGGAGATCGAGTGCGTGGTGCCCGATCTGGCCGGGGTGGCGCGCGGCAAGATCATGCCGGTGCGCAAGTTCCTCGGGATGCCGACGATGAACCTGCCGCTGGCGATATTCTACCAGACGATCACCGGCGACTTCCCGGAGTTCGAGGGCGTGGTGAATGCCGTGCAGAGCGACACCGACATCTTCGTGACCCCTGACCTGGCCACCCTGGCCGTGGTACCCTGGGCCCAGGATCCGACGGCCCAAGTGATCCATGATGCCTTCCATCCGGACGGGCGACCGGTCGAGGAGAGCCCCCGCCAGGTGCTACGCCGGGTGCTGGCCCTGTATGCCGGGAAGGATTGGACCCCGATCGTCGCGCCGGAACTGGAGTTCTATCTCGTCGAACGCAACATCGACCCGGACTATCCCCTCAAGCCCCCGATCGGACGGTCGGGCCGGCCCGAGACCGGACGCCAGGGCTATTCCATCAGTGCGGTCAACGAGTTCGATGCCCTTTTCGAGGACATGTACGAGTACTCCGAACGCCAGGGTCTGGAGATTGACACGCTGATCCACGAAAGTGGTGTGGCCCAGATGGAGATCAATCTGAGGCACGGTCCGCCGCTGGAACTGGCCGACCAGGTGTTCATGTTCAAGCGCACCATCCGGGAGGTGGCACTGGAACATGAGATCTACGCGACCTTCATGGCCAAGCCTATGGCATCCGAACCCGGCAGCGCCATGCACATCCACCAGTCGATCGTCGACGCGGACGGCCACAACCTGTTCTCGCATCCCAGGACGGGCGAGGAGACGGCGCTGTTCCACAACTTCATCGCCGGACAGCAGACCTACCTGCCGGCGATCATGGCCATCCTGGCCCCTTATGTGAATTCCTACCGCCGAATCGCCCGGGGCAGCGGCGCGCCGGTCAACACCCAGTGGGGCTATGACAACCGCACCTGCGGCCTGCGCGTGCCGCCCTCCAATCCGGCCAATCGCCGCCTGGAAAACCGGATTCCGTCGTCGGATGCCAATCCCTACCTCGCCATCGCCGCCGCCCTGGCGGCCGGCTATCTGGGCATGGTGCAGGGCCTCAACCCCTCCGATCCGGTGGCGACCGATGCCAGCGTCCGGGGCATCGAGCTGCCGCGCAGTCTCAGCGAGTCCCTGCGTCTCTTTGAGGCCTGCGAGCCCCTGGTCGAGATCCTGGGTAGCAACTTCTGCCAGGCTTATGACAAGGTCAAGGAGGCCGAGTACGAGACCTTCATGCGGACCATCAGCCCGTGGGAGCGCGAGTTCCTGCTGCTGAATGTTTAGGTCGATCAGATTCTTGCCCCAAGGCGGGGCAGGGCCATGAGCTACTACGCCACCACCGCAATGCCCTTCCCCGATCAGCCGTTGTTGCGCGGCGATGCGTCGGCGGATGTCTGCGTGATCGGCGCGGGCTTTACGGGTCTGGGCGCGGCCCTGAGCCTGGCGCTCCGCAGCGTGTCAGTGATCGTGCTCGAGGCCGGCCGGGTCGGGGCGGGGGCTTCCGGACTGAACGGCGGGCAGGTCCATACC
This sequence comes from Brevundimonas sp., assembly GCA_027531145.1. Classification (GTDB taxonomy): domain Bacteria; phylum Pseudomonadota; class Alphaproteobacteria; order Caulobacterales; family Caulobacteraceae; genus Brevundimonas. The sequence goes on along the minus strand of JAPZRF010000006.1, from coordinate 15,807 downwards.
GGTCAGCGCCGCGACCAGGTCTGGCTTGAACAGACCGTCGGCCGCGACGACGCCCTCGCGCTCTGGAAGCTGGCCGAGGATGCCCGACGGCACCTTCAGGCGATCATCGCCGGCCACGCCATCGCCTGCGATCTCAAGCCGGGCATGATCCATGCGCGCCACCGTCCTGACGGTGAGGCCGCGGACGCAGTCCACATCGAGCACATGGCGAAGGTCTATGGCTGTGAGGCGCTTGCCCTGATCGCGCCGGAAGATCTGTCCCATGAGCTGGGGACCCAAGTCTATCACGGAGGGGTGATTGATCGCGACGGGGCCCACCTCCACCCCCTCAACCTGGCGCGGGGCATGGCCCAGGCCGCGATGGTCGCCGGGGCCGTGATCCACGAGCAGACCCGCGCCCTCGACTGGCGGCGCGAGGGTGGCAGGATCGTGGTTCAGACGACCTGTGGCCAGGTGAGCTGCGACCAGTTGATCCTCTCCGGCGACGGCTCCTTGAACCGTATGGCCCGCAGAGTTCGCGCCCGGGTCATACCGATCAACAACTTCATCCTAACCACCGCGCCGCTCGGCGAGCGGGCCGAGGCGATCATCCGTTCGGATGCGGCAGTGGCCGACAGCCGCTTCGTCGTGAACTATTTCCGCAAGACACCTGACGGCCGGCTGCTGTTCGGCGGCGGCGAGAACTACCGGCCCGGATTTCCGTCAGACCTTGCCGGCTTTGTGCGTCGCCACATGCTGAAGGTCTATCCGCAGCTGTCCGATGTGCCGATTGACCACGCCTGGGGTGCTACCCTCGGCATCACTATGAACCGGGTCCCGTTCGTCGGCGAGGTTGCGCCGGCCGTTCGGGTAGCCTCAGGCTATTCGGGGCAGGGCGTGATGCTGGCCCCCTATGTCGGCAAGCTGCTGGCCGAGGCGGTGCTTGGCGAGCCCGGCGGGGTCGAACTGCTCTCCCGTCTGCCGACGCCGCCGTTCCCGGGCGGACGCTTGCTGCGCTGGCCGCTGACCGTGGCCGGGCTCGCCTGGCATGCGCTGCGCGACCGGCTGTAGTCGGCCACGGTCGCGGCAGTCGGGGGCTGTCATCTGTGGATGGTCCCTCTGCTGCAGGCGTGAGTCCGGTTTGATGTAGTGATCTGTCGGGGTGCGGTCATCTGTCCTGCGCCGGCGCGGGCGAGCCCGTCTCCCGCTCGCGCCGGGCCTACCTGGAGATACACGAGAGAGCGATCAGCGGCGCCTCGGCAATCTGCCGATGCGTCTCGCCCGCTGCCTCGTGGGCCAGAGCCCTCTCGCGGAGATCCATGGAAGACGCAGCTGTCATCACCGCCGGCCTCCTGCCCGGCAGACAGGATGAATCACATCACCGCTGACTTGAGAATCCGGATTCCGACAAATCGCGGTTCGCTCTGGATAGTCGGCCAGACTCTCTTCCCTCGCGGGCCAAGGCCGGGGCAGGGATCACTTCGGGGGGTCACGTCAACGTGCCGTAGGGGTTGGCTCGCTTTGTTCACCAGAGGCTCAAGATAACCCAGCAGGAGCGCCGCCTCCGCTTTGGGCGAGAAAGCTTCCGGCCCTTGTCGTTCAGGCTAGAACGCTGTTGGTCTCTATCCGGAACGGCGCTCTGTCGAAGGCAAGGAACTCCGGTTCGATCTGCGGATCTCCGGGTAGCGACTTACTCGTGATCTGGGCAGCGAGCAGCCTGCCAATCGCTGGTGCCAGCTTGAAACCATGCCCGCTAAATCCGTTTGCGACGTAGAAGCCCGACAGCGGTGTCGGGCCTATAACCGGATGAACATCAGCTTTATTGATCGTGTACAAGCCAGAATAGCTCCTGATCGTCTTGCTGTAATCAATTTTGCCAATACGGTGCTCAAGTGCAAACAACTTCTCTCGAATAAATGTATCGTCAGCCAGTCTAAGAAATGAATCAGGATTAGTGATATGCTCGCGCTCGTCTTTCTCCAGAAGGGATCCGACGATGATCTGATGGCCGTCGCGCGCCGGCCTGAAGTAGATCCCTGACGCCGGGTCCGCGCAGATGGGGATGTCACCCTCAAGTCCGTCTGGCCGATCGATCTGCACGATCTGGACACGTGTCGGCAGAAGCGGCCAAGGATTGTCGATCCCGGCGGCCAGCATCAGCCGGCCACACCACGGACCGGCAGCGTTTACGATCACGCCCGTTGTGATCCGATCGCCGTCTGCAAGTCCGAGGCCTTTTACCGTTCCGCCGGATTGCTTGATGACTGTTGCCTCTGATCGGAAACGGATTGTCACGCCATGCGCGCGGCAGGCATTTACGAGATCGACAAGGACGTCACCCGGTTCCATGTAGCCGGAGTCGAATTCAAGAAGATGGCGACCGCCGCCTCTGCAAACGTGCGCTTCGCCAGTTTCAAACTTCGGTCGGCGCACGCACCGGTTTAGTGCGGGATAGAGTTCAGAGAGCGCCGCGTCGTCGAGATAACTCGCGCGAACACCCAGTTTTCCGAGGCGCTCCACTTCGCCTTCATAGGCGTGGCGGTTCAAGCCGAGCCAGACATTGCCGTGCCTCTGATACTTTCCGAGGGGGGAAGAACATTTCAGATAGTCTGCCCAGTTCTGGTAACCGGCGATCCCGTCGCGCGCCAGCTCGACCATTTCCTGCTTTGAGTACCGAAAGCGGCAAACGGCTGAGCTTGCGCCCGTTGATCCCTCGCCCGTCGCAAGCCCCTTTTCGAGAATCGTGACACTCAAGCGGCTGCGTTGGGCGATCGACAGCGCCACGCAAAGGCCGATCACGCCGCCCCCGACGATGACGACATCGGCGCTCTGGCTCATCTACGCTTCCTATCGTTTCGCTTCTGGGCGGTTTGACAGAGCCAAAACATACAGTACTGTATCTGCGGCGGCAATGAACCCCATTGATCGTCGGTGCCGAGGGTTCTGCGGACCGGGGAAATGACGATGGATGCAGTGATTTTCGCCTTAGCGAGCCAGGAGTATGCCGGGCTTCTGATCGCCAGCCTCGGGATCGCGGCCGGCATCGCGTTGACCCGCTTCGTGCCGAAGCCGGCGCGCTACGCCGGCCTGGCTCTGGCAGGGGTTTCGATCGTGGCAGCCCTGGGCTCGATGAGCCATCTGGTGCGCCTTGCCGCCCTCGGCGCTGACTTTCCGGCACCCGGAGAGTTCGTCAACGTGCATGGCACGCGCATCCATTTGATTGCGGAGGGGCCGGAAAGCCGGGCGACCCTCGTCTGGTTTGGCGGGGGGCATGCCGGCGGGCTCTCAATGTATCCTTTCCACGCTGAACTCAGAACCAGGCACCGCAGCGTTCTGATTGACCGACCCGGCACAGGATGGAGTGACACCGGCCGGTTCCCGAGGACAACGGCGCGTGAAGCGGATGAAATGATCGCAGCACTCGACGCGGCGGGCGAGGAAGGCCCGTTCATATTTGTCGGTCATTCCTTCGGCGGGCTGCTCGCTGCAAACATTGCCCGGAGGTATCCGGACCGAACGGCAGCGCTGATCCTGCTCGATCCTACCCCGCCCGATGTCTTGATGTACGGGCTCGACCGTACTGGCCTCGGTTCACTGGAAACCATGTCGCGAAGCGCCGGGTGGCGATATCTGTTTGGCTTGTATGGGTTTAATCGGTACACCCCGCCACGAAACCGGAACGGCGAGCCGGACGTTCTTGCAGCGCCTCGTGAAACATTGGAGGCACTCAACAATCGGGCCGGAATTCACTTTGCGAGCGCGTCAATATATTCTGAGCTGACGCCTGATGGGTTTGCTGAACTCGCGTTCGAAACTCATGTCTTTGAGGGCGATCTGGGTGATCTGCCGCTTTTCCTGATTGCGCCGCGTGCTGAGCCGCAGATCGATCAATACGCTGCAATGATTGCCAAAGATCCCGATCAGGCGGAACGTTTTTTACGGTTCCTGAGGATAACACGCGAGCAATTTCTTAGAGCTAGCTCAAACGCGACGCGGATCTACGCACCTGAAGGTACCGGACATAACTTCATTTACGAAGCTCCGGACTTTCTTCCTCCTGTCATCAACGAGATAATAGTCGGGCTGAATCTTCCCGGTCCCATGATCGAATCCTTGCTCGAGGGGCCAGGACCATATGGCGGCCTGCCGCTGCTCCGTGTCAGCTCAGACGCGACGTTGATGTACGCTCCAGAATTTACGGGCGGTAACGTCATTTACGAAGCGCCGGACTTTCGTCGTGCTGTCAACAACAATGCAACGGACGAGCGGAGTCTTCCCGATCCCATGATCGAAACCTTGCTTGAGTGGCCGGGACCCTATGGCGGCCTGCCGCCCGTCAGCCGCGTGACGCCCGATCGGATAGAGGCAGCCTGCCTGACCGCAATTGCGGAAAAGCGCGCCTCGATCGAAGCCATCAGCGTTGATCCGGCACCCGCGACTTTCGAGAATACCGTGCTCGCCTATGAACGGGCGGGCACTCGGCTTGCACGCTGTCAGGCGCTCTTGAATCTTTTTGCATCAACTGCGCGCACCCCGGAGGTGGGCGAAGTCGCTGCAGCGATCAATCCGCTGATCGCGGCCCTCGAGGCAGAGATCGTCGCGAACTCGGCGTTGTTCGCACGTATTGAAGCAATCGAGGCGGGACTACCGGACAGTGCTCCGGATCCCGTGGCCGCCCGCCTCACAGCGGTGATCGCATCTGATCTGCGTCACCGCGGCGCGGCGCTCGGAGAGGCAGAATCCAGGCGTCTCGCGGAAATCGAGACACGGCTCGCGCTGCTGCAGGCAGCCTTCAGCGCCAACGTTGTTGCCCAGGAAGGAGACCTTGTCGTCTATGTGGAAGACGAAGCGCGCCTGAAGGGACTGACGCCGGTCGAGGTGGAAGCGGCCCGTAGCGAAGCGGCGAGCCGCGGACGCGACGGCGAGTTTGCCATCGCAATCCGGCGTCCATCGGTCTGGCCCGTGCTACAGTTTGCCGAAGACCGGGCGCTGCGCAAACAGGTCTGGGATCTCTGGATCGGTCGCGGCGGATTTGATGGCATTCATGACAACGCTCCGGTCATGACTGAAATCCTTTCTCTGCGCGGAGAGAAGGCTGCTCTCATGGGCTATGCGAATTTTGCTGCCTACCAGACTGCGGCGCGTATGGCGGGAAAACCGGAACGGCCTCTCGATATGATGCTGCAGAGCTGGGAGCTTATCCTCGCTGTTACAGAAAGCGAACTGGAGCGGATGCAAGTGCTGGCCGATGCCGAAGGCGCGGATTTCGCGATCGCGGCCCATGACCGCCTGTTCTATCGAGAGAAGCTCCGCGAGGCGGAGATCGGGTTTTCGATCCGCGACATCGAGCCATACCTCACCCTCGAAAATGTGCGTGCGGCCATGTTTGACGCGGCCGGGCGCGCCTATGGCTTCACTTTCGGGCGTCTCGCCGACATCGAGACGGTCGCACCGGAAATCGAAGTCTATGAGGTGCGCCAGGATGGTAAGATTGCGGGCGTTCTCTGGATGGACCTCTTCCAGCGCGAGGGCAAACGCCCGTCCAGCTGGGCTTCGCAGTACCGTGCCGCTTCGAGCTTCGACGGCGACGTATTGCCGCTCGTTGTGCTCCACTCCAGCGCAATACCGCCTCAGGAGGGAAAGCCTGCGACCATGCCGTTTGAGCGCGCGAACGTGATCTTCCACGAGTTCGGCCATACGCTCCATACACTTTCGAATACGGCACCGTATCCTTCGCTCGGGACATACACCCTGCCCTGGGATTTCATCGAAGCGCCTGCTCTGTTCCACGAGCGCTGGTTCATGGACGAGACGCTCATGCGGCGCCATTTGCGCCACGTCGAAACGGGCGCTTCCATAAGCGACACCTTGATCGGAAACCTCAAGGCGTCCGTGCAGTTCGACCGGGTGTTCTCGGTCACCCTGGACTATCTGCTGACGGCTATCACGGACATGCACCTCCATCTGCAGGCCGACGGGCGCGAGATCGACGCACAGGCTGTGGAAGCGAAACTGATCGCGGATCTGGGCGCGCCGGCGTCCGTCGCGCCGCTGCTCGCCGTTTCGCACGCTTTCCACACATTCAGCCCGGAATATGCAGCAGGTGTCTATACATACTACTGGTCAGACATGATCGCTGCTGACATTGCCGAGCAGTTCCTCGCGTCGAAAGACGGGCTCTACGATGAAACGCTCAATGCGCGTTACCGCAGGCTCATCCTTGAACCGGCAAACACGCTCACGGCCGATCAGGCCGTCCGCGAATTCCTTGGCCGCGACCCCAACCCTGATGCTCTGCTGAAGCGCTTCGACCTTCTGCCGACCTCTGATGACTGAGCCGACTTCACTCGAACTGGTCCGTTAGCCCTGACAGGGGATTATCCGTTGGTGGCAGTTTTGGCTGCGGCACGCAGTCTGTTGGTCAGGACAGCTGCTTTGCGTCGGCGATTGTCGCCGAGATGGTCTTTTCCGCGAACCACAGAATAGCGCAGCTCAAGAAGAGCAGGGGTGCCCCGACAATGACCATAGCCTCGAGCAGACCCGCGCCTTTGCCTGGCAGAAGGTCGGATGCATAACCGACCGCGACCGGCGTTAGCGCGCCGAAGCCGATCGAGACCAAGCCGCCGGCCGCCACCAAGCGGCCTCGTGCCGGGGCAGGGGATATGTCCTGAAGCATGGTCGGCGAAAGGCTCATCGCCGCGACCGAGGCCGCAGAGAACATGAACAGGACCGCATAGGCCTGAAACAGGCTTTGACTGATCAAAAGCCCGGGAAGCACAAGAGCCGCAACCGTGAGGCTGGCCTGGGCCACGCGCAAAGCGGTCACAGCGCCGAGTTTGGGACTGAGTGCTCGATAGGCGAGGCCGGAGCCCAGTACGCCGATCACGGTCGACACCGCTGTGACGAGGCCGAGCTTGACGCCGACGGCAGCTTCTCCTTCCCTGAACACGCGGATGAGCATCGACGGTGCCCAGATGAACATCGTGCTCTTGGCCGAATATGACAGTCCAAAGCCGAAAAACACGCCGATGAGTGTACGGGCATGGCGCCGAACAAAAGCGATGATCATGCCCCATTCGCCTCCGGCGGCGGCAGAAGGCCCTTTTCGCTCAAGGCGCATCACGAGAATGGCCGGCGCTATCAAGACGCCCGGGACCGCGGAGGCGATCATGGCGATCCGCCAGGTCTCAAGATCGGCGGGAAAGACCGGGCCGGAGTCCTTCCAGGCATCAATAGCTGCTATGAGCGCGCCGCCGATCGTCAGGCCAATCGCAGCACCCAGCACGGAAGCCAGGAAGAAGATGTAGTTGGCAAGGACGCGGCGCTTCTCCGGAAAAAGGTCCGGAATGATAGAATAAACGATTGGCCCGAGAACAGCCTCGCCGACACCGAGGCCCATGACTGCGATAAAGAGCTGGGCGTAGTTCTGCGACAGGCCGGCCCCGGCCGTCCCAACTGACCAGAGCACGACGCAGAATGCCAGCAGTATCTTGCGGTTCGTACGGTCTGTCAGCCAGCCCATGGGAAACGTCATCACGGACAGCGTCAGGCCCAGGGCCAGGCCGGTCAACAGTCCCACCTCGCTGTCACTTAGTTCGAGATCACGTTTGAAAGGTTCGGCCAGCAGGTAAATCATCTGCAGATTCACCAACGAAAAGACCATTGCAGTGGCCAGCACGGCGAGCCCGTACCAGGCCCAGCGCATCGTACCGGGTGAAACAGCGGCTTCGTTGTCGCGATCTGGCAGACCAGCACTGTTGTCCATTGTTCTTCCCCTTCCACCCGCCGCAGGATTGTCGTGACTTCGTCAACCTGTGGCGCCCGCGCAACTGACAGCGCCTATCTGACGGCAAACGAGGCGAGTCCCCGTTCTTGAATTGACAACGTGAGTACAGTACAGCACTGTATGGTGTTGTCAATGAGGCATGTCTCAACCGACTCCGGGGAGCTTATGATGGCCATTCGCCGCAACCTGACTGTTGCTCTTTCGACGATGCTCGCCACCACGGCACTCTCGCCCGTCGCGCTTGCCCAGGAGCCCGAAGAGGACCCTATCGCCACGCTTGACGTTATCACCGTGACAGCGCAGCGCCGCGAACAATCCATCGTCGACGTGCCAATTTCGATCACAGCGGTGACTGGGGCTGACCTTGACGCACGAGGCGTGGAGCAACTGAGGGATCTACAATACTCGATCCCGGGCCTGTCGATCGCCGATCGCGGACCCGGAACCGGTCAGATCCAGCTCCGCGGTGTTTCGCAGTTCGTGGGCTCGCCGACAGTCGGCACCTATATCGACGAACTTTCCATCGCGCCCGGCTCGGCCGGCACAGCCCTCAGTCCGCAGCTTCTCGACCTCGCGCGTGTAGAGGTCCTTCGCGGTCCTCAACCCGCCCTGTACGGCGAAAGCTCGATGGGCGGCACAATCCGTTACATCACGGCAGATCCGGTGCTCGATGAAGTCTCAGGCCGTCTCGGTGCCGAGACCGCAACGACCGATGGCGGCGAGGGAAGTTACCGGCTGGAAGGCGTCCTGAACCTGCCCATCGCTACCGACAAGCTCGGTGTGCGCCTCGCCGGATCATATGAGAACGCCGGCGGGTGGATCGATACGCCGGACGGCGACAATGCCAACGGATCGACCATCTATAGCCTTCGTGCCAAGGTCAGATTCGAACCTACGGATCGTGTGAGCGTCAGCTTACTTGCCATGACGCAGTCCATGGAAGAAGACGACAGCACGTTAGCTGACATAAACATGTTCAATCCTGCCCCCGGGCGTGCGCCGTCTAGAGATCAGTTTGATGTGTACAACCTGGTCTCCGAGTTCGATCTCGGATTCGCCACGTTCCTCAGTTCGACAGGCCGCATCGACCGCGAGGGGGCAGTTGCAATCGATCAGTCGGACTTTACTATCGGCTTCTCGCTGGTGCCGCTCGCGTTTGGCGGACTGGGACGGTCGCCCGGCGACATCACCGAGGCCGTCGTTTTTGCCGACGGCCAGTTCGAGCGTACGAGCCAGGAACTGCGTCTGACCTCCAACGGAGACAACCGCTTCAACTGGTTGATCGGGGGCACTTACATCGACGACGAGCGTGTCGGCAACTCCTTCTCGGTAACCGCTCCGACGCCGACAAGCGCCCTGGCCTTCGATCTGTTCGGTGCCCCGGCGACTACCAATACTTCCGAGTTCTGGACCCTCTACGCTCAAGGCGACTACGCGTTGAGCGAGGCGCTGACCGTGTCGCTCGGCGGGCGCTATTTCGAAGACGAGCGTTCGCGCCAGATTGCGCCGGGCGCTCCATTCCAGACCGCAACGTTTGACAGCTTCAATCCGCGCGTGAACCTGACTTACGATTTCGACAGGGGAATCGTCTTCTTCACCGCGGCCAAGGGGTTTCGCTCAGGTGGGTTCAACAATACGCGCGTGCCGCCGGCCTTTACGCCGCCTCCGGCGAGCTTCGGACCGGAGGAACTGTGGACCTATGAAGTCGGCATGAAGCAGTATTTCTTCGACAGCAAACTTCTGATCGACGCCGCGCTCTACTACAATGACTGGTCCGATGTGCAGCAGACGCTGACGATCGCTCCCGGCGTGCCAATTCCGTTCACCGCAAACGGCGGGGCCGCATCGGGCTTCGGGGTCGATTTCGCCGCCCAGCTTGTAGTCTCCGACGAGCTCAGGCTCGGTGCGACCGTCGGCTGGACCGATATGGCTTACGACGCCGCCAGCGCAACGCATGTCGCCGGCGACCCGCTCGATCTTGTCCCCGAATGGACCGCCTCGGTGTCTGTGGACTATCGCAAGTCGCTGGCGAACGGTGTGATCGGATTTGCACGTGGCGACCTCGGCTACACAGACGGTTCGCAGAACACGCTGCGCAACCTGCCGAGCCCGCCTTTCGACACGTTCACTTTCGTTGATGGGCGCACGATCATCAATTTGAAGGCAGGTGCCGAGTTCGAGCGCTTCCAGGTCTACGGTTTTGTGGAAAACGCTCTGAACGATGACGGCACGACCTATCCCGCGATCGGGACGGTAACGATCCCCGCCCGTGGCCGCCCGGTTACTTTCGGGCTCGGTCTTGATGTAACGTTCTAGGCGGTGTGGACAAAGAGGACTTCCATATCAGCTGAGCGCTGAGCCAAGGCTGTTCCTTGCGGATAGCGGCGTTGGCCCGAGGTCTGAAGTTCGGATGGAGAGTAGGCCGTCTTCGAGCCCTTCGTGATTGCATGAGGGTCGAGGCGGGGTCGTCGGACTCGTGATCAGCGGCCGGTGCTGGACGGGGACAGCCTGGCGGAACCTGTACAGCTGTTTCGCCGCCTGCAACTCGGTCTGCCGGCAGTTCCGGCGCTGGAGGCAGGCGGGGCCCTGTGACGCGTTTCTGGAGGCATTGAACGACACGGGCGCGGGCAACGACAGCGTTCGGATGATCGATTCCACCGTCTTCCGCGCGCATCAGCACGCCGCCGGCGCGGCAAGAAAAGGGATCAGGTCACCGGGGGTCTCGCCGGTCTCGGGGTGGCTACTCGACCAGCATCCATCTCCGCGGCAACGTACCGGGCCTCCCCGTGGCAGTCACGCTGAGCGGCGGGCAGGCCTCGGATGTAGAAGGTTATGCGCCGATGATGGATCAGCCTGGCCCGCCGCCGCGCGTCCTGCGCGCCGACAAGGGATGCTTCGCCGACCTTATCCTGCCGGACCTGGAGGTCCGAGGCGTCGCCGCAGTCATTCCCGTATGGCGAAACCGAAAGGTCCAGCCCGTCATCGAAGGCAAGATCAGCAGCCTGCGAAAACCTCGTCGGGCGCTGCTTCTCAAGGCTCAAGCACGGCGGAAGCCTGGCCACCCGATACGACAAGACCGCAGAGAGCGTCCCCGGCTTCTTCCCCGTCGCATCCATCAGGCCGTGGATAAGCCACATTGTCTACACGACCTGGACCGCGGAAATCCGAACAAAGATCAAGGGTACCCGAGCAATCCGGCGTCCTCTTGCTGAGGTCCTAGCGCCAGACCGTCTCGGCGATACGGCGCCAGTTTCCGCCGAGCACTTTTTCGAGCGCTTCAGGCGAGTGGCCGCGCTCCAGAAGGCCAGCAGTGAACTCTGTGAGCACGCCCGGCGGAGCGAGCTTCGGCGACTCGCGCCATTGCGGCTCGTTCGGGAAGGTATCTCTCATCGTTGCGAGGTACTCCATCAGTTCAGCCTGATCGAACACATAATCGATGCCGAAGCCGACATGGTCAGCTCCGACGAGCCGAAGCATATGATCAGCATGATGCGCCATCGCGCCGGCGAGACGATCCTCTTTAACGTCGTCTCCGAGGAACGCGCCTATGCCGTTGATGCCGACGACACCGCCCGTTTCCGCGCAGGCCTTGATCAGCGTGTCCGGGATGTTACGCGGATGATCAAACACGGCGCTCGCGTTCGAGTGGGAAAAGATCACTGGTCCACCTGAAGCTTTCATGACCTCCAGCGCGGTTGTGTGTCCGGTGTGGGAACAGCACACGGCCATGCCGACTCGCCCCATCTCGGAAACAATAACGCGTCCGTGTTCGGTCAGGCCGCCATCTTCGTCCATGCAGCCGCCACCTGCGGCGTTGTTGCGATTGTAAGCGACCAGTGCCCATTTTACTCCGAGGCCGGCAAGCATCTCGACAAGGCCATGGTCGCCTGCGTCGAATGGCGCGAGCCCTTCAATGTCAAAGATCACTGCGAGCTTGCCCGCTGCTCTTGCGGCGTCGATGTCCGCGAGCGTTTGGACCAGGGCGTAGCGATCAGGTCGCTCGCCGATCCATTTTCGGAAGGCGGCGAGATTGCGAAGATGGCTCTCAAGATCCTGCGGGCCAAAGCCGATATTCAAACTTACCACGTCGACGCCGGCCGCCGCGACACTCTCGAGCTGAGGCAGGAAGGACGGATCTTGCGGCCGAAGAGGCATGCAGGCGTGATTGTCCCATACCAGCGAACGCGCGATCAGTTCGCGCGCCTCTTGCAGCCTCGCCTGTGATACCCCGCTCGTCATCCAGGTGTTCTCGTTAGCATATCAAGAAACGGATCGACCCTGTCGATCACTGCATCCGCGCTCATCACAGCACCGGCATGGTCAAGATCCGGCAGGATCTCGACCCGCCAGCCAGCCGCCTCGAGCTCTGACCGGTGAGTCTGCACAGCACTTGCAATCGGCAAGGCGATACCGCCCGCGTCGCTGTCGCCGCGCTCGCCGACATACACGAGGCGGGGGCAGGTGACGGCCCGCAGCGCGGCCGCATCGTCAAACCCTGCAAGACTTTGGTACAGTGTTACCCACTGTAGGTACTGCGCTTTGGATCGCAGAACGCGCAGCGAGTCCGGCCCGGGGTCCGGCAGGCTGAGCCGAGCGCCCTCCAGCAGCCTGTCATAAGGGCCGCCAAGGGGCGTCCAGGCACCCATCACCAGCGCGTTGAGGCGATTGGTCCGCAGGGCTAGCTGAAGTCCCATCGCCGCGCCCCAACTCGTGCCCCAATAAACAAAACGGTCCATCCCGGCGGCGTCGGCTACGCTCAGCAGGTCGGTGCATACGCGCTCGACTGTGAAGGCCGACGGATCAATGTCGGCGCTCTTTCCGATGCCCGGATAATCGACGGTCACCACATTGAACCGACTGGTCAGGCGGGTGAGATAACGCTCAAGAACGGTGTCCATGGGCGGACCAATGATCTCGCCCTGGCTCTCGAGTATCGCAGGGCCTAGCATGAGTCCCGTCCCTTTGCCTCGCGACTCCCACCAGACGCCGCTCTTCGTATCAAGAGGCACGGGCGCTGCTCGTGAGGCTGCCGGTGACGAGGGCTTCCAGGACCGGCAGCGTGACAGCGCCGGCACCCGTCACAGTGTCGTGAAAGCGGCGCAGGGAAAACTCAGGTCCGAGTTCGCTCTCCATGCGCGCGCGCAGACTGCGTACGGCCAGTCCGCCGATCTGATAGCCAAGCGCCTGGCCGGGCAGAGCAACATATCGGTCGACCTCCGCTTCCACGGTTTCGCGCGACAGCGAGAGACGGTCGAGCATGTACGCAATTGTTTCGTCTCGGCTCCAGTGTTTCAGATGCAAGCCAGTATCGGCGACAAGCCGCACGGCGCGCCACATCTCCATGTCCAGGCGGCCAAAGTCATCTGCCGCTGCACCATAAAAACCCATGTCCTCGCCCAGGGTCTCGCAATACAACGCCCAGCCCTCGATGCAGGGCGTATACTTCACCGCTCCGAACCGTCGGAACGCTGGCAGATGGTCCATCTCCTGAATGAGCGCGATGTGCATCAGGTGTCCGGGCCAGGCCTCATGGAGGGTGAGTGGCACGTGCATATAGGCTGGGCATTTTTCCGGCAGGGCGCTGACCCAGAATATTCCCGCTTGACCGCCGCCCGCCGGCGCAGGCTGGGCATAGGCTGGTGGCATGCGCGAAGATTGAGCGAGGCTCATGGATTCGATTCCGTAAGTGATGCGCGGGATCCGGCCGAAGTAAGCGGGAATCTTTGCGTCGATCCGTTTCGCCAGCACTTCAATATTGCGCCGAACCGCCTCGCCGTCCGCGAGCGCCGCTGCCGGAGACGCCATCACGTGCGCGCGCAGGGCAGCCCCATTTCTGAATCCATGCGTACGCGCCACGGCCTCCATCTCGTCATTCAGCCGTTCCACCTCAGCAAGGCCCAGCTCGTGGATCTCATCCGGGCGCATGGTTGTTGTGGTGAATCGCGCTGCCAGAACAGCATAGAACGCTTCTCCTTCTGGATCGTCGCACACGGAAAGCGTCTCGCGCGCTTCGGGAAGGAGCGTGTCGGCAAGATAGTTGCGATATCGCACAAATGCCGGCAGCAGCGTCGCTGCGATAAGTTCCACTGCAGCTTGCGCGACCGGTTCAAGCTTCGCGGCAATTGCTGATCTCTTGAACGGTCCATACCAGCCGGAAAGTTCGGCTGGCGCAGCGAGATATCCGTCCGCAACCTCGATCGCACGGGTCAGCACCACCCGCGGGTATCTGTAACCTCTCGCGCGTCCAGCTTCGAAATTCGCGATGAGATCGTCGATGAATGCGGGGAGGGTTTTCAAGCGGGCGAGCCATTGGTCTGCATCGGCGCGCGAGGTCAACGCTGTCGAATTCGCAAGGAAGATTGTGGTGAAATCTGGTCCTACGGGAAACAGCGAAGGGCGCAGGTGCGCACCGGTCCGATAGAGATCGCGAACCAGATCCAACTCATGACGAAGCAGCGCATGGGTGGCGGCGTCCTGACCTGAAAGACCTGCCTGCGCGATGGTACCGAGCTCGGCGAGGAAGGCCGCAGCCGCCGCGTCCTTGCGAGCATGGTCCTGTTGGCTTTCGCGAAAGATCGCATCATCATGGGTCGGATGGCCCGCAATCAGCGCGTTCAGCGGATACTCCCATCGTTCGAACGCCCAATAGCGGTCGGCAAGTCCGGCGAGTTTTGCAGAGGCGTTGGTCATCGCGGTTCAAATCCGGTTTGCAGTTAACTCGGTTAGCTTACTGATCGCTGCGGGAGCTGACGTCGCCGCGCCGCCAGTCTCACCACACTTACGAGCTGGGCGAAGACCAGAACACCGGGAGACACCGAAGTGTGGCTGGATAGTTGATGAGGGCCGCCCCGGGCGATGATCTCCGTCTTCGGGCAAGTCCCGATGTCCACGCGCGGACGCGGCCTGGGCGAGAGATGTTGCACTGCGTGACGCCGCCCCGTCATGTTGGGGTCCCGCTGCACCTTGTTGATCTTCTCCAATTCGGGGTACTCACCCCGATCGTTCCAAGGGAAGTGGGCATGATCTGGCGTGGTCGAGATCTCTCCATCGACCTCGCCGTATGGTGACATACAGTTCTGTCTGTTGCAAGCTGGTCACATGACCCATGGAGCGTCCATGACCGAGACCCGTAAACGCTATACTCGCGCCGACTGGGTCAGGGCGGCCAAGAAAATCTTCATCGACACCGGCGTCGAGGACGTGAAGGTAGATGTCATCGCTAAACGGATGAACATCACCCGAGGCAGTTTCTATTGGCACTTCAAGAGTCGGGAGGACTTACTTGACGCCCTTCTGGAGGATTGGATCGAACGTAACACAGGTGAATTCGAGAGGCTTCGCGCCAAGCGAAACGGTGCCCCGACGCTCGCTGACTGCATTCGGGTCTGGGTCTCCATGGAAGATGACGTGCTCACCTTTGACCTCGCAATGCGACTTTGGGGGCGAAAGACGGACAAGGTCGCCAAAGCGACCTTACGGATCGACGAAGCCTGGGTGGCCTTGCTGACAGACGTTTTCCGCCGACGAGGCCATCCCCCAGAAATGGCGCATGGCCGCGCGCGCGTCATGTATTTTCATCAGATTGGCTACTACACTCTCGATTTGCACGAGAGTCTGGAAAGCCGCATCCGCAACCTTCCAATTTATCATGAGATTCTCACAGGCGATCTGATTGATCCTGAATTGAATGAATTTATCTCTGAAATGAATTCGAAGTAAAATGAATGAGAAATTTGGTGCTGTCAGTCCGGTGCTGTCAGGCAAACGCTAACTTGTCTCCACTTAGAGCGGCGGTGCTGTCAGTCTAACGCTAACTTGTCTCTACTCTCGGGCCGGCGGGGTCCGCGCGGGGCAGGGGACAGATGCGGCCACTCTCGTTCAAGCGGCACCGGTTTCCGGCTGTGACCTGACCCCCTGAAACTCCTCCAGGAATAGCTAGAGTCCGCCCCTCGAAAGGACGGACAGAATGAAGCGATCACGGTTCACGGAAGAGCAGATCATCGGGATCCTGCGTGAGCAGGAAGCCGGCGTTGCGACGGCGG
>JAPZRF010000027.1 GCA_027531145.1 Brevundimonas sp. | reverse complement strand
ATAGGCCATCGCCTTGGCACCGCCCACCTTCGCCAGCGTCATCGTGATCGCCGCCGTCAGCGTCGTCTTGCCGTGGTCAACGTGACCAATCGTGCCGATGTTGCAGTGCGGCTTCGTGCGTTCGAACTTTTCCTTGGCCATGGCCAAAACTCCTGACCGCCAAAGGCGGGTTGTTCGTCAAGGGGTGAATGGAGCGGGTAGACGGGATCGAACCGACATCCTCAGCTTGGAAGGCTGCTGCACTACCATTGTGCTATACCCGCGCGAACGTCGCGGAACCTCCAGTGGAGGGCCGCGTCGGTCCGACCCGGTGCCTCGCCCTAGCCTGTATCGAAACCGGTGGTGGGGGAAGCAGGACTCGAACCTGCGAAGCTTACGCAGCGGATTTACAGTCCGCCCCCTTTGCCGCTCGGGACATTCCCCCGCCCGGGTTTCGAACCGGCCAGAACCCGTCGAACGCGCCCGTCAAAGGCGCATCCGCACAAAGGTCTTCGTGATCCGGCAACGCCTGGGATAGAGGGAGCGCCAGACCCGAAAGCCCTAGGGCCCCAAATCGGAGCGCGTCTTATAGTGTCGGCGAACCACGAACGCAACGACCGGAAAAGCGGGAAGAAGCCGCCCCGGAAACCGGTCTCCGAGGGCCCGCGCACCCGGCCTCCCGGCCCGGCTCAGGGCTGGTCTCCGGCGGTCCGGGCTACCGGAGGCCTCGGGCCGCGCGCGGCCCGAGGCAGGCTGGATCCGGACCAGGTGCTGTGGGGGCGCCATCCAGTCCTGGCGGCCCTGGCCAACCCCTCGCGCGAGGGCCGAGGTCGCCTGTTCGCCACCCCTGACCGCGCCGACGAGCTGATGCGCGAGGGCCTGCTTCAGGGCCGCGAGGTGGAACGGATCGAGGCGCGCGAGCTCGATCGCCTGCTGCCCCCAGGTGCCGTGCACCAGGGGCTGGCCTTCAAGGTGGCACCGCTGGAGGGAGTCGCGTTCGAGGCACTGGCCGAGCCGGCCGAGGGCCTGATCGTGATGCTGGACCAGCTGACCGATCCGCAGAACGTCGGGGCCATCTTCCGCTCGGCGCTCGCCTTCGGTGCGCGCGGGGTGATCGTGCAGGATCGCCACTCTCCGGTGCTGGCCGGGGCGCTGGCCAAGGCGGCGGCGGGGGCGACCGAAAGGTTGCCCTGCGCCCGGGTTGTCAATCTGAGCCGCGCGCTGGAGACGCTCGCTGATCTGGGCTGGCGGGCTGTGGGGCTGGATGGCGGTGCCGAGGCGACGCTTGCCGAGGCGCTGGACGCCCGCCCGACTGTTCTGGTCATGGGCTCCGAAGGTGAGGGCTTGCGCCGACTGGTGGCCGAGCACTGCGATGCGCTGGCGCGCATCCCCATGCCGGGCGGCTTCGAGAGCCTGAACGTCTCCAACGCCGCAGCGGTGGCGCTCTACGAGGCCAGCCGGCGGCAGGCCGGTTAACCCACGCCATCGAGCACCAGCCGCAGGCCGAGGGTCTCGGCCAGGGCCTTGGCCCGGCGCCGGGTCTGTTCACCCAGCAGCAGGTCAGCATACCCTGGCGAGGCCGTCAGCTTCAGCTGCTCGCCATCGAGGGCGATGGCGGCGTTGGCCAGCAGCTGCGGCGACCGTCCGGACAGATCGCAGGCCAGCCGCAGGGCCTGACCCAGCGCCCGGGCCCTCCGCCGGCCGTCGTCATCAAGCAGGCGCGCCACCAGCTCCGGCTCCGGCGTTACCTCCGGTCCACCGTAGCGGCCGTTCAGCACCGCCGCGAGATAGGCCCGCTCGCGATGGGTCTGGCCGGGGATGGGGCTGCGCAGCACCTGGTCGAACACCAGCTGGACCCGATGGTCGGGGTGCAGCCGCGCGCCCAGGTCGGCGAGCCGGCAGGCGGCGGCGGTCAGAACCGGATCCCGGGCAGGCCCGAACAGGGCCGGCAGGGCTGCGGTCACCGGGGCAAGCCACGCCTCCAGCGCCGCCGGCAAATGAGGGGACACGCCCTGCCGCGCCCCCAGGGCGGCGCACCCCGCCAGCAGGGGGTCGGCGTCGCTGGCCCCGAGGTGCTCAAACAGCAGTCCCTCGCGCAGTCCCCAGGCGGAAAAACTGACCCGCTTCAGCCCCAGCTGTTCAATCAGTCCCTCCAGCACCAGCGCGGCGTAGGGCAGGGTCTCGGCGCGCTTGCGCGACACTCCCGGCAGCTTGTCCAGCGAGGCGCGGGACTGGCGCGCCACGAGCCGCGCCACGTCGAGGGCGTCGGCGGCGTTCATCGCGTACTGGTGCACCACGCGCAGCGGATAGTCGCTCAGAGCCATATGGACCTGGGCGAGGCTGCGCCATGCGCCACCGACAGCATAAAGCGCCTCGGTGGCAAAAGGGGCGGCGGCCGGCTTCAGGCGTTCGGCCGCGGTTTGCCGCAGGCGTTCGACGTCAAATCCGTCGCTCCGGGCGAGGGCGAAGGGGCCGAGCGCAAGGGTCACGCCGTCGCCGATCCGGCCGCCGGCGACGCGCACCAGCTCGAGGGATGCCCCGCCCATATCAGCCACCACGCCCATGGCGTCCGGCGCTCCGGCGACGGCACCGAGGGCTGCGTAGCGCGCCTCTTCGGGGCCGGAGAGCACCCTCACCTTCAGCCCGGCAGCCCCCGCGACGTCATCGCAGAAGTCCTGGCCGTCCACCGCATCGCGTACCGCGGCAGTGGCGGCGACCAGCGCCGCTTCGGGCACCACACCCTCCAGCACGGCCGCAAAGCGCCGCAGGGCGGTCATGGCCAGACCCACGCCCTCGGGCGACAGCCGGCCACTGACGCGCAGGTCGCGACCGAGGCCGGCCAGCACCTTCTCGTTGAACACGGTCCAAACGGCCCGCCCCTCGACCCGATACAGCACGAGGCGCACCGAGTTGGAGCCGATATCGATCACCGCCACCTCGCGCGGCGACGCCCCCGGATCGAGGATCACGACGCAGGTCGCTCGTAGCGCAGGCGGCCGGGCAGGGTCTTCACCTTGCGCCCGCGGCCGGACAGGCTGGGATTGGTCATGAAGTACTGGTGCGCCGAGAATGGCCTCATGGGATCCGGGGTCTGCCGGA
The DNA here is from genome assembly GCA_027531145.1 of Brevundimonas sp. Classification (GTDB taxonomy): domain Bacteria; phylum Pseudomonadota; class Alphaproteobacteria; order Caulobacterales; family Caulobacteraceae; genus Brevundimonas. The sequence goes on along the minus strand of JAPZRF010000027.1, from coordinate 36,526 downwards.
CGTAGGTCCCGTCGGGCTTCAGCTCCCAGCTCTGCACGTCGTCCTTGAGGTTCGCGACCATGATCTGGTCCAGCACCTGGTCGTGCACCGTCGGGTTGGTGACCGGGGTCATGATCTCCACCCGGCGCTCAAGATTTCGCGTCATCCAGTCCGCCGAGGAGATGAAGACCTTCGCCTTGTCGTGCGGCAGGTCCCGGCCATTGGCGAAGCAGACCACGCGGCTGTGCTCAAGGAAACGACCGATGATCGACTTGACCCGGATGTTCTCGCTCAGTCCCTCGACGCCCGGACGCAGACAGCAGATGCCGCGCACCACAAGCTCGATCCGCACCCCGGCCTGGCTTGCCCGGTAGAGAGCGTCGATGATGTCGGGATCGACCAGCGCGTTGATCTTGGTCCAGATCGCCGCCGGCAGCCCCCTGGCCGCTGCCGCCATCTCGGCTTCGATCAGGCCGAGCAGGGTCGGCTTCATGCTGAGCGGGCTGACGACGAGGGCCTCCATCTCGTCAGGCGTGGCATAGCCGGTGATGTAGTTGAATACCCGCGTGGCGTCGCGGGCCAGAACGGGGTCCGACGAGAACAGCGACAGGTCCGTATAGATCCGGGCGGTGATCGGATGATAGTTGCCGGTGCCGAAATGGCAGTAGGTCTTCAGCGCTTCGCCCTCGCGCCGGACGACAATGCTTAGCTTGGCGTGGGTCTTGTACTCCACGAAGCCGAACACGACGTGGACGCCGGCCCGCTCCATGGCCCTCGCCCAGCGCAGGTTGGCCTCCTCGTCGAAGCGGGCCTTGAGCTCGACCAGCGCCGTGACGTTCTTGCCGTTCTCCGCCGCCTCGATCAGGGCCGCCACGATCGGACTGTCCTTGGACGTCCGGTACAGTGTCTGCTTGATGGCGATGACGTTCGGGTCGCGCGCCGCCTGGCGCAGGAACTGCACCACCACGTCGAAGCTCTCGAACGGGTGGTGGATGAGGATGTCCTTCTCGCGCACGGCGGCGAAGACGTCGCCGCCCTGGTCGCGCACCCGCTCGGGATAGCGCGGCTCATAGCCAGGGAACTTCAGCTCGGGCCGGCCGTAGGCGATGAGCTCGCTGAGCTGGGCCAGCCCCAGCATGCCATCGACGATGACCACATCCTCCGGCTCGGCTTTCAGCTCCTCCACGATGAAGTTGCGCAGGTCCTCGGGCATGCCGGCCTCGATCTTGACCCGCACCACCGAACCCAGGCGGCGCTGCTTCAGCGCCTCCTCGAACTCCATGACGAGGTCTTCAGCTTCTTCCTCGATCTCGATGTCGGAGTCGCGGATCAGGCGCAGCACGCCCGTCTCCTCGACCTCGCAGCCGGGAAACAGATGGTCGATGAACAGCAGCAGCAGCTGTTCCAGCGGGATAAACCGCCGGCGCGGCCGGGTGGCGCGCGGGCTGGCGGGCAACTCCCAGAAGCGCCGGACCTGCGTCGGCACCGGCACGAGGGCGTAGAAGCGCCTGCCGTCCCGGTTGCGCTTCATCCGCAGGGCGAGGGTGAAGCCGAGGTTGGGCAGGAAGGGGAAGGGGTGGGCCGGATCGATCGCCAGCGGCGTCAGCACGGCGAACAGCTGCGACAGGAACTCCGGCTCCAGCCGGTCGCGCTCGGCCCGGCTCAGGCGCGAGGCCTCGACGACCTCGATGCCGGCCTCGGTCATCTCGCGACGCAGGGCGCGCCAGCGCTTTTGCTGCTCGATCATGAGCTCGCCGGCGGCGCGGTTGACACGCACGAGGGTTTCCTCCGGCGTAAGGCCGTCGGCGGAGACAACCCGGACCCGCTCGCGCACCTGCCCCTTCAGGCCGGCGACGCGGGTCATGTAGAACTCGTCGAGGTTGTTGGCCGAGATGGACAGGAACCGCACCCGCTCCAACAGCGGGTGCGCCGGGTTGGCCGCCTCCTCAAGCACCCGGGCGTTGAACAGCAGCCACGACAGTTCGCGGTTGAAGAAGCGCTCCGGAGCGGTGGACAGCCCGGGGTCCAGCGCCAGCCGTGGCGCGCGCGAGGCGGGTACGGCGGCCCCGGTCGAGGCGTCGGAAACAGCGGCGTCGCTCATGGTCCGCTTGTGGAGCCCCTTGGCGACAGCCGCAAGTCCGGGACGGCGTCTCACGCCCCATCATCGACGCTCACCCCAGCCAGAGCGGCAACGGGTCAGGTGCCGGCCTCGCGGCAGCAGTTCCGTTCGCAGCGGTCACCTGGCGTCCCGGGGGACGTGGATTGGCAGGACGACCAGGCCGTCAGCGCCGGCCTGCCTAGAGCCCTGAGGGCCTCGCGGGCGGCGGCGCGTGTCGGAGGGCGGTCGAGTGCATCGAGGCGGGCGGCGATCTCCGCGGCCGCTTCGGGAGAGCGCTCGATGCGGCGAACGAGGTAGGAGATGACCTCGCTCGGGAAGACCATGTGCCGTTCCGCCAGTCGCGCCCGCAGCACGGCGGCGAGAACATGATCGTCCGGTGCCTCGATCCTCAGCACCCGCAAGGCGTCGAGTCGCGAGCGCAGGTCCGGGAGCCTGGTCTCCCAAAGCCGGGGTTCGGTCCGGCAGACCAGCAGCAGGGCCCCGCCGCCGGACTGGGCCAGGTTGATCAGATGGAACAGGCTCTCGTCTTCGGCTTCGGCGGCGCGGTCGATCAGGAGCGGGCGGCCCTCAAGCTCCAGCGGATCGATCAGCGCGACTTCTGCCCCGTGGGCGGCCACAGCCCCCACGCGTTCGGCCCAGGCGGCGGCCAGACGACTCTTGCCGGCACCCGCCGGTCCCGCCAGCGCCAGAACCCGCTCGTCGCCGCGCGGATCGGTGGCCGGCCAGGTGGCGAGAGCAGTGGCGGCCACCTGGTTGCAGTCAGACAGGATCAAGGGCCCTACGACCGCCGGTTCCAGCAGAAGCGGCAGCTTCAGTTGTGACATGACGCCAGTGTCGGCCATCAGGGATGTCTACCAGAGGCTTGGCCGCGCGAATCAGCGCCCCGGCCCGCGATCGTGGACAAGGCGCGTCGGCCTGTGGATGGCTTGCTTGACAAGGCGGAGGGTTGATGCGCCCTACGCCGCTTCCGCCGCCTGCGGCGACCGACACCCTTCCCGCTGAGCCGAAGACCTGACCATGCACGCCTATCGCTCCCACACTTGCGGCGCTCTCCGGCTGACCGACGCCGGGGCCCAGGTTCGTCTGTCCGGCTGGGTCCATCGCAAGCGGGATCACGGCGGCCTGCTGTTCATCGACCTGCGCGACCACTATGGCCTGACCCAACTGGTGCTGTACCCCGAAACGCCGGGCTTCGCCTTGGTCGAGCGCCTGCGCGCCGAGAGCGTGGTCCGCATCGACGGCGAGGTGGTGGCGCGCGAGGCGGATACGGTCAACGGCAACCTACCGACCGGCGAGATTGAGGTTCGGGTCAGGGCGGTGGAGGTTCTGTCGGAGGCCGCCGAACTGCCGCTGCCGGTCTTCGGCGAACCGGAGTATCCTGAGGAGATCCGCCTCAAGAACCGCTTCCTCGATCTCCGTCGCGATAAGCTGCACCGTAACATCGTGCTGCGCTCGAAGGTGATTTCCTCGATCCGACGTCGCATGGTCGACCAGGGCTTCCTTGAGTACCAGACCCCGATCCTGACGGCGTCCTCGCCGGAGGGCGCGCGCGACTTTCTCGTTCCGTCGCGCCTGCATCCCGGCAAGTTCTACGCCCTGCCCCAGGCACCGCAGCAGTTCAAGCAACTGCTGATGGTGTCGGGCTTCGATCGCTACTTCCAGATTGCGCCGTGCTTCCGCGATGAGGACCTGCGCGCAGACCGGTCCCTGGAGTTTTACCAGCTCGACGTCGAGATGAGCTTTGTCACGCAAGAGGATGTTTTTGCCGCGATCGAGCCCGTCATGCACGGGGTGTTCGAGGAGTTTGCCGAGGGCAAGACGGTCGACGCCTATCCGTTCGTCCGGATCCCCTATCGCGAAAGCATCGCCAAATACGGCACCGACAAGCCCGACCTGCGCAATCCGATCGAGATGCAGGACGTCTCGGAGCATTTCCGTGACGGCGGGTTTGGCCTGTTCAACAAGATCCTCGCGGCTGATCCCAAGAACGCCGTCTGGGCCATCCCGGGGCCCAAGGGCGGCTCCAGAGCCTTCTGCGACCGCATGAACAGCTGGGCGCAAGGGGAGGGGCAGCCGGGTCTGGGCTACATCTTCTGGTCCGACGACCAGGGGGGCTGGGGCGGACCCATCGCCAAGAACCTCGGCGCGGAGGCGACCGACGCCCTGATGAAGGCCGTGGGCGTGGGCCAGGGCGACGCCTGCTTCTTCGCGGCGGGCGATCCGGCGGTGTTCCACAAGTTCGCGGGCAATGCGCGCACCAAGCTGGGGCAAGACCTGGGTCTGATGGCCGACGACGCCTTCCGCTTCTGCTGGATCGTGGACTTCCCGATGTTCGAGTGGTCGGACGAGGAAAAGAAGGTCGACTTCAGCCACAACCCCTTCTCCATGCCGCAGGGCGAGCTGGAGGCGCTGGAGACCAAGGACCCGCTGGACGTCCTGGCCTATCAGTACGACATCGTCTGCAACGGCTATGAGCTGTGCTCGGGCGCGATCCGGAACCACAAGGCCGAGATCATGCTGAAGGCCTTCGAGATCGCCGGCTATGACGCCTCTGTGGTCGAGGAACAGTTCGGCGGCATGCTGAACGCCTTCCGCTATGGCGCGCCGCCGCACGGCGGGCTCGCGCCCGGTATCGACCGGATCGTCATGCTGCTGGCCGGAGAGACGGCGATCCGCGAGGTCATCGCCTTCCCGCTGAACCAGCAGGGCGAGGACCTGCTGATGAATGCCCCGACCCGGGTCGGCGAGCGTCAGCTAAAGGACGTTCACATCCGCCTGGCCCCGCCGATCAAGGTCTGATTGGCGGAGGTTCAGCCGCCGTTGGCGACGAGATCGCGGGGCGGCGGCGACGGCCTCGGCGGCCGGGCGGGAATGACCATTACGGGCCGCCCGCCACGGCAGACTCGCACCTCCAGGCCGCGCGGCACGCGGGTCGCACTGTCGCCGCAGGCCGTGTTGAGCTGCGCCTGGGTCAGGTTTCGCGCCCGGCCCAGGTCCGTCCCGCGGAAATCCGCGCGCCTGAGGTCGGCGTCGCGGAAGTCTGCGCCTGCCACCCGGGCATTGCCGAAACGCGCGCCCGACAGGTTACTGTCGCGGAACGAGGCACCGCTGAAGTCGCCGTTCGTGAGATCAGCACCGGTCAGGTCCGCGTCGCGGAACGAGGCCCCGGTGGCGCGAACCCGCTGTAGGTTGGCCCCGAAGATCTCGCTGACGTCGAACCGTCCATCCCGCAGGTCGCCCCCGGAGAAGTCGGCCCCCAGAAGATCGGACTCGCGCAGGTTCACGCCCCGCAGGTCGCCGTCACGGAAACGCACGCCCTGGGCGTCGGCGTAGGACAGGTCTGCGTCGCGAAAGACGGCCTGGCTGAAGTCAGCTCCCATGACCGATACGCCTCGCAGGTCGGCGCGGCTGAAATCGCTGCCGGAGAAGTTGGAGCCCAGCAGTTCGGCACCTCGCAGATTGGCCCCGACGAGGTTGGAATCCGTGAAGGTGGCCCCGACGAACGACGCGCCGGCGAGGTTCCGGCCCGACAGTTCGCAACCGCGGCAGCTGCCCCCGAAGGAGACCATGCGCGCGACGTCCCGGTCCTGCTGCAGCGACACCTGCCCGGCCTGCGCGGTCCCGCCGAGGGCCAGAACGGCCACGGCACCGAGCCACAGGGGGGAACGAGCGACGGATGTCATGGTCTCTAGATGCGCCTGTCGCCCCGACAGGCCTACTTAAATCGTCGTAAGATTGAAGGCCTTCAGCAGGTTGGAATGTGCAGGCCGGCCGGCAATCGGGTGGCCGCGTCGCCGCAGGCCGGGTCCAGAAGCGCCTGACTCAGGCCACGGGCTGTGGCCATCTCGGCTCCCGAGAAGTTTGCGCCCGTCAGGGTCGTGCCGGAGAAGTTCGCCCCTTCCAGATAGGCTCCGACGAAGCCGGCGTTGGTCAAATTGGCCCCGCTGAAGTTCGCGCCGCCAAACACAGCGCCGTAGGCGTTGACGTCGCGCAGGTCGGCCCGCGCGAGGTTGGCGCGGTTGAGGACCGCCAGCGACAGCTCGGCCTGACGAAGTCGCGCTCCCGCGAGGTTCAGGCCGCTGCGCTCGAGGCCCGTCAGATCCGCCTGGAACAGGTTGCAGCCGGGGCAGGCACCGCCGCCGCGCACGCGCGCGATCTGGGCGACGTTCTGAGCCTGGGCCGGGGTGCCGCCCGCGGCGACGAGGGCGAGCAGGACGGCGGTGATCGCGGCGCGGCGACGGGTCATGGCGGGCTCCTCCGGCCTCATGATCGCGGTCGGAGTTTACCATTCGCTGAAGCGATCAGCCGGGGGATGCGCCTCCCGCCGCCGCGAGCCGGGCGCGGAAGTTGTCGCTGAGCGGCAGGGACTCGCCGTCGCGGGCCCGGAAATAGACCATGCGCACGGCCACCAGCAGGGTCTCGTCGCGGTGTATGTCGATGGCCAGGGTAAAGCTGGAGCGGCCCGGCCGCTCCGGCGCGACGCTGATGTCGAGCAGATCGTCGAAGCGCGCCGGGGCTCTGAACTGTGCGTGGGCGTCGACCGCGTAGCACTCCTGCAGATCGGGCATAGTCGACTGCAGCATGCCGATGCTGCGGAAGAACTCGGTCCCGGCGACGTCAGCGTAGACGAAGTAGTTCGGGTTGAAGACCACCCCCTGGGGGTCGACCTCGCTCCAGCGCACGCGCAAGGTGTGACGAAACGGGGAAGGAGCGGCGCTCATGCACCGCTCAGCCCTGCATCGAGGGCGCAGCCCCGCAGGTGTCGCACACCCATCCGCCGCCCTTGTTCTGCAGGGCCAGGTCGCCACAGGCCGGGCAGGCTTCCGCCTCGACATTGGCTGCCGCAGCCGTGGCCTGGTCGCGCCGGCCGAACGGCAGTACCACCAGATTGTCCGGTGCAGCTCCGCGAGCAAAGCCCTTCGAGATGTACCGGGCGGCCGGGACGGGTTCGGTCGCGGCCCCGGCTCCAGCGACAGGGGCGAGGTCATCCGGATTGAGAGCGTCGGGGTCGGCATTGGCCAGTTCCCCGCGCCCCAGATAGGACACCCCCAGCTCGCGGAAGATGTAGTCAAGGATCGAGGTCGCGGAGCGGATCGAGTCGTTGCCGGTGACGCGGCCTGAGGGCTCGAACCGGGTGAAGACGAAGGCGTCGACGAACTCGTCGAGCGGCACGCCGTATTGCAGGCCGATCGAGATGGCGATGGCGAAGTTGTTCATCAGGCTGCGGAAGGCGGCACCCTCCTTGTGCATGTCGATGAAGATCTCGCCGAGCTCGCCGTCCTCGTACTCGCCGGTGTGGATGTAGACCTTGTGGCCGCCGACGGCCGCCTTCTGGATGTAGCCCTTGCGGCGGTCGGGCAGCTTGCGACGGGCCCGGTCACGCTCGACGACGCGCTCGACGATGCGGGGTTCCGGGGCAGGTGCCGGGGGCTGCACCGGCGCGGCGGCCGGCCGCGTCTCGCCGGGTTCCGGTAGCGCGAGTTTCAGGTCGGCGGGAGGCGGTGCCGGTCGCAGGCGCACCGCGCGATGGCCGTCCCGGGCGGCGGCGGCGAGGCGGCGCATCGCGGCCTGGCCGTCGGCGGACCAGGGCAGGTCGAGCGGGCTCAAGTCCGGGGCGTCGCTGAAGGCCTCGCGCAGGGCGGCCAGCCGGCCGAGCGTCTCGGGTGCCGGCGGCACCAGGAAGGCGTGCGTCGCCGCCGGCGCGTCGGCCCAGTCGGTCAGGTCGCTGGCCCCGAGGGCGTACCGCGCGGCGGCGGCCCGATCCTCCGTCGCAGCACCCAGATGGGGCAGCAGGTCGCCGGCGGCCTCCGGCGTCAGACCCAGAACGTCCCCCACGAATCCGGGGTCGAGCGCAACGAAGGCGCACTCCAGCGTGGTAGCGTCCGCCAGGGCCGTCTCGACGACGGTCAACTCCGCGTCGGTGAAGCCGAAGCCGCGCAGGCGCTCGTGATCGAGGCCCGGTGCCCCGACGAGGGTGCGCCGGCCGAACAGGTGGCGCTCGGCGGTGCCCGGATCGGCGTGATGTGCCGCCAGCCCGGCGGCCATCGCCGGAGCGAGGACCGGGATGATTTCGCCGTCGTCGGTCTCGACGATCGAGCGCGTCCAGCCGTCATGCAGGCCCAGCCGGAGCGACAGCTCGGCGTCGGCAGCCCCCAGCGCGATAACCTGGTGCCGGCGACCGTCCCGCCGCAGGGCCTCGCGAGTCTGTTCAAAGATGGCGGCTGAACGCAGCGCCATGGGATGGTCGAGCCCTTCCGCAGCCAGAAGACGGGCCTCGAGGGCTTGAAGGGCTTCGCCCGCATCGGCGCTCCACGCCGGGCAGGGGCCGAGGCGGGCGGCCAGCTCGGCCGACAGGCGACCGGCCACAGCCGCGGCCAGCGCCGCCCGCGCCGCGACCCAGGTTTCGGCTTCCGGGCTGGCGGGGGCGAGGCCACGGGACAGCAGAGCCTCCTCTGCCCCCCCCAGGGTGAGGACCAGCGGGCGGGCCAGCCGACGCGCCGCCAACGCCTCTGGCGTATCGGCGAAGCCTGCGGCCACGTCGATTTCCAGAGCAAGTATTGCAAGCCGCACCAGCGCCTCGAAGCCCTCGACGTCGTCGCCCAGCCACCGGTCGCAGGCCGGGAGACTGATGGCCATGACCGGGGCCGCGTCGACGAGGGCCGCAGCTTCGGCGTCGCCGGGCGTGAAGGCGAGGGTCAGGCGACCGTCGCGACCGGCTGCGATCGCTGTCAGGATTTCTGGCGCGCCGGCGGCGACCCGGTCGCGCGCCGCCAGAGCGACAAGGCCCGGAAGCGCCGGGCGGGATGCCGCTCGGACCAGCGTCAGCGGGGCGGCAATGGCGGCGAGGATGGCGGCGTCGGAAGCCCCGGCCTGGCGCGCCGCCCAGGAGGCCCGGGCCAGAGCCGGGTTGCGGGCGGGATCAGCGCAGGTCTCGGAGGGTCCCTCGCAGCGCCGCACAGCCGCGCTGACGGCAGCGAGTGCGGCACCGACGGCTGCCAGCGCATCGGGTTCGAGGGCGCGCGCCTGCATGTCGGCGGCGCGGGCTTCCAGCTGCGCCAGGCCTTCCGGATCGCCGAGGTCTGCCGGTCGGGGCGCGACCGGCGGCGGCAGCTGGTCATCGGCCACAGGGTGGGCCCGCAGGCCGTCGGGACGGGGGGTGCCGGGGGCGAGCAGGCCCAGCCAGACCGCCGCGGAGAGTTCGCCGGCGAAGGTCTCCGTCTCGCGGGCACCCCCGAACACGCCGATGGCCCGGCCCCAGGCGGCGTGCCGTCTCGCCCAGTCCTCGATGCCGTCCAGCGCATCCGGCGAGGGTGCCGCGGGCGCGGCGGCGATTCGCGGCAGGTCGGTCGGGCACCGGCCAACCCAGTCCAGCCAGGCGTCAAGCCGCGCCGTGCTCCAGCCGGCCGGGGCCTGCACCTCGACAAAGCGGCCCGCCCGCTCGACGGAGCGGGCTGTGCGGCGCACGGCGACCGCCAGGGGAACGAAACGGGTCGGGACGCGCACGGCGGGCTCCCCCTCGAACGGGTTCTGCCGCCAGACTAGGGGCTTGCAGGGCGCTGGACAATAAATCTGGGGGCGTGGCGGGGAGTTACCCCCAACATCTGGAGCGTGGCGGCGGCGTCGCGCCGCTGGACGCCGGGGCTCGCGGTTTCTATGATCCGTGCCGACGTCGGGCTGCATTCCCGACCCCCTCCCGAGACGAGCGACGAGCTTTGCTGGACAAGATCTTCACCTGGTGGAACGGCGCGACCATCGGCACCCTGTTCACCGTGGGCCGGCGCGGCCGTCTCGTCGGCTCAGACGAGTTCGGCAACCGCTACTACGAGAGCAGGGACAACATCAGCTACGATGGCCGTCGGCGCCGCTGGGTGATCTACAATGGTTACGCCGACGCCTCGAAGGTGTCGCCGGACTGGTTCGGCTGGCTGCACTATACCTTCGACCTGCCGCCGACGGAGCAGCCCCTGCCGACCCAGTCGTGGGAGCGCCCCTACCTGCCGAACCTGTCCGGCACGCCGATGGCGTGGCGGCCGCCGGGCTCGCTGGCCGCGGGTGGACAGCGTCCCGCAGCGACGGGCGACTATGAGGCGTGGAGGCCGGAATGACCGGACGCGGCCGCTGGTGGCTGGGCGCTGCCCTCGTGGCATTCGCGGGGTCTGCCGCCGAACTGGCCCAGGCCGTGCAGGACCCGACCGTCCCTGCGACGGCACTGGCCGAGCCGCAGGGCGCGCCGGTTGACCCGGTCGGGGCGGCCCTGCAGGAGCTGACGCCGCCTGTCGCGCCCGTCCCGAACACGGCACCGGCGGATGTCGCTGCCGAGGTTGAGGCTGAGGCCGAGGTCGAGGAGACTGAAGCCGCCGAGGTCGCCCAGCCGGAGGGACCCGAGGTTCCTCAACCGCGTCAGCGTCGCCCGGTCGTCGTTGTCCAGGCGCTTGACAAGATCACGGCCGAGACCATGCGGTTCGAGGTCGAGGTCGGCGGGCGCCCTGTGCGTTTTGATAACGCCCTGATCGTCAAGGCGCGCGCCTGCGAAGTGTCCGCCGCCGACGAGCGGGTCCAGGAGGCGGCGGCCTATCTCGAGGTCAGCCTGCAGCCCCGCGGCGCGGTTCAACCTCAGACGCGCCAGCTGTTTCGCGGCTGGATGTTCGCTTCGACGCCGGGACTCAGCACCCTTGACCACCCGGTCTATGACGCGTGGGTCGTGGGCTGCCGGGCGTGAGCGCGCCGCGGGAAAAGAAGTCCGACACGCTGGAAGTCCGGCTGCCCCATACGCTGAAGGCCCGCTTCATGGCGCGCTGCCGGGCGCAGGGCGTCACGGCGAGCGACGCGGTCCGCGCCTTCATTGAGGACCGGGCCTCGGTCGGGCTGTCCCCCTTGCCGGGCTGGCGGGCCGTTATCGCGGGAATTCTGGCCGGCCTTGCGCTCGGCGCGGTCGCCGCGCCGTCGATCGCCGAGGCTGTCGCGCCCGGGTACGCCGCCTTCGATCGGCTCGATACAGATGGCGACGGCGTCCTGTCGCGGGCCGAGTTCAACGCTCGCTGATCCGGGTCAGCGGATCGGCTGCATCGTTCGCGAGGCGCGCACATTGAACCAGGTCCACGGCTTGTAGAGCGCCGCCCCGGGGCGCCAGGAGGCGAGGATCAGTTCGCCTCGCCCCAGCAGGTTCTGCTCGGGCAGCAGGCCGATGCCCGTCTCCGCCGGCCAGCGGCTGTCGAGCGAGTTGTCCCGGTTGTCCCCCAGCACCAGGTAGTGACCCTCCGGCACTCTGACGGCCGTCGTGTCATCGCCGGGATGGCCGGGGCCGCGGTCGAGCGTCGTGTAGGCCCGGCCGCCGGGCAGGGCTTCTTTACGGGTGAGCGCGCCCCCGGCCGTCCCGCGGACCGGGGCCTCAAGGGGGATCCCGTTCAGGAACACCACACCGCGGCGCAGCTGGACCGTGTCGCCCGGCAGGCCGATGACGCGCTTGACCCAGATCTGATGCGGGTCGCGCGGCAGGCGGAACACGACCACATCGCCGCGCGCCGGTTGGCGGCCTGCGAGCCGGCCGCGGCCCTCCGGCCGTCCGAGCGGGAGCGAGGCCCGGCTCCAGCCATAGGCGAACTTGGACACGACGATGTAGTCGCCGACCTGAAGTCCCGGCTCCATGGACGAGGTGGGGATGGTGAAGGGCTGGTACAGCGCGGTCTTGAGCGCGAGGGCCAGCAGCAGTCCGCCGCCGACCGTCGCCAGCAGTTCAAGGAGGTCACGGAGCGGGTGCGGGTTCGGAGCGGGGGAGAGGGGCTGGGTCATGGCCCGATCGGGTCACGACCGTCCGCAGGGTGACAGCGAAACCCTGTCCGGACGCCCGGAAATCGTGTCCGGACAGCCGGGATCAGGCGCCCGCGCGGGCGATGGCCTCCGCCCCGGTCATCGGCGCGGCGAAGCCGTCGGGATCTGGCGAAACGCCCAGGGCCGGGGCGAGACGGCGCAGGTAGTCCGCCTGGCTGATCTCCTGCGCGCCGAATTGCTGCAGGTGGTCGGTCATGAACTGGGCGTCCAGCAGGACCCAGCCGCCGCGCCGCAGGCGCGCCACCAGATGCACCAGCGCCACCTTGGAGGCGTCGGCCGCGCGGCTGAACATGCTCTCGCCGAAGAAGGCGCCGCCGAGCGTCACGCCGTAGAGGCCGCCCACGAGAGCCCCGTCGCGCCAGCACTCGACCGTATGGACGTGACCGCGCCGCGCGAGCCCCAGATAGAGCGCGCGGATGGGGCCGTTGATCCAGGTGTCCTCACGCCCCGGGCCGGGCGCGGCGCAGGCGTCCAGCACCGCGGGGAAGGCGGTGTCGACCCGGACCTCGAACGGCTCGCGGCGCACCGTACGCCGCAGGCGGGCGGGCATGTGGAAGGCGTCCAGCGGGATGACTCCCCGCCGCTCCGGTTCGATCAGGAAGACGCGGGGATCATCGCGCGCCTCGCCCATGGGGAAGACGCCCGAGGCATAGGCGGCCAGGAGTTGCTCCGGGCCGAACATGCCGCGCGTCAGGCCTCGCCCTTCTGGCGCTTCGCCCACTTCTCCAGCCAGTGGATGTCGTAGTCGCCCGACAGGATGTCCGGCTCCTGCAGCAGCCTCTGGAACAAGGGAATGGTGGTGTCGATGCCGCCGACGACCATCTCGCCCAAGGAGCGCTTGAGGCGCGCGAGGCACTCCTCGCGGTCGCGGCCGTGGACGATCAACTTGCCGATCAGACTGTCGTAGTAGGGCGGGATCGAATAGCCGGCGAAGACGGCGCTATCCAGACGCACGCCGAGGCCGCCGGGGGCGTGAAAGTCGTTCACCTTGCCCGGGGACGGCGCGAAGGTCTCCGGATTCTCGGCGTTGATGCGGCATTCGATGGCGTGGCCCTCGAACACCACATCCTCCTGGGTGAAGGACAGGGGGAGGCCGGCGGCGATGCGGATCTGCTCGCGCACCAGGTCGACGCCGGTGATCATCTCGGTGACCGGGTGCTCGACCTGCAGGCGGGTGTTCATCTCGATGAAGAAGAACTCGCCGTCCTCCCACAGGAACTCGATCGTGCCGACGCCGAGGTAGCCGATCTTGCGGATGGCCTCGGTGACGGTCTTGCCGATCTTTTCCCGGCCGGCGGCGTCGAGGGCCGGGGAGGGGGCTTCCTCCAGCACCTTCTGATGGCGGCGCTGCAGCGAGCAGTCGCGTTCGCCGAGGTGCACGACGTTGCCGTGGCTGTCGGCGATGACCTGGATCTCGATGTGGCGCGGCTTCTGGAGGTAGCGCTCCATGTAGACCGCGCCGTTGCCGAAGGCGGCGAGGGCCTCCGACTGGGCCGTCAGGACCGCCTCGGTCAGGCTCTCGGGGGTCAGGGCCACCTTCATACCGCGCCCGCCGCCGCCGGCGGCCGCCTTGACGATCAGGGGGAAGCCGATGGCCTTCGAGGCCTTGATCGCCGCCTCGACGGTCTCGATCTCGCCATCAGAGCCGGGAACGACCGGAATGCCGGAGTCCTTCGCCGTCTGCTTGGCGGTGATCTTGTCGCCCATGATGCGAATGTGCTCGGGGCGCGGACCGATGAAGGTCATGCCGTGCGCCTCGACGATCTCGGCGAAGCGCGCGTTCTCCGACAGGAAGCCATAGCCCGGGTGGATAGCCTGGGCCCCGGTGATCTCCGCTGCGGCAATGATCGAGGGAATGTTCAGATAGGACTTCGACGCCTGGGCCGGCCCGATGCACACGCTCTCGTCGGCGAGGCGAACCCACATGGCCCCGCGATCGGCCTCGGAATGCACCGCCACGGTGGAGATGCCCATCTCCTTGCAGGCGCGGTGAATGCGCAAGGCGATTTCGCCGCGGTTGGCGATCAGGACCTTGGTGAACATGCGGCTCAGGCCTCGAGGACGACGAGCGGCTCGCCGAACTCGACCGGCTGGGCGTCGCCGACGACGATCTCGGCCACCACGCCGTCGCGGGGCGAGGTGATCGGGTTCATCGTCTTCATGGCCTCGACGATCAGCAGGGTCTGGCCCTTCCTGACCTTGTCGCCGGGCTTGACGAAGGCGTCGGTGCCCGGAGCCGGGGAAAGGTAGGCGGTGCCGACCATCGGCGACTTCACCTCCTCGCCTGCGCGGGCCACGATGGTCGTCGCGTCTGATGGCATGACCGGCGGTGCGGGTGCCGCCGCCGGCGCAGTCTGCGCCACGGGAGCCGGGGCGGCGGCGTAGGTGATAGGGGCCGACGCGACCGTGATCTCGCGCTTGACCTTGATCTTCAGGTCGCCGCGCTCGACCTCGATCTCGGTCAGCTCGGTTTCTTTCAGGATATCAGCAAGTTGCCGCACGAGAGTGGTGTCGACGGCATCGACTTTCTTGGACTCGGACATGGAAGACAGGCTCCTCAGGACCGCGCGGCGCGCGCGCGGGCGAGCCGCAGCGCGGCCCGGACGGCCAGGTCGTAGCTGAAGGGGCCGAAGCCCGAAACCACGCCCGCCGCGACCGGCGAGACGTAGGAGTGATGACGGAACGCCTCGCGCGCCGCCACGTTGGACAGGTGACACTCCACTACGGGGATGGCGAGCGCCTTGATGGCGTCGTGCAGGGCGATGGAGGTGTGGCTGTAGGCCGCCGGATTGAACACCACCGCGTCGGCCTTCTCGCCGGCCTCGTGCAGCCAGTCAATCAGTCGGCCCTCCTCGCTGGATTGGCGGAACACGACCTCGGCCCCTTCGGCCGCCGTACGGCAAAGGGCCTCGACGTCCGCGAGGGTGTCGCGGCCGTAGACGTCCGGCTCCCGGGTCCCCAGCAGGTTGAGGTTGGGACCGTTCAGCACGTAGAGGACAGGGGTGTGGGGCATGCGCTCCAGCCAAGGGGTCGGGCGGGCCTTTTAGCGGACCCGCTCCTCCGGTCAAAGCGGTGCGTTCAGGAAAGGTGACGCCAGGTCATGCGGGTTCAGATCAACGGCGAGCTGCGAGACGTGTCGGCGACGACGCTGCTGGCTTTGGTCGAGGCGTTGGGACTTGATCCGCGCAAGGTGGCGATCGAGCGCAACCTGGAGATCGTCCCGCGCAGCCTGCACGGCGAAACGTCGCTGGCCGAGGGCGACCGCATCGAGATCGTGCAGTTCGTGGGAGGCGGCTAGGAACCTTTGAGCCACATAACGTTATGCGTCATGTAAGGCTGCATGATCCGGAGCTTTCGGGACCGGGCAACGAAGCAGGTATGGCTGAGCCGTCCGTCGCGACGCCTGCCGCCAGACATCCAGGCTTTGGTGCTTAGGAGGCTACGTGGTCTGGATACCGCCGAGCGGCTCGACGATCTGCGCCAGCCGCCCGGCAACCGGTTGGAGGCCCTCTCGGGCGACCGGCAGGGGCAGCATTCGATCCGGATCAACCAGCAATGGCGGATCTGTTTCCGATGGACCGCAGGAGGATGTGACGATGTCGAAGTCTGCGATTACCACTGAGATCGGCGACGTCGGTCCGCCGGAAGACTGGCTCAAGAACCCGACACCGGGCGATATCCTGCTGGAAGATTTTCTCAAGCCTGTAGGGATGAGCCAGACGGCCCTGGCCAAGGCGATCGACGTGCCGCCTCGGCGGATCAATGAGATCGTGCTGGGCAAGCGGGCGGTCACCGCAGACACCGATCTGCGCCTGACGCGCTACTGGGGGCTGAGCCAGGGCTTTTTCTTGCGCCTCCAGAACAGTTACGACCTGCTGGAGCAGAGGCGGAAGATCGGGCCGCAGCTGGAGCGGATCACGCCGAGGGCGGCTTGAAAAAGGCAGCCGAAACAACGCCGCAGGGCTTTTTTACCTACGCAGATTCCTATCTTCGCAGTGCGAAGTTGTTGTCGGCCAGCTCTAAATCCTGGGCACACAGCTGTGCGCCGATCAGAATGCTCGCAATCCATGCCGTGGAGCTGTACCTGAAGGCGTTCCTTTGCTGCGCTGGCTTCTCGAGCGATAAGCTTGCCGCCGAACCCTACAGGCATAAGCTCGGCAAGCTCCTCTCGGAAGCGATGGATCAGGGACTGCATGTCGCCTCGGATGACGCAGAGCTCCTTAATGATGCTCGCTTGTATGCATCCGCGATGCAGTCGCGGTATCTTGCTCCCTCTACACCGGACAAGCTTCTGGTCGACGCGGGCTTGTTATGTGCCGTCGCGGAGCGGTTCCGGAGCGCTCTGCTCGCTCACCCCCTTCGACAGGGGTGTATCGTCTATCAGGGTGAGAGAGCCGCCCGAGGCTAACCCACCTTCACCCGCGTCGCCGCTTCGGGCAGGTCCTCGCCGAAGGCGCGCTGATAGAACTCGGCGACTTGCGACCGCTCCAGCTCGTCACATTTGTTCAGGAAGGTGAGGCGGAAGGCCAGCCCGAGGTCGCCGCCGAAGATCAGGGCGTTCTGGGCCCAGGTGATCACCGTCCGCGGGCTCATGACTGTGGATATATCCCCGTTCATGAAGGCGTTGCGGGTCATGTCGGCGACGCGAACCATGGCCGCGACCTGGCGGCGACCCTCGGCGGTCGCGTACTCCGGTGCCTTGGCCACGACGATCTCGACCTCGACGTCGTGGTCGAGGTAGTTCAGCGTGGTGACGATGTTCCAGCGGTCAAGCTGGGCCTGATTGATCTGCTGGGCCCCGTGATAGAGACCCGAGGTGTCACCGAGTCCGATGGTGTTGGATGTCGAGAACAGGCGGAACCAGCGGTTGGGGCGGATGACGCGGTTCTGGTCAAGCAGGGTCAGGCATCCCTGCGCCTCCAGAACCCGCTGGATCACGAACATCACGTCCGGGCGGCCGGCGTCATACTCGTCGAATACCAGCGCGATCGGCCGCTGCAGCGCCCACGGCAGCATGCCCTCCCGGAACTCGGTGACCTGCTTGCCGTCCTTGAGAACGATGGCGTCCTTGCCGACGAGGTCGATTCGCGACACGTGGCTGTCGAGGTTCACGCGCACCAGCGGCCAGTTCAGGCGGGCGGCGACCTGCTCGATGTGGGTCGACTTGCCGGTGCCGTGGTAGCCCTGAACCATCACCCTGCGGTCAAAAGCGAAGCCGGCGCAGATGCTCAGCGTGGTCTGCGGATCAAAGCGATAGGCGTCGTCGATCTCCGGGACGTGGCTGTCACGCGTCTCGAAGCAGGGCAGCAGCATGTCGGAATCGATCCCGAACGCCTCGCGCACCGACACCTTGCGGTGCGGTTCCAGCGTCAGGAGCGGATCGGGCATGGCGTCGAGAGGGGAGGTCATGAGCCCCACTTAGAGGGCTGCTGCGCGCGGCTCAACACGCGCGGCGATTTGGGCCTCGGCGCGAGCTCAACCGGCGCTGAGGCGCACCTCGACATTGCCGCGGGTGGCGTTGGAGTAGGGGCAGACCTGGTGCGCCTTCCGGATCAGGGCGTCGATCGTGGTCTGATCGAGACCGTGCTCGGTGATCATCAGGGCGATATCGAGGTTGAAACCCTCGCCATTGGTGTTCGGACCGATCCCGACCGAGGCGAGCACCCGGGTGTCGGGCCCCACCGGCGTTCCGGCTTTGCCGGAGACCAGCCGCAGGGCGCCGAGGTAGCAGGCGGCATAGCCCGTGGCGAACAGCTGTTCCGGGTTGGTCCCGGGCCCATCATCGCCGCCCATGCCCTTCGGCACGGACAGGGACACATTGATCTTGCCGTCGTCGGTGGCGGCCCGGCCGGAGCGACCGCCGCCCGAGGCGGCGGCGTGGGCGACGTAGAGCGGATCCATGGTCATCTCCTGATCAGCCAGCGTGACATGGGCGTTGACCGACGAAAATCTAGGCCAGGCCGGCCTTCCTGAGGGTCTTCCAGGCCTTGATCACGCGCTGCAGCTTCTCTTCCGCCGCCCGATCGCCGCCGTTGGTGTCCGGATGGAAGCGCTTCAGCAGCTCATGGTAGCGGCGCTTCACCGCCGCCCTGTCTGCACCGGCGTCGAGGTCGAGGTCGGCCAGCGCCTGCCGCTCCAGCCGGCCGAGGTGGGTGCCAGGCTCTTCCTTCGGCGGGGTATAGCCGCTGCGGCGGCCGAACAGGCCGAAGCTGTCGCGCCAGGAGCCGGCCCCTCCGGTGTTGCCCGTCCCCATTTTCGCGGCGAAGGCGGCGGCTTCGCGGCTCATCTTGCCGGCCTTCATCTCCCAGGTCGGGCGGCCGCCGGTCATGGCCTCGTTCTCCTGGGCGGCACGGACCTCGCCCTCGCTCATGCCGGCGTAGAAATTCCAAGCCTTGTTGTACTCGGCCGCGTGCGGCTGGCAGAACTGGTAGAACTCGTTCAGCCGCTCGCGCGACTTCGGGGCCCGGGCCGACGCGGCGCGCACGCAGTCCGGCCACTCGCACCGCACCTCGCCGGGCTTCAGGCGCGTAACATCCGCCTCCGCCACGTCCTCTTCGGGGCGGGGAGGTTTCACCCGGATGTCGGTGAAGCGCGGCTTGTATTGAAACGCAGCGGGCATCGGGCGAAGTGTAAGCCCGAATTGGATGTCTTCAAGGAAGCTGCAATGACGCAAGGGCCGGTGGCGCGCGCCATCCACGAGAAACTGACCGCCGCCTTTGCGCCGGTCCGCCTCGAACTCGTCGACGACAGCGCCCGACATGCCGGGCACCATCACGAGGGGGGGATCGACGCCCGGGCCGGAGGGGAAAGCCACTTCAACCTCGAGATAGTCGCCGAGGCCTTTTCCGGCCTGTCCCGGGTGGAACGTCAGCGGCGGATCAACGCAGCCCTAAGCGAGGAGCTTGTAGGGCCGGTTCACGCCCTCTCGATCCGGGCCCTGAGCCCGACCGACGTGACCAGAGACGAGGAACTGCCCTGATTGCAACCCAGTTCTTGTTCACCCGGCCTTAGCTCTTCTCTCCTACCGTTGAGAGTGAAGGGCGCGCGGGAGACGTGTATGGCTGGAAGTGGGAGCAGGACGACCAGGGCCGGAGACGCGCGTTCAAGTGAGGCTGCGCAGGCGCTGACGGCGATCCTGCAAACCCAGTATCTGCGCTACCTGATCCTCGCCACCTGGGCGTTGGCCCTGATCCCCACGGTGGGTCCGTTGGCTAGCATCGTCTGGTTTGCAGTCGCGACGGGGGCGGGCCTGCTGCGTAGCGCGGTAGAACGTCGGTTGCAGATCCGTGACGGGGATAGCTGGGGGCTGGTGTTACCGGTCGTCGCGATGATCACGGGCTGGGCCTGGGCGGTTGCGCCGGTGCTGGCGTGGAGTGCGCCGCATCCGTTCGGTAAGGCGCTAGCCGTAGCCATGATCGTGTCAGGCTATGTGTTGGTCTTCTCATGGCTTCGCCGCTCGCCCAGACAGGCCCTGCTCATCTCCTCGCCCTATTCAGTCGTCGTGGTCTGGTTCCTCATCACGAGCTGGGGCAGTCCTGCCTTCTGGCCGCTGATCGGCATCATTCCGCTCACTGCGTCGAGCCTGTTCGTTCTGGTGCTGATGGGTGTGATCCGTGAAGCGCGGATCACCGACTTCCAGAACCAGCAGGCGCAACTGATCACAGAGCTGGAAGCGTCGCGCGACAAGGCCAACGCGGCCAGCGACGCCAAGTCCAACTTCCTCGCCGTTATCTCGCACGAGCTGCGAACGCCAATGAATGGTGTGCTCGGCGCGGCCCAGCTGATGAGCGCGACCAATCTCGACGGTACCCAGCGCGAGTACCTGTCGATCATCCGCAATTCTGGCGATAGCCTGCTTGGCCTGCTCACCGACATCCTCGACCTTGCCAAGATCGAGGCCGGCAAGATGACCTTCGAGGTCGTCGATGTGGACATCGCCGAGTTGGCGCGCCGCGGCTCTGCCGCCTTTGCTGCCAAGGCCGAGGCCAAGGGCATCCGGTTCGTCATGGAGTGCGACGGAGAGGTTCCCACGGTCGTACGTGGCGACTCTCTGCGTGTCGGCCAGGTGATCCAGAACCTGCTGTCCAACGCGGTCAAGTTCACAGATGAGGGCGAGGTCCGATACACCATCCGCGGTGAGCGCCTCGGGGAGCGTCGCTGCCGTCTGGCGTTCGAGGTGCGCGATACCGGCCTGGGGATATCGGCAGAGGACCTCGAACGCCTCTTCTTGCCCTTCACCCAGGTCGACAGCTCTTCGACCCGGCGGTTCGGCGGCACGGGTCTGGGCCTGACCATCGCGCGTCGCATCGCGCGGGTCATGAGCGGCGACATCACCGTAACCTCCCGCCCGGGAGAGGGCTCAACCTTCACCTTCGTCTGCGAGGCCGAGGTCGTGAGCTGGGCTGACAGCGAGCCCGTCGCCGCCATCACCGCAGAGATCGACGGAGGGTCCAGTCTCCGGGTGCTGGTGGTCGAGGACCATCCGGTCAACCGCATGATCCTTGAGGCCTGGTTGGCTTCGGGCGGCCACGTTACCGCCTCGGCGGAGAACGGGGAGCTGGCCCTAGATCTTGCCCGGGACCGGGCGTTCGACCTGATCGTCATGGACGTGAACATGCCGGTCATGGACGGGCTGACGGCCACCCGCCGCCTGCGCGCCACGCCTGGACCGAGTCGCGAGACCCCTGTCGTGGTGCTGTCCGCCTCGGCCCGTCACGAGGACCATGAGGCCGGTCTGGCGGCCGGTGCCGACGCCTATCTCAACAAGCCGATCGATTTCCAGGCCCTTGCCCTGTTGATGGCCCGGGTCGGGGAGGGGCGCGAGGGCGTGCGCGCCTGCGGGTCGGAGTCGCGCGAAGCGGCCGCCGCCTGACCCTCTCGAACCGCGCTGTCCTGCGGCTATCTGCGCAGGGTGGCGTCGCAAGCCCCGGTTTGCCTGTCCGAACCCGCCGCCTATAGCTGGCGCATGCAGAGCGACATGCCCCGCCCTAGCTGGATCGCCGTGGGTCGCGCCTTCCTCGGGCTCGGCCTGACGGCCTTTGGCGGGCCCGTCGCCCATATCGGCCACTTCCATCGCGAGCTGGTCGAGCGCCGCGAATGGGTCCCGCCGGACGCCTTCGCAGAGATCGTCGCCGTCAGCCAGGTCCTGCCGGGACCGTCCTCCAGTCAGGCGGGGCTGGTCATCGGCTGGCGACTGGCGGGCTGGCGTGGGGCGCTCGCCGCCTTCGTCGCCTTCACGGCCCCCTCTGCGCTGCTGATGCTGGCGCTCGCCCTGGCGGCCCCGGGGCTGCTGGCCACGCTGGGCGGCGGCTGGGCGAGCGGGCTCAAGGCGGCGGCGGCGGCGGTGGTGCTCATCGCGGGGGTGCAGATGGCGCGCCAGACGGCCCCCGACCTGCAGCGCGGGATCGTGCTTGTCGTCGCCGCGCTGGCCGCGCTCGGCTACGGCGGGGTGGGCCAGCTCTGGATCCTCGCCGTCGCCCTGGCGATGGGGGCGGTGCTTCCGCCGGCGGCCCTGCCGCAGGGCTCCCGGTCGAACGGCGAGGAGAGTGGGACGCCGTCGCGGCGAGCGCTTGCCGGAGGCGGGCTGTTGCTCGCCGCAGCTTCCCTCCTGCTGGGGCTGGCTGTGGCCCTGCCGCCGAACCCGGCCGGCGCCGCCTATGTCTCCGGGGCCCTCGTGTTCGGCGGCGGCCATGCCGTCCTGCCGCTCCTGGAAGGGGAGTTCGTTGGCCGGGGCTGGCTGGACCGCGAGACCTTCCTCGCCGGCTATGGGGCCGCCCAGGCGCTTCCGGGGCCCCTGTTCGCCTTCGGGGCCTATCTCGGGGCGGTGGAAGGGGGGGTGTGGCAGGGCCTGCTGGTCATGCTGGCCCTGTTCGCCCCGGGCGCGCTGCTGGTGTTGGGACTCGAGCCGCTGTGGCCGGCGCTGCGGCGCTCCACCCGGGTGCGCGGCAGCCTCGCGCTGGCCGGTGCCGCAGCCACGGGCCTGCTGGCGGCGGCCTTTCTGAACACGGTCGCACCGGAAGCGTTTCGGTCTCCGGCGACGCTGATGATCGCCCTCGGTGCGCTGCTGATGCTGACCCTGTTCCGCATGCCCCCGCCGCTGGTGGTGCTGATTGCGGCGGGTGCCGGCCTGACCGTCGGATGAGGGCGTTCGCCGAGCTGCTCAACCGGCTGGCGCTCACCGCCTCGCGCAACGCCAAACTGGTGCTGGTTCGCGACTATCTGCGCGCCACGGGCGATCCGGAACGCGGCTGGGCGCTGGCTGCGCTCACGGGCGATCTCGTGTTCGACACGGCCAAGCCGGGGTTGATCCGGCGGGCGGTCGAGGCTCGGGTCGATCCGGTACTGTTCGGGTGGTCCTACGACTACGTCGGCGACCTGGCCGAGACGGTCGCCCTGATCTGGCCGCCGTCTGCGACCCTGCCGAACCG
This sequence comes from Brevundimonas sp., assembly GCA_027531145.1. Lineage (GTDB taxonomy): Bacteria > Pseudomonadota > Alphaproteobacteria > Caulobacterales > Caulobacteraceae > Brevundimonas. The sequence continues at coordinate 14,173 of JAPZRF010000027.1, read as the reverse complement.
TCCGCCCGATCTGACCGAGGTGGTCGAGATCCTGCGTCAGTCCGGGCGCGGCGAGATTCCGGGGCACATCGAGCGCTGGCTCGATGCGCTGGAGCCCACGGGCCGTTGGGCCCTGCTCAAGCTGCTGACCGGCGGCCTGCGGGTCGGATTGTCCGCCCGTCTGGCCAAGACTGCGGCTGCCAGGGTGGCCGCGAATGAGGCCGTCGATGTCGCTGAGCTCGAGGAGATCTGGCACGCGCTTGAGCCGCCTTATGTTGAGCTGTTTGCCTGGCTGGAGGGGCGAGGGAGCAGACCGTCTGCGGATGCACCGGGCCGCTTCCGACCGGTCATGCTGGCGACCGCGCTTGACGAGGCGGTGGATTTCGAGCGGCTGGCCCCGGGTGACTTCCTGGCGGAATGGAAGTGGGATGGGATCCGCGTCCAGGCCGTGCGCGAGGGGGGCGTGGCCAGACTCTATTCCCGCACCGGCGAGGAGATCTCGGGCGCGTTCCCCGACCTGATGTCGGCCCTCGCCTTCGAGGGGGCTGTGGACGGAGAATTGGTTGTCCTGCGCGAGGGGCAGGTCGCGCCATTCGCCGACCTGCAGACCCGGTTGAACCGCAAGGCGGCGGATGCGCGGCTGCAGGCGGCCAGCCCGGCGGCCATCATCGCCTATGACCTGCTGGCCGAGGGGATGACGGACTGGCGCGCCGCGCCACTAATCGAGCGGCGGGCGGCGCTGGAGCGGCTGGTCGCCGGCGGCCACCCGGCCCGGCTGATCCTTTCGCCGCTGGTGCCGTTCGACGACTGGGAGGCGCTGGCGCAACTGCGGGCCGACCCGCCGGTCGGGGCCGCCGCCGAGGGGCTGATGCTCAAGCGCCGTGACTCCCCCTATCTCGCTGGCAGGCCGAAAGGGCCCTGGTTCAAGTGGAAGCGGGACCCGCACGTCATCGACGCCGTGCTGATGTATGCCCAGCGTGGACACGGCAAGCGCTCCAGCTTCTACTCCGACTTCACCTTCGGCGTCTGGACGGCGGACGGGGCGCTGACCCCGGTCGGCAAGGCCTATTTCGGCTTCACTGACGCCGAGTTGAAGCAGCTCGATACGTTCGTACGTGACCACACCGTCGAGCGGTTTGGTCCGGTCCGCGCCGTGCGGGCCGGGCCGGACAACGGGCTGGTGCTGGAGATCGCCTTCGAGGGCCTGCAGCGCTCGCCCCGGCACAAGTCCGGCGTGGCCATGCGCTTTCCGCGGATCAGCCGGATCCGCTGGGACAAGCCAGCGGCTGATGCGGCGACGCTGGAAGAGGTGATGGCGCTTCTGGCGGCGATCGAGCGCAGCGGGGGACGGCTTGTCGGTTGAGGTCGGGGGTTCACATCCCCGCGGGAGGCGCTAGACCGACACCATGCCATCCCTCCTCCCACTGACCGAGGCGCTCGCCGCTGGCGAACGCGCCGCCACTGTCGATGCAGCTCTCGTCGCCAGGCTCGTCGATCTCGCCGGCGATTTCGCTGTCAACCTGTTGATCGCCGCGCTGATCCTTGCCGCTACCGTGATCGCCTCGCGCTGGGGCGGTCAGGCGGCTCGACGGGCTCTCGGACGCCTGCGAGGTTTCAGGCGCGACCAGACGATCCTGAATTTCCTCGTCGAGGTTATCCGCCTAGGCATTTTGATCATCGGCCTGATCGCCGTGCTGCAGCGCCTCGGGGTGCAGACCACCTCTATCATCGCCGTGCTCGGTGCGGCATCGCTGGCGGTGGGCCTCGCCCTCCAGGGCACACTGTCGAACGTCGCGGCCGGCGTGCTGCTGCTGGTGCTCAGACCCTACCGCGTCGGCGACATTGTACAGGTCCGAGATGTATCTGGTTCGGTCCAGAAGCTTGACCTGTTCACCACCCAGCTTTCCAACGCCAGCAACCACAGGATCGTGGTGCCAAACTCCCAGGTTCTGGGCGACGTCATCGTCAACCTTTCCGGTCAACGGACACGCCGGGTCGAGATCAACTTCACCGTCGGCTACGGCGAGCGCCTCGATGCGGCCCGGGCGGTGCTCAAGGGCGTGGCCGTCGCGCACGAGACAGTGCTGGCCGATCCGGAGCCCTGGACCGGCGTGACCGGCCTGCTGGACAGCGCAGTGCAGATCACGCTCCACGCGTGGGTCGCATCAGGCGACTGGTGGCAGACCCAGGCCGACCTGATGCAGGGTGGCAAGGAGGCGCTTGACGCCGCCGGCATCGAAATCCCGTTCCCGCACCAGGTCGAGGTGCCGGGCAAGAATGCGGCTTTCGCCCGCGCCGTCGCCGTGCCGACCGAGACTCAACAGTCCTGAGCCATGCGTTACGACTTCGCCTCTGACAATACCGCCGGCATGGCCCCCGAGGCGCTCGAGGCGCTCGCCGCCGCCAACGCCGGCTATGCAAGGGCCTATGGCACCGACGACATCACGAGGCGCGCGGCCGACCTCGTTCGGCAGCGCCTCGACTTCGATGTGGAGGTGCGATTCGTCTTTTCCGGCACCGCGGCCAACGCCATCGCCCTGTCGATGCTGGCCTGGCCGTTCGAGGCTGTACTGGCGCATCAGGCGGCGCATGTGTGCACCGACGAGACCGGCGCACCGGGCTTCTTCGGTCAGGGCGTCGGCCTGGTCGGCCTGCCGGGCTTTTCGGGCAAGGTCGATCCGCGCGCCCTTGCGGTGGCGCTGGAGGAGCCTGAGGTCGGCCACCGCCAGCCTCCGGCGGCGCTGAGCCTCACCCAGTCGACGGAGTACGGCGCGGTCTACACCTGCGAGGAGCTTGAGGCTCTGATCACGCCGGTCAAGGCGCGCGGCCATGGGGTCCATCTCGACGGGGCGCGTCTGGCCAATGCGGCCGCGGCCGGGTTCGATCTGAAGGTCATCGGCCGGCTCGGGGTCGACGCGCTGGTGCTGGGCGGTGCCAAGGCCGGTGCCATGTGCACCGAGGCACTGGTGCTGTTCGACAAGAGCCTGGCGCGGCGCCTCGACAACCGGCTGAAGCAGGCCGGCCAGACCGCCTCGAAGGCCCGCTTGCTCGCCGCGCCGCTGCTCGGTCTGCTGGAAACGGGGGCATGGGAGGCCGGGGCCGCGCACGCCAACACCATGGCCCGGCGGCTGGCGACGGGCATTGTCGAGGCGACGCCGTGGGTGCTGGCCCATGCGGTCGAGGCCAACGCGGTGTTCCTCCGCATGCCCGTCGCCGCCCACCGGGCGCTGAATGCCGCCGGCTGGGCCTGCTACCGCTTCAATGACGGATCGGTGCGGTTTGTCTGCTCCTGGGCGACGACGGAGGCGGCGGTCGACGAGCTGATTGCCGCCGTGGCGTCGGTCTCCGGCTGAGCGGCGGATTGCGGGGACGACTGCGCCCGACCATATCGGAGTGATGTCGATGCGAGGGGAGCGGGGTGCCAGACGCCGGGACAGCGGTGCTGCGGTGGAAGCGGCTGTGCCCGAAGTCAGGACCTGGGCGACCCTGTCCGACCTGATCCGGCTGGTTGCCCGCTCGGACGCGCCCCAGCTCCGGCTTCGGCTTGCCGTTGCGGTGCTGCTGACCCTGGGCGGACGCGCGCTCGGGGTACTGGCACCGCTGGCGCTCGGCGCGGCGGTCAATGCGCTCGCGGCGGGGCAGGGGGCCACGGTTGCCCTAAGCTTGGGCTTTACGGCCTTCGCTGTTGGCTATGCCCTGATCCGCTTTCTCAGCGGTGCCGCGCCACAGCTGTCCGACGTTGTGTTTGCGCCGGTGCGGGCGGCGGCTCAACGCAGAACCGCCGCCGAGGCCTTCGCCCACGCGCTCGGCCTGTCGCTGGACTTCCACCAGACCAAGCGCTCCGGATCGCTCTCGCGCACCGTGGAGCGCGGATCCCGGGCGGTGGATTTCCTGCTGCGGGTGCTGGCCTTCAATCTGGTCCCGACCGGTCTGGAGCTGGTGCTCGCTGCAGGGGTGTTGGCCGGCCGATACGACTGGCGTTTCGGCGCGGTCGCCGTGGTCGTGGTGGCTGTCTACGCGGTCTCGACCTTCGCACTTTCGAACTGGCGGCTGGAGCACCGCCGCATCATGAACCAGGCCGACAGTGCCGCGGCGGGTCAGGCAGTTGACGCCTTCCTCAACTACGAAACGGTCAAGGCGTTCGGGGCCGAGGGGCGGGCCGCAGCCAGCTACGACGCGGCGCTGGCGACCTACACCCGGGCGTCGCTGAAGGCCAACAGCTCACTGGCGCTGCTCAACGTCATCCAGTCCGGGATCATGAATCTCGGCCTCGGCGTCATGGCGGTAATGGCCGGCATGGAGGCCGCCGCCGGCCGCATGGGTCCCGGCGATGTGACCGCCGCCGTACTGATCATGATCTCGCTCTACCAGCCGCTGAACATCCTCGGCTTCGCCTACCGCGAGGTGCGCCAGTCGTTCATCGACATGGAGGAGATGCTGAAGGTGACCCGTCAGCAGCCGCAGGTCGCTGACGCCCCCGACGCGACCGCCCTTCCCCGGCGGGTCGACGCACGGGGCGCACGGCTTGTCTTCGAGGGGGTGGGCTATCGCCACGACGCCCGCGCCAACGGGCTCGAGGCGGTCAGTTTCGTTGCCGAGCCGGGAACCACGCTGGCGCTGGTCGGTCCGTCAGGCGCTGGAAAGTCAACCATCGTCAAGCTGGCCCTACGCCTGCTTGATCCCCAGGTGGGCCAGGTCCTGGTCGACGGTTATGACGCCCGCGCGGTGACCCAGGCCTCGCTGCGGGCGAGCGTCGCCCTGGTTCCGCAGGACGTGGCGCTGTTCAACGACACCTTGCAGGCCAACATCGCCTTTGCCCGGCCGGACGCGAGTGCGGCGGAAATCCTCGGAGCGGCGGAGGCGGCCGAGCTCGGCGACTTCATTCGCGGCCTGCCGCAGGGGATGGACACCATGGTGGGCGAGCGCGGCCTCAAGCTGTCGGGCGGGGAGCGGCAGCGCGTCGGCATCGCCCGCGCCCTTCTGGCAGACCCGTCTCTGCTTATCCTCGACGAGGCCACCAGCGCTCTCGACAGCCGGACCGAGCAGGCGATCCAGAGGACGCTGCGGCGGGCCCGGGCCGGTCGGACGACGCTCGTCGTGGCGCACCGGCTGTCGACCGTCGCGGACGCCGATCAGATCCTCGTGCTCAAGGCTGGCCAGGTGGTGGAGCGGGGCACCCACGCCGAACTGGTGGCGCGACCGGAAGGGGAGTATGCTGCCCTGTGGCGGAAGCAGACACGCGGCGCGCGGCGGGCCGAGGCGGTGGCGGACGTCTAGAGTTCGATGTCTCTAGGCGCGCGCGGCCCCCTTGTGGGCGACCACCGCGGCGATCTCGTCGCGCAGGCGCAGCCGCTCCCCGGTGGCGTGGTCCGGCAGGCTGAGCAGCAACCTGAGGGTGCGCGCATGCAGGGCGGGCATGCGCCAGTCAAACGGGCGCTCGGGCGTGGCTTCCTCGACAAGGTCGCAGAGACCGGCCGCAACCGCGCACACATCCCCAAGGTCGAACAGGCTGGCGCAGTCGATGACGGCCGAGGCCAAGGCATACACCTGATCGCGTGTCGAGGTGTGGGCGGTCAGGCCCTCCAGCTCGACGATATGCCCCTCGATTAGCGCCATGGCCGGGGCACGCAGCGGCGCGAGGTTAATCTCAGCCTGCTCCATGGCCTCCGCGAGGGTCAGGCCGCCGGGCAGGTCGATCATCTGCCCGAGGCGAGACACCCTCGCGGGATACATGACCGCCGTCACTTGAGCAGCCCAAGGGGCTCGCCGGGGCGGGCGATAATCGGTACGGTGCCGACCCGTCGCTCCGGACCGCCGTAGCCGAGTTTGCGGATCCGCCGATCCGGCCCTCGATAGGGGCCAGCCTCCAGAAAGGGGCGAGTGTCGCGGGCGGCCCAGACAATTCGTTCAAGAAGCTTCGCGGGACTGAATGGCTTGGTGAGGATGAGACTCGCTCCGCTGTCCCTCGCCCGGACAAGGGTAGAGGGCAGGACGTGGGTGGCGGTCATGATCACCGGCACAAACTGGTTGGCCTCATGGGCTGACCGCCGTAGCCAGTGCACGAGCTCGTAACCCGAGGAGTCGGGCAGGTCGGCGCTGACGAGCACCAGATCAACCGACTGGGTCGCGAGAGCCGACATCGCCGCCTCCGGCGTCTGGCACGCTCGCCGTCGGCGGATGCCGAAACCGGCCAAGACTCTGGATGTCAGTTCCAGAACGAAGGGCGAATCCTCGATCACCAAGGTGACCGCCTCAGTCAGATTGACGGCGAAATTGTCCGCCCGGACGGGGCTCTCCGGAAACGCCATGCCCTGCCATCCCCGCGAGAATCAATTGCTGCTGACCAGCGTAAGCCAGACTGGCGCACTCATAAAGGGTGACGTTCTTGCCTCGGCTGCGGGGTCAGGCGCGGCCGATGGCATAGAAACGATCGGCCCGTTGGCGGCGCAAGGCTTCCGGCGACAGGGCCGACAGGGTGCGCAGTTCGTCTTCAAGGGCATCGCCGACAGCCTGTATCGCGGCCTGCGGATCAGAGTGGGCACCCCCGACCGGCTCCTGGACGATACGGTCGACGATCTTGAGGCCCACGAGGTCTGGCCCGGTGATCTTCATCGCGGCAGCGGCGTCCTGGGCCCGGGCCCCGTCGCGCCACAGGATCGAGGCCGCGCCCTCGGGAGAGATCACGGAGTAGATGGAGTGCTCCAGCATCAGCACACGGTTCGCGGCGGCGAGGGCGATGGCCCCGCCGGAGCCGCCCTCGCCGGTGATCGTGGCGATCATCGGCACTTCCAGCGTGAGGCCGCGCTCGGTCGAGCGGGCGATCGCCTCCGCCTGGCCGCGCTCCTCTGCCCCAAGGCCCGGATAGGCCCCCGCGGTATCGACAAAGGTCAGCACCGGCAGCCCAAAGCGCTCGGCCATGTCCATCAGGCGCACCGCCTTGCGGTAACCCTCGGGCCGCGCCATGCCGAAGTTGTGGGTCAGGCGGGTGGCGGTGTCGTGGCCCTTCTCATGGCCGATGACCAAACAGGCCTGACTGCGGAACCGAGCGAGACCGCCAAGGATGGCCTGGTCGTCGCCGAACTGGCGGTCACCCCGGAGCTCGGTCCAGTCGGTGAAAAGGCCCTCGAGATAATCGACAAGGTGCGGCCGCTGCGGGTGCCGCGCCACCTGGGTCTTCTTCCACGGGTCGAGGTCAGCGTAGGTCTTGCGCCGCAGCTGCTCGGCCTTCTTGCGCAGGCCCTCGATCTCGGAGTCGAACGACCCGGCCGTCGAGGAGAGCAGGCTCAACTCCTCGATCTTGGCTTCAAGCTCGGCGATCGGCTTCTCGAAGTCGAGGTAATGAGTGGCCATCAAGGCGTCCGGAAACGGCGGGCAGGGGCCCTGGAGAAGGCGGCGGAACCTAATGGGGCGCGTGCCGCGCGGCAAGCGTCTGCCGCGGCGGGGCTCAGCGTCGGCCCAGCGGGTGTTTGCTGCGGATCATCTCGACCAGCCGGTCGGAGGTGACGTGAGTGTAGATCTGGGTCGTGGCGATATCGGCATGGCCCAGCAGGGTCTGGACGACCCGCAAGTCGGCCCCGCCTTCCAGCAGGTGGGTGGCGAAAGCGTGGCGCAGGACGTGGGGGCTGACCCTTGCCGGATCAATTCCGGCCTCGATCGCCGCCTGATCAAGCAATTGTGCGAAGCGGCGCGGGGTCAGCCGGCCGGTCCGGCCCCGTGAGGGGAACAGCCACGGGCTGTCCGGCGCGTCTTTCGGTCGGGCAGCGTCGCGGGCGGCCAGCCAGTCGGCGAGGGCGTTTCGCGCCGGGCCGTTGAGCGGGGCCAGCCGCTCCTTGCCGCCCTTGCCGTAGACCACGAGGTACTCTGGATTGCGCCGCGCCGCGGCTGCCGGCAGAGCCAGCAGCTCGGACACTCGCAACCCCGCAGCATAGGCCAACTCTACCATGGCGATCAGCCTCAGGCCGCCCGCCCCGTCGCGCGCCGACGCGGCGACGATCAGCCGCTCGACCTCGTCGCGCTCCAGCACCTTGGGCAGGGGACGGCCGCGCTGCGGGGCGTCGAGACGGCGGGAGGGGTCATCCCCCCGCCATCCCTCGGCGAGGGCGAAGCGGTAGAACTGGCGCAGGGCGCTGCGTCGGCGGGCCGCCGTCGCCGCGGACAGGCCGCGCCGCGACAGGTCCGCGAACCAGCTCTCGACGGCCTCCCGGTCGGCTCCGAGGAGCCCGCCGGCTGCCGAAAGACCCGCCGCCGCATCCGCCAGATCACGGCCATAGGCGGCCAGGGTGTGGGGGGAGGCGTCGCGCTCCACCGCCAACATCTCCAGGAAGGCTTCAATCCGGGGTTCGCTCATGGTCCCGCTTGTGTAGGATCAGGTGCCCTTATGTCAGACGCTGTTTTCGCCGCCCCGTCCCGAGCCGGTTCCCGCACCATAGCCCTGATCGGGCTGATGGGCGTGGGCAAATCGACCTTGGGCCGACGCCTGGCGGCGCGGCTGGGTCGGCCCTTCGTCGACGGCGACCAGGAGATCGAGCGCGCCGCCGGCCGCCCTGTGTCGGAGATCTTCGCCGAACTGGGGGAGGCGGAGTTCCGCGCCGGCGAGGCCCGGGTCATGCGCCGTCTTCTGACCGGCCCCCCGGTGGTGCTGGCCACCGGGGGCGGAGCCGTGCTCAACCCCGACACGCGCCGACTGATGAAGAGCCACGCCGTGAGCGTCTGGCTGCGGGCCGAGCTGCCGGTCATCGTCGAGCGGGTCGCACGGCGCGACACCCGGCCACTGCTGCGAGGAAAGGATCCGTTGGCGACCCTGACGGCGTTGGCGCAGGCGCGCTATCCAGTCTACGCCGAGGCCGATCTGGTGGTCGATGTCGGAGCCGGGGCGCACGGCCAGGCGGTTGGCCGGGTGATCAAGGCGCTCGAGGCCCATCGCCTCGCCCATCCGGAGAAGAGCTGGTGACGCAGGCGGTGCAGGTGGCTGGGGCGGGCTTCCGTCCCTACGAGGTGCGGGTCGGGCGCGGCCTGCTGGCCGAGGCGGCGGAACAGCTGGGCGACCTCCTGGGCGGCCGGGCGGTAATCGTGGCTGACGGCAACGTCGTTGCCACCCACGCGCGGACCGTCGCCGCTGCCCTGCAGGCGCGCGGCGTCGCCGTCTCCATCATCCCGGTGCCGCCCGGCGAGGCGTCCAAGTCCTGGCGGGGCCTTGAAACCCTGTGCGACGCCCTGCTGGCCGAGGGGCTCGACCGACGGGACGTGATCCTCGCCCTTGGCGGCGGGGTGGTAGGCGACCTGGCTGGTCTGGCGGCGGCCCTTTACATGCGCGGCGTCGACTTCGTGCAGCTGCCGACCAGCCTCCTGGCGCAGGTGGACTCCTCGGTGGGCGGCAAGACCGCCATCGACACCGCCGCCGGCAAGAACATGATCGGGGCCTTCCATCAGCCGCGCCGGGTGCTGGCCGACATCGACGCCCTCGCCACCCTTCCGCTGCGCCAGCTCCGCTCCGGCTGGGCCGAGGTTCTCAAGCACGGCCTGATCCGCGACGCTGCCTGGTTCGACTGGCTGGCGGCCGAAGGCGCGGCCGGGGCCCAGGGCGATGTGGCGGCGTTGGAACCGGCCGTCGTCCGCTCGGTCGAGATCAAGGCGGCCATTGTCTCCGAGGACGAGAAGGAGGCCGGTGCCCGGGCCCTGCTCAACCTCGGCCACACCTTCGGTCACGCCCTGGAGGCCGAGCTCGGCTTCGACGAGACGGTGATGACGCATGGGGAGGCGGTGGCGCTGGGCTGCACCCTCGCATTCCGCTTCTCGGCGGCGCAGGGGCTCTGCGCGGCCGGCGACGCGATGGCAGCGGCGCGCGCCTTCGATGCAGCCGGGCTGCCGACCCGACTGGAGGGCTACGGACCGCTCACAGCGGAGCGGCTGATCGCCCGCATGGCCGGCGACAAGAAGGCCGAGGGCGGTCGGCTAACGCTGATCCTCGCCCGGACCATCGGCGACGCCTTTGTCCAGAAGGATGTGGACCGGGACACGGTGGCGGCCTTCCTGAAAGCCGAAGGGGCGCGGTGAACCTCGCCGCGGCGACCGTCGAAAAACCGGTGGGTCCGGCTGGAGCCGCTGGTGGGCCGCCTGCGCCAGGAGTTGGCCGAGGCGCTCGACTGCGATCCCGAGGCCTGGGACATCATGGCCACGGCCGCGCACGGGCCGCACTTCGGGCGCTGGTGGCAGTCGGCGCAGGACGGGATGGTACAAGTCGGTCCGTCAAAGGCGAGCGGGCCACAACCGGGGAGGCTCGCAGCGAGGAGCAGGCCGACAGGCGCGGCAGGGCGATGGGGTCGGGTTACGGGGCTTCATCGCCGGCAACGCTCCGTCCGGCTGCCCGTTCCCGGCGTGACCGGAAGAAGCTGCGGAGCAGGGCGGCGGAGTCCTCCGCCATCAGCCCCCCCTCTACCTGAGGCCGCCAGTGGCAGGTGGGCTGCTCGAACAGGCGCGGACCGTGCGCCACGGCCCCGCCCTTGGGGTCCTCGGCACCATAGACGACGCGGCCGATGCGGGCGTGGCTGATAGCCCCGGCGCACATGGCGCAGGGCTCCAGCGTGACATAGAGGGTCAGGCCGGTGAGCCGGTAGTTGCCGGTCGCTGCGCCGGCCGCGCGCAGCGCCAAGACCTCGGCGTGGGCGGTCGGATCGCAGCCGGCGATGGGGGCGTTGGCGCCGGTGGCGACCACCTCGCCGGTCGCCGGATCGACGATCACGGCGCCGATCGGGGCCTCTCCGGCGTCGGCCGCCGCTTGCGCGAGGTCGAGCGCCATGCGCATGAACCGATGATCATGGTCCGTCATCCCTCCGACAACGACAAGAAGCCCCGCCCGCGTCAAGGCGGCCGGCCCGATTCCCGCGCCGACGGTCCCCGTCGGCCCCGTTCCGGTCCCCGCGCCAGCGGGCCGGGCGACGACCGCCCACGCGGCCCCCGCAAGGAGGGGGCCGGCAAGGAGGGCTTCGCCAAGGGCGGGCCGCGCAAGGCGGGTGGCAAGTCCGATGATCCCTGGGGTAAGGCCGGGGTGCCCGGCAAGGGCCCGGCCAGGCCGGCCGCCAAGAGTGACGCCGCCCCGCTGCGCCAGGAGCGTATCGCCAAGGTCATGGCCCGCGCCGGCTATGCCTCGCGGCGCGAGGTCGAGCGGCTGATCGGGCTCGGCAAGGTGGCCCTGAACGGCCGCATCCTCGACACGCCGGCGACCCTGGTGACGCGCGAGGACAAGATCACGGTCGAAGGCAAGCTGATCGGCCAGGCCCAGGCGACGCGGGTCTGGCGCTATCACAAGCCGGTCGGCCTGCTGACCACGCACAACGACCCGCAAGGCCGGCCGACGGTGTTCGACGCCCTGCCCAGCACCCTGCCGCGCACCCTTTCGGTGGGTCGCCTCGACATCAACTCCGAGGGTCTGCTGCTGCTGACCAACGACGGCGAGCTGAGCCGGGCGCTGGAGATGCCGACCACGGCCTGGGTCCGCCAATACCGCGCCCGGGCCCGGGGCAAGATCACCCAGGAGCAGCTGGACCGGCTGAAGGACGGCACCTTCGTCGACGGCGTCCGCTACGGTCCGATGGAGGCCACGCTCGACAAGGTGAAGACGCCTTCGGGGGAAGACGAGAAGGCGGCCGCCAACCTGTGGGTCAGCGTCTCGATCGCCGAGGGCAAGAACCGCGAGGTGCGCAAGGTGCTGGAGTCGGTGGGCCTCAGGGTCAACCGGCTGATACGCCTCGCCTACGGGCCGTTCCAGCTGGGCACCCTGCCGGTCGGGGCGGTCGAGGAGGTCGGGCCGCGGGTGATCCGCGAGCTGCTGGCTGAGCATATCCGCCCGGAGAACCTGCCGACCGGCGATACGGTCGAGACCCCCGCGCCGATCCCCGGCCGTCGCGTCTCCACGCCCATCGTCAAGGGCCGCTCCGGATCGGCCCTGTCGGATCCCTCGCGCAAGCCCAGCCGCGTGCGCGCGGCGGCCGCGGCGGCGACCGAGGGGGCTGAACGGGCCGAGCGGCCGCAGAAGAAGCCCGGCTGGGCCAAGGCCGCGCCGCGGCCGGAGCGGCCGGGCCGTCCGGCGCGTCCCCGTCCCGAGCGGGCGGAGGGCGAGCGCCCGACCCGCACCTTCCGGCCGCGAGCGGAGGGTCCCGAGCGGGGCGAGCGTCCCGGCGGCGGCGACCGGCCGCGGCGGGCCTTCACGCCCCGGGGTGAAGGGGCCGGCGGCGAGCGCCCGGCGCGCGCCCCCCGTCCGCACGGAGACCGGCCTCAGGGCAACCGCCCTCAGGGCGATCGGCCGCGCGCTCCCCGCCCGCAGGGCGACCGGCCCTACGGCGATCGTCCGGACCGGCCGCCGCGCGACCGTCCGGCCGGCGACCGCTTCAAGAGCGACCGGCCGCGCGGCGAGGGGCGCAGCGGCGAAGGCCGTGGGCCGGGCGGCCCCCGTTCGGGGCCGCGTTCCGGGCCATCGTCCGGTCCGCGTTCCGGGCCGGGCAAGGGCGGACCCCGCGGACCTGGCGGACCGCGCGGCCCGCGGCCGCCGCGCCCGGACCGGTAAGGCTCAGCCGGCGGCGTTGCGGCGCTGCCGGCGCGCCATCAGCTCGACGGCGGTGATTGCCACGGCGGCCGAGGCCAGCTGGGCCGCGAGGGCGCTGACCGGCAGCTCGCGGCCGGTCTGCAGCGCCTCGCCGGCGGGGATCATCAGGATCAGCAGCAGGTTGTTGCCGAAGTGCAGGCCGGCAGCGAACTCGATGCCGCCGAGCCGCAGCGTGGCCCAGCCCCAGGTCAGCCCCATGATCACCCGCATGGCGAAGGCCACGGGGTCCGGGTCGCCGTGGACGGCCGAGAACAGGATCGCGGCCAGCACCAGCGCCGGCAGGGCGCGCCGGAACCAGGCGGCCAGCATCTGCAGCAGCACGCCGCGGAAGATCGCCTCCTCGCCCAGCGCCACGAGAGCCATGCTGATCACCGCTGCCCCGAGATAGGCGAAGTCGCCTTCCAGCAGGGGCAGATCGGCGGCGCCGCCTGCGTCGCGGAGCCCAAGATCCTGTCCCGTCACCAGGGCGAACAGCAGGCTGACCAGCAGGGCGGCGAGGGCCGCCGGCACGGCCACCAGCAGGCCCCCGAGCAGGAGACGCAGCCGGAACCCCTGTGGCCAAAGGAAGCTGGCGAGGGGGCGGCCATAGGCGAGGCGGGCAGCCAGCAGGATTATCGCGCCGAGCCCCGCAAGAAGCGCCCCGACCACCACCAGCCCGCCGGGCGAGCCGAGGTCCTGCGCAGCCTCCAGCTGCTCGGGCGACAGGCCGAGCGCCACACCCGTGACGGCCAGCACGATGAAGGCGACGACAAGCACCAGCAGGAAGATGCCCCCGCAGCCGGCGGCGCGCGCTAGATTGCGGTCGGAATCGCGCAGCGGCGTCAGGAACGGGAAGGTCAGGCCGGTCATGGGCCGACTTATGCCGGGTCCGTCGCCCCGGGAGCAAGGATCACCATGCGAATCGTCAGCGGAAGCCTGAAGGGCCGGGCCATCGCCACGCCGGAGGGGCAGGGGACCCGGCCGACCAGCGACCGGGCCCGTCAGGCCATCTTCAATGTGCTGGAGCACGCGCCCTGGGCCGAGGGGCTGCAGGAGGCGCGGGTGATCGACCTCTACGCCGGCTCCGGGGCGCTGGGCTTCGAGGCCCTGAGCCGGGGCGCGGCCTTCTGCCTGTTTGTCGAGACCGATGACGGCGCGCGCGGGGCCATCCGCGAGAACATGGACGCCTATGGCCTGTTCGGCCGCTGCCGCGTGCACCGACGCAGCGCCACCGACCTGGGGCCGCGACCCGGCTCGGCCGGTGATGCCTTCACCCTTGCCTTTCTTGACCCGCCTTACCGTCAGGGCTTGGGTGAGCAGACCCTCATGCGGTTGCTGGAGGGCCACTGGCTGGTGCCGGGGGCGCTGGTGGTGTTCGAGCGTGGCTCCGATGAGCCCGAGATCGACACCCCCGGCTATGAGCGGCTGGACGCCCGTGACTATGGCGCGGCGCGGGTGCTGTTCCTGAAGGTGGCCGGCTAGGGTCAGGACTCAATTGAGCCACCATGTGACGGTTGCGGCGAGGAAGACGGCTGAGAGGTAGGTGTCGGCGCGCTTGTCGTAGCGTGTGGCGACGCGTCGGAAGTCCTTCAGGCGGCAGAACATCCGCTCGATGAC
>JAPZRF010000025.1 GCA_027531145.1 Brevundimonas sp. | reverse complement strand
GGAAGATACGGCTCGATCCGACCCCACTCCGCATCGCTCAGCCAGTATAGATGTCGGCCCATGATCCACCTCCGATCCAAGAAGAGTGAATCACGAACAAACGGCGCGAGGAATCCCCTTATTGAGTACGAAGCCTAGTGCAGTTGGCACCAGCTCCCTTTCGAAGGGAGCTCCACATTGCCACACATCCAACCGCTGAAGATCGAAATGGCGCCGCTCGCCGAACTGACGGTGAGCCCGCGTCACACTCGCCGAGTGACCCGGCCGCAGCTTCGGCGCGTTAAGCGCAGCATCTCCAAGTTCGGCTTCATTGTTCCGATCCTCATCGACGCTTGCGGTCGCATCATTGCCGGAGTCGCTCGCGTCGAGGCGGCCAAGGCACTCGGCTACCGCGAGGCCCCATCCATCCGGCTCGAACACCTGACGCCGGAGCAGGTCGAAGCCTTCGCCATCGCCGAAAACCGCCTGGTCGAGACGGGCGAATGGGACGACGACATGCTCGCCGTGGTCTTCAAGGACCTCAGCGCGCTCGACCTTGATTTCGGCCTCGACATCACCGGTTTCACCCTGCCGGAGATCGACCTGAAGATCGCCGGCATCGACCAGGGAGATGATGCGGCCGACGATCCTGATGACCGGGCCGTCCCGCCTGGCCCCTCTGTTGTCCAGCATGGGGACCTCTGGATCCTCGGCCGGCATCGCCTCATCTGCGGCTCCTGTCTCGAGACAGAGGTGTGGACCCGGCTGATGGCGGGCGCGGTCGCCGCGATCATCATCGCCGACCTCCCCTACAACTGCGCCATCACGGGGCACGTCAGCTCGACCGACAAGTTCCGCGAGTTCGCCATGGCGTCGGGCGAGATGGGCGAGGCCGAGTTCCAGGCCTTCATGCTGCAGGCCTGCCACCGCATGGCGGAGTTCAGCCGGGACGGCGCGCTGTCCTACCTGTTCATGGACTGGAGGAACATTCACGGGCTGCTCGGGGCCTGTCGTGAGGCCTATGACGCCCTGATCAACCTGTGCGTCTGGGTCAAGCCGCAAGGCGGCATGGGCTCCTTCTACCGGTCGGCCCATGAGCTGATCGCCGTCGTGAAAAAGGGCGCGGCGCCCCATCAGAACAACGTGCAGCTGGGCCGCTTCGGTCGGGACAGGAGGAACACCTTCTTCTACCCGGGGGCCAATGCTTTCCTGCGTTCAGGCGAGGACGCCGAGTTCGCCGGGCAGCATCCCACGCCCAAGCCAGTGCAGATGCTGGCGGACATCCTGATGGACGCCTCAAGCCGGGGCGAGCTGGTCGTAGACCCCTTCTGTGGTTCCGGAGCGACCCTCATCGCCGCCGAGCGTATGGGGCGGATCTGCAACGCCATCGAGCTGGACCCTCTGTACTGCGACCTGATCATTAGGCGCTGGCAGCGCCACACCGGACAGGTGGCTGTGCGTGAGGACGGCGAGAGCTTCATCGATCTCGAACGGAGGGCCGCGTCATGACCAGGCGCACGGACTATGAAGTCGGCTACGGCAAGCCGCCGCGTCACACCCGGTTCAAGAAGGGGCAGCCCTCGCCCAACCCCTCGGGTCGCCCCAAGCGCGAGCCAACGTTCATCGAGGAGTTCGAGGAGGAGCTGAACGCCCTCGTCGAGATCCAGGAGGGCGGGCGCAGGCGGCGGTACACCAAGCGCCGTCTGATCGCGAAGCAGATGGTCAATCTGGCGGTCAAGGGCGACCGCACGAGTCTGCGCCTTGTTCAGGCGATCATGACCGCCATCGACGCCAAGGCCATCGAGGCGACGGAGCCGATGAGCGACAAGGAGCGCGCGGCTATCGACAGGGCCATCTTCGATACCTTCGCCGCCATGCTGGAGACAGAAAAGGTCGAGGGCCCGAAAGTCCACGAGGGTGAGCCGTGACCGCCTTCGATGCCACGGCCCCAGCTCTGTCAGTTGAGCATCGCGCCGCCCTGTGCCGAGAGAGCTTTGAGCTTTTCGCCAGGGCGGCCTTCGCCGCGCTCCATCCGGGCACCCGGTTCCAGCCGGCGCCCTATCTCAGCTTTTTGTGCGCCAAGCTGCAGGCCCTCGCCGACGGCGAGGGCCAAAACCTCATCGTCACCCTGCCGCCCCGGGGCCTGAAGTCGTTCCTCGTCTCCGTCGCCTTTCCGGCCTGGCTGCTCGGGCTGAAGGCCAGCCGCCAGGTCATGGCGGTCAGCTATGCCCAGTCTCTGGCCGACACTCACGGGCGCGACCGCAACAAGCTGATGCGCTCGGCCTTCTATCGGTCGGTCTTTGGCGACGTCCTGACCCCGACAGGCTCGGCGCGGCGGGTCGCCACGGCGGATCGTGGCGGGATCTTCGCGACCGGCATCGACGGCTCGGCCACCGGGATCGGCGCGGACTATCTCATCTTCGACGACCCCCAGAACGCCCAGGAGGCCCTGTCAGAGCAGGTCCGGACATCCACTAACCGGCAGTTCGAGCAGACCTTCCTCAGCCGGCGTAACGATCCGCTCACCGCGAGCGTCCTGATCGTCATGCAACGGCTCCACGAGGACGACTTTGTGGGCCATGCGCTAGCGCTGCCCGGGCTGACGTGGGACGTCCTGAACCTGCCAGCGATCGCCGAGGACGACGAGGAGTACGTCTACCGCACCCCCAGGGGCGAGGCGGTGTTCCGCAGAAAGGCCGGCGAGCCGCTACACCCCGAGCGCCTGCCTCTGGAGCATCTCGAACAGATGCGGGCGACGCTCGGCGAGGCGCGGTTCGCTACGCAGTACCAGCAGAGGCCGGCGCCTGCCGGCGGCGGGCTGGTGCAGGAGGATTGGTTCCAGCGCTATGCGAAGCCGGACCTGCCGCAACACTTCGACGAGGTCATCCAGTCCTGGGACACCGCCAACAAGGTGGCCGAGTGGGCTGACTGGAGCGTCTGTTCGACATGGGGCCGGCTCGGGCAGTCCATCTACCTGCTGCACGTCCATCGCGAGCGCCTCCTGTTCCCTGACCTCGTACGCGCGGTCCTGCGGCTTGCCGAGCGGTTCCGGCCCGATGTTGTGCTGATCGAGGAGCATGCCTCAGGGACACAGCTGCTGCAGGTTCTGCGCGAAGCCGGCTTCGGCAAGGGGCGCCCCATCCGGCCGGTTGGGGACAAGGAGATCCGCATGACCAACCAGACCGCCTTGATCGAGAGCGGCCGCGTCTGGATCCCTCACGACGCTGACTGGGTCCAGACCTACCTGCGGGAGCTACTCATGTTTCCGAACGGCAAGCACGACGATCAGGTCGACTCCACGTCCCAGGCCCTTGCCTATCTTACCGCTTGGTTCGAGCATCGGGGCCTTTTTCGATACATGCAGGCGACGGCTCACGCCCGACGCGTACGCGCCTCCATTGGCGCGTCCACGATGGTCGGGCTGACCAACAACGTAGGAATAAGCCACGTCATTCTGATTGATGGGCGCACCTTGGGGCCCGACGCCGAAGGTGTTTTCTGGCTTACCCCCGCGGACGCCTCTCCCTTTCGGAATAGGCCGGGCTGGCAGGTAGTTTGCGAGCCGAAAAGCCACGCCGCCGAACGCGGGGCTTCCAATTGCTACGTCAGGGCGGTGGACCTTGCCCGTCAGAATGGCGGCCTGCCGCCATCGCAACCCTGACCGCCGCCTCGGCCTCCTGGATCAGCGCCAACACGTCCTCCAGCCGATCCGATGGCCCGGCGACCTCGGCAATGTGCAACGCCTCGGCGAGCCGTTCGGGCCACACCTCGTAGAGCCGGCGCTGGAGGTTGAGGGCGGCGCGTGGGGTTGACCTGCCCCCCGCCGGTCCCTCGATCATTGTGAGAGCCCGGGGGGTTGGTAGCTGATCTCCAGCGCCGGCGGTAGCGGCCGGCCGGTGGAGCTGATCAGGTTGCGCAGCCGGCCGGCCGCGGGGTTCAGCCGCACGGC
>JAPZRF010000021.1 GCA_027531145.1 Brevundimonas sp. | reverse complement strand
CGGAAGATACGGCTCGATCCGACCCCACTCCGCATCGCTCAGCCAGTATAGATGTCGGCCCATGATCCACCTCCGATCCAAGAAGAGTGAATCACGAACAAACGGCGCGAGGAATCCCCTTATTGAGTACGAAGCCTAGTCGGCACAACTGTGTCGGGCCGGGGGACGCCGTGGACCTGAATGACTTCATCGACCGCTGGAGCGCCCGAAGGGGCGGCGCCGAGCGGGCCAACTACCAGATGTTTCTGACGGAGCTGTGCGAGGCGCTGGAGCTTCCGCGGCCCGATCCGGCCAGCGACGACAACCGGTCCAACGACTACGTCTTTGAGCGCGGGGTGAAGCGGCGCGAGTCCGAGGGGGTTGCCTCGACCACCCGTATCGACCTCTACAAGCGCGGCTGCTTCATCCTTGAGGCCAAGCAGTCCCGGGCCAGCCAGCGGGACGATGGTGGGGCGCAGCCGTCCTTCTTCAAGCCCGAGGACGGGGCCTCGCTCGCGTCCGCCGAGGGCAAGTGGGACACGTTGATGCGCAATGCGCGTCGCCAGGCCGAGGACTATGTCTTCCGCCTGCCCCCCGACCATCCGGCCCCGCCGTTCATCCTCGTCTGCGACGTCGGCTATGTGTTCGAGGTCTACGCCGACTTCTCCGGCAGCGGTCGAGCCTACACCCACTTCCCGGACCGCAAGGGCTTCCGCATCAAGCTGGAGGACCTGCGCAACCCGGACATCGCAGCGCGCCTCCGGACGATCTGGACCGATCCGCATGCGCTCGACCCATCAAAGAAGTCGGCCCAGGTCACGCGCCAGATCGCCGAACGTCTTGCGGCGGTGTCCCGGCGACTGGAGCGCAACCACCCCGCCGAGGAGGTGGCCCAGTTCCTGATGCGGTGCATCTTCACGATGTTCGCCGAGGACGTGGACCTGCTCCCCCGGGGCGAGTTCACCCGCCTGCTTCAGGAGTGCCTCGACGGTCCCGACAGCTTCGCCCCGCTGCTGCGCGACCTGTGGAAGCGGATGGACGACCCGGACTACGACAACCGCTTCTTCTCGGGCTTCAAGATCCACCTGCGCTATTTCAACGGCGGCCTTTTCCACGACGCCCGCGCCTTCCCGATGACGAAGGAGGAGATCGGCGAGCTGCTGGCCGCGGCGGGACACGATTGGCGCTACGTCGAACCCGCGATCTTCGGCACCCTGGTCGAACAGGCGCTGGACCCGGCGGAGCGGCGTCAGCTTGGCGCGCACTACACTCCCCGGTCCTATGTAGAGCGACTGGTCGAGGTGACGGTCATGGAGCCCCTGCGCGACGACTGGACCGCCGCCCAGATCAAGGCTGGCGACGCGCGGGACCGGGGCGAGCTGAAGGAGGCCGTGGCCGCCATCCGCGCCTTCCACCACCAGCTGTGCACCACCCGCGTGCTCGACCCCGCCTGCGGTACCGGCAACTTCCTCTATGTCGCGCTGGAGCTGATGAAGCGGCTGGAGGGCGAGGTGCTGGAGGCCTTGGCCGAACTGGGCGAGACCGAAGGCATCGGGCTGGAGACCGTCGATCCTCATCAGTTCCTCGGCATCGAGCTGAACGTCCGCGCCGCCGCCATCGCAGAGCTGGTGCTGTGGATCGGCTATCTGCAGCAGCACTACCGCAACCGCTCGGAGCACCCCGCCGAGCCCATCCTCAAAGCCTTTGGCAACATTCAGCAGAAGGACGCGGTCCTGACCTGGGACGGCTATCCCGAACTGCAGTTCGAGATGCACGACGGGGAGGCGGTTCAGGTGTTTCCGAATGCGCGCCGGCCCGACTGGCCAGAGGCGGAGTTCATTGTCGGGAACCCGCCTTTTATCGGCAAGGGCGCGATCATGCGTGCGGCTTTGGGTGACGGCTACCTCCACGCTTTGAAGAGGGCGAACGCGCGCGTCGCTGGGTCAGCCGATTTCGTCATGCAGTGGTGGGACCGAGCTGCAGACCTTTTGACCCGGAGGAAGACCCCGCTTCGCCGCTTTGGCCTCGTGACGACCAACTCGATTACCCAGAGTTTCAGCCGCCGTGTCATCGAGAAGCACCTCGGCGCAAAAAGCCCCGTGTCACTCCTCTACGCGATACCGGATCACCCTTGGACGAAGGCAAGCCGCGATGCGGCTGCCGTGCGTATAGCTATGACCGTCGCTCAAGCTGGCAGTCGCCCCGGGCGTTTGCTGCGCAGCGTGAAGGAAGCCGACATCGACACCGATAGCCCTGAGATCGAACTCTCTGAGGCTGTCGGGCGCATCAATGCCGACCTGTCCGTCGGGGCGGACGCGACCTCCGTTATCAGCCTGGAGGCGAACACGGGGCTGTCGTGCAACGGCGTCATGCTAGCTGGCGAAGGCTTTGTCATTCCCAAGGCGGTGGCAGCGCATCTGACTGCGTCTGACGAACCGCGTGGCTTCGGAACGGTCATTTTCCCTCACATTGGGGGAAGCGAACTGACCCAGCGGCAACGAGGCGATTTCGTTATCGACTTTTTCGGCCTCTCAGAAGCCGAAGCACGCCAACGCTTCCCCGCTGCCTTCCAACACGTTCTGGAGGTCGTGAAACCCGAGCGCGACCGGAATGCGGACCGGGGGTTCCGCGAGAAGTGGTGGTTGTTCGGGAGGACCCGCCCCGAAATCCGCCGGGCGAACGAAGCACTAGCGCGTTACATCGCCACGACCCGAACCGCCAAGCACCGGATTTTCCAATTTCTCGACAGGCACGTCACTGCGAACCACGAAATCGTGGTGATCAGCACTGATGATGCTTTCCATCTGGCCGCACTCTCGTCTCATCCGCATTCTGTATGGGCGCTCCATGCTGGCGGCACACTGGAAGACCGCCCCCGCTACAACAAGGCGAGCACTTTCGACCCCTTCCCTTTCCCCGATCCCGACGAGGCCACTCGCGCCCGCCTGCGCGCCCTCGGCGAGGAGCTCGACGCCACGCGCAAGACGGTGCAGGCCGAGCATCCGGACCTGACCCTGACCGGGCTCTACAATGTGCTGGAGAAGGTGCGCGCCGGGGCCGAGCTGACGCCCGCCGAGGCCGACGTGAAGTCGCGCGGACGGGTGCTGATCCTCAAGGACCTGCACGACCAGATCGACCGGGCGACCGCCGACGCCTATGGCTGGCGGCACGACCTGACCGATGAGGAAATCCTCGAAAAGCTGGTCGCCCTCAACGCCGAGCGGGCGAAGGAGGAGGCCGCGGGTCATGTCCGCTGGCTGCGTCCGGACTATCAGATCCCCCGCTTCGCCAAGGGCGCCGCCTCCGCAAAGACCGGCGAACTGGACCTCGGCGCTCAGGTCGTCGCCATCGGCTCGAAAAAGGATGGGGGCCTGCCCGCCTTTCCCAAGGACAAGGGCGAACAGGTCATGGCGATCCGCGCCGTGCTTCAGGCCTCGTCCGCGCCGATGGACGCCGCCGCCGTGTCCCGCGCCTTCAAGGGCGGCGGCAAGAAGATCGAGCAGCGGGTGGTGCAGGCGCTTCGGACCCTGGTCCGCTACGCCGAGATCATCCCGCTGCCTGATGGGACCTATGCTGCGCGGCGGGCGGCTTAAGGTCGCCCGGCCGCGGACGGGCGGAGAGCGCCCCTTTCGCCGATCAGGCCCCGGCCACAGGCCTCGGCGGGGCAGGCCGGGGCGCGCGATCTCGTCCGCTCAGTGCGCCAGCAGCACGCAGACGTCGCCCTCGGCCAGCAGGGCGCGGGTGACGCCGCCGAGGATCTGCTCGCGCAGTCGGGCGTGGCCGTAGCCGCCGGCGACGATCAGGCCGGCCCCGATCTGGGCGGCGGCGTCGAGCAGCTCGTCGGCCACCTCCTGCAGGCTGGAGCGGACCTCGGCCTCGGCGGTGAGACCGTGGCGGCAGAGCCAGTCGGCCACGTCGCAGACGGGCCGCCAATGGCCCGGGCCCGGCTCGGCTTCGCTGACCACGGCGGTGACTGCGACCAGCCCCGCGTGGCGCAGCAGGGGCAGGGCCAGGGCGGCGGCGCGGCGGGCCTCGGCCTGCTCGCTCCAGGCCAGGACGGCGGGGGCGGCGAGCGGGGACCGGACGGGCCGGGGCGGGACCACCAGCACCGGGCGGCCCGCGGCGAGCAGGACATCGCCCGGATCGGGGGCGCGGCTGTCGCAAAGGGGGCTGCGCCGGCCCATGATGATGACGTCGGCAGCGCGGCTCTCGCGGCTCACGACGTCCGCCGGGTGGCCGATCTGGCCGCGCCACTCGGCGGACAGGCCCGCCGTGGCCTCGGCGAAGGCGACCGACAGGCTGGCCAGCTCCTCGTCCGCCAGATTGCGGAACGTCTCCAGCACCTCGGGCGACAGGCCGCCGCCGAACCAGGGGTCGGTCAGGATCGGCGGGGTGCTGACCACGCCGGCCACGCCTATCAACCGCGCCTCGAAGGCGCGCGCCAGCTCGACTGCCAGAGCGAGCCGCCGGCCGCTGTCCGGGCCAGCGTCGAGAACCACCATCAGGGATGTCCAGCTCATGATGTGTCAGGGCCTCCGCCTGTTACGGCACCGATATCCCGCCGGGGTCGCGCGCCTCAAACGTCACTCTGGACAGACGCGCGAAGGCGCGCCTTGATCCCTGTCAAAGCATCGGGCGCGCCCCGCGTTCACCGTGCGGTCGTCGCCAGCAGCAGGAGTCCGGCATGCGCGTCCCTTCGAAGCCCCCCGTCAGGGCCCTTGCGGGCCTTGCTGTCGGTCTGGCCCTCGCCGGATGCGCCGCTGCCGCGGTCCCGCCCGTGGAGGCCGCCGGCGGCGGATCGGTCGCACGCGGAGCGGCGCTGGCGCAGTCGAGATGCGCCTCGTGCCATGCGGTGGAGCGGTCTGACGACAGTCCGATGCAGGGTGCGCCGCCGTTCCGGCATCTCTCAGACAACTATCCGGTAGTGAGCTTGCAGGAGGGCCTGGCCGAGGGGCTGGTGACGGCCCACCCGGGCATGCCGCAGTTCGCCTTCGAGCCTGAAGAGATCCGGGATCTGATCGCCTATCTCGAAACCCTTTAGGCCGGGGTGCGACAGACCTGTCACCCTCGGGCTTGTCCCGGGGGTGACGACACTCCCAAGTCAGGCGGGCGTTGGCCCTGGGCTCAGGAGGCACCACCTCGACCTGGACTGACGGGCAGCTGATCGCTCCGGCACCGGACAGGCGGGGCCCCGCATGCCGCCGTTCGCCAGGGAGGGGCGGCGAACGACGGCGGCTCCGGGGGCGGGAGCAGGATCCGGGTCGATCCGGGCCTCAGCCCCGGCCGACCCGATCACGGGTCCACAGCATGACGCCGCCGACTACCCCCATGAAGGTGGCGAAGTAGGCGACGACAGCGATCAGGACGGGGACGGCGTCGGCGGGAACGGGCATGGAAGCCTCCTGTATCTCTGGCCGAAAGATGCGCCGTCCGCGCGCCGGGTGCCTTGATGCAGGTCAAGCCGGCTAGCGGAGCGGGACATCCGGGGTTAGGCTGATCCACCGGCCTTGAGGACTTCGCCATGCTTGAGCTCCAGACGCTTCCCTCAAGCTGCGCCAGCCGCCGCAGCGACCCGACCTGCGCCCGCTGCGATGCGCGACCTCACTCGGTCTGCGGCGCGCTCAGCCCCGAGAATCTGCTGAAGCTCGACGCCCTGGCCGAGGGCATGACCTATTCGCCCGGCCAGACGCTGGTGCATGAGGGCGACGCGGCCGATCACCTGTTCAACGTCACCTCGGGCTCAGTGCGGGTCTACAAGCTGCTGGCCGACGGCCGCCGGCAGATCACCGGCTTTCTGTTCGCCGGCGACTTCCTCGGCCTCGCTGCCGGCGACCGGCACGCCTTCACCGCCGAGGCGATCGAGCCCAGCACCGCCTGCCGTTTCCGTCGCGGCGAGTACCAGGCGCTGGTGCGCGAGACGCCGGATCTCGAGCGGGCCCTGTTCGCGCGGGCGCGGCACGAGCTGGCGGCGGCGCAGAACCAGATGCTGCTGCTGGGCCGCAAGACGGCGCAGGAACGGATCGCCTCCTTCCTGCTCGACCTGCCGTCGCACGATCCCCTGCGCGAGGCCCCGGATGGCCATGTGCGGCTGCCCATGACCCGCACCGAGATCGCCGACTATCTGGGTTTGACCATCGAGACGGTCAGCCGGGTGCTGACGAAGCTGAAGACCGCGGGCGTGGTGCGGCTGCTGGCGCTGAACGAGCTGCGCATCGAGCGGCCGGAACGGCTGCGCGCCATCGCTGAGGGCGAGGCGTAGGGACCCCGTCAAGCCGGGGACCGGGCGCGCCGGACGGCGCGCAGGGCGACCTGCAGCCGGCCCGCGGCGTCGCGGCCGGTGACACCGGCGATCTGGTCGCACAGGGTCGCCGCCGCGGCGCTGTGGGTGATCAGGATCAGCCCCTGACGGCGTTCGCGCAGCCGCTGGTCAAGGCGCGCCAGCACCAGACGCGCCGTGTCGCGATCGAGGCCTTCGGTGGGCTCGTCCAGCACCAGCCACGGAGCGCGCCGCAGATAGGCGCGGGCGAGGCCGAGGCGGCGGCGCTCGCCGCCGGACAGGGCACCGCCGTTGAGCCCCACCGGTGTGTCGAGGCCCAGTGGGGCGGCGCGGAAGCGGGTGGCGAGGCCGGCGTCCTCCAGCGCCACCCACAGGGCAGTGTCCGAGGCGGCCGGGTCTGCGAGGGCGAGGTTCTCACGCACCGTGCTGTCGAACAGGCGGATGTCCTGGGCGGCGTAGGCGAACAGGTCGAGGCCGGCCTGCCGGGTCAACCGCTCGCGGGCCACGCCGCCCAACAGGTGCTCGCCGGCAAGGGGCGGCCGCAGGCCGAGCAGGCGCTCGACCCATGAGGTCTTGCCGCAGCCGGAGGGGCCGACGAGGGCCAGCCGGCCGGGCGGGGCGAGGGCGGCGGCGGTCCAGCCGAGCTCCAGCGCGGCTCCGTCAGGCGCCAGGGTCGGGTCGCCCGGATCGCGCTCGGCCCCCGGATCGGCGAGGGCCTGCAGCCGGTCTAGCCCGGCCTCGGCGGCCCCGCGTTGCAGCACGGCCTGGGCTAGGCCGACCGCGGCCTCGACCCCGGTGACGCCGACGAGAGCGGCGAGGGCAGCCATCGGCAGGGACGCACCGCCGAGGGTGGCACCGACGAGACCGCCGACGGCGGCTAGGCCGGTCACGGTGGTCTGCCAGGCCACGACGGCACCTTCGGCGGCGGCCTGGGCGCGGCGGGCGGTGTCGAGCCGGTCGGCGACCGTGGCGGCGTCGGCCGCGGCCCAGGCTTCCAGGCCGTAAGCGCGCAACTCCGGCGCGGCGGCGGCGACCACCGACAGGCGGGCCTTCAGCTGCCCCGAGGCGGTCTGGACGGCGGCACCCGCCGGGGCGACGCGGCGGCCGAGCCAGTGCAGGCCGAGCATGGCCAGCGCCATGGTTCCGCCGATGCCGAGGGCGGCGAACGGGTGGGCGGCGGCCGCCAGCACGAGCGACAGGCCGGCCCCGGCGATCAGGGCGGCGGGAGCCGGTCGGCGGATATAGAGGGTCTGCAGGGCCTCGACGTCCTCGACCAGACGTGAGGCGGCCTCGCCGGCGGATAGGCCGAGGGCAGCTTCCGGCGGGCGGTGGGTGAGGGCGAGGAACAGCCGCGGGCGCAGGCGGGCCACGGCGTTCAGCGCCGCCTCGTGCCCCGCCACTCGCTCCACATAGCGGGCTCCGGTGCGCAGGATGGCGAACAGCCGGATTGCGGCGCTCGGCACCAGATAGTTGAAGGCCATGGCCGTGGCGGTGCCGGCGGCCCCGGCGAGGGCCGCAGCGGTGATGAACCAGCCGGACAGGCCCAGCAGGGCCACGGCGGCGGCGGCGGCCACCGCGCCCATGCCGAGCGCGAGCCGCAGGCGCAGGGCCTCGCGCCGGCCTTCCGCCGTCACCTCGGCGCGGAGGTCGAAGCGGGCGCTCACAGCCGCACCACGCGGTCGGCCATGGCGGCCACGGCGGCTGAATGGGTGGCGATCAGGGTGGTGCGGCCCTCGGCGGCGTGGCGCAGGGTCTCGATCAGGGCCGCCTCGGACTCCCGGTCGAGATTGGCGGTCGGCTCGTCCAGCAAAAGGATCGGGGCGGGCTTGAGCAGGGCACGGGCGAGCCCGAGGCGGCGGATCTCGCCGCCGGACAGGCCGCCGCCGCGCTCGTCCAGTGGCCGGTCGAGATCGCCATGCAGGCCGGCACCGGCAGCGGCGGCCATGACGCGGCGACGGGTGGCGCTGCGGTCGGCGGCGAGGATGTTGTCGGCGAGGGTGCCGGGCAGGACGACAGGAGCCTGACCGGCCCAGGCGGCGACCCCGGCGAGGCCGGCGTTGACCGACAGCGGGCGGTCGTCGATGAGGATGTGGCCGGACACCACCGGGGCAAGGCCCAGCAGGGTGTGCAGCACGCTGCTCTTGCCGGCACCGCTGGCCCCGGTGAGGGCGATGATCTGGCCCGGCCGGATGTCGAGGTCGAAGCCGGAGATGACCGGCGGGGCGTCTCCATAAGCGATCGCGACCTGCGCGAAACGGATCGCCGGCGGACGCGCGCGCTTCAGGTCGGCGAAGGCCGGGGCGGCCGCGGCGGGGGCGGACTCGTCCGGCAGCGCCGTCGACAGGGTCGGCACAGCGGCCTCGGCGGCCTGGCGGTCATGGTAGGCGGCGGCGAGGCGGCGCAGCGGCGCATAGACCTCGGGGGCCAGGGCGAGGGCGAAGAAGGCGCGGCCGAGGTCGAGCGTCTCCGGCACGGGAAAGGGCAGTAGCCGCAGCAGGTTGAAGCCGCAGTAGACGGCCACCAGCGCCACCGACAGGGCGGCGAAGAACTCGATGATGGCGGAGGAGACGAAGGCGATACGCAGCACTTTGCCGGTGCGGCTCGACAGCTCGCCGGCGGCGCGGGCCACGTCCCGGGCCATGCGCGCCTCGGCCCGGAAGGCGAGGATCGGCGGCAGGGCCCGCACCCGGTCAAGGAACAGGCCCGACAGGCGGGCGAGGGCCTCGAACTGGCGACGGCTCTCGCCGGCGGCGGCGACCCCGGCCAGCGCCATACCCAGAATGAAGGAGATCAGGGTGAACAGCAGGATGCCCGCCGCCACCGGGCTGGCGAGGGCGACCACGGCGATCAGGATCAGCGGCGACACGGCCGCAGCGAGGCGGGCCGGCTCGAAGCGGGCGTAGTGGCCGTCCACAGCCTCGACCCCCTCGGCGGCGGCGGTGAGGGCCGCCGGGCGGCCGGACAGCAGGCCGGCGACGGCGCGCCCGCGCAGCTCGCGCTTGACCCCGGCGGCGGCCCGGGCTCCGGCGGCCACGGCGGCCCGGGCCAGCAGGCCGCGCAGGAGAAGCGCGCCCAGCGCCATGCCGGCCCCCGGCAGGATCGCCTCCACGCCGCCGGTCCAGGCGGCCAGCGCCCAGGCGAGCCCCAGCGCGAAGACGACGGCCGGGACAGTGTCGGCGACCACCAGGGCTCCGGCCCGGGTGAGGGCGCGGCGATTTGGTCCGCGCCGGGGGCCAGCGGCGGTGTTTAGCCAGGCGCGGGCGAGGCGCAGATCGGGCGGAACGTTCAGGGAGGGCGCACTCATGCCCTCTGCCTATGCCCGCACGCGGGACGCAGGCCTTGATCGAGGTCAAGGCGGGGGCGGCGCGGTCAGCCTACGCGGCGTCAAACCACCGGTCGTCGGGGCCGGTGCCGGAGGCCCTTCCATGATCGACTTCGCAGTCGTCGACTTGTCCCGTCTGCAGTTTGCATTGACGGCGCTCTACCACTTCCTGTTCGTCCCCTTGACGCTCGGCCTGTCGTTCATGCTGGTCATCATGGAGTCGATCTATGTGATGACCCGTCGGCCGATCTGGCGGACCATCACCAGGTTCTGGGGTGCCCTGTTCGGCGTCAACTTCGTCCTCGGCGTCGCCACCGGCATCACCATGGAGTTTCAGTTCGGCATGAACTGGAGCTATTACAGCCACTACGTTGGCGACATATTCGGAGCCCCGCTGGCCATCGAGGGGTTGATGGCCTTCTTCCTCGAGGCCACTTTTGTCGGGCTGATGTTCTTCGGCTGGGACAAGCTGAAGCCGGTGACCCACCTGTTCGTCACCTTCATGGTGGCGCTGGGCACCAACCTGTCGGCCCTTTGGATCCTGATCGCCAACGGCTGGATGCAGAACCCCGTCGGCTCGACCTTCAATCCGGACACCATGCGGATGGAGATCACCGACTTCATGGCGGTGCTGTTCAACCCGGTGGCCCAGGCCAAGTTCGTGCACACGGTCTCGGCCGGCTATGTCATCGCTGCCGTCTTTGTGCTGGGCATCTCGGCCTTCTATCTGCTGAAGGGCAAGCACAGGGGCTTCGCGCGCCGGTCGATGACCGTGGCTGCGGCCTTCGGCCTGGCCTCGTCGCTGTCGGTCGTCGTGCTCGGCGACGAGAGCGGCTACGCCCTCACCGACAACCAGAAAATGAAGCTGGCGGCGCTCGAGGCCATGTGGCGCACCGAGGAGGCTCCGGCCGGCCTGACCCTGATCGGCTTCCCGAGCCTTGAGGACCGCGAGACCCACTACGAGATCAAGGTGCCGTGGGTGCTCGGTCTGATGGCCACCCGCAGCCTCAACGGCGAGGTGATGGGCATTCTCGAGCTGGTGGCCGTGGCAGAGGACCGCATCGAGTCCGGCGTCGTCGCTTATGATGCGCTGGAGAAGATAAAGGCCGACCCGACCGACGCGGCGAACCGCGGCGTATTCGAGACGCACCGCAATGACCTGGGCTACGGCCTGCTGCTGAAGCGCTTCGTCGCTGACCCCCGCGAGGCCACGGCCGACCAGATCCAGCAGGCGGCTTGGTACACGGTGCCGAACGTGCCGATGATGTTCTGGTCGTTCCGCATCATGGCCGGCATCGGCTTCGCCATGATCGCCCTGTTCGCCACGGCCTTCATCCTCTGCACCCTGAGGAAGCACGAGACGAAGTGGTTCCTGCGCCTGGCGGTGCTGGCCATTCCCCTGCCGTGGATCGCGGCCGAGGTGGGCTGGATCGTGGCCGAGGTGGGTCGTCAGCCCTGGGCCGTCGAAGGTGTCCTTCCGACCTTCCTCGGAGCCTCCAGCCTGACCGTGCCGCAGCTGTGGACCACCATCATCGGCTTCACCCTGTTCTACGGCGTGCTGGCGGTGATCGAGGTCGGGCTGCTGCTGCACCTGATCAAGAAGGGTCCGTTCGCGGAGCAGGAGGCGTTCGGGCCGCGGCCCGAGACTCCCGCCGCCCCGCTGCCCGGCATGCGGACCGCCCCCGTCTGACCCCCGCTTCGCAAAGGAAACCGCGAGATGGAACTGCCTCTCGACTACGCCACGCTCCGCCTCATCTGGTGGGCGCTGCTGGGGGTGCTGCTGATCGGCTTCGCCCTGACCGACGGCTTCGACCTCGGCGTCTGTGCCCTTCTGCCCTTTGTCGCCAGGACGGACGAGGAGCGACGCATGGTGATCAACACCGTCGGCCCGACCTGGGAAGGCAACCAGGTCTGGTTCATCCTCGGCGGGGGTGCCATCTTCGCGGCCTGGCCCTTTGTCTACGCCGTCAGCTTCTCCGGCTTCTACCTAGCCATGTTCCTGGTGCTGGCGGCGCTGATCCTGCGTCCGGTCGCCTTCAAGTACCGCTCGAAGCGGCCCTCGAAGGCGTGGCGCGAGACCTGGGACTGGGCCCTGTTCGTCGGCGGCTTCGTGCCGGCGCTGGTGTTCGGCGTGGCCGTCGGCAACGTGCTGCTGGGCGCGCCCTTCCGCCTCGATAGCGACCTGCGTTCCTTTTACGAGGGCACGCTCCTTGGCCTGTTCACGCCTTTCAGCCTGGTGTGCGGCCTGCTGTCGGTCGCCATGCTGGTGCTGCACGGCGCGGCCTGGATCGGGGTCAAGGCCGAGCTCGGGCCGGTGCAGGCGCGGGCCCGCGCGTTCGGGACTGTCGCGGCCCTCGCCGCCCTCGTGCTGTTCGCCGCCGGCGGGGCCTTCGTGGCCTGGTCGGGCATGGGTTACGCTGTGACCGGCGCGCTGGACGTAGGCGGCGCGTCCAACCCGCTGCGCACCACGGTGGAGGCCCAGGCCGGTGCCTGGCTGACCAACTACAGCCTGTATCCGTGGATGATGATCGCCCCGGTTCTGGGCTTCGCCGGCGCGATCCTGGCCCTGATCGGCCTGACCACCCGCTGGTCGCCGCTCGCCCTGACCGGCTCGTCCATCTCGGCGGTCGGCATCATCTCGACCGTCGGCCTGTCGATGTTCCCCTTCATCCTGCCCAGCTCGATCGATCCGCAGTCGAGCCTGACGGTGTGGAACGCCTCCTCCAGCCACGTGACCCTGTTCATCATGCTGGGCGTGACGATCGTCTTCCTGCCGATCGTGCTGGCCTATACCGCCTGGGTCTACAAGGTGCTGTGGGGACGGACCTCGACTGCGGACCTCAAGACAAACCCCGATCTGTACTGACCGCGGAACCAAGGAGATCTGACATGTGGTATTTCACCTGGATCCTGGGCCTCGGCCTGGCGGTGCTGTTCGGGGTGCTGAACGGCCTGTGGCACGAGTTCCAGCTGTTCGACGAGGGCGACGACGGCACCTCCAACGCCTTCCCGATCGATCGCGATGCCGTCTGAGGCCGAGCTGATCGCCCGCTGGGACGCCCATGCGCCCCGGTATACGAGCTACCCGACGGCGGCGGCGTTCGGCCCCGCCGTCGGGGCGGCCGACTGGCGCGCGGCGCTGGCGGGGCTGAAGCCCGGCAAGGGCGTCTCGCTCTATGTCCACCTGCCCTTCTGCAAGCGGCTGTGCTGGTATTGCGGCTGCAATACCCGGGCGGTGAACCGCCGCGAGACCATCGACAGCTATGTCGAGCTGCTGCTGCAGGAGGCCGATCTGGTGGCGGCCGCCGTCGGCGGGCCCCTGCGGATCGACCGGCTGCATCTCGGCGGGGGCACGCCCAACATGCTGCCGCCGGAGACCCTGACCCGGCTGGTGCAGGGGCTGGGCGCGCGCTTCGACACCTCGCGGCTGATGGAGTTCGCCGCCGAGCTGGACCCCGAGGTGCTGACGCCGGAATGGATCGCCTCGGCCGGGGCGCTGGGCCTGACCCGCGCCAGTCTCGGCGTGCAGGACCTGTCGCCGCAGGTGCAGGCTGCGGTCAACCGGCCCGAGACCTTCGACACCATCGCGACGGCGGCCGAGGGGTTGCGCGCCGCGGGGGTATTCTCGCTCAATCTCGACCTGATGTACGGCCTGCCCAGTCAGGGCACGGCTGAGGTCGAGGCTACGCTGCGGCAGGTGCTGACCCTGCGGCCCGAGCGGCTGGCACTGTTCGGCTACGCCCATGTGCCGTGGATGAAGCCGCACCAGCGCCTGATTGACGTCGACGCCCTGCCGGGCGCGGAGGCACGTTTCACCATGAGCCGGGCGGCGGAGGCCCTGCTGGGCGCGGCCGGCTACCAGACCATCGGGCTGGACCATTTCGCCCTGCCGCACGACGACCTGGCCGCCGCGGCGCGGGCCGGGCGGCTCCATCGCAACTTCCAGGGCTATACGGCGGACGAGGCGGAAGCCCTGATCGGGCTGGGCGCTTCGTCCATCTCGCGGACGCGCGACCTCTATGTCCAGAACGCCCCGGCCGAGCGCGACTGGCGCGCGGCGGTGGCGGGGGGGCGGCTTTCGGCCGTACGGGGCGTGCGGCTGAGCCGGCAGGAGCGGTTCGTGGCAGAGGTGATCGCCCGGCTGATGTGCGACCTGACGGTCGACACGGCGGCGCTGGCCCAGCGCCACGGGGCGGATATCCGGAGCCTCGCCTATGCGTGGCCGAAGCTGGATCGTCTGGAGGCGGACGGGCTGATCCGGCAGGCAGGGGCGACAGTCATCGTCACCCCGCGCGGCCGACCCTTCCTGCGCGCGGCGGCGGCGGCGTTCGACCCGGCCGTCACCTCCGCCGAGGGACGTCACGCGCGCATACTCTGAGGAAGGGAATACGCAGTGCCCCGTGGACTTGAGGTAGTCGAGGGCGACGTCAGATCCAGAGACGCATCGATATTGCCAATTGCAGGCTTCCAAGGGGCGATTGCCGCCGCTGGGGATGTCCGTCCTGACTGCCCGGAGCCGCCTCCTCGCCAAGGCCCTCGCCGTCACCGCCGTCGCCGTGACCGGCCCGGTCCGGAGCCCCCAGGTGTGGCGCGCCCCCCGGGCCGGCGTCTGGCTGATCAAAGGCCGCCTCACCCGGGTTGCTCCAAGGACGGACGATGGCATCATCCGGCCGGTCGATATCGATATCTCCCCGGACGTGATGCCGACGCTGGGCCTCACCTGCTTCCTCTCCGACACCCTCGCCGTCGAGGCCATCCTCGGGTCCACCCGGCACGAGATCCGCGCCCGGGGCGGTACGACCGATGTGGCGTTCCACGAGACCTGGGTCCTGCCGCCGGTGGTGACGGTGCGGTCCCGGCCGCAGATGGAAGGCCGGGTCAGTCCCTATGCCCGGGCCGGGGTCAACGGGATGAGCGTCTTCGACGGAGATGACAGGAACGGCGTCACGGTGGATCTCGACAACGGACCGGGTCTGATCCTGCAGGCAGGCGCGGACATCGGCCAGAAGGGGCCGTGGAGCCTCAAACTCGACGTCAGGAAGATCTGGTTCAACATGGACCCGACGTTCAACGGCAGGACCCCGACCAGCGACATCGACCTCGACCCCCGGGTCGTTTCGGTCAGGCTTGGCCGCCGCTTCCGAGATCCGGGCTTTCCGTGTCCTGTGGTCAGCCCCAGGCCCAGGCCGCGAGCCCCACGTAGAGCGGGATGCCGAGCACGAGGTTGAAGGGGAAGGTGACGGCCAGGGAGGCGGCGACATAGACGCCCTCGTCAGCTTCGGGGGCCGCGAGCCGCATGGCCGCCGGCACCGCGATGTAGGAGGCCGAGCCGCAAAGGATGGCCAGCAGGGCGGCGTCGCCCTCGCCGAGGCCGACCAGCCGTGCCAGCGTCAGGGCGGCGATCGCACAGGCGACCGGGAAGCCGATGGCGAAGCCCAGCACGCCGGGGCTGAGGCGGCCGGCGTCGGCCATCAGCCGGCGCGCTGCGGTCAGGCCGAGGTCAAGCAGGAACAGGCACAGGGCACCCTGGAACAGGGGGCCGACGAACAGGTCTAGCCGGACCATACCGGACTCGCCGGAGATAAGGCCGACGACGAAGCTGCCGATCAGCATGATGGCGGCAGCATTGACGAACACCTCGCGCAGGATGACCCCGCGCTCGGCCGGCGAGGGCGCGCCCTTGCCGGCGTTGAGCAGCAGCAGGGCGGTGAGGATGGCCGGCGTCTCCATCATGGCCAGCACCGCGGCCATGTAGCCGCCCGGCTCCGCGCCGGTGGCGATCAGGTGCTGCTGGCCGGCGGCGAAGGTGACCACCGAGACTGAGCCGTAGGTGGCGGCGAGCGCGGCAAGGGTCGGCTTGTCCAGCCGGGTGATCCGCCGCAGCAGGACGAAGGCGACGATCGGGGCCAGGGCGCTGAAGCCGACGCCGATGAGAGTGGCTAGGCCTAGGTCGGCGGACAGGCCGGCGGCACGGGCCTCGACCCCGCCCTTGAAGCCGATGCACAGCATCAGATAGAGCGACAGGGTCTTGGAGGTCGCCTCCGGCAGCTTGAGGTCCGACCGCGCCAGCGCCGCGACGACGCCGACGAAGAAGAACAGGATGGCCGGCGAGGTCAGCAGGTCAAGGGCTGCGGTCATGGGGGGCTTTCGGAGCGGGGAGGTCGCGCCCCTTGAGCCTGTGCGACACCATGCTCAAGCTGATTGACCTCATGGGGCACATAAGTGATGTTAATGAATGGCCCGGCATCTCGACCTGCAGCTGCTGCGCACCTTCGTCACCATTGCCGAGGCGGAGAGCTTCACCCGCGCGGCTGCGCACCTCGGGCTGAGCCAGCCGGCGGTCAGCCTGCAGATTCGCAAGCTCGAGTCTTTGCTGGAGCGGCGGCTGTTCGATCGCGGCCATGGCGGCGTGGCCCTTACCGTTCAGGGCGGCGATCTGCTGCCCCAGGCGCGGCGGCTTCTCGCGCTCAATGACGAAGTGCTGGCGGGCCTGCGCGAGACCGAGGTCGAGGGCGACGTGCGGCTCGGGGCACCGGAAGATCTGGCCACCACCCACCTGCCGCGGATCATCGGCCGCTTCGCCCAGGCCCATCCGCGCGTGCGTCTGTCGGTGGTTTGCGACTTCACCGCCAATCTGATGACGGCCCTGGCGCAGGGGCGGCTGGACGTCGCCCTGGTCAAGCGCGAGCCGGCCCCGGGCGGCAGTCCGGAGGGGGTGTTCACCGAACGACTTGTTTGGGTGGCTCGCGACGCCTACCAGTTCACCAAGAGGCCCCTGCCGCTGGTCATCGCCCCCTCGCCGGACGCCTATCGCAGCCGGGCGCTGGCGGCGCTACAGGCGGGGGAAGTGAGTTTTCGCGATGCCTTCGTCTCGCCCAGCCTGGCCGGCCAGCAAGCGGCGGTGCGGGCCGGGCTGGGCGTGGCGGCGGTGCCCGCCACCTTGGCCCCGGCCGATCTGGGGATCGACACCGGCGTCCTGCCGTACCTCGGCGAGGTTGAGATCGCCCTGCTGTTCGCCCGCGGACGGCAGACGGGGGCGGCCGAGTTGCTGGCGCGCGACGTGCGCGAGGTGATGTCGCGCTGAGATCCGTCCCCGGGTCGGGCACCCGGCACGCTGTCAGCTTGTCATCTTCGGTGGAGGAGCCGAAAAGGCCGGCAAGAGGGCCCCGCCAGCCATGAAGAAGCCGGTTCGCATCGAGGACGTGGCCGCTGCCGCCGGCGTTTCGCCGATGACGGTGTCTCGGGTCATGAACAATAACGCCCGGGTGCGCGAGTCCACGCGGCAGGCCGTGCTCGCCGCGGTGGAGCGGCTCGGGTACCGGCCCAACGCCGCCGCGCGCAACCTGGCCCGCGCCGGGGCGGGGCGCATCGGCCTGCTCTACTCCAACCCCAGCCCCGGCTACCTCAGCGCCTTCCTGCTGGGGGCGCTGGACGGGGCGCACCAGGTCGGGGCGCAGCTGCTGCTGGAGAAATGCGACGTGACCCCGGACAGCGAGCGGGCCGCGCTGGCGCGCCTCGCCGCCGGCGGGGTGGTGGGGGTGATCCTGCCGCCGCCGCACGGGGAGTCCTCGGCGGCGCTGGTGGAGCTCGAGGCGCTGGGCCTTGCCGCGGTAGCGGTGGCCCCCGGGCGCTACCGGCCCAGGGTGCCCTCGATCCGCATCGACGACTTCGCCGCCGCCTCGGAGATGACCCGGCACCTGCTGTCGCTTGGGCACCGCCGCATCGGCTTCATCAAGGGGGCAGAGAACCAGACCGCCAGCGCCGATCGCCTGCTCGGCTTCGAGACCGAGATGGCCCGGGCGGGCGGCGAGGTCGAGGCGTTGATCGAGGCCGGCGAATTCACCTATCGCTCCGGCTTCGACGCGGCCGAGCGGCTGCTGGGCGCGCGGTGCCGGCCGACGGCCATCTTCGCCTCAAACGACGACATGGCCGCCGCGGCGATCGCGGCAGCCCACCGGCGAGGGCTGGACGTGCCGGGCGACCTGTCTGTCGTCGGCTTCGACGATACGCCGACGGCATCCGAGATCTGGCCAGCCCTGACGACGGTGCGCCAGCCGGTGGCGGAGATGGTCCAGCTGGCCGTGGCGCTTCTGTCGCACGCACCGGGCGAGGTCGACCCGGAGGCCCCTTGGCCCGAGCACCTCATTCCGCATGCCCTTGTCGTCAGGGAATCCGACGGCCCACCGCGCCCGGATGCTTGACACGCGCCGATCCGGGGAGAAGTGATAACGCTAACATGATCGGTCGTATTCCAAGCTGCCGGCGCGGGGGGCAAACCTGAGACTCGTGGATTTCCTGGCCGAGGACTGGCGGTCCGGCCTGTTCGTGGGCCGCATCGACCGCGGGGACGGTCCCTGTGTGATTCTGGTGCAGGATGGGCGCGTGCGCGATGTGACGGGCACTTCGCCCACCGTCGCCGGCCTGCTGGCGCAGCCGGATCCGGGTGCGGTCGAGGGCGTGGATCTGGGGCCGGCGGAGCTGCTGGTCTGCCGCGACGCCTGGTCCGCCGGTGACGGTCCTGCGCTGCTGGCCCCGATCGACCTGCAATGCGTCAAGGCCGCGGGCGTGACCTTCGCCGTCTCGACCATGGAGCGGGTGATCGAGGAGCGGGCGCGCGGCGACGCCTCGGTGGCCGAGGCGATCCGCGCCCGGCTCGGAGAGGCCATCGGCGGCGATATGCGCGCCGTCGTGCCGGGCTCACCCCAGGCGGCCGAGCTGAAGGCGGCGCTGATCGCGGACGGGCTGTGGTCGCAGTATCTCGAGGTAGCGATCGGACCGGACGCCGAGGTCTTCACCAAGGCCCCGGTGCTCGCTGCGGTGGGACCCGGGGCCGAGATCGGCGTGCGCGGCGACTCATCGTGGAACAACCCGGAGCCCGAGGTGGTGCTGGTGGTCGATCCGGCGGGGCGGGCGGTCGGGGCCACGCTCGGCAATGACGTCAACTTGCGCGATTTCGAGGGGCGCTCGGCGCTACTGCTCGGCAAGGCCAAGGACAATAATGCCTCGGCGGCGCTGGGGCCGCTGGTTCGACTGTTCGACGACGGCTTCACACTGGACGATGTGCGCCAGGCCGATGTGCGGCTCGAGGTGGAGGGTGAGGACGGGTTCCGGCTGGAGGGTCGCAGCTCGATGAGCCAGATCAGCCGCGACCCCGCGACCCTGGTGGCGCAGACGATCAACCTGAACCATCAGTACCCGGATGGCCTCGTTCTTTACCTCGGCACCATGTTCGCTCCGGTCGAGGATCGCGACACGCCCGGCCAGGGCTTCACCCACAAGGTCGGGGATCGCGTGCGGGTCAGCTCGCCGCGTCTGGGGGTGCTGGAGAACCGGGTGGCGACCTGCGACCAGGCACCCCCGTGGACCTTCGGCGTCGGGGCCCTGATGCAGAACCTCGCTGCGCGCGGCCTGCTGGGAGGCGCGACGTGAACGGGGCGGTCTACCCCTCGTTGCGCGGCCGGCTGGTGGTGGTGACCGGAGGGGCGTCCGGGATCGGTGCCGCCCTGACCGAGGGCTTCGCGCGGCAGGGCGCGCGGGTGGTGTTCCTCGACGTCGTCGAGGGCGACGCCAGGGCGCTGCAGGCCCGGCTGGCAGAGACCGGGACGGCCCCCGAGTTCCTGCCCTGCGACCTGAAGGACCTCAGGCAGGTGCGCGAGGTATTCTCCGGCATCACGGCGTCGCACGGGTCGCCCGACGTGCTGGTCAACAATGCCGCCAACGACGATCGTCACAGTCTCGACGAGGTGACGCCGGAGTACTGGGACGACCGGGTCGCGGTGAACCTGCGGCACCTGTACTTCTGCGCCCAGGCGGTGGCGGCTGGCATGCGCGCGCGCGGAAGCGGCGTGATCCTGAACCTGGGTTCAATCAGCTGGCACCTGGGCCTGCCGGACCTGTCGATCTACGAGACCGCCAAGGCGGGTATTGAGGGCATGACCCGGGCGCTGGCGCGCGAGCTGGGGCCTGACGGCGTGCGGGTCGCGTGTCTCGTGCCGGGCAACGTCCGCACCCCGCGGCAGATGCAGTGGTACACGCCCGAGGCCGAGGCGGAGATCGTCGCCGCCCAGTGCCTGAAGGGTCGGATCGAGCCGCGCGACGTGGCCGCCCTGGCGCTGTTCCTGGCGTCGGATGACGCCCGTTACATCACGGGACACGAGTATTTCATCGACGCCGGCTGGAGATAGGCGGACGATGCACACAGGGTCGCAGAGCTCGGGACCGGGGAGGATTCGACAATGACGGAGACGACCACGGGGGGCGGGGGCGCATCCGCCGACCTCGAAAGGACCAACATGGGGCTGGTGCTGCTCACCGTTCTGGTGGCCACCATCGGCGGCTTCCTGTTCGGCTACGACAGCGGGGTGATCAATGGCACGGTCGACGGCCTGCGCCTCGCCTTCAATTCCGAGGACATCGGCACCGGCTTCAACGTGGCCTCCATGCTGCTCGGCTGTGCCGTGGGCGCCGCCTTCGCCGGACGCGCGGCGGACATCTGGGGCCGGCGCGCCATGATGATCCTGGCGGCGATCTTCTTCATCGTCAGCGCCTGGGGCTCGGGCATCGCCACCAGTTCCACCGAGTTCGTAATCTACCGAATGCTGGGCGGCCTCGCCGTCGGCGCGGCGAGCGTCATGGCCCCGGCCTACATCTCCGAGATCGCTCCGGCCCACATGCGCGGGCGGCTGACCACGATCCAGCAGATCGCCATCATCTCGGGCCTGTTCTTCTCTTTCCTCGCCAATTACCTGCTGGCCAAGACCGCTGGCGGCTCCACCGAGCCGCTCTGGTTCGGTTTCACCACCTGGCGCTGGATGTTCTGGATGGAGCTGATCCCGGCGGTGGTGTTCTTCTTCGCCCTGTTTCTGATCCCGGAGAGCCCGCGCTTCCGGGTGATCAAGGGGCAGCACGAGAAGGCGGCCGAGGTGCTGGGTCGGCTGTTCGGGCCGAAGGCCGCCGCGCTCAAGGTCGCCGAGATCCAGCAGTCGCTGGCGGCCGATCACAAGCCGCGCCTGTCCGACCTGATCGATCGCAAGACCGGCGGCGTGCGCATGATCGTCTGGGCCGGGATAGGGCTGGCCGTATTCCAGCAGCTGGTCGGCATCAACATCGTCTTTTACTACGGCGCGGTGCTGTGGCAGTCGGTCGGGCTCAGCGAGAGCGACGCCCTGCTGATCAATGTGCTTTCGGGTGCCCTGTCGATCGCAGCGGTCATCGCCGGCCTGCTGGTCATCGACCGGATGGGCCGCAAGCCGATGCTGCTGATGGGGTCGGTCGGCATGGCCATCACCCTCGGGCTCATAGCCTACGCCTTCTCGACCGGGGCCTTCATGGCCGAGGGGACACAGATCGCGGCGGGCACGGTGCTGGACAACGGCACGGTTTACGAGGCCTCGACGGTGCTCACCTCCAGCTTCCTCGACCTGACGCCTGAGATGGCCCTGCTCGCCCTGGTGGCGGCCAATGTCTATGTGATGTTCTTCAACTTCAGCTGGGGCCCGGTGATGTGGGTCATGCTGGGCGAGATGTTCCCGAACCAGATCCGCGGCTCGGGCCTGGCCGTGTCGGGTTTCGCCCAGTGGATCGCCAACTTCGGCATCACACTGAGCTTCCCGATCCTGGCGGCCGAGATCGGCCTGACGGCGACCTACGGCTTCTATGCCGCCAGTGCGCTGGTGTCGGTGTTCTTTGTGCTGGTGCTGGTGCACGAGACCCGGGGCAAGGAGCTGGAGCAGATGACCGGCTGAGGCCGGTGTCGAACCGATGTGACCCTGACGGCGGTGCCCGCGCCGCTGTCCCTCTTTGCGGAGACCACGATGTCCGACACGCTTGATCTGTCCCACTGGATCAACGGGGAGAAGGTGGGGGGCACCCGCCCCGGCGAGAGTCTCAACCCGTCCGACACCCGGGACGTGGTGGCGCGCACCCCGGACGGCGGGGCCGCCGAGGTCGACGCCGCCGTCGAGGCGGCGCGCACGGCCTTTCCGGCCTGGGCCGAGGCCTCGCCGGAGGTGCGCTCGGACATCCTCGACCGCGCCTCGAACCTGCTGATGGAGCGGCGGGAGCAGGTCGGCCGGCTGCTGTCGCGCGAGGAGGGCAAGACCCTGGCCGAGGGCATCGGCGAGACGGCCCGCGCGGCGCGCATCCTCAGGTATTTCGCCGGCGAGGCCTTGCGTCTGCACGGCCAGAACCTGATGTCAGTGCGGCCGGGGGTGGAGATCCAGACCTACCGCCAGCCGATCGGGGTGTTCGGCCTGATCACGCCGTGGAACTTCCCCATCGCCATCCCGACCTGGAAGGCGGCACCGGCCCTGGCCTTCGGCAATACGGTGGTGATCAAGCCGGCCGGCCCGACCCCGGCCACGGCCGAGGCGCTGGTGGCCATCCTGCACGAGGCGGGCCTGCCGAAGGGCGTGCTCAACATGGTGATCGGCCGAGGCGGCGTCGGCCAGGCCATCGTCGATCACCCGGGTGTCGACGGCGTCTCCTTCACCGGCTCGCAGGGCGTGGGCAACGGCGTGGCCATGGGTGCGGCCAAGCGTCAGGCGCGGGTGCAGCTGGAGATGGGCGGCAAGAACCCGCTGATCGTGCTGGATGACGCCGACCTCGACCGGGCCGTGGCCATCGCCCTGGATGGCTCCTTCTTCGCCACCGGCCAGCGCTGCACCGCCTCCAGCCGCCTGCTCGTTCAGGACGGAATCCACGACCGCTTCGTGGCGGCCCTGGCCGAGAAGCTGCGCGGCCTGAAGGTCGGCGACGCGCTGGACCCGGCCACGAACATCGGCCCGGCGGTCAGCGAGGACCAGCGCGAGACCTCGTACCGCTATATCCAGGTGGCGCTGGAGGACGGCGGCCGGGTGGTCACCGGCGGCGATCGTCCGCAGCTGGACAAGCCCGGCTGGTACGTGCGTCCGACCCTGATCGCCGACACCTCGGCGGCCATGCGCATCAATCAGGAAGAGGTGTTCGGACCGGTCGCCTCGACCATCCGCGTGGGCAGCTACGAGGCGGCGCTGGAGATCGCCAACGGCGTTGAGTACGGCCTGTCGGCCGGCATCGTCACCAGCTCGCTGAAGCACGCGCGCGACTTCCAGCGGCGCGCCCGGGCGGGCATGGTGATGGTCAATCTGCCGACAGCCGGGGTCGACTATCACGTGCCGTTCGGCGGTACGAAGAAGTCGTCCTATGGCCCGCGCGAGCAGGGGTTCGCCGCGGCCGACTTCTTCACCCAGACCAAGACCGCCTATGGCTGGAGCTGAGGCCGCGCCGCTGACGCTTGCCGCCTTAGACAGGCGGGTCGAGGCGTCACCCGGCGCGGGCCACCAGATGGATGACGTCGGTGCGGCCGGACTCGAACCCGGCGGCGCAATAGGCGAGGTAGTAACGCCACAGCCGCTGGAAGCGGGTGTCGAAGCCGGCCGGCAGGGTCGGCCAGGCGCGGTCGAACCGTTCCAGCCACAGGCGCAGGGTGCGGCCATAGTCGGGCCCGAAGCGGCGTACCACCGTCGAGGTGAGGCCGGCACCCGCGATCACCGGCGCGAGCCGCTCCTCTGACGGCAGCATGCCGCCGGGGAAGACGTGCAGCTGGATGAAGTCGGCCTGGCGGCGGTAAGATTCGAACAGGAGGTCGTCGATGGTGATGAGCTGCAGACCGGCGACGCCGCCGGGGGTGAGCAGCTCGCGCAGGCGGCGGAAGTAGACAGGCCACCAGGCTTCGCCGACGGCCTCGAACATCTCGACCGAGACGATACGGTCAAACTGCCCTTCGACATCGCGGTAGTCGACAAGGCGGATGTCGGTCCGGTTCGACAGGCCGGCGCGCTCGAGGCGGTCGCGGGCGAACCCGGCCTGGGCGGGCGACAGGGTGACGCCGGTGACGTAGACACCGCGCTCGCGCGCCAGATACTCGACGAAGCCGCCCCAGCCGCAGCCGATCTCAAGCACCGTCTGGCCCGGGCGGATGTCGCTGGCGTCGGCCAGGGCGGCGTACTTGGCGGTCTGTGCCCCGGTCAGGTCGAGCGATCGGTCAGGCCACAGCGCCGACGAATAGGTCATCGAGTCGTCCAGCCAGGTGGCGTAGAATTCATTGCCCAGATCGTAGTGGGCCATGATGTTGCGACGGGCACCGGCGCGGCTGTTGCGGGCCAGGGCGTGGCGCAGCCGCCCGAGGGCACGGGCCAGGGCATTGCCCTCGGTCAGCCGGCCGATGCGGTCGTAGTTGGCGGCGAAGGCCAGCAGCAGCTGCACGAGGTCGGGCGTATCCCAGTCGCCGGCGATGTAGCCCTCGGCGAAGCCGACGGCCCCGCGACGCAGCATGCGCGGCACAGCGTTCCAGCGCTGGATGCGCCATTCGACCTCCGGGCCCCCGGCATCGGCGTCGCCCAGCCTCCAGGTCTGGCCGCCGGGCAGCACCACGGTCAGCCGGCCGACCTCCCACAGGTGAGCGAGGGCACCAAACAGCGGTGGCGCGCCACGGTTCTGGGCGGTCCCCGCCTCAAGCACCTCGCGCGTGGCGTTCATGGTCATGGGGTCTTCCTGAGGGCGAGGCGGAGACGGGTCAAGGGCGCGACGGCGTGAGGCCGGCGGCGGGCAGGCCGAGCTCGGCGACGCGGCGGCGGAGGCGCTCGACCTCGGCGGCGGGCAGGTCGGGATGGCGCGCCAGCACGGCCGGGAAGCGGCCATCGGTGGTGGTGGCGATCATCCAGCTGTAGTCATCGGCGCGGTCGACGACCCAGTAGCGTTGGCGCACGAGGCCGCCGAAGAAGCTGGCCTCGAACTTCGTATTCTCCCCCGGGTTCAGCACCCGGACGACGGTGTCGATATTGCGGGCGGAGCCGTCGGGACCGCCGCGACGGCAGGTCTGGACCACCCGGTAGCGGCCACCCTCGTCACGCCGCCAGACCTGGGAGGCGGCGTGGCAGTCGCGCTGGGCGGCGTTGGGCGTGCGCAGGATCTCGTGCCAGCGACCGACGAAGCGCTCCTTGTCGAGCGGGCGGCGCGGCTCCGGGGCCTCGGCGGCGGCGGATGCAGCGAGGGCCAGGGCCAGCCCGGCCAGAAGGGGGGCGGGGGCGTGGCGGTCAGGGCGCATGGACGGTCTCCGGCCGCGGGGCGTCGGCCCCGGGGGGCGTCAGGGCGCGGCCGAGGGTGACGGGCCGCGGCGGCGGCGGCGGGCGATGACGGAAGCCGACTCCCTTGAGAAAGATCCACAGGGCTTCCCAGTGAATCCCGGCCACGACCTTGAGGGTTAGCAGGGGGTGCGCCCACCAGGCGCGCATCAGCTCAACGTCGTTCAGCGGACGGTGGTTGCCGGCGAAGGCGGCGGTGAGTAGCAGGCCGTCGTCGTCGGACACGGCGATCGAAAGCGCGACCCGCTCGCCCGGCGGTCGCAGGGTGAAGCGGTAGTGCAGGTCAATGTCCATGAAGGGCGAGACGTAGAAAGCCTTGTCGGCGGCGTGTTCCTGCGTCGCGCCGCCGTCCGGCGTCGGGATCAGATAGCTGTGGCGCTCGCCGAAGGTGTTGGACACCTCGTAAACGACGCCGCTGGGCCGGCCCCCTGAGTCATGCAGGAAGACAAGGCTGACCGGGTTGAAGCCGTGGCCGAGGACGCGCGGCATGGTCAGCAGGCGCAGCGGGCCGGCGGCGTCCACGTCGTGCGCCGTAGCCAACTCGCGCATTTGCTCCGCTAACGGACGATTGCTGCGGTCGCCGTGGTCCCTGGGATCAAAGCTGAGCCAGCCGAACCGCCCCGGGCGCAGCCGGCGCAGGCGGGCGAAGGTCTGCGGCAGCCGGTCAAGGTCCAGCAGCAGCATGAAGATGCGATAGCGCAGGGCATGCCGCCGCGGCCGGACCCGGACGTGGGTCACGGTTCCGCGATAGAGGCCGTCGTCAGCGATCACGCCGCGAGCGCCGCCGGGGCGTTTGCGGGCAGTCGGATGCGGCCGCTCTCGTCGGCCACGGTCCAGGGGCGACGGACACCGCCGAGCTGCTCGGCGACGGCCAGACCGGCCTGCAGCCCGTCCTCGTGGAAGCCGGCCCCGAACCAGGCACCACAGTACCAGACGCCGCGCGCGCCCTGCAAGCTCCACAGCTGGTCCTGGGCGGCGATGCCGGCGGCGTTGAAGACCGGGTGTTCGTAGTCGAAAGCGGCGATGACCTTGTCCGGGTCGGGCGCGCTGACCGGGTTCAGGGTGACGAACAGCGGGTCGCCCGGGAGCGACTGCAGCAGGTTCATCCAGTAGGTCACGCCGCCGGCGAGGCGTTCGTTGCCGCGCCCGCTGACATGATTCCAGGCGGCCCAGGCCAACTTGCGGCGGGGCATCTGGCGGCTGTCCCGGTGCAGGACGGCGCGGTTGCGCTGGTACGGGATGGCACCGAGAAGGCGGCGCTCCTCCGGTGTCGGACGGTCGAGCAGCGCCAAGGCCTGGTCCGAGTGCACGCCCAGCACCACGGCGTCGAACCGCTCGGCACCGGCGTCGGTGACGACCTCGGCCCCGCCGGCAGGGTCGGGACGAACCCGGCGCACCGGCTCCCCGGTGCGGATCTCTCCGCGGAAGGCGTCGCGC
Source organism: Brevundimonas sp. (assembly GCA_027531145.1). GTDB lineage: Bacteria > Pseudomonadota > Alphaproteobacteria > Caulobacterales > Caulobacteraceae > Brevundimonas. Next base: position 43,513 of record JAPZRF010000021.1, on the reverse strand, counting down.
AGGCGCTCGACGTAGGCGCGGCTGCCGCCGTCAACGGTCCTCCAGGTCGGGCGCATGTCGACCTCCAGCAGGCGATGGTTGCGGTAGAAGCGGATGAAGGCGGCGGCGGGATATTCGGCCATCTGCAGGCCGGTAGCCGACCAGATGGCGGCGGCCTGCGGCAGCAGGTGGTTCTCCATGAACATGCGGCCATAGCCGTTCTTGTCCAGGTATTCGCCGAGGGAAAGGCCTGAGCCCTCGAGGCCTTCAAGGTCGCGCACGGCTTCTCGGTGGAAGCGCTTGAGGTCCTTGAGCATGGCCCAGAAGCGGGGGCTGGTGAGGTTTCGCTTCTGGGCGAACAGGCCGGCTGCGCCCTGGCTGGAGTACTCAAACGCCCCGCCGTCGACGGAGACGGCAAAGGACATGTAGGCCGGCTTCGACGGTGCGCCGATGTGCGCCAGCATGGCTGTCAGATTGGGGTAGCTGGCTTCGTTGAAGACGATAAAGCCGGTATCGACCGCCACCGGGCCGTCGCGACCGGGGGCGTCGACCGTGTTGGAGTGACCGCCCAGCCGGCCCTCGGCCTCGAACACCACCACATCGTGCCGCTGCGACAGCAGCCAGGCGCAGGACAGGCCTGAGATGCCGGCACCTACTACGGCGACGCGCAGGGACGGCTGGCTCATTTACGGCTCCGCTGAGGACGATGACCGATCTACGGACCCGATGTCCCGGCGGATGCATCCATTGCCGGAGCTTTGCCGTATAAACGACCGATCCGGAAGAGGACCTGACCTCGCATGTTCGTAATTGTCCTCGCCGCCGTGGCGGCCGTCGTGCTGATGACTTTCGCCTGGGAGGTGGTGCGCCGGACCGGCAGCGGCGGCTGGGCCGACGTGGTCTGGACTTTCGCCGTGGGGCTGGTCGGGGCCGGGGTTGCGCTGGCACCGGCGGACGGTGCCGACCCGGTGCGGCAGGGCCTGGCAGCGGTTCTGATCGGCCTGTGGGCCCTGCGGCTCGGCATCTATCTGTGGGCCCGGACCTGGAAGACCGATGAGGTTGATCCGCGCTATGTTCAGCTGACCCGGCGCTGGGGTGGCTGGGGTTTGAAGGCTTGGGTCTTCCTGATGATCCAGGCGGCGGTGGTCTGGCTACTGGCCCTGTCGATCCGCGCCGCGGCGGCGCGCCCGGAGGCGGAGATCGGCTGGCGCGAACTGGTGGCGGTGGCGATCCTGATCGTGGCCATCGCCGGGGAAGGGCTGGCCGATGCCCAGATGGCCACGTTCCGCAAGGGCGGAGCCGGGCGCGGCCGCGTGATGGACAGCGGCCTGTGGGCCTGGTCGCGGCACCCTAACTACTTCTTCCAGTGGTTCGGCTGGCTGGCCTGGCCGGTCATGGCGCTGGACCCGGGTTACATCTTCGGCTGGACCGCCCTCATCGCCCCGGTGTTCATGTGGTGGCTGCTCAACCACGTCAGCGGCGTGCCCATGCTCGAGGCGCAGATGCTGAAAACCCGGCCCGAGGCCTATCGGGCCTACCAGGCGCGAGTGTCGCGCTTCCTGCTCCTGCCGCCCCGCCGCCGTTGAATTCGTCGCTTCCGGAACCCGCCATGTCTTTCGACCGCCTGATCAACCGTCTGCAGGATGTGCCGGCACCGAACCTGGTGGTGCGGCCGGCGATCGCCGCGCTGGTGGCCGGGGCGCGCGGGCGCCTGCCGCGCGGGCGGGATCTGAACCGCGCCTTCGCCGAGGCGATGGCCACCCGGCCGATCGCCGAACATGTGGAGGCGGCCAACGGCCAGCACTACGAATTGCCGTCGGCCTTCTTCGAGCTGTGCCTGGGGCCGCGGCTGAAATACTCCTGCTGCCTCTATCCAACCGGCCGGGAGAGCCTCGCCGAGGCCGAGATCGCGGCCCTGACGGAGACCTGCGCCCACGCGGATCTGGCCGACGGTCAGGAGATCCTCGAGCTGGGCTGCGGCTGGGGCTCCCTGAGCCTGTGGATGGCCGAGCGCTATCCGGACGCCCGCATCACCGCCGTATCGAACTCGGCGGGGCAGCGCGGGTTCATCGAGGCGCGCGCGCAGGCGCTCGGCCTGACCAACCTGACCGTGCTGACGCAGGACATGAACGTGTTCGACACGGACGCGCGCTTCGACCGCATCGTCTCGGTGGAGATGTTCGAGCACATGGCCAACTGGCGCGCCCTGCTGATGCGGGCGCGGTCCTGGCTGAAGCCGGACGGACGGCTGTTCCTGCACGTTTTCACCCACCGCACCACGCCGTACCGCTTCGAGGTGTCGGACAGCTCCGACTTCATCGCCCAGCACTTCTTCACCGGCGGGATCATGCCGAGCCATGACCTGATCCGGGAGTACGACGACCTGTTCGCGCTGGAGCAGGACTGGCGCTGGTCCGGTGACCACTACCGGCGCACGGCGGACCACTGGCTGGAGAACATGGATGCGGCGGCGGACCGCGTCGGCCCGCTCATGGCTGGCGTCTATGGTGCGGATGCCGCCCTGTGGACCCGTCGCTGGCGGCGGTTCTACATGGCCACGGCAGGCCTGTTCGGTGACCGGAACGGCGACGAATGGGGCGTGAGTCACTACCGGCTGAAGCCGCGCTGAAAGGACCCCCGATGCGCTACCTCGTCGCCTTCCTCGCCGCCGCCCTGACCCTGGGCGCGCTCGACTACGTCTGGCTGACCAACATGGCCGATTGGCTGTACCGGCCGGTGATCGGCGAACTGATGGCCGACCAGCCGAACATGACCGCAGCGCTGGCCTTCTACGTGATCTATCTGGTCGGCATCGTGATCATCGCCGTGGCCCCGGCGCTGAAGGAACGATCGCTGCGACGCGCCACCTTCACCGGAGCCGTGCTCGGCTTCGTCGCCTACGCCACCTATGACCTGACCAACCAGGCGACGCTGAAGGTCTGGGCGACGCACATCACCCTGATCGACATCGCCTGGGGGACCTTCATCACCGCCACCACCGCCGCCGCGGCCTATCTCGCGGCGCGTCGGGTGGGCTGAGGCGGCACCACCGGCCTCAGTGCGCCAGCAGAACGGGACAGGGCGGCGACTCCAGCAGGCTGCGGGTCGCCCCGCCCAGGACGAACTCCCTGAACCGGGAGTGGCCAAAGGCACCCATGACCAGGAGGTCCAGCCCCCGGTCGGTCGCGAAACCCGAGATCGCCTCGCCGATCGGTCGGCCGCGGGCGTCCTCCTGATGCAGCCGGGCCCTGACGCCATGGCGCTCGAGGCGGTGCAGCACCCGGTCGGCCGAGGCGAGCGCGGGGATCGGCTTCTCGCCTGTGACGATCAGCAGATCGACCTGCGCCGCCTGCTGCAGCAAGGGCAGGGCGTGGGACAGGGCGCGGGCGGCCGGGGCGGTGAAGTCCCAGGCGACCGCGACCCGGTCGAGCGAGGCTCCGGCGACGGCCCAGCCGTGCGGCAGCACCAGGGCAGGTCCACCGGAGCTGAAGGCGACCCGCTCCGCCACCTCGGTCTGGACGCTCGGCGGAGGCAGCAGCGGCACGAGGGTGAGGTCGTGCAGCCGCGCCTCGGCTGCGGTGAGCCCCGGGGTTTCCCAGGCGGCGCAGGTCCGGTGCCTGACCTCGACCGGCGTGAACGCCGTCCCGACGCCGTCCACGGCCGTGCGATAGCGCCTTGCCTGGATGGCGCTGCGCTCGCGTTCGGCGGCGGCCAAGGCGGGCAAGTCCAGCAGGACATTGGCCAGCGGATTCGACGGCGGCTGGATGTCGACCTCGAAGATGGCGACGCTCAGATGGGCTTCAAGCAGCGCTGCGAAGCGCGCGGCCCAGCCGATGACCGCTTCGGGCACGGGCTCAGGGTAGGTCACCAGCTGCAGCAGGATGTCTTTCGGGCTCATGGCGTCGAGTCTCGGGGCAAGGGGTCAGGCGCGTTCGGCGCGGAGTTCGCGAACGATGAGCACATCGCCCGGCGCGGCCTCGAGGATGCGGCGGGCGACGGCCCCGAGGCGACCCTCGAACGGTGCCCCGCCGCTGTGGGCACCGATGACGGCGAGGTCGATGTCCCGGTCGGTCATGTAGTCGCGGATGAGCCGCTCCGGCGCGCCGTGCTCGATCAGCACCTGAAGGGCCGGCCGGCGCGTTTCGGCGATCCGGGCGGCGGCGACGAAGGCGTCGCTGTGGCGCGCCAGTTCGGCCCGCAGATCATCCCGGAAGCGCGGGTTGTCCTGGAAAGCGGGGAAGGGCACCTCCCAGCCATGCATCAGGGTCAGGCGGGCGTCGGGGAACAGGCCGGCGACGGTTCCGAGCGCGTGCTGGCTGGCGGGCGTGAAGTCGGTAGCGACGACAACCTCCTCGTACGGTCGTGGGCGCCGCTTGACGACGAGGACCGGCGCGGGGGCGCGGCGGGCAAGCCGCTCGACAGTGGCCCCCAGCCGGTGACGGCCGAGAGCCTCGTCCCGGGCCACGCCGGTGACGATCAGGTCGACGCCCTCTGCGGCGGCGATGGCGATGATCGCGTCGGCCGGGTCGCCCTCCGCCACCCGGACGTCCAGCGCGCGAAGCGCGGCCGGCAGGTCGCGCCGGACCCGGGCCTCGGCGGCGGCGCGAGGGTCGGACAGACGGCGCCAGCTGGGCAGGTCGTCGGCATCGCGGCGGCTGGCCTCGATGACGTTGACGACGATCAGGCGGGCGTCCCAGCGGGCGGCCAGCGAGGCGGCCCGATCAAGGGCGCGGTCGCAGCGGCTGCTGAGGTCGGTGGCCAGCAGGAGGGTGCGCGGCGTGGCAGGCGGGGTCCGGGCGTCAGTCATGTCGCGTCTCCGTTTCGGGATGTGGTGCCATGATCGACCGGCAGCGGCCGGCGCGCCTTGATCCAGAACAAGCCGGCGACGTGGACGGACGTTCCCCTACTCGATCCGCTGCGCGATGCGGGCCGAGGCGCGGTCGAGGACGAAGAACAGGCCCTTTTCGCCGTTGTCGGCGAGGCGCAGGCGGCCGGTCACCTCGACGAGGTGATAGCCGGCCTCGATCGGGCGGGAGAGGCGGACCTCGACCACCTCGTTGGGCTCGGCCGGCGGGTGGAACAGGCACACCGGCGTGTAGGGCGAGATCAGGAAGTGTCGGGTGCGGGCGGTCGCCTCCAGCGGCAGCATGTAGCCGCGCAGGGTGACGCGGCGACCGTCGAGGCGGCGCACCTCCTCCGGATGGGCGGCGCGGTAGAGCTGGGTCGGCTCGTCGATCCAGATGCGCGTGGCGGACAGGGTTCGCCACAGGGGGTGGTCGGCGCGCGGCAGGGTCATCTGCAGTTCGCGCTCGGCGGCCAGCTCCTCGTCGACGGGCAGGCCGGGGCCCTGGGCCGCCATGGGGCCGGTCGCGACCGGCGGCAGGTCCGCCCAGGGTGCGGCGAGATCCTCCGTGGGCGCGGCGTCGGGAGCTTCCGTAGCGGGACGGTCGCAGCCGGCCAGCAGGGTGGCGGCGAGGACGAGGGGCGCGGCGGCTCTCACGACCGGTTCTCCAGGGCGGCGAGGGGGTCGAGGCGCAGCACGACGACCAGGGCCGGCAGGGCGGCGACGAGGCCGAGGCCCGCCGGAACGAGCAGGGCCAGCAGATCGGCGAGGCCGGGCGGCGGAGGAACGAGGGCCAGCGGCGTGGCCTTGGCGGCGGCGGTCACAGCCATGACTGTGCGGCCAAGGGCCCAACCGGCCACCCCGCCGGCCGCGCCGAGCAGCAGGCCCTCGCCGAGGACAAGTCGGGCGAGGGTCGCGGGCCGGGCTCCGAGCGCCTTGAGCAGGGCGAACTCGCGACGCCGGGCGAGGAGAGCGCCGGTCAGGGCGAGGCCGAAGCCGCCAGCGGCGAGGACCCCGAGCCCGACCCCGAACTGGCGCAGCAGGCCGGCGCCGCCGCCCAGCAGGGCGTTGAGGCGCTGCACCTCGCGCGCCGGCTGGGCAACCTTCAGGCCGGGCTCGGCCTCCAGACGTGGGCCGAGGGTCACGGCCGCCAGCGGGCTGCGGACATCGACCAGCACCGCCGTGATCTGGCGCGGGGCGTCGGCGTGCGCGTGGTCATGTGCGTGGTCATGGCCATGGTCATGGTCATGGCTTTGGTCATGGCTGTGGCCCGGCGCGGCATGGAGCGACCAGACGCTGTCCAGCGAGGTCAGGGCGAGGCGATCGAGCACCGTGCCGGTCGGGGCCAGCACGCCGACGACCGTATAGGGATGGTCCGCATGGGCCACGGTGCCCGGACCCTCGCCATGGGCCCCGATGAAGGTGTCGCCGGGGGCGAGGCCCAGCCGCTGCGCCGCCGCGGCGCCCAGCACCGCCTCCATTCCGCCGGTCCACCAGCGGCCCGCGGCGACATCGCCCCCATAGAGGTCGGCATAGGCCGGGGTCGTGCCGACGATGCGGACGTCGCCGACGCTGTCGCCCATGGCTACCGGCACGGCGGCGGCGACCTGGGGGTCGCGGGCGAGGTCAGTCCAGACCTCGGCCGGAATGATCCCGGTCGGGGCGTCGGCCTGGAGCAGGGCGGACATGACGAGCTGCAGGCCGCCGCCCTCGGCCCCGACCACCAGATCGACGCCGCCGAGGTCGCGCTGCAGGCGGGTTTCGGCGGCAGTCTGCACGAGGCTGACCGCCAGCAGCAGGCCGCCGGCAAGGCCTAGCAACAGGCCGTGGAACAGCCAGGTCAGCGGCCGGCGGGCGAGGCCCGCGAGCACGAGGCGTGGGGTGTTGACCCGTCCCGTCATGCAGCCTCCGCGGGGGTGCCGACCGGGGTCAGGGCAAGGGCTTGCGGGATGCGGAGGGCGAGGCGGCTGTCGTGGGTGGCGATGACCAGCGCGGCGCCGCTGACGGCGGCGGCTTCCAGCAACAGATCGGCGGTCGCAGCGGCGTGGGCGTCGTCGAGGCTGGCGGTGGGCTCGTCCGCCAGCAGCAGCCTCGGGGCCCCGATCAGGGCCCGGGCGACGGCGACGCGCTGGGCCTCGCCGCGGCTGAGACGGTCGGCCCGCCGGCCGGCCAGATGGCCGACGCCCAGCCGGTCGAGGAGCGCGCGGGCGGCGGCGGTGCCTTGTGGCCGCCCGAGGGCGAAGGGGGCGAGCAGGACATTCTCCATCACGCTCAGGCCGTCGACCAGCAGCAGGTCCTGGAAGACCACGGCGGCCTCGCCGCGGCGCAGGGGCGCGCCGGTGTGGGCCCAGGTCACGGCACCGGCAACGGGGGGCAGCAGGCCGGCGAGGGTGAACAGGGCGGTGGTCTTGCCGCTGCCGGAGGGGCCCGGCAGTCGCCACGCCGAGCCAGGCGCGAGCCGGGCCGGCGCAAGGCGGGCGATGGCGCGGCCGTCGCGGCCGACGTCCAGCGTCTCGATGTCGATCATGGGCGGGTCAGCACTCCGGTTCGGCGGGCCCTTGCAAAGACGTTACAAGATAACATATGGGGCGCTCAAGTCAGGAGACCGAAATGCCGCTACTGTCCGCCCGCGCCGGCGACGCCGTCGCCATCAGCCTGTCCGGCTTGTGTCTCGCCCACTGTCTCGCCCTGCCGCTCGCGGCCGCCGCCCTGCCGGTGCTCGGCCTGTGGGCGGAGGCGGAGTGGGTGCACTGGGCGTTTGTCGCGGTCGCCGCGCCGGTGTCGCTGTGGACCCTCGGCCGCCCGGGTCACGGGAGCGCGGTGCGCCCGGGCCTGCTGCTGCTGGCCCTGGCCGGCCTCGGCCTGCTGATCGCGGGGGCGGCCGGTTTCCCCGACCATGAGGCGGAGACGCCGCTGACGGTCGCCGGCGGGATGGTGCTGGCGTCCGCCCATCTCCTGAACCTGTGGCGTCCCGCGCGCGGGGCCCGCGCCGGATGAGCAATCGGTAACTGGACAGACCGCGGCCGTCAAAGTTACGTGATAACATAACTTGTTTCACGTGACCGGAGGCGGGATTGAAGCGGAGTTCAGGGGCAGGGCTGATCATCGGCCTCGGAGCGGCCGTCGCCGCACTGCCGGGCGCAGCCCTGGCCGGGGAGCCGGAGCCGCGCGGGGGCCCGGCGCCGGTGACCGAGGTCGATGCGGTCATCATCACCGCCGATCCGCTGGGCCGGTCGGGGGCCGAGGTCGTCAGCAATGTCGCCGTGCTGGCCGGCGAGAGCTTCATCACGCGCCGTCAGGCGACGCTGGGCGACACCCTGACCAGCCTGCCGGGCGTGAGTTCGGACACCTTTGGCGGCGGGGCCAGCCGGCCCGTGATCCGCGGCCAGACCGCGCCGCGGGTGCGGGTGCTGGCGGACGGGGCCAGCCTGCTGGACGCCTCGGAGGTGTCGCCGGACCACGCCGTCACCACCGAGCCGCTGCTGCTGCGCGGCATCGAAATCCTGCGCGGCCCCTCGGCCCTGCTCTACGGCGGCGGAGCCATCGGCGGGGCCGTCAATCTGATCGACCAGCGGGTGCCGACCGAGGCGCCGGACGGCGTCGAGGGCGTGGCCGAGGCGCGGCTCGGCACGGCGGATCGGGAACGCGCGGGTGTCGTCGGCCTGAGCGCCGGCCGGCAGGGCTGGGCCCTGCGTCTGGAGTGGGCCGGGCGCGATCTGGACGACTACGCCATCCCGCCGTTCGTCATCGACCGCGATGCCGGGACGCGCGTGGACCGGCTCCCGGGGTCCTACAATCGCGGCGAGACCCGGGCCGTCGGCCTGTCGTTCAGCGGCGACCGCGGCTACCTTGGGGCGGCGTTCAGCGAGCAGACCAGCGACTATGGCTTGCCGGGTCACAGCCACGGCTTCGAGGATTGTATCGCGGTCGGCACGACCCTGCAGTGCGGGGACGGGCATGATGACCACCGCCAAGACGATCACGGGGAGGAGCCGCCGCCGCGGATCGATCTGGAGAGCCGCCGCGTCGACCTGCGCGGCGAACTGCAGACGCCCGGCGCGGGGATCGAGCGGGTGCGGCTGCGGGCAGCCTGGAGCGACTACGCCCACGACGAGATCGAGGACGGCGAGGTCGGGACGACCTTCAGCAACGATGGCCATGAGGTTCGTATCGAGGCGATGCATGCGCCGCTGTTCGGCCTTCGCGGGGTGATCGGGGCCCAGGTGTCGCGCAGCGACTTCTCGGCCATCGGCGCCGAGTCCTTCCTGCCGGAGAGTCGGACGGAGTCCGCCGCCCTGTTCCTGCTGGAGGAGCTGGTGCTGGGCGACGTCCGCCTTGAGGGCGCGCTCCGGGCCGAGCGGCAGAGCCTGTCGGCGACAGATCGTCCGGATACGGAGCACCGGCCGGTGTCCGCCTCGATGGGGGTCAACTGGACCTTCCGGCCGGGCTATGCCCTGTCCGCCAGCGCGGCTCGTTCGCAGCGGGCCCCGTCGGCGCAGGAGCTCTATGCCAACGGGGTGCACCTGGCCACCAACACCTTCGAGATCGGCGACCCGACCCTCGACGAGGAGACGGTCGTCTCGATCGAGGCGACCTTGAAGAAGACGGCGGGCGACACCCGGTTCAGCGTGTCGGCCTTCCATTACGCCTACGACGGCTATGTCTATGCGCAGACGCTGGACCGGATCGAGGGCTTCCGGCTGATCCGCTACACCCAGGAAGACGCCGGCTTCATCGGGGTCGAGGCCGAGGTCAGTCATGAACTGGCGCCGGGTCTGGGCGTGCGCCTGTTCGGGGACCTGGTGCGGGCCAGCTTCGACGCGGGCGGGGCCCTGCCGCGCATCCCGGCGGGCCGGCTGGGCGTCGGCGGCGACTGGGCGCGCGGGCCTTGGAGCGCTGATATCGAGGCCGTTCGGACCTTCGCCCAGGCCCGGATCGCCGCCTATGAGGTGGAGACGGCGGGCCACACCCTCGTCAACGTCAGCCTCGCCCGGGACCTGCCGGTGGCGGGGCTGGACGCCCAGCTGTTTGCGCGCGGAACCAACCTGTTCGACGCGCTGGCGCTGAACCACGCCTCCTTCATCGCCGAGCGGGCCCCGTTGCGGGGCCGCAACCTGCTGGTCGGGCTGCGCCTCAGGTTCTGAGGCGCCGCTGAACCGGGCCCGACGGCCTCAGGGCAGGGTCCCGAGCGCGACGCGGGCCGGCGGGCCGAAATCGCTGCCCGGGGCCTGGCCGAGGGCGACAATGGTCCCGTCGGCCTCCACCCGGATCACCCCGATCTCGCCCTCGGCGAGACGCAGGCCGGTGGCGCGGACGATGTTGCCGCCGTGGCTGACGATGGCGACATTGCCGCCGTCGCGCGGCAGGGCGCGCAACAGGGCCGCCAGTTCCTCGCCGGCGGCGACCACGTCGCGCCCGCCGGGAACGCCGGGGTTCGGGTGGATCAGCCGCGGCTCCACCTCCCAGGTCCCGAACATGTAGCGGGCCGTCTCCGTGGTCCGACACATGGGGCTGCTGAGCACCCGGGCCGGCTGCAGGCCGAGGGCGCGCAGGGCGACGCCGGTCTCCTGCGCCCCGGCCACGCCGGCGAGCGACAGGTTGCGCTGGGCCATGCAGTCGTGCGCCGGGCGGGTGTAGTCGTCCTCGCGCGCGGGGACCTCGGTGCGTTCGTGGCGGATCAGCAGGACGACGCCGCCGCCGCGCAGCTGGCCGATCAGCTGGTCCATGCGCGAAGGCGCGGGGGCGTGGGCCGGCCCGTGCGCCGGCGGCGCCGCCTGGGCCAGGGCCGGGCCGGCGAGCAGCGCCAGGGCGGCGGCGAGGCTGAGCATCGAGCGTTTCATGTCGGTCTCCGGAACGGGACTCAGGCCGCTGCGGCGGCGGGACCCCAGTGCGGGAAGGGATCAGGGAACTTCTTCCACCCTTCGGGGCCGCGCTCCATCTCGAAGCGGGTCAGCAGCGCCTTGTCAAAGCGGGCGGTCAGGGCCTCGCAGTCCATGCCGGCGCCGATCAGCACGATCTCCTGCCGGCGGTCGCCCCAGGGCGCGCGCCAGACCGCCTCGATGGCGGCCAGCCATTCGGCGTTGTCGTCGGGCCAGCGGTCGCGCGGAGCCGAGGCCCACCACAGGCCGCCCCACTCATGCTCCGTCACGGCGCCGGCCTGACTCCACGACCCGACATAGGCCATGCGCGTGGCCAGCCAGAAGAAGCCCTTGGAGCGCCAGACGCCGGGCCATTCCTCCTGGAACAGGTCGTACAGGCGTTGGGGATGGAAGGGGCGACGCGCCCGGTAGACGAAGCTGGAGACGCCGTACTCCTCGGTCTCCGGCGTGACCTCGCCGCGCAGGGCCTGGCTCCAGCCGGCGGCCTGCTCGGCGAGGTCCATGTCGAACAGGCCCGTGCCGATGATCTCCTTCAGCGGCACGCGGCCGCGCTCGCTGCGGACGATCCGGGCCCGGGGGTTGAGCTGGCGCATCATGGCCTCAAGCAGGCCGAGGTCGCGGGCCGGCAGCAGGTCGATCTTGTTCAGGACGATGACGTCGGCGAACTCGATCTGGTCGACCAGCAGGTTGGCCACCGTGCGCTCGTCGTCCTCGCCGAGGTGCTCGCCGCGCGTCTTGAGCCGGTCGGTCGAGGGGTAGTCGCGGAAGAAGTTGAAGGCGTCGACCACGGTGACCATGGTGTCGAGGCGCGCCAGGTCGGCGAGGCTGAAACCGTCCTCGTCGCGGAAGTCGAAGGTGGCGGCCACCGGCATGGGCTCGGAGATGCCGGTCGACTCGATCAGCAGATAGTCGAAGCGGCCCTCGCGGGCGAGGCGCGCCACCTCCTTGAGCAGGTCCTCGCGAAGGGTGCAGCAGATGCAGCCGTTGGACATCTCGACCAGCCGCTCCTCGGTGCGCGACAGGTCGGCGCCGCCGCCCTCGCGGACAAGGGCCGCGTCGATGTTCACCTCGCTCATGTCGTTGACGATGACCGCCACGCGCAGGCCGTCGCGGTTGGCCAGCACATGGTTCAGCAGGGTGGTCTTTCCGGCGCCGAGAAAGCCGGACAGGACGGTGGTGGGCAGCATCCCGGACTCCGTGACAAGGGCAACGGCAAAGGTTATGCAATGTTATAATGTTGCAGACAACCGCTCCGGCTCTCACGCCTTCCCTCGTCGTCAGCGGCGACGACCCCTCCGTCCTCGACGCCCTGCGACGCAGCGATGTCGCCGCGGCCGTCTGGACCCGCCCGAATCCCTGCGGGGACGGGGGGTACCCAGCCTACGCCGAGCCGGATCGCGATGAATGGTGCGGGCTGCCGGGGTGGCTTGAGGACGATGTGCGTCGCCTGGCAGGGCTGCTGGCCGGGGTGGCCGGGTGCGACCGCGTCAGGGTCCGAATGGAGACGGCGACCGAGCGCACCTGTCCGCGCTTTCACCAGGACGCTGTGCGCGTTCGGCTCCTGACGACGTATCGTGGCCCCGGCGTCGAGTGGGTCTGTGCTTCGGGGGAGGGGCCGATCGGCCAGGCAGGGGTGGGCGCGGTTGTGCTGATGAAGGGGAGCCGGTGGCCGGTCCCCACCCGCCCCCTGCTGCACCGCTCACCCAAGGCCAGCCGGGCCCGGCCGCGCTGGGTGCTGGCCATGGACCCGGTTGAGGCGGCGCCGAGCTCCTGACCAAGAGCGGCGCCGGTCCCCGGAGCCTCAGAAGGCGAAGCTGATCCCGGCCTGGAAGCCGCGACGGGCGCCCGGCAGGATGCCGCGCGAGCGGTCGACGACGTAGAGCTCGTCGGTCAGGTTGCGGCCGGTGACGAAGACGGTCAGCGGCGTGCCCGGCAGGTCGGCGTTGACCGTGGCGTTCCACAGCAGCACGTCGTCGATGCGGCCGCGCTGGCCGTTGGCGGTGACCGCCACCGTATTCAGGTCGTCGGTGAACATGGCGTCGGTGTACTGGGCCTCGATCTCGCCCTGCAGCCAGCCGCGATACTCGTAGCCGACGGCGGCGGCCCACAGCCATTCCGGCGCATAGGGCAGGCGGTTGCCGGTGACGCTGACGGCGGTCGAGCCGGCGACGGTCGAGAAGCGACGGCCCTCGAATTTCGCGTCGGCGACGTGGGTCAGGCTGAGGCGGGCGTAGAGGTCATCGCCGTTCTGCAGCCAGCCGGCCTCGCGGGCCGAGCCGCGCGCGAGCAGCTCGAAGCCCTGGTGCAGGGTCTCGCCGGCCGAGGTCAGGGTGGCGCCGACCCCGCCGGCCACGCTTTGCGGGATGATCTGGTTGTCAAAGTTCATCCGGAACAGCCCGGCGTCGAGATAGAGGCCGGGGGCGACGTCGCCGCGCAGGCCCAGTTCCCAGTTGACGCTCTCCTCGGCGTCGAGGTCGACCGCACCGCCGGTGGTGTTGCTGATGATGTCCTCGACGCGGGGCGGGGCGAAGCCCTTGTGCACGCCGGCGTAAACGACCGAGCGGTCGCCCAGCCGGTACATGACGCCAAGGCCGGGCACCACGACATCGAGATCGGTCGTCCCACGCGCGCCGTTGAGGCGGTTCAGGCGCTCGTATTCAATCCGCTCCAGTCGCACGCCGGGTTCGACGATCCACGGGCCGGACTCGATGCGGGCGCTGGCGAAGGCGCTGTACGCGTCGACCAGTCGCTCGTTGTCCTCGACCACGCCGGCGTTGCGGCCCGTGCCCGGGGTGCGGGCGCGGGGCGTGTCCCCGTTCCACTGCCGGCGCTGCTGGTCCTCGGTGTGGTAGCGCAGGCCGGCCTCGAGCCGGATGTCGGCGCCGAAGGCGGCGGTGTCGTGGCTCAGGCGCGTCTCGACGCCTGCCGTCCAGTAGTCGCGCAGGCGGCCTTCATTGCCGCAGGTGGTGTTGAGGTTGGCGAGGCCGCCACAGGCCGGGTCGGAGGCGTCGTTGGGGCGCTGGCCCGAGTTCGACGACTGGCGCCACCAGTCGCGGTTGAAGATCGAGCCGTAAACGCTGGTGCGCAGGGTCGTTGCCCCGTCGAGGAACCAGGCGTGGCTGACGGCGGCGCCCCAGCGCTCGGTCTGGAAGGAGTCGTTGGCGAAGACGTTGCCGTAGGGGTTGGCGTTGAACTCGGCCAGGGTCAGGCCGGAGTAGGTGACCTGCGAGTCCTCCTCGTGGCGGCTGACGCGGGCGGTCAGCACCTGATCGGCGGCGAGGTCCCAGGTCGCCTTGGCGAAGATGTCCGTATACTGTAGGTCCTGGTTGTCGCGGCTGCTGTCCGTGCGACGGTTCTGCACGTGCAGCAGACCCCGCCCGCCAAGGGCCGGACCGCCGACGAGGCCGTCGACCTCGCGATAGCCCTGCGAGCCGCCGGCCAGACGCAGGCTACCGCCGAAGCTCTCCGGGGCCTCGGGGGTGATGTAGTTGATGACGCCGCCGATGGTCTGGGGGCCGAAGCGCACCTGCGAGGCTCCCTTCAGCACCTCGACGCGGGCGTAGCGGCCCAGCGACGGGTGGAAGTAGCTGGCGTTGTCGCCATACGGAGCGAAGGCCAGCGGCAGGCCGTCTTCCAGCAGAAGCAGCTTGGTCGAGCGGGTCGGGTTGAGGCCGCGGATGCCGATGTTGGGGCGGAGCCCGAAGCCTTCCTCGTCCCGCGCGAACACCCCCGGCACCTGCCGCAGGGCGTCGTTGACGGTGAACGGGCGGGACCGTTCGAGGTCCGCCGTCTCTATGGTCGCGCCGGAGCCGGGAATGGTCAGCAGATTGCCGCGCTCGCCGATCACCACGATCTCGGCCACGCGCGGCCCCGTCTCGGTCGACGCCGGCACCATCGCGGGCGTCTGGGCGAGGGCGACCCCGCCGGCGGCGAGGGTGGTGAGCATGGCGGCGGCGAGGGCGACGAGACGGGACATGAACGGCCTTGGTCATGGCGAATTATTCGCAGTCGCGATGTGCTAATGAGAATGGCTCACAAAAGCAAGCCTCGACTCGTCGCGGCCTTCGAGGCTGCGGGGACGACGCCGCAGCGGGGTGCGCGGAGGCGCGGCTTCAGCCCGTCGCCTCGCCGGCGTGAGGACGTCCGGTCATCTCCGGAGAGGCCGTGCCCGTGTAGATATGTCCGGCTCGGGCGCGGCGCTGTGCGGGCCGTCGACGATCGGCCGGGGGCGTCAGCGGGAGCCAATGCGCTGGTCGGCACCCTCCACCGGGACGCCGGGCTGATGCTCAGCCGAGGCTGATCCCTGCGCCGCTGCAGGCCGGACAGTGCGGATCGGCCGCGATACGGCTGGTGCGGGCGCGCCAGCCGAGGCCGTCGAACAGCATCAGCTCGCCGGCGGGAGCCTCGCCGACCTCCGCGAGGACCCGCAGGGCCAGCAGGGCGGCGGCCGAGCCGATCACCCCGGCGAGGGCCCCGACCACGCCCATGCGGGCGCAGGTCTCCGCGTCGGGCGGCGGCTCCGGCACATAGCAGCGCCAGCAGGGCCGGCCGCGCAGCAGTACGATCTGGCCCTCCCAACGGCCCAGCGCCGCCGCCACCAGCGGCAGACCGCGCGCGATGCAGGCGTCGCCGACAAGCGCCCGCGTGGTGAAGCTGTCGCTGCCGTCCAACACCAGATCGACCTCGGCCAGCAGATCGCCGAGCGTGTCGGCGTCGAGCCTCACGGGGCGCGCCTCGACCACGACGTGGGGATTCAGGGCGGCCAGGCGCGCGGCGGCGACCTCGACCTTGGGTCGGCCGACATCGGCGGTGGCGAACAGGATCTGACGCTGCAGGTTGGACAGGGCGACGGTGTCATCATCGATCAGGCGCAGGGTCCCGACGCCCGCCGCGGCCAGATACAGGGCGGCCGGGGCACCTATGCCGCCGGCCCCGACAAGGGCGACGCGCGCCGCCTTCAGCCGCTGCTGGCCCGGCCCGCCGAGCTCTCGCAGCACCAGATGCCGGGCGTAGCGCTCCACCTCGTCGTCACTGAACATGCCCGCTCACCTTGCCGCCGGTGGGCCCGGAAGGGAAGGCGCACAAGCCGCGGGGCGGGGGAACCCGACCTTCCCGGTTTGCCGCCCCTGCGCCTTGACTGGCCATCAGATCATGCAGGCTAGGTCGATCACGCCTGGTACCGAAGCGAGGATGCAGCGGCAGGTCGCCAGGCCTCCAGGTCGCATATCCGCCCGGCGATGGCGGCGGTGGAGGTCAGCCATCATTCCCGGGGGTTCTCGGGACAAGCGAGAGGCCAGGGGGGGGCCAGGTCACTAACCCGGCGATCCATTTGGCCTCACACAGCCCGATCCAGCGCTCCAGCTTCAGGATAGGCCGACCCGGCGTTGACTGCGCGACATCAAGGATCCGCGCGGCTCGAAGGAAGCGACCGTGGACCGCAGCCTCGATTGCGTACCGGCTTTGGTGAAAGTCAAGCGACATGATCTCGCTTGCAACTGCTCGATTTTGCCAGCGTACCGCTTGTTGCCGCAGCGGCGCTGGCCGGTCGGGGCAATAACAACCCGGCAGCGGCGATCGAAAGGCCAAACAAGGCTATCGCACCATCGGGACGGGTTGCGCTCAGGCCCGCCAAGGCGAAGGGGAGAACTGCGCCTCCCAGATAGGAGGCGGCTGTCGCGTGCCCCACACTGGGAGCACCGTTCAGGCTTCCAAGCCTGACATCGGCAAGGAGGAGCGGAAAGAACACAGCCATGCCGCCGCCGAAGAAGCCCACGGCAGCAATCACGCTCCAGGCGACAGGATTTGACTCCCCCCTTGCAAAGAGAACTATGAGGGCCGTCGAGAGGCCGCTCAGGATCATCGTGATCGCGAAGACGATAAGTCGGCCACCAAGAGCGTCCGTCAGGACGGTCCAGAGACATGCCCCGATCAGAAAGGCGGCGGTCGTCAGCGCAAGAGAAAGACTCGCCAGTTCAGGAGCCCAACCCCATTTTTCCAACTGGTAAGGTAAAAGACCCGCCAAGGCCAGATAGCCGCCGACATAAGCTGCATAAGCAGCCGAGTATCGAAGCGACGTGAGTTTGTTCTCCCAGGTGCTGGCTCTGCCGAGCACGGCTTCGTCTGCGGGAACGACGGGGGGTGAACGCCACGATGACATGGCGAGCAAGAACCCGATCGCTGAAACGGCCCAACATACAGCCCGCCAACCTAGCAGCTGTACGGACAGGCCTGCTAAGCCAACGGCGAGCGCCGCTCCGATTGCATAGCTGCCGAAGAACAGTGCCTGGGCGACGCCTGCACGACGCGCGCTAACCGACCGGCCGACCTCCACCGTCAACGTCGCAAGCAGCACGCCCGTCATGAAGCCGTAGACCGCTAGCGCGGCGCTGAACGGCACGACCCCGTCGCTCAAGGCACGAAGGGCGATGGCAGCACTGGCGGCGATGCTACTCCACGTAATCACAGCAGGAGCGCCGAAGCGCCGGATCGCCGATGCAGCGATCAGGGCCCCGGGTGCTGATCCCAGCGGAATCGCTGCCCAAGCTTGCTGCAATGCCAGTACGCTCCAGCCCTCCTTGACCATCGAGGCGAACATGGGGGGCAAGCTCATATAGCCCGCGCCGATCACGGTCGCATGGAGGAGGCAGGCTAGAGCGAACCTTCGCCGTAAGACGGTCATGCCGGGCGAACGATATCGTTCAGCAGCCCGGGCAGGAAGAACAAGGGCCAGACCGCCAACGCCAAGTTCGGCAGATACCAGGCCGGATCGAACTCGCCCAGAATGGTCCAGTAACCGATCGCCATCAGGCCGGCCACAAATGTGAGACAGAGCGAGATCATTGCCATTGGCCGCCAGCGAGGATCTCCGTCATTCGCTAGCCTTACAGCCGCGATTCCGGTGATCGAGAACAGCACGTCGACAGGGAAGAAAGACCAGTTCCAGGCAAATACGCGTGGCTGGTCAAATTCAGCATACATCATGCTGGGCGGCAATTGAAACACACCGAGTAGATCAAGTAGAGAAAGAGACCAATAAGTCAAAAAAAGCACATCGGTAATCAGAATTAGAGCCTTGAGTTGTTTGCTCATGGTGCCCGATTTCTGGTTCATTTCGCGTTCCTCATCACAACCGAAGAAGCTCGCGGCTCGTTGGCTTCGGCGCAGACCGGACTATGCCGGCCAAGCCGAGCGATTGCGTGCTCGATGATTGAGCGAGCCGACGCTCGCTCCCGCGCAATCGTCGCTCGCGGTGCAAGGGCAAGTCGCACCCCCAGGCCGTCTATGAGGCTCAGCAGTTCAGCGGATGCAGCCTCTGAGGATGCGGCTCCCTCCACCAGCGGAGCAACGAGCGTTTCGAGCAGGTCTCGCCACTCCGCGACGCGTTCCTCATTCTCGCGGCGGAGCCGTGGATTACCGACGGCTTCCCCCCAGAACGCCAGCCAAACCCGCCATTCACGTAGTCGAACAGCATCGAGCGGCAGGGCCTCGTGGAGCACCGTTGACAGTTTGGCGCGGTCTGACTCCGCAGTCGCTGCCGCTCGCAGCATCCGGGCACCGGCCGCGAAATGTGCGGTGCGCAGTGCCTCTACAAGCAGCGCCTCGCGATCACTGAAATAGTGGGTCAGGGCACCTGTCGTCATGCCAGCCGCTGCAGCCACTCGCCGAAGCGTCGCGGCGCCAAGGCCTTCCTCGGCAATGACCTCCCAGCTTGCCGTCACGAAGCCGGCTCGCTGTTCCTCATGATTGACGACCTTGGGCATACGATCACCTCTTGACGAAACGTCGGTTATGTAACAACTGTTAGGTCAAACGACAAGTGGTTTGGTCAGGAGTGCCGAGCATGAAAAACGCAGCGAAGTTCAACCTGGAGGGGGTCGAGCCATTCGTCGATCCAACGACGGGCTCGGGGAACATATTCCTGATGCCGGAAGGCATGGGGTCGGACGGGAAGCCGTTCGTCTTCCTGGTGGAGGATCCTCCTCACAAGACACGCCCCAGGCACTACCATCATGGTGATGTGGTCTATGTCTACACGAAGGGCGAGCACCACATCGAGGGTGAGGCTGTCTACCGCGCCGGTGACATTCGCTGGACTCGAGCGGGCCATGCATACGGCCCCGAGACCACGGGCCCTGACGGCGGGTCCTGGTGGGTGATCTCCTATAGTGATCCCCTGCCGGTCAACGTCGTCGATGGCGGAAACGACGTCGCCGTGCCGATGAGCGCTCTTCCGGTCCGATCGGCGCACGGACTGCCGACCTTCGTGCGCCCCTACGACTGGAACGCGATCGACAGGGCTGTTGCCGACGAGGGGGGTGCCATCGTCGTCGGCTTGCTCTCGCAGGAAGAAGTCGAGGCGCTGAACAGCGAAATCGACGGCTACATCTCGGGTGACAGCAAGCTCGGACTGCCCCGAAGCGGATCACCCGCTTATGATGCATTTCTGGGATCTCGCACCGTCCGCTTGCACGGGCTCGCCGAGAAGACCCCTTCGACGCGGTTGCTGATCGCCCATCCCGACCTCGTTGCCTGGGCCGAACGTTTGATCGGTTCGAATGCTGCAAGCATCCTCTTGAACGCGGGAGAGCTCATCCAGATCGGACCGGGCGAGCCCGCTCAGTATCTCCACCGCGACACCGACTCCTGGCTCTCCCTGCCACGCACGGACGCGCCGGTCCTGGTCAATGCGATCGTCGCGCTCGATCCCTTCACGCTTGTAAATGGGGCCACCTACATCGCCCCAGGCAGCTGGCGCTGGGAGAACGGGCGACAACCGCAGTCTGACGAGTTCGCGCGTGCGGTGATGAACGCAGGTGACGCTGTACTCTTCCGTGGTGACCTGATCCACGGTGGTGGCGAGAACGCCTCGGATGCGCCACGAAGGGCCATCTCGATCTCGTACTGCGCCGGCTGGTTGCGACCGGTCGAGAACAGCTTCCTCAACATAAGCAAGGAAACGGCAAGGACGCTGGAACCCCGCCTTCAGGCGTTGCTGGGCTATGCCCCTCACGATGCCGTCGCGAAACGGGGGGGCATGACTGGCCTCTTCGAGAACGGGGACCCCGCCAAGGCGCTCGAACGCCTCTGACCGCGGCGCGCCGAACCACCAGACTCGATTTGCAAGATCGCGAGACACGCGGCAGGCCAAGGGGAGTGAAACATGAATTCCAAGGACATTGGAAAACTATGCCTAGTTGCGGTTTGCGCTGCCACGCCTGTGCAGACCGCAGCACAAGACGCGAGCACGCCCACAATTGTGGACGAAATTGTGGTGACCGCCCAACGGCGTGTCCAGCCCCTGGCTGATGTTCCCGTAAGCATTACAGCGGTGAGCGGAGATAGACTTGTACAGGCCCTGGTTCGGGACACCGGCGATTTAACGGCCTTGGCTCCTGGCCTGACCGGCAAGCCCCAGGGCCTTGGAACACCGGTGTTCTCAATCCGCGGCATCAGCACGAATTCGGTCGGGATCGGCGGCGAGTCCAGCGTGGGCGTGTTTTGGGACGAGGGCTACCTGGGGCGTCTCGAAAGCTCCAACATACCCTTCTTTGATGTCGCCCAGATTGACGTATTGAAGGGCCCTCAATCGACGTTGTTCGGCCGCAACGTATCGGCAGGTGTGATTTCCGTCACCTCACGTCGCCCGACCTCCAACACCGCCGCCGACTTTACGGCAAGCTACGCCTCTTTCGACAGCTTCGAGGCCTCCGGCGGCCTCACCATCCCTGCAACAGATTCACTCTCTTTCCGTGTAGCCGGACTTTACCGGGATCGCGGAGGCATGGAAAGAAACGTGCTCCTGGATCGCCTGGAAGGAGGTGGTCGTACGACTGCCCTTCGCGGCATTGCACTATTCGAACCTTCGTCGAGTTTCACATTAACGGCGATCCTCAATCACGTTCAGGACCAAGGTGGTGGCTTTCCTTCGCAGGCATTAGATCCAGCGTTGTCTGACGCGGGTGGTCTCGCATCCGATCCGTTCGACGGTCGGCATGCGACCAATGTGCAGACGTTCGAAAAACGGAACTTATGGTCGGCAAACGTGCAGTCAGAATGGAATATTTCCGAAAACTTGACGTTTAAGTCAATCACGACTGCCCTGGACACCACGCTGGACCGTCAGTTTGACGCAGACGGCTCGGCCGCTCCCCTCCTTGATGCACATTTTCGCAACTACAGAAACAGGACGTTTGGGCAGGAAGTCCGTCTCCTTGGCAGGGCAGGAAATCTGGAGTGGTTCTTTGGCGCATCTATTTTCGAGGAATGGATCAGGCAGAATGTTGACTTTACGTATTCGGAATTCGCTATACTCTCCGGGGTTCAAGTGGCTCCAGATACACTCTTCCCAGGTCAGGCCGCTTTCGCAATTTGTGACGAACCACTGACTACGATTGGGTTGGGGGTGCCTTGCTCCCCAGAAGTTGTGGAGACCATCTCTGGCCGCGGCCGAAACTCGAACTATTCACTTTTCGCCGACGCCACTTATCAGTTCACAAACGAAGTCAGAATGACGGGAGGTGTGCGTGTCTCACAAGATCGCAAGCACTTTAATTACAATGTGCCGACAATAATTAGCGTGTCCAGCAGTCTTAATGGTGCGAATTTATTTTCGGCTGCTACAGATGGGCCGCGAAATTTTGAGCAATCGTGGAACTCTGTACAGCCACGAATCGTGCTGGATTATAAGCCGAGCGAGCAGACCATACTCTTCGCGTCGGCTTCGCGCGGTTTCAAGGCCGGCGGGTTCGATCCAGCCGTTGAAGTGTCACGGGTACCCTTCGACCAGGAGGGTGTTTGGGCTTATGAAGCGGGCACGCGCTTCAGAAGCCCGGATCACCGTCTGAACATTGGGTTTTCAGCATATTATCTGGACTATAGCGGCTACCAGTTGCAGGTGCTGAGAAATGGGACCACATCGACCCTGAACGCACCAAGCGCGAGGAGTTACGGTGCTGAGTTCGAGGGAGCCTGGCGTCCCTACAGTTGGGCTTCGTTCGACCTCAATCTCGCCTACAATGACTCAACTTTCCTCGACCTTGTGACAGACGCGGGGAGTCTACGCGGCAACCGGCTTCTCTATGCCCCCGAGGTCACCGCCTATGCTGCAGCCTCGTTCGATGTTTATCGGACAGATCGGGCGATCGGCAGCCTTCGCCTGAGTGCCCGACATGA
This sequence comes from Brevundimonas sp., assembly GCA_027531145.1. GTDB lineage: Bacteria > Pseudomonadota > Alphaproteobacteria > Caulobacterales > Caulobacteraceae > Brevundimonas. The sequence goes on along the minus strand of JAPZRF010000021.1, from coordinate 21,640 downwards.
GTCCAGACAGTTCTTTACGAAAGAGAACCTGATCGAGGAAAGCCAAGAGGCCTACACCGTCATCGATGTCTCTGCGACCCTTCAAATCCGGCCGTCAGACTTCGAATTCCGCATTTTCGCGCGCAATCTCCTGAACGAGCGATATCTGACTTATGCGGTCGATCAAGGCTTCGGCGTCGTGACCAATCGAGGAGAACCGCGAATCGTCGGTATACAAGCCTTGTGGTCGCTATGACGTCGCGCCGATCCGTTGCCGGCTGACGAGGTCCGCGCGTCTGTCATGGATCACCGGGCATGGATCGTCTGGACGTCAAGAGGCACGTCAACAACTCTCGCGAGTTTCCGGAGCAGCAGGAGGCGGGGCTTAAACCCCGGAAACACGTCGCACCACCGGCCGCCTTGGCAGAAAGTGACCTGCCCCCTTCCTGATCCCCCGATTTGAGTGAGAGTCCGTCACCTCTTGGTCCGCACCCCGACCCCGGACCGCAGCATGTGCACGATGCCGCTGATCGCCCGACGGTCATCGACACGACGAGCTCCACACCGACCACGAGGCAGATGCGGCTCAATCGCCGACCACTCCGCGCCCGACAACCAATAGATCGACTTGCGCCTGGACATCCGAGAGCACCTCCCGGATTCCCGGAATCAGCATCCGTCAGCCCTTCCCAGCCGATTGAGTACGAAGCCTAGAGCGCCGTCCGCACGCTCCACAGCTCGGGGAAGCAGCGGCGGTGCAGGGTGCCCGACAGGTAGGCGACGCCGTCGGTGCCGCCGGTACCGCGCTTTCCGCCGATGATGCGCTCGACCGTGACCACATGTTTGTGCCGCCAGGTCAGCAGGGCGTCGTCGAGATCCACCAGCTTCTCCGCCAGCTGGTACAGGGCCCACCAGCGCCCGGTGTCGCGATAGACCTCCAGCCAGGCCGCCTCGACCCCCGGCGACGGCGCGTAGGGCTGGCGCACGTCGCGGGCCAGCACCTCCTGTGGCAAGGCCAGACCGGCGAGGGCCAGCTGGTGCAGGGCGTCGTCATAGAGGCTGGGGGCGTCGATCGCCGCCTGCAGCGCCGCCTGCGCCGCCGGGCGGTCGGCGTGGACGGCGAGGTGGCGAGGATCCTTGAGGCCGAGCATGGCCTCCAGCCGCCGGAACTGGTCGCTCTGGAAGCCGGACGATGGGCCCAGCACCGACCGGAAGCGCAGGTAGTCAGCCGGGGTCATGGTGGCCAGCACATCCCAGCTCTGGGTCATCACCGCCTGGATGCGGCTGATGCGGGCTAGGCTCTTGTACGCCGGCACCAGATCCCCGTCGCGCACCATGCGCTTGGCGAGGACGAGCTCGTGCAGGATCTGCTTGAGCCACAGCTCCTTGGTCTGGTGGATAACGATAAACAGCATCTCGTCGTGCTCGTCGCTGAGCGGATGCTGGGCCGCCAGAAGGTCCTCGAGCCCGAGATAGCGGGCGTAGCTGATGTCGGTGGTCGGATCGCTCATGCACCGGTCTTGCCCCGGATCAGCCTGCGGCTTCAAGGGGCGAGGCGGGGACGTCATACGTCTGTCTCAGGCCGGTTCTAAAGCCCGTAGATGGTCCGGATGCCGACGATCCCGCGTCTTGTCGCCCTGTCGCCGAGGGTGCGCGCGCCCCTGTTCCTCGCGGGGGTGCTGGGGCTGGCGCTCGCGATCCAGCTCGGCCGGGCTGTCTGGATCATGGCCACGCCGCCGGCCGGTGCCGCGGCGCCGGCGACTGCGCCGGCCGCGCCGGTCGATGTCGAGGTGTTCCGGCGCATCGACGCCTTCTTCCGCTCGGGGGCCGGGGCGGCCCTCGGACCGTCCGACGCCGAAGCCGGCCGGCTGCGGCTCTACGGGGTCCGCGCCGGCGGGGTCGACGGGGGCTCGGCCATCCTCGCCCTGCCGGACGGCAGCCAGCGGTCCGTTCTGGTCGGGGAGGCGGCCATGCCCGGCCTTATCCTCGAGTCTGTGTCCGCCGACGGCGTCAGCCTTTCGCGCGGCGGGGCGATCACACGCCTGGGCTTCTCGGATGCGCCGCCTGGCGCGCCGCCGCCGCCGCCCGCCGTGGTCGAAGTAATGGCCCCGACGCCGGTGGCCCGGGCCGAGCCGGTGATTGATCCCGCGGCGCTGGCGGCCCAGGCGGGGCTGCGCCCGCGGCTGCGCGGAGCGCGCATCGACGGCTTCATCGTCCAGACCCGCGGCGACGGGGCCGCGGTGCGCGCCGCCGGCCTGCAGGCCGGGGACGTGCTGCTGGCCGTCAATGGCGTCGAGCTGACCGGCACCGCCCAGGTGGCGCAGCTGCGGCAGCGGCTGGCCGACGCCCCCTCGGCCGAGATCCGCTTCGAGCGTGCCGGGGCGGTGCGCACGGTCACGGTGCGGACGCGGCCGTGAGGCGGGGGCGATCCCCGACAGGGCGCGCGGGCTTCACCCTGGTCGAGCTGATGATCGTGCTGGCCATCGTCGGTCTGGCGGCCACGGCGGTGATCCTGACCGCGCCCGAAGCGCGCGCCCCGGCGGTGACGGCGGCGGAGCGGCTGGTGGTGCGGCTGGCCAATGTCCGGGCCGAGGCCATCCTGAGTGGTCGGCCGGTGGCGCTGCGGCTGACGGTGGACGGGTCGGCGGCGCTGACGTCGACGCAGACAGGGGACTGGACGGGACTGGAGGGCCCGGGGCTGGGCCTCGAGGCCTGGCCGGACGAGGTGCTGCCGGTGCTCGACGGAACGGCCCAGCGCGTGACCTTCGACCCCACCGGCCTGACCGATCCGCAGACCCTGACGCTGGTCGACGCCCGGGGCGGGCGCGCCGTAGTCGTGGTCGAGGCGACCGGTGAGGCGCGGCCGCCACAGGGGTGAGATAATCAGGGTCTTGTCAGGGCTTTGCCGTAACCGCGCCTTAAGTCGAGGCGCTCATGATGCGATCGCGCTCACCAGGTCTCTCCCATGCTCCGCCCCGTCGCCGCCGCTCCGACCGCTTCGCGCTCGTCCCGACGGGCACCCGTGGCGTCCATCGCCGGTGCCGCCTTCGGTGCCCTGGCGGTGGCGCTCAGCCTGGTCGCCCAGCTGCTGGGCTAGGTCATAACCCTACAGCCCTTTCATCGTCGGGCCTGTCCCGAGGGGCCATCCTCGGCGGCTTCCCCACCGCCAACCTTCCGGACGTGGAGTCCGGCGGCTCTAGCCTCGTCACCCTTATCGTGGCCACGCCCGGCGCGGTGATCCTGCTGTTCATCGCAGGGCTGTTCAAGCGCCGCGCGGTCCGGGGACCATCGACCCTGGGCCATCGACCCTGAGCCATCGACTGGCGCTGAACGAAGAGGGACGTGCCGCCGGGCCGCCCCATTGTCGCTGGTGGCGGACGGCGGGCGTCAGCCCTGACCGGGCGCGGCGACCCCGGCCTCGGCCAGCCACTCGACGATCTTGCCCTTGGGCAGGGCACCGACCTTCATCGAGGCCATCTGGCCGTCCTTGAACAGCATCAGGGTCGGGATGCCCTTCACCCCCAGGCGGGAGGGGGTCATGGGGGAATCGTCGATATTGAGCTTGGCGATGGTCACCTGACCGGCCAGCTCGTCGGAGATCTGTTCCAGGGCCGGGCCGATCTGCTTGCAGGGCCCGCACCACTCGGCCCAGAAATCGACCAGCACGGGCCGGCCGGCCTGCAGCACTTCGCTGTCAAAGCTGTCGTCGGTGACCTTGAGGGTGGCCATGTGTCGTCCTTCTGCAATGGCGAGGGGCGCGCCTTGCGGCCCCGGGTCGAGGGTCGTCCCCACAGGTGGCGGACCCCTCGCCGGAAATCAACCGAGGTCAGCGATCGCCGCGTCCATCAGCGGGGCCGGAACCGGCATCAGGCTGGGCCCGTCGGTCCAGACGAGCGCCGCCTCGACCGTCCGGCCAGGATAGAGCCCGGTCAGAACCGCGCGATACAGGGCCAGCTGCAGGACGTAGGCGGGCTCGACGTCCTCGACCCGGTCCGGGGCCGGACGGCGGGTCTTGAAGTCGACGATCAGCACCCGGTCCGGGGTGATGACCAGGCGGTCGATCCGGCCGTCGATGGCGGCGGGCAGGCCCGGGACGCGGCCGGCCAGGGCCGCCTCGGCGCGCGAGCCGGGGCCGAACACCCCGGCGAAGCGCGGATCCTCCAGCACCCCGAGAGCCGCCGCGGTGATCTCGGCGGCGGCCTCGGGCGAAACCCCCGGGGCGCGGGTCAGCAGGGCGGCGGCACCCGACCGCCAGGCGGCCGGCGGCAGGTCGGGCAGGCGCTCCAGCAGGCGGTGGATCAGGGCCCCGCGGCCGAAGCGGCCGAGGGCGCCGGCTCCCCAGCCCCCGCCGGCGGCGACCAGCGGCGACGGTGCCGCCTGTCCCCTGAGCGGGGCGAGGCGCGAGGGTGCCAGCACCCGCGCGGCGCGCTCGGGTGCCAGCGGGGTGACAGCCCAGGTGGGCAGGTTGGCCGCGGCGGCCGCCGGCTGCGCCGCCTCCGGGGCCAGCCGTATCGGGGCGGGGCCGAAGCGCAGAGCGCCCTCCGGACCGTCGCCCGGTGTCGTCTCGAGGGTCTCGAGGGTCTGGCACAGGGCCGTCCACCAGCTCTTGTCCGGCGGGCCCCGGGTGGCCGGCCGGCGCCCGGCGAGGATCAGGCGGTCGCGCGCCCGGGTCAGGGCGACGTAGAGCAGCCGGAGGGACTCGGCCTCGACCCGCTGCTCGCGCCGCGCGCGGGCGCGCTTGAGGGCTTCGCACTCCCCGGTCTTCGACTCCAGGCAGACCAGCCAGCCAACCTCGGTCTCGCCGTCGTCGGCCACGGCCGGGACCATCAGGGGCGCGGCACCGCCGCTTCGGCCGGTGGTGTCGGGCAGAATCACCACCGGGGCCTCCAGCCCCTTGGCCCCGTGCACGGTCATGATGCGGACCTCGCCGCGCGGGCCCTCCAGCTCGCGCTTGACCTCGATCTCGGTGGTTTCGAGCCGGCCGAGCGCGCCCTCCAGGTCGGTGACGCCCTCGCGCTCGAGGCGCAGGCACTGGCTAAGGGTCTCCTCGATGACTTCGGCGGCCTCGGCCCCGAGGCGGGCCAGCAGCCGGGCCCGGCCCGTGCGGCCGCCGGCGTCGACCCGCTCCAGCAGGGTGGTGACGAAGGCGAAGGGGCCGCCGTTCGCCGCCGCCCGCGCCGCCAGCAGCAGGGTCAGGGCCGCGCCCCATTCGGCGCGCTCTCGCGCTCGATCGCGCAGGGCCCGCCACAGAGACGGCCGCGCCTGATCCGCCCCAGCCAGGGCGTAGAGGGAGTCCTCGTCGACGTCGCAGAACGGACCGCGCAGGATCTCCGCCAGCGACAGGTCGTCGTGGGGGTAGAGGGCGAAACGCATGAGGGCGAGCAGGTCGCGGAAGGCGATGTGCTCGCCGAGATTCAGGCGGTCGGCCCCGGCCACCGGGGCCCCCTCGCGCTTGAGGGCGCGGATGATCTCCTCGAACAGGGCGTCGCGCTTGCGCACCAGGATGAGGAAGTCGCCGTAGCCGCAAGGGCGCAGTTTGCGGTCCCGCGGATCCTGCACCGCCACCCCGTCGCGGACCTGGCGGACGATCTCCCGGGCGATGTCGCGGGCCAGCCGCTGGCGGGCGCTGCCTTTGCCCTCGGCGTCCACCGGGTCGAGCCAGCTGTCGCGCTCGACCGTGGCGGGCTCCTGGTAGATGGGCCAGAGCTCGACGCAGCCGGGATCGCGGCGGGCCGGGCGGTGATGCGGCCGGTCGCCGGTGTCGGGGCTGAGGGCGCGGCTGCGCGCCGGGTCGGCACCGAACAGCTGGTCGACAAACGCCAGCACCTGCGGCGTGGAGCGCCAGGAGGTGGCGAGGGGGGCGAAGGCGAAGCGCTGGCCCGAGGCCTCGACGCGATCCTGGTACGCCCGGCCCTCCTGCATCAGCCGCTCGGGCCGCGCGCCCTGGAAGGCGTAGATCGACTGCTTCTCGTCGCCGACGGCGAAGAGGGTGCGCGGGTCGTCCGGCCCGGTGAAGAAGTCGTCGGTCAGGGCGCGGATGATGTCCCACTGCTCCGGGGCCGTGTCCTGGGCCTCGTCGACGAGGACGTGGCGCAGGCCGCCGTCGAGCTTGTAGAGCACCCAGGCCGAGGTGGCCCGGCAGGTCAGCAGCTCGACCGTGCGGTGGATCAGGTCGGCGAAGTCGAGCGCCCCGGCGCGGGCCTTGGCCGCCTCGTAGAGGTTGGCGTGGACCTTCGCGAGGGTCAGCACCTTCTGCGTCAGGTCGGCGGCGCGCCAGGCGGCGAGGGCCTGGCGCGTCTTGTCCCAGGCCGCCTGCCAGCCGAGCAGGCGCGTACGCACGGTGTCGGGAATGGCCTTGGTGCCGAGCCGACTCTCCGCGCGCAGTTCACCCTTGTCGGTACAGAACACCGCCTGCATGGCGGTGTGGCTCCACGTCGGTTCCGCCGCATGCATGGCCGCGGCGAGCTCACGATCGCGGCTGGACCCGTCGGCGAGAGCCTCGGCGCAGCTGCGCCAGGTTTCCGGGTCGATGCCGGCGAGGAAGTCGGCCTCCAGCGCGGCCTCGTTCCGCGCCGGATCGGCGCGAGTGAGGTCGAACGGGGTCGGTGCCGTCCCCTCGTCGATGGCGTCCAGCCAGGCCAGCAGCTCGCCGCGCCGGTCTTCCAGCTGCTGCAGCAGGCTTTCGAAGCGGGCGTGGTCGAGGGTCGCCACCAGGGTGTTGAAGGCCCGGGCGACCGGGCCTTCAGGGTCGGCGAGGACCGCGTCGGCGAGGTCCTCGCGGGCCTGGCGCGACAGGGCCCGGGCGCGGGCGTCCTCCAGCACCTCGAAGCGCGGCGAGACACCGGCCTCCAGCGGGAAGCGGCGTAGCAGGGCCTCGCACAGGGCGTGCAGGGTCTGGATCTTCAGCCCGCCCGGCGTCTCCAGCGCCCGGGCGAACAGGCGGCGGGCGGCGGCGAGGGTCGTGTCGGCGATGCGCTCCGGATCGCGCCCGTCCAGGTCGAACAGTGTCCGCCGCAGCTCCGGGTCCCCCATCAGGGCCCATTTGCCCAGCTGGTCGAACAGCCGGCCCTGCATCTCGGCGGCGGCGGCCTTGGTGTAGGTCACGCACAGGATGGCGCCGGGCTCGACCCCGGTCAGCAGCAGCCGGGCCACGCGGTTGACCAGGGTGGTGGTCTTGCCCGAGCCGGCGTTGGCGGCGACGAACACCGACAGGGCCGGATCGGCGGCGAGGCGCTGGGGGTCGATTCTCAGGGAGTCGACCGTGAGGGGCGCGATCATGACGCCTCCTCGGTGGCGCTGTCCTCGCCGACCACGCGCCACTCCCACACGCGCGCCAGCACGTCGTAATCGCCGTCGAGCCCCCGGGCGAATTGAGGCGCGGTCCACGACAGATAGGGGGTGTCCGGATTGCGGAACACCTCGACCCGGTGGCGCAGACCGTCCAGCGCCCCGGCCGCCAGATCCTCCGCCGTGCGCGGGTCCTTGCCGGTGGGCGCGCCGACCTCGACCACCTTGCCGATCTCGCCGCGGCCGGTGAGGCGGACATAGGTCAGGGCCTCCGGCGGGGCCGACGGCAGGTCGGGGAAGCCCCCGGCCTGCAGGATGGCGGCGGTCAGGGTCAGCTGGGGCGCGAAGCCGGCGGCCACCACCTTGCGGTTGGGCTCCTGGCCGGTCTTGAAATCCAGCACCGTGGCGCGGCCGTCGGCGATCTCGATGCGGTCGGCCCGGGCCTTGAGGGTGAAGGGGGCACCGGCGATGTCGAGGGTCAGGGTGCCTTGCGCCTCCACCGCGCGGATCACGCCGGGGCGGCGGCGGCGGGCCTCGAAGTCGGCCAGCCAGCCGGCCATGGCGCGAGCCAGCACCTGCTCGCGCGCCAGCGCGGCCGGGGCGAAGCCAGCCTCGGCCAGCCCCCGGAGGATGTCGCGTTCCAGCCGGGCTGCGGCGTCCAGGGGCAGGGTGTCCGGATGCTCCAGCGCCAGCCGCTCGATGGCGGCATGCACCACATCGCCCCGGACGGCCGCGGCGAAGGCCTCGCCGGGCCGGCGCAACCGCTCCAGCCCGAGGATGTAGCGGGCGTAGATGGCGTAGGGGTCGCGCACCCAGCGCTCGACGGCGGTGACGTAGAGACTGGTCGGTCGGCGCGCGAGCGGGGGCCGGGGTGCCGGGCGCGGGGCCAGCTGCGCCGCGTCGGCCGGGGCGTCGAGGGCGCGGGCCAGGGCCAGGGTCGCCGTGTCGACGGCCGGGGCGGCGTTCGCCCCCAGCGCCATCATCTCCAGCCGCCAGAGCCAGCGCGAGCGCACGGTCGGCTGAGTGCCTCGGCGCTCGATATGCACCAGGGTGACGTCCGGGGCGGCGGCGGCCTGGACGAAGTCCTGGGCGGTCTGGCCCAGCCGGCGCTCGGGCGCGGGGAGGGACAGGGCCTTGCGCATGGCGCGCGACAGGAAGGGATCGACCTGCGGACCGGCGGGCCAGACGCCTTCCTCCAGCCCCGCGAGGATCATCACACCGGCGCGCACCAGCCGGGCCTCGATGGCTCCGAGAATGCGCAGGCGCGGGTGGGTGGCCCCGCCCTGGCGGATCGGCTCGGCGGCCAGCAACTCGCGAACCAGCGCCGGCAGGGCGGCGCGTCCGACGGGGCCCAGCGCCGGCCCGGCGTCGATCAGCCGGGTCAGCAGGGCAGCGGCGGCCTCGCCGTCGGCCCCGGACCAGGCCTCGGCCCCGGCGAGGGTCTCGACCAGGCCGACAAGGGCGCGGGTCGCCGAATCCGCCGGGGCTTCATCGGCGACGAAGGGGGCGCGGGCGGCGGCGAGGGCGGCCTCCAGCGCCGTGACCAGATCCCCGGCGCGGGCCAGTTGCGCCAGCTTCCAGTCCGGCGTCGGGCGGCCGCGCCGGTCCGGCTGGCGCGCCGCCTGCAGCCGCTTCCTCAGGTCGGCGAGGTCGCGCGGCGGGGCCCCGCGCAGGGCCGCCGCCTCCAGCGCGTCACGGCCCTCGAGCGCCTCGGGGGTGCCGGGCAGGACGGTCAGGGGATGCTTGAGCGCCGCCAGGATCAGCTGCGGCGACAGGGGCTCGGCCAGCCAGCGGGCGGCCAGTTCGACGAGGCTGCCGGCCGGGGTCTGGTCCAGCGCCACCCCGGCCGAGACGTCGGGCTTCACGCCCCAGCGGCCGAGCCGGGCCACGACCCGGCGCGAGAGCTCCAGGTCAGGGGTGACAAGGGCGCAGGTCAGGCCCGGCGTCTCCAGCGTTTCGCGCATCTTTACGGCGATGGCGGCGGCCGCCTCGTCCTCGTGGCGGGCGATCAGGACCGTAAGTCCCGCCAGCCCCTCCTCCACCGGGTCGCGGCCGCTGCCGGCCTCGCGGGCGCGCCAGTCGCGGATGGCGCCGCGCCAGGCGTCGGTGGCCTCGGCCGGACGCAGGGCCTCGTTGAGCAGGCGCTGGCGGGCGCGGCCGCGCCGGGCCTCGGGCTCCGCGCCGGCGGGGGTCGGCCAGTTGCGGACGTCCGCCCGGGCCACCTCATGCCGGTCGAGCAGGGTCTTGAGCGCCGCCTGGGGGTGCTGATCCTCGATCTGGTCCCAGACCGCGTCGGGGAGGTCGAGATCGAGGCCGGGGAGGATCACCGCTCCCTGCGGCGCGCGGGCGACGGCAGCCAGCACCGCGGCGGCGGCGGGCAGGGTGCCGGTCGAGCCGGCGGCGATCACCGGATGGGCCGGCGGCTGCGCGTCCCAGTGGGCGGCGAGCCGGCGCAGCAGGGCCGCTCGCCGCCGCGACGGGTCGCTGGCACCCAGCTCGGCCAGCCGCTTCGGCCATAGCTCCAGCGCCCCGCTCAGCAGACGGGCGGCCTCGCGCCAGTGTTCGGCGAGGTCGGCCTCGACCAGATCGACGACCCGTTCCGGTCGCTCGACCTCCTCCAGATAGACGGCGTCGAGGAAGCGGCCGAGCGCCTCGCCCAGCGCCAGGGCACCGACCGGGGCGGGCTGATCCATCAGTCGCGCCGCCAGGGCGGCCAGCTCGAAGCGGCGGGTGAGCGGGTCCAGCGGCGGCGGCAGGTCAAGCTCCAGCGCCGCCGGCGCGAAGGGCGGCTCGTCGGCCTCCAGATCGCCGAGCGGCCGCACCTGGGGCAGCAGCACCGGGCGGTCCGAAACCTCGGCCAGGGCGGCGGTGAAGGCGCGGGCGGCGCGCCGGTTGGGCAGCAGTACCAGCAGGTCGGTGAGGCGCTCGGGCGGCTCGGGGCCGAGCCAGTCGAGCAGACCCGCCGCCACGTCGCGCAGGAACGGCCGGTGGGCGGCGACCGCCCACCAGCGCGGCCCGGGCAGGGTGAACGGGTCGAAGCGGCTCATCCCGTTTCCGCCAGCCTCGACTCTGCGGCGTCGCGGGACCCTGGATCGCCGACGTGCATCCAGTCGCCGTCCAGCACCGTGCCAAACAGCCGGCCCTGATCCGCCAGCCGGCGCCAGACGCGGCTGAGCGAGAACGGGCCCTCGGGGCCGTCGTCGACCACCTGCGGCCGGGTGATGTGCACGCCCATGTAGGCAAAGGGCGCGCTCGGGGCGTCGCCGCGGAAGATCAGGCGGCCATCGCCGACCATGAACAGGTCGCCGGCCCCCTCGAAGCCGATCGAGCCCTCGCGCCGGGCCAGCAGCAGGGCGGCGTCCATACGCGCCGGGTCCCACAGGCGGATGAGGTCGCCGAGGGCGTCGCCGCGATCGATCCAGACACTGTCGATATTGGCCACGAACACCGGAGCATCGCCCAGCAGGGGCCGGGCCTTCTTCAGCCCGCCGCCAGTCTCGAGCAACTCGGTGCGCTCGTCGGAGATGACGATTCGGGGGGCGGCGCGGCCGGCGAGGTGGCCCTCCAGCCGGTCGGCGAACCAGTGGACATTGACCACGGCGTCGGTGACGCCGGTGGCGGCGAGCCGGTCCAGCACATGATCGATCAGGGCCCGGCCGCCGACCTCGACGAGGGCCTTGGGCCGGTCGGCGGTGAGGGGGCGCATGCGGGTGCCGAGGCCGGCGGCCAGCACCATGGCGCGTGTCGGGCCCGGGATCTGGCAGCTCATCGGCCGAGCTCCGCCGGGACGTGGGCGGCGGCCCAGGCGGCGACCGGCTCCAGCCCGGGCGCGGACAGGTTGCGGCGCAGATGGGCCCACATGCGCGGCATGAAGGCGGCGTAGCGGGGCTTGCCGTCGCGCACGATCAGGCGGGCGAAGATACCGAGTATGCGGGCCTCGTTGAGGGCGGCGAGGCCGACGTAGGCGGCGCGAAAGGCCTCCCGGTCCACTTCCGGCCGCAGCGAGAAGTAGTGCTTCAGCGCCGCCGCCTCGAGCTCCGCTGCCACGTCGCGGCGGGCGTCCTGCAGCAGGGAGTGCAGATCCCAGGCCGGGTGGGCGCGAACCGCGTCCTGGAAGTCGATCATGCCGGCTCGAGCCGGGCCGGTACGGCCGGGCAGCCAGATCAGGTTCTCGGCGTGATAGTCGCGGTGGGCCAGAACGCGGGCGCCCTCGGCCCCCAGCGCCGTGACCGGAGCCCAGGCCGTGCGCCAGGCGGCGGTCGCCGCGTCGTCGAGCCTGAGGCGCGGCTCCAGCTGCGGCAGCCATTCGACGAACAGATCGGCCCCGGCCTGCAGGGCGACAGCGTCATAGTCGAGGATCGGCCAGGGGCCGGCCGGGCCGTCGATCACCGCCGGCGGGTCGCCGGCCGCGTGCAGCCGGGCGAGGGCCTCGATGGCGCTGAAGTAGAGTGGACGTTCGTCGGTCCCGGCGGCGATGACCCGGGCGAACAGATCGTCGCCGAAGTCCTCCAGCACCGCCAGGCCTGCCCCGGGGTCCAGCGCCACGATCTCAGGAGCCGACAGGCCGAGCGACCGCAGGTGGGCGGCGACGGCAGCGAAGGCCTCGATGCGCCCGGCGGACAAGCGGGCCAGAGCGTTCCAGCCCTCGGCGCGGCGGCGGGTTTCGTCCCATGCCGGATCCGCCGGCCGGCTCTCCGCCGCCGGCGGCTGGTCCATCAGCAGGAAACACACCCCGTCCGGCCGGGTCAGGCGCTCGTAGCGGCGCGTCGAGGCGTCCCCGGGCAGCGGCGCGCGCCGGGCGTCGGCCAGGCCCGCCCCGGCCAGGAAGGCGCGGCGGGCCGCCTCGCGGGCGTCGTCAGGACGGGGGTCAGACATGGAGATCACGCAGCTTCATCTCCCATCTTCCTACGCCGGAAACGGTCGCAGCCCGGCCCTTGCCGTCGGACGTGATCGCCACGGTCAGGCGATCGGGCCCAAGCCAGCGCTCAAGCTCCCCGCCCAGCCGTTCGGGCCACTCAACCAGTACGGCCCCGTCATCGAGCGCCTCCAGCAGGCCGATCTCGCGGACCTCTTCCGGCCGGTCCAGCCGGTAGAGGTCGAAGTGGGCCACGGGCGGCTCGGCATCATAATGCTGGACGAGGGCGAAGGTCGGGCTGGGCACCTCCTCGTCGGGGGTGGTCAGGACCCGGATCAGGGCGCGGGCCAGGGTCGACTTGCCGGCCCCCAGAGGTCCGGACAGCAGCACCGCCTCGCCGGCGGCGAGGTGCGGGGCGAGGGCGCGGCCGAGGGCCTCCGTGGCCGCCGCGTTGGGCAGGGCGATCCTCATGCGAAGGGCGCGTCCGGCTGGCCGGGCAGGACCCGCTCGACATAGGCCTTGAGCGCCTCGGTGGCTTTGCCGGGATCGACATCCAGCCGGTCGGGCGGGATCGGCGGCCCGACGCGCAGCTCGAAGCGGCGGCCGGTCTTGTTGAGCATCTCGTGGAACAGGGTCACGTCGCGCAGTTCCTGCGAGACCCTGTCGAACAGGTGGAACAGGGTGGAGGACGGGCCGGCGACGTGGATCGGCACGACCGGCGCGCCGTGGCGCCGCGCCAGGGAGGCGGCGGTGGTGGCCCAGGGCGGATCGGTCAGGGCCCCGTCCGGGCCGACGCGGGCCAGTCGGCCGGCAGGGAACATGACGACGCAGCGGTCCTGCTCGAACGCCTCGCGCGCGGCGGCGAGGGTGGCGCGGGTCTTCTCGCGGGTGCGTTTGCTCTCGACCCACTCGACCGGAATGACGCTCTCGGCCAGGCGCGGGCTGACCCGCAGGGCGTCGGCATTGGCGAAGTAGATGGCGTCCTTGCGGACCTGCTGTACGGCCGCGTGGACGGCGAGGCCGTCGGCGATGCCGGTCGGGTGGTTGGCGATGACGAGGCAGCGCCCGGTCGCCGGGAGCCGCCCGGGATTGAGGGTCCGGACGTCGAGCTGCAGCAGGTCGGTGACCCAGGCCAGGGTGTCGGCGCCAGAGCGGTCGGCGATGGCGTCGGCCATGGCCCGGGCCCGGCCGTAGCCGAGCAGGGCGTAGAGCGCCGGGCGCGCCAGCGGCCAGATGGCCGAGCCGGTCAGCCGCGGGGCCCGCTCGGCGATCAGCACGTCGACGATGTGCGCGCCCTTGGGCGCGGCAGGAGCAGGCGGGAGAGCGGGATCGACGGCGGCCATCGCTCCGCTTGTCGCCGCTTCGGCGAGGTCCGGCAAGCGGTCCTGTCCGCTGCGGCCAACCGGACCGCTTGGCGACGGCGAGGGGCGTGCTACCGATATGGCCTGACCCCGGACTGCGGAGCTTCACACATGCGCGTCGCCCTCCTCGCCGCCCTCCTGCTGGGCGCCGCCGCCCCCACCTTCGCCCAGGATGGCCCGGCGCCCTCGCCCGCCCCGACGGCGGCCGGCGGACTGAGCCTCGAGCAGCTGGCCATGATGGAGCGGGTGTCGGACCCCCGCCTGTCGCCGGACGGGCGGCGGGTGCTCTATCACGTGCGCACCACCGACTGGGACGGCAACCGCGGCGTCGGCGAGCTGTGGATGATCGACGGCGACAGCGCGCCTCGGCGGCTGACCGTATCCGACGGCGGTGCGGGCAACGGGCGCTGGAGCGCCGACGGCCGGGCCGTCTACTTCCTTTCCGGCCGGGGCGGCTCCAGCCAGGTCTGGCGGACCGATGCCGATGGCCAGGCGGCGACCCAGGTCACGACCTCACCGGTCGATGTGGCGGGCTTCCGTGTCTCGCCGTCGGGGGACGCGCTGGTGCTGGTACTGCCGGTGTTCATCGATTGCGCCGAGCTGGCCTGCACCCGAGATCGGCTGCGGGCCCGGGCGACGCGCACGGCGACGGTGCAGGCTTATGACCGGCTGCCGCTGCGGCCCTGGGACAGCTGGAACGACGGCCGCCGCAACCACCTGTTCGTGCAGGCGCTGAACGGCTCGGGTCTGGCGGATGGTGCGCCGCGGCCCCTGACGCCGGGGCTCGACGCCGATGTGCCGTCGCGGCCCCTCGGCGGCGAGGGCGAGTATGTGATCAGCCCCGACGGTCGCCATGTGGTGTTCTCGACCCAGACCCAGGGCCGCACCGAGGTCTTCACCAACAACAGCGACCTGCACCGGGTGGCGGTGGCGGGCGGCGCGCCGGTCAACCTGACCCCGGGCAACGCCGCGCCCGACTTCGCCCCCGCCGTCTCACCCGACGGCCGCCGTCTGGCCTGGCTGGCGGGGCGGCGCGAGAACGTCGGCGGCGACCAAGCGAGGGTCATGGTGGCCGCGGTCGACGGGTCCGAAGCGCGGGTGCTGGTCGGCGACTGGGACCGGGGGCCGGCCAGCCTCGCGTGGCGCTCGGACGGGCGGGCGCTCTACGCCACGGCGGCCGACAACGGCCAGCAGAAGCTGTTCCAGATTGACGCCCGCACCGGCCAGGTCGAGGCCCTGACTGACCGCGGGGTGGTGTCCGGCTTCGACGAGACCGACGGGCGGCTGGTGATGGCCTGGGACGCCTCGGACCGGCCGACGCAGATCCTCGAGAGAGGCCGGCCCCTGACCGACCACAACGCCGCCCTGCTGGCCGGCACCGCCCTGTCGAAGCCCGAGCTGTTCACCTTCGCCGGCTGGAACGGGCATCCGGTGCAGGGCTGGGTCTACAAACCCGTGAGCTTCGTCGAGGGGCGGACCTATCCGGTGGCCCACCTGATCCACGGCGGCCCCAAGTCGCCCTGGACCGACGGCTGGGGCTACCGCTGGAACCCGCAGACCTATGCCGCCGCCGGCTTCGGTGTGGTGATGATCAACTTCCACGGCTCGCCCGGCTTCGGCCAGGCCTTCACCGACGCCATCAACGACCACTGGGGCGACCGGCCGCTGGAGGACCTGCAGAAGGGCTTCGAGGCGGCGCTGGCGGCCAACCCCTGGATGGACCGCGACCGCGCCTGCGCGCTGGGTGCCTCCTACGGCGGCTACATGGTCAACATGATCGCCGGGCGGGCGCACGCGCCCTACCGCTGCCTCGTCAACCACGCCGGGATCTTCGATGTCGGCATGCTGATGAACGCCATGGACATCGGCAACTTCATCCACGAGTTCGGCGGCCCGTCGTGGGAGCGGGCCGAGCTCTACGCCGCGATGAGCCCCAACACCTACGTCGCCGCCTGGGAGAAGCCGATGCTGGTGCTGCACGGCTCGCGCGACTTCCGCGTGCCGGTCGAGCAGGGCCTCGCCACCTTCTCGGCGTTGCAGCGCCAGGGCGTGCCGAGTCGCTTCGTCCATGTGCCGGACGAGAACCACTGGATCCTCAAGCCGCAGAACTGGGTGGCCTGGCAGCGCGAGATCCTCGACTGGACCGCGGCGCACACCGTCCCGCGCTGAGGGCGGCGAGGGCGGCGGCAAGCGGTTCGCGCTTGGAGCGGGCGAGGTGACGATGATACCCGTTCGGCTCCCAGCGTCCGCTTCCGGAGACCGCCATGCGTCCCGTCCTCGTTGTCGCCAGTTTTGCCGCCGTTCTGCTCGCCGCCGCCCCGGCTGTGGCCCAGCCGGCCGCCCCGCAGCCCTTCAGCTATGAGGATCTGATCCGGCTGAACCGGTTGTCGGACCCGCAGGTCTCGCCGGACGGCAGCCAGGTCGTCTATGCCGTGCGCGCCACCGATCTGGAGGCCAACCGCGGCGTCACCAGCCTGTTCCTCCAGCCGCTGGCCGGAGACGCGCCGGCGCGCCGGCTGGCCATCTCCGACGGCGGCGCCTTCGCCGCCCGCTGGGCTCAGAACGGCCGGCTGTACTTCCTGTCGGGCCGCTCCGGCTCGACCCAGGTGTGGATGACCGACGCGACCGGGGCCGAGGCGGTGCAGGTCACCGACCTGCCGCACGACGTGCAGACCTATCGGCTGAGCCCGACCGGCGACCGGCTGGCGGTCAGCCTCGCGGTCGGCCCGGCGGTCAGCATGACCGCGCCTCCACGCGGGACCGGGTTGGTCTATGACCGGCTGTTCGCCCGCCACTGGGACAGCTGGGGCGACGGCACGCGCAACCACGTCTTCACCCAGGCGCTGGGCCCCGACGGGCGGGCGACCGGGCCTGTGGCCTGGGTGACGCTCGGCTTCGACGGCGACACCCCCTCCAAGCCGTTCGGCGACGAGAGCGACTACACCTTCACCCGGGACGGCCGGTCGATCATCTTCTCGGCGCGCGAGGCTGGCCGGACCGAGGCCTGGAGCACCGACTTCGACCTCTACACCACCGCCGCCGACGCCCACGCGACCGGGACCTTCGAGAACCTGACCGAGGCCAATCCGGCGTGGGACGCCGGGCCGGTGATCTCGCCGGACGGCCGCACCCTGGCCTACCGGGCCATGGCCCGGCCGGGCTTCGAGGCGGACCGCTACGTCATCCACCTGCGCGACCTCGAGAGCGGGACGGTGCGGCCGCTGGCGGCTGACTGGGACCGCTCGCCTGACAGCCTGACCTGGAGCCCGGACGGCCGCACCCTTTATGCGACGGCCCAGGACGTCGGCTCGACCCGTCTGTTCGCCATCGATGTGCGCAGCGGCCGGGTGACGACGATGACCGGGCCGGGCCATGTGGCCTCGGTGCAGGCGACGCCGCGCGGGCTGCTCTACGCCCGCGACGCGCTGGACGCGCCGGCGGACCTGTATCTGCAGAGCTACCGCGGCCGCGAGGCCCCGCGCCGGCTGACCGCCGTCAACGCCGGGGTGCTGGACCAGCGGGCCTTCGGCGAGCACGAGCAGTTCAGCTTCGCCGGCTGGAACGGCGGGACGGTGCACGGCTTCGTGGTCAGGCCGGCGGGCTATGTCGAGGGGCGCCGCTATCCCACCGTCTTCCTGATCCACGGCGGGCCGCAGGGCTCGTTCGGCGAGGCCTGGTCCTACCGCTGGAACGCCATGACCTACGCGGGCTCCGGCTATGCGGTGGTGATGATCGATTTCCACGGCTCGACCGGCTACGGCCAGGCCTTCACTGACGCCATCAGTGGCCACTGGGGCGACCGGCCGCTGGAGGACCTGCAGAAGGGCTGGGCCCATGTGCAGGCGACCTATGACTTCATCGACGGCGAGCGGGCCTGCGCGCTCGGTGCCTCCTACGGCGGCTACATGATCAACTGGATCGCCGGAAACTGGCCGGGGACCTTCGACTGCCTGGTCAACCACGCCGGCATCTTCGACACCTTCGGCATGGGCTACGCCACGGAGGAGCTGTGGTTCAACGAGTGGGATAACGGCGGGACGCCCTACGACGTCCCGCAGAACTACCAGCGCTTCAACCCGGCCAACCACGTCGCCAACTGGCGCGACCCGATGCTGGTGACCCAGGGCGACCTCGACTTCCGCGTGCCCACCACCCAGTCGATCGCCACCTTCAACGCCCTGCAGCGGCGCGGCGTCGAGAGCCGGCTGGTGGTGTTCCCGGACGAGAACCACTGGATCCTCAAGCCGCGCAACAGCCTGCAGTGGCACGACGAGGTGTTCCGCTGGCTGAACCTTTACATCGGCGCCGGAGCAGCCCGCTGACCCGGGACGATCTCGACCGGCTGAGGGCGGCGGCGACCGCGCGCGCGGTGCAGCTGGGTCGGCTGGTGCGGACGGCGGCGCAGCGCTGGCCGCTGGGCCGGCGCGGCACGGTGGCGCTGGGCGCGGTCGCGGGCCTCGGCCTGGTCGGCGTGGCGGGGGTGCAGATGGCCGGGGCGGCGCTGGACGGCCGCGACCTGTCCCCGCGCGGCCCGGGCGTACAGATCGCCCTGGTCGATCCGCCGCCGCCGCCGCCGGTCGAGGCCGGGCCGCGGCTGGAGGTGCTGGAGGGGGCACCCGACGGCTTCGTCCCGCCGCCCGCGCCGGAGGTGCCCGGGCTGGACGGGGAGGGCGGCGATCCGCTGACCGGCCGCAAGCCGGGTGAAGACGACGGGACGGAGCCTGCGGAGATCAAGCCCACCCCGGGGCGGACCGGGCCGCAGCCCGACCGCACCGCCGGGATCGACTGCCGTCGCACCATGAGCCGGGCCGAGGCCATGATCTGCAACGACCCCCGCCTGACCGCCGCCGACCGGCGGCTGCGGCGGACCTTCGCCCGGGTGCTGGACGCCGGCGTGGTCGATCCGCGCCGGGTGCTGGCCGACCAGGCCGACTGGGAGTGGGCGCTGGACCGCGCCGCCCTGGACGGCCCCGGCGCGCTGGACCGGCTGTACCGCATTCGCCAGGAGGAGCTGGACCGGGCTCTGGACTGAAGGGCGGTCGCGCACGATCCGGGTCGCCCTTGCGATCCGGGTCGCCCTTGCGATCCGGGCCGCCCTTGCGATCCGGGATTGAGGCGCCCGCCGCGATGCGCTAGGACCCCCCTCTTGCCGCCGCTGGCTGCAGGCACCCGTAGCTCAGATGGATAGAGCGTTGCCCTCCGAAGGCAAAGGTCACACGTTCGAGTCGTGTCGGGTGCGCCAGCCGGTGGGAAGCGGGGTCGGTTGAACGGGGCGGGCAGCTCCGGGCCAGACCTCCACCCTGGACGGGTTGATCACGACGGTCGCCGGCTCAGCCGGACGTCCCCTGTCGTTCCCCCGGCTCTAATGTCGGACGGCTCGCCGTCCGACCGCTTGCGGCCGCCCCCCATTGGTCGGCGCCGCTCAGTCGCCAGACCGCTATCGTCAGTGCGGAACAGGTATCGGCGGCGGACGCGGGCAGTTGCTGATGGGCTCAGACGGAGGCTGTGTTCCGCCCCCGCCCCCGCCCCCGCCCCCGCCGCTGGGGGCGACAACGACGGTGCTGCTGCCGCCGGGGCTGGCGGTGCCTCCGTGTCCGCCGTGACGTGGCGTCCGGGCGCAACCGGCCTCATCGCCATTCTGGTGGTCGCTCGGCACCGGCCCGGTCGGAGACGGCCGGCGCTGACCCAGACCGACAGTGACGCCTCCTGAGCCGATGCAGAAAGAGCCCCCGCAGGCCCGCAAACGGGGGCTCTGTCCCACCGCGTTGTCTGATTGACCGCCGGGCCGTCCGGCCCGGTCCTGCGGGTCTGGCTCGACGGTGACGACCATCGGGCTGACGGTCAGTGCGAAAGACAAGCCGATCAATGCGAGCATGTTCATCGTCCCTCGACCATGAAGCTGCAGCGCGGTCGAGACGATACGCACTGCATGAATGGTCGCGCAACCTCGAACTCCCCACGGGACCCGCGCCGGAATGGCGAGGAGGCTGCAGTTGCGGCTTCAGCCTGCAGTCCAGCTCTGGCCCGGCCCGTGATCGAGTGCTGGCGGCTCGACTACCACCACGTCAGGCCGCACTCGGCCCATGGCGGGCTCACCCCCGACGCAGTGTGGCTGAACCCCGCGCCCGGCCAGCTGCGCAACCTGATCAGCTCCACCGGCCGGCCGCTACCGCCAGCGCGGGAGATCAATCATCACCCCCTGGACTGTCACAAGGATCGAGAGACCAGAGGGGGGCACGTCACTATCAGTGGCGTACACGGAGGGTGACGCCAAAGGTCCGGGGCTCAGTGACGTTAGCCAGATAGGTGCCTGGCTGCAATGGCGCAGAAAATCCGGCAAAGCTGGATTCATCGGCGAGATTTCGACCCCAGAATTCGAATTGCCAGCCTCCACTCGGCGCCCCAACCGCGATCCTGCCATTGAGGATGGTGATTGCGGCCATGTCAGTTGAACCGCTGGCCGGGCGCCCAGGCGTTTGTGAAGCCACCTCGCTGTCCCAACGCGCGTCGAGGTAGAAAAGCGCCCGCAGATTATCCGCTATGACATGTTCATAGCTCACGCCCGCACTTACCCGCCACGGCGGCTGCAATTGGAGCGCCTGCCCCGCAACCACAGTATTGGCGCCGCTCGGATCGGGCGTCGGCGCCGAAAAGTTCACTGTGGTATCGTAATATGCATCGAGGTAGGTGACGCCAAATCTCAAGTCGAGATTGTCAATGGGCCTTGAAGAGATTTCGAACTCGACGCCTTGGCTCACCACCTCTGGCACGTTCGCTACGTCGAAGTTTATCCCATTGAATGAATTTTGTTGATAATCGGAAAGATGTTGATGAAATCCAGTCACATTAATGAATGTAGTCCCATTCAATATCGTAGACCGCAAGCCCACTTCATAATTGTCGGTAAACTCCTGATTGAATTCGAGTTGGCTTAAGCTGAAGGAGGCGACACCTGGCGCTGGCCCGATCGGTGTGGCGGCAAATCCCGCCCGGTCCAGGTTGAAACCGCCCGACTTGTAGCCGCGCGACACACCGCCATAAACCATGAGATCATCACTAAAATGGTGCCGAATGGAGAGCGTGCCGCTCCATTCGCCTTCGCGGCGGCTGCCAGCATAATCGCCATTTGTCAGCGGATTGACGGCTCCAATACAAGAGAGCCCGACCAGATCGACAAGCTGCGTATTGGCGGGGTTGAGGAAAAAAGCGATGGTGGCGGGAAAGTTTGCGGCGGCACGGGTCAGCGTTGAATTGCAGGTATTGGTGAACGCGGCCAGATTTGCTCTCGCATCGCGTTGTTCATCATTGTAGCGCAAGCCGACGGTCAAGACCGTATTGTCCGTCAGACTGATCTCGTTGTGGGAAAAAACAGAAACACCCTGCGAGTCCTGAACCCAGCGATCTGCGATTTGTCCTTGACCGGAGAGGGGCGCTGCGTAGTCGGGGCCCGGGCCATAAATGAGATCGGCAATACTGAGCCCGCTCATGCCGGGGCCAAAAAAACCAATCAGACCGCCAGTCCTGGCCAATGTGAGAGTGTTGAGATAGGCGGAAAAGTCCGCACCTTGCCGAATTCGATCAGTCAGGGTGATTGTTTCTTCCGAGTAAAACACGCCCAGAAGCCAGTCGAGATTTCCCGCTTGACCATGTAGTCGGAACTCTTGAGTGAAATTCTCGAACCGTGTCTCCTGACCATCGCGATACAAAATGTCTATGTAGTTGAAGTCAATATCCTGGTTGCGCCGTGCTTCAAACTCCCTACGAGCGGTGATTGATGAAAAATCTGCAAATCCCCAATCCCATGAAAGTTCCGCGGAAACGCCGCTTTCTTGTGTCACATCTTGGTAATCGCGCCCCGGAGAAATAGACATTTGCCGGCGGTCCGGGTCGATGGGTGCTCTTTGGGGCTGTCCTGAATTGGCGAGATTTATGCTGTCTATGACCGCCTGAACGCCCGCTACCGCATCGTACTCCACCGGTGTGGCGCCGCAGCATGCCTCGTCGGCGTCGGACCTATTGACGTGACCCCCGTTTCTCATCCAGCCATAACGAGAGTCCTTGGGTGATCTGAGCTTGGGTTGGTGGGGTTGGCAATAGGCCGGCCTGCGCAGCCATCAACCAGCGCAGCAGGCCGGCCGATCTGTCCGGTTAGCGTTCT
>JAPZRF010000015.1 GCA_027531145.1 Brevundimonas sp. | reverse complement strand
TGGTGGAGGGGGGATGAGCGCAAAGGCGGAGGGTCGGGGGGGCCGCCCCCCCCGCCCCGCCGGCCGGCCGCCCCCCCCCCCCCCGGGGGGGGCGCGGCCGGCCCGCCCCCCCCCCCCCCCACCCCCCGCCGCCCCCGAGCGGCGGGCGGCGGGGGGGGGGGGGGGGGCGGGGGCGCGCCGGCGCCCGCGGGGGGGCGCGCGCGGCCGGCCGCGGCGCCCGCCCCCCGCCCCCCCCCCCACCCTCCGCCTTTGCGCTCATCCCCCCTCCACCACGCTACGCGTGGTCCCCCTCCCCCTGCGGGGGAGGAATGCGTCCCCCTCTTGCGATCTTCCGGCCTCAGTCCGTGCCGACCATTGCGTCCCAGGGGTCGGCCGTTCCGGCCTCGACCTCGGCGACGCTGACGGCGGGCCAGCCGACACGCTCGTCGGCGGAATCGCGCCAGGCCAGCACGGTCCAGTCGCGCAGGACCGCCGCCCCGGCCGCGAGGCGTTCCGTGGCGAAGGCGATGCCGCGGGGGTCGCCGTCGACGAAGGCACCGGCCTTCTCCAGCCTATAGAAGGGCGTCACCCCGGCCAGGGTCTCCAGCAGATAGGCCGCCGTCGAGGCGCGCAGCTCGAACCCGTCCAGACGCGGCACCGGCATGGCGGCGGCGACGTCGGCCGCGCGGACGTTGCGGCGCACGAAGGCACCCTCGAACAGGCTGTGCGTGCGGCGCGAGGTGGTGAAGCCCTCGGGGTTGGGCTCACCCTCGGCCCAGCCGTTGTAGTGAATCGAGACGTGCAGCGGCTGGCTGGCGTCGCCGATGTAGTGGGCCAGCACCCCGAGGTCGCGCAGGATCAGGGCCTCGCGTCGCACCCGGTCCTCGCGGTACCAGGCGTGCTTGCCTGGGTCGGTCTCGCGCGCCTCGGCGGCGCTCAGCACGCGCCAGTAGCCGAGGTTGCGCACCAGCTGCTGGTAGCCGTCCATCAGGGCGTAGGGCAGGTAGCCGGCGGTGTCGACGTCGGTGCCGGCGGCGATCAGGGCCGCGTCATACTCGGACTTGAGCCGGGGGAGGTCGGTATTGTGGGGCCCGCCGGCGACCATCACCCGGCCGTCCTCGCGCAAGTTGACGAAGTGCGCCGTGTCGCGCTCGCGATCATGCGGCTGGCCGGCACCCTTCCAGCGATCGGGCTCGCGCGCCAGCTCGCCGATCCCGGCCGCCGCCGCCGGGTTGCGCAGGAAGGCGGGGATCTCGTCCGGCAGGGCGCGAACGGCCTCGACGCCGATGATGCGGTGGCCGGTCGCGCCCCAGGCGGCGACCTCGCTGGCCAGGCCGCCGACGGCGAGGGCGAGCAGCAGGGACGGGACGAGCAGGTGCTTCATGCGGAGACCTCCGGGCAGGCCCCCGCCCTACCTCGCCGGCGCGCTGCGGGAAAGCTCAGGCGAACACCGCCTCGATCTCGTCCACCGTGGCCATCCGCCACTCGCCCGGGGCCAGATCGTCCGCCAGGGCCAGCCCGCCGAGCCGCTCGCGATGGAGCGCCTCGACGTGGTTGCCGACGGCGGCGAACATGCGCCGGACCTGATGATAGCGCCCCTCGGTCACGGTCAAGCGTGCCTCGGTCGGTGAGACCGGGTCCAGCTGCGCCGGAGCCAGCGGCTTCACCTCCCCCTCCAGCATGAGTTCGCCCGAAGCGAAGATCGCCCCTTCCTGCCCCGTGAGGGGCCGCGCCAGCGTGGCGCGATAGACCTTGGCCACATGGCGGCGGGGGCTGATGATCCGGTGCAGCAGGTCGCCATCGTCGGTCAGCAGCAACAGGCCCGAGGTCTGCTTGTCGAGGCGGCCAACGGTGGAGATGGCCGGGTCGCGACGACGCCAGCGGGCCGGCAGCAGGTCGTGCACCAGCGCCCCGTCCTCCTTGTGCGAACAGGTCACGCCCAGCGGCTTGTGCAGCAGGATCACCAGTCCCGGCGGCGGGTCGACCGGGCGGCCGTCGATGCGCAACCGCTCAGGCAGGTCGGGACCGACGGGAATCCGCGCCGCGGCGTCGCTCAGGGGTGCCCCGTCCAGCTCGACGCCGCCCGCGCGGGCCAGCTTCTGGATCTCGGAACGCGTGCCGTAGCCGAGCCCGGACAGAAGCTTGTCCAGCCGCACCGCCTTCACTTCGTCGCCTCGTAGACCTTGTAGCCGCCGACCTCCTCGACCAGCCGGACGCGACGGAAGGCGGCGTCGAGGTCGGCCTCGTAGGGCAGGTGTCGGTTGGCCACGAGCCACAGCACGCCGCCCTTGCCAAGCAGGGCGGCGGTGGCGCGCACGAAGCCCTGTCCCAGCCGCCGGTCCTCCTGGCCCCCGTCGTGGAACGGCGGGTTGGTGACGATGAAGTCGAGGTCGTCGGTCCCGAGCGTGCGGGCGTCGGCCCAGTCGAAGCGGGCGCGCGGGTCCTCGACATTGCGCCGCGCGGCGTCGATGGCGCGGCGGTCGAGGTCGACGAGGCGCAGCTCGCTGACCGCAGGCGACCTGAGAGCTACCAGCGACAGCGCCCCGTAGCCACAGCCCAGGTCGGCACCCCGCCCCTTGAGCGGCGGCAGATGCCCGGCCAGCAGCGCCGTGCCGGGGTCTATACGGTCCCAGGCGAAGACGCCCGGCTGCGACCATGCGTCGAGGCCCGGCACAAGCTGCAGCGCACCCGCGGCAATGGCCGCCTCCAGCCCCTCGACCGCCTCGGGCCGCAGGGCGATGCAGCGGCGATGGTGCGCCTTGGGGGTGTCCTCGGCGACGACACCGAACGCCGCCAGCTCGCCCTTCAGCCGGCCGCCGCCCTTGTCCTTCGGGGCCATGGCGTCCAGCCGGCCGCCGGGGCGAAGCGCCCTCAGCGCCAGGGCCAGCGTGTGGCGGCGCTCGACCGCGCCCGGCGGTGCATAGACGGTCACTGCCTCGGCGGAGCCCGGAGCGATCGTATCGAGCGGTGTCGATCCGGGGATCAGCGGCGAGGTCTGGACCGTATCGGCGGGGGGATCGAAGATGGCCGGGGGCCGGCCGTAGAGAAGGCGCATCATGGGCTCGCTTACCGCAGTCGTGGTGCCTGCGGAACGCCGTGGAGTCGATTTGGGTGGACAGCGGCCCCGTTCCGCCGTCCCATGGGGCCTCAGGGGAAACGAGGAGAGGATCGATGCGATCGCCCAAGCGCGCGCTTCTGGCGCTGACTGTCCTGGCGTCGATGCCGCTGGCCCTGACGCCCGCCCCGGTGGCGGCGCAGCAGCCCTCAGGGCCCGAACGGCTGGCCCTCACCATCTACAACCAGAATCTCGCCCTCGTGGAAGACGTGCGGCGCCTGACCCTGCCGGCCGGCCGCTCGCGGCAAGAGTTCCCCGGCGTCTCCGCCAGCATCCGTCCCGAGACGGTCAGCCTGTCCGGTGCCGGCCTGTCGGTGGTGGAGCAGAACTTCGACTTCGACCTGCTGACCCCCGACAAGTTGATGACCGCCGCCGTGGGCGACGAGATCGGGCTGGTACGGATCAATCCGGCGACGGGCAGCGAGACCGAGCTGCGCGCCCGCGTGCTGGCCGCCAATGAAGGCGTGGTGCTGCAGATCGGCGACCGCATCGAGGTGCTCCGCGACGACGGCGTGCCGACCCGGGTAATCTTCGACGAGGTGCCGGCCAACCTGCGCCCGCGCCCGACCCTGAGCGTCACGCTCGACGCCGACCGCGCCGGGCCGCGCGAGACGACGCTCAGCTATCTGACCACCGGCCTCAGCTGGCGCGCCGATTATGTGATCGACTTCGACGAGGCCGCCGGGCGCATGGACCTGACCGGCTGGATCACCCTGACCAACCAGTCCGGCGTGACCTTCACCGACGCCGACACGCGGCTGGTGGCCGGCGAGCTGAACATGCTGTCGGGCCTCGGCAGTGGCTACCGCGCGCAGACTTATGGCACCGACAGCGGCGAGGCCGAGGACCTCGCAGATTACTACATCTATCCGATCCCGGAGCGGGTCACGGTAGCCAACAACCAGACAAAGCAGGTCGGGCTCTACGCCGCCACGGGCGTGCCGGCGCGCAAGCGCTACCGTGCGGAGTTCTCGGGCTTCGGCAACCGCCAGCCATCGAGCGCCGAAGTGGCTGTGGTGTTCGACAACAGCCGCGCTTCCGGCCTCGGCCGCGCCCTGCCCTCCGGCATCGTGCGGGTCTATATGGACGACGTCAGCGGCCAGTCGCGCTTCGTCGGCGAGGACGGCATCGGCCACACCTCGGCCGGCGCGGAGGTAGCCATCACCACCGGGTCCGCCTTCGATGTGACGGTGCAGACCACAGTGCTGGACAGCGAGATCATCCGCATCGACCAGAACAACTCCCGCACCCGCTATGAGATGGCCTACGATGTGCGCAACGCGCGGCGCGAGCCGGTCACGGTCGAGGTGCGCCAGATCGGGCTCGGCCGTAATGGCCGCCTGATCAGCGAAAGCCAGACCGGCGAGCGGCCGAACGCCGACACCCGCGTGTGGCAGGTGCGGGTCCCGGCCAATGGCACGACCCGGGTCACCGCCACCTTCGAGATCGAGTGACGGGCCCCGCGGTGCGATCGCTCCGCCTTGTCCTGGCGCTGACCGCGGCAGCGACCGCCGCGGCCCTGCCCGCGGCCGCCCAGACGGTCTCGGTCTCGCCCCGGGCCGAGGCCCGCGACGTGGTGATCTACCGGGCGCAGCCGGTCGACACGGCGCAGCTGTTCGCCCAGCGCGGCTCGCCCTGGCTGCGCCAGCAGGGTTTGGCGCTGATCGTCGAGACGCGCACCGTCGATGTACCCGCCGGCGAGGGAGTGATCCGCTTCGCCAATGTGGCGGACGGCATCATCACCGCCTCGGTCGTGATCGACGGCCTGCCGGCGCGCATCACCGAGCAGAACAGCGACTTCGACCTGCTGACCCCCGGCGGCCTGATCCGGCGCTCGGTGGGCGAGGTGGTGCGGCGCGTCCGCACCAACCCGGAGACCGGGGCGGAGACGGTCGACGTCGGCATCCTGCGCGCCGCCAATGACGGGGTGGCGCTGGAGATCAACGGCCGCATCGAGGCGCTGCAGTGCTCCGGCCAGCCCGAGCGGCTGGTGCTGGACCGCGTGCCCGAGGGCCTGACCGACCAGCCGGTGCTGTCCCTGCGCACCCGGTCGGCCCGCGCCGGACGGCACGAGGTGAAGCTGGCCTATCTGGCCACGGGTCTGCAGTGGTCGGCGGACTATGTGGCCCGCCCCTCGGCCGACGGCCGCACCCTGGCGCTGGAGGGCTGGATCACCCTGACCAACGCGGGTGCCACCACCTTCGACAAGGTCGAGCTGCAGCTCGTCGCCGGCGAGCTGAACCGCGAGGGCCAGACCCGGCCGGTGCAGCCGGCCCTGATCAGCCGGCCAGTCGGCTGCTGGCCGATGGACACTACCACCGAGGTCCCCGGATTCGGCCTGCCGGACTCCGGTCTCGGCGACATGATGATGCGCGGTGGGCCCGTCGCATACGCCAGCGCCGTCCCGCCGCCGCCCGCCCCGCCGCCGGCACCCGCCCCCCCGGCGGCCGCGCGGCCGGAGGAGTCCGACCTTGGCGACTACAAGCTCTACACCCTGCCCGAACCGGTCACGGTGGCGGCGCGCCAGACCAAGCAGGTGCAGTTCCTGTCCCAGCCCGAGGTGGCCTACACCCGGCTGCATCGCAGCTGGGTCGCCGCCTATGACGGGCGGGTCAGCGGCGGCGGGCGGCCACAGATCGTGTTCGAGAGCCTGAACACCGAGGCCGAGGGTCTGGGCCGCGCCCTGCCGGGCGGCCGGGTGCTGGTCATGGCCGACATCGCCGGGCGGCGCATGGCCGCCGGCAGCGCCACCTTCCGCGACAACCCGATCGGCCTGCCGCTGAGCCTGACGTTGGGACAGGCGCTGGACGTGGAGGTGCTGCCGCGCGTGGTCGAGCACCGCCCCGGCCAGTGGCTGTCGCCCCGCCAGCGCGAGGCCAGCCGGACGGCCATGGCCGCGACCCTGCGCAACACCGGCAGCGAGATGGTGACCGTCGAGATCGTGCCCTCGGCCCAGCACGAGACCGGCTTCCGCATCCTTGAGGAAAGCCACCCGGTGGCGCGCAACCCGCGCGGCGAGTTGAGCTGGCGTATCGCCGTGCCAGCGGGAGAGTCGGTAGAACTGACCTGGACGTATCAGGTCGGCTGACAGGCTCCCTCTCCTCCCCCGCGTGCGGGGGAGGGGGACCGTCCGAAGCCCGAAGGGCGAAGGGGGGTGGAGGGGGCGACCGCCAGCACTGCGCCTGAAACCGCCCCCTCCCCCACGCTTCGCGTGGTCCCTCTCCCCCTCTGCGAGGGGGAGCAGAGCTTCAGCCCACCGCCACCGCCTTCATCGACACCGCCGGGTCGGCCAGCTTCGCCGCATCTACCGGTGTGGCGCGGGCGATGAGCTGGCGGCCGCCCATGAACTCGGCGGGCGCGTTGATGGCTTCGACGCAGACCAGCCGGTCGCCCTTGAGGTGGAACACCGCCAGCGGGCCGGCCGCCGGATCGCCGCGTTGCACGACCCGGTCCGCGCCGGTCGGCAGGCCGGCCATCTGCAGCTTCAGGTCATACTGGTCGGACCAGAACCACGGGACCTCGGCCGGCGGCGCGGCCCGGCCGGTGATGGCGGCCGCGGCCTGCCTGGCCTGCTCCAGCGCATTGGGCACGCTCTCCAGCCGGAACAGCCCGTCGCCCAGCGCCGGGACCGGACGCCGGGTGCAGTCCCCGATGGCGAAGATGGCCGGGTCGGAGGTGCGCGCCTGGTCGTCGACCACCACCCCGCCGTCGCAGGCCAGCCCGGCCGAGCGGGCCAGCGCATCGCAGGCGTCGGCCCCGACCCCGACCAGCACCACTTCGCCGGCCTCGGTACCGCCGGCGTGGACGACCCGCAGCCGGTCGCCGTCGGCGGCGATGGCCACGATCTCGATGTCCGTGTGTACCGCCACGCCCCCGGCGCGGTGACGAGCCGCCAGCAGGGTCGAGACCGGCTCCGAGGCGACCCGCGACAGCAGCCGCGGCGCGCGCTCCAGCACCACCGCCTCACACCCCAGGGCCCGGGCCGAAGCCGCGGCCTCCAGCCCTACGAAGCCGCCGCCGATCACCACCAGCCGCGCGCCGGGGGTCAGTCGCGCCTTCAGCGCCTCGGCCTCCGCCATCGAGCGCAGCGCCAGCACGCCGGGCAGGTCCGCCCCCGGCAGCGGCAGGGCGCGCGAGACCGATCCGGTAGCCAGGATCAGCACGTCGTAAGGCTCGGTCGTCCCGTCGGCGAAGGTCACGGTCCGGCCGGCGGCGTCGATCGCCTCCGCCCGCGCGCCGAGGCGCACCTCGATCCCCTGTTCGGCGTAGAAACTCTCCGGCCGCAGGAACAGGTCCTCGGGCCTGGCCTCGCCCTTCAGCCAGGCCTTGGACAGGGGCGGTCGCTGGTAGGGCAGCTGCGGCTCCTCGCCGACCAGCAGGATCGGGCCGTCGTGGCCGAACTGCCGGAGCGCGGCGGCGGCGGCGCCGCCAGCATGGCCGGCACCGAGGATCAGGACCCGGGTCATGCCCGCCACATAGGCGGTTCTCGGCCCGGCCGCCACGCCCGGCTCAGGCCCCGTTGATCAGCCAGGGCGGGGCGGGCATGCCGCGATGGGCGGCAGCCAGCGCCTCGGACCAGTGCCGTCCGAGATCGCGGAAGTAGGTGTCGTCCGGCTCGATGCGGCGCTGGAAGCCCTTCAGCACCCCGCGGCGCACGACCAGCAGGTCCAGCGGCGCGCCAACAGCGATGTTGGAGCGGATGGTGGAGTCGAATGAGATCAGCCCCAGCTTCACCGCCTCTTCCAGCGGCGTGCCGTGGCGCAGGGCCCGGTCCAGGATCGGCTTGCCGTACTTGAACTCGCCGATCTGAAGATAGGGCGTCTCCACGCCGCACTCGATGAAGTTACCCTGGGCGTAGATCAGGTAGAGGCCCAGTTTGCCGTCGCCGATCTGGCCGCCCAGCAGGACAGTGGCCTCGGTGTTGACGGCCTCGGCCTGCATCTGCGGGGCCAGCGAGGCGCGCACCTGCGAGACTGCTTGGCCGATCAACTGGGCGGCGCGAAACAGGGTCCGGGCAGTGAGCAGGGTCTCGGGCACCTCGCAGTCCGGCAGCTTCAACCCCTCGGCGACCATGGCCAGGGCGGTCTGGGTGACAGACAGGTTCCCGGCAGTGGCCACGCCGAGCACCCGCTCGCCCGGGACCTCGGTGATGTGCAGCTTGCGATAGGTCGAGATGTTGTCGACGCCGGCGTTGGTGCGCGTATCGCCGATCAGGGCGAGGCCGTCCTCCACCAGCATACCGACGCAGTAGGTCATGCTGACCGCTTCTCCCAGAGCCAGCGGACGCTGGCCGATTCGGACGGGCGCGCTCGCATGGGACGGCTCCTTACTGCTGCTGTTGCGGCGGGGCCAGCACCCGCACCGTCAGACGCACGTCGAGGCGCTCGGCACCCCCACCGTAGCTGGTCCCGCGCACCGGCGACGCCCCGAGGCTGTCGAGCCCGGCGGCGACGCGGACATAGGCCTCGCCAGGACAGACCCCGTTTGCGGAGTCGAAGCCGACCCAGCCCAGCCCGTCAACAAACGCCTCCGCCCAGGCATGGGCGGCCTCCTGGCTTTCCTGTCCATCCTCGCGCAGTAGATGGCCGGACACATAGCGCGCCGGGATCCCCAGCCGGCGGGCGCAAGCGATGAAGATCTGGGCGAAGTCCTGACAGACTCCGCTGCCCAGGGCGAAGGCCTCGGCCGCCGTATGGCCAGCGTCGGTGGCCCCGACCTTGAAGCTCATCCGCCCGTGCAGGGCGGCCATCAGGGCGTGGAGCTGGTCCAGCCTGCTCCCTGACCCGCGCGCCGTCTCGGCAAAGTCGACCAGGGCAGCTTCTGGCGCGGTCCGGGACGTACTGCGGAGGAACACCAGCGGCGACAGCCGCTCCGTCACACCCTTCAGCATCCCGGCGGTATCCGTGGTGTGGACCTCGCCAGACACCCGGACCGTCAGGGTTCCC
This sequence comes from Brevundimonas sp., assembly GCA_027531145.1. GTDB lineage: Bacteria > Pseudomonadota > Alphaproteobacteria > Caulobacterales > Caulobacteraceae > Brevundimonas. The sequence goes on along the minus strand of JAPZRF010000015.1, from coordinate 121,022 downwards.
GTCGGCCGCTCGGTATAGAGGGCATGGACGACGTTGCCGAAGGCGTCCTCGGCCCGCCGCAGCCGGGCGTCGACGTCCGTCTCAAGTCCCCAGGCGCGGACCTGCTGCCCCTCGTTCGAGCGCGGCGTCAGGCGCAGCAGCTGGACGATGAAGCGGGCCGGGGCCGCATAGGTGTAGGTAGTGGCGTGATCGATGCGGATGCGCATGGGCGGCTACGCCAGGTACTGGTCGTGGATGGCGTCGGCCAGCGCGTTGTTCTCCGTCAGGAAACGCTGGATGTACTCATGCAACCCGGACTGGAAGATGTCCTCGATGCGGGCCTCGTTGAAGGCGTTGAGCCGCGCCCCGGCCAGCCGCTGGGCCGGACCCCGGCGGTTGTAGTCGGCGGCCAGCCGCTCCAGATAGCTGACGCTCATGGCCTGGCAGCTGGCCAGCGACCGCGGCATCTGCCGGTTCAGCACCAGCAGGTCGGCCACCAGCCAGGGCCGCACAGATTCTCGGTAGACCCAGCGGTAGGCGGTCAGGGCCGAGACCTCGCGCAGCAGAGTGGTCCACTGGAAGTAGTCGAGCTGCCCGCCGACCCGCTCCCCCGGCGGCAGCAGCAGATGGTACTTCACGTCCAGAAGCCGGGCCGTGTTGTCGGCCCGCTCGACCGCCGCGCCGAGGCGCAGGAACCAGTAGGCGTCGTTGCGCAGCATGGTGCGCGACGAGGCACCCTCGACCGCCAGCGACACCGACTTCACCCAGTCGAGAAAGCGCACCATGTCATCGCGCCGGGTCGGAGCCCGATGCTCGGCGAGCCCGTTCCACGCGCCGTTGATGGCCTCCCACAGCTCGATCGTGAGGGCGGTGCGCACGGAGCGGGCGTTGGTCCGGGCCCGGCCGATGCAGGCGTGGATCGAGCAGGGATTGTCGGCGGCGAAGGCCAGGTACTCGCGCACGCTGGCTTCGGTGGCCTCGCCCCGCGTGGTGCGGAAGGCCTCGGCGCACCCTGCCGAGGCCACGGCGCTGGCCCAGGCGGCGTCCGCCGCCTCGCCGCGCGCCGGCAGGGTGGCGAGGCGGATGGCAGCGTCGAGAATGCGTGCGAGAAAGTCGGCCCGCTCCATGTAGCGGCCGGTCCAGTACAGACTGTCCGCGGTGCGGCTCAGCATGTTGGCGCTCCTCGGGAAACAGCGCCTCCACCGCCTGCGGCGGTCCCCCTCCCCACTGCGTGGGGAGGACATCTCTCCTCCCGGTCGCCAAAGGGGCCGGGGAAGTGGATCAACGGCGAAGCCGGCGAGACGGAGAGGCGAAGCGCGCTACACATCCAGCACCCAGGTGTCCTTGGTACCGCCGCCCTGGCTGGAGTTGACGACCAGCGAACCCGGCTTGAGCGCCACGCGTGTCAGACCGCCGGGCGTGACGCGCACGCCGGACGGGCTGGTCAGCACGAACGGCCGCAGGTCGACGTGGCGCGGCGACAGGCCGTCGCCGCTGAGCGTCGGGGCGGTCGACAGCTGGAGCGTGGGCTGGGCAATGAAGTCGTCGGGGTCGGCCAGCAGCTTCTCGCGGAAGGCCTCGATCTCGGCCCGGGTGGCGGCGGGCCCGACCAACATGCCGTAGCCGCCGGAGCCGCCCACCTCCTTGACCACCAGCTCGGGCAGGCGGTCGAGCACCTGCTTCAGCGCCTCCGGCTCGCGGCAGCGCCAGGTCGGGACGTTCTTGAGGATCGGCGCCTCGCCGGTGAAGAACTCCACGATCTCGGGCATGAAGGTATAGACCGCCTTGTCGTCGGCGACGCCGGTGCCGACGGCGTTGGCGAGGCTCACTGTCCCGGCCTGGTAGGCAGTCATCAGCCCCGGCACCCCGACCGCCGAGTCCGGCCGGAAGGTCAGGGGATCGAGGAAGTCGTCATCGATCCGCCGATAGATGACGTCGATCCGGCGCGGCCCCTGGGTGGTGCGCATGAACACCTGGTCGTCGTTGACGAACAGGTCGGCCCCCTCGACCAGCTCGACCCCCAGCTTGTCGGCAAGGAACGAATGCTCGTAGTAGGCCGAGTTGTAGGGCCCGGGTGTCAGCACCACGATGGTCGGGTCGCCGCCGGTGCCCGCCGGGGCCGAGGCCTCCAGCGCCCGCAGCAGCTCATCGACATAGGTGTCGACCGGCCGCACCCTGTGCTCGGCGAACAGGTCGGGGAACAGTCGCATCATCATCTCGCGGTTCTCCAGCATGTAGGAGACACCGGAGGGCGTGCGGGCGTTGTCCTCAAGGACGTAGAAGCCGTCCTCGCCGGTGCGGATCAGGTCCACGCCGCAGATGTGGCACCAGACGTCGCCCGGCGGCCGGCGGCCCTGCATCTCGGGCCGGTACTGCGGATTGTTCAGGATCAGGTCGGCCGGGACGACCCCGGCGCGCAGGCAGTCCTGCGGCCCGTAGACATCCTTCAGGAAGGCGTTCAGCGCCGCCACCCGCTGCTTCAGCCCGCGCTCCAGCTCCATCCATTCGCGCGCCGCGAGGATGCGGGGCACCACGTCGAAGGGGATCAGCCGCTCGTTGGACTCCGCATCGCCATAGACGGCGAAGGTCACGCCCATGCGCCGGAACACCACCTCGGCCTGCCTGGCGCGGGCCGCGAGCAGGTCCGGCGGGGCGGCGGTGATCCAGACGGCGAGCGCCTCGTAGGCCGGCCGAACCCCCGAGCCGTCCAGCCCCGACATTTCGTCGAAAATCGCCTTGATCGGATCCGTCACGGTGCAAGACTGGAACAGGGACGGCCGCGCGCGCAACCGTTTTGTTGCGGTGCCGAGAAGCTTCGGCGACCGGAGCAAGATTTCTCCCCGGCGCTTGCGCCCGAGACTCCGCGCCGCTTGACCGTTCCAGCGTTACATCATATTGAAACGCGATGATCGACACTCCCTCAACCGCCGACAGTTCGTCCCGCGCCCGCGCGCCCGCGGCGGATGGCTCAGCGCCGTCGGGGCGCGAGGCACTGTACGATGCTCTGCTCAGCCTGACCTCGCGGGCCGAGATGGACGCCTTCCTGCAAGACCTGTGCACCCCGGCGGAGCTGCGCGCCTTCTCCGAGCGCTGGCAGGTCGCGCGCCTGCTCCATCAAGGCGGCAAGTCCTATCGAGAGATCGCCGCCGAAGCCGGTGCCAGCCCCACCACCGTCGTGCGGGTGGCGCGCTTCCTCAAAGAGATGCCCCACCAGGGCTACCGCCTGGTGCTGGATCGCCAGCAAGCCTGAGAGCCCTTCCATGAGTACCGTTCAGGGGCGGCTCCGCATCGCCGTCCAGAAATCCGGCCGTCTGGCCGAACGCAGTCTCGATCTCGTGCGGGATGCCGGCCTGCGCGTCATGAAGGGTGCCAACGACCTGCTGTACCGGGTCGAGAACTATCCGATAGACCTGCTGCGCGTGCGGGATGATGACATCCCGACCTTCGTCGCTGACGGGGTCTGTGACCTCGGCGTGGTTGGCGAAAACGTGCTGGAGGAGGCGCGCAACGGCGGGCCGCACGCCGAGGTCATCATGCCGCTCGGCTTCGGAAAGTGCACCCTGAAGATCGCCACCCCGCCGACGCTGGACTACACCGGACCCGGTGCGCTGGACGGCCGTCGCATCGCCACCTCCTACCCGAGAATCCTGCGCCGCTGGCTCGACAGCCAGGGGGTGAAGGCCGAAATCGTCACCATGCGCGGCGCGGTCGAGGTCGCCCCGCGGCTGAAGCTGGCCCACGCCATCTGCGACCTGGTCTCGACCGGGGCGACGCTGGAGGCCAACGGCCTGGTAGCTCGCGAGACCGTGTTCGGAAGCCAGGCGGTGCTGATCCGCAGCCCGCAGCCGCCCGAACCCGAACTACAGGCGCTGCTCGACAGCATCGTCGAGCGGATGAGCGGCGTGGTCGCCTCCCAGGGGGCCAAGTACGTGATGCTCAACGCCCCGCGCGCGGCGCTGGACCGCATCACCTCCATCCTGCCGGGTGCCGGGTCGCCGACGGTCATGCCCCTGTCCGGCCGGGATGACGCGGTGGCGGTGCACGCGGTCTGCCAGGAGGCCGTGTTCTGGGAAACCCTGGAGAAGCTCAAGGCCGAGGGGGCGTCCGCCATCCTCGTCCTGCCGATCGAGAAGATGATGTGATGAAGCGTCTGGACTGGTCCACCCTCGACGACGCCGGCCGCCGCGCGGCCCTGGCGCGCCCGGCGCGGCGCACCCGGCGTGACGTCGTGGAGGCGGTGCACGAGATCCTGCAGGCCGTGGCCGCCGAAGGCGGGGCCGCGGTGACCCGCTACGCCGAGCGCTTCGACGGTGCCCCCCCCCGCCGCATCGCCATCACGCCGGAGACGGTGGCCGAGGCGCGCGCCGCCCTCGCGCCCGCGGACGTCCGCGCCCTCCGCATCGCCGCCGAGAACGTCCGGGTCTTCCACGAGGCGACCCGCCCCGAGGATACGGCCCTCGTCGAGACCACCCCGGGCGTGCGCTCGCGCCTGGTGTGGCGACCGATCCGCGCCGCCGGCCTCTATGTCCCGGGCGGCAGCGCCCCGCTGTTCTCCTCGCTGCTGATGCAGGCCATCCCGGCCAAGGTCGCCGGCGTGCCCGTGCGGGTGGCGGTGACGCCGCCGTCGCGCGACGGCTCCGTCCACCCGGCCATGATCCTGGCCGCCAACGAGGCCGGACTGGACGCCCTCTGGCTGCTGGGCGGGGCCCAGGCGATTGCAGCTATGACCTATGGCGCAACACTCGCCGACGGCGACATCCCGGCCGTGGACAAGCTGTTCGGCCCCGGCAACGCCTATGTCGCCGAAGCCAAGAAGCAGGCCAGCGCCGTGCCCGGCGGCCTGGCCGTGGACATGCCCGCCGGCCCGTCGGAGCTGCTGGTCATCGCCGACCGGACCGCCGATCCCGAGCTGGTCGCCGCCGACCTGCTCAGCCAGGCCGAGCATGACGCTGATGCCCAGGTGCTGCTGGTTTGCGATGATGCCCGTACGCTTGACGCGGTGGCCGAAGCGGTCGCGGCCCAGCTGGACGACCTGCCGCGCGCCGACATTGCGCGCGCCTCCCTGGCCGAGGCCCGCCTGATCCGGGTGCGCGACCTGGCGGAGGCCTGCGCCGTGTCCAACCAGTACGGCCCCGAGCACCTGTCGCTCCAGGTGCGCGACGCAGAGGCGACCGTGGCCCGGATCAGCGCCGCCGGCGCGGTGTTCGTCGGCACCTTCGCCGCCGAGACCCTCGGCGACTACGCCGCCGGGCCCAGTCACGTGCTGCCGACCGATGGCGGGGCCCGCACCCTCGGCGGTATCACCACCGCCAGCTTCATGACCACCATGTCAGTCCAGACCGTCACCCCGGACGGTGCCGCGGCGCTGGGCCCCATCGCCGCCCGCCTCGCCCGGCTGGAGGGCCTCGAGGCCCACGCCCGCGCGGCGGATTTGAGAAGTGGAGCGAGCGCATGACCGAAGCTCTCCTCCCCCGCATCGCGGGGGAGGGGGACCGCGAAGCGGTGGAGGGGGCGACCCCAACCACCTGCGGCTCCCTCGCCCCCTCCACTACGCTGCGCGTGGTCCCCCTCCCCCGCTCCGCCTTGCTCCGCGGGGGAGGAGACGCATGACCCCCCTCACCAACCTGCCTGCCCCGTTCGCGCCGCTGGTGGCCGGCGGCGAGGGGCTGGACCGTTATCCGTCGACGGCGTCGGGGCTGCAGGGGCGGCTGGCCGAGCTGTACGGCGTCGCCACCGACCAGGTGCTGGTCACGCGTGGGCTGACGCATGGGCTTGAGCTGGCCTTCCGTCTCGCCGGACGTGACGGCCAGGGCGTCGAGGTGCCGGACGCTGAACCCTATGCCAGCCTGCGTCGGCTGTATCCGACACCGCCGGTTGGGGCACCGACCGCAGCGGTGATCGTCCGCGCCCTCGGTGCGCCCGAGGCAGTGGCCGAGGTGGCCGACCGCGTTGCCCCGGCCCTGCTGGTCATCGACGAAGGGCTGATCGAGTACGCCGACGGCGGCTCGGCGACGACAGTGATCGGCGACACGGCCAATCTGGTCGTCCTGCGCTCCCTGTCGCTGGCCTATGGGCTCGCCGGCGCCCGGGTCGGGGCCGCCGTGGGCCAGAGTGCCGCGCTGGAGCGGCTGGCGGCGGTGGTCGAACCCTACGCCCTGCCCGAGCCGTCGCTGCGACTGGCGCTGCAGGCGCTCGATCCGTCGCGTCTGCTGGAGACTCGCCGCCGCATCGACACAGTGCGCAGCGAACGGGCCCGGCTAGCCCGCGAGTTAGGCCGCGAGACGGTGGTCGAGGCGGGTGTCGGGCCGGTGCTGATCCTTCGCCCGGCCGACCCCGAGGCGGCGCTCCGCGACCTGCGCGCCCTCGCCGTCCCGGTCGAGCGCGCCGGCGATCGGCTGCGCCTGCCGGTCTCGACCCGACCTGAGGTCAACGACCGGCTGCTGGCCGCCTTCGGCATGGCCACCGCAAGCCGTCCGGCCCGCCGTGGCCAGGCCGTGCGGGACACGAGGGAGACGCGCATCGTCTGCGCCGTCGATCTGGACACGACCGGACCGGTGGCCATCCACACCGGCGTCGGCTTCTTCGACCACATGCTGGAGCAGGTGGCGGCCCACGGCGGTTTCTCCCTCACGCTCGCCTGCATGGGCGACCTGCACACCGACCCGCACCACACCATCGAAGACTCGGCCATCGCCCTGGGCCAGGCGCTGAAGCAGGCGCTGGGCGAGCGGCGGGGTATCGCCCGCTACGGCTTCGTCCTGCCCATGGACGAGGCCGAGGCGAAGGTGTCGATCGACCTGTCGGGCCGGCCTTATCCGGTGTTCGATGGGACCTTCGAAACGCCCTTCATCGGCGACTATCGAACCGATCTGACGGCGCATGTGTTCCGATCGCTGGCCGAGCATCTCGGCGCAGCGGTACACATCGCCGTCACCGGAGCCGACGACCACCACAAGACCGAGGCCGTCTACAAGGCGTTCGGCCGCGCCCTGCGCCAGGCCATCCGTATCGAGGGCGAGGCCGTGCCCAGCACCAAGGGTGTGCTGTGATGGCGGCCGCTGCAGGCGTCACCGCGACGGGGGTGAGGAGTGCTGTTGAGCAGGTCGTGAGCAGGCGGCGTGAGACGGTCGCGTGCCCCTGCTCACCCCTCCGCTCACTAACACTCTTCACCCTGAAACAATCCACATGACCGTCTCCCTCCTCGCCTACGGGGCCGGCAACATCGCCTCGGTGCGCTTCGCCTTCGAGCGGCTGGGCGCGGCAGTCGAGTTGGTCTCCACCCCGGACGCCATCGCGGCGGTCGAGCGGCTGGTGCTGCCAGGCGTCGGGGCAGCCGGCTACGCCATGGCGCGGCTGCGCGAGCTCGGTCTGGTCGAGGCGATCCGCGCCTTTCCCCGGCCGCTGCTGGGCGTCTGCCTCGGGCAGCAGCTGCTGTTCGAGACCAGCGTCGAGGACGGCGGGGCCGAGCTGCTGGGCCTGATCCCGGGGCGGGTCGAGGCCATCGTCCCGGCCGCCGACCGGACTGTGCCGCACATGGGCTGGAGCCGCCTTGCGCGCCGGGTCGACCACCCGCTGCTGGCGGGCGTCGAGGACGGCGCCTGGGCCTATTTCGTGCACGGCTTCGTCTGCCCCGACGGCCCGGCCACCCTCGCTGCCGCCGACTACGGCGGACCGGTGCCGGCGGTCGTCGCCGACGGCCACCGCATGGGCTGCCAGTTTCACCCCGAGCGCTCGGCCGCCGCCGGCCAGCGAATCCTGCAGAACTTCCTGGAGCTGCCCGCGTGATCGTCTATCCGGCCATCGATCTCAGGGGCGGCGTCTGTGTACGACTGATGCACGGCCGCTTCGACCAGGTCACCGCCTATGACGAGGACCCGCCGGCGCGGCTGGCCGCCTTCGCCGCCGCCGGGGCCGCGTGGGTGCACGTCGTCGATCTCGACGGGGCCGAGCAGGGTCGCGCCGTGCAGCACGCCCTGATCGGCGCGCTGGCGGCCTCGGGTCTGGCGCAGATCCAGTCCGGCGGCGGGGTGCGCGCCGTCGAGGATGTCGAGCGACTGCTCGACGCCGGCGTGGCCCGCGTGGTGGTCGGCTCGCTGGCGGTCAACGCGCCCGACACGGTGATCGGCTGGCTGGAACGCTTCGGCCCGGACCGCCTGACCCTGGCGCTGGATGTCAAGCTGGTCGACGGAGTGCCCATGCCCGCGCTCGAGGGCTGGACCGAGGCGGCAGGCGTCGACCTCTGGACCGCGCTCGATCGTTACGGCGAAGGCGCGGCCCGCCATGTGTTGATCACCGACGTCGGCCGCGACGGGGCCTTGACCGGGCCGAACCTCGAGCTTCTGGCCGAGGTGCGGCGGCGGCGTCCCGACTTGCAGGTGCAGGCCTCCGGCGGTGTCTCGGGCCTCGCCGACCTGACCGCCGCGCGCGACGCCGGCTGCGCCGGGGCTATCGTCGGCCGCGCCATCTACGAGGGCCGGTTCAGCGTGCGCGAGGCGCTGGAGGCCGTGAGTTGACGGCCCGCCGCATCATTCCCTGCCTCGACGTCAAGGACGGCCGGGTGGTCAAGGGTGTCCGCTTCGAGGGCCACCGCGACATGGGCGACGCCGCCGAGCTGGCCGCCCGCTACCGCGACTCGGGTGCCGACGAGCTGGTGTTCTACGACATCGCCGCCAGCCCCGAGGGCCGCACCCTCGACTATGGCTGGGTCGAGGACATCGCCCGGCTGCTGGACATTCCCTTCTGCGTCGCCGGCGGCATCCGCACGGTGGAGCAGGCCGCACGCTGCCTCGACCACGGCGCGGACAAGGTGTCGATCAACTCGCCGGCGCTGGAGCGGCCGGAGCTGATCGCCGGAATGGCCGAGCGACTGGGTCGCCAGTGCGTTGTCGTCGGCGTCGACAGCCAGTTCCAGGACGGCGAGTGGCGGGTGCACAAGTACACCGGCGACCCGAACGCCCGCCGCGGCGCCGGCCGTCTGACGATGGACTGGATCGTCGAGGCGCAGGGCCTCGGGGCAGGCGAGATCGTACTCAACTGCATCGACCAGGACGGGGTGCGGAAGGGTTATGACGTGGCCCAGCTGCGAGCCGCGCGCGACCGGCTGACGATCCCGCTGGTGGCCTCAGGCGGGGCCGGGGCGGTCGAGCACTTCACCACCGTGTTCCGCGAGGCCGATGTGTCCGGCGCCCTGGCCGCCTCGGTGTTCCACTCGGGCACCATCGCCATACCCGATCTCAAGCGCGCCCTCGACGCGAACGGTGTAGAGGTGCGGTTATGAGCAGCAAGAATTCTTCCCCCACCAGGGGAGGGGGACCGCGAAGCGGTGGAGGGGGGGAGACCTCAGGCTCACCGACCGGGCTTGGCCCCCGCCACCATCCTTCGGATGGTCCCCCTCCCCCTGCGGGGGAGGAACGGGCGCTCGACTTCGCCAAGGGCGGCGGGCTGATCCCCGCCGTGGTGCAGGACGCCGACACCCTGCAGGTGCTGACGCTCGCCTATATGGACGCGGCGGCGCTGCAGGAGACACTGGAGAGCGGCGAAGCCACCTTCTTCTCGCGCTCGCGCGGCGGGCGCTGGCGCAAGGGCGAGACCAGCGGCAACCGGCTCAAGGTCGTCTCGGTGACGCCCGACTGCGACGGCGACGCCCTGGTCGTAGCGGTGCGCCCCATGGGCCCGGCCTGCCACCTCGGCACGACCAGCTGCTTCGGGAAGGAGACCGCGCCGGGCGTCGGCCGGATCGCCGCGCTGGAGCGCACCATTGCGGAACGGGCCGCCGCCGCGCCGGAGACCAGCTGGACCGCCCGCCTGCTGGCCGAGGGGCCGAAGCGCGCGGCGCAGAAGGTCGGCGAGGAGGGGGTCGAGACGGCGCTGGCCGGGGCCGCCGGGCCGGACGAGGAGCTTGCCTCCGAGGCCGCCGACCTGATCTACCATCTCCTCGTGCTCCTCAGGACGCGTCACATGTCGTTTCAGCCGGTGCTGGACGTGTTGGCTCGCCGGGCCGAAGCCGCCAAAGGAAGCGGGTAGGACGACGGCGAAGCGGCGAAGGGAAGTGAATGGCGGCCTTGGTGCTTTTCGGCGGCGGCGGCGATCTGGCGATCCGCATGCTGCTTCCCTCCCTGTACTTTCTCGATCACGACGGGCTGCTGCCCGAGGGCCTGAAGATCATCGCCGCGGCGCGCAGCGAGGAGAGCCGCGAGGCCTATCTCGGCCGGGTGCGCGAAAGCATCGTCAAGCGCGCCGACGGGGCCTGGTCCGAGGACAGCTTCGCCCGCGTCGCCGCCCGCATCGACTATGTCGCCGTCGACGCCACCTCGGTGGAAGGGCTGGCGGCGCTGCAGAACAAGCTCGGCGACGACCGCGAGCTGACCTACTTCCTCGCCGTCTCGCCCTCGCTCTACGGCCCGATCGTGCGGGCGCTGAAGGGCACCGGCCTGACCGGGGCGAAGACGCGGATCGTGCTGGAGAAGCCGGTCGGCCGCGACCTCGACAGCTTCCGCCACATCGACGCCGAGGTGGCCCACGCCTTCGACGAGCGGCAGGTGTTCCGCATCGACCACTATCTCGGCAAGGAGACGGTGCAGAACCTGATCGCGCTGCGGTTCGGCAACACCATCTTCGAGCCGCTGTGGAACAACCTGTCGATCGACCACGTGCAGATCACCGTGGGCGAGACCGTCGGGGTCGGCGACCGCTGGCCCTACTACGACGAGTACGGCGCCCTGCGGGACATGCTGCAGAACCACATGCTGCAGCTGCTGTGCCTGGTGGCGATGGAGCCGCCGTCGGACCTCGACCCGGACTCGGTGCGCAACGAGAAGGTCAAGGTGCTGCGCTCGCTGCGCGCCATCACCGCCGCCAATGTCCGCGACGTCAGCGTGCGCGGCCAGTACGTCGCCGGCCAGGCCGAGGGCGGGCCGGTCAAGGGCTATGAGGAAGAGCGCGGGGCCCCGTCGGACATCGACACCTATGTCGCCCTGCGCGCCGACATCGACAACTGGCGCTGGGCCGGGGTGCCCTTCTACATGCGCACCGGCAAGCGCCTGCCGGAGAAGCGCACCGAGATCGTCATCCAGTTCAAGCCGCTGCCGCACTCGATCTTCGACCAGCGCGGCGAGGTCACGGCCAACCGCATGGTCATCGAGCTGCAGCCGGAAGAGGACATCTCCCTGACGGTGATGAACAAGCGGCCGGGACTCGACCAGCGCATGCAGCTGCAGCCGATCCGCATGAGCCTGTCCTGGGGCATGGACGGCAAGGGCGCCGAGCCGCCGCGCCGCCGCATCGCCTATGAGCGGCTGCTGCTCGACGCCATGGCCGGGGACTCCACCCTTTTCGTGCGCGCCGACGAGGCCGAGAAGGCTTGGGAATGGGTCGACGGCGTCTCCAGCGCCTGGGCCGAGGCGGAGTACAAGCCGCACATCTACCGCGCCGGCTCCTGGGGCCCCGAGGCGGCGCAGCAGCTGCTCGCCCGCGACGGCCGCACCTGGAACACCGATGATGCCTGACACGTCGCGGATCGAAGCCTTCCCCTCGACCGAGGCCTGGGCCGAAGCGGCAGCTGACCGGCTGGCCGCAGCACTGGGGGTCGCCATGGCCAAGCGCGGCCGCGCCCTGTTCGCCGGGGCCGGGGGCTCGACCCCCTCGCCGATCTACCGCCGGCTGGCGCAGGCCGACCTCGACTGGTCGCGCGTCACCGTCCTGCCGGTCGACGAGCGCCATGTGCCGGAGAGCTCGCCGGACTCCAACGCCGCCCTGCTGCGCCGGACCCTGCTGACCGGCCCGGCCGCGGCCGCGACGCTGCTGCCGCTGCACCATGCGGCGGTGACCGTGGACCGCGCCGCCGCCCTCGCCGCCCGCGCCCTGCAGCAGGCCGGCGAGCGCATCGACGCCGCCCTGCTGGGCATGGGCGAGGACGGCCACATCCTGTCGATCTTCCCGGGCAGCCCGACGCTCAAGACCCTGCTGGCTCCGCAGCTGAAGGCGACGGTGCTCGGCGTGCCGCCCGGTCGCGACGGGACCGCGCCGCCGCAGGAACGGATCAGCCTCAACCTGCCTTACCTGAAGGGAGCCGGCCGCGTGGTGCTGGCCCTGACCGGGACGCGCAAGCGCGAGGTGTTCACGCGCGACCTCGCCGGCGATCCGGCGACGACCCCGGTGGCCGCCCTCGCCGCGCTGGGCGCGCCCTTGGACGTGATCTGGACGGAGACCGCCTGATGACCGAGATGCACCCCGTCACCGCCCGGGTGACCCGGCGGATCATCGAGCGCAGCCGCGCCGCCCGCTCGGACTATCTGCGCCGCATGGACGCCGCGCGCGACGCCGGCGTGGCCCGCGCCAAGCTGAGCTGCGCCAACTGGGCCCACGCCTTCGCCGGCCAGACCGTGGCCGACAAGCTGACCATGATGGGCGGCAAAGCCCCGAACCTCGGCATCGTCACCGCCTACAACGACATGCTGTCGGCGCATCAGCCGTTCGAGACCTTCCCCACCGTGATCCGCGCCGCCGCGCGCGAGCTGGGTGCCACCGCCCAGGTAGCCGGCGGCGTGCCGGCCATGTGCGACGGCGTCACCCAGGGCCGGCCGGGCATGGAGCTGAGCCTGTTCAGCCGCGACGTCATCGCCATGTCGACCGGCGTGGCCCTGACCCACGACGCCTTCGACGCCGCCCTCTGTCTGGGTGTCTGCGACAAGATCGTGCCGGGCCTGTTCATGGGCGCGCTGGCCTTCGGCCACCTGCCGGTGGTGTTCGCCCCGGCCGGGCCGATGCCCTCGGGCATCCCCAACGCCGAGAAGGCGCGGGTGCGGGCCGAGTACGCCCAGGGCAAGGTCGACCGCCAGACCCTGCTGGAGAGCGAGGTCGCCAGCTATCACTCGCCGGGCACCTGCACCTTCTACGGCACCGCCAACTCCAACCAGATGATGATGGAGATCGCCGGGCTGCACCTGCCGTCGACCGCCTTCGTCCATCCGGAGACGGGGCTGCGCGAGGCCCTGACCGCCGCCTCGGCCCGCCGCGCGATCGAGCTGGCCCGCGCCGGCGAGGGCCGAATGGCCGACGTCATCGACGAAAAGGCGGTGGTCAACATGATCGTGGCCCTGCTGGCCACCGGCGGCTCGACCAACCACGCCATCCATCTGGTCGCCATGGCCCGCTCGGCCGGGGTGCTGATCGACTGGACCGACATGGACGAGCTGAGCTCGGTCACGCCGCTGCTGGCGCGGGTCTATCCGAACGGCACCGCCGACGTAAACGCCTTCCAGGCCGCCGGCGGCGTCGCCTTCGTGACCCGCGAGCTGGCCTTGGCCGGCTACATCCATTCGGACGTGAGGACGGTCGCCGGTGAAGGCATCTACCACTACTTCCGCGAACCGGTGATGCAGGACGGCCAGCTGGTCTGGGTCGACGGCGTCACCGAGACGCTGGATCCCGACATCCTGCGGCCGGCCAGCGAACCCTTCGACCGCGAGGGCGGCCTCAGGCTGGTGCAGGGCAACCTCGGCCGGGCCGTCATCAAGGTCTCGGCGGTCAAGCCGGAGCACCGCATCGTCGAGGCCCCGGCCATCGTGTTCGAGACCCAGGAGGCCTTCCTCGAGGCCTTCAAGGCCGGGGAGCTGGAGCGCGACTTCGTGGCCGTGATGCGCTTCCAGGGGCCCAGGGCCAACGGGATGCCCGAGCTGCACAGCCTGTCGCCCGGCCTGTCGGTGCTGCAGGACCGCGGCTTCAAGGTCGCCCTCGTCACCGACGGCCGCATGTCGGGTGCCTCGGGCAAGACGCCCGCCGCCATCCACGTCAGCCCCGAGGCCCTGGCCGGCGGACCGCTGGCGCGCGTGCGCGACGGCGACCTGATCCGGCTCAACGCCGAGACCGGCGAGCTGAGCGTGACGCCACAGGACGGCGACTTCGACAGCCGGCCGCTGGCGACGCCGGGCAAGGTGCAGGCCTGGGGCCTGGGGCGCGAGCTTTTCGGGGTGTTCCGCACCGCCGTCGGCTCGGCCGAGGAAGGGGCCTCTGTCTGCTTCACGGCGGACTACGGCCAGGGACAGGAAGACCACGTCGAGACGAACGTGGTGGATCACACGGTGGATGCATGACCGATCTTCGCCTGCTCGTCGGCGACGTCGGCGGCACCAACGCCCGCTTCGCCATCGCCCGCTGCAACGACGGCCGCATCTGGCTGGAGGCTCATGACAGCTTCCCGGCCGAGCACTATCCGACCTTCCGCCAGGGGGTCGCCGCCTTCATCGACGGCTGCGAGGTCAAGCCGAGCGGTGGCGTGATCGCCGTGGCCGGGCCGATCGAGGACGGCACGATCGACCTGACCAATTCGCCATGGCGCACCTCCGAAAAGGAGCTGGGCGCTCTCGGTCTGAACCCGGTGCGCCTCATCAATGACTTCGAAGCCCTCGCCTGGGGCGCGCCGATCGTCACGCCAGAGCAGCTGGCGAGCCTCGGCGGCCCTGACGCAGGAGACCCGCTCGCCACCATTGCCGTGCTCGGGCCCGGCACGGGCTTCGGCGTCTCGGCGCTGGTGCGCGATGTCCACGGTCGGGAGATGGCGCTGCCCTCCGAGGGCGGCCACGCCTGCTTCGCGCCGGGCGACCCGGTCGAGGACGAGATCCTGCGCATCCTGCGGCGGCGTTACACCCGCGTATCGATCGAGCGGCTGATCTGCGGCCCGGGCCTGCTCAACATGCACCGCGCCCTGGCCGAGATCGACGGGCGCGAGACCCATATCGACGATCCGGCGGAGATCACCCGCGACGCCCTGGCCGATCCGAACAGCCCCTGCGGTGCCACCCTGGCCCGGTTCTGCGCCATCCTCGGCGCGGTGGCCGGCGACATCGCCCTGACCATGGGCGCGCGCGGCGGGGTCTATATCGCCGGCGGCATCGCCCCGCGCATCCTGCCCTTCCTCAAGGCCAGTCCCTTCCGCGAGCGGTTTGAGCGCAAGGGCCGGTTCCAGGACTATGTGGCGGCGATCCCGACCCGGGTGATCATGGACAGGCACGCCGCCCTGCTGGGCGCGGCGCGGGTCGCCTTCCAGGAGGCCGCGGGGCGCTGACTGCGTTCAGTCGTAGCGATCCTTGCCTCGGTGGCGGTGCCGGTCATCGCGGTCACGGTCGCGGCGACGGTCGACGTAGCCGTCGCATTCACGGTCACGAGGGGCGCAGGTGAATGTGTACCGGGGAATGTAGCCATAATCCCCGGGGCACCACTGGCGCACCGGGCCAAGGGGCTGCCCCTGGGGCGGGGCCCAGTAGCAGCTGCGGTTCTCGGCCTCGAGCTGGGCGGCGGTGGCGTTCAGCCCCATCGCCACCTCCTCCCGGAAGGCCGGATCCGAGGCGCAACCCGACACCCCGAGGCCGGCGGCGGCGGCGGAGGCGGCAGTCTTCAGACGCATCAACAGGTCCTCCCGCGGCGAGCTTGACCGCAGAAGGACCCGTTTGTCACGCGTAACGCCGTGAGGCGATCAGATCAGGCCATGACCTTCGTCAGGTTCTCGGCGACCTTATCGAGGAAGCCCTCGGTCGACAGCCAGCCCTGCCGATCGCCGACCAGCAGCGCCAGGTCCTTGGTCATGTGGCCGCTCTCGACGGTCTCCACCACAACGCGCTCCAGCGTCTCGGCGAAGTCGATCAGGGCCTGGTTGCCGTCCAGCTTGCCACGGTGCTTGAAGCCGCGGGTCCAGGCGTAGATCGAGGCGATCGAGTTGGTCGAGGTCGCCTCGCCCCTCTGATGCTGGCGGTAGTGGCGGGTGACGGTGCCGTGGGCCGCCTCCGACTCCAGCACGCGGCCGTCCGGCGTCATCAGCACCGAGGTCATCAGGCCGAGCGAGCCAAAGCCCTGGGCCACCACGTCGGACTGCACGTCGCCGTCGTAGTTCTTGCAGGCCCAGACGAAGCCACCCGACCACTTGATGGCCGCGGCCACCATGTCGTCGATCAGGCGGTGCTCGTAGGTCAGGCCGCGGGCCTTGAACCCGGCCGCGAACTCCTCGTCAAAGACCTTCTGGAACAGGTCTTTGAAGCGCCCGTCATAGGCCTTGAGGATGGTGTTCTTGGTCGAGAGGTAGACCGGGTAGTTGCGGTCCAGACCGTAGGCGAAACTGGCGCGGGCGAACTCGATGATCGAGTCGTCGAGGTTGTACATGCCCATGGCCACGCCGGCACCCGGCGACTTGTAGACTTCGTGCTCGATCACCTGACCGTCGTCGCCAACGAACTTGATGGTCAGGGTGCCCTTGCCGGGGAACAGGAAGTCGGTGGCCTTGTACTGGTCGCCGAAAGCGTGACGGCCGACGATGATGGGCTGGGTCCAGCCCGGTACGAGGCGCGGCACGTTCTTGCAGATGATCGGTTCGCGGAAGACGACGCCGCCGAGGATGTTGCGGATGGTGCCGTTCGGCGACTTCCACATCTTCTTGAGGTTGAACTCCTTCACCCGGGCCTCGTCCGGGGTGATGGTGGCGCACTTCACGCCGACGCCGTGCTTCTGGATCGCGTGGGCCGCGTCAATCGTCACCTGGTCGTCGGTGGCGTCACGGTTCTCGATCGACAGGTCGTAGTAGTCCAGCTCAAGGTCGAGGAACGGAAAGACCAGCTTGTCCTTGATCATCTGCCAGATGATGCGGGTCATCTCGTCGCCGTCGATGTCCACAACGGGATTGGCGACCTTGATCTTGGCCATGAGCGGGTCCTGTCAAAGGTGGGAGGTTAGGGATCGGCGCGCGGTATAGCGGCGCTGCGCCGGGGACGCAAAGGCGGCCGTCCCGAGGCGTCCTCCCGAACGACAGGGGCCGGAGCGCCCCGCGACGCTCCGGCCCCCGATCTGTCCTCAAAACGGCCCTCAGCGCGGCGCGCGCTGCGCCGCAAAGGCGGTATCGGACTGCGCCAGACGGGCATACTCACGCTCGGTCATGCACCGCGGCGCGCGCCAGGTGATGTCGTCGCGGCGCGCCTCAAGCACCTGCTCGGCGGTCATGAACACCGGCTCGACGCCATGCTGGCGCTGGAAGGCCGCTCGCGTTTCGGCGTCAGCGGCGCATATGAACAGGGCCCGCGCAGGGATCTCGGCGCGCGTCCTGTCCTGTCGCGCGGGCTGCTGGTCGCCGGCGAAGGCGGGCGTGGCGGCGGCGAGGACGAGGGCGAGGGCGGCCGCGAGGGCCCGGTGGGTCATGTTCATATCCGTTCGACTGCGCCTCCCAGCGCTCATTTTCCGGCCGGAAACATTCCGAACCCTGAGAAAATACTACGCCGAAGTTGGCGATTGTAAAGTTCTGATGACAAACTTGCGTCAGAATGATCACAAACACGGCCGCGACCGTCGCCCGCACCGGCTTGATTCAGGGGCTCGCGGCCGGTTCAAGAGCCTCATGGTGACCCTGACGCGCAGAGGCATGGTGGCGGCGACGGGCCTGGCGGGCGGCGCGCTGGCGGCCTGTTCGCCGCTGGCAGCGCTCAACGCGCTGGGGCCGCGCGACCGCGGCGCGCGGCGCGTGGCCCACGACCTGCCCTATGGCCCGGAAGCGCGGCAGCGGCTGGACCTCTACGCTCCGGACAGCGGCGGCCCGTGGCCGGTCGTGGTCTTCTTCTATGGCGGCGGCTGGGACTCCGGCGCGAAGGCCCTCTACGGCTGGGCGGCCCAGGCCATCGCCGCGCAGGGCTTTGTCGTCGCCCTGCCGGACTACCGCCTCGTACCCGAGGTGCATTTTCCCGCCTTCATCGAGGACGCCGCCACGGCCACGGCCAGGACGGCGGCGCTCGCCACAGACTTTGGCGGCGAGCCGGCCCGCCTGGCAGTCGCCGGGCACTCGGCCGGGGCCCATCTGGCCATGATGATCACGCTCGATCGGCGCTATATGGCGGCGGTCGACCGGCCGGAGCTGATCCGGGCCGCGGCCGGCCTCGCCGGGCCCTATGAGTTCCTCCCCTTCAATGTTCCGGCGGCGGTCAACGCCTTCGGCCGGGTGGCTGATCCGCGGCTGACCCAGCCGGTCGCCTTCGCCCGCGGCGACGCCCCGCCCCTGTGGATCGCCCACGGCACGGCCGACACCGTGGTCCATGACGAGGATGCACGGCTGCTGCACGCGGCGATCCAGGCCGCCGGCGGTGAGTCGGAGCTGGCGCTGTACGAGGGGATCGACCATGCGGCGATCGTCGCCGCCCTGTCGCCCCTGTTCCGGGGCCGGGCCCCGGTGCTGGCGGACATGACCACCTTTCTGCGTGGCAAGCTGGGCTGATCTCGCCAAATCGCGCGGTGCCCTGTAAGGGAGGTCATGTCAGAGACCCTTACTCCCCAGGCGGCGACGGACCGCCTCATCGCCCGCTACGACGCCGCCGTTCACGCCCTGCGCCAGGCCGTCCGCGACTTCATCGACACTGGAACCCTGCCCGATCCCGAGGCCCGCGCCCGGGGCCTGTTCGCCTATCCGCTGCTGCGTGTGGAATGGCGGGGCGATACCCCCCCGCCCCCCCAGGGCCGGGCCTATGCCCGCCTGTCGCGCCCCGGCGTGTACCAGACCACGGTGACCAGGCCGGACCTGTACCGCGACTATCTGGTCGAGCAGCTGGAGCTGCTGGTGCAGGACTATGGCGCCGCCATCAGCGTGCACGCCTCCACCCAGGAGATCCCCTTCCCCTATGTGATGGACGGGGCGGCCGTGGCGCTGGACGCCAGCCAGACGGCGGACATCGCCCGCTACTTCCCGACCACCGACCTGGCCCATATCGGCGACGAGATCGCCGACGGCATGGTGTTCCCGGAGGCCGAGGCCTTCCCCCTGTCGCACTTCGACGGCCTGCGCACGGATTTCTCGCTGGCGCGGCTGCGGCACTACACCGGCACGCCGGTAGAGCACGTGCAGTCGTTCGTCCTGTTCACCAACTACCATCGCTACGTCGACGAGTTCGTGCGCTGGGCCACCGCCCAGCTGATGGACCCGGACAGCCCCTATGAGTCGCTCAGCTGCGCCGGGGGGGTGGTGATCACGCGCGACACGCCCGACCCCGAGCAGGCGGTGATGGACGCGGCCTGGCGCAAGCACCAGATGCCCGCCTATCACCTGACGGCCCCCGGCTGGCGCGGCGTCAGCCTGGTCAACATCGGTGTCGGCCCGTCCAACGCCAAGACCATCTGCGACCACCTGGCCGTGACCCGGCCGCACGCCTGGCTGATGATCGGCCATTGCGGGGGCCTGCGCCCGACCCAGCGCATCGGCGACTATGTGCTGGCCCACGCCTATCTGCGCGACGACCATGTGCTGGACGATGTGCTGCCGCCGGAGATCCCGATCCCGCCGATCGCCGAGGTGCAGCAGGCCCTGCAGGGGGCGGCCGAGCTGATCACCGGCGAGGACCGCGACACCCTGAAACGGCGGCTGCGCACGGGCACGGTGGTGACCACCGACGACCGGAACTGGGAGCTGCGCTACAGCCAGTCGGCGCTGCGCTTCAACCAGAGCCGGGCCGTGGCCATCGACATGGAAAGCGCCACCATCGCCGCCCAGGGCTACCGCTTCCGCGTGCCCTACGGGACCCTGCTGTGCGTCTCGGACAAGCCGCTGCACGGCGAGATCAAGCTGCCTGGCCAGGCCAACCGCTTCTACGAGGGGGCGATTTCCGAGCATCTGCAGATCGGCATCGCCGCCATCGACCTGATGCGCGAGGAGGGCGAGCGCCTGCACAGCCGCAAGCTCCGCGCCTTCGACGAGCCGCCGTTCAGATAAAGTACTTTACATCGCAAAGTACTTGGCCTAGGGTGTTCTCACGCAAGGAGGACACCCCATGACCCGAGACGACATCCAGAGCGTCCACGACGACATCGCCTACATGCGCGCCCTGGCCACCGACGGCCGGCGGGCTCCCTTGCTCGGCGGCTCTATCCTGATTGCCGCCGGCCTGCTGTTCGGCGGCGCGTCGGTCGTCCACTATGGAATCGACAGCGAGCTACTGGCCCTGCCCCCGGTCGCCTACGCTTGGCTCTGGGGCGGCTCGCTGCTGCTGTTTTTCCTGGCCCTCGTCGTGCTGCAGCGTCGGATCGGCAAGCTGCCCGGCGCCATGAGTCTGGCCAACCGGGCGACCGGCACGGCCTGGATGGGCGTCGGCCTGGTGATCTTCACCACCTCGATCTCGATGGCCGTGATCGGCTGGAAGTACGAGACCCCCATCCCGGCCTTGCTTTTCCCGTCGCTGATCTTCGCGGCCTACGGCGCCGGCTGGGCGGTCTCGGCCACGGTCTCCGGATCGGCCTGGCAGAGGACGCTTGCCGTCGGCGCCTGGGTCGCCGCGCCGGCGCTCGCCTTCCTCGCCGGCGAGCCCACGCTCTGGCTGGCCTACGCCGCCGGCCTGTTCGCTTTCGCCCTGCTGCCCGGCATCGCCCTGGTGCGTCAACAGCAGAGCCTGGTGGTCTGATGCCGGACGATTTCGACATCTCAAGACTCAACGACGTCATCCACGGGCGGGTCCGCCTCGGCATCATGGCCTACCTCGCCGGGGCCGAGGAAGCGGACTTCGCCACCCTCAAGCAGAAGCTGGAACTGACCGACGGCAATCTGTCGGTGCACCTGAAGAAGCTGGAGGAGGCGGGCTTCGTGGCGGTGGACAAGCGCTTCGTCGACCGCAAGCCGGTGACGCGGGCGCGGATGACCGAGGTGGGCCGGGACGCCTTCGTCGGCTACCTCGACGCCATGGCGGCGCTGGTGAAGGGCTGAGGCGATCAGACGGCTGGTCAGGCGGGCGCATGGCTATATAGAGATGCCATGCGCCTGCTCCCGTTCGAGGCCGTCGACAATTTCCGCGACTATGGCGACTACGCCACCGCAGCCGGCCGGCGGGTCCGGCCCGGCCGGCTGTTCCGCTCTGCCCATCATGCTAAGGCGACCGAAGCGGACCTCGCCCGTCTGGAGGCGCTGAACCTTGGGGTGGTCGTTGACCTGCGCCGGCCATCCGAACGGCTCCAGCAGCCGTCGCGGCGGCCCGGCGGCTTCTCGGCCCAGGTGATCGAGAGCCACGCGGACGATGGCGGCGAGGCCCCGCACATCACCTTCCTGAAGACCGAGGACCTGACCGAGGAGTCCGGTCGGCGCTTCATGACAGCGACCTATCGCGAGCTGCCGTTCCTGCCGGCCCACGTCGACCTGTTCCGACGCTACTTCGAGGCCCTCGCCGACAGCGACCGGCCGGTGGTCATCCACTGCGCCGCCGGAAAGGACCGTACCGGCCTGCTCGCGGCCCTGACCCACTACCTGCTGGGTGTGGCCCGGGACGACCTGCTCGAGGATTATCTGCTGACCAACCAAGCCGTGGACCTTGAAGACCGCGCCCCGAAAATCGCGGAGCAGCTGAAGGCCTTCACCGGGCGGGACGCCAGCCACGGGGCCGTGGTCGCCTTCCTCGGTGTCGAGCCGGCCTATCTGGAGGCAGCTTTTGACGAGATGGGCCAGCGTAACGGAGGCCTCGACGGCTATCTGGAGCAGGTGCTGGGGCTGGACGGCTCCCGGCGCGCGCGCATCGCCGGGCACCTGACCGCCTGAGGTGGACATCGACCTGACAGGACTGGAGGCGGTCGAGCGGACCGCGATCCCCTGGCGCCCGCCGCTGGCGACCCTCGCGGCCGTCGCCGGGGAGAACTGGTCGCTGGGCCTGATCTCGGATGGCGTCGAGGGCCGCTGGTCTTTCGTCGCCGCCCGGCCGGACCGCGTGGAGATCGCGGCGGCGGGTGCGGCCGATGGCTATGCGCGGCTGGCGCGGCTGACGCCCGGGGCGCGGGCAGGCGATGAGCGCGACGGGATCGACGGGCTGTTTCCCGGCGGCTGGGTGGCGCTGGCCGCCTACGATCTCGGTGCCCGGATGATGATCGGCCGCGAGCCCGGCGACTGGCCCGACCTGATCATCGCCCGCTATCCGGCGGTGATCGCCTTTGATCACCGCAAGCAGCGCGCCTGGCGCATCGGGCGCGGCCCCGATTCGGCGGCAGCCGGGGCCGCAGCGGCGCAGCTGGACGGCCTGCTCGCCGCCGTCGAGCCGCCGCCCCTGCCGGACCCGCCGGGCCTCGACGCCATGGAAGGCCTAGGTCCCGACAGCTACCGTGCGGCGGTCGCCGATGTGGTGGCGCGCATCGGCCGGGGCGAACTGTTCCAGGCCAATGTCGGCCGCGGCTGGAGCGGGCGGCTCGCGCCGGGCCGGGATCCGTTCGAGGTGTTCCTGCGTGCCGCCGCGGCCGGGCCGGCACCCTACGGGGCCTGGTGGCGTCCCCCCGGGCTGGCGCTGGTGTCCAATTCGCCCGAGCGCTTCCTGCGGCTGGACCCGGACAGCGGCCGGCTGGAGACCCTGCCGATCAAGGGCACCACTCCCCGCGGCGCGACGCCGGGGGCCGACGCCGCCGCCGCCGCCGCCCTGCTGGCCAGCGCCAAGGATCGGGCCGAGAACCTGATGATCGTCGACCTGATGCGCAATGACCTGGCCCGCGTCAGCGCGCCGGGCGAGGTGCGGGTCGACGCCCTGTTCGAGCTGCGCAGCTACGAGCGCGTGCACCACCTCGTCTCACGGGTCAGCGCGCGGATGCGCCGGGACACCCGCCTGTCCGACCTGCTGGCGGCCACCTTTCCGCCGGGCTCGATCACCGGGGCGCCGAAGCATCAGGCCATGCAGGTCATTGCCAGGCACGAGCCGCCGCGCGGCCCCTGGTGCGGGACCCTGGCGGTGATCGGGGCGGACGGCGGCTTCGACGCCTCGGTGCTGATCCGCACCCTCGCGTTCACCCGCGACGCGGACGGCTGGCGCTGGACGGGCCGGGCCGGGGCCGGCCTGACGGCCGACAGCAACCCCGACGCCGAGCTGGCCGAGACCTCGGTCAAGATGGCGGCGCTGAAGGCGGCCCTGCTCGGGTCACGCGCCTGATTCTCAGCAGCAGGTGACGCGGTTGGTCAGGCGCGGCCGCAGGTAGTAGATGGCGTCGAACTGCACACCGTTTGGCAAGAGGTCGCCGATCGGGGAGTTGTAGGTGTAGAGCACCTCGGCGACGATGATGGTCTCGCCGTTCTCCAGCACATCGGCCGGCAGAGGGATCGACCCCGTCGCCCCGAAGCCGCCGCCGCCGCTGGTGCGGGTCCACAGCACGGAGGTCGTGTCATTGACGCGCTCGATGCTGGTCAGGCGCTGGCTCAGCGGCGCGACCGGAAACGGCTGGAGGATGTGCCGGCCGGCGGCGAAGATATCATCGACCATGCCTTGGTTCAGGGTGGTCTCCTGCGAGGTCAGGTCGGCGATCACCGAAGCGACATGAATGACCCGCTTTTGGGCCATATAGGCCTGGGTAAGTTCGGCGGCCCCGAAGTACATCAGGATCATCAGCGGAGCGATCAGGGCGAACTCGACAGCGCTGACGCCGCGGCGGTCCCGGATGAGGCGACGCAGGAGATCGAACGGGCGCATCAGAACGGCTCGTTCTTGAAGGCCGTGGTGACCGCGACTATGGCGTTGCCGTCGCCGAAACGCGACACGGCCTGCTGCATCAGCGGCGTGATCATGCGGTGACGGTACCAGACGCGCACCAGGATCAGGTCGCCGGCCTCGCCGATCTGGAACTCCTGCGGGAAGCCGTCCTCGGTCGGCTGAGGCGGCATCTGGTTGCGGAACTGGGGCACGACCCGCACATCCACGAACAGATTGTTGGCGCACCCGTTCGAGAAGATCGTCATGCGATCGCAGACGGCGGTACGGAAGCCCTCGCGGTTGAGCCCGCCCTCCTGGGCCTGACCCGTGCGGATCAGGCGGTTGGTCTCGATCATCGCATTCTCGAGCGAGGCGTCGAGCACCAGCAGGCCCCCGATCTCGAGTATGGCGAACAGCAGGATCAGGAAGGGGATTGCGACGATGGCGAACTCGATCGCCGCCACGCCGTCGCGGCGACGACGGCGAAGAAGCAGCCGCCGGCGGGCCCGGGTCCGCACCGACGACC
This sequence comes from Brevundimonas sp., assembly GCA_027531145.1. Taxonomy (GTDB): domain Bacteria; phylum Pseudomonadota; class Alphaproteobacteria; order Caulobacterales; family Caulobacteraceae; genus Brevundimonas. Next base: position 97,088 of record JAPZRF010000015.1, on the reverse strand, counting down.
TCAGGGCGTGGCCTGCGTCGCGGCGCGCAGGCTCGGGGCACAGGAGGCACCACAGGCCATCTCTGTGACCTGGCCCCCCCGCCAGACGCGCACGGCACCCTGGCTCGGGGCGACCACGACGATCTGGCCCTGGAACAGGGTCCGGCCGATGGCGTCGACCGCCACGATCTCGGTCAGGCCGTAGCCCTTGCCGGTGATGAACAGGGTGCTGGCATCGACCACCGTGACATCGGCGATCTGCGAATTGGCGACGATCACCGAGGCAGCCGCGCCGCGCAGCTGCACGCGGGTAGCATGGTCAATCTCGACCGTCAGGGCCCGGGCCTGGGCACCGGCCGGCTGGCCCGGGCTTTGAGCCTCGGCCGCCGCCGGCAGAACCGCCAGGGCCGCGAGGGCGATCAGGACGCCGCGCATGAGGACCTCTCTCGGAACCGACCGCGCGCTCGCGCGGGAACGCCCTCAAACTGCGCCGCAATCCTCAAGAAAGGCTGAAAGGCCGCCGCTCCCCGGTTTGCCCATCATTAACAGCTTATGCCTGATTGTTCATAGTAAATATCATATAAAAAAATGGACAACTGGAATCAACTTCATATTTTACTTAGCCTTAAGGAAGAAGATGCATGTTGCCAACCGTGATTAGGGCTCCGGCGGGCAGACGTGGGGCCCTTGTTTCGGAAACCTCCATTGCTCGCTGAAGACAAAGGATCAAGGACCATGACCAAGTTCATCTCGCGTTTTGCCAAGAATGAGTCGGGTGCCACCGCGATCGAGTACGGCCTGATCGCCGGCTTGATCGCCGTCGTCATCATCGCCGCCCTGACCACCATCGGTGAGAACCTGCTGGATCAGTTCAACGCCGTGGCGGAGAACCTCGGCTAAGACGGCGTCACGTGTCTGAAACCGCGGGGGCCGGCGCGGAAGCGCTCCGGCCCCTTTCGCTTGTCAGGCGCCTGCCCGGCGGCACCGCCGGGCAAGTCGTCCTTAAGGCGGAGCCGCTAGCGTCCCCAAAATGCAAGCCTTGGTCCCGGTCCTAGCCGCCATCCTTCCCCTGATCGCCGTGGCCGCCGCTGTCCATGATGTGGCTACCTATCGGATCCCGAACTGGATGTCGGTCGTGCTGCTGGCCGTCTTCATCCCGGCGGCCGTCGCAACCGGGATGGAGCCCCGCCTGATCGCCATCGACGCCCTCGTGGGTCTGGCGGTCCTGCTGGTCGGCATGTGCCTGATGGCCGGCAATCTGCTGGGCGGGGGCGACGCGAAGATCATGGCCGCCATTGCGCCCTACGTGGGCCTGACCGCCCTGACCGAGTTCGTCCTGTTCACCGCCGTGGCCGGCGGGGCGCTGGCGCTCCTCGCCCTGGCCGTACGCCGACTGCCGGAAGATTTGCGTACCCGGGGTCCCGGCTGGTGGCGTCGCCTCGTCGAGCCGTGCGGCCCCCTGCCCTATGGCGTCGCTATCTGCGTCGGCGCGCTCGCCACCTTTCCGGCCAGCCGTATCGGCATGGCGGCTTTCGGCGGATAGCCCGGCTTAGGCCGTCGTTAACCGACGCGCAGCATGTTCGTTAACACTCGGGCGGCGTGCGCAAGCTGTCCAGTGGGGAGACGCCCGGATGAAGCCCGCCCGTATCGCCGTCATCGCCGTCGCCGCTGTGTCCGCCATCGGCCTGGCGCTGGTGGTGCGCGCCATGATGGGCGGCGAGCCGACCGCGACAGCCACGGCCTCCGTGGCCGTGGGGCGTCCGATGGCCAAGGTGCTGGTCGCCGCGCGCGATCTGCAACCGGGCCAGCGTCTGACCGACGCCGACCTCGAGTGGAAGGACTGGACCGTCGAGGACGTCAATCCGGTCTTCATCACCGATGGCTCGGTGCCAATCCCCCAGGCAGAGGCCGCCGCCGAAGCGCGCGCCGAAGCCGCCCGGACTGAGGCGGAGGAGGACGCCGGCGTCGAGGCGGCCCGGCGCGTCGCCGAAGCCGCAGAAGCCCTCGCCACCGGCGGTGCCAAGGCTGACTTCATCGGCAGCGTTGTGCGCGAACCCATTCTGGCCGGCGAGCCTATCGTCGCGCGCAAGGTCGTGCGCGCCGGCGACAGTGGCTACATGGCCGCCTATCTTCAGCCCGGCATGCGCGCCATGGCGGTGCGCGTCAGCGTCGAGACTGCCGCCGGCGGCTTCATCCTGCCGGGCGACCGGGTCGATGTGCTGCTGACCCGCGAAGTCAATCTGGGCAATGTCGGCACGCCGGAAAGCACGCGCAGCCGCTTCGTCTCCTCGACCGTGATGCAGAACGTCAAGGTGCTGGCCATCGACCAGACCACCCGCGCCGACGAGAACGAACAGGCCGTCGTCGGTGCGACCGCCACCCTCGAGCTGGGCCCGCGCGACGCCGAGGCCCTCGCCCTGGCCAAGTCCGAAGGCGAGCTGTCGCTGGTTCTGCGCTCGTATGCCGATACTGCCGGCCCCTCCGGCCGGGTTGCGGCCCCGCGGAGCGAGGCTCGCGCGGTGAGGGTCCATCGCGGCGACGACGTCGAAACGGTGGTGATGCAATGACCCGCAAGCCGATCTCTCCCGCTCTGGCGCTTGGGGCCCTGATGCTGGCCGCCCCGGCGCTCGCGCCCGCTCCCCCGGCGGCAGCCCAGACCGTCCGTGTGGCCCTCGGGGCCGAGACCCGGTCGCTGAGCCTGCCGCGCGGCCGCTCGGCGGCGATCGACCTGCCCACCGACGCGCGCGATGTGATCGTCTCCAACCCGGCGGTGGCCGAGGCGATGCTGCACTCGCCGCGCCGGATCACTGTCATCGGTCTGGCCCCCGGCGAGACTGACGCGGTGTTCCTCGACGCCGCCGGACGCGCCATCCTGAGCCTGCGAATCCGCGTCGACACCGGCGTCGGGGCCCTGCAGGATACCCTCGCCCGGGTCGTGCCCAATGCCCGGGTGCAGGTCGAGGCGGTCAACGAGAGCATCATCCTGACCGGAACGGTCTCCAGCCCCGGCGAATCCGACCGCGTGGCCCTGATCGCCCGCCAGTTCGTCAGCCAGCCCGACCGGGTGCTGAACATGCTGAGCATCACCGGCGCCGACCAGGTGATGGTGCGCGCCCGCATCATCGAGGTGCAGCGTACGGCGGTGCGGCAGCTCGGCCTCGACCTCAACGCCATCCTCGACGTCGGCGACGGCCTGTCGCTGACCCAGACCGCCACCTTCGGCGTCGCCGGCAGCCAGCTGGGCGGCGGCAACCTGCGCTACACGGACGGGACCAACGAGGGCCTGACGGGCACGCTGCGCGCCTTCGAGCGGGTCGGCCTGGTGCGCACCCTTGCCGAGCCCAATGTGACCACCGTCAACGGCGAGAACGCCGAGTTCCTCGCCGGCGGCGAGTACCCGGTGCCGGTCGGCCGCGACCGGGACGGTAACGTCACCATCGAGTTCAAGCCGTTCGGCGTGCGCCTGGCCTTCCGGCCGGTCGTGCTGTCCGAGGGCCGCATCTTGCTGCAGCTGTCCACCGAGGTATCGGAGCTGACCACCGAAGGTGCCTTCACCCTGGGCGGGACCTCGCAGAATGCCCTGATCATTCCCGCGCTCAGCGTGCGCCGCTCGTCGAACACGGTGGAGCTGCCCTCGGGCGGGGCCCTCATGATCGCCGGCCTGCTGCGCGAGGAGACGCGCCAGAACATCGACCAGCTGCCGGGTGCCGGCGACCTGCCGGTGCTGGGTGCCCTGTTCCGTTCCCGGGACTATGAGTCCGGCCAGACCGAGCTGGTGATCATCGTCGAGGCCTATGTGGTGCAGCCGACCTCTCCGGGCCGACTGCAGACGCCGGCTGACGGCCTGCAGATCGCCGGCGATCTGCAGACGGTGCTGTTCGGCCAGCTCAACCAGATCTACCGCACCCCCGCCGCCGCGAGCGCCGATGCGCCCCGGTGGCAGGGCCCGGTCGGCTATGTGATCGAATGAGGCCGCTCATGACCGCCCGCGCTGCCGCCACATTCGCCCTTGTTCTGGCCGGAAGCCTGGCCCTTGCCGGCTGCGCCGCCGGCCCGGCACTCGCGCCGCCGGCCCTGACCCCGACCAGTCGCTGGACCCTGCAGGTCGAGCCGAGCCTCGACCGGATCGCCCTTGCGGTGCGAGAGGATGGTCTCTCCCCCGCCCAGGGCGCGGCGCTCGACGCCCTCGCGGCGCGACATGGCCACCGTGGCGTCGGCGCGATCAGCGTTGCCGCACCTGCGGGCGAGGACCCGGACGCGGCGCGCACCGCCTGGAGCATCCGCGACGCCCTGATGGCGCGCGGCCTGCCGGCCGAAGCGATCCGGATGACCGGCTACGCCGCCCCGGACCCGCGCGCGCCGGTGGTCGTCAGCTTCGAGACCGTCGAGGCCCGGACGCCCGTCTGCGGTCGCGACTGGGAGGACCTCTCCGCCAATCTCAACCGGACGCCGAACAATTTCGGCTGCGCCCTCACGGCCAACATGGCCGCCCAGATCGCCAATCCGCGTGACATCCTGCAGCCCCGCGCCATGCCGCCGCAGGATTCCCATCGGGCGGTGGTGGTCTTCGACAATTACCGGCAAGGCCGGCAGACATCCGCACCGCAGGAAGAACTCGTTGGCGGCCGCGTTACCCAGGCCGTGGAGTGAGCATGAGCGCCTTCGCCCCGTCTCCCCACAGTGGATTCGAGGACGATCTGGACCTCGAGCTCGAGGCCCAGCCGGGCGCGCCTGCGCGCCCGCCCGTTCCTGCCCCGGTAGCCGCCCCGATAGCCACCGGGCCGCTACAGTTCGCCCCTCCGGCCGCCCAGCGCGCCGTCGTGGCCGAGCCTGGCTTCAATCCGGTCGGCGAGCTGATCGCGGGAGCCGGCCAGGCGCTCGGGGAAATGTCGGTGCCGCGGATCGCCATCCACGTCTTCGCCGAGCGCCAGGACACCCTGGCCGCCGCCGATCGCGCCGGCCAGGACCGCCGGCTGTCCCGCGCCACGACCACGATCCGGGTCGGCGGCGTCCATGCGGCTATAGAGACCTATCACCACGAGCCGACCCCGCCGCTGATCATTGTCGAGCACATGGGCGACGCGGCCACCCTGCTGAATGACATAGACCGGCTGGCCGAGGTCTGCGACGCCGGCACCAAGGTGGTGATCATCGGCGCCGCCAACGACATCCTGCTGTTCCGCGAGCTGATACGCCGTGGGGTGTCCGAATACCTCGTCGCGCCGGTCCATCCGCTGCAGCTGATCGGCGCCATCGGTGGCCTGTTCAACGATCCGGCCCAGCCCTTCGTCGGCCGTTCCATCGCCTTCGTCGGGGCCCGCGGCGGGTCCGGTGCCAGCGCCGTGGCCCACAACACCGCCTACGCCCTGTCCGAGCGGATCGGGGCCAATACGGTGATCGTCGATTACGACCTGCCGTTCGGCACGGCGGGCCTCGACTTCAACCAGGACCCGATCAACGGGGTAGCAGACGCCCTCGCCCAGCCGGACCGGCTGGATCCGGTGCTTCTGGACCGGATCATGGTCCGCTGCACAGACAAGCTAAGCCTGTTCGCCGCCCCGGCCACCCTCGACGCCGACTACGAGATCAACCCGGAGGCGTTCGAGGAGGTCACGACCCGCATCCGCGCCACGGCCCCGTTCGTGGTGCTCGACCTGCCGCACGTCTGGTCACGCTGGGTCCGCCGCACCCTGATCTCCGCCGACGAGGTGGTGGTGGTGGCGACGCCGGACCTGGCCTCGCTGCGCAACGCCAGGAACATAATCGACCTGATCCGCCAGGGCCGGCCGAACGACGCCCCGCCGCGGCTTGTGCTCAACCAGGTGGGCATGCCCGGGCGACCGGAGATCCCGGCCAAGGACTTCGGCGACGCGCTCGGCGTGCACCCGGCGCTGGTCATCCCCTTCGACCCCAAGGTGTTCGGTAGCGCCGCCAACAACGGCCAGATGATCCTCGACGCCGCCGGCAAGTCCAGGGCGGCCGACGCCTTCCAGGTGCTGGCCCAGATCGTTTCGCGCCGGGAAATGCCTGCCCTCGCTGCAGCGAAGCGCGCGAAGGGGGGCGGCAAGTCCCTCCCGGGCGGGCTATTCAAGAAGAAGGCGCGCTGACGCGTGTTCGGCAAGCGCACATCGCCGGTGAGCGGCCCGGGACCGGGCGCCACGGCCCCGAGGCCGGTGCCCGTTCCCGCGTCCTACCCGTTCGCCGCCGAAGGCGAGCCGCCACAGCCGGCGCAGGGCATCCAGACCCAGGCCTTTGCCTTTGATGTCAGAGCCGAAAGCAGCCCGCGAAGCGGCGCGGCCCTGTTCACTGCCGAGCAGGGCGCCGAGGGCCTCGACGCCCTCGCCGATCCGGCACCCGCCCGACCGCGCCCGGCCGCCGAGGCCCAGCGCCGGGGTCCCGGACCGCGCGCCACGCCCGCGTTCGAGCAGCTGAAGAAGGCGCAGCAGGTCACCGAGATCGTCCGCGAACAGTCGGAATACTACCACGCCACGAAGACGACGATCTTCAATGCGCTGATGAACACCATCGACCTGGCCCAGCTGGCGCAGCTGGAACAAAAGGTGGCGGCGGCGGAGATCCGGGACATCGTCGCCGAGCTGGTGGCGATCAAGAACGTCTCCATGTCGGTGGCCGAGCAGGAGCACCTGGTCCAGGAGATCGTCAACGAAGTCCTCGGCTACGGCCCGCTGGAGCCGCTGCTGGCGCGCGACGACATCGCCGACATCATGGTCAACGGTGCCGGCCGGGTGTTCATCGAGGTCGGTGGCAAGGTGCAGCTGACCAACGTGCGATTCCGCGACAACGGCCAGCTGATGAACATCTGCCAGCGCATCGTCTCCCAGGTGGGCCGTCGCGTGGACGAGAGCAGCCCGATCTGCGATGCGCGCCTGCCAGACGGGAGCCGGGTCAACGTCATCGCCCCGCCGCTGGCGATCGACGGCCCCACGCTGACGATCCGGAAGTTCAAGAAAGACAAGCTGACGATGAAGAACCTGGTGGAGTACGCCTCCATCAGCGCGGAGGGGGCCCGGGTTCTGGGAGTCATCGGCGCCTGCCGCTGCAACATCGTCATCTCGGGCGGAACCGGTTCGGGCAAGACCACCCTGCTCAACACCCTGACCGCCTTCATCGACCCGACCGAGCGGATCATCACCTGTGAGGACGCCGCCGAACTGCAGCTGCAGCAGCCGCATGTGGTGCGTCTGGAGACCCGTCCGCCGAACCTCGAGGGCCAGGGCCAGATCACCATGCGAGATCTGGTCAGGAACTGTCTGCGGATGCGTCCCGAGCGGATCATTGTCGGCGAGGTGCGCGGCCCGGAGGCGTTCGATCTGCTACAGGCCATGAACACCGGCCACGGCGGCTCGATGGGCACCCTCCACGCCAACAGCCCGCGCGAGGCGATCAGCCGTCTAGAATCGATGATCACCATGGGCGGCTTTGGCCTGCCGTCCAAGACCATTCGCGAGATGATCGTCGGCTCGGTCGATCTGATCGTCCATGCGGCGCGCCTGCGCGACGGCAGCCGCCGCATCACGCATGTCACCGAGGTGGTTGGCCTTGAGGGAGACGTCATCGTCACCCAGGATCTGTTCGTCTACGAAATCACGGGCGAGGACGAGAACGGCAAGATCATCGGCCGGCATCGCTCGACCGGCATCGCCCGCCCGCGGTTCTGGGACCGCGCCCGCTACTACGGGCTGGAGCGTGAGCTTGCCGAAGCCCTCGATGCGGCGGAGTAGTTCATGCTGCTGACAGGCCTCGCCGCACTCCTCGCCTTCATCACCATCGGCGGTATCGGCTGGGTGCTCGTCGGCGAAGACGACTCCAGCAGTCAGGCGCTGAAGCGCGCCCGCACCCTGCAGGCCGGCCCTCAGGCCAGGGGTGGCGCGCGCGGTGCCACCCAGGGCAACACCCCCGAGGGCCGCCGCAAACAGATCCTGGAACAGCTGAAGGAGGCCGACCGGCGGGACCGCAAGGCGCGGATGACCATTTCGGCGCGCATGGCCCAGGCGGGGCTGACTCCGAACCTGCGAATGTTCTGGATCCTGTCCTCGGTGTCGGGCGTCGTAGGCCTGCTGCTCGCCCTGCTCGTCGACCTTTCGACGCTGCTGGCCCTGATGGTGGCCGTGGTGCTGGGCCTCGGCCTGCCCCGCTGGGTACTGGCCTTCCTCGCCAGGCACCGCATGACGAAGTTCTCCGGCGAGTTCGCCAACGCCGTTGACGTCATCGTCCGCGGCACCAAGTCGGGCCTGCCGGTGCACGACTGCTTCAAGATCATCGCCCGCGAGAGCCCCGCGCCGCTCGGGCCGGAGTTCCAGCGTCTGGTCGAGGCCGTCGGCGTCGGAATGACCCTCGGCCAAGCCCTCGACAAGATGTACGAGCGCATGCCGTCGCCGGAGCTGCGCTTCCTGTCGATCGTAATGGCGATCCAGCAGAAGACGGGCGGTAAACTCGCCGAGGCCCTCGGCAATCTGTCGACCGTGCTGCGCGCCCGACGGATGATGGGCGAGAAGGTCAAGGCGCTGTCGTCCGAGGCCGTCTCCTCGGCCGTCATCATCGGCTCCCTGCCGATCCTGGTCATGACGCTCGTGATGATCGCCTCACCCGAATACATGAGCCGCATGTTCACCGACCCCCGCGGGCAAGCGATGCTGTTCGGCTCCGCCGTCTGGATGGGCCTCGGGATCCTGGTGATGAAGAAAATGATCGCTTTCAGGATCTGAGGCCCGGATGGACGCGATCTCCGACCTGATCATGGACAAGAGCAACTGGGTTACCGGCGCAGTCGCCCTGGGAGTCTTCCTGACTGTGCTCACCCTGATGAACGGGGTGATGCGAGGTGCCAGCCTCGACAAGCGGATGAAGGCCGTGGCCGGCCGCCGCGAGGAGCTCCGGCGCCGGTCGCGCGAGGCCATGGCCACGCCCGGTGCCCTGCGCCAGGCCGACGATGGCTTCAAGAAGCGCATTGTTGAGCGGCTGAACCTGACCAAGCTGCTGGAGGACCCGCAGGTCGCGGCGAAGATGCTGCAAGCCGGCCTGCGCGGCCCGCGCCCGCTGACGACCTTCTACTTCTTCAGATTCGCCTCTCCTTTGATTCTGGTGGCGCTTAGCTTTGTATATCTGGAGTTCATCAACGACTTCGGCATGGCACCATTCCAGAAGCTGGCCGCCGTCATGGTGTTCGCCGCCATCGGCTTCTACGCGCCCAACATCTATGTCTCTAACCGCATCTCGAGACGGCGCGCCTCGATCATGGTCGGCTTCCCCGACGCGCTGGACCTGCTGCTCATCTGCGTCGAGTCCGGCATGTCGCTCGAGGCGGCCATCACCAAGATCAGCCAGGAGATCGGCGGCAGTTCTCTGGAGCTGGCGGAAGAGCTGTCGCTTCTGGCGGCCGAGCTCAGCTACCTGCCCGAGCGCCGTCTCGCCTACGAGGGCCTGGCCCGCCGTACCAATCATCCGGGGGTGAAGGCAGTCACCACCGCCATGATCCAGGCCGAGCAGTATGGCACGGCCCTGGGGGCAGCCCTTCGCGTGATGGCCAAGGAGAACCGCGACCTGCGCATGTCGGCGGCGGAGAAGAAAGCGGCCTCGCTGCCGGCCCAGCTGACCGTGCCGATGATCCTGTTTTTCCTCCCGGTGCTGTTCGTCGTGATCCTCGGCCCGGCGATCATCAACATCTCCGACACCATGGGCTGAGGCGGAGGCCGGCGTCGCCGCCGGTCAGTCCGGCGCGTGGGCGCGGCAGAACTCGTCGGCGCAGGCCTCGACATGGGCCCGGAGCCGCTCCGGCTCAATCGCCGGCAGGCCCATCGAGGCGCGCAGGTAGGCCTCCACCTTGACCGCGCCGAGGAAGCGCCACGCCGCCCCGTCCGGGTCCCTGACCGCCAGACGGCCCGCAGCGTTCTGCTGCCGCATCCAATCAGCGAGACGGGTCTTGGTCGAAAGCACGGCCGTCTCGAAGAACAGCTCGGCGACCCGGGGGGCGCGGCAGCACTCGGCGACGATGATGCGGTGCATGGCCATGGCGTGGTCCCCCAGCACCAGGCCGAGGAACTGCTCGGCGATGAGGATCAGCGTCTCGCGCACGCTCGCCCCCGGTGGCGGGACGAACGACGCCGGCAGCAGCACCGAGTTGCACTCATGGTCGAGCACCGCGCGGAACAGCGTTTCCTTGTCGGCGAAGCGGGAATAGATGGTAGCCTTGGACACGCTGGCGGCCTGGGCCACGGCGTCCAGGCTGGCGGCCTCGAAGCCGCGCTCCATGAACAGCTCACCGGCGGCCACGAGAATGGCTTCGTCCTTGGAGGCGTCGCGCGGGCGGCCGCGCCGGGGCAAATTTCCATCCGACATGTCACACCAGAGCGTATGCGAAAGAGACCGACCCCGCCAGAAAATACGGTTAGCAGGTCGACGCCCGGATTGACATACTGAACTGGTCAGTATTTAAAAAGGCGGTTCCCGCGTTGCCGCTCGTCCGTGCGGGCGCAGCGCTCCCACCCCGGTTTCAGAGGTCGCCGAGAATGCCATCCGTCGCGCTGAAGATGCTGCTCGGCGACAGCGCCAAGTATCTGGCGCTGGTTTTCGGCGTGGCCTTCGCGACCTTGCTGATGAGCCAGCAGGTGTCGATCTTCATCGGCCTGATGACCCGCACCGCCAACCAGGTGCTGGATGTCCGGGAGGCCGACATCTGGGTGATGGACCCACGAGTGCGCTACGTCGACGAGGTCGAGCCCCTGCCCGACGCGGCGCTGACCCGGGTGCGTTCGGTCGAGGGCGTCGAGTGGGCTGCGCCGCTGTTCAAGGGCCTGGCGATACTCCGCACCCGGGACGGTCTGATCAACCAGGTCAGCCTCGTGGGTGTCGATGACGAAACCCTGGTCGGCGCGCCTCGCGAGTGGCTGGCTGGCGACCTCGAGTCCCTGCGCACCCCCGGCGGCATCGTCTTCGACAAGGAGGGTGCCCAGCTGATCTGGCCCGAGGGCGACCCGATCGATCGGGTCGGGCTGGAGGCCGAAATCAACGACCAGCGCGTGGTGGTAAGCGGCATCGCCGACGCTTCACCGCCCTTCATCACCTTCCCGATCGCCTATGTCCGCTACTCCGAGGCGATGAAGCTGACGCCGCCGCAGCGCAACAAGCTGTCCTTCGTGCTGGTGCGCGCCCGCGACGGCGAGGACCCGAAGGCGCTGGCGGAGCGCATAGCGGCGCAGACGGGACTGCAGGCGCTGACCTGGGACCAGTTCGCCTGGCGCAGCGTGCAGTACTACCTGACCCGAACCGGGATACCGGTGAATTTCGGCATTACCGTGCTGCTGGGCTTCATCGTCGGGGCAGCCGTCACGGCCCAGACCTTCTACCTGTTCGTGATCGAGAACCTGCGCCAGTTCGGGGCTCTCAAGGCCATCGGCGCGACCAACCGCCAGATCACCGCCATGGTGCTGCTGCAGGCGGCCGTGGTCGGGGTCATCGGCTATGCCCTCGGCATGGGCGGGGCCGCCGCCTTCTTCACATTCGTGCGCGGCGGCGCGGCGCTGGAGGACTTCTACCTGCCCTGGCAGGTGCTGGTCGGCACCGGCATTGTTGTGTTTGTGATCATTCTCGTGTCCGTGCTGGCCAGCCTGCTGAAGGTGTTCCGCGTCGACCCGGCCATCGTGTTTCGCGGGTGAGCGCCATGTCCGCCGTCATTGCCCGCCACATCGACATGGCCTTCGGTCAGAACGGCCTGAGCACCAAGGTACTGTTCGACGTCAATCTCGAGGTCGCCCAGGGCGAGCTGACCATGCTGGTCGGCCCTTCCGGCTGCGGCAAGACCACCCTGCTGTCGATCCTGTCCGGCACCCTGCGGCCGACCGCCGGCGACGTCGAGGTGATGGGAAACGTCCTCACCCGCATGAAGGATGCGGAGAAGGTCATCCTGCGCCGCCGCCGCATCGGCTTCATCTTCCAGCAGTACAATCTGCTGCCGGCCCTGACCGGTGCCGAGAACGCCGCCATGGCGCTGGTTGCCGACGGCATGCCGCTCAAGGCCGCCGCCGAGCGGGCCCGCGTCGTGCTGGAGACGCTTGGCATGGGCCCCCATGCCGACAAGCTGCCGCGCCAGCTGTCCGGCGGCCAGCAGCAGCGCGTCGCCATCGCCCGCGCCATCGTCCACGAGCCTGACCTCGTTGTCTGCGACGAGCCAACGGCCGCCCTCGACGCAGAGACAGGACGCCAGGTGATGGAGCTGCTCAAGGTCGCCGCCGCAGGGCCCGGGCGGGCCGTTCTGGTCGTGACCCACGACAATCGCATCTACCGCTACGCCGACCGCATCGTCGCCATGGAAGACGGGCGGATCGTCGGCGACAGCCGCACCGACACGCTCCCGGAGGGACTCCATGCCCACTAGCCGCCGCCAGCAGATCCAGCGCCTCGTCCTGCCCGTGATCGCGGGCGGGTGTATGGTGTTCGCCGTCTCCGCCGTGATCCGGCCGGAGCGCACCCGTGCCGATCCGCCCGCCCCGCCCCCGTCGGCCGACACAGCCGCAGCCGTGGCCGGCATCGGCACGATCGAGCCGCAGTCCGAGTTGATCGCAGTGGCCGCAGAGCTGCCCGGCGTGGTGCGGCAGGTACTGGTCCAGCCGGGCGATCGCGCGGCCGCTGGACAGCCGCTCTTCCGCCTCGACGACCGGGCCGCCAACGCCGCCCTCGCCACCGCCCGGGCCGACGCCACAGCGGCGGCGGCGGCCGTCCGACAGGCCGAGGTGGCGCTGGGCGACGAGCGCCAGCGTCTCTCCCTGTTCGAGGCGGTGGACGACCCCCGCGCCCTCTCCGCCGACGAGCTGGCGCGTCGCCGCTTCGCCGTCTCGCGCGGCGAGGCGGCCCTCGCCCAGGCCCGCGCCGCGCTCGCCGTCGCCGAGGCTCAGGTCCGGGCCCGCATCGTCGACCTCGAACGTCTGACGGTGGCCGCCCCGATCGGCGGACGGGTGTTTCGGGTCGATGTCCGCCCCGGAGAGTACGCCGCCGCCGGGCCGACCGCCACGCCGCTGATCGCGCTGGGCGATGACGCCCGCCTGCACGTCCGCGCCGAGTTCGACGAGGCCGACGCGCCGCGGATCAACCGCAACGGCCGCGCCTATGGCGTCCTGCGCGGCCAGACCGGCCGGCGCATCCCGCTGACCCTGGTGCGGATCGAACCGCAGGTGGTCGAGAAACGCGCCCTCGCCGGCGGTTCGGAGCGGGTCGACACACGCGTGGTCGAGGTCCTCTACGCCTTCGATCCGGCGGCCCATCCGGCCTGGCTGGGTCAGCGCATGGATGTGTTTGTCGAGGCCGCCGCCTCGGCCACCCAGGGCACGAACAGCCCAGGGAGCGCCGCCCGATGAGCCGCGTCACCCTGCTGCTGGCGACCACGGGCCTGATGCTCGCGGCCTGCGCCAGCGACACTGGCCCGCCGGTCGAGGCGCTGACCGCGCCGGTCGCCTGGACCACCGTCGCCCTGCCCGCCGCGGCACCGGAGCTTGAGCGCTGGTGGACGGCCCTCGGCGACCCGCGCCTCGACGCCCTCGTGGCGCAGGCGGGCGAGGCCTCGGACGTGCGTCTGGCCGAGGCCCGGCTGTTCGAGGCCCGCGCCCGACTCGGGGCCGCCCGAGCGGCCCTGCGCCCCACGCTCGGTGCCGAAGGCAGTCTTGAAACCCGGAACGTCGACGACCTCGACCAGGACACCTTTGAGGCCCTCGTCGCCTTCAGCATCGCGCCGGACCTGAACGGTGCCGGTCGGGCTCGGATCGAGGCCGGGCGCCGGCGCGCCGAGGCCGGAGCTGCACGGGTTGAGGCGGCCCGCCTCGCCGCCCGGGCCACGGCGGTCCGGCTCCATGCCGCGCTGGGCGAGGCGCGGGCCCGCGCCGACGCCGGCGACCGCGCCGTCGCCGCGCTGGAGCAGGCGCTGCAGCTGGCCGAGGCGCGGGAAAGGGCCGGTCTGACTTCCGGCCTCGACGCCGCCGCCGCCCGCGCCGCCCTCGCCGCCGCGCGGACCCGCCCGATCACCGCGCGTCAAGCCGCCGCCGAGGCGCAGCTGGGGCTGGAGGCGCTGCTCGGCCTCGCCCCCGGGGCCCTCACCCATACCCTCGCCGAGGCGCGACCCACCGCAGCAGCGCCGCCGCTGCGGGCCCTCGCCGCCCCGGCGGCGGTGCTGGCGCGACGGCCCGACTTGCGCGCCGCGGAGCTGGAGCTGTGGGCCGCCGGGGCCGACGCCGACGCCGCACGCCGCGACTTCTGGCCGACGGTCAGCCTCGCCGCCGCCCTCGGCGGCCGGGAGGTCGACCCCACCACGCCCTTCACGGCGTCAGGCTTTCTGGCGCAGGTCGCCGGCGGGCTGTCCGCGCCGCTGTTCAGCTTCGGCCGGCTGGAGAGCGCCAGGGATGCGGCCGACGCCCGCCAGCGGCAGGCCGCCATCGCTTACCGCCAGGCGGCGATCGACGCCCTCGCCGGCGTCGAGACGGCGCTGGTCGGGCTCGCGAGCGCCGAGGCGCGGGCCGCTACCCTCGAAGACGCGGCCGAGGCGGCCCGCACCCGCGCGAGCCTGGCCACGCGCCGCTATCGCGCCGGGGTGTCGCCCTTCCTAGAGGTGCTGGACGCCGAGCGCAGCCTGGCCGAGGCCGAAGCTGACCTCGCCGGGGCCCGGGGCGAAACGCTCGCGGCCTGGGCCAGCCTGCATGCTGCGGCGGGCCTCGGCGGCCAGCCCTAGACCGAAATCGGTTGAGTTGGACGCCGTCCAACCCGACTCAGATTTCGGTCCAGTTTCAAGCGAGAGCCTCATCAGAGCGTCGGCGGAATCACGAAGCAATTCCACCTCAGCCGATCAGGCTCCAGGCCCCCGCCAACGGGGTGTTCGTCGCTTGCCGTGCAACCGGCGTATCATCGCAGTCTGATTCGTCGCCAAGGACCCGTCGAGGACCCCATGAGCGCTGCGCCGGGCCGCCCCCGTCTCGATCCACTGCCGATCGTCATCGTGTTGGGCTTCGGCCTCGCCGCGGCCGCCCTCGCCTGGCCGGCCCTGCGGCAGGGCGACACCTCGGCCGCCGGCGTGGTGCTGATCTGCGCTGCCGCCGCCGTCTGCCTGATCGGGGTGCTGGTCTTCCTGCGCAGTCCCGCGCGCCGGCCGCTCGAAGACGCGGTGGTCGATGTCCTGGATGCCATGGCCGAACCTGCCGCCCTCGTCTGGGAGGGTGGCCAGGTACTGGCCTTCAACGGCGCCTGGGTCACGGCCAACGGGGCCCGGACCAGCCTGCCCCCGCCGCGCTCGCCCCAGGCCCTCTACATGGCCTTCGCCCAGGCCCGCCAGGGCGAGACCGGCCGCGCCATCCTGATGGTCGGCGAGCGCGAGCTGGAGGTGCTGATCGGCCGGGCCGGCCAGGACCGCTTTCTCGTGCGCCAGGCACCGGAGGAAGCCGTGCCGGTGGCCGCGAGCCAGGCTGCGCCGCCGTCGCCGCGTCAGACCGGCGACTCCCGGGCCATGGCCGCGGGGGCCCCGTTCGGCTCGGGCGTGATCGCCGCCGCCGACCTGTTCGCCGGCCGCATCGAGGAGGCCAACGAAGCCCTGTCGGTGCTGACCGGTCCGGGTGCCGCACGCGACGCGGCCTTCGGACATCTGTTCGACCCGGCCGGCGTCGTCGCCGCCCGCGAAGCCATGGAGCGGGGCTCATCGGGGCCGATCGAGCTGATCGCGCGGGCCCACCCGGACCGGGCGCTTCATCTGTATGTCGCCCCCGAGGGCGACAAGCGCCGCATCTGGCTGTTCGACGTCACGGCCCAGAAGTCGATGGAGCTGCAACTCAGCCAGGCCCAGAAGATGCAGGCCGTGGGCCAGCTGGCCGGGGGCGTGGCGCACGACTTCAACAACCTGCTCACCGCCATCCAGCTGCAGCTGTCGGGCCTGCTGGAGCGTCACCCGGTGGGCGATCCGTCCTATGACGGCCTGAACGAGATCCGCCAGACGGCGCACCGCGCCGCCGACCTGGTGCGCAAGCTGCTCGCCTTCTCGCGCAAGTCGACGGTGCGTCGCGAGCGTCTCGATCTCGGTGAGCTGGTCGGCGAGTTCGCCGTGCTGCTGCGCCGGCTGCTGCGGGAGGACGTGCGGCTGGAGACCGACTACGGCCGCAATCTGCCGCCGGTGATGGCCGACAAGAGCCAGCTGGAGACCGCCGTGATGAACCTCGCCGTCAATGCCCGCGACGCGATGCGCGGGGTGGTCGAGCCGGGTGCCGGGGTGGTCACCATCCGCACCCGTCGCCTGACCCGTGACCAGGCTGTCGTGCTGGGCTGGCTGGACCCGACCACCGACGAGGTGGCGGTGATCGAGGTGGCGGACACCGGCCCGGGCGTGCCGGCCGACATCATCGACAAGATCTTCGAGCCCTTCTTCACCACCAAGGCGGTGAATGAGGGCACCGGCATGGGTCTCGCGACCGTCTACGGCATCGTCGAGCAGGCGGGCGGCCACATCAATGTCGCCAACCCGCCGGACGGCGGGGCGGTGTTCCGCATTTTCCTGCCTGCCGCCGGTGCCGCCGAGCTGGCCGAAGCGGCCCCGGTCGAGCCCCGCGCGCCCAAGGCCCCGCGCGACCTGTCGGGCGCGGGACGCATCCTGTTCGTCGAGGATGAGGCCGCTGTCCGCGGCATCGCCGCCCGCCTGCTGCGCCAGCGCGGCTATGACGTCATCGAGGCCTGCGACGGCGAGGAGGCGCTCGCCCTCGCCGAGGAACACGCCGGCCAGATCGACATGCTGATCTCGGACGTCATCATGCCCGGCCTCGACGGTCCATCGCTGTTGAAAAGAGCCCGTCCCTTCCTCGGCGACGCGCCGGTGATGTTCATCTCCGGCTATGCCGAAAGTGACTTCTCGGACCTGCTGGCGGACGAGGCCGGCGTCTCCTTCCTGCCCAAGCCGCTGGACATCAAGACCCTGGCCGAGCGGGTCAAGCAGGAGCTGCGCGCCGCCTGACCGCTTCGTAACTTGCCAGCGGCTGCCGCAGGGGCGACGCTCCCCGACGCGGGATTTCGGGGGATGCTCAATGCGCTTGATGGCTTCAGCAGCGACCGTGGCGGCCCTGCTTTGCGGGACCCCGGCATGGGCCCAGACCCCGTCCCCGGTCGAGTATGAGCTGAGCTTCGACAGTGCCCTCCACCGGGAAGCCCGGATTCGGGTCACCTACCGCGATCTCTTGCCCGGCCCGGTCCGCTTCCGCATGTCCCGCTCCTCGCCGGGGCGGTACGCCATCCACGAGTTCGCCAAGAACGTCTATTCGGTCACCGCCGTCGACGGTGCCGGCCATGCGCTGCCGATCGGGCGCACAGATCCCTACTCCTGGACCGTTTCCGGCCACGACGGGACTGTCACGGTCGCCTACACCCTGTGGGCCGATCGCGGCGACGGCACCTACGCCCAGATCGATCAGAGCCATGCCCGACTCAATGCGCCGGCCAGCCTGATGTGGGCCGAGGGCCACGACGACCGCGGGGCGCGTCTGCGGTTCCGCCGGCCCGACTCGAGCTGGCGGATCGCGACCCAGCTGGCCCCGACCGACGATCCGGAGGTCTTCACCGCGCCGAACTTCCAGTACCTGATGGACAGCCCGATCGAGCTGTCGCCCCACACCGTGCGGGAGTGGCAGGTGGATGATGCAGGCGTGCCCCGGACGATCCGCATCGCCCTGCATCATCTCGGCTCCGAGGCGGAGGCTGACGCATTCGCCGACCGGGCCCGCCGGGTGGTGGATGCCCAGATCGCGGTCTTCGGCGACGTTCCAGACTTCGACTTCGGCGTTTACACCTTCCTCGCCGACTATGTGCCCTGGATCAGCGGCGATGGCATGGAGCACCGCAACTCCACGGTCATCAGCATGCCGCGCGGCCTGGCCGAGGCCGAGTACGGACAGATCGGCACCCTGAGCCACGAGTTCTTCCACGCCTGGAACGTGGAGCGCATCCGCCCGGCCGAGCTGGAGCCCTTCGACTTCACCGGGGCTGATCCCACCCCGTCGCTCTGGTTCGCCGAAGGATTCACCAGCTACTACGGTCCGCTGACGATCCGACGCGCCGGGGTCGAGGATGTCGACGCCTTCCTCGACGAGATGGGCGGTCAGCTGAGCTTCATCGCCAACAATCCGGCGCGCGCCTACGGCAGCCCCGAGGAGATGAGCCTGCGCGCGCCCTTCGTCGACGCCGCGACCTCGATCGATCCGACCAACGCCAACATCTTCGCCAGCTACTACCCCTATGGCGCGGTCATCGCGATGGGGCTGGACCTGACGCTGAGGGCGGGCTTTCCGGGCGTCACCCTCGACGACTACATGCGCCTCATGTGGACCCGGCACGGGGTTCCCGAGCGTCCCTATACGCCTGACGATCTGGAACGGGCGCTGGCCGACGTGACCGGGGACCAGGCGTTCGCGCGCGAGGTATTCGACCACTGGATTCGTGGCAGCCAGTTGCCGGACTTCGAGGCCCTGTTGGCCCGCGCCGGCGTCGTCATCGTCCCCCGGAACCCCGGCAGGGCCTGGGTCGGACCGGCCTCGCTGCAGTATGCAAACGGCGTCGCCACCCTCGGCGGAGCGACCGCGCCGGGAAGCCCGCTGTATGCACTCGGGCTCGATCGCGGCGACGAAATCGTCTCCGTCGGCGGCGTCGCCATCGACAGCCAGGCCGACTGGACCCGTGTCATCACCGGAGCTCGACCGGGCGATGAGGAGGAGGTCCGTTTCGTTCGTCGGGGGCAGGATGGCACCGGCCGCATGACCTTCGCCGCCGATCCGGCGTTGAAGCTGCAACGCATGGAGACGCGCGAAGGCGATCTCACGGAGTCGCAGCGTGCCTTCAGGCGCGCCTGGCTTGGTGAGGACGCCGCGCCGGCGATCTGAGGCCGCTGGCGAAGGGAATGGCGCAAGGCCGTTCCCGTGCCCGCGGGCCGCCCTTGCGCCGCGGGTCCGGACGGGCTCCTATGGCGGAGAGCTTCAGGAGTCCGTCATGATCGATCGTCGCCACCTCTTGTTCAGCGCCGCAGCGGGGGCAGCGCTGGCCGCCTCAGGAGTGCCGGTCGCGGCCAGGCCGCGGCAGGATGCCGGATCGGCGCTGCACGCCCTCTTGGACGGCCTGGCTCGGGACCTGCTGCTCACCTCGCCGGAGACGCTTACAGCCCTCGGCCTCGACAGCGGTGAGAACGCGGCGATGAAGGCCCGTCTGGACGACCGCTCGATCGACAAGGTGGAAGCGGACAAGGCGCTCATGCGGAGCGCCATCCAGCAGCTCAAGACTCTCGACCGTGCAGCCATGAGCCCGACCGACCAAGTCTATCGCGACACCCTTGAGGTGTTCGGCGACACGGTCATCTCCAGCTATGACATCCCGTATGGCGGCGGCCTCTTCCCGTCGCCATACACGGTGAGCCAGCTGACGGGCGTCTACCAGTCGATCCCGGACTTCCTCGACAGCCAGCACAGCATCGCCACCCGCGCGGACGCCGAGGCCTATCTGTCCCGCGTCGCCGCCTTTGCCACAGCCCTCGACCAGGAGACCGGGCGGGCGCAGCTGGAGCACGCCGCCGGGGCGATCCCACCCGACTTCGTCATCGCCCGGACCCTGACCCAGCTGGAGGCCTTGACCGGCACGCCCGCCGCAGAATCGGGTCTGGTCAGATCCCTGGCAAGGCGCGCGGCGCAGGCCGGACTGGAAGGAGACTGGGCCGCCCGCGCCACCGCGGTGGTGGAAGGAGAAGTCTATCCAGCGCTGGCGCGGCAGGCGGACGCGCTGCGCGCCGTCCAGCCCCGGGCGGTGTCGGACCCGGGCGTCTGGCGTCTTCCGCAGGGCGACGCCTGGTACGACTTTGCCTTGCGTTATTTCACCACCTCGACCCTCAGCGCGGACGAGATTCACCAGCTGGGCCTCGACCAGGTCGCCGAGCTTTCGGCACGCGCAGACCTCGCCCTGCGACGTCTCGGCCTGACCCAGGGCAGCGTCGGGGAGCGTATCGGTGCCCTGGGTCGTGAACCGGCCCAGCTCTACGCGAATACGGACGAGGCCAAGGCGCAGCTGCTGGCCGACCTCAACGCCCAGATGGCCGACATGGCCGCACGCCTGCCCGCCTACTTCGGCCGCATTCCCACCTCGCCGGTCGAGATCCGGCGAGTGCCCGTCGCGATCGAGCTGGGCGCGCCCGGCGGCTACTATCAGCCCCCAAGCCTCGACGGCTCGCGCCCCGGAGCCTACTACATCAACCTCCGCGACACGGCCGAGTGGCCGAGGTTCAGCCTCCCGACCCTGACCTATCACGAGGCCTCGCCGGGCCATCACCACCAGATCGCCCTGCAGCAGGAGCGGGCGGACGCCCCCCTGCTGATGAAGGTTCTCGGCTTCTCGGCCTATGCGGAGGGCTGGGCGCTCTATGCCGAGCAACTGGCGGACGAGATGGGCGTCTACGCCGACAATCCGGCCGGCGAGGTAGGGTACCTGCAATCGCTGATGTTCCGCGCCGCGCGGCTGGTGGTCGACACCGGCCTGCACCAGAAGCGATGGAGCCGGGAGCAGGGCGTCCGCTACATGGTCGATACTCTCGGCGACCAGGAGTCGAGCATCACCACCGAAGTCGAGCGCTACGCTGTCTGGGCCGGCCAAGCCTGCAGCTACAAGGTTGGCCATGTGAAGTGGGTCGAGCTGCGCGAGCGGGCCCGGGCGCAACTGGGCGACCGTTTTGATATCCGCGGCTTCCACGATACGGCGCTGGACGCCGGCGGCGTGCCGCTGACCGTGCTGGAACGGGTCATTGACGACTGGATCGCGGCGCGCGCGGCCTGACGAGGAAGCCAAGCAGATTATGATCGACCGCCGCCATCTTCTGATGGGGGCCGCAGGCACCGTGGCGCTGACCGCCTTGCCCGCGGCCGCCAGCACCGACCGCGACACGGCGCTCGACGCCCTGATGGCCGGCTGGTTCGCCGCCGACCTCGACCGCAACCCGGAAAACGCCACCAACCTCGGACTCGACCGCGGGCCGAATGCGGACCGCGCCTCACGCCTGACCGACCGCTCGCCGGAAGGCTGGAATGCCGAACGGGCGGAGGCCAGCTCGCGTCTCGCCACCTTGCGCGCCTTCGGCCGTGAGGGCCTGAGCGACAATGGTGCCCTGAACCTCGACGTCGCCCTGTTCCGGGCCGGGACGGCGGCCACCGGCGCGGACTTCGACTACGGTGCCCTGATCAGCGGCGGCCGCATGGGCCCCTATGTCGTGAGCCAACTGGCCGGGGCCTATTTCAACGTTCCGGACTTCATGGACACCCAGCACCGGGTCGAGGACCGGGCGGGGGCCGAGGCCTTTCTCGCCCGGCTGGCGCAGTTTGGGCCTGCGCTGGACGGCGAGACGGCGCGGATCGTCGCCGACGCCGGCAAGGGCGTGGTCCCGCCGGACTTCGTGCTGGACCTAACCACCGGCCAGCTGGACGCCCTCGCGGCCCAGCGCGGCGCGGACATGGCCATGATCCGTTCGCTGGCGCGCAAGGCCGCCGCCGCGGGCCTGCCCGCTGCCCATGCCGAGCGCGCCGCCGCGCTCGTCGAGGCCGAGATCAAGCCGGCCCTGGCGCGCCAGATCGCGGCGCTGGACGCGCTCCGGGCCGGCGCTGTCCATGACGCGGGCGTCTGGCGCCTGCCCGAGGGCGAGGCGCTCTACGCCCACACCCTCAGGACCTGGACCACCACGACGTTGAGCCCGGCCGAGATCCACGCGATCGGTCTGGAGCAGGTGGCGGAGATCAGCGCGGAGATCGACGCCATCCTGCGCGCCCGGGGCATGACCGAGGGCACGACCGGCCAGCGCATCGACGCCCTCAACCGCGACCCGGCCCAGCTTTGGCCCAATACGGACGAGGGCAAGGCGGCGCTGCTGGAGAGCCTGAACGCCCAGATCCGGGCGCTGGACCCGCTGCTTCCGCAGGTGTTCGGCCGGCTGCCGCGCACCCACGTCGAGGTACGGCGCGTTCCGCCGGCGATCGAGAACGGCGCGCCGGGCGGCTACTACCAGGGGCCGCCGCTGGATGGCTCGCGGCCGGGCGCCTACTACATCAACCTCAAGGACACGGCGAACTGGCCGAAGTTCAGCCTGCCGACCCTGACTTATCACGAGGCCTCGCCGGGCCATCACCTGCAAATCGCGCTGCAGCGGGAGTCGACCCACCTGCCCGAATGGCGCCGGGCCACGGGCTTCTCAGCCTATGGCGAGGGTTGGGCCCTGTACGCCGAGGCGGTCGCCGCCGACGACTTGGGCGTCTATGCCGATGATCCCCTGGGCCGGCTGGGCTTCCTGATGTCCTACCTGTTCCGCGCCGTGCGGCTGGTGGTCGACACTGGCCTGCACGACAAGCGCTGGAGCCGCGAACAGGCGGTCGACTATATGGTCGCCTCGGGTGCCAAGCCGGTCGGCTCGGCCAACAACGAGATCAACCGTTACACGGTGATGCCGGGCCAGGCCTGTTCCTACAAGATCGGCGAGACCGTCATCGCCCGACTGCGACGGGAGGCGGCGGCGCGGCCAGGCTTCGACCTGCGCGACTTCCACGACCGGGTGCTGGCCACCGGGTCCGTTCCGCTGGCGGTGCTGGAACAGCGGCTGCGCGCCTGAGGCCGATCGTCATCCCGGGCGGAGCCGCCCGGCGGCGGAGACCCGGGACCCGGCCCGCCTCTCATCCCCGGGGGGGCCCGGAGTTCGCTACGCGCCTCCGGGATGACGAACGCAGCCGCTCGCAACATCGATACTTGACGTTGACGTAAACGTAGGGCCATTGGGGTCCGGCGAGGAAACCGTCCTTAATGGAGACGCACCATGGCTGACGCCTATATCTACGACGCCGTGCGGACCCCGCGCGGCAAGGGCAAGAAGGACGGGTCTCTGCACGAGATCACCGGCCTCAGCCTGGCGACCCAGGTGCTGGAAGCCCTGCGTGATCGCAACGGTCTGGACACCTCAAAGGTCGACGACGTGATCCTGGGCTGCGTGTCGCCGGTGGGCGAACAGGGCGCGGACATCGCGCGCACGGCCGTGCTGTCGGCGGGCTGGGCCCAGACGGTCGCGGGCGTCCAGATCAACCGCTTCTGCGCCTCGGGCCTCGAGGCCGTGAACATGGCCGCGGCCAAGGTGAAATCCGGCGAGGCCGATTTCGCCGTCGGCGGCGGCGTCGAGGCCATGAGCCGCGTGCCGATGGGCTCGGACGGCGGGGCTTGGCCGGTCGATCCGTCCTCGGCCTTCCCGACCTATTTCGTGCCGCAGGGCGTTTCGGCCGACATGATCGCGTCGAAATACGGCTTCAGCCGCGATGACGTCGACGCCTATTCGATGGAAAGCCACAAGCGCGCCGCCGCCGCCTGGGCCGCCGGAAACTTCTCGAAGTCGGTCGTGCCGGTGAAGAACCAGCTGGGTCTGGTCCAGCTGGACCGCGACGAGACCATTCGTCCGAACACCGACATGCAGTCGCTGGGCGGGCTGAACCCCTCCTTCGCCATGATGGGCGAAATGGCCTTCGACGCCGTCATCAACCAGCGCTATCCCGAGGTCGAGCGCGTCAACCACGTCCACACGCCGGGCAACTCGTCCGGCATCGTCGACGGGTCGGCCGGCGTGCTGATCGGGTCGCTGGAGGCCGGCAAGGCCCTGGGCCTGAAGCCCCGCGCCCGCATCAAGGGTGCCGCCTCGATCGGCTCGGAGCCCTCGATCATGCTGACCGGTCCCGAGTTCGTGACGAAGAAGCTGCTGGCCAAACTGGGCATGACCGTCGCCGACATCGACGTCTGGGAGCTGAACGAGGCCTTCGCCGCCGTTGTGCTGCGCTACATGCAGGCGCTGGATATCCCGCACAACAAGATGAATGTGAACGGCGGCGGCATCTCCATGGGTCACCCCCTGGGGGCCACCGGCGCCATGATCACCGGCATCGCGCTCGATGAGCTGGAACGCTCCGGCAAGGAAACCGCCCTGATCACCCTGTGCATCGGCGGCGGCATGGGCACCGCGACGGTGATCGAGCGGGTCTGATGCAATTCTGCTCCCCCTTCATGGGGGAGCTCCCGGCGAAGCCGGGTGAGGGGGTGCAGCCCCCTCCACCGCTTCGCGGTCCCCCTCCCCCATTAAGGGGGAGGAGAGAGGATAGAGAGATGGAAAACTTCAAGATCGACGTCGACGCTGACGGCATCGCCCTGATCACCTTCGACGTGCCGGGCCGGTCGATGAACACCCTGACCGGCCAGGTCATGGACGAGCTTCCCCAACTGGTCGAGCGCATCAGGACCGACGAGGCCATCAAGGGCGCGGTCATCACCTCGGGCAAGGCGTCCGGCTTCTGCGCCGGGGCGGACCTGGGCGACATGGCGTCGGGCATGCTGTCCGGCTCTGGCGACCTTCAGGCCGCTTTCGACGCGGGCTGGAAGATGAACGGCTCGCTGCGGGCGCTGGAGACCTGCGGCAAGCCGGTGGCGGCGGCGATCAACGGCCTGGCGCTGGGCGGCGGGCTGGAGGTCACGCTGGCCTGCCATTACCGCGTGGTCGGCGACAGTTCGAAGATCCAGCTGGGCCTGCCCGAGATCAAGGTCGGCCTGTTCCCCGGTGGCGGCGCCACCCAGCGCCTGACGCGCCTGATCGGCGTCCAGGCGGCGATGACGGCGATGAGCTCGGGCTCGTCCTGGCGGCCGAACGACGCAAAGGGTGCGGGCGTCGTGCATGAGGTCGTGCCCGCAGGCACCGAGGTCGAGGCGGCCAAGGCCTGGATCAGGGGCGGCGGCAAGGCCGTCCAGCCCTGGGACGACAAGAGCTTCAAACAGCCCGGCGGCGGCCCCTATCACCCGGCCGGCATCCAGAACTTCCTCGTCGGCAATGCGATGCTGAGGAAGCAGTCCTACGGCAACTATCCCGCCGTCGTGAACCTGATGAAGGCCGTCTATGAAGGGATTCAGGTCCCCATGGACGCGGCGCTGCGCATCGAGACCCGCTATTTCATCAAGACCCTGATGACCCCGCAGGCCCAGGCCATGATCCGCTCGCTGTTCCTGTCCAAGCAGGAACTGGACAAGGGCGCGGTGCGGCCGAAGGACGTGCCGCCGTCAGACCCGAAGAAGGTCACCGTGCTGGGGGCCGGCATGATGGGCGCGGGCATCGCCTATGTGAACGCGCTCGCCGGGATCCAGACCATCCTGATCGACCGCGACCAAGAGGCCGCCGACAAGGGCAAGGCCCATGTAGAGGAGCTGCTGAAGAAGCGCCTCTCGCGCGGTCAGCTGGCCCAGGACAAGTACGACGCCCTGCTCGCCTCGGTCGTCGCCACCACCGACTATGATCATATCAAGGGTTCGGACCTGGTCATCGAGGCGGTATTCGAAAACCGCGAGATCAAGGCCGAGGTGACCCGGCGGGCCGAGGCGCAGCTGACGCCCGGTGCCGTGTTCGGATCCAACACCTCGACCCTGCCGATCACCGGCCTGGCCGAGGCCAGCGTGCGGCCCGAGGACTTCATCGGCATCCACTTCTTCTCGCCCGTCGACAAGATGATGCTGGTCGAGATCATCATGGGTGCGAAGACGGGCCAGGTCGCCCTGGCGAAGTCGCTCGACTACGTGATGAAGATCAAGAAGACTCCGATCGTCGTCAACGACGGCCGCGGCTTCTACACCAGCCGCTGCTTCGGCACCTATGTGGCCGAGGGCATGGCCATGTTGGAGGAGGGCTACGCTCCGGCCCTGATCGACAACATCGGCCGGGCCACCGGCATGCCGCGCGGCCCGCTGGAGATGCACGACGACGTGGCGCTGGACCTCAGCGTCAAGATCGCGAAGCAGACGGCCCACGACCTCGGCGACGCCTACTCGCCGCTGCCGGGCTCGGAGATCGTCCGCAAGATGGTCGAGGACCTCGGCCGCTACGGCCGCAAGAACGGCAAGGGCTTCTACGACTACGACACCAAGCCCAAGACCCTCTGGAAGGGCCTTTCCGAGCTGGCCACGGTGCAGATCAACGACTCCACTCCGGAGATGGTCGAGGACCAGAAGCGCCGCCTGCTGTTCCGTCAGGCGGTCGAGGTGGCGCGCTGCTGGGAAGAAGGCGTGATCGACGACCCACGCGAGGCCGATGTCGGTGCCATACTGGCCTGGGGCTTCGCGCCCTGGACCGGCGGCCCGATCACCTACATCGACCAGTACGGGCTGAAGGCCTTCGTCGAGCAGGCCGACGCCTATGCGGCGAAGTACGGGAAGCGCTTCAGCCCGCCAAAGCTGCTGCGTGACATGGCCGCAAAGGGCGAGACCTTCTACGGCCGGTTCGCGGGAACCAAGGCCGCGGCCTGACCCTCGGCGAACGGATCATCCAGGGCCGTGGCGGGCGACCGCCGCGGCCAGTTTCCCGTTCAGGCCTCGACGGGATGCCCGCGCGTGTGGCCTCGGACGACAAGCACCAAGAGCCCGATCAGCAGAACGCCCGTGGTGACCACGCTGGCCTCTGGTCCAAAGGCCGCGCCGGTGATCCACCAGGCGGTGCCATCGTTGGTGGCGAGGTCCACGACCAGCGGCCGGGTTTCCACAACCTGGCCCGACACCTCCAGCCCGAAGCCGAGGCCAAGCAGCCAGTTCCAGGCTGCGTGCCAGCCGCAGACGCCCCAGACAGAACCTTCGCGCGCCGCATAGAGGCTGATGAAGAGGCCGAAGAGCACGATGTTGACGAGGCCGAGATAGAGTTCGCGCGACGGCGCGATGTTGCCACCGTGGACCAGGGCGAACAGGGCGGAGTTCAGGATCACCGCCAGCCAAAGGCCGTGGCGCGAGGCGATCACCTGCATCAGCCAGCCGCGGAACACGATTTCCTCCGTTGAGCCCTGGACGATGAACCCGCCAAGCAGGACCAGGATTGGCACCAGCGCCACACCGACGGCTCCCGCGTTGAAGACACCCCCGGCCTCGACCGTGTAACCGTCCAGCGCATGGATGATCCCCACCACCGCCAGCAGAAAGGCCAGACCGATCGCAAATCCCCGGCCGAAGCGCCGCAAGCCCTGATCGTTAAGCCCAACTGTGCCGGGCCCCCTGCGCTCAAACAGAGCCGCCCACAGGAGCGTCAGCACGGCACCCGCAGCGAACGCGACGTAGAGGAGATAGGCCAGTTGCGGCCAACGGTTCGCCGCGCCGTCCTGGCCGATAAAGCCGGTCGCCATGGCCGGTAAGACGCCGAGAACCTGGCCCAGCGCGATGAAGACGACCGCGAGCAACAATGCCGCGACGGTCCAGGTGCGGCGGTGGCGCGCCTTTCGTGGCGCGTAGAGCTCGACTCCAGCCATTTCCTGGCTCCCGTGGTGACCGAGGCGCTCAGCCGGCCTTGAGGTCGCGGTAGGCGGCGCTGAAGGGCGCGTACATGATGGCCAGCTGCAGGGACGACAGTACGCCGTTGATCACCCCGAAGGCAATCAGGGCCGGGGCGGCCCCCTGCAGCAGCTCCGCCATGCTGGCTCCCTCGAAGCCGGCCAGGCGCTCCAGTCCGCCCGTCATGAGCGTCACCGGCATGACGACGATGCTGCCCAGCAGGCCGACGATCATGGCCATGACGACCGAGATGACCGCCATGCCCAGCAGCGGCCAGAAGCGTCCCTTGGTCAGGGCGAAGGAGTCGAAGGGCGCGAAGCGACGCTCGGCCACCACCAGCGGCACTGCGAGGCTCAACCGCACCAGCAGCCAGATCACGCCGGCCACACCGGCCAGACCGAGCAGGACGGCGACGAGCCACAGCCAGCCCTGCCCCGAGGCCGTGGCCACCCCGCCGATGACGCCGACCAGCACGAACGGCAACGTCCAGGCGATGGCGAACACGACAAACAGCACGAGCGTGACGCCCAGCACGCGGAGCTCGTCCATCCCGACGCGCATGTAGCCGAAGGCGGACCCGGTCGGCTGCAGCACCGCCCGGGCCACAGCCGCGGCGAGCACCGCCGTCACTGCCAGCGACAGCGGCAGTACGGTCGCGATCAGCGTAGCGTAGAGCATGCCGACGCCCTGGAGGTCCTCGGGCTGCGGCGACGCCATGCCTTCAAGCCGCGCCACCTCGGCCATCAGCGAGGCCAGCGACGGCCCCATCAGGCCGAGGGTCGCGAGCATCAGCAGCACATAGAGCAAGGCCCAGAGTCCCACGGCGACGGGCGCGCGGCGGGTCAGGCGGAAGCCCTCGAAGGCGGAGTCGGTGGCAGAGAAGCTCATGGCGGTCCCTCGGCAAGGAGTTACAGGGAGTCTAGCGAACTCGCCGGGGGCGCGTCACCCGTTTCCCGCTGCAAGGGTGCCAGATCGGCGGCGGCCGAGGCCAACGGGGCGATGCCGAACACCTGGCTGAGGCCGGTCAGATAGAGCACCGGCAGCACCACGGCCCCCGCAGCCGCAAGCAGCGGCATCCAGTCCTGCGTGACCTGCACCGGCGTCTCGGCACCGAAGTCGATCCGCCCGCCGAGGCCGAAAAACACGGCACCGCCCAGCAAGGCGATGACGGCATAGGCGGACAGGGTGACGACGACGGTGAGCAACCACACCAGAATGATCAGGCCGAGCAGCTTCCACACCCGCCCGCCGGTCGCGCGCCACCCGGCACCGACAGCGAACTCCCTGGTGGCCATGCTCATCGGCGCGATCAGGCAGGTGCGCAGGGCCAACCAGACCACCAGCGCCGTGGCAGCGAGGATGTACAGGCCGATGACCCCGCCGCGCACGTCC
This sequence comes from Brevundimonas sp., assembly GCA_027531145.1. Classification (GTDB taxonomy): domain Bacteria; phylum Pseudomonadota; class Alphaproteobacteria; order Caulobacterales; family Caulobacteraceae; genus Brevundimonas. The sequence goes on along the minus strand of JAPZRF010000015.1, from coordinate 68,363 downwards.
TCTCCAGCCGTCCAGACCGCTGCGCCGGCCGCGATGCCGATCAGTGTCAGGGCGACCAGCAGCACGACAAACGCGATCGCGAGCACGATCACGGTCAGGCCGTAGCGCAACTCGTCCATGCCGATGGCGAAGCCTCGGGAGCGCGGGGTCAGGGTCACGCGGGTGGCCCAGGCGGCCACCAGGATGCCGAGGAAGATCTGCAGCCAGCTGGCCAACTGGCTGTAAAGCTGGGCGGCCAGCCAGCCCTCGAGGTTCTGCTCCATCCAGACCTCGACATCCACGCCATCCACCGGCAGCGGGAAGAACTGGCCGAGGAAGGGGATGACGAACAGGAACGGCAGCCAGATGATCGCGCCCCAGGCCATCAGGGTCAGGGGCCGGCGCATCAGCCGGAAGGGTGCCTCCAGAGCACGGCTGAAATCGAAATCGGGGCGGCGGCTCATGTCGACCTCTCCATCCCCGGTGTCCAGTACTCCAGGCGGCGATAGGCCTCGCCCATGGCCCCGGCGGCGAACGGCACCTGCACGAGGACCAGAACCAGCACCCCGGCGATCTGCCCCGCCGCGCCGGTCAGCACGCCCTGCGCCGACAGGGCCGCAAGGGCGATCCTGGGCAGGGCGACCACGATCAGCAGCAGGAGCAGCGGCCAGAAGCTGCCTTCCGCCACCCCGAGAGTGTTCAGCGAAACCACCTGGCCGCGGCCGAGGCTGGCATGGGCGAACAGCGACAGGCGCACGGCGAACAGCAGGGGTACGCCTAGAGCGATGAGGGCGACCGCGCCAACCACCGCCAGCTGCAGCGGCGTCCCGGCGGCGGCCCAGTCGCGCGCGGCGATGGCCTCGGCGTCGAGGTCCGAGGCCCCGGCGACGCCGAGCAGCAGCAGGGTGGTGACTGTGGCCAGGATGGCGAGGAAGATCAGATTGAGCAGCAGGGCGGCGACAATTCGGCCCTCGCCGGCACCCAGCTGAAGCCCGGCCGGGCCAAGGCCCAGCGCCTGGGCACCGCCGAGGTCGCGGGTCAGGCTGATCCGGGTCAGGGCGCCCCAGGCGATCAGCACCGCCAGTCCCTGGAACAAGACGGCCACCCCGGCCGCCGCCCCGGGGAGGGGTGCCAGCACCGGCAGGACCCCTGCCACGACGCAGAAGGCCAGCGCGCCCCAAGCCTCGCCGTACATGCGTGGCATGGTCGTCAAGCCGGCCCTGAGGGCCGCGCCCAGATCCAGCCGCCGCCCGTCGGCACGTGCGTTTCCCGCTCGTCGGGTCATGCCCCCTCCCGATACCGACTGATCCTTACCCCGACCGCCGGCCTGCGACCAGACCGGCCGTGACGCGGCGGGCCGACGTGACTAGAAAGCCGCGATGAGTACCCCCTCCCCCATCCATGTCATCGGCGGCGGCCTGGCCGGCTCCGAGGCCGCCTGGCAGATCGCCCGCACAGGCGTGCCGGTGATCCTGCACGAGATGCGCGGCGTGCCCGGCGTGAAGACCGACGCCCACCAGACCGACGGCCTGGCCGAACTGGTCTGCTCCAACTCCTTCCGGTCGGATGACTGGGAGTACAACGCCGTCGGCCTGCTGCACGCCGAGATGCGCCGGCTGGACAGCGTCATCATGGCCTGCGGCGACGCCCACCAGGTGCCGGCCGGCGGGGCGCTGGCGGTCGACCGCGAGGGCTTCTCCGCCGCCGTCACCGCCCGGCTCGAGGCCCATCCGCTGATCACCGTCGTGCGCGAGGAGATCGCCGGCCTGCCCCCGGCCGACTGGGACAGCGTGATCGTGGCCACCGGCCCGCTCACCTCGCCCGCGCTGGCGGACGCCATTCTGGAGCTGACCGGCGAGGAGAGCCTCAGCTTCTTCGACGCCATCGCCCCGATCGTGCACGCCGACACGATCAACTTCGACATCGCCTGGCGCCAGTCGCGCTACGACAAGGGCGGCCCGGGCGGCGACGCCGCCGCCTACGTCAACTGTCCGATGGCACGGGACCAGTACGAGGCCTTCATCGACGCCCTGCTGTCGGGACCCAAGACCGAGTTCAAGGCATGGGAGAACGTCCCCTACTTCGACGGCTGCCTGCCGATCGAGGTGATGGCCGAGCGCGGTCGCGAGACGCTGCGCCACGGGCCGATGAAGCCGGTCGGCCTGACCGATCCGCGCAATCCGACGGTCAAGCCGCACGCCATCGTCCAGCTGCGCCAGGACAATGCGCTCGGCACCCTGTTCAACATGGTCGGCTTCCAGACCAAGCTGAAGCACGGTGCCCAGGCCGAGGTGTTCCGCATGATCCCCGGGCTGGAGTCTGCCCAGTTCGCCCGTCTGGGCGGCCTGCACCGCAACACCTTCCTCAACTCGCCGAAGCTGCTGGACCGCCAACTGCGGATGAAGGCCATGCCCCGCCTGCGCTTCGCCGGCCAGGTCACGGGGGTGGAGGGCTACGTCGAAAGCGCCGCCATGGGGCTGGTGACCGGACGCCTCGCCGCCGCCGAACGGCTCGGCGCGCCGATCGAGGTGCCGCCGGCGGACACGGCGCTGGGCGCCCTGGTCGAGCACATCACCGGCGGGCACATGGACGGGGCGAAGTTCCAACCGATGAACGTCAACTACGGCCTGCTGCCGCCGCTGGAGGCGCCCAGGATCGACGAGGACGGCCGGCGCATCCCGCCCAGGGACCGCGGCCGGGCCAGGAAGCGGCTGATGAGCCTGCGCGCGCTGGCGTCGCTGGACCGGTGGAGCGGAGGGGGGGCCGCGCGAGCCGCGGCCCAGGTTGTGAACCCCTGAGTCCAACGAGACATCCCGCTTGATTTCAGTTTGTCGTCACCCTCGGGCTTGTCCCGAGGGTGACGGGTTTACAGCGTCACGACCCAGATCCGTTCCCTCAGGTGGGCCCTTACGAGGCGCAGGCGCTTGACCAGCATCGGTGCCTCCCGATCGATGAGCGCGGCGTGAGCCACCGCCGGAAAGGCCGCCACCGGAAGGCCGGCCAGGGCCCGGATGGCCTCAGGCAGCCCGGCGCGGGCGGCGGCGGCCGACGGGCCCGAGCGTTGGCACCTCAGGCGACGGCGGTTCCGAACAAACGGCCGATCGCTGCGGTCACCGCCATCGCCAATGCGCCCCAAAGAAGGACGCGTCCGGCCGAACGGGCCAGGGGCGCGCCCCCTGCCTTCGCGCCCAGCAAGCCGAGCGCCGCCAGCCCCGCAAGGGTGAAGGCCACGACCCAGGCCAGGAGCATCCCTTCCGGGGCGAGGCCCGCCACCAGCAGCGGCAGCGCCGCACCGGCCGCGAAGGTCGCCGCCGACGTCATGGCGGCCTGCACAGGCCGCGCCGTCGAAACCTCGGAAATGCCGAGCTCGTCTCGGGCATGGGCACTGAGGGCGTCCGTCTCCATCAGCTGCAGCGCCACCTTTCGCGCCAGCTGCGGCTCGACACCGCGCTGCACATAGATGCCCGCCAACTCCTCGATCTCGGCTTCGCGATCGTCGGCCAGTTCAGCCCTTTCCCGCGCGAGGTCCGCCTGCTCGGTATCGGACTGGGAACTGACCGAGACGTATTCGCCCGCCGCCATGGACATGGCCCCGGCGGCCAGACCGGCCATTCCGGCGATCAGTACGGCGCTGCGATCCGCGTTTGCCGCAGCGACCCCGGCAACCAGGCTGGCGGTCGACACCAGCCCGTCATTGGCCCCGAGCACGGCGGCGCGCAACCAGCCGATGCGCGACACCCGGTGGCGTTCAGCGTGGATCTTCAGGCGTGTCATCGGCCTTCTCCCGGCTCTGCCCCACGGAACACCTGTTGCCGGGGTCTGGCAAGGCCGACGCCGGCTAGACCCGGCCCCTCAGGCTGGCCCAGACGAGGCGCAGGCGCTTCACCGGCTCGGGGGCGTCGCGGTCGATCAGGGCGGCGTGGGCCAGGGCGGGGAAGGCGGCGGCCGGCAGACGCTTCAGGACGCGATTGGCCTCCGGGCGCAGGGCCCTCGCCGCCTCGAACTGACCCGTCTGGATCAGGCCCCAAAGCCGTCCGGCCGGGGCGGCGAGTTCGGGCTCCGGCACGCCGAGCAGCCGAGCCGCCTCAACCGCAGGGCCGGTGAACAGGGCTTCGAGATCGTGTGAACGGCCATGGGCGCGGTCGAGGTGAGCGTCGATCAGGGCTTCAAGCGGGGCCCGCTGCAGCCCGCGGCCGGCCACGGCCGCCGCCAGCGCCTCCAGAACCGGATGCCCCTTCCGCGGTTCCCCCGCGAACACCCCGTCCAGCTGCTCCGCCCACCAGGTGAAGCGCATCTCCGCCAGCAGGGGCTGGGTCACGCGCTTGGGGATGGCGGAAAGCGCCGCCTCGAAGGCGTAGAGGGCGATCAGGTCCGCACGCAAGGCGGGGTCGGCGACCAGCCGGCTGGACAGCCAGCGGTCGGGATCGGCCGCGCGGACCTGTGCGTCGAGGTCGGCCTCAGCCAAGGAGCGTCTGGTACATGGCCATGGAGGTCAGCATCGGCAGGCTGAGCAGCAGGTTAATGCGGCTGCCCAGCATGGCGACGCGGGCAGCGTGGGCCTTCTTGTCATCATCGACCACGACGATGCCAAGGGCGCGCTTCTGGTTCGGCCAGATCACGCCCCAGACGTTGAGGAACATGACGATGGCCAGCCAGATACCGACACCCAGCAGGGTGAACCCGCGGTCCTCGGGCCCGTAGCCGGCGGCGAAGCCGAAACTGAGCGCCTCGGCCGAATAGGCGTGGCCGCGGGTAGCCATGAGGGCGAACCCGGCCAGCACCGTGCCCAGCGCCGCCCAACGGAACCAGAACAGGGCCTCAGGCGCGATGTAGCGCGTCACCGCCGGCTTCAGCTCGGCGGGCACGGCCGGCATGACCCGGATCTGCACGAAGTTGAAATAGTACAGCAGCCCGATCCACAGGATGCCGAGCACGACGTGGATCCAGCGGAACGTCGCCTGCCAGAAGATCACGTCGAAACCGCCGTAGGCAGCGCCGAAGGCGTAGATCATCACCCCCGCCAGCACGAGGCTGAGCAGCAGGGTATTCCTGAAGTTGGTCAGTAGTCCGGCCATGTCTCGCCCCTCCCAAGGCGTCTGTCATGCCCGCCCGATTAGCCGGTTCCCGGCCCGGGGAGAAGGGTGGACGGCGAGGCAAACGCTCCTCCCCCACACAAGGGGAGGCGGGGCGGCGCGCGAGCGCCGTGCCGGAGGGGGGCGAAGCGGCATGGGGACGTACAGCCCCCCCTCCACCGCCTTCGGCAGTCCCCCTCCCCCTGCGGAGGAGGAGGTCCGCGCAGCCTCAGGGCCGGCTGGCCGGGCCGAGCACCACCGGCTGGGCGTCCTCGGCCGACTCGCCGCGCTTGACGCCCCAGACCAGGATCACCGGCGCGGCGATGTAAACCGACGAGTAGGTGCCGATGATGATGCCGAACATCAGGGCGATGGAGAAGGCGAACAGGGCCGGGCCACCGAGCACTGCCAGCGCCGCCAGCACCATGACCGCCGTGATGCCGGTGATGATGGTCCGCGACAGGGTCTCGTTGACCGACAGGTCGATGATGTCGGCCAGCGGCAAGGTCTTGTACTTGCGCAGGTTCTCGCGCAGGCGGTCGAACACCACGACGGTGTCGTTCATCGAATAGCCGATCACGGTCAGGATCGCCGCGACGCTGTTCAGGCTGAACTCGAGCCGCATCAGCACCATCAGGCCGAACACCAGCACCACGTCGTGGACCAGGCCGAACACCGCGCCGAGGCCGAACTGCCAGGGGAAGCGGAAGGCGATGTAGAGGAACATCAGGATCACGGCCACGACGAGCGCGAGCACGCCTGCGGTCAGCAGTTCGCCCGAGACCTTGGAGCCGACCACGCTGGTGCCCGAGAAGCGGGCATCCGGTACGGCCCCGGTGATCGCCACCTGCACGCGGTTGACCGTATCGGCCTGGGCCGTGCCCTCGGGGATCTGGAAACGCACGATGGCACCGGAGTCGCTGTCGATGCCCTGCACCTGGACGTCGCCGAGGCCGAGGTCATCGACCGCACCGCGCACGGCCCCGAGGTCGAGCGCCTGGCCGCCGGGCCGGGTCATCTCCATGGCCGCACCGCCGCGGAAGTCGATGCCGAGGTTCAGGCCGGGATAGAAGACGCCGATCAGCGAGGCCGCGCACAGCAGCACGGACAAGAGGCCGAACAGCCGGGCGAAGCGCACGAAGCGGAAGTTGGTCTTGACCGGGAGGGTCTTGATGAGGGGCCACCACGACATCGACATCACTCCGCGATCGGCAGGGTCTTGGGCTTCTTCACCCGTAGCCAGTAGGCCAGCAGGACCTGGGCAACGAGCACCGCCGAGAACACCGAGGTGAACACGCCGATGGTCAGGGTCCAGGCGAAGCCTCGCACCGGCCCGGCCCCGAACACGAACATGATCAGCGCCGCCACCAGGGTGGTCAGGTTGGCGTCGATGATGGTGCCCATGGCGCGGTTGAAGCCCGCATCCATGCTGGCGATCACCGACCGTCCGGCCCGCGCCTCGTCCCGCATCCGCTCGTAGATCAGCACATTGGCGTCCACGGCCACGGCGAAGGTCAGGATCAGACCGGCGATGCCGGGCAGCGTCAGGGTCGCCTGAGTCAGGGACATGGCGGCGATGATCATCAGACCGTTCAGGACGAGGCCGATGACCGAGATGCCGCCGAACAGCCAGCCGTAGGACAAGATCATGAAGGCGACGATGATCACTCCGCCCACGGCCACCGAGATGGCACCCGCCTGCACGGCGTCGGCTCCCAGCTCGGCAGTGACGACCCGGCGCTCCTCGACGGTCAGCGGCGCGGGCAGGGCACCCCCGTTCAGCAGGTTCACCATTTCCGAGGCCTCGGCGATGGTGAACTGGCCCTCGATGATGCCCGAGCCGTTGGGGATGGGGCTGTTGATGCGAGGGGCCGAGATGACCTTGCCGTCAAGGATGATGGCGAACAGTTTGCCGCGGTTCTCCGGGCGGGTCGCCTCCGCGAAGCGACGCGCGCCCTGGCCGTCGAAGCGGAAGCCGATGGCCGGGCGGTTGTTCTGATCGGTCGAGACCTCGGCGCGCGTCAGGTTCTCCCCCGACACCAGCACCCGCGTCTTGACCAGATAGGGGGTGTTGAACTCGTCGTAGACCAGCTCGGAGCCCGGCGGCACGCGCCCGGCGAGCGCGTCCTGGACCGTGTTCTCGTCGTCGACCATCTGGAAGGTCAGCTGGGCCGTCTGCCCGATGACCCGTTCCAGCTCCTCCGGGTCGCTCTCGCCCGGGGCCTGGACGACAATGCGGTTGGCGCCCTGGCGGGTGATCGAGGGCTCGCGGGTGCCCAGGGCGTCGATCCGGCGGCGCACCACCTCGATCGACTGCTCGACCGCGTTCGGGCCCATCTGCTCCAGCGCCTGGGGCGTGAACACCACGCGGATGCCGTCATTGCCCACGCGGCTGACGGTGCGCTCGGCGGCGGCACCGGCCAGTCCCGGCTGCGAGCCCAGCGGCTGCAGGGCGCGGAAGGCGGCGTCCTGGTCAGCCGGGGCGACGCGCACCACGGCACCGGCGGCCTCGCGCTCGATCCGGGCCAGGGCCACGCCGGTCTCGTTCAACGACACCCGGACGTCCTCGACGAGGTTGTCGAGGCGAGCCTGACGCATCTCGTCGACGTCGACCTCAAGTAGCAGATAGGAGCCGCCCTGCAGGTCGAGGCCGAGGTTCAGCGCATTCTTCGGCACGAAGTCCGGCAGCGCCGCGCGCTGGGCGGGCGACAGCAGGTTGGGGTAGGCAAAGAGCGCACCCAGGATCACCGCAAGGACGACGAGGACGACCTTCCAGCGCGACAGCTGAATCATGACGGGGATCCGGGCGGGAGAGAGCTGGGCTTACTTGCGGTCGTTGGCGGCCACGGCGGTGCGGTTGCGCACCTCCGAGATCATCGCCTTGACCACGCTGACGTTCACGCCCTGGGCGATCTCGACCATGGCCTCGGCGTCCTCGACGCGGGTGACCTTGCCGACCATGCCGTTGGACAGCACCACCTGGTCGCCGCGCTTCAGCGAGGCGATCATCTCCCGGTGCTCCTTGGCGCGCTTTTGCTGTGGACGGATCAGCAGGAAGTAGAACAGCACGAAGATGAGGATGAAGGGCAGGAACTGCACCAGGGCGGTGGTCATGCCACCGTCGGCGGTCGGGCTCATGGATCACTCCGGATCGGGCGCGCGCGTCGCGCGGCGCTGAAAACGAGGCGCGGAAACTAGGGCGCAGCGTCGCCGGATGCAATGCGGCGACGGCGCAGAACCCTTTCCCTCCCCTTCAAGGGGAGGGTGGCTGAGCCGAAAGGGCGAAGACGGGTGGGGGCGGCCCGGCTGACCGGGCGAATGCCTCCCGCCGTCGAAAGTTCATCACAACGAACACAGCGAAGGCACAGAGGACACAACGGCGTCGCGGTGCTGCGCCGCCCTCATTCCTCCCCCACAGGGAGAGGTGGCTCGCCGGCGAAGCCGGCGAGACGGAGGGGGGAGGCCCCCCACGGCGGCGCTTATCCCCCCTCCACCACGCTGCGCGTGGTCCCCCTCCCCCTGCGGGGGAGGAATAGAAGGCGCGCTGCCTACCGCGGCAGGACGGTCAGGGGGTCGATCGGCGCCGGGTCGTCGCCACGCATCCGACGGGTCTCGAAGTGCATCGAGGGGCGGCCGTCGCCAGCGGTCTCGCCGACCGTGCCGATGGTCTGGCCCGCGGTGACATTGTCGCCGTCGCGGACGCTGGCCGAGCCGAGGTGGCCGTAGACCGTGCGCCAACCGTGCAGGTGGGTGATCAGAACCGTCAGGCCCTGCCCCACCAGATCGTCGCCGACATAGGCCACGCGGCCGGCGGCGGCCGCCACCACCGGCGTGTCGCGCGGAGCAGCGATGTTGATGCCGTTGTTACGCTCGCTGACCCCGACCGGGCCGAAGCGGCGGACGATGTCGCCGCGTACCGGCCAGGTGAAGGCCAGTTCGCCGGTTCCCGGCGGCGTGGCCGGGGCGACGGGCCGGGCCGGCGCCACAGGCGGCGGCGGCGGCGGCGGGGCACCGGCGTTGGTCACCTCGACCCCGACCGGCGAGGGGCCGGTGGCGTAGGGGTCGACCCCGCCGTCGACTGCCCCGTCGGGAAGGCGCAGCCGTTGGCCGGCGCTGACCGCGCCGCGCGGGCCGAGGGTGTTCAGGTCGATCAGGGTCTGCACCGGAGTGCGGAAGCGGCGCGCCACGCCCGATACCGTGTCGCCGGGCTGCACCTCGTACGTCAGGCCCAGCGCCGTGACGGTCGAGGTCGTCAGGGCCGGCGGCAGGGCTCCGCCCTCGACTGGCGCCACGGCCGCGCCGGGGATCGGCGTGGGGGCCGCCGGCGTCGCCGGCTGGGCCGGCGCAGCCGGGTTGTAGACATAGGGGCTGGCGGGGGGCGGCCCCCCGGCGGGCCCGGGCAGGGCCGTGCCAGGCGGCACCGGCCGCGTCGGATAGCGCGGGGCGTCGGGATAGGTCGAACAGGCCGCCGCCGTCATCGCCGCCAGCGCCAGCGCCGCCGCTCTCAGCCAGCTGTTCCGGGTCATGCGCCCCTCCCTGCTCTCGTGATCCGAATCGTTTGCCCCAAACCTACGCCCTAAGCCAATGCGGTAAACGGCGCGAAAGTTGGGCGGGGGGCCTGACGCTCTCCCTTCCCCCTCCATGGGGGAAGGGTCGGGGATGGGGGTGGGCTCGCCACGCTGCGTGTTTATCCGCCAGAGGCGCAGCCTCTCGTGCCACATCCGGGACGGACTGCCCCCACCCCCTCCCAACCATCCCCCATCGAGGGGGAGGGCTCTTGAGTTCACGGCTCCTTCGCCATCCCCTCGACAAGGGGCACAAAGCGGACCTCGGTCAGGCTCTCACGGCGGAAGCTGCCGTCGCCCTGGCCGACGTAGCGATGCAGGATCTGCACCGAGGTGCGGCCGACCGGACAGACCAGCACGCCGTTCGGCTTCAGCTGCTTCAGCAGTTCGGTCGGCTCGTGCGGGCTGGCGGCGGTGACCATGATCCGGTCGAACGGGGCCTGCTCGATCCAGCCCAGCCCGCCGTCGCCGTGGCGGGTGATGACATTGTCGATCTCCAGCGTCCGCAGCCGCCCTTCCGCCTCGGCCAGCAGGCTGCGGTAGCGCTCGACCGAATAGACATAGCGCGCCAGCCGGGCCAGCACGGCGCACTGGTAGCCCGAGCCGGTGCCGATCTCTAGTACCCGGTGCCGCGCCTGCACGTCCAGCGCCTGGGTCATCAGGCCGACGATGAAGGGCTGGCTGATGGTCTGGGCGCAGTCGATCGGCAGGGCCTGGTCTTCCCAGGCCTGATCGAGAAACTTCTCGTGGACGAACACGGCGCGGTCGACCGACTCCATCGCCGCCAGCACGCGCGGGTCGGTGACCCCCCGCTGGCGCAGCGACAGGATCAGACGCCCGGCCCGGTCGTCCCTGAGGTTCACGCCACGGCCCTCGGCGGGGCGCCGCCCAGCACGCCCTTGAGGTCGCGGATCGAGGGCATGTGGGTCAGATCGATGTGCAGCGGCGTGACCGAGATGCGGCCCTCGTCCATGGCCCGCAGGTCGGTGCCGTCGGGGTGCTCCTGCTTCGCGCCGCGGAAGCTCATCCAGTAGTAGTCGCGGCCGCGAAGGTCGGTGCGCCTGACCGCGTGCATCTCGCCGAGGTCGCGGAAGCCCTGGCGGGTCACCTCGACCTCGGTCACCGCCTCGGGCGGCCGGGCCGGGAAGTTGAGGTTCATCACCACCCCGTCGGCCCACGTCTGCTCCAGCAGGCGATGGATGATGGCCGGGGCATAGGCCTCGGCGGTCTCGAAGTGGGCCACCACCTCGTCGTGAAAGCGTTCGAGGCTCTGGCTCAGGGCGATCGAGCGGATGCCGAAGGCCATGCCCTGCAGCGCCCCGGCGACAGTGCCGGAGTAGCTGACGTCCTCGCCGACGTTATGGCCGCGGTTGACCCCGGACAGCACCAGGTCGGGCTTCTCCGGCATCAGGTCGTTGACCGCCAGCACGACGCAGTCGGTGGGCGTGCCGGTGACGGCGAAGCGCCTGTCGCCCAGCCGGTTGACGCGCAGGGGCTCGGTCAGGGTGATACCGCGGCCCTTGCCCGACTGCTCCACCGCCGGGGCGCAGATCCAGACGTCGTCGGACAGCGCCCGGGCGATGCGCTCGAGGGCTTCCAGCCCCGGCGCGTCAATCCCGTCGTCATTGGTGAGGAGGAGGCGCATCAGTGAATCCCTCTCCCGTAGGGAGAGGCCTTGAGCGCCCAGGAGCGAAGCGACTGGACTTGCGCGAAAGGGTGAGGGGTTACGGGCGAGGCGGTCGCGCGCCCCCGGACAGGTCGTACCCCCTCACCCTTTCGGCTGGCGAAGCTCTGCGAGCTTCGAGCCTCAAGCCCTCTCCCCATGGGAGAGGGAGTCACGATCCACTCACCCCACATGGCTGATCCCCCCCATGTACGGCTTCAGGGCGTCGGGGACGGCGATACGGCCGCCCTCGTCCTGGTACGTCTCCATAATCGCGACAAGCGTGCGACCGACGGCCAGGCCTGACCCGTTCAGCGTGTGGACGAACTCGGTCTTCTTCTCGCCGGATCCTGAAGAATTGGCGCGCTTGAAGCGGGCGTGCATGCGCCGGGCCTGGAAGTCGCCGCAGTTCGAGCAGGAGCTGATCTCGCGGTACGTCCCCTGCGACGGCAGCCAGACCTCCAGGTCGAAGGTCTTGCGGGCCGAGAAGCCCATGTCGCCCTTGCACAGCAGCATGCGGCGGAACGGCAGGTCCAGCGCCTTCAATACTGCCTCGGCGCAGCCGGTCATGCGCTCGTGCTCGGCCTCGGAATCCTCGGGCCGGGTGATCGAGACCAGCTCGACCTTGGAGAACTGGTGCTGGCGGATCAGGCCGCGGGTGTCGCGCCCGGCCGAGCCCGCCTCGGCCCGGAAGCAGGGCGTCAGGGCGGTCAACCGCATCGGGGTGGCCAGCTCGTCCTCGGACAGGATCTGCTCGCGCACGAGGTTGGTCAGGGACACCTCGGCGGTGGGGATGAGGTAGCGATCTTCCGAAAACTCCCCCGCGGCCAAAGCACGTTCAAAGGCCACGCGCTCCAAACGTCTGCGCTCTGCAGCAACCTGAAGAACAGCAGCCTCAAACGCGGCTTCAAAATCCTCTTGGGGAACGGCCTTCTTGAGTTCGCGAGCGAGCTCGTTCGTCTCCGCACGAAACTCGTCCGCGATCCTTAATCCAGTCTCCTCCGCATCGGCCTCGATCGCATCGAAGTCGATCGATCGAGCCACGAACAAATCCATGGCAAACTTCGGCAGCTGCCCCGTGCCGAACATGGCCTCGTCCTTCACGAGGAAGGGCGGGTTGACCTCCTGGTAGCCGTGCCGGTCGACCTGCAGGTCCAGCATGAACTGGCCGATGGCGCGTTCCAGCCGGGCCAGCTGGCCCTTGAGCACGGCGAAGCGCGCGCCGGACATGCGGGCGGCGGCCTCGAAGTCGAGCAGGCCCAGCGCCTCGCCGAGGTCGGCGTGATCCTTCGCCGGCCCGGTGGTGCGGGGCGAGCCCCAGCGCGACACCTCGACATTGCCGGCCTCGTCCTCGCCGTCCGGCACGTCGGCGGCGGCGAGATTCTTCAGCCCGGCCAGCCGGTCGCGCAGCTCGCCGGCCAGACGCCGTTCGTCGGCCTCGGCCGCGGCGATGGTGTCCTTGAGGGTCTCGACCTCGGCCTTGAGCCGGTCGGCCTCGGCCAGGTCCTTGCGGCCCATGGCGGCGCCGATGGCCTTTGAGGCGGCGTTGCGGGCGGCCAGCGCCTCCTGCCCCCGGGTCTGGGCGGCGCGCAGGTCGCGGTCCAGCGCCAGCAGCTGCTCCACCACGGCGGCGGCGTCCTCGACCCCGCGCGCGGACCAGCCGGCGACGAAGGCGTCGGGGGTCTCGCGGATGGCTTTGATGTCGTGCATGGCGGGCGCTTCGGTCAGGAGGAGCGCCTGCCTTACCCGCGCCCGGCCCGGCGATCAAACGGGGGGTGGCGGAGACAAGGGATGACAGCGGACACAGCGAGGCCACCACGACCACAGCGACGTGGCGACAGCCGCGCCGAAGGCGCTTCAAGGCCAGCGCATCGGAAGAAGGCGCTTCGCGCGCCGTTGCGCAGGGCCCGTTGTGTCCTCTGTGGCTTTGCTTCGCTGTGGTCGCTGTGGTGAACCCCTGAAGCGCGCGACGCGGGCAGGCCTACTCCTTCTTGTCGTCCTTGATGGCCACGCCGGCGATCCAGCTGACCAGGCCGGTGACGATGGCGGCACCGACGCCGGCTTCCAGGCCGTCGACCTGGAAGCCGTCCAGAAGCATGGCGGTCAGGCCGATGGTGGCAGCATTCACCACCAGCAGGAACAGGCCGAAGGTGATCACCGTCAGCGGGAAGGTGAGGATCACCAGCAGCGGCCGCACCACGGCGTTGACCAGCCCGAGCAGCACCGCCGCCAGCGCCAGGGTCATGCCGTCGCTGAACGCCACCCCCGGCACGAACTCCGCCGCCAGCCACAGCCCCAGCGCGGTCACTACCGCCTGCACCAGAAAACGCATCATGGGTCGGTCCTCCTCCGTAGGAAGCCTAGCGCCTGTCCGGACAGGCGCACAGACGGGCCGAGGGGGCAGTTTCATCACAAAGAGCACAGAGGAGGCACCAGGGGCACGACGGCCTTGTGCAAGACGCCGCGCGAAGCGCTTTCCTTGGACCTGAAAGCCGTGGCGCCTGCGGCGCAGCGGTCACGCGGCCTCCGTGCCCTTTGTGGGAGCCTTCGTGGCCTTTGTGATGAACCTGCAAAAGCCGCCCGCCTTCAGTCGGGCCCCTACCCGCGCGAGGCACCGGCGCGCAGGCCGCGTTCGGCGAGGGCGACGACGGCGACGCCGCCGATGGTCAGGGCCGAGCCGAGCAGGATCTGGGCGGTCAGCACATCGCCCAGCAGCCCGGCACCGATGATGATCGACACCACCGGCGTGGCCAGCAGATAGGGCGTGACCCGCCCGGCCTCGCGCCGCTGCACCAGCCAGAACAGCAGGCTGGTGGCCACCAGCGATGAGGCCAGCCCGCCCCAGAACACCGCCGCCCAGGCGATCGGCGGTGCGGCGCGGATGGCCTCGACCTGACCTGGCTCGAAGGCGAGCGAGGCCAGCGCCGCGAGCGGGAAGGTGGTCAGGGCCAGGAGCCCCTGCATCTTCAGCGGCGGGATCGAGGTGGTGCGTCGGGCGATGACGGTGGTGACAGCCCAGGCCGCGCAGGCGACCACCGTCACGGCGATGGCATCCCACTCGCTGAGCACCGCCGGGTCGGCACCCATCCAGACGACACCCAGGAAGGCCAGGGTCATGCCGATCAGGGCCGCCTTGGACAGGCGCTCGCCCAGCAGCAGGAAGGCGAACAGGCTGGTGAAGGGGATCCACAGCTGCGCCGCCACCGAGACCGGGCTGACGTCCCGGGCCAGCCAGAAGGCGAGATGGATGAGGCCGTAATGGATCGGGCCGCCGAGGCTGACGATCAGCAGCAGGCTTTTCCAGTTGGGGAACGGCGGCCGGATGAAGGGCGCGAGGCACAGGGCCGCCATGACGAAGCGCAGCGCCACCACCGCCATGGGCGGGATGTGGTCCGTCGCCACCGCTGCCGCCGCATTGTTCACGCCCCAGATCACCACCACGGCGAGGATGGCGGTGAGTTCGACAGGGCTGAGGCGGTCGGACAGGGGCACGGGCCGCCTATGGCATGCGTCGGCAGCCTGGCGGGCTCACATTCGGTGAGCGCAGGTTTCGCCCGGCACCACGCCGCTTGCGGACGTCAGAAGGGTCAGTCTCAGAACGGAATGTCGTCGTTGAGGTCGTAGCTCTCGCGCGGGCCCGAGGGCTTGGCGGCACCGCCGGTCGAGAAGCCCGCACCGTAGTCGTCGTCCCCGCCGCCGCGGCTGGCCCCGCCGCCGTCGCCGCGGCCGCCCAGCATGGTCAGCTCGCCGCGGTACTTCTGCAGCACGATCTCGGTGGAGTACTTCTCCACGCCCTGCTGGTCGGTCCACTTCCGGGTCTGCAGGGCCCCCTCGATGTACACCGTCGAGCCCTTCTTCAGATAGTTCTCGGCGACCTTCACTAGGTTGTCGTTGAAGATCACGACCGAGTGCCACTCGGTCTTCTCCTTGCGCTCGCCGGTCGACTTGTCGCGCCAGCTCTCCGAGGTGGCGAGACGCAGGTTGGCGACCCGGTCGCCGGAGCTGAGGGTGCGGATCTCGGGATCCTTGCCGAGGTTGCCGACCAGAATGACCTTGTTGACGCTGCCCGCCATGGCGCGGTTCCTTTTCTTCTGATTGCGCCCGCTCTATAGCGCGAACGGGCGGATGTTCCAACTTTGTTCTAGTTCGCCGGAGGGGCGGGCGCAGGCTCGGGCGGCGGCGCGGCGATGGCTGTGGCGCGCCCGTCGATATCACGCTGGATTGCGCCCGGCATGGCCAGCCGGCCGTCGCCGGTCCGGGTCAGGGCGAAGAACCTCGGCCCGTTCAGATCCCTGCCGAACTGCACGCCGCGCCGGTCGATGAAGATGAACTGGCCCTGGTAGGCACCGATGATCTCCCGATTGGAACCGCCGAGGCGCAGGAAGCGCAACCGCATCTCCTCCAGCCGGGCGGCGCAGAACTCGATCTGCGGCTGGTCGCGGGCCACCAGGTTGAAGCGCGGCTCGACCCCTTCCTCCTCGGCCGGCACGACGTACCAGCAGACGCCCGGATCGCGCGGGGCCTCGACGCGCGGGGCGCAGGCGGCGGCCAGGCCGGCGAGCGCCAGTCCAGCGAGGACGAAGATCGGCTTGCGGGTCATCCGAGGTCCGGGAACTGGCAGTTGCGGTCCTGCTCGACCAGCGTGCGGAAGCGGGTGTTGTCCGGTGACTGCTCGACCCGGCGCGGCACCAGGCGCAGGCTGGTGTCACCGTAGCGGCCATACAGGGCCTCGCCCGGGCGCACGCAGGTGCCGGCGAACAGGGCGCGAACGCAGGCCGACTGGCTCAGGCCGTCGCCCAGGTTGCGCCACTCCGAGCCGGCGAAACGCAGGCAGGCGGGCCCGGCGGCCGGCGGTGGCGCGGCCGGCGCTTCGGGCTGCGGCTGGGTCTCGGGTTGCGGGGCCACGACGACGGTCGGGGTCGGCGCGGCCGGCGGCGGATCGAAGGTTGCGGTCGGGGCCGCAGCCAGGGCACCGGTGGCATCCAGTCCGACATCCAGCGCGTCGGTGGCCAGGCCGTTACGACGGGCGCAATCGACCAGCGTCGCCATGCCGACGAACTGGCCGTTGACGAAGCAGCGCAGCTCCCGCGTCGGCTCCAGCGCCGGGGCCTCGGCCACATCGACGGTGAGATCGCCTGGCGCGCCCTCCTCCAAAGCCTGGGACGCCGGGGGTGCGCCACGCCCGCCCAGCACCACCGCCAGCAGCACGGCAGCGGCGACCGCCAACACCACGCCGACAATCAGGACGAGGCGGTTCGGGGGCGATTTCGGCGGGGTTTCAGGCTCGGCCATGGGGGCTCGCAAGGGGGGCGGGGGACGTCGCCAATAACCCCGCCGTGCGGTCCGGCGTCAACCGCTATCGCGTTGTCAGCCGCCGCCGGTCAACCGGCTCAATGCGGCCTGGTAGTTGGCCAGCTGGGCCTGCAGATAGGCCGGAGCCTGCCCCGTCACCCGCGGCGTGGTCGACTCCGGGGCGAGAGCCCGGTAGGCGGCGCGAATCTGCGACTGGGCCCTCCGGATAGTCTCCCCGGCCGCCTTGCGGGTGTCGGCGTCACGCAGGGTCAGGTCGCTGGACAGGCCCAGACCGAAGGTCTTGACCACGTCATCGCCCGACGTGGCCCCGATATAGCCCGGCGACAGGCCGAGGCCGGCCAGGGCGTCGCGCCCGGCCTCGCCGGGGGTCAGGATGGCCCCTCGCTCGGGATCGCGCGGGCGCAGGTTGAGCCGCTGGATGCCGTCAGTGCCGGTGGTCACCGACGCGATCAGGCGCCGCTGCGACGCCTGTTCGATCTTGCGCGACAGGGTCTGCAGGGTGTCGCGCGCCTCGATGGTCACGGTGCGGGCGCGGCCGCCGTCGCCGAGGGAGATGGAGAAGCGGTCGCCGACGCGCAGGCTCGTGGCCGCCGTCAGCAGACGCGAGTCGTTTTGGGCGACCATGCCGGTCGGCAGGCCCAGTCGGTCCAGCACGCTGGCCCCGCCGCTGCCGACTGCAAGCGTCGCTGGCGTGGCCTGGCCGCCGTCGCCGGCCCAGGTGGTGGCGGAGACGAGCGCCCCGGTGGTGGCGTCGAGCCGCGCGAGATAGCCCCGCCTCGGGTCCTCCGGCTTGGCGTTGAAGGCGCGGTCGGACACGCCGGTCAGCCAGATGGCACCGTTGTGCACCTTCACGTCCGCGGCCCCGTCCTCGCCCGCGCCGCCATGGTAGCTGACCCAGTCGTCGGGAGCGGCGGTGAGGTCGATGGACAGGCTGGCGGCGAAGGCGTCCATGCCGCCGTTGTGGGCCTCGACCACGGTCCCGGCGTCGAGCGCGGCGTTCCGCGTGGCCCCGGCTACGATCACCCGGCCGCCCTGAACGGCGATTCCGGCGATCTCGCCGCTCATCAGCCCGAGATCGCGGGTCGCCGCGAGGGTCGGCACGCCGGCGGCGTCGAGGGTGAAGTGGCGTATCACGGCCCGCCCGCTCTCGACCCCGGCCGTGTAGAGGTTTGACCCGGACACGGTGACGGCCGAGACGGTATCCTCGCCGCTGGTGCCGAACTGCCGGATCGAGGTCGCCACCGCGGTGAACGGCGCGCCCGGATAGACCTGGCTGGCCTTGAAGGACTCGACATAGCCGTCCCAGCCGCCGACCCCCGCGGCGCCCGGCATGGCCGACGCGGCGCGGCCGCTGACATGGACCGTACCGTCCGCCCCGAAGGCGACCCCGGTGGCCTCATCCGCAGCCCGCGCTCCGCGGCGCTGGGTCCAGAGCTCCAGCCCCTGCGCATCGAACACGGTGACGAAGCTGTCGCTGAGCGCGGGATCGACCACCGCGCGGCCGGGCTCCAGGGCACCGGTGACAGAGCCGGCTACAGCCACCTTGCCGTCCGCCGCGATGGCAATGGCGTAACCGGAGGCGGTGTCGGCGGCTCCGAGGGCGCGGCTGGCCACCAGCCGGCCAGACGGATCATACTTGAGCAGGGCGACGTCGCGTTCCCCCTTGATCGGCTGGCCGGTGAGGCCATCGTCCTTGAGGTCGGCGACCAGCCATAGCGAACCGTCCGGCCCGACTGCGCTGGCCCGGACCGCAGCGACCCCGGCCGGCAGGGCGGTCTGTGACAGGCGCCCATCGACCCACTGGGTCTCACCGGGGCGAGCCGTGCCTGCGACCGTCGCCGGGTCGCCGGAGAACTTGAGCAGCTGCACGGCTCCGCTGGTACCCGCGGCCTGGGCGACATAGACGGCGTCGGCCGCCTGCACCGGAGCGAAGGAGACGGTCTCGACCGAGGTTCCGCGGACGGCCAGCGACCAGCGGTCCGGACCCGACGGGAGGGTCACGGGGCGTCCGCCGACCTGAATCGTGCGCGGTTCCTGCCGCACCTGCTCGCGCCCGAACCGGGTCTCGAACCCGGCGGTCTGGAGCTTGCCGTTGATGAAGGCGTTGACCGCATCAAGGGTTCGCGGGGTGCTACCCATGTCCGCTAGGTCGATTCGCAGCGTCTGGGTCGGATTGGCGGTGCGGGCCACGGTGATGTCGAAGACGACCGGCCCCTGGAAAGCGTTCACCGGCGTATCGACCGCGCCCTCGTGGATCGGGGCGGTGACGAGGTTGGGCTGGTCCTTGGCCACGCCGGCAGTGGTCTTGGCGGTCGCCGCCGCCGTTCCGGTGACCACCCGGACATCCTCCAGCCGCGAGGTCGCCAGATAGGAGGAGATCTCGGCGAGGCCCGCGTCGAAGCGCCGCTGCAGCAGGGTCAGCTCGGTCGCCGGCACGCCCTTGTCGCGGGAACGATTGACCAGCGCCGACAGGGTTTCGAGCCCGTTGTACAGGCTGAACAGTGTGCGGTAGTCGCCCGACGCGGCCGTGGCGTCGAGGCGGACGGCGGACTCGTTGATCAGCTTGCGGCCGCCGAGCGCCGTGCGGACCAGATCGCTCGGCGGCGTCGCCTGGACCGTGGTCGACCAGGGCGGGGTCGGCTGTCGCTGGCGTGAAGGCGAGCGGACGCCGCCGCCGAAGCCGCCCGTGGCGGCACCCGGGGTGCCAAACAAACCCAGCAGGGAACTGTTGTTGATCACGGCCGCATCTCCGTCGGCCAGATTGCCCGCGCGAGAGGTAACGCCGCGTTAAGCTGCGCGACGCCGACGCCGGGAATCAGCCCTGGAACAGCGACAGGATGATCTGTGGTGCCTGGTTGGCGATCGACAGGGACTGGACACCAAGCTGCTGTTGCACCTGCAGCCCTTGCAACCGTGCGCTTTCCTTGGCCAGGTCCGCGTCGACGAGGTTGCCGATCCCTGCTTCCAGCGTGTCGGCCAGCTTGGCCACAAAGGTCGTGTGGGCCGCGATCTGCTTGGCCTGGGCCCCCATCTCGCCGAGGGCGCTGTTGAGATTTGTGATCGAGTTGTTCAGGCGCGTCAGGGCCTGGGCGGCACCGCTGACCGTCACCAGCGAGTTTGCGGTCGAAAGGGTTATGATGGTGCCGGACAGGCTCAGGTTCTTGGACTCCAGGGTGATGAACGACGTCGCTTCGGCATTGGCGAGGAAGGCGATCCCGTTTGGCAGCGAGCCGTCCAGCAAGTTGCCACCGTCGAACTCGGCGTTCTCGGCGGCCGATTCGATGGCGCGAAGGACGGCCTGGAAGTCGTCGTTGAGCAGTTGGCGCGACTGGGTGCTGAGCGACGTGTCCTGTGCGGCGATGACCTTTTCCTTGAGCTGGTTGAGGAGGTCAGAGATCGACTCGCCCGCGGCGAGCGCTACGTCCGCAATCGAGGTGGCGCGCGCGAGGCTCTGTTTCACCGCGTTGAGGGCACCGAGATCGGCCCGCTGGCTCTGGGCGATCGCCCAGATCGAAGCGTTGTCCCTGGCCCCCTGGACCTTCAGGCCCGTGGAGATCCGGCCCTGGGCTTCGTCCAAGCGCTGATTGGTGCGCGCCAGGTTCTGCAGCGCAATTGCGGCGGAGGTATTGGTGTGGACGCTCTTGGTGGACATGGCGTTCAGCCTCGCAGATTCGCCGAGACGCTAAGGGGTTAACCATGAGCGTATGGTTAACGCCGTTCAACAACGATCAACGCCGCCCCGGGCGCGCCCGAAGCGGAGGAAGAAGGCGGTGACGCCGGGGCGCTCAGGCCCGGGTGTCGATCAGGGCACCGGCCCGTAAGCTGCTGTCATCCCGCATCAGCCGCAGCAATTCCTCTCGCGGCAGCTGGCGGATCACCTCTCCCGTCACCGGATCCAGCGTCTTGTAGACGAAGACCCCGAGTTGCGGGCCCTCCTCGATCAACAGCCGTTCGGCCGGGGCCGGCGCGGGTTGCTCGGAAGGTCGCTCAACGATCGCGGGCTCGGGGCGCGCGGCGAGAGCGGCGGAAGCAGCTACAGGCAGAACTCGGACATTCTCGTTCATCTCCTGTCGCGTCGGCGGTCAGGCCGGCGCCTCCTTATGCGAAAACGGGGCGAGGTCCGAAGACCTCGCCCCGATCCGCGGCGATTAGCGGAACAGACCCAGCAGAATACCGGTCGACTGGTTGGCGATCGACAGCGCCTGCACACCCAGCTGTTGCTTGGTTTGCAGAGACTGCAGCCGGGCGCTTTCCTTCGCCAGATCCGCATCGACAAGGTTGCCGACACCCGTTTCAAGGGAATCCGACAGCTTGGCGACGAAGGTCTGGTGGGTACCCAGGGCCTTCGACCCGGTGCCCAGACGGGCCAGGGCGCTCGAGACGTTGGCGATCGACTCGTTGACGGCGCTCAGCGCGGCGCTGGCCTCAGTGGCCGTGCCGATGTCTTCCGAAGCGCCGAGGGTCACGATCGACCCCGACAGACTCAAGTCCTCGCCGTCGACGGTGATCGTACCGCCTTCCACGTTGGCCAGGGCCTGATAGCCGCCGGACAGCGACCCGTCGAGCAGGTTCAAGCCGTTGAATTCGGCATTGTCGATCACCTTGGTGATCTGGTCGCGGATCGCGATGAAGTCCTCGTTCAGCGCGTCGCGGGACGAGCTGGACAGCGACTCATCCGTTGCCGCGAGAGCCTTCTCCTTGAGCTGGACGAGCAGGTCGGAAATCGACTCGCCGGCAGCGAAGGCAACATCGACGGCGGACTGACCCCGCTGAAGGGATTCCTTGACGGCACCCAATGCCCGGACTTCCGCACGCTGGCCCTGGGCGATGGCCCAGATGGCACCGTTGTCCTTGGCGGAGGCGATCTTCTTGCCGGTATTGATCCGGTTTTGAACGGAGTTGAGTTCGGTATTGGTCTGGTTGAGGTTTTGAAGGGCGATCATCGCCCCATAGTTCGTGTTGACGCTATTCAGCAGCATGACGAAATCCTTTTTTCAAGGGTTCCGGTCGCCATTTTGGCCACCGGGAGCATTTTGCTCGGAGACTTCCAAAGCAAGGGCCGGGCCACACGCTGAAAGCCCGGAGTTGGCGGACTTCAGGTCGGCCGATCCGGCCGTCCTGACCCGGCAAGAGGGTATCGGCACCCGGCAGGAATTGCCGATGCCGGGCAAGAACTGCCGGGTCAGGGCGGCGCGTCGGGTCCTCGACCCTGCGCGCGCTGGGCCCGGAGCGACTCGACCGCGAGGGCGCGAACCGCGTCACAGGCTACCAGATCCGCCCCTCGCCGGGCGTAGCTCGCCTCCAGATCCGCCAGGGTGGCGTCTGGCGGCAGGGTCGCCAGCCGGCAGGGCCGCAGCACCGCCTGCGGGATCGTCAGCTGCGGCGGCGCAGCCCTCAAGAGCGGGGGCGAGGCCGCACAGCTCGCGATCATGAGCGCGCAGACGAGCGAGGCGATCCGGGGGCAGCGGCTGGGAGGCATCGGGGGCTCCTCGGGCAAGAAGTTCGAGACGTTGGACACCATCGACGGCGGCGATAGTGCGGGCGGCGGCGGCGGCCGCCTGGCGGACGAGGCCGCGTTCGGCCTCCAGCACGGCGGCGGCGCGGGCGGCACTCTCCCGCGCCCGGACGGCGTCCGCCTCTGCGCGCGCGAGCCGCCGGGCCTGTCCGCCGAACGGATCCCAGCGCAGGCCGAGATTCCCGGCCAGCGAGACGACGGCGGCGGCGAGGGCAAGCGCCAGCAGGCCGCCGGCCAACCAGTGCAGGGTCCGGCCGGACAGGAGCCGTATCAGAAGCTGCGGTGGCGTCACGGGAAGGCCCTCCGGTCGAGCTCGAAATGGGGGCCGTCGCGCAGGCGTGGCCAGTCGCCACCCCAGACGAGGGCCGCCCCCTGCGCCTGCGCAGCCGCCTTGAACGCCGCGGCGATGGGGCGATAGAGCGGCCAGTCCCAGCGGATACGGCCATCCACCCGCGCCGCCACGTCCACGGCATGGCCGGTCAGGTGCCGACTGTTGAGCGTGCGACTGGCCCCGGCCTTGACCAGCGCCGCCTGACGCGTCGGCGTGCGCAGGCCTTCGGTGACGATGAAGGGCACGGGGCTGAGGCGCGCCGCCGCCTCGACCACCGCCACGAGGGCCGGGTGCACCCCGACCAGCCGGGCCCGGCTGCGGGCGTCGAGACCGCCTGCGGAAGATGCGGCGCTCATGGGCGACGCTCAAGCGCGCGCAGCCGCAGGGCGGCGGCCAACTCGACCAACTGCTGGGCAGTCGGGGCCACCAGATAGAGCACGAGCACCAGACCCAGAAGGCCGATCAGGTGCTGAGCCAGACTGCGCAGATCCGCCGCCGGCGCGCGCACCACCACGTCCGCCAGCAATTGCCAGACGCCAAATGTCACGGCGAACACGAACAACCGGCGCCACAGCCAGCGTCCCTCGGCGAGGCCGAGGCCCTGCAGGGTCGTCATGCGTCATCTCCGTCATCGAGATCGGGGCGGCTCCACGTCCAGCCGGGACCGGCCGCGGCCTCCAGATCGGCCCGGCTCAGCCGGCCGGGGGTCGGTTCGTCATCCAGCTCAAGCAGCGGCGGCAGCAGATCGGACAGGTCATCGTGCGGGCCCATGGCTCACCCCGCCGCCAGAATGAGAACGCGACCGGGACCGCCGCTGCCGGCGGTACCCGCCGGGGCTGTATCTCCCGCCGCGCCGCCGCCGCCGCCGCCGCCGCCGCCTGGACCACCCGCCCCGCCAGCCTCGCCGAGGCTGCCGCCCCCGCCGCCGCCGCCGATCAGCCCGTCGGCCGAAGTGGCTCCCGCAGCTCCGGGTACGCCCCCGGCGGCACCATCGACGCCACGGGAGGTCGCGCCGGCACCTCCGGCCGCCGCAGCGCGGGTCGCGGTCGCGCCGACGCCGCCTCCTCCGGGATCCTCGGCCCGGTCGGGCCCGTCGGCGGCCCCGGCCACGCCGCCGCTGGCGCGCAGGCGCACGCCGAGACCATCGGCGACTATGGTGTCGCCCCCTGGAGCCCCGGCCGCGCCACCGGCACCGAGAATGATCTGGAGCGGCCCTTCCAGCGCGTCGATCTCCAGCCAGCGCGCCCGTCGTGCGCCGGGTGCCCCGCCGAGACCGCCCGCGGCACCCCCGAGCCCCCCCCCGCCGCCGCCGACCGCCTCGACCTGCAGCATCCGTGCCCAGGCCGGCGGCGTCCACGACCCGTCGGCGCTGACCAGCCAGCGCTCGGCCCGGCCCGCCCCGGCCGGAGCCAGAACCCGGCCACTCTCCGGGACGACGCGCAGCGCCTCGCGCCAGTCGCCGCCGTCGGCGCTGATCTTCAGGCTGAACGCCTCGTCGCCGATCAGGCCCAGCTCCGCCCGCCCGCCCCAGGCGCTCTGGAACAGCAGCGACAGCACCCGGTCCGGCGCGGACTTGTTGAACACCAGCCGCAGGTCGCCGGTCCCGCCCTCCCCGGGTGCGCGGGCCGTCCACAGGGCGCTGTTGAGCCGGGCGAGGAAGGGGTTGGCCGCATCGGCCGTGGCGTCCAGCCCGAACCGGGACAGCGCCTGCACCTCCCCCAATCGCCGGCCGAGCTCGACCCAGCCGCCGTCCTCCCGCAGCCACAGTCGTCCTTCGTCCTGCACCCACACACGCAGCCCCTCCGGGGCCTCAAGCGGGCGCCAGTCCGGAACGTCGAAGCGCACCAGCGTGCCTGGCGGGACCGACCAGCCGGCCGCGGCGATGTAGAGATCGCCCTCGACGGGACTGGCAGGCGGCCCCGCCGTACGACTGCGTACGCTGGCTTGCACCAGCGCGTCGAGCCGGGTCAGGGCCTCATTGACGGTGATGTGCTTCTGCAACTGCCCGGCCGCGAGGAGCGGCAGGTCGAGGCGGGAACTGAGGTCGTCGGGCATGGAGCGCTCCTGTCTGGAACGCCAGCCTGATGGGTCGGGCAGGGCGGGTTGGCTGAGGTCGCTGCCGGACGCCCGGTGCGCGGATTCAGCTTAGCTTTCGGCCGCAGGACACGAAGGAGAAGCCGCCTGCGTCTGCGCAAGGGTGGATGGCGGGGAGACCTGTGGAAGGGCTGTGTCAGCCTCCCCGCCGGGCCGGGCACCGACCTCCGACCGAGGCCGGGATCTGGCGCGCAACCGGGAGAAGGTACGACGCCGGTCGCCCGGCGGATGCATCAGAGGCGTTCGAGTTCGCCGGACGCGACCACCGGACCGTCAGGACGATCCATGGCCGGGGTGTGCCCCGGCTGCTCCATCGACACGGCGACGGCGACGGCACCGCGCACCCGGGCCGCGGTCGTCTCGGGCATGGCCATGCGCGAGACGGCGACGCCATCGATCGGCCCGACGAGGGTCGCGCCCCCTTCCGACCCGATCAGCCACAGGTGCGGCACGCGCGGATCCCCCGCCATAACGTCGGTGGGCGAGGCGAACAGCATCCCGGTCTCGGGGTCGTAGGCGAGGATCAGGGCGGATTGCCCGCTTTCGAGACGCAGGGTGGCGACCTGCGTGACCTGCTGCTCGGCCGGAGCGGCGGGGGTCACAGGCACGGGGGCCGGGCGGGCGACCAGAACCACCACCGTCGCCAGGCTGGCGGCCAGCAGGCCCGTCGCGCCCAGCGCCCAGGCGCGCCAGAACACCAGCCTGCGATCGTCGTTGGCGGGCAGGCGCGCGTCGATGCGGCCCCACAGCCCTTCCGGCGGCGGCACCGGCGCGACCTCGGCGACGAGGCCCGACAGCCGGGCCTCCCACGCCGCGACCTCGGCGGCGAAGGCCGCATCCGCGGCGACGCGGGCGCGCGCGGCGGCCTCCTCCGGTCCGTCAAGCAGGCGCAGGGCCAGTTCGGCGGCCAGGTCCGGCGTCTCGCCGTCGTCTGTGTGCGGGGCGTTGCTCATGGCTCGAGACACGTCTTGAGGCGCTGCAGGCCGCGCCGGATCCAGCTCTTCATGGTGCCGATCGGCACCCCGGCGCGCGCAGCCAGGGCGTCATAGGTCACCCCGTCGAAGAAGGCGGTGCGGATGGCCGCGGCGGCGCGATCCTCCAGCTGGTCGAGGCAGGATTCCAGACGACGACGCTCACCGGCACCGACCATCTCGGCCTCCGGACCGGGCGCTCCGTCCGCCACTTCGGCCAGTACGTCCACCGGGGCGGTGTCGCGCAGCGGCCGCGCCTGCCGCAGCCGGTCGATGGCGCGGTTGCGCGCAATCGCCGCCAGCCAGGTGATCGGGCTGGCCCGGGCGGCGTCAAAGCCGGCGGCGCGGCTCCAAACGGTGACATAGACATCCTGCACCACATCCTCGGCGATCTGGCGATCACGCAAGATACGGAGACAGATGCCAAACAGTTTCGCGGACGTCGCCTCGTAGACCTGCCGGAAGGCAGCGCGATCCCCTCCCGCCACTCGGGCGAGGGCGAGGGCCAGATCGTCTCGGGTCAAGGTCGTGGCCATGGGCTCGTCGGATTACAGGGCCGCACTTGGCTTGGCGGCGGCGCAGGCGTCAACCCGTCAGTCGTGCAGATAGACGATCCGCCTCAGTTTCGGGTCGGTGCGAACCCGCTCCAGATGAAGTTCGTGCTCGCCCGAGGCGCGGGCGTCGCGGAAGCTGGCCTCGACCCAGTGGGTCCGCTCGATTTCCGCCTGCAGGGCCTTGGCCGCCATCAGGTGGCCCGGAAAGAAGACATCGACGATGTCGCCGGCGACGGGCACCTCGCCCGTGATGCCGTCGATGACCAGATAGGCCAGCATGCGAGCCAGGGTGGCCGGCGACGCCTTCGCCCGCACGGCCTGCACGACCAGGTAGCCGCCTGCCCCGACCGTATAGGCGAGACCCAGCCCGGGCACCCAGGTCAGCAGGCCGTCCAGGCCGAGCCCGAAGGGCCCGATGCCGACCACCCGGTCGGAGAGCTTCTTCACGCCCTCGACACCGGACCAGATCTTCTCGATATCGGCGATGGTCTTCTTCGGCATACCGTCCTCCCCGGGCCCACGCCGGACCGAGGCGGACAGGTTAACGCCGGAGCATCACCGTTGTTCAAGCCCTCGACGTGGCCCTCGGGCGGCCTTAAGCGGCAGCTTGCCGACGCCGGGCTGGCGCTATTGCTGACAGGGCCCGCCGCGCTCGGCCTCGCGGCCCTGTCAGGCAGCGGCCACCGCTGGGTCGACCTGCTGGCCCATTTCACGGCCCCGGCCATGAGTCCGGCGCTCGCCGGCCTCGTCCTCGCCACCGTGTTCCGGCTGCGCCTCGCCGGCCTGTCCGCTGGCCTGGCTACAGCCCTGCTGGCGGCGGCCCTGTGGGGGCAGATCGCCCCGGCCCGCACTGCCCCCTCAACTGACGGCGCGCGTCTGACGGTCTATGTCGCGAATCTCCACTACCAGAACACCGACGTGGACCGCACTGCCGCCTGGATCGCGGCGGCCGCTCCCGACATCGTGGTGCTGGTCGAGGTCGGGCCGACCATGGGGCAGGCGCTGGACACCCTGTTGCCCGAGCATCGCTATCGCGCCCCGTCGACGCCAGGCGGTCCGGACAATCTGGTGGCATCACGCTGGCCGCTGGAGGCCCTGCCCGCCGGCGGGGACGGCCTGTCGGCGCGCGGCGCGCGGGTCGAGACGGCGCTTGGCCCCGTCACCGTCTTCGCCACCCATCTGACCCGCCCCTGGCCGTTCGAGTACCAGTGGGGCCAGATCACCCAGGTCATGGCGCTGGAGGCCCGCATGGCCAAGGTGCCCGGACCGGTGATCGCCGCCGGCGACTTCAACAGCGTCACCACCGCCCGCATCGGTCGGCAGATCCAGAGCCTCGGCCTGAAGCCGGCCCCGGCCTGGCCCGGCACCTGGCCCGCCGCCGCCCCGCCCCCGGTGCGCATCGCCATCGACCATCTGTGGGCCTCCCCCGAGCTGACCGTAGTCTCTCGCCGTCTGGGCCGCCCGACCGGCTCGGACCACAGTCCGGTGATCGTGGAACTGGCGCGAGCCGAGGGAGTCTAGGGACGCCAGACCCGGGCGCGGCCGCCGGGATCGCCCAGCGTGCCGACGACCCAGTCAGTGATCGCCTGCAGCTCCGGCTCCACCGCCGGCGGCGCGCCGATCAGGGTCAGGGTGCAGCCGTTCATCCTCATCGGATTGGTCAGGGGCCGAAGCCGCGCCTCGACCACCAGCACATCGACCTGCCCCGCCGCCGACAGGGCGCGCAGGAAGCCGTCGAAGGTCTCCAGGTCCTTCAGGGGAGTCCAGATGGCGACCACCACACCGGGCCGCAGGCGGCGCGCCTCCGCGGCGCAGGCGGTGGCGCGCCGATAGTCGTCCGGCCGCTCGAACGGCGGATCGATCAACAGCAGGCCGGGGGCGCGGCAGGCGGTCGGGGCGAGCTCATAACCGTCCCCGGGCGTCGCCACGGTGCCGGGGACGCCCGCCAGCGCCTCGGCCAAGGCGTCCGCGACCGGCGGGTTGAGTTCGAAGCCGGTGTAGCGCTCCACCCCCGGTGCCACGGCGGCGAGCTGCGGCGAGCCGGGATACCAGCGGGAGCGGCCGTCGGGATTGAGCGCCCGCACAGCCGTCCGCAGCCGCTCCAGAGGGGCCGGCAGGTCGGCCGCCTGCAACAGCTTGAGTACCCCGGCCTCGGCCTCCTTCGAGCGCGCCGCGTCGCCGTCGAGGTCGTACAGACCTGCCCCCGCATGAGTATCGACCACCGTAAGGGGCCCGCGCGGGGCCAGCGCCCGCAGCAGGCTGAGCAGGCCGGCATGCTTGACCAGATCGGCGAAGTTTCCGGCGTGGAAGCTGTGGCGATAGTTCATGCGGCCTCGTGGCGCGCCGGCGGGCGGCCGGTCAAGCCGGAACAGCACCCCGTCACCCTCGGGCTTGACCCGAAGGTCGGGTTGGCCGTCGCAGGCGCACCCTCGGCCTGCCGCCAGCCTGCGGCCACCCTCCGTCCCCGGGACAAGCCCGGGGATGATGGCGCGAAGGGAGGGCAATCAACCGGTCGGACGGGCCTCAGGCCGCCCAGTCCAGCACGACCTTGCCCGACTGGCCGGCCTTCATCACCTCGAAGCCCTCGCGATACCGCCGGTAGGGGTACTGGTGGGTGATCAGCGGCGTCAGGTCGAGGCCGGCCTTCAGCAGACCCAGCATCTTGCGCCAGGTGGTGAACATCTCGCGGCCGTAGACGCCCTTGATGGTGAGGGCCTTGAGGATGATCGCTCCCCAGTCGGTCTCCATCGGCCTCGACGGGATACCGAGCATGGCGAGGCCGCCGCCCATGATCAGGGTGTCGACGCACTGCCTGAAAGCGATGGGCGAGCCGGACATCTCGAGCGCCACGTCGAAGCCGACCTTGAGGCCGAGCTCGTGCATGATGTCCTTCAGGTCCTCGCGGGTAGTGTTCACCGTGCGCACGCCCGGGGCCACCTTCTGCGCCAGTTCCAGCCGGAAATCGTTGACGTCGGTCAGCACAACGGTGCGGGCACCGGCGTGGCGGGCGACGGCCGCGGCCATCATGCCGATCGGCCCGGCTCCGGTGACCAGCACGTCCTCGCCGAGCAGATCGAACTGCTGCGCCGTGTGCACGGCGTTGCCGAAGGGATCCAGTATGGCCCCGATCTCGTACGGCACATCCTCGGGCAGCTCGATCACGTTGAAGGCCGGGGCGGCGACGAACTCGGCGAAGGCGCCCTGGCGGTTGACGCCGATACCCCGGGTGGCCGGGTCGAGGTGAAAGTGACCCGCGCGCGCCGCCTCGGAATTGAGGTCGATGACATGGCCCTCGACCGAGACTCGCTGGCCGATCTTCAGCGGCCGGTCGACATCCCTGCCGATCGCCACGATCTCGCCGGCGAACTCGTGCCCGGTGATCATCGGCACCGGCACGTTCTTCTGCGACCACTCGTCCCAGTTCCAGATGTGGATGTCGGTGCCGCACACCGCCGCACGATGTACCCGGATCAGCACATCCTCCGGTCCCGCCTCGGGGATCGGGGCCTCGATCAGCTCCAGCCCCTCGGCAGGCCGGGTCTTGGCCAGGGCCTTCATCATCTGCGTCATCGGATCACTCCCAATCTGCGCCCCGCCGTCGTGAACGCCGCGACCGCTTCGTCGATATGGTCAAACGTATGCGCCGCCGACATCTGGGTGCGGATGCGGGCCTGGCCGCGCGGCACGACGGGGAAGGAAAAGCCGATCACATAGACGCCCAGTTCCAGCATGCAGTCGGCGAAGTCCTGGGCCAGGCGGGCGTCGCCCAGCATCACCGGGATGATCGGGTGCTCGCCGGGCAACAGGTTGAAGCCGGCCTCGATCATCGCTCCCCGGAAGCGTTGAGCGTTGGCCGCCAGCTGCGCCCTGAGCGCATCGCCTTCCTCGCCCTGGGCGATCCGGATCGCCTCGAGGCTGGCACCGCAGACCGACGGGGCCAGGGCGTTGGAGAACAGATAGGGCCGGGCGCGCTGCTTCAGCAGCTCGACCACCGGCGAGGTAGCGCAGATGAAGCCGCCCATGGCCCCGCCCAGCGCCTTGCCGAAGGTGCCGGTGACGATGTCGACCGTGACGCCGTGGTGGGCGAAGGAGCCCTTGCCATGCGGCCCGAGGAAGCCTGTGGCGTGGCAGTCGTCGACCATGACCAGGGCCTCGTAGCGGTCGGCCAGGGCGCGGATCTCGGGCAGCCGGGCGATGTAGCCGTCCATCGAGAAGGCACCGTCGGTGGCGATGATGATGTCGCGGGCGCCGTCGGCGCGGGCCTGCTTCAGCTGCGCCTCGAGGTCGGCCATGTCCGAGGTGGCGAATCGGTAGCGCCTGGCCTTGCACAGCCGCACCCCGTCGATGATCGAGGCGTGGTTCAGGCTGTCGGAGACGATCGCGTCCTCGGGCCCGAACAGGGGCTCGAACAGGCCGCCGTTGGCGTCGAAGGCGGCGGCGAACAGGATCGCGCTCTCGAAGCCGAGATAGTCGGCGATGGCGCGCTCCAGCGTCTTGTGGATGCCGAGCGTGCCGCAAATGAAGCGCACCGAGGCGGTGCCGGCACCATAGGCCTCGGCCGCCCGGTCGCCGGCCTGCACCACCCGGCTGTCGCCGGCGAGACCGAGGTAGTTGTTTGCGCAGAAGTTCAGCACGCGGCGGCCACCCGTCTCGATCACCGGGCCCTGCCGCGAGTGGATCACCCGCTCGGGCTTGGTCAGGCCCTGGGCGTCGATCTCGGCCAGCTCGGCGGCGATGCGGGTGTGGAAGGCGGTCGGCATGGCGTCTCCGTCGGCGAACGGTGCGGACGGTTACGCCGGATCGGGCCTGGATTCCAGCGGCGCTTTGCCGACCCCGTCGCCGCAGCACGCCACGGTTCATGTTGCACTTGCTCACTGCCCCCGCCAATCTGGGGGTCGGAGGCGATCATGGGCGAGGACGGCGCGCGGCCGGTCAACAAGCTCGGCCACCGCATCGGACGACGCGGCGGCCGCACCCGCGAGGCCATCCTCGCGGCGACGCGACGGCTGCTCGAGACGCACAAGCTGGCTGACCTGCGCCCGGCCGACATCGCGCGCGAGGCCGGGGTCTCGGCCCCCAGCTTCTACACCTACTTCAAGACTGTGGATGAGCCGGTGCTGGTCCTGTGCGAGGCGTCGGGTGCCCCCTACCAGACCCTGACGCCCCTGTTCGACGCCGACTGGTCCGGCGAGCGAGCCTTCGACCAGGCCCGGGCCTATGTCACCGCCGTGGTCGACATCTGGGCCGAACATGGCCCGGTGCTGCGCATCGGCGCGGCCATGGCCGACGAGGGACACGGGGCCTTCGCCACCGAGCGCATCCGCCGCCTGCGACGCGTCCACCTGGCCATCGAGCGCAAGATCGCCGATGCCCGGGCCACCGGTCGCCATGATCCGCGCCTCGACCCGCGCCTCGCCTCCTACGAAGCGGCGAGCATGGTCGACGCGGTGGCTGCGAGCCTGCGGCTGCTGCAGCGGGGTGACACCCCGCTGGACGCGGTGATCGACACCACCAGCCTGCTGTTCGCCAGGGTCGTGACCGGGCGCTGACCGAGGCTTGCGGCTGTGCCTCGGGATGTGGCCCGCTCAATGCGGCACTCGCCGCCATGGAAATGCTGCTAACGTTGGCCCTCAGGCCTTGCCGCAGCGAAATCCAGCATGTCCATTGAGCGTGACCCCGGCGAAAAGGCCTTTCTCAAACGTCTGGGTCCCGGACTCATCACCGGGGCGGCGGACGATGATCCGAGCGGGATAGCCACCTACTCGCAGGCGGGCGCGCAGTTTGGCGTCAACATGCTCTGGACGGTGGTGCTGACCTTTCCGCTCATGGCGGCGATCCAGGCGATCTGCGCGCGCATCGGGCGGGTCACGGGCGAGGGCCTTGCCTCCAACATGGCCCATGTGCTGCCGCGCTGGCAGGTCCATGGAATCGTCTTCCTGCTGTTCATCGCCAACACCGTGAACATCGGCGCGGACATTGTCGCCATGGGCGCGGCGGCGCGTCTTGTGCTCGGCTGGGGCGAAACCCTGTTCGCGATCCTGTTCGCGGCGGGCTCGCTCGCCTTGCAGGTCTTCGTTCCGTATCACCTCTATGTGCATGTGCTCAAATGGCTGACGCTGGCGCTTTTCGCCTATGTCGGGGTGCTGTTCTTCGTTCAGATTGACTGGGGCAGCGTCATCCTCGCGACTGTGTGGCCGCAGATTTCATGGACCCGGGAGACCTTCACCGTCGTTGTCGCCATACTCGGCACAACGATCAGCCCCTATCTGTTCTTCTGGCAGAGCGCCCAGGAAGTCGAGGACGAGAAACTGGAGGGTGCCGGGCCCTTGCGAGACCATCCGGAGGCCGCGCCACCCGAACTCAGCCGGATCGGCTTCGACACCTATGTGGGGATGGCCTTCTCAAACCTGATCGCCTTTTTCATCATCCTCACGACAGCCGTTACGCTGAACCGCGCCGGGATCACCGACATATCGACGTCTGCCGAGGCCGCGGAGGCCCTGCGGCCGATCGCCGGCGAGCTTGCGTTCCTGCTGTTTAGCCTTGGCATCATCGGCACCGGCCTGCTGGCGCTTCCGGTGCTCGCCGGGTCCGCCGCCTACGCCGTGGCCGAACTGCGGGGCTGGTCCCTGGGCCTTGAGAAGGCACCGCAGGAGGCGCGAGGGTTCTATGGGGTCATCGCGCTCGCCATGGGCCTCGGCCTTCTGATGCTGTTCCTGCCGATCGACCCCTTCAAGGCGCTGTTCTGGAGCGCCGTGCTGAACGGGGTGATCGCCGTGCCGCTGATGATCGCCACCATGATCGTCGTGTCGAACCGCAAGCACCTTGGTGAGTTCGCCGCCCCGCCCCGGCTCAAGGTCATGGGCTGGCTGGCAACGGCGGTGATGGCGGCGGCGGCGCTGGCGATGTTCCTGCTGTGAGACCCCCTCTCGGCAGGGGACAGTCTCGTCGCGCCAGGGGCGAGACGCGGCCGATCGCCGGCCACGCCCCGGAACCACCAGACGGCGAAGGTCCGGCCCGGGACCCGGCCCGACGGCCCGGTCGGTGTGGAGGCCGACGCGGCCCAGCACCATGAGAAGCTGGACCGGATCTCGCGCCAGCTGGGCGGATCGCGCAGGCTAGCCCTTCTTCCGCCCCCGCGGCTTTGGCTGGGTAGGCGCATGGGCCAGACGCAGCAGGTTGGCGGCACCCGGGGCCCCGAACGGCGTACCGGCGAGAATCAGGATGCGCTGCCCCGGCCCGGCCAGCCCGTGCTGGGTCGCGGCGTTGATGGCGTCGTCGGTCACCTCTTCGAGCGACCCCGGTTGGCGGCCCAGCCGCGGCTCCAGCCCCCAGACGAGGGCCAGCCGCCGCGCCGTGTCGGCATTGGGCGTCAGGGCCAGTACCGGATGCAGCGGCCGCTCGCGCGCCATGCGCCGGGCAGTGCCGCCGAGCGTGGTGAACACCACCACACAGGCGGTCGACTGGGCCTCGCCGGCCTTGCGCGCCGCCGCCACCAGGGCATCGACGTCGTGCTCGTCCATGCCGGCGTGCTCGGCGTCCATCAGGCTGGGCCAGAGCGGATCGCGCTCCACCCGCTCCATGATGCGGTTCATGATGGTCACCGCTTCCAGCGGATAATCACCCGACGCGGTCTCGGCCGACAGCATCAGGGCGTCGGCACCCTCATAGACGGCGTTGGCCACGTCCGAGGCCTCGGCCCGGGTCGGGGCCGGGGCCGAGGTCATGCTCTCCAGCATCTGGGTGGCGACAATGGCCGGGACCCCGCGCTGGCGGGCGGCGCGCAGGATCTGCTTCTGCGCCACCGGCACCTCTTCCGGCTCCAGCTCGACGCCGAGGTCGCCGCGGGCAACCATGACGCCGTCAGAGTAGTCGAGGATCGCCGGCAGGTCTTTCAGCGCCTGGGGTTTCTCGATCTTGGCCAGGCAGGCGGCCTTGCCGGCCACCAGCCGCTTCAGCTCGGCCATGTCCTCGGCCTTCTGCACGAAGCTGAGCGCCACCCAGTCGACGCCGATGCGCAGGGCGAAGGCCAGATCCTCGCGGTCCTTGGGCGTCAGGGCCGAGACCGGGATGATCGCTTCCGGTACCGCTACGCCCTTGCGGTCGGACAGCTTCGTGCCGCTGACCACCTCGACGTCGGCCCAGCCGTCGGTACGCTCGCCGACCTTCAGCCGCACCCGGCCGTCGTCGAGCAGCAGCGACATGCCCGGCCGCAACGCCTTGAGGATCTCCGGGTGAGGCATCTGCACCCGCGTCGCGTCGCCCGGGGTCGGGTCGAGGTCAAAGCGCATACGGTGGCCAGGCGCGATGTCGATGGCTCCCTCGGCGAAGCGGCCGAGGCGGAGCTTCGGCCCCTGCAGGTCCGCCAGCACCCCCAGAGGCCGCTGCAGCGCAAGCTCGGCACCGCGCACGGCCTTCAGGGCCACGGCGTGGTCCTCATGCGAGCCATGGCTGAAGTTGAGCCGGAAGACATCGACCCCGGCCTGGGCAAGGGCCTTGACCGTGCCCGGGGCACGGCTGGCGGGTCCGAGCGTGGCGACGATGCGCGCGCGGCGGGCTCTGTTCATGTGTGGTCCGTGACGGCGTTTCCCCGAGCCCCTTGTGGCAAGGAACCGGCCCCCCTGTTAAGGGCGCGACCGGCCGGCGAAACATGAAGTGAGCCGATGGTGCGAGCGGCGGGGATCGAACCCGCATGACCGAGGTCGAGCGATTTTAAGTCGCTTGCGTCTACCAGTTTCGCCACGCTCGCCTAGGCACCAGCCGTCAGCTTATCGGCCAAGTTAGGTACTGGCGTATAGATCGACGTCTGCGCCCGCTTCGTTTTTCGGAGGAGCTTGCGTTCGGTCAGCCTCTCGAGATCGGCGCGAGCGGTAAGGTAGCTCACGCCATGTTTCTGCTCATGCTCGGCGATCGTCATCCGGACCTGTCGGCCCCGAGCAAACTCATTGAGAAGCCACGCTTGGCGGTGATTGAACGCATGGGGTCCACGACGCGCTTCGAGCGCCCTCGCCAGCGTTCGGACCTCCGAGCTCTTGCGCTCCATGTACTTGCTGAACCGATCAAGGGCGGCCCGAAGAACCTCGATCTGATGGACAGCGAAGTAGGTCGTGTCCATCGCGTCCGTCTCGACCTCCAGGAACGCCTGCCCGTACTTTATCTTCGCCTCAGCAATGACGCTTGATATCGAAACATACTCCAAGAGCCAGTAGCCCGAGCGAAGCGCGCTCCAGTAAAAAAGGGCTCGGGCGACTCTACCGTTACCGTCGACGAAAGGGTGCTCGTAGGCGAGCATGAAATGAAGCAGGATCGCACGCAGCAAGGGATGGAGCCACTGATCCTTCCCACCCCCATCGTTCGCAAAATCGACAAGACCCTGGAGGCGTCGTTCAAGTTCGGCAGCGGGCGGAGGCTGATGCAGCACCTCGCCGGTCGTGTCATCAACAACTTGTATGTCATCGCCGGTTCGGACGCGACCAGCGTCGCCGTCTTCTTCCAAAGTCCCCTGCGTAATAATGCGGTGGATCTCGCAGATCATGTCCACCGTGAGCGGCTCGTCTTTGTTCTGCTTTACGAACTGGAGGCCCCGGAAGTTATTCAAGACCATAAGCTCGTCACGGGTACGCGGCTCGCGCCCCTCAAGGATCAGCTTCTTCGCGATCTGGCGCGTGGTGGCCGCCCCTTCGATGAAGGAACTGGCGAACGGCTCCTCGGCAAGCGACCGCGTAAGGTGAGCGCGCCCCTCACCTTGTGACATCGCCTCCGACCGCGCGCCCAGATGCCCGCCGGCATGCATATCAAAGTAGCGAAGCGCCTCGCGGATCATTGGCGGTTCACAGTAGGTGAGCGGCTCGTTGTTGGCCGCCTTCAAGGGCAATTGTGGCGATGCGAAGCGTCGAGACCATCGAACTGCCCACCACCACTCTTCATGCGTAAGTCCCGGTGGCGGCTTGCGAAAACGGAGCGTATCCCAGTGGAGGTAGCGCCCCTTTTCGTCCACCTGCTTGGCGTACCGCATCACCTCAGCCGCACGCTTACCATCGCCAGCCATGATACGGGCCGCGATTTCCTCAACGTTGGGCGGGTTCTTAGGTACGTGCACGTACACTTCGTGCCAGAGTGCGAAGCACGCCGCAATGTCTTTTTTATAGACTATAAATTACGGCGCTGGAAGCCGGAAGCTGACGTCGCTCTCGGCCAGCAGCCACAGGAAGGCGGCCCAGGCGGCGACGTTCTGGTCGAGGTTGGCCGGCTCGATGCGGTCGATCACGTCGTCCACCGTGTGGTGGGTGTCGAAATAGTCCGTGCCGTCCTGGGCGAGGCGGAAGGCGGGGACGCCCAGCGCCACCAGCGGGCCGGTGTCCGGACCGCCGCTGCGGGCAGGCTCGCCGTCGAAATAGATGCCCAGCGGGGTCAGCACCCGCATGGCCGCGGCGCGGAAGGCCGGATCGGTGCCCGCGGGCAGGGCCAGGGCATAGACCGGCCCGGCACCGAAGTCGCTCTCGCTGACCGCGACGTGGCTGGCCGCCTGCTCCCGGCGCGTCTCGGCATAGTGGCGCGCCCCGGCCAGCCCCTGCGCAGGCGGCGGCTGGCTGACCTCCTCGGCGCCCCACCAGACCACGCGGATGGTGCGCGCCGGCCGCTCGGGCAGGTCGGCGATCAGTTTCAGGGCGGCGGCGGTGATCGCCACCCCGGCCCCGTCGTCGATAGCCCCGGTGCCGAGATCCCAGCTGTCGAGGTGGCCGCCGATGACGATCACCTCATCCGGCCGCTCGTCGCCGACCACCTCGCCGACCACGTTCTGGGAGGTCGAGGGCGCGAGGAAGCCGACGTCCGCGACCAGACGCAGCCGCACCGAACCGAGGCCAGCGTCGCGCAGGCGCAGAAGCTGTTCCGCGTCCGGCGGACTGACAGCGAAGGCGGGGATGGTTCCCTCCCCCACGCGCGTGGCACCGGTGTGGGCGAAACGGTGGTCATGGGTGCCGAGTGAGCGCAGCAGGAAGCCGACCGCCCCGCGCTGCGCAGCCTCGGTCGGCCCCTGGAAACGGACGGCGCTGGTCGAGCCGTACCCGGCCCCGTCCTGGGCACGCGGCGTATCCTGCAGCACCACGGCGATCTTGCCGGCCAGCGACCCGACCGGGGCGTCAAGCAGATCCTGCCAGGTGCGGAAGATGGCGGCCTCACCTTCGACCCCGCCGGGCGGAGTGGCGACCGAGCCGCCCAACGCTGTCACCACCAGCCGCTGGGGCGCGGGCGACAGGACTTCAACGCGCTCTTCGCCCCGCCGCCAGGCCGACAGCGGGAAGGACTCCACCGCCACATTGCGGAAGCCCCAGGCGCGGAACTGTTCGGCCCCCCAGCGGGCAGCGGCCTGTTCCGATTCGGTGCCCGCCGGGCGGGCACCGAAGCGCGTGGTCAGGTCCTCGACAATGGCGTAGGCTCCCGACCCCTCGAGAGCGCGATCGCGCAGAGCCTCGGCGGTACGCACGGCGGCGGCGTCCTGGGCCGTGGCGGGCGCGACGCAAAGCGCCAAGGCGGCGGCAGCGAGAAGGCTGGATCGAATCAATGACACGGGCAGGACTCCGGCGGCAGGGGCAGCCACCCTAGAGCCTGATCGGCTGGGGTGGAAACGCGAAGCGACTCCGTCGGAAGCGTGACCCGGCTCCCGCTTCAAGCACGGCCTCAGCCGTTCCGGTAGAAGGGCTCGACCTCGCCCTGCAGCTTGATGGTCAGCTGCTTGCCGCGGCGGTCGACGCGATTGCCGACGGCCAGGCGGACCCAGCTCTCGGAGACGCAATACTCCTCGACGTTGGTCTTTTCCTCGCCCTTGAAGCGGACGCCCACGTCGCGCGCCAGCACGGCGGCGTCGTGGAAAGGGCTATCGGGATCGACCGACAGGCGGTCGGGAGGCGTGTCGGACATGGCGACCTCGAAGGCGGGCGACGGTGCGCCCGCTACCTAGCCATCCCGGAGCCCGGCGCCAACTACTCCACCGACTGGCGTGGCGCGGCCTGGGCAGGGGGCTGGGCGGGAGGCGTCGCGGTGGCGGCCGGGGCCTCGGCCCCGGCGGCGTAGGGCTGCGGACCCGCGGGCACTGCGGCCGCTGCCGGGCGCGCCGCCGCGCGCTGGGCCGGGCGGGCGGCGCGCTGGGCCGGACGCGGTGCGGCCGCGGCGGGGGTGGCCGCCGCCGACGGGGCGGCGGGCGCGGCCGCAGGAGCTGCGGCGAGCGCAGCGGGCAGCGTGGCGGCAGCGCCCGCGGCCGGCGTCACCGTGGCGGCGGTCGGCAGGGCCGAGGCGGCGGCGGCGCGGGCCGCCAGCTGCTGCGCCTCGAACCGGCGGGCCAGCTTCTCGGTCAACTCCCGCGCGGCGGCCGGCTCCATCTGAGCCATCACCGCCGCCAGCGAGCGGGGCCGCATGGCCGCGGCGACCGGCAGGCGCACCTCGTCGTCGAGGGTCGCCATGACCCTTGCAGCCTCGCGCGGCCGCATGGCGGAGTAGACCTGCACCAGCCGGTCGATCTCGGCCTGCTCGCGCTCATCGGCCTGGCCGAGCATGGCCTCGATCTCGGCCTTGACCGTGTTCAGGGCGCTGACCTGGGCCGCCAGCTTCTGCTCCGCGGCCGTCATCAGTGGCAGCATGGTGGCGAAGTCGGCGTCGCGCGCGTCCAGCTGCTCGCGCCGGGCGGACAGGCTCTGGATGATGCGCAGCTCGGCGGGGGAGATGCCGGCCTGCTCGGCCAGCTGTTCCGGGGTCAGGGCGCACACCGCCGACGGTGCCGCGGCGGTTGGTGTCGCCGCCCCGGCCTCGCCGCCCTCGCCGGCGACCGCCGCCGGCAGTTCCTCGGCCCAAGCCTGGGCACCCTGCCAAAGGCCGGGCGCGGCACCGACCGCGCGGACGGCGACCACGCCGCCGATGGCGATAGCGATCAGGGGCAGGAGACGGGGGAGCTTCATGCGGGATTCCGGAGACGGTTCAGGCGCGCGGGCGTTCAGGCGGCGAAGAGATCATCGTCCAGCCTGCGCCGGGCCTGGTTGAGGCTCTGTTTCGCGGCTTGGTTAGCGGTCATGGCCTGGACGATGGCGCGAAGGTTGTTGCGGCCCGAGGCCTCGCCGGCCGCCAGCGCCTGGATTCTCTCGGCCAGCGACCCGGGGGCGGACCGGCCCGGCCGGGCTTCCTCGCGCAGGGGAGGCTCCCGAACGGGCTCGCGGGCAGCGGGAACCGCAGGGGCGACGCCGCGCTCGGTCCGCGCCGTCAGGGCCTCCAGCTCAAGCTTCAGCGCCTGGGCCTTGAGGATCCGGTCATGGAGAAGATCGGTCTCCTGGCTGGCCACGCGGAGCGAGCCCAGCGCCGCCTCGGCCCGGCCGGCGGCGGCGTTCAGTTCGCCCACGGCCCTGGCGAAGTCGGTCTGGCCCTGGCGGAGAGTGGCCAGCTTGCGCTCCAGCCGCACGCCGTAGCCGAGCGCGGCGACAAGTAGCAGCATCAGCACTGCGTCGAGGATCAGACCCGTCATGAACGTCTCCCCGCCAGGGCGGTGGCCGCCTCGACGCTGATGGGGCGCTCGACCCTCACGGCGATGTGACGCCCCTTACGGCCCATGCGTCCGGTGGTAAGCGGGATCTGGCCACAGCGGATCGAGACCTCGCTCTCCGGCGTGGCGTTGAGGATCAGGGTGTCGCCGACCTTCATCTCCAGCACCTTGGCCAAGGTGGTGATCTGCTCGTCGAGCACCGCGCGCACCTCGGTCTCCGTGGTCCAGAGCTCGGTCGCCAGGTGACTTTCCCAGATGTTGTCGCGCCCGAACTTCTCTCCCATGAACTGCTGCAGCAGCATCTTCCGGATCGGCTCGAGCGTGGCGTAGGGCAGCAGCAGCTCGATGCGGCCGCCGCGATCCTCCATATCGATGCGCAGCTTGACCAGAATGGCGGCGTTGGCCGGCCGGGCGATGGCGGCGAAACGCGGATTGGTCTCGAGGCGGTCAAGGTTGAAGTTGACCGGCGTCAGGGGCTCGAACGCCGCCTTGGCGTCGGCAAGGATGACCTCGACCATCCGCTGCACCAGCATCCGCTCGATGGTGGTGTAGGGCCGACCCTCGATCCGCAGGGCCGCCGTACCGCGCCGGCCGCCCAGCAGCACGTCGACGATCGAATAGATCAGGTTGGAGTCGACCGTGAGCAGGCCGTAGTTATCCAGCTCCTCGGCGCGGAACACCGCCAGGATGGCCGGCAGCGGGATCGAGTTGAGATAGTCCCCGAACCGCATGGAGCTCATGCTGTCCAGGCTGACCTCGACATTGTCCGATGTGAAGTTGCGCAGTGAGGTCGTCATCAGCCGGACCAGCCGGTCGAAGACGATCTCGAGCATCGGCAGCCGCTCGTACGAGACCAGCGCCGAGTTGATGATGGCCCGTATGCCGCTCTTGTCGGCGCTGTCGTCGTCGCCGAGGTCGAAACCCAGAAGGCTGTCGATCTCATCCTGGTTAAGGACGCGCTCGGTCGTCGCCGGGTCCACCCCGCCGCCGAACGGATCATCGGAAGGCGGCTGATCGGTCACTGGATCAGCATCTCCTCGATCAGCACGGCATCGGCCTTCGCCGGTGCCGCCAGGAGGTTGACGCGACGGAGGATCTCGGCGCGCAGCTGATGCGTTCCGGCCGAACCGGACAGGTCCTCCGGCCGAAGCTCACGCAGGAAGCCCTGGAACATGTCATTCAGGCGCGGGTACTCGGACTGCAGCTTGTACGCCGCCTCGGAGTCCGACATCTCCAGCGTCAGCTGCAGCTTCAGGAAGGTGGGCCGGCCGTCGGCACTCTGGATGTTCACCAGCATCGGCGGCAGGGTGTAGAAGGTCACCCCGTCGGGCCCCTCGGCGATCACGCCGGTCGGTGCCGCGCCCTCGGCGGCGGCACCGCCATGTCCATCGTCCTTCTTCTTCCCGCCGCCGTGGCCGTCGTCCTTTTTCTTCTTCTCGCTGCCGTGTCCGTCATCCTTCTTCGCGGCACCGTGCTCACCCTCCGCGGCGTCCGCCGGGGCGGGCTTGGGTTGCAGCAGGAAAAACGCAGTTCCGGCACCCCCGCCCAGCACCACCAACGCGGCCGGGATGATGATGAACAGCAACGGGAGCTTCTTTTTCTTGGGCGCGTCCTCGCCCTCGGCACCTTCGGCTGGGGGGGCAACCTCGGCCGCAGCGTCCTTCTTCTTGCCCAACTTGATCATGGTGCCCGCGACCCGGAATCCGACCCGGGCAAGGTGGGGCCGCTTTGGTTAACGAGGCGTTTAGAGACGGCAATTCCTGCCGGGTGAGGACCGCCTTCGAAGCCCCCTAGCTATTGTTTTCATGACATTTTCTGGCATGGCACGGGGGTTGCGAGACGAGGGCCGAAGGAGCGCCTCGTCGTGGAAAACGCCGCCTATATCGGACTGTCCCGCCAGCTGACACTGCGCCGCGAGCTCGACATCGTGGCGAACAACATCGCCAATACGGACACAACCGGCTTCAAGGTCGAGCAGCTGCTGACCTCGACCGAGGTGGGATTGCGGGCGCGCAACATAGCCGTCGATGGCGGCGTCCGCTTCGTCCTCGACAACGGCGTCGGCCGTGACTTCGGCCAGGGCGAGCTAAGCCAGACCGGCCGCACCCTTGACTTCGCCATCGAGGGCGAGGGTGCCTTCTTCACGGTGCAGGATGCCGCCGGCGAGGCCTACACCCGCGACGGAGCCTTCACCATCGACCCCGAAGGCCGACTGGTGACTGCGGGCGGCCTGGCTGTGCTCGGCGACGGGGCAGAGATCGTGCTCGACCCGGCCCAGGGCGAGCCTACCGTCGGTGCCGACGGTATCATCACCCAGAACGGCCTGCCGGTTGGCCGCCTGGGCGTCGTGCGCTTCGAAAACCTCGCGGTCCTGCAGAAGGGCGGCGATGACCTCTATCGCAACGTCGCGAACGAGGCCCCGGTCGACGCTCCCGACGCCCGCATCCGTCAGGGGATGCTGGAAGGCTCCAACGTCAACCCGCTGCTCGAGATCACCAGTCTGATCGAGATCCAGCGCGCCTACGAGCGCGTCACCCGGATGATCGAGAGCGCCAGTGACCTGTCCAAGCGCGCCGTCGAGCGCCTTGGCCGGCCGAGTTAAGGAGAGACACCGCCATGCGTGCGCTGAGAACCGCCGCCTCGGGCATGACCGCCCAGCAGCTGAACGTCGAGGTCATCTCGAACAACATCGCCAACATGAATACGGTCGGCTTCAAGCGCCAGCGGGCCGAGTTCCAGGATCTCCTGTACCAGAACGTCGAGCGTATGGGGGCCCAGTCGGCCGCCCAGGGCAACGTCATCCCGACCGGCATCCAGGTCGGGGCCGGCGTCAAGGCCGGCAGCGTCTACCGGATCACCGGGCAGGGCTCGCCCAGCCAGAGCGGAAACACCTTCGACCTGGCGATCGACGGCCGCGGCTACTTCCAGATCCTGCTGCCCTCGGGGGAGACCGCCTACACCCGCGCCGGCAATCTGTCGCTGAACGCCGACGG
This sequence comes from Brevundimonas sp., assembly GCA_027531145.1. Classification (GTDB taxonomy): domain Bacteria; phylum Pseudomonadota; class Alphaproteobacteria; order Caulobacterales; family Caulobacteraceae; genus Brevundimonas. The sequence goes on along the minus strand of JAPZRF010000015.1, from coordinate 25,788 downwards.
CACCCTGGTGACCGACGACGGCTACCAGGTGCAGCCGAACATCACCATCCCGCAGGGCGTGGTGGACGTCACCATCTCGCGCGCCGGCCAGGTGCAGGTGAGCACCGACGGCGACCCACAGCCGCAGATCGTCGGCCAGCTGGAGCTCGCCACCTTCTTCAACGAGGCTGGCCTCGAGGCCATCGGCGACAACCTGCTGCTGGAGACCGCCGCCTCTGGACCCGCCAACGTCGGCGCGCCGGGCGAGATCGGTTTCGGCCAGCTGCTGCAGGGCTACACCGAGGCCTCCAACGTCGACGCCGTGTCCGAGATCACCGCCCTGATCGTGGCCCAGCGGGCCTACGAGATGAACTCCAAGGTCATCAGCACCGCCGACGAGATGCTGCAGGTGACCGGTCAGGTGAAGAGCTGATGCGCGTCCTGCTCGCCCTCCTGCTCGCTGCGGCGGCACCGGCCCTGGCAGACCCGGTCACCCTGCGCGCCAGTCCGCAGGACACCGACGGGCGCGTCACTCTCGGCGATATCTTCGACGGTGCCGGTCAGGCCGCCGGCGTGCTGGTGGCCGAGCGGGTCGGACCGTCCGTGGTCCTGCCCGCCCACAGGATCCAGGCCGTCGCCCGCGCCGCCGGGCTCGACTGGACCAATCCCCAAGGCCTGCGCCGCATCGTCGTGCGCCGCGCGCCGGAAGCGGCGGTCCCGGACGCAGGAGGCGCGCCAGCCGCGGCTGCGGGTGCCCTCGTCGCCACCCCGACACCGGTGCGGGCGATCCCGGGTGCCGCCGTGATCCAGCGCGGCGACAGCGTCCAGGTCGTCTACGAGCTCGACGGCGTCCGGTTGACCATCACCGGCCGCGCCCAGCGCAACGCCGCCGTCGGCCAGCCCCTCCCGGTGCTCAATCTCCAGTCCGGCCGCGTGATCGAGGCCGTCGCCGCGGCCCCGGGGCGCGCCCTCGCCGGGCCCGCCGCACTGCAGGCGCGCGCCAACGCCGCCGTTCTCGCCAGCCGATGAGAGTTTTCGCCATGTCCATGTCGCCCCACCTGCGTCCTTCGCGCCTGGTCGTGATGGCCCTCCTGCCTCTGGCCGCCTGCAGCACTGCGGTCGAGGCGGTTCGCGGGCCGCAGCTGGCCCCGATCGGCTATCCGGCCGCCCTCGTACCGGTGCAGCAGCAGGTGCTGGCATCCCCTGAGAACCGGCCCGCCAGCGCAAATTCCCTGTGGCGCATCGGTGCCCGGACCTTCTTCGGCGACCAGCGCGCGCGCCGGGTCGGGGACATCCTGACGGTGAACGTCAACATCGACGACAGGGCCCAGACCTCCAACACCACCCAGCGCAACCGCAGCAACGAGATCTCCGCCGGGGTCAATAACCTTTTCGGACTGGAAGGCAGCCTCGGCCGGGCCTTCCCAGGCGGCTTCGACCCCGCCAGCATGGTGGGCCTACAGGGCGAGTCCAACGCGACCGGTTCGGGCACCGTCAGCCGGGCCGAGCAGGTCGAGCTGACCATCGCCGCGGTGGTCACCGCCGTCATGCCGAACGGCAATCTCGTTATCCAGGGTCGGCAGGAAGTGCGCACCAACCGCGAGGTGCGCGAGCTGACCGTGGCCGGCATCGTGCGCCCCGAGGACATCTCCTCGGCCAACACGGTCGACCATACCCAGATCGCAGAGGCTCGCATCTCCTATGGCGGTCGCGGCGACATCAGTCGCATGCAGGCCGCCCCGGTGGCCCAGAATCTCGTCGAGCGCTTCTCGCCGTTCTGATTCCGGCTCGCCCCCGGGGCGAAACGGCTCAGCCTGTGTTCATCTGCGCTCCGCGAGGGTGGTGGAACGCAAGGGGAGCCGTGAGCCCTCACTCTCGCCTCGCGTCAAGACCTCGAACGCGAGCCGATCCATGTTCAGATTCCTCTTGCCCGCGGCGGCCCTTCTGGCGACCCTGGCCATGGCGGCCCGCACCGAGCCTCACACGGCGGACCCAGGCGCGACCATGACGTGGACGCTCTCCCGGGAGGGCAACCTGGCCAAGCTGGCCTTCGGCGTGCCCGACTCGGATCATCTCGCCGTCATGCTGACCTGCGCGCCGGGCGGCACCGTGAGCGTGTACGGGCCCGTGCGCCCGGACAGCCCGGCCTTGCTGCAGGCCAGAACGGTCAAGGCACCGATCGACCCCCTGAGCGGCGAGCTTCTGGCGAACGCGCGCATGCCCCGCGATGACCGGGCCCTGGCGCAGCTTACGTCAGGCGCAGGCCTGCCGGTCGTCAATGAGCTCGACGAGCGCAGCCTGATCCCGGCCGACGGTGCCGGACGCCGTCTCGCCCGCACCTTCCTCGCCCATTGCGCTTCGGCCCGGACCTGAGCACCTTGGCTTGCTCACCAGAGGGAAGGGGCCGGACATGGGCCAGGCGACGACCGCGGTCCTGACTGCAGCGCTGCTGGCCATCGCCAACGCAGCCGGCACCCAGAGCGTCTGGACCTGGACCCTGTACGAGGGCGGCGGGGCCATCACCCTTGCACACGAGGTGCCGGAAACGGACCGCCTGCGCGCCACGCTTGAGTGCACGCCCGGGCAGAACCGTCTCGCAATGACGGTCTATGGTGTGCGCCCTGCAGCTCCGTTCGTCACACTCTCCGCTGGCGGCACCTCGGCCACAGCTCAGCTGGAAACGGTGCGCGGCGAGGCGCTACGAGCTGCGATGGCGCTCGATCATCCCCTGGTCACGGCCCTGGTCGCCGAAGGCCAGATAACGCTGGACAGCGGGGGCCGCAGCGAGGTCGTGCACGTCCCCCGCCCCCATCTTGCCAAGCTGCGCCGCTTGGTGGAGCTTTGCGCCCTCTAGAGCAGGGGGCCACGCATGCGCGCCATCTTTGCCGTCACGGGCCTCGGCCTTCTGGGCCTGGCCGCCTGCGCGCCGCGCCCGGCCGTGGCACCGGCTGCCCCGGCGGCGCCCCTGCCGGTCGCCGGTCAGGACTGGCATTTCCATCTGGACGGCGACAGCGCCATGCTGGCCTACGGGGTCGAGGCCTCGGACGAGCTCAGGCTCAGGTTTGACTGCCAAGCCGGCAGCGGCCGCACGACGCTGCTGCAGCCGGCCGCGCAGGCGGCGACTGAGATCCGGCTGGAGTCGGGCGGCGTCACGGGCCGCTGGCGCGCGACCTCTGAGCCGAGCCACCTCGACGATGAGTTCCTGCTGCTCGCCGAGGCACCGGTGAACGCCCCGGTCTTCACCCGGTTCCGCGCGCTCGGATGGCTGACGCTGGACAGCGGCGGCGAGCGTGTCGGCCTCGCCGCCCAGGCCGTGTCGGTCGGCGAGATCGAGCGCTACTTCAAGCGCTGCGAATAGGGCACCTGTCCGGGCGGAGGCTCACGCCCGCGCGGCCCCGGTGGCCCGGTCGACGCCCAGCGCTGCAAGGGTGCGGGCGGCGATGTGCTCGGCATTGAGCCCGGCTTCAGCGTACATCAGGTCCGGCTTGTCGTGGTCCTGGAAGGTGTCCGGCAGATGCATGGTGCGCACCTTCAGCCCCGTATCCAGCGCCCCGCGCTCGGCCAGCATCTGCAGGACGAAGGCACCGAAGCCGCCCATGGCACCTTCCTCGATGGTCACCAGCGCCTCGTGCTCCCGCGCCAGGCGGAGGATCAGGTCCTCGTCCAGCGGCTTGGCGAAGCGGGCGTCGGCGACGGTGGCCGAAACCCCGCGCGCGGCCAGCAGGTCGGCGGCCTTGAGCGTCTCCTGCAGGCGGGTGCCGAATGACAGCAGGGCGACCGTCGTGCCGTCGCGCACAATACGCCCCTTGCCGATCTCCAGCGGGGCCGCCAGCTCGGGGATCTCGACCCCGACGCCGTCGCCGCGCGGATAGCGGAAGGCGCTGGGCCGGTCGTCGATCTCGCAGGCGGTAGCGATCATGGCCGCGAGCTCGGCCTCGTCGGCGGCGGCCATCAGCACCATGCCCGGCAGGGCACCCATGTAACCGATGTCGAAGCTGCCGGCATGGGTGGCACCGTCGGCCCCGACAAGACCGGCCCGGTCCATGGCGAAGCGCACGGGGAGCCCCTGGATGGCCACGTCGTGCACGACCTGGTCGTAACCGCGCTGCAGGAAAGTCGAGTAGATGGCGCAGAATGGCTTCATGCCGTCCGCCGCCAGACCGGCGGCGAAGGTGACGGCGTGCTGCTCGGCGATCCCGACATCAAAGGTGCGCTTGGGCAACGCCTGGCCGAACAGGTCCAGCCCGGTGCCCGAAGGCATGGCCGCCGTGATCGCCACGATGCGCGGGTCGCGCTCGGCGCGCTTGATCAGCTCGGTCCCGAACACCTTGGTGTAGCTCGGGGCGTTGGAGGCGGCCTTGGCCTGCTTGCCGGAGACGACGTCGAACTTGACGACCCCGTGGTATTTGTCGGCGCTGCGCTCGGCCGGGGCGTAGCCCTTGCCCTTCTGGGTCACGACATGGACCAGCACCGGCCGGTCGTCGATCGCCGCCGCGTTCTTCAGGACCGGCACGAGGGCGTCGAGATCGTGCCCGTCGATCGGCCCGATGTAGTAGAAGCCCATCTCCTCGAAGAAGGTTCCGCCGGTGACCATGCCTCGGGCATACTCCTCTGCCTTGCGGGCGGCGTCGCGGAACGGCCGCGGCAGGTGATCGGCCACCTGCTTCCCGAAGCGACGCAGGTTCTGGTAGGCCCCGCCGGACACCAGCTTGGCCAGATAGGCGCTCATGCCCCCGACCGGCGGGGCGATCGACATGTCGTTGTCGTTCAGAACCACCATCAGCTGGCGGGTCGTCTCGGCGGCGTTGTTCATCGCCTCATAGGCCATGCCCGCCGACATCGAGCCGTCGCCGATCACCGCCACGACCTTGTTGTCCTCGCCGCGCTGGTCGCGGGCGGCGCAGTAGCCCAGCGCCGCCGAGATCGAGGTCGAGGCGTGGGCCGCGCCGAACGGGTCGTATTCACTCTCCGAGCGCTTGGTGAAGCCGGACAGGCCGCCGCCCTGGCGCAGGGTGCGGATACGGTCGCGCCGACCGGTCAGGATCTTGTGCGGATAGCACTGGTGACCGACATCCCAGATCAGGATGTCGCGCGGCGTCTCGAACACATGGTGCAGGGCCACGGTCAGCTCGACCACGCCGAGCCCGGCCCCGAGGTGGCCGCCGGTCACCGACACCGCGTCGATGGTCTCGGCGCGCAGCTCATCGGCGAGCTGGCGCAGGCGGGGCGCGTCGAAATCGCGGAAGTCGGCGGGGACGTGGACGGTGTCGAGCAACGGCGTCTTGGACATGGATCGAATGTTTCCGGCTCGGGCCTTATCGGCTGACTGCAACCCCTCGGGACGGGGGCGTTTCCTCAAGAGCGTCGCTTCAGGACGAAATCCACGCTCGCCTTCAGGTTTTCGGCCTTTGCGCCGAAAAGGTCCAGATGCCCCCGCGCCTGGTCGGCCAGATGGGCCACCCTATGCCGCGCCGCGTCGACGCCCAGCAGGGTGACGAAGTTGGTCTTGCCTTGGGCCGCATCCTTCTGGGCAGCCTTGCCCAGCAGGTCCTCGTCCCCCTCGGCGTCCAGCAGGTCATCGACGATCTGGTAGGCGAGGCCGATGTCGTGGGCGAAATTCATCAGGGCCGCGCGATACGGGTCGCCAACCCGGGCGATGATGATCGGTATCTCGAAGGCATAGCTGAACAGGGCGCCGGTCTTGAGCCGTTGCATGCGCGCCACCCCGCCCAGGTCGTCGCGCACGCCCATCAGGTCGAGCATCTGACCGCCCGCCATGCCGCGCGCGCCGGACGACAGGGACAGCCGCGCCGCCAGCTCGCAGCGGATCTCCGCGTCGTCGTGGGTCTCCGGGTCGAGCAGGATGTCGAAGGCCGCCGTCTGCAGGGCGTCGCCGGCCAGCACGGCGGTGGCCTCGTCATAGGCCCGGTGCAGGGTCGGACGACCACGGCGCATGTCGTCATCGTCCATGCAGGGCAGGTCATCGTGCACCAGCGAATAGGCGTGCACGCACTCCAGGGCGCAGGCGGCGCGCAGCACGGCGCGCTCATCGACCTCAAAGAAGCGCGAGGCCTCCAGCGCAAAGAAGGGTCGCAGCCGCTTGCCCGGACCGAGCGCAGCGTACCGCATGGCCTCGGTCAACCGCGACTCCGGGCCCTCGACCCGGGGCAACAGCTCATCGAGCGCGACGGTGACGATGTCGGCCACCTCGGCCACCCGCTGGCGGACGCGCTCATGAACTGAGGGCGGCATGGCGATCACGGTCAAAACAGCCGCCCTCCGATCTCGGCGTCACGGTCGACCCCGACCAGCACCACCTCGCCCTCCGCATCCGGAAAGCCGAGCGTCAGCACCTCGGACATGAAGGGCCCGATCTGGCGCGGCGGAAAATTGACTACGGCGGCGACATTGCGACCCACCAGCTGATCCACCGCATAGTGCCGGGTGATCTGGGCCGAGCTCTTCTTCACCCCGATCTGCGGACCGAAGTCTATCTTCAGGCGATAGGCCGGCTTGCGCGCCTCGGGAAAGGACTCGGCCTTCAGAAGGCGTCCCAGACGGATGTCGACCCGGGCAAAGTCGTCCCAGCTGATGGTCGCCGGCAACGTCATCCGAAGCTCGCCGGCTCGACGCCGCGGGCCTCGCCGCCGGCCCCGACGACGATCTGCTCAACCCGCAGCTGGGCCGCCTTGAGGCGCGCCTCGCAATGCGCCTTGAGCGCCGCACCCCGTTCATAGATCTCGATCGAACGCTCCAGCGGTGCCTGGCCAGACTCGAGCTCGGCGACAATCTTCTCGAGCTGCGCGAGCGCATCCTCGAAGCCAAGGTCAGCGGGAACGGCGTTGGCGGCGGGCGTGTCGATCATGGATCCTGGCGGGCAGCAAGAACGCGATGTCAGTTGACCGACCCTAGAGGCCGGGACACGGGGCGGCAATGCGTGATCAGCGTATCAGCGCTTCTCGAAGCGCCGCTGCGACCAGTACCTGAAGCCCTGGTTCTGAACCAGGTGCCAGCCGTCCGCCTGCAAACGGCGGCCGACCATGTGGTTGAAGTAGCCGTGGGCCAGCACCAGCACATCCTGGCCGCCCTCGGCCCTGCCGATCAGCACCTGGGCAGCCTGCTCCGCCCGGGCCGCAGCCGCGGCGCGGGTCTCCTCCTGGTGGTGGCGGTCGGACAGGTGCCAGCAGAAGCGCGACACCACACCCCACCACCGCGGCGACAGGCGGATCCAGTCCGGCAGCCGCGGCGGCGGCAGCGGTGCCTCGATGAACAGGGCGTCGACCATCACCTCGCGGCCGTTGCAGACGGCAGCTGCGGTCTCCAGCGCCCGGGGCCGGGTGGAGGCGTAGATGGCACCCGCCCCCTCGGCGGCGGCCACCAGCTCACGCGGCGGGATCTGGCCGGCGCGCAGGCCGCCAACCTCATACCTGCCCCACCACTCGCCGTACTGGCGCGCGGTGATCAGGCACTTGCGCGAAAGCGCCGGCTCGCCGTGGCGCGCGAGAATAATGGCACCTGGCCGCAGCGGCGCGTGCACCCGAGTCACCCCGGGGCCGACGCGCATCTCGAGGTCGTCAGCGGCCATGTGACGCCAGAAATGCTTCTGAGAACAGGCAAGACTCTGAACACAAACTCATGGGCCTCCCCTACCCCTCGTCCAGCGCCGCCACGTGGGCGGCCGCCGAACAGCCCAGACCCTCAAGGTCGTAGCCCCCCTCGAGCGACGAGACAACCTTGCCGCCGCAGCGGACCCGGGCCACATCCAGCACGGCCCGGGTGGCCCAGGCGAAATCCTCGGCCTCAAGGCTCTGGTGGGCCAGCGGATCGCGACGGTGGGCGTCAAACCCGGCCGAGATCAGGATTAGGTCCGGCGCAAAGGCGTCGAGCGCCGGCATCAGCCGCCCCGCCAGGGCGGCGCGCCAGCGCTCCCGCGGGGCATGCGGCTCGACCGTAGCGTTGACAATGTTGCCGACGCCGCTCTCGTCCTCGGACCCGGTGCCCGGATACAGCGGCCACTGGTGCAGCGACCCGAGAAACAGGCTCGGGTCGGCCTCGAACGCGGCCTGGGTGCCATTGCCGTGGTGGACATCGAAGTCGATCACCGCCACCCGCGCCAGGCCCTCGGCCTGGGCCACGCGCGCGGCCACGGCAACGGAGGAGAACAGGCAGAAGCCCATGGCCCGCTCGGGCTCGGCATGGTGACCGGGCGGTCGCACCGCCGCAAACGCCCGGTCCAGCTCCCCCGCCGCCACCGCCCGCACCGCATCCACCGCCGCCCCTGCAGCGAGACGCGCCGCGCGGACGCTGCCCGGCGAAAGCAGGGTGTCCGCGTCCAGCGCCGCGATCCCCCCGGTGGGGCCGGCCGCCAGCAGCCGCTCGACATGGGCCGGCGGATGCACCCGGATCAGGTCGGCTACCGCCGCCTCGGAGGCCGTGCGCAGGTCACGGTCGAGCCCGGAGTCGGCGAGGGCCGACATCACGGCAGCGAGGCGGGCCGGACGCTCTGGGTGCCCCTCGCCCGGCCGGTGGGAGATCATGTCGGGATGGCTGAAGACGGCGACAGTCATCCTGCGACCCTAGGCCGGGCACGACCGCTTGTCGCCTGCCGGGCGACGGCGTAGGCGCTGCGCATGACCGAGCCCCTGATCCGCCCCGTCTGCCCCGAGGACGCTGCCGCCCTCGGGGCACTCGGCCGGCAGACCTTTCTCGACACCTTCGTGGGAGACTTCGGCATCCCCTATCCCGAGGCCGACCTTGCGCCCTTTCTCGCGGCCAGCTTCAGCCCCGGGGCCATCGCCGCGAAACTGGAGGAGCCGAGGGCGGCCTGGTGGGTCGCCGAGCGCAACGGGGATCCGCTCGCCTTCGCCAACGCCGGGCCCAATACCCTGCCCCACCCGGAGGCTCGTCCGGAGCACATGGAGCTGCGCCGGCTCTATGTGGGCAAGGCGGCGCAGGGCCTGGGCCTTGGCACGCAGTTGCTGGCCGTGGCCCTCGACTGGATGGAGGTCCACACGGCGGGCCCGCTGTGGATCGGGGTCTGGAGCGGCAACCTCAAGGCCCAGAAGCTGTACGCGGCGCACGGTTTCGAAAAAGCCGGCGAATACCAGTACCCGGTCGGCAGCTGGCGCGACGACGAGTTCATCCTGCGGCGGGGATAGGCTATCCTGCCGGCATGACCCGCGAGGAGTTGCTCACCCGGCTGCGCGAGCTCAAGCCCTGGCTGGAGGAGCAGGGCATCGTCAACCTGCGCCTGTTCGGCAGCTACGCCCGCGACGAGGCCGGACCCGACAGCGACGTGGACCTGCTGGTGGATCTGTCCAGGCCGCTGGGAATCCAGTTCCTGACCACCGAGCGCTTGCTCGCCGAGCGGCTGGGGAAGCCCGTCGAGTTCTGCTCCTGGGATGTCATGCGCCCCCATGTCCGGTCGCGCGTCGAGAAAGACCTGATCCGTGTCTGACGGCCCCGACGCCGTCCTCGTCGCCGAGATTCTGGACGCGACGGAGCGGGTGGCGGCCTACATCGCCGGCGAAGGCCGGGACGGCTTCATGCAGCAGGGGATCATCTACGACGCGGTTTGCATGAACCTGTTGCGGATCGGCGAGTGCGCACGGTTCCTGAGCGACCCGTTCCGGGGCCGGTTGCCGCAGGTGCCCTGGCCGGACATCATCAGTCTTCGACATCGCGTTGCGCATGGCTATGAGACGCTGAAGCCGGAGGTGCTCTGGCGCATCGCCAGCGTGAACCTGCCCGAACTCGGCGACATCCTGCGCCGCCTTGGAGACGCCTGATGCTCGTGCCCTTCTTCACCGCCCTTCGCGACGTCCGGGTGCCGGTTTCCCCCAAGGAGTGGCTCCACCTGATGGAGGCCATGGACCGCGGCGTCGTGGGCCCCGGCACCAGCATGGCGGTCGAGGACTTCTACCACCTGTCCCGCGCCGTGCTGGTCAAGGACGAGAAGCACTACGATCGCTTCGACCAAGTGTTCGGCCAGGTGTTCCACGGCGTCGAGCGGGTCGGGGCGGGGGACGAGGTCATGGCGGACATCCCCGAGGACTGGCTCCGCCAGCTCAATGAACGTTACCTCAGCGACGAGGAGAAGGCCGAGGTCGAGGCGCTGGGCGGCTTCGACGAGTTGATGGAGACTTTGCGCAAGCGGCTGGAGGAACAACGCAAGCGGCACGAGGGCGGCTCGAAGTGGATCGGCTCGGGCGGAACCAGCCCGTTCGGCCACGGCGGCTACAATCCCGAGGGCGTCCGCATCGGCGGCCCGGGCAAGCAGGGCCGGGCGGTCAAGGTCTGGGAGAAGCGTGAGTATCGCAACCTCGACGACTCGGTCGAGCTGGGCACGCGCAACATCAAGGTGGCGCTGCGCCGGCTACGCCGCTTCGCCCGCCAGGGCACGCCGGACGAACTGGACATCGACGGCACCATCGACGGCACCGCGCGGCAAGGCTGGCTCGATATCCGCATGCGGCCGGAGCGGCGCAATACGATCAGGGTGCTGTTGTTCCTCGACGTCGGCGGCTCCATGGACGCCCACATCAAGCTCTGCGAGGAGCTGTTCTCCGCCGCCCGGACCGAGTTCCGGAACCTCGAGTTCTTCTACTTCCACAATTGCCTGTACGAGGGGGTCTGGAAGGACAACCGGCGCCGGCACAGCGAGCAGACGCCGACCTGGGACCTGCTCAACAAGTACCCCGGCGACTGGCGCGCCGTGTTCGTTGGCGACGCCACCATGAGCCCCTACGAGATCACCATGCCCGGCGGCTCGGTCGAGCACTGGAACGAGGAGGCCGGGGCCGTCTGGCTGAACCGGGCCGTAAAGCAGTGGGAGAAGTCGGTCTGGCTCAATCCGGTAGCCGAGCGCCACTGGCGCTTCACAGCCTCGGTCGGGCTGGTGCGTGAGGTGATGGAGGAGCGCATGTTCCCGCTGACCCTCGCTGGCCTTGATTCCGCCATGCGCGCCCTCGCCAGATAGGGGGCCTGCCGCGCTGAAGGAGTCGCCCGTGCTCGCTCCCCTGCTGACCTTCGCCCTGCTGCAGACGGCTGCACCGGACGTGACGCCGCTGCCCGCGTGGGCCCTGACCAATCCGTTCGGCTACGAGCGCGCCCGGTGCAGCCCGCTGGTCCGGGGGGAGGAAAACCTTGAGGCATGTCAGGATCGGGCGCGGTGCCAGCTGGCGGCCGCGCTGGGCGAGGATCTGCCGCCGGCGCTTCGACCGGCGACGGTCGAGAACTGCCGGCCCGCCGACGCCGGCGGCGGTGTCATCTGCGGCCCGGAGCGCCGCGCCGCGCGGGCGGACGCACCCGTGCTGGTCGAGCAGGAGTGCAGCAACCGACCGACAGCGGAGGGCTTCAGCTCCGAGTGCCGGCCGGTCGGTCAAAGGGAGTCCCGCGGCGGCCTCAGCCTGAGGCTCGGCCGCCGCGACGACTGAGGCCAGCCTCAGCTGCGCTTGTCTTCGAGGTCGTCCCTGGCCACGCCAACGGCATTCTGGACCTTGCCCTTGACCCGGTCCATGCGGCCCTCGGCCTTCAGTTTTCATCGCCGCCTGCAGGGCACCGGTCTGGCGCACCATGACGAAGGTCAGGGCACGGGCTCCCGGCAGCAGGACGAAGGCGGCCATCAACAGCACCGCCATCGACCGGCCCGGCGAAGGCGTCCGCAGGACCCGCAGCAGCGCCCCGAAACACCGGGCTTGATTGTCTGTCATACTCGCCGTCTAGTCCCCCCTCGGACACGGCCGGAGCGCGCAAACCTCGCCGCGGCTGCATCCCGGCCCGGGATATCGGTTCAGAGGGAGGCAACGGCATGGTCTGGTGGTGGTGGATTCTCCCCGGGCTGCTCGGATTCATCGGCGTGGTGTTCCTCGGTACCGGCCTGTCGTCCCTGTTCCGCGGGCGGATCTTCGGCGGCCTGCTCGGCGCGATCGGCGGCAGCGGCATTCTCGCCGGTGGTGCCGCCATCGCACTGTTCGGCATGAACCTGCAGACCTTCCAGCGACTTACCTATGAGCAGCCGGTCGCCGAAATCAGCCTCGCCCAGACCGGACCGCAGCGGTTCGACGCTACCCTGACCCTGCCGGACGGAACTGCCCGCGAGCTGCCGCTGGCCGGCGACGAGTGGCGGATCGAGGCACAGGTGCTGCGCTGGCGACCCTGGGCCAATGTGCTGGGGCTGAACGCCCAGTACCGGCTGGAGCGGCTGTCGGGCCGCTATCGCAGCGTCGACCAGGAGCTGACCGACGAGCGCACGGCCCACGACCTGACCCTGCCGACCGCCGGCGAGCGCCAGCCGTGGGACCTCGACGCCTGGCTGCTGGCGCGCCGCATGAGCCGCCATGTCGAGGCGGTCGACACACTCTATGGCTCCGCCGCCTACATGCCGATGGCCGATGGGGCCACCTACGAGATCTGGCTGACCCAGTCCGGCCTCATCGCCCGCCCGGCCAATCCGGCGGCGAACGCCGCCACCACCGGCGGCGGCTGGGTCCGCGCAGAGTAGGCCGAACTGACCTGGGTCAAGGCGCGCCGCACCCGGTACCGCCATGGTGGAGGCCTTCGCGAAGGAGATCTCCATGCCCCGCCCCGACTCCATCCTGATCATTGACGGTCATCCGGATCCGTCGCCGGACCGCATTTGCCACGCCCTCGTCGATGCCTATGGCGGGGGGGCCCGAGAGCGCGGCGCGGAGGTCAGGGTTCACCGCATCGCTGACCTCAAGCTGCCGCCGCTGGAGACGCGCGCGGCCTGGGAGGCACCGCCCTCGGCCCTTGTCGCGGGCCTGCAGGACGATCTGCGCTGGGCCCGCCATCTGGTGCTGGTCTTTCCGCTCTGGCTCGGCGACATGCCGGCCGCGCTCAAGGCCTATCTGGAACAGATCCTGAGGCCGGGCTTCGCTGTCCCCGCGCCGCGCACCTCCGGCGGCGGCCTGAATGGAAGATCCGCACGGGTGATCGTCACCATGGGCATGCCCTCGGCCTTCTACCGGCTGTGGTACGGGGCCCATTCGGTGAAGAGCCTGGCGCGCAATGTGCTGAATTTCTGCGGCGTAGCCCCAGTGCGCACGACCCTGATCGGGCTGGTCGAAGGGGCCGGACCCGAGCGGACAGCCCGGCGGATCGCCGCGATCCGGGAGCTGGGCCGACAGCGGGCCTGATCAGACCTGGCCGACCGTGCGCAGGCGGGCCTTGGGGTGCACCTCGTTCTGGCTCATCACCACGGTCTGGCCGCGGAAGCGCTCGATGATGGAGCGCACGAACGGGCGACTGTGCCCGGCGGTCAGCAGCACCGGCGTCTCCCCCGCCATGGCGGCGCGCTCGAACACATCCCGGACGGCGCGGATGAAATCCTGAAGCCGGGAAGGTGCCATGGCCAGCTGGCGATCCTCGCCCTGACCGATCAGGCTCTCGGTGAAGGCCTGCTCCCAGTCGGGCGACAGGGTGACGATCGGCAGGGCCCCATCGTCGCCGCGGTGCTGCCAGCACAGCTGACGCGCCAGCCGGCCGCGCACATGCTCGACCAGCTGGGTCACTGACGGCGTATGGGCCGCCGCCTCGGCCAGCCCCTCGAGGATGGTCGGCAGGTCGCGGACCGACACCCGCTCGCGCAGCAGGGCCTGCAGGACTCGCTGGAGGGTGGTGGTGCTGACCACCGAGGGGATCAGCTCCTCGACCAGCTTCTTCTCCTCCGGCCCGACCTCGCGCAGCAGCTTCTGCACCTCGGCGTAGGACAGGAGGTCGGCCATGTTGTCCTTGAGGATCTCGGTCAGGTGGGTGGTCACCACCGTCGAAGGATCCACCAGGGTGTAGCCGCGGAAGGTGGCCTCCTCGCGCAGGCTCTCGTCGATCCAGGTGGCGGGCAGACCGAAGGCCGGCTCGCGGGTGTGCTCACCGGGCAGTTCGACCTGCCGGCCCGAGGGGTCCATGGCCATCAGCGCCCCGAGGCGTACCTCGCCGGTCCCGGCCTCCATCTCCTTTATGCGGATTGCGTAGCCCTGGGTCGGCAGGCGCATGTTGTCGAGGATGCGCACCGGCGGCATGACGAAGCCGTACTCCTGGGCCAGGGCCCGGCGCAGGGCGCGCACCTGGTCGGTCAGGCGGCGTCCCTCCAGCTCGTTGATCAGGCCGAGCAACGAATAGCCCAGCTCGATCTTGACCTCGTCAATGGCCAGGGCTGTGCTGATCGGCTCTTCGACGTCCTCGGCCGGGCGGGTCTCGGCCACGGGCTCGACCTTGGGCTTCAGCCGCGCGCGACCCAGCCGCCAGGCCATGAAGCCGGAGCCTAGCGCGAGGGCGGCGAAGGGCAGGATCGGCATGCCGGGAATCAGGCCGATCAGGCCCGACGCCGCGGAGACGACACCAAGGCTGACCGGGTTGGTCGCCAACTGCTGCACCATCGCCTTGTCGGCCGAACCCTCGACCCCAGCCTTCGACACCAGGAAGCCGGCGGCGATGGAGATGATGATGGCCGGCACCTGGGTCACAAGGCCGTCGCCGATGGTCAGCTGGATGTAGGTGGTGGCCGCCGCCCCCGCCTCCAGGCCATGCTGCAACATGCCGATCAGGATACCGCCGATGACATTGATGAAGACGATGATCAGGCCGGCGACCGCGTCGCCGCGCACGAACTTCGAGGCGCCGTCCATGGCCCCGAAGAAGGTCGACTCCTGCTCCAGCTCCTTGCGTCGGCGCTTGGCCTCTGCCTCGTCGATCAGGCCCGACGACAGGTCGGCGTCGATCGCCATCTGCTTGCCCGGCATCGAGTCCAGGGTGAAGCGGGCGCTGACCTCGGCGATCCGGGTCGAGCCCTTGGTGATGACGACGAAGTTCACCACCAGCAGGATGGCGAAGACGATCACGCCGATGATGAAGCTTCCGCCCATCATCAGGGAGCCGAACGCTTCGATGATCGCCCCGGCGGCGTCCTCGCCCTCGTGACCGTTGGTCAACACGAGGCGGGTCGAGGCCAGGTTCAGGCCGAGCCGGTAGAGGGTCGAGACCAGCAGGACCGTCGGGAAGATGGCGAAGTCCAGCGGCTTCTTCATCATCAGCGCGGTCATCAGGATCAGCACGCTGGAGATCAGGGAGATCGCCAGCAGCATGTCCATCAGGAACGGCGGGATCGGCAGGATCAGCAGCAGGATGACGCCGATCACGCCGACGGCCATGCCGACCTCGCCGCGCGCCACCCAGCCCAGCATGTCCTTGCCGGTCGGGGCCGCCACGCCATCCCGCATGAGGGGCATGTCCGTCATGTCCGGCCGAGTTCGCTCAGGGCCAGCCGGGTTGCCTCGGCAATGACCGCCTCGTTGCGGTCCGCCGGCACCTCACGGGCGCCGTGGTGGTAGGCGGCGACGATCACCGGGGCTCCCGTCGGCGCGTAGAGTACGCCGATGTCGTTGGTAGGGCCGTAGCCGCCGGTGCCGGTCTTGTGCGCCACCGTCCAGCCCGCCGGCGCACCGGCACGGATGCGAGCCGGGCCGGTCGGCGTATTGATCATCCAGCGCAACAACAGGGCCTTGTGAGGTTCCGACAGGGGCGTGGCCGGGTCGATCAGCAGACGATGCAGGTTGGTGGCACCGTTGAGCGGCCGGATCGTGTCCTTGTCGCCATCCAGCAGGTTCATCTCGGGCTCGAACCGGTCCACCCGTGTGTCAGTGTCGCCGAGTCTGCGATAGAAGGCGCGCATCGGCTCCAGCCCGCCCATCGCCGTGAGCAGCAGATTGGCGGCGGGATTGTCGCTGACCTCAACCGCCGCCTGCATCAGCGCCTCGACGCTGAGCGCCCCGCCCACGGCCGGACCGGTGACCGGGGCATGGGTGATCATGTCCGCGGCGGCGACCGGGATCATCCGCTCCAGGTGCTCCGCGCCCGTCTGGACGCGCAGCAGGGTAGCTGCGGCGAGGAACATCTTGAAGGTCGAGCAGTAGACGAACCGCTCCTCTCCGCGCCAGACGAGCTTGCGGCCCGAGCCGAGGTCGTGGGCCACGAAACCGAGCCGACCACCCTCGCGCGCCTCCAGCGCCGAGAGGTTGAACGCCTCGGGCAAGGCTGACGCTGGTGCCGCCTCCGGCCGCGCACAGGCGGCGAGGCCGAGCGCCGACAGGCGGGTCAGGAGGCTCCTGCGGTCCATCCGGCTGCGCCTCAGCCCGCCGCCGCCAGACCGCCGGCGATCCCGCTCTGGGGGGCCGGGATGTCGAGGCCCTCCTGGGCGTACTCGTTCAGCTTGTTGCGCAGCGTGCGGATCGAGATGCCGAGGATGTTGGCCGCATGGGTGCGGTTTCCGAGGCAGTGCTTCAGGGTGTCGAGGATCAGGGCCTTTTCCATCTCAGCCACGGTCTGGCCGACGAAGGCGCGCGTCACCGTCTCGGCTGCCTGCGCCGCGTGACCGACGACGCCGACCACAGCCGAGGTCGCGCCGGTCAGGCCCCAGAGCGGCTGGCCATCCGGCAGGCGGATGGCTTCCACGTCGATCTCGACCCCGGTCGCCAGAAGCACAGCCCGGTGCATGGCGTTCTCAAGCTCGCGCACATTGCCCGGCCAGCGGTGACGGGCAAGGGCCTCTCGGGCGGGCGACGACAGCGGCCGCACCGGCACGCCATTGGCCTCGGCGTACTTCCTGATGAAGTGATCGGCCAGCACTGCGATGTCGCCCGGCCGCTCGCGCAGACTGGGAAGGCGCAGGTTAACCACATTCAGGCGGTACAGCAGGTCCTCGCGGAAGGTCCCCTCTGACACCGCCCGGGCCAGATCCCGGTTGGAGGTGGCGATGACCCGGATGTCGACCTTCACCGGCCTGGTGCCGCCGACGCGGTCGATCACCCGCTCCTGCAGTGCGCGCAACAGCTTGGCCTGAAGACGCGCGTCCATCTCACTGATCTCGTCGAGCAGCAGAGTGCCGCCGTCGGCCTCCTCGAACTTGCCGATGCGACGGGCCACGGCCCCGGTGAAGGCACCCTTCTCGTGCCCGAACAGCTCTGATTCCAGCAGGTTGTCCGGAATGGCGGCGCAGTTGACGCTGATGAACGGCCGGTCGGCGCGACGCGAGTGGGTGTGCAGGTAGCGCGCCATCACCTCCTTGCCGACGCCGCTCTCGCCCGTGATCAGGATCGAGGCTTCCGAGCGCGCCACCTGGTCGGCCAGCTTGATCACCGCCTGCATCGACGGGTCGGCCGACACCAGCGGCCGCTCGTCGTCGGCCACGGCCGCCAGCACCGCTGCGATCAGATCGGCCTCGGGCGGCAGCGGAATGAACTCCTTGGCCCCGGCCCGGATGGCGTTGGCCGCGTCGCGGGCGTCAGCGTCGACACCGCAGGCCACCACCGGCACATGGATGCGCTCGGCCTCGTTGGCGGCGATCAAGGCGGCGATGTCGATCCGGTAGTCGACCATCAGCAGGTCGGCACCCTGCCCTCGCCGCAGCTGCTCCGTGGCCTGGTCGCCGCGTTCGACGTGGCTGACCTTGGCCCCGTGGGCCATGGCCATCTTTACCGCGCTGGCGAGCTGTCCGCTCAGTCTGCCGACCACCAGTAGCCGCATGAGTCGTCTCCTCTAATCGGTACGCCGGTCGCAGATCAGGCGCCCAGATCCTCGGTCTTGATGATCTCGGTCATGGTCACGCCCAGCCGGTCCTCGACCACCACCACCTCGCCCCGCGCCACGAGGCGGTTGTTGACGAAGATGTCGATGGCCTCGCCGACGCGCCGGTCCAGCTCGAGCACGCTGCCGCGGTTGAGCTTCAGCAGCTGCGATACAGTCATATGCGCCTTGCCCAGCACAGCCGAGATGTTGACCGGGACGTCGAACACCGGGGCGAGGTCCGTGGCGGTCTTGTCGCCCGCCTCGTCGGTCACAGCCAAGGCTGTGGCCGGCGCGAACTCCTCAAGGCTCAGGTCGTCGGTCGGCATCATAAGGCTCCTTCGCTCGTCGGCGCGGACAGCGCCTCGGCATGGCCCGCCTCGGCGGCGAGAGCCGCCTCAAGGGCCTCACGCATTCGGGTTTCGACCCCGGCAGGATCGTAGGTGGCGCGACCATCGGCCCATTCGAGCACGAAGGCCGCCGGCGGCAGGCCGGGCTCGTCGCGGAACACCACAAGGCCCTGCATGCCAGCCTCGGCGCAGAGGCGGGTGATCTCGGCGCGACCCTCCTCGTCGAGGCCCGGGACGCTGACGACCAGCCGGGGTGACGCCTCGACCTCCTCGGCCAGGGTCTCGAGCGCGGTCTGCAGAGGGCCATGGGGGAAACGGGCCAGGGCGGCACCGGCCAGCACCCGGGCGGCGACGAGGGCGAGGTCTGCGGAGTCGGCGCGGTGCCGCTCGGCCACTGCCTTTAGCGCCGGCCCGGCCTCGGCGAGGGTCTGGCCGATCATCGCAAGGGCCTGGGCGCGCAGCCCCTCGGCCTCGGCGAGGGTGGCTGTGCGGGTCTCGGCCCGGGCCTGGGCCAGCAGCGCCTCGACCTCGTTCGGGGCATAGGAGCGCTTCATCGGCCGCCAGGTCGAGGCGCGAAGGACCTCGCCGCTGGCGGAGAATTCTGTGTCGAAGCTGAACGCCTGGGGCTGGGTCATGTCAGTAGATCAGCTCGTCGTCGCTGCCCTGACCGACCAGCATGATCTCGCCGCGGGCGGCGAGGTCCTTGGCCACCTGGACCATGGCCATCTGGGCTCCGTCGACGTCCTTGAGCCGTACCGGCCCCATGGCACCCATGTCCTCGCGCATGATCTTGGCGGCGCGCTCGGACATGTTGGAGAAGAAAAGCTCGCGCAGGGTCTCGGAGGAGCCCTTCAGGGCGAGGGCCAGCTGGTCCTTCTCGACCGCTCGCAGCAGGGTCTGGATCCCGCCCGGATCCAGCTTCCCGAGGTCCTCGAACACGAACATCAGGGCGCGGATACGCTCGGCGGCCTCGCGGTTGGTCTCCTCGAGGGCACCGATGAAGCGGGCCTCGGTCTGGCGGTCGAAGCTGTTGAAGATTTCCGCCATCAGCTCATGGCTGTCACGCTTGGAGGTGCGCAAGAGATTCGACATGAACTCGTTGCGCAGGGTTTGCTCGATCTTGTCGAGGATGTCGCGCTGCACCGGCTCCATGCGCAGCATGCGCTGCACACATTCCAGAGCAAAATCCTCGGGCAGGGCGGTCAACACTCGGGCGGCGTGATCGGCCTTCACCTTGGACAGCACTACCGCGACGGTCTGGGGGTATTCATTCTTCAGATAGTTGGCGAGCACGGCCTCGTTCACATTGCCGAGCTTGTCCCACATGGTGCGACCCGCCGGGCCGCGAATCTCCTCCATCAGGGCGTCGACCCGATCAGGCGGCATGAAGGCGGCGAGCAGGCGCTGGGTCTGCTCGTAGCTGCCCATGACCGTGCCAGAGCCGCTCATGCCGGCGACGAACTCGACCAGCAGCTGCTCGACGGCTTCGGCGGAGACGGTGCCCAGACCGGCCATGGCCTGGGAAACCTCCTTGACCTCCTCCTCGTCGAGGTTCTCCCAGATGTGGGCGTGGTCCTCTCCGAGCGCGAGCAGGATCACCGCGGCTTTTTCGGGCCCGCTGAGTTTGCTGGGATCTTCGATGGCCCCCTTTTTTCCGCTCGCCCGCGCCATCAGCCTTCAGCCACCCAGTTGCGGATGATGGCCACAGACTCGTCAGGATGCTTCTCGACGAACTCGGCCACGCGCTTGACCGAGGAGGCTTTCACCTGGCCCTCGATACGGGCCAGGTCGATGCGCTGCTCGACCTCGCTGGGGCCGGGTAGCAGGCCGGCACCGGGCAGGATCTCGCCGCCTGGACCGACGATCTGGGTCTGGAGCAGGGTGGTGCCCGGGCCGCCGCTGCCGCCCCCGCCGCGACCGCCGCCGGCCGTCTTCAGTAGCGGGCGCAGGACGAAGAAGATCAGCAGCAGGCCAGTCACCAACAAGACCAGCAGCTCCACGCCGCGCATAATGTCGCTGGTGGTGAAGTTGGTCAGGGGCGAGCCGCCGTCGGTGCCGCCGATCGCCGAGGTCTGGCGCGAGAAGCGGACATTCACCACCTCCACCGTGTCGCCGCGCTCCTCGTTGAAGCCGACCGACGAGCGTACCAGCGCCGTGATCTGCTGCATTTCCTCCTCGGAGCGCGCCGCATAGGTCGGCTCGGCTCCGTTCTCGCCGGGGGTCCAGACCCCGTCGACGGCTACCGCGACCGCCAGCCGCTTCACCTCGCCGGGCTCCCGGATCGTCGTTGTGGTGGTGTTTGAGATCTCGAAGTTGGTGGTTTCGGTGGTCTCGGTGGAGGTCGAGCCCAGCGGGGTCTGGTTGGCGGCTTCGCCACCCGGGATGTTGTTGGCTGCGGTGACGGTACCGTCGGCGAGGCCGCTGGTCTCCTGGTTCTCGGCACCGTTGGTGGACACCGAGCGCACCACCTGCCCGTCCGGATCGAAGCGCTGCTCCTGGGTGGTCGAGCGGCTGTGGTCGATCTCGGCGGTGACCTGTACCCGGGCCGCTCCGGCTCCGACCACGCCCTCCACGATGTCCTTGATGCGTGCCTGCAGCTGGGCCTCGGTCGAGGCCTTGGCCTCCTCGGCGCTGGCCCCGGAGAAGCCGTCGCCTTCCGAGCCGGCGGCCAGGGTGCGGTTGTTCTCGTCCAGCACCGTGACCCGCTCCGGCTTCAGCCCGGGGACGGACGAGGCGATCAGGTTGCGGATGGCCCGGACCTGGTCCGCGGTCAGATCCCGACCGCCCACGCCGACCACGACGGCGGCGGTAGGTTCGGGTGCCTGGGACTGGAACAGCTCGCGCTGGGGTCGGGTGATGTGCACCCGGGCCGAGTTGACGCCGCGGATCGACATCAGGGTGCGCGCCAGCTCGCCTTGCAGGGCCCGCTGCTCGTTGAGCTGCTGCTGGAACTCCGTCTGGCCGAGCACCGACTGGTTGTCGAACAGCTCGTAGCCGACCGAGCCGGAGGTCACGAGCCCGCGCTCCGCCAGCATCAACCGGGCGGTGCCGACCTCGTCGCGGTTGACCATGATGGTCGAGCCGTCGCCGCGCGTGGAGTACCTGATTCCGGCCTGGCCGAGCGCCGCGGTGATCTCACCGGCCTCGCGCAGGTCGAGATTGGAGTACAGCAGGGCGTCCGGTGCCTGGCCGACGCGCAGCATGACAGCCGCCAGCACTGCCGCGACGCCCGCCGCGACACCGAGGATGGCCGCGAGGCGGCCAATACCGAATCTCTGGATCGCCGCCGTGAAGCCGCCCACGCGCCCCGCCCTGAACCCTCGCGGTACTGTCGACGCCCGCTAGGCAGAAACTGCCGCCCGCCGGTAAATGGCGCGTTAAGGTCCGACGGAGCCCCGGGCGGCGAGGGCCGCGCGCACCCCGGCCGGGCCGGACGGCAGCGGCCGGGCCGGATCGCGCAGGAAGGCGAGGACGTCGCCCAGAACCCGCGCCCGGTCGAGGTCGCGCACCAGCAGGTGACGCCCCTCGGGATAGAAGGCGGTGGTCAGCCCGGCCGGCTCTCCGGCCACGGCGAGAGCCCGGGCCATGGCGGCCGGCGGAATGATCTGATCACGCCCGCCATAGGCCAGCAGGGTCGGCCCTGGCAGGGCTCCGAGCCGGCCGCTCGCCCCCTCCATCAGGCCGACGAGGCCATACAGGGTGTCGAAACGGGTCTCGAAGATCATACCGGGGTCGCGGCTCATGCGGCGCAGTTCGGGCAGGTTGTCGGTGGCCATGAGGTCCCGCACCGCCCAGTCCGGCGGCGAGGCGGCGACCCCGCCCATCAGCCGCGCAGCCAGCCACAGGCCGGCGCGGCTGGTCCAGGGCTGGCTGGACCAGCCCCACACCGCCGGAGCCAGCAGGATCAGCCGGTCGGCGTCCGGCGGGCGGCTGGAGGCGAAGGCCGAGACGGCCACGGCCCCGCCCATGCTCTCGCCCACCACCCCGAGCGTCACCCCCGGGTGGCGCGCCCGGACCAGAGCCGTCATCTGCCGAAGGTCCTCGGCCATGCGCGCCTCGCCGGCCCAGACTCCCCGGCCGGGGGCCGCCCCGAACCCGCGCTGGTCGCAGGCGTAAACCGCCACCCCGCGCGCAGCCCACCACGGACCGGCGAGATGCCAGGCCATGCCATGGTCATTCATCCCGTGCAGACAGACCAGCGCGCCCCAGGTCTGCCCCTCCGACGGCGTCCACACCCGGCATGGCAACCGGGTGCCGTCCCCCATCACCATGGCGTCGGCCGTCAACTCAAGGCCACCGAAGCCGGGCGGCGGCGTCAGGCCGGGCTGCACCCGCGGGGCGCAGGCGGCCGCGAGCGGCGCGGCCAGCGTCGAGGCGAGAAGCGCGCGGCGGTTCATGCCAGCAGCTCGCGCACCCGCGTCTGCAGCCACGGCACGACCTCGGCCTCGAACCACGGCTCGCGGCTCAGCCAGGCCGTGTTGCGCCACGAGGGGTGCGGCAGGGGCAGGACCTCGGGCAGGTAGTCCCGCCAGGCCCGCACCGTCGCCGTCAAGGATCCTGCCATCCGGGGCCCCAGCGCCCAGGCCTGGGCGTGACCGCCGACCAGCAGGGTCAGCTCGACCTGCGGCAGCTCGGCCAGCAGGCGCGGTCGCCAGAGGCTGGCGCAGCGCTTCGGCGGCGGATAGTCCCCGCCCTTCGCCGCCGTGCCCGGATAGCAGAAGGCCTGGGCCGCCACGCCGATGCGCCGGTTGCCGTAGAAGATGTCGGCGTCGATCCCCAGCCAGCGGCGCAGCCGGTCGCCGGACGGGTCGGTGAAGGGCAGGCCGCTCTCGTGGACACGCCGTCCGGGGGCCTGCCCGCAGATCAGCAGCCGGGTCTCCGGGAACACCCGCACCACCGGGCGCGGCGTGTGCGGCAGCTCCCCGGCGCAGGCGCGGCAGGCGCGGATGTCTTCGAGAACAGCGTCGAGGCTCATGACTCCGACGATGTGGTCCCCTCGCCAGCCAGCGGCAAGCGCAGCCGGATCACGCCCTTGAAATCGCCCGGATCGACCGGCTTGCCCTTCTTGGTGATGACCAGACGGCCCTGGCGGGCCATGCCGATGGCGGTGGCCCTGACCCGACCGAGCTGGCGACGCCAGCCATCGGGATCGAGGGCCTTTGCCGCCTCGGACGGGCAGATGCTCTTGCCCGCGTCGCGTTCGGACAGTTTTTCGAGAATGACGGCTTCGATCGGATCGCTCATATGGCCTATATCCCGCACCGCAGCATGAAGGGGAACCGTCCATGGTCGCCAAGATCACCGTCACCGAAGGCGACTTCGCCGGCTGGCGGACCTATGACCTGCACGGCACCTTCGATCAGGTGGTCGGGCCCTTCTACTTCCGGCCCGATCCGGACGGGCGGATGCGCTGCGCGTTCCGGGCCGAACCGAAGCACATGAACGCCGGCGGGCGCATGCACGGCGGCTGTCTGATGACCTTCGCCGACATCGCCCTGTTCCAGACCGCCTACCAGGAGATGGAGGGTGCCTCGGGCGTCACCGTCCAGCTGGACTCCACCTTCATCGACGGGGCGTATGTGGGCGAGCTGGTCGAGGCGACCGGCGAGGTCGTGCGGGCCGGCAAGAGCCTGATCTTCGTGCGCGGCCAGATCCAGGCGGGCGAGCGGATGCTGATGACCTACTCCGGCGTGATCCGGAAGTTCGAGCGCCGCTGACGGTGCCCCTACATCCCCGCCTGCGCGGCCGGTCGGGCCCGGCAGGCCCCCAGCCAGCGGCCGAGCTGGGCGTGCTCCTCGGGCGGGCGGTACCGGATCAGCCGGGCGAACTCGAGCCCGACCACAGCGACGATGTCAGCGATGGTGAAGCGGTCGCCGACGATCCATTCGTGCTCCGCCAGCCGGCGGTCGAGGGTGCGCATGAACTTCTCGGCCGTGGTGCGGTTCATCTCGGCCACCTCGGGCGACTGGGCCTCCAGCGCGGCCAGCGCCGGGAGGCTGTGGCGCACCACCAGCATCATAGGATTGGCCATGTAGAACTCGCAGCGGCGGGTCCACATCTCGACAAGCGCCTGGTCCTTCGCGTCCCGCCCGAACAGGTTCGGCTCGGGATAGAGGGCCTCAAGATAGCGGCAGATGGCCAGCGATTCGGAGATGCAGGTCCCGTCGTCCAGCTCGAGCGCCGGCACGTGGGGCAGGCCGACGCGGGCGCGGTACTCCGGCGTGCGATGCTCGCCCGCCATGATCCCGACCTGGACGATCTCGATGTCCGTCACGCCCTTCTCGGCCATGACCCAGCGCACGCGCCGCGGATTGGGTGCCCTCAGGCTGTCGTAGAGCTTCATGCGATCCTCCCGGCGCGGTCGGATCGCCGCGCTTCCTTGTTCGCTATGGGCTAGCGCGCGAACACGGACTCCGGCAAGGCGCCGACGACCGAGGCGGTCATCAGGGTGGCGAGGAAGCCGGCAAACAGGGCCTTCCACACGAGGCCGAGGACCTCCTCGCGGCGCTCGGGAATCAGCACCGACAGACCGGTCACCGTGATGCCCACCGAGCCGATGTTGGCGAAGCCGCACAGGGCATAGGTCAGCAGCATCCGGGTACGCTCGCTCATGCCCTCCTCGGGCACGGCCCCGAGCTGGATGAAGGCGACGAACTCGGTCAGGGTCAGCTTGACCCCCAGCAGGCGGCCGGCGATCTGGGCATCGGCCCATTCGACCCCGGTCAGCCAGGCCACCGGCGCAAAGGCGTAGCCGAGCAGGCGCTCGATCGTGACCGGCTCACCGAACAGCCAGAAGCCGCCGAGCATGACGTTGGCGAGGGCCACGAGGGCGACGAACACGATCAGGATGGCGGAGATGTTGAGCACCACCATCAGCCCGTCCGAGGTGCCCTTGACGATGGCGTCGATGGCCGAGTCGTACCTCAGGGCCGAGCCGTAGTCGGCGAAGGCGCCCCCCTGCCCCTTTTTCTCGGGCACGATGATCCGGGCCAGCAGGACCCCGGCCGGAGCCGAGACGATCGAGGCCACCAGAACATGGCCGGCTGCGTTGGGAAGCACAGGTGCCAGCAGGGTGGCGTAGGCCACCATGGTCGAGCCGGCCACCGTGGCCAGGCCCACCACCATCATCAGGAAGATCTCTGACCGGGTCAGCTTGTCGAGGTAGGCGCGGATCACGATCGGGCTCTCGATCATGCCGAGGAAGATGTTCGCCGCCACCGCCAGGGCCGAGGCACCGCCGAGCCCGAGCGTCTTCTGGAACAGGAAGCCGAACCCGCGGGTGATCCAGCGCAGGATGCGCCAGTGCCAAAGCAGCGCCGAGAGAGCCGATATCACCAGGATGAGCGGCAGCACCTCGAAGGCGAAGACGAAGAGGGCCGGGCGGTTCTCGATCACATAGGGCTGGGCCCCGCCTGCCAGATAGCCGAACACGAACTGAGCCCCTACCCGCGTCGCCGCCGCGAGGCCATCCACAGCCCCGGTGATCGCCGCCAGCACACCCTGCGAGCCGGGGATGGCAAACAGGGCCAGCACAAGCCCCGCCTGAACTGCCACCGCCCCGATCGCCAGACGCCACGGAAAGACGCGCCGGTTCTCCGACACGATCCAGCACAGCAGGATAACGACGACGATCCCCAGCAGGCTCTGGAGGTTCAAGGCGCTGAACATGGCGGGAGGGGCTCCGGGACCGACGCTCCTTCCTGTCGGACCTGAGACCCTGTGGCAAGCGCCCTCGCGGTCGGCACTAGGCTTCGTACTCAATAAGGGGATTCCTCGCGCCGTTTGTTCGTGATTCACTCTTCTTGGATCGGAGGTGGATCATGGGCCGACATCTATACTGGCTGAGCGATGCGGAGTGGGGTCGGATCGAGCCGTATCTTCC
>JAPZRF010000014.1 GCA_027531145.1 Brevundimonas sp. | reverse complement strand
CCTCCGATCCAAGAAGAGTGAATCACGAACAAACGGCGCGAGGAATCCCCTTATTGAGTACGAAGCCTAGATCTTCGCGCGGCGCGCCGCGCCTGACGACGGCGTCGTCGAAGCCGAAAGCGTCCTGGAAGGCACGGTTGCACATGACCAGCCTTCCCTGCCGGTCGAACAGGGCGAAAGCGTCCGACACGCTCTCGATGCCGTCGCGCAGGCGGCTCTCGGCGGCCTGGGCACGAGCCTTGGCCCTGCGGGCTTCCGTGATGTCGAGCGCCACCCCGACGACATGGGCGAAATGCTGTCCGGCGCGGACCCCGCGGGCCTGGCCCCGGGCGTCGATCCAGCGGATGCCGCCCTCGGGCAGGGCGACGACGAAGCTGGTCTCGAAGACACCATGGGAGGCGGCCTGCAGCAGGGCGTGCTCGACCTGTTCGCGATGCCGCGGATGTATGCGCGCCAGCACCGTGTCTGCGGGAACGATGCCGGCGCTGTCCAGTCCCAGAAGGGTGGCCATATAGTCCGAGACCGTTACCGACCCGGCGACAAGGTCCCACTCCCAGACGCCGCAACGGGCACCCTCGACCGCCAGGCGGAAACGCCGCTCCTGGTCGGCCCAGACGCGCTGGGCCTGGGCAGAGGAGTGCTGGATCTGGAGCAGGGCGGCGACGAGGCCGATGGCAAGCGGGCCGGCTACGACCCATATCTCGCCCAGCAGGCCCTGCCTGGCGGCCAGATAGAAGATCAACGCCAGCAGACCGACCAGCAGGATGAGGCGCAGAACCGCCGTCTCGTCGTTTAGACGGTCGCTGCGCCGGCGTCCACGGCTGGTCTTGCGGCGCTCCTCGCCCTTCAACAGAGGCTCCCGTCCCTGAACAGATGCGGCGAGCCTAAGCTGCGTCGCGGAGTCCTGTCGAGCCGAACCCTGTCCTCATTCTGCTGCGGTCAACAGGATCAGGCTGATTGGGCGGGAGCCTCTTTCGGGCTGACGATGACCTCGATCGCGTCCCTGAGGATGTCCCGCGCCCGGGCTGCAAGGTCGAACAGCCCGGGCGGGCAGTCCTCGGGCGAGCCCGAGGCCGCTTCGGCGAGCCGTTCCGCGAGTTTCATCAGCTGCGGGGCCGCCGCGATCACGCGGGCCTGGAGCTCGACCCCATCCGGATCGCGATCGTGCTCGGCCCCGGCACGCGCCATCGCCGTCTTCTCGGTTCCGCAGCAGTGTGAGGCCGCCCCCTTGCTGTTGCGTGAGCCGGAACGGCTAACGCCCGCGGTTCATCCGGCTGAACGCGAGACAACGACCGGCTCAGATTCGGCTCAGCGGGCGAATGGTTTTCTGCGCCCACACCCCGATCAGCGGGGGGTTTGGAAGTGAGGTCAGAGATGAGCAAGTCCGTTCTGTTTTCGATCCTGACGGCCTCGGCGGTGGCCCTGTCCACGCCCGCCGCTGCCCAGCACTACGGGGGGCATGGGGGCTACGGCCAGCGCTACCCGTTCGAGGCGCTGCAGGCGCAGCTTGAGCAACGTGTGGAGCGGATGGCTTACAACGGCCACATCAGCCGGCATGAGTACCGGCTGTTCCGGAGTCAGTTCGCCCACTTCGACCGGTTGCAGCGCGACTATCGCAGGGGCGGCATTGACCGCTGGGAGGCGCGGGAGCTGCACGACCAGCTGGATCGCATCCAGGCGCAGATCCGTCATGAGCGGCGCGAGAACCGATAGGAGGATCGCCGCGACCACTGGTAGGTCGGGCCGCCGGGCAGGAAGGGACTGCGCCACAGGGCGCGGCCCCTTCCGTGTGCGGGATCAGTCCACGCCGAGTTCACGCAGCAGGCGCGGCTGGTCATAGACCTTGCGCAGGGCCTCCGTGACCGCGGCGGTGGAGACCACCACGGTGCGGTTGACGCTGCCGTCATAGCCGAAAGAGCCGCCGAGAGAGTGGATGTTGCCGTCAAAGGCGGCACCGATCACCTGGCCCTCGGCGTCGATGACCGGTGAGCCGGAGTTGCCTCCGATGATGTCGTTGGTGGTCACGTAGTTGTAGACCACTCGGGACTCAATCTGATCGCGCGCGGCGAGAAAGTCCTCGGCGGCGTTGAACGGCGCGGCACCGGTGGCTCGCTCAAACAGGCCGCCCATATAGGTGATGGGCGGCACCTCGACGCCGCGGTAGGACCAGCCCTGTACCGAACCGTATGACAGGCGCAGGGAGAAGGTGGCGTCGGGATACTGGTTGTCGCCATAGACGGCGAAGCGCGCCTGGGCCACACGCTCGGCGGCGCGGGTGCTCGGCACACCCACGCGGGCACCCCATTCGGCCTGGAGCGCGGCGGCCTGGTCGGCGTTGCGCAGGGCGAGGTCGATCAGCGGATCGTTGAGGGCGACCAGCTGCTCGACGTTCAGGTCGAGCGCGGCGGCGCGGAATGCCGCCTCGTCCAGCCGGGTGCCCGAGATGGCGCGTTCGGCCAGGCCTTCGGGGCTCTCCCGGCCCAGCAGGGTGCGCACCCGCACGTCATCGACGGTCAGGTACTCGCGCGTCTTGGACAGCCAGAAGCCGAGCCGGATGCGCTCGAGGTCCATCGAGACGGGCGTTTCCTCGAGCAGGCGGGTGCGGGTGCGGGCGACCGCGGCGTCGAAGCCCGGGTTGCGCTGGCCTTCGGGCTTCCCCCGCTCCCGTGCGACGCCGACAATGGAGTTGGCCATGCCGTACAGGGCCGAGCCGCCGCCGGCGGCGGTGACGATCTGGCGGAAGGGCACGGCGAGGTCGCGAGCGGCGAGCTCCGCGGCCTCGATCTCGGTCCAAGGGTCGCCGATGCGCAGCTGCAGGGCCGGATCAGCGGCGACGCGCTCGCGCAGTTCCGCCTCCTCGGCCCGCTTCCCGGCCATGAAGGCCGGGTCGAGAAGAGCCTGCTGTTGGCCGTACCAGACCTTGAAGCTGTTCTCGAGGCCGAAGATCGGGTCGACCGAGACGCGGGCGGCCTCGTCGCCGCTTGCGGCGTAGGTCAGCAGCCGGCCGCGCAGTTCCGAGCCCTGGATCAGCTGCAGCGGCAGCTGCTGGTCGCGCAGGCGCTCCAGCTGGGCCACCGTCAGCAGGCGCTGGGTGGTGCCAGGGTTACCGGACACGAAGGTCGGCTCGCCGGCCTGCGGCGCGCGCGGGTTCCAGGTCAGGTGGTTCGGCGTCGCGACCGGCTGGCCGTTCTCGTAGGCGCGCAGGAAGGCGGCGTCGAGGGCGTAGCGCGGGAAGTTGAAGTTGTCCGGGTCGCCGCCGAAGAAGGCCGCCTGGAACTCCGGCGCGAAGGCGAGGCGGACGTCGTCGTAGCGGCGGAACTTGTAGAGGCCATAGCGTCCGCCACGGTAGAAGCTGATCACCTGACAGCTGAAGCGGCTGTCGCCGGCACAGGCCTCGTCCTGGATGCGGTTGATCTCGGCGGTGCGGGCGGCAGCGAAGGCGGCACCCTCAAGCCCGGCGCCGGCGGCCAGCACCTGGTCGGTGACGTCCACGATCTCGGTCAGCACCTCGGCGGTCTGGCCGGGGCAGGCGCGCTCTTCCTCGCGGGTGGCGACGAGGAAGCCGTTGGCGACATAGTCCTGCTCCGCCGTCGACAGTTCCTGGATGCACGACACCACGCAGTGATGGTTGGTCAGGATCAGCCCCTTGGGCGAGACGAACGAGGCCGAGCAGCCGCGCAGGCGCACCGAGGCCTCGCGCACCCGGTCCAGCCATGCCTGGTCGATACGGGTGCCATAGGTCTGGTTGACCCGGGCGATGGGGAAGTTGTCGAAGGTCCACATGCCTTCTTCCGCGGCGGCGGGTGCGGTAGACAGGACCGCGAGGGCCCAGCCGAGGGCGAGGGCTGAGGCGGTGAGGCGGATTTTCATGTGAGGAACTCCCGGGGTCGCGCCTTGCGCGTGTTATGGGGTAACTATCCGCGCGCCCGTCGCCGCCGCAAGTGGCCTCTGGCGTCGGGTGTCTTACCCCGATTTAACTTGGACCTTGACCGTCGCCCGGTCAGATAAAGCGCCTTCTCGGGGGTTGAACCGCTTCGCATGTCACTGGCCCTGTCTACCCTTCTCTACGAATGGCGCCGGTACATGGCAGCCGTCATGGCATTGGCCCTCTCCGGCCTTCTCGTGCTCGCCATGACCGGCGTCTTTCTCGGGATTGGCAAGGGCTTCACCGCCCAGATCGAGCGCTCGCGTGCCGACATCATGGTGCTGGCTCCCGGCGCGCGCAGCCTGCTGGGTGGTCCCTCGGGCGTGCCCCGGCGCTTCATTCCGCTGGTCTACAATCACGCTGAGGTCACCGAGGTCCAGGCCCTCGACGGTGCCGCTGGATCGTTCCAGTCAATCAAGAATGTTGACCCGACCATGAGCGCAGCCGACCGGGCCCGGCAAGGAGCCCCGCGTGCGCAATTCGTGCAGACCGTGATCATTGATACCACGCCGGGCGCGGTGACCATCCCGACAGACTACTCGCAGGACCTGGTGGACGCCCTGCGTCAGCCGTACACGGTCGCGATCGACGAGACGGCCCTGAGACCCTTGGGCGTTAAGCTGGGAGACAAGGCCCTGTACAACGGCCGGACCGTGACGGTTGTGGCTGTGATCCGTGGCTATCCCAACATGATGACGCAGAACATTGTCATGAGCCGAGACACATTGCGCTTGCTGGGACAGGCCGATACGGGGACGCGCGTAGGGCCCCTGATGGTCAAGATCAAGGATCCCGCCAGGGCCGAGATTGTCACCGCCGAGCTGAACGCCATGGGCAAGGGCCAGTGGAAAGCCTGGACGCGTCAGGATCTCGCTGACGCCAACCAGAACGCCATGTTCGAGGAAGGCATTCTCGTCATTATCATCGGCGGCTGCGTCGTCCTCGGGGTGATCATCGGCGTGGCCATCACCTGGCAGACTCTGCGCGGGGCCATTATGGCCAACATCAAGGAGTTCGCTTCGCTCCGGGCGCTCGGCGTGTCCATGGGTGCCCTGCGTCGCATCGTCATCGAGCTGAGTTTCTGGGTCGGCCTCGTCGGTGTCGCTGCCGCGATCGCCCTGACCTGGCTGGTGTCGCTTTTCGCCGCGGCCAACTCCGTGATCATCTCCCTGCCGCCCGTCCTGTTGCTGATCGTTGGAGGCGGCCTCGTTGTAATTGCGATGGTGTCGGGTTTCCTGTCGCTCGGCGTGCTCAAGAACAGCCAACCGGCGGACCTGCTGCGATGATCACAAAGGCGCTTGGAAGACATGGCGACGCCGCGATCGAGGCCACCGGCCTGGTGAAGCGCTTCAAGTCGGGAAAGGGCTTCGTCGAGGTGCTCAAGGGCGTCGATTTCGACGCGCGGCACGGCGACCTGACCATGGTCATGGGGCCGTCCGGCTCGGGCAAATCGACCCTGATCGCTGCGCTCTCGGGCCTGCTACGGCCCGAGGAGGGCAAGGTGGCGACGCTCGACGTGCCGGACCTGTGGAAGCTGTCCCCGGGCCGGATCGACAAGTTCCGCCTCGACAACTGCGGCTTCATCTTCCAGGGCTTCAACCTGTTCCCGGCCCTGACCGCCTTGCAGCAGGTCGAGACAGTGCTGAAGTTCCAGGGGCTGACCCCTGACCAGGCGAAGCGCCGTGCGACCGTCGCGCTGGAGGAGGTCGGCCTCAAGCCTCGTCTGCACCAGCGGCCGTCGGCGCTCTCGGGAGGCGAGAAACAGCGCGTCGCCATCGCCCGGGCGCTGTCCAAGGACCCCAAGATCCTGTTCGCGGACGAGCCGACCTCGGCGCTTGACGGCGAGAACGGCCAGGTGGTCGTCCGCCTGCTACGGCGGGCCGCCTCCGAGCACGGCGCTGCGGTCGTCTGCGTCACCCATGACCCCCGCCTCGAGGCTTGGGCCGACCGCATCATTCACATCGAGGATGGGCGCATCATCGATGACACGCGCCGCACGCCGAACCCCGACACGACGCTCGCCTCGTCGCACTGATCAAGCAACCAGAACATCCAGGACACTCTCATCATGCCCGGCTTCCTGAAGAACAAGTGGCTCTGGATCGGCCTGCTGGCGATCATTGTCGCCGTCGCAGGCTTCGGCTACCTGTCGTTCCAGGGCGCGGCGAAGAAGAAGGCGGCCGAGCAGACTGCGGCGGCGGTCGAGAGCCCCTATGCCGCGGTGGCCAACGGCCGCGTCGATGTCGAGGGCGGCATCATCCAGGTCGCCGCCCGCCGCGGCGGCGTGGTGCGCGAGGTGCTGGTGCAGGAGGGTGATGTCGTCACCGCCGGCCAGGTCCTGGCCCGTCAGGAAGACGACGAGGCCCGCCTCGCCCTGCAGCGCGCCCGCGCCGAGGTGGCCCAGTCCGAGAGCCAGCTGGCCCAGATCCAGGTCGACCTGCGCACCGCCCGCCGCGAGCATGACCGCCTCGCCCAGCTGGTCGCGTCCAACTTCGTCGCCGCCCAGCGCATGGATCAGGCGCGTGACCAGATCGCCGCCGCCGAAGCGCGCCTGCAGTCGCAGCGCGCCGCGGTCCAGACCGCCCGCGCCCGTCTGGCCGAGGCCGAGTACAATCTCGAACTGACCGTCATCCGCGCGCCCATGGATGGCCGGATCGTGCGCCGCTACGCCAACCCGGGCGCCGGCGCCTCGACCCTGAACGTCTCGACCATGTTCGATCTTGAGCCCGAGGCCCCGCGCATCGTCCGCGCCGAGATCGTCGAGAGCGACATCCCCAACGTCAGCGTCGGGCAGGCGGTCGAGATCTCGCCGGAAGGCGATCCGACCCGGGTCGTCGTCGGCGAGGTACTGCGCCGGGCCGCCGTCTTCGGAGCCCGCAAGCTGGCCTCGGACGATCCCAGCCAGCGGTCCGACGAGCGCGTGGTCGAGGTGGTGGTCACGGCCACGGACGCGCCGCTGCTGATTGGGCAGCGGGTGCTGGTCAAGTTCATGAAGCCGGGCGAGACCGCCGGCGCGCCGCGCGAGGCTTCGCCGGGCGTGCCGCCGGAGCGGGCCATGCGGCCGGCCAACGGCTGATCCGACAGGGAGCCGAAAGCGCCCCGACCCGTTGAGGTGACGCCGCGCACCTCCCGGCCCACGGCGTCCTCTCGTCGCATTACCCCGCGTCACGCTCGACAGCGGGCGGGGCGGAGGCGAAGGAAGAGGCTTGGGTACGCGACGTTCCTTCCTGATCCGGGCCGGCCTTGTCGCCGGCGTGCTCGGCGGTAGCTGGTGGTTCCGCCAGAACGTCGTCTGGCCTTCGCCGCAGGCCAGGTTCACGACGGGCGGGACGGCGGGCTGGGCCAACCTCGTCGATGATCGCGCCCACGTCCTGATCATCGCCGCGACCCTCGCCGGTGAGCCGGTCCGCGCCCTGGTGGACTCCGGGGCTCAGTACTCGGTGGTCGACCGCCGTCTCGTGCAGCGGCTCGGCCTCGGCGAGGGCTTCGACATCCCCTTGCTGGCCTATGGCGTCGGTGGCGGCTCCCAGGTGGGGCGGGGCGTGACCATCGACATCACCGCAGCGGGGGCAAGCTTCACCGGCATGCGCGCCGCCATCCTCGACCTCGGACCACTCGCGCACGAGGCGGGCCTCGCGACGCCGCTGATCCTCGGCCAGGACGTGCTCGGCGAAAGCGATCTTTGGCTCGATCTGACGGAGCGCCGTCTGGCCCTGGCCCCGCCCGGTGCCCCGCCCCCGTGGGGCGACCTGACGCGGACGCCGGTCCTGCGCGAGGGTCGGGCGCTGGCGGCGGAGGTATCGGTCGAGGGGGCGGTGACCACCGCCATGATCGACACGGGCTCATCCTCCCTGCTGGCCCTCAGCCGCGCCGCGGCCGGGGGACTGGGGCTGCTCGACGGGCGTGAAACCCGCCGTGGTTCGAGCCTCGTGCTGGGCGGTTCGGTTCGGTCGGAGCTCGTGCGGGCGCGGACGGTGACCTTCGGCGACGCCCTGTTCCGCGACGCCACCGTGGCCATCTATGAGGATGTGGCCAGCCGGACCCTGCCCGAGGGGTTGATCGGCATGCCGGCTTTCCGTGGCCGCCGCGCGGTGCTGAGACTGGGCGCGGGCGAGCTGTGGCTGAGCCGGGCGGTCGACATCGACCTGTCCTGATCAGGGGCGGGTGTGGCCCGCGCCTCGCACCACATACTTGTAGCTGACCAGCTGCTGCGCCCCGACCGGGCCGCGCGCGTGCAAACGCGAAGTGGAGATGCCGATCTCCGCCCCGAAGCCGAACTCGCCGCCGTCGGCGAACTGGGTCGAGGCGTTCCACATGACGATGGCGCTGTCGACCAGGGCCAGGAAGCGCTCGGCGGCGGCCGGGTCGGCGGCGATGATCGCTTCGGTGTGGCCCGAGCCGTAGCGGGCGATATGCTCGACCGCCGCTTCCAGATCGTCCACCACCCGTACGGAGAGGATCGGGGCCAGATACTCGGTTGGCCAGTCGGCCTCGACCGCCTCGGCCATCTGCGGCACGGCGTCGCGCGCCCGGGCGTCGCCACGCAGTTCGCAGCCGGCAGCGATCAGGCCCTGCGCCACCTCCGGAAGCACGGACAGGGCACCGGCGTCCACCAGCAGGGTCTCTGTCGCGCCGCAGATCGAAGTGCGCCGCATCTTGGCGTTCAACACCACCGCGCGGGCCATGTCCGGATCGGCCGAGGCATGCAGATAGGTGTGGCAGATGCCTTCCAGATGACCGAGCACCGGGGCGCGCGCCTCGGCCTGCACCCGCTCGACCAGGCTGCGCCCGCCACGCGGGACGATGAGGTCGATGGTCCCTCCGAGCCCCGTAAGGAGCTCGCCGACCGCATCCCGGTCCGGCGTGTCGACCATCTGCACCGCAGCGGCCGGCAGGCCGGCCGCGGTCAGGCCCTCTACCACGGCACCATGGATGGCGAGTGCGCTGTGCAGGCTGTCCGAGCCAGCACGCAGCAGGGCGGCGTTACCGGAGCGGAGGCAGATGGCGGCGGCGTCGGCGGCCACGTTCGGCCGACTCTCGAAGATGATGGCCAGCACGCCCAGCGGCACGCAGACCCGGGCGATGTTCAGCCCGTTGGCCGGCGTCCAGCGGGCCGTTTCCGCGCCGAGCGGATCGGGCTGGTCGGCGACGGCGCGCATGGCCCCGGCGATGGTCTCCAGCCGCCCCGGGTCGAGCCGCAGGCGTTCGACCATATTGGCCGGGGCGTGGCGCGCCGCTGCGGCGTCGAGGTCGCGGGCGTTGGCAGTCAGCACCTGATCGGCGCGCGCCAGCAGGGCATCCGCGCCGGCCCGGATGGCGGCGCTGCGCTGATCAGCGGGGGCCCGGGCGAGCGGCCGGGCGGCATCGCGGGCGGCCCGGCCCATCTCCAGCATCTGCGCGGCGAGGTCGCTCATGCGCCCGTTTCCAGCACCAGGTCGTCGCGATGGATGGCGACGCCGGGCCCGCGATAGCCCAGCAGCCCCTCGATCTCGCCGCTCTGACGGCCGGCCAGCCGGCGCATCTCGTCGGCGGCATAGGCCGCCAGTCCGATCCCGAGACGACGCCCGTCCGGCGCGCGCAGCTCGACGCTGTCGCCCTTGTCGAAGCCGCCCTCGACGGCCACCACCCCGGCGGGCAGCAGGCTCTTCCCGGCGCGCAGGGCGGCGGCGGCCCCCTCATCGAGCCGCAGCATCCCGGCCGGGGCGACGCTGCCGGCGATCCATGCCTTGTAGGCCTGGCGCGGGGACTGGTGGGCCGTGATCAGGGTGCCCGAGCCATTGCTGACGGCGGCGCCAAGGGGGCTGTCGACCCGGCCGTCGAGGATCACGGTGGCGCAGCCGGCGGCCCGGGCGATGCGCGCCGCCTCCAGCTTGGTGCGCATGCCGCCCGACCCGACGGCGGCCTCGGCATTGGCATCGCCGGCCATGGCCAGGATCTCCGGGGTCAGGGCGTCGATGCGGGCGAGGCGCCGCGCCCCGGGTGAGGAGCGGGGGTCCGCGTCATAGAAGCCATCCACGTCGGACAGCAGCACCAGGAGGTCGGCGCGGGCCAGCTGGGCCGTGCGCGCGGCGAGCCGGTCGTTGTCGCCGTAGCGGATCTCTTCGGTGGCCACGGTGTCGTTCTCGTTGACCACCGGTACGGCACCGAGCGCCAGCAGGGCCTCCAGCGTCGCCCGGGCGTTGAGCCAGCGGCGGCGACGCTCGGTATCCTCGCGGGTCAGTAGCACCTGGGCCGGGGTCAGGCCGTGAGGGGCCAGCGCCGCATCCCATTCGCGCATCAGCAACGACTGACCGACGGCGGCGGCGGCCTGGGTGCGGTCCAGCGCTGCCTCGCGCGGCAGGCCCAGGCGGCGGCGACCGAGCACCGCTGCGCCCGACGAGACGAGGATGACCTCACGCCCCTCGCCGCGCAGCCGGGCCACCTCGCGGCCGAGGTCGGCGGCGCGGTCGGCACCAATCAGCGCCGAGCCAATCTTCAGCACCAGACGCCGCGCGCTCGTCAGCGCCCCGGCCGGCGTGGCGGACCCGGCGTCGGGCGCATCCTGAGCGAGAAGAGGAACGGCGGGGGTCATCCCGCCAGCATGGCGCCGGTGCCGCGCCGCAACAAGCACGGCACCATGGGTGTCGGTTCAGAGCGTTTGAAGGGTGTTGGAGGCGGACGGATGCCCGGCCTCGTAGCCGTGTCTCAGCCAGGCGGCGCAGTCTTCTGAGCTACCGTGCGTGAAGCTATCGGGCGACGCACGCCCGCCGCCGTGCTGTTGCAGGGTGTCGTCGCCGATGGTGCCGGCGGTGATCAGGCCGGCGTCGAGGTCGCCGGGCTCCAGCGCCACCTGGCCGCCGGATGCGCGCGCAGCGCTGGCGGCCCAGACGCCGTTGAGGTTCGCTCCGATCACATCCACGAAGCGCCCCGCCCCGTCCTCGGGCGTGCCGACGCGCCCCTCGACCGCTGCGCCGCCGCCGCTGCGGCCGCCTTTGCAGCGCATGCCCTGTCCCCCTCAGACCCAGGGTGAACCCGGGCGGAAACGCGGAACGGGGAAACCGGGTTCTCGGCTGGGCACCCGGATGGCTTGTCAGCGACCGATGCGCGACGCATCCTGACGCCATGAGCCATGCCCCCGCAGACAGCCGGCGCTACGCTTCGTTCGCCGAGTTCTACCCATTCTACATCCGTGAGCACGCCAACCCGACGTGCCGCCGCATCCACGTGGTCGGCAGTGGTCTGGTACTGGTGGTGCTTGCTCTGGCGATCACGACCCTCAACCCGTGGTGGCTGCTGGCCATGCCGCTGGTCAGCTACGGCTTCGCCTGGGTCGGGCATATCGTCTTCGAGAAGAACCGGCCGGCGACCTTCAAGTACCCGCTGTGGAGCCTGATGGGCGACTGGCGGATGTTCTTCGAGACGGTCACGGGCCGGCGGAAATTCTGAGGCGGAACGGCCCGCGCCGGAGCGCGGGCCGCCTGTTTCGTCAGTCGTGGTCTCGGCCGGCGGTCTTGTCGCCGCGCGCCAGGGCGAAGACGATCCCCGACAGGGCCAGCAGCGCGATCAGGTTCGGCAGGGCCATGGCGGCGTTGGCGATGTCGCCCATGCGCCAGATGAACTCGATCTGCTGGAAGGAGCCGACGACGATCATCGTCACCCACAGGAGACGCCACGGAATGGCGACCTTGCTGCCGAACAAATGGGTGGCCGCCCGCTCGCCGTAGTAGCTCCAGGTGATCAGGGTCGTGAACACGAACAGGATCAGCGCCACCGAAGCGACCAGAGCGCCCAGCGACTGGCCGAAAATGGTCTGCGGGAAGGCCGCGGCATAGGCCGCCAGCGTCATCTCGAAGCCGCGCAGGTCCGAGTTCCAGACATGATCGACCGTGCCTGCGCCGGCCGGGAAACTGCCCTGCACCGTCAGCAGCACCAGGCCGGTCATGGTGCAGATGATGATGGTGTCGATGAAGGTTCCCATCATCGCGAAGCGGCCCTGGCGGGCGGGATCGTCAGTGCGGGCCACGGCGTGGGCCATCGGGGTCGAGCCCTGGCCGGCCTCGTTCGAGAACAGCCCGCGGGCCACGCCGGCGCGGATCGCCAGCATGATGCCGGCACCGACAAACCCGCCGGTCGCGGCGGTGCCGTTGAGCGCGCCGTCGAAGATCAGGGCGAAGGTGTTCGGGATGTCCCTGTAGTTGATGATGATCGCGATCATCGCCATGACGATGTAGGCGATCGCCATGATTGGCACGATCTTTTCGGCCACGTTGCCGATCGACTTGATGCCGCCGATGATCACCACGAACACCAGCACGGCGACGATAATGCCGGCCATCCACTCCTCAACCCCCGACAGGGCGGTGATGGAGTCAGCGATCGAGTTCGACTGGATCATGTTGCCGGTGGCGATCGACGAAAACAGGGTGCCGATGCAGAATAGCACCGCCAGCCAGCCCCACGACTTGCCCAGACCCTTGCGGATGTAGGTCATGGGGCCGCCTCGCCAGTTGCCGTTCTCGTCCCGGTCGCGGAAGCGGATGGCCAGCGAGCCCTCGGCGAAGGCCAGGGCCATGCCGATCAGCGCCGTCACCCACATCCAGAACAGGGCCCCGGGGCCGCCCAGGGTGATAGCCGTCGCCACGCCCGCCAGATTGCCGGTGCCGACCTGCCCCGACAGGGCGGTCGATAGAGCGGCGAAGGGCGAGATCTCGCCAGATTCCGACTTGTCCTTCCTGAACAGGCCGGCGAATGCCTCGCCCAGCTTGAGCAGCGGATAGAACCGCAGCCCGATCATCATCCACAGGCCGACGCCCAACAGCATCACGACCATGGGCGGGAACGGGATGATCTGGATGCCATCCCAGGTGCCGCCCCAGATGAAGTCGCTGACGTTGGTGACCTTGGAATAGAAGGACTCGACGCCCTGCGGTGCCCCGGTGGTGGTCGTCATGGCGGCGTCCCCTCTTACGCAAAAACGCAATCACCTTAACCGTGTCGCTTCGGGCTTGGCGAGTCCGGCCTGCGGGCGAAAGCGTGGTCGGCTGTCGCGGGTGACGGCGTTCGGTCATCGTGGCAGGGTCGGCGAAAGCAGGGGGAGGGCCACCCATGAGTCATACGGTGACGATCACGGAACTGTTCCTGATCGCCATGCTGATCATCTTCACGGTGCCGTATCTGATCTGGCGCGTGTTCCGGACAGACTACTGGGCACCGCTGGTGGTGGTGCAGATCCTCACTGGCATCCTGCTC
Organism: Brevundimonas sp.; assembly: GCA_027531145.1. Classification (GTDB taxonomy): domain Bacteria; phylum Pseudomonadota; class Alphaproteobacteria; order Caulobacterales; family Caulobacteraceae; genus Brevundimonas. The sequence goes on along the minus strand of JAPZRF010000014.1, from coordinate 92,474 downwards.
GGCCCGGGGGTCCTGGGCGCGGCCTTCCCCGACTACTACGCCTTCGTGTTCCGGCCCGAGGTGATCCAGGCCCTGAACGGGGTGGCCTGGTGGGCGGTGATGATGTTCGTCTGGTTCGCCGGGGTCGAGCTGGACCTGAACGAAGCCTGGCGGCACAAGGGCGAGACGGGTCTGACCGCCGGTCTCGCCCTCGTCACGCCCCTGCTGTTCGGGGCTGGTGCCGCCGCGATCCTGCTGGCCACCGGCGACGGCTGGGCCGGTCCGAAGGGCGAGATCTGGCAGGTGGTGCTGGGCATCGGCATGGCCTGCGCCGTCACCGCCCTGCCGATCCTGATCCTGTTCATGGACAGGCTGGAGATCCTGCGTCGGCCGCTTGGCCAGCGGGTGCTGCGCTACGCCTCGCTGGACGACATCGCCATCTGGGCCGTGCTGGCCCTGGTGCTGCTGGACTGGGAGCGGGTCGGGCGGCAGGGGGCCTTCCTGATCGGTTTCGCCGCGGCCGCCCTCGCCATGCGCCGGCTGATGCCACGGCTGGTCGAGCGGGACCGCTGGTTCGTGTCCTTCATCTGGCTGGCCCTCGTGGGGCTCGTCGCCGATTGGTCCGGGCTGCACTACATGGTCGGTGCCTTCCTCGCCGGGGCCGTGCTGGACGCCCGCTGGTTCGACCAGACACGGATGGATCAGTTCCGCGACACGGTGCTGATGACGGTCATGCCCGTCTTCTTCCTGTCGACGGGTCTGCGCACGACCTGGGATGTTGGCGGGGTGGCAGTGTTCGGGGCCGCGGCCCTGCTTCTGGCCGCCGCGGTGGGTGGCAAGCTGGCGGGCGTTCACCTCGCCGGGCGGCTGCTCAAATGGGGGCCGGGCGAGGCCTCGGTCATCGGCTGGCTGCTGCAGACCAAGGCGCTGATCATGATCATCTTCGCCAATATCCTGCTGGACAAGCAGATCATCACCAGCGGGACCTTCACCGCCCTGCTGCTGATGGCGGTGGGCTCGACCATGCTGACCATTCCGATGGTGACCCCGCGGCTCAGGCGCGCGACCGATATCATCGGCAAGGGCGGCTGAGGCCTATTCCCAGTCGGGCGGGCAACCCTCGAACCGGCCCGCCTCGACCACCGTCAGGGTACGCATGTTCAGCGGTATGACCGGTCGCATCGAGGCGCTGCCGTGGCCGGTGTAAAGGTCGATCTTGGCCCCGCGGATCGCGCCGCCGGTGTCCGAGGCGTACCAGAAGCCGTCGTGGACGCCGCCATCGGGCAGGGGCAGGCCGACCGTTTCGCGGATGAACAGGCGGGTGCGGCGCGGCACATGATTGGGGTCGACCGCTACCGTGCGAAGGGCGATCGGCCGGCAGCCGAGCGAGTCGTTGCCCGTCGCCCCGCCGCCACCCGCATGATAGAGACGCGCCGACAGACGCCAATCCGGCTCCTCGGCCATCAGCGCCTCGGCCTCGACCGACAGGGCCGCCGCCGCTTCGGGCTCGGCCGCCAGTACCTCGGTATAGGGCACGGGCCCCGTGGTGGACTCCGGGTCCAGCGGAAGGGTGAGCGACCACAGCAGGGCCAGCGCGGCGACGGCGTACAGCACGAACTCTTGCTCTCGGCGGCACCGTCCGCATCCAATGACGGCGGGCGGGACGATAGGTCGTTGTGGGGCGAAAATGGGGCGCCACTGCAAGCCCTTGAGTCTACAATTGATCGAGTCGGTCGGTGTGGGTGATGGCCTCCCGGCGCAGCCAGGCGGCCAGCGATTCCGCGCTGCGGGTCGGGGCGCGGTCTCGGCGGCGGATCAGGTGGTAGGCATAGCCGACCGCTTCGCTGCCATCGGCGAAGGGGGCCACCAGCCGGCCGGCGGCGAGATCGTCCTGGGCCAGGGCGCGCCGGGCAAGGGCCACGCCGCGCCGGGCGATCGCCGCCTGGATCAGCAGGGAGGAGTCGTTGAAACGCGAGCCGCGCCGCGGGTCCGGATGGCGTACCCCGCGCGCCTTGAGCCACATTGGCCAGTCGGGACGGCCGGCGTCATCATCGACCGCGGCGTCGTGCAGCAACTGATGGCGCACGAGGTCGGCCGGCGTGCGCAACGCAGGGTCGCCCGCCAGCAGGGCCGGGGCGCAGACCGGCAGCACGGCCTCGCGCATCAGCAATTCCTCGACCATGCCCGTGTAGCCGCCGGGGCCATAGCGGACGGCGAGGTCGACCTCGCTCTCTTCGAGGTCAGCGGGCTCCATGTCAGCGCTGATCCACACCTCGACCTCGGGGTGGGCGTCGTGAAAGGCGTCCATGCGTGGCAGCAGCCACTTGGCCGCAAAGGCCGGCGGCACGCTGATCGCCACCTGTCGCCGGCGCGTCGGCGTGCGGAGCAGGGCCGAGGCGTCCATCAGCCGCTCGAAGCCTTCGCGCAGCGCCGGGGCCGCAGCCCGGCCCAGATCGGTCAGGGCGAGGCCGCGTGGCTCGCGTCGGAACAGGGGCCCGCCGACCAGGTCCTCCAGCAGCTTGATCTGCTGGCTGACGGCCCCAGGCGTGACCGCCAGCTCGTCGGCGGCTCGGGAGACGCTGAGGTGCCGCGCGGCGGCCTCAAAGGCGCGCAGGGCATTGAGGGGCAACAGACTTCGGGTCATGCCGTTAGAAATACTGAACGTGGCTTCGGCGCAACCGCGACGCGTCGCGCCTTGACCCGGTGGGGCTTTCGGGCGTGAAGACAGGCCATGACCCGCGTCAAGATCTGTGGCCTGAAGACGCCCGAGGCGCTGGACTCGGCGCTCGCCGCCGGCGCGGCGTTCGTCGGGGCCGTGACCTTTCCGAAGAGTCCGCGCCACATCGGTCCGCTGGAGGCGGCGACCCTCTACGCCCGGGCGCGAGGGCGGATACAGATGGTGTCGCTGCTGGTCGACCCCGACGACGCCCTGGTCACCGAGATCGCCCTCATCCTCAAGCCGGACCTGATCCAGCTGCACGGTCACGAGAGCCCCGAACGGGTCGCCGAGGTGCGACAATTGTCGGGGGCCGGGATCATCAAGGCCCTCCCGGTGTCGACGCCGGACGACCTGACCGCCGCCGTCGCGTATACGCCTGTGGTCGACTATCTGATGTTCGACGCCCGTCCGCCGGCCGGCTCTGCCCTGCCCGGCGGCGTCGGCGCGCGCTTCGACTGGACCTTGCTACAGGGGCGTCCCTTCGATCGCCCGTGGTTCCTCGCCGGCGGTCTGACGCCGGACAATGTCGGCGAGGCCATTCGTCTCACCGGGGCGCCCCTGGTGGACGTCTCCTCTGGCGTGGAAACCGAGCCCGGTGTTAAGGACGCCGGCCTGATCGCCGCCTTCATGGCGGCGGTCGATGCCGCCGCCCCGAAACCGTAACCCATGGGGCCAGGACAGACGTAGTGAACGCCATTCTCCCCAACACCTACAGCTGGCCAGACGCGGAAGGCCGTTTCGGTCCTTACGGCGGCCGTTTCGTCGCCGAGACGCTGATGCCCCTGGTGCATGAGCTGACGGCCGCCTACGCGGCGGCCAAGGCCGATCCGACCTTCCAGGCCGAGCTGGACCAGTACCTTGAGCACTACGTCGGCCGGCCCAGCCCGCTGTACCTGGCCGAGCGCCTGACGGAGCACTTCGGGGCGGCCAACATCTGGTTCAAGCGCGACGAGCTGAACCACACCGGCGCACACAAGGTGAACAACTGCATGGGCCAGATCCTGCTGGCCATGCGCATGGGCAAGACGCGCATCATCGCCGAGACCGGTGCCGGTCAGCACGGGGTGGCCACGGCCACAGTCTGCGCCCGCTTCGGCCTGCCGTGCGTGGTCTACATGGGTGCCACCGACGTGGAGCGGCAGAAGCCCAACGTCTTCCGCATGAAGCTGCTGGGTGCCGAGGTGGTGCCGGTGACCTCGGGCCGGGCGACCCTGAAGGACGCCATGAACGAGGCGATGCGGGACTGGGTGACCAATGTCGAGGACACCTACTACCTGATCGGCACAGCGGCCGGGCCGCACCCCTATCCGGCCATGGTGCGCGACTTCCAGAGCGTGATCGGGCGCGAGGCCCGGGCCCAGATGCTGGCCCGCCGCGGCAAGCTGCCGGACGCCTGCGTCGCCGCCATTGGTGGCGGCTCGAACGCCATCGGCCTGTTCCATCCCTTTATCGACGACGCCAGTGTGAGGCTGATCGGCGTCGAGGCCGCCGGCCATGGACTCGACGGCCCTGACCATGCCGCCTCGCTGCAGGGTGGCCGGCCCGGCGTGCTGCACGGCAACCGTACCTATCTGCTGCAGGACGCGGATGGCCAGATCCTTGAGGGCCACTCGATCTCGGCCGGGTTGGACTATCCGGGCATCGGTCCGGAGCACGCCTGGCTCAAGGATATCGGCCGGGCCGAGTACCGCGCGGCGACGGACAAGGAGGCGCTGGAGGCATTCCAGCTATGCTCGAGGCTGGAGGGCATCATCCCGGCGCTGGAGCCCAGCCACGCCCTCGCCCGCGTCGGCGAGATCGCTCGCGAGATCGGCAAGGACGGCGACGTGGCGCTGAACCTCTGCGGCCGCGGCGACAAGGACATCTTCGCGGTGGCCGAGCATCTCGGGGTGGACCTGTGACCACCTCCCGTATCGACGCCCGTTTTGCGGCGCTAAAGGCCGCTGGCCGGGCCGGCTTCGTCGCCTATGTCATGGCCGGCGATCCCTCGCGGGACGCGGCGCTGGAGATCCTCAAGGGTCTGCCGGCGGCCGGGGCCGACATCATCGAGCTGGGTTTTCCCTTCTCTGATCCCATGGCTGAGGGGCCGCCGATCCAGCGTGCGGCGCTGCGCGGGCTGAGGGCCGGACTGACGCTCAAGGGCACGCTCGATCTGGCGCGCGCCTTCAGGGACGGCGAGGCGGACACTCCCCTCATCCTGATGGGCTATCTCAATCCGATCGAGAGCTACGGCTACGAGGCCTTCGTCCGCGACGCGGCTGCGGCGGGCGTGGACGGTGTGATCGTCGTCGACTGCCCGCCGGAAGAGGCGGGACCACTCGCCGACGCGCTGGACGCCCACCGGGTCTCGCTGATCCGGCTGGCCACCCCGACCTCGGACGACGCGCGGCTGAAGATCATCGCCGAACGCACCACGGGCTTCGTCTACTATGTCTCCGTCGCCGGGGTGACCGGCGTGAAGGAGGCGCAGGCCCTGTCCGTGGCCCCGGCGGTCGAGCGCGTCCGCCGCGCCTCGGGCCTGCCGGTGGCGGTCGGTTTCGGGGTCAAGACGCCCGAGCGGGCGGCCGAGATCGCCAGGGTCGCCGACGCCGTCGTGGCCGGCTCGGTGCTGGTCGACGAGGTGGCCGCCGCCCTTGCGAACGGAGAGCCGGCCGCGCCGCGCGTGCTGGCGAAGGTCCGGGCCCTTTCCGACGCCGTGAAAGGTGCGCGCGCGGACGTCCACGCCTGACCCAATTCTCTTCGTCATCGCCGGGCCTGTCCCGGCGACCCATAGACTCCGGTCGTGCATATGGGCCCCCGGGACAAGCCCGGGGGTGACGTGTATCAAGAGCCAATAGAGAGTCTCGAATGGCCGACAAGACCCCTCAAGAACCCAAGCGCGGCGGCTGGCTGAGCCGCTTCGCGCCCGGAGTGCGCAAGATCGTCAGCCGGCGCGACACGCCGGACAATCTGTGGGTCAAGGATCCGGACACGGGCGAGATGATCTATCGCTCGGACCTGGAGGCCGCCCTGTGGGTGACGCCCTCGGGCCGGCACATGCGAATCGATGCCCCGACCCGGCTGCGCTACACCTTTGACGATGGCGCGTACGAGCCGGTGGAGACGCCCGACGTGCCCGAGGATCCGCTGAAGTTCTCGGACGGCAAGCCCTATCGCGAGCGACTGGCCCAGGCCCGCAAGGCCGCCGGGCGTAAGGACACCATGGCCATCGGCGTCGGCGAGATCGCCGGGGAGTCGGCGGTGGTGATCGTGCAGGACTTCAGCTTCATGGGCGGCTCGCTCGGCATGGCCGCCGGCGAGGCCTTCATCTGCGCCGCCGGGACGGCCATCTCGCGCGGCCTTCCACTGGTCTGTTTCTCCGCCGCCGGCGGGGCCCGGATGCAGGAGGGCGCGCTCAGCCTGATGCAGATGGCGCGGACCACCCTCGCCATCGACGAGCTCAAGCGCGCGCGCCTGCCCTATGTGGTGGTGCTGACCGACCCGACCACCGGCGGGGTCACGGCCTCCTATGCCATGCTCGGCGATGTGCATCTGGCCGAGCCGGGTGCCCTGATCGGCTTCGCCGGCCCTCGCGTGATCGAGACCACCATCCGCGAGAAGCTGCCCCCCGGCTTCCAGCGCGCCGAGTACCTGCAGGAAAAGGGCATGGTCGACCGCGTCGTCGCCCGCACGGACCTGCCCGAGACCCTCGGCCGCATCCTGTCTGTCCTGACCGGCGGCAAGCGGGCGGCGTGAACGATTATTGCCTGACTGCTTGGTTAGATTCATAGTCGGGGCGGAGCACGACCATGGGTGAAGTTCTCGGCTGGAAGGACATTGGCAGGGCGGGTGCATACACCACCAGCCAAGTGGCTCGTCTGGTTCGTCGTGAACCGGGCGAAGTTCTCCGCTGGGTGAAGGGAGCCAACCCTTTGATCCAGCCGGGCTACGAACCCATCGGTGGACGCCCCATCCTTTCGTTCGACGGTTTGCTGGAGGCTCGCCTCGTTTCGCACATGCTGCGTGAGGGCGTGCCTCTTCGCCTCCTTCGGCAGGTATCCCGGAAACTGAAGCTGCAAGGATTTGACCACCCGTTCGCGGCCGATAGGCCAATTGTGTCCGACGGCTTTCGGCTGTTCGAGGCAGAAGGCGGATGCCTCGTGAACCTCGTCAACGAGTGCTACGCCGAACCGGGATTGATGAAGCCAGCGCTTGACGGCAGGGTCGTATTCCAACGGGGCATTGCGAGATACTTCGAACCGTACCCCTCTGAACTGCCGCTTGTTCGCATCGATCCGGCGCTTTCGTTCGGGCGGCCAGTTGTGGTGGAGGGCACGGCTGCGACGCCGACGGCAAAGTTGGCTGAGCTGGCATCTTCCGAGGGCTTGGCAGCGACTGCTGATTGGTTCCTCGTTTCCGAGGAAGCTGTCCGGCAGGCCGCTGAGTTCGAGCACCGTCTCGCCGCGTGACCCTGATCCGGTTCGACGAGAACATTTCTCGCCGGATTCCGGATGCTCTGCGACAGTTGCACCTTCCCGATGGCGTAACGGTGGAGTCGGCGCACGACGCAAACGCCGTTGGTCACTCGGACATCGATTGGTTGGCGGATTTCGCTCGGCGCGGTGGAACCTGCATCGTGTCAGGGGATGAGCGCATGCGTGATCGCCCTGCCGAGCGAGCAGCGCTACAAGCGTCCGGGGTGATTGCTGTCTTCCCTCCCGAGGGACGGTTCTGGACTCCGCTGCGCCTACACGGCCAAGCCGCCTTCCTGATCAGGTGGTTTCCTGCGATTACGCAGGTGGCCCAGCGAGGGCCGGCCGGGGATCACTTTCGTTTGCCCATGGATTGGTCTGCAGACATAGACAAGATGAGACGTTTGCCTCGGCTCAATCTCGACTGATGGACCCCATTTCCGACCGTCTGCGCGCGCGGCATCCGCAGCGGATCGATCTGTCGCTGGCGCGGATGCGCGCCCTGTGCGCCGGCCTGGGTGATCCGCAGGAGCGGCTGCCGCCGGTGGTCCATGTGGCCGGCACCAATGGCAAGGGCTCGACCGTCGCCTTCCTGCGCGCCATGGCCGAGGCGGCGGGTCTCAAGGTTCACGTCTACACCTCGCCGCACCTGGTGCGTTTCAACGAGCGCATCCGCCTGGCCGGCGAGCTGATCGGGGACGACGCCCTGAACGCCATCCTCGATCGCATCGAGGCGGTCCCTGGGGAGGCGACGGTATTCGAGAGCGCCACGGCGGCGGCCTTCCTCGCCATGGCGGAGACGCCGGCGGACCTGGCCCTCATCGAGGTCGGGCTGGGCGGGCGGCTGGACGCGACCAATGTCGTCGCCCGGCCTCTGCTCGGCGTCATCACCCCGGTGGACATCGACCATGCCGAATTCCTCGGCCCGGATGTGGCGACCATCGCGGCGGAGAAGGCGGGCATCCTCAAGGCCGGGGCGATGGCGGTGATCGCGCGCCAGGCCGAGGCGGCGCTGGCGATGATCGAGGCGCAGGCGACGAGGGTCGGTTCGCCCCTGACGATCGTCGGCCGCGACGCCGACGCCTGGGCCGAGCGGGGCGGATTGGTGGTTCAGGCGGGCGACCGTCTGCTCGACCTGCCGGTGCCGGCGCTGCCGGGGGGGCACCAGATCGACAACGCCGGCGTGGCCGTGCTGGCGGCGCTGGAGTTGGGGCTGCCGGAGGCTGCGATCGCAGCGGGGCTTCAGCGGGCCGTCTGGCCGGCGCGGATGCAGCGGCTGACTGCCGGGCCCTATGGCGCGCAGGCGGCGGCGGCCGACGCCGAGCTGTGGCTGGACGGGGGGCACAATCCGCACGCCGCCGTGGCGCTGGCCCGCATGCTGGCTGACCGTCAGGCCCGGGCCCCACGACCCACGGCCCTGATTGTCGGGATGCTGGCCAACAAGGACGCGGGCGGCTTTTTCGACGCCCTTGCCGGCAGCGGCGTCCACGTCTTCACCGTCTCGTTCGAGGGGACGGCGGTGGCCCCGGCGGCGCTGGCGGCGGTGGCGCGCGGGCGCGGGCTCGGAGCCCAGCCGGTGGCCTCCGTTGCAGAGGCGCTGGATCTGTCCCTGCGGCTGGGTGCCGGGCGGGTGGTGATCTGCGGCTCGCTCTATCTTGCCGGCGAGGTGCTGGGAGCTGATCCGGAGACCTGGCCCCGCTGACCGGGCGGCGCGTCGGGCGTCAGATCAGCGCCCCGTGGCAGTGCTTGAACTTGCGGCCGGAGCCGCAGGGGCAGGGCGCGTTGCGGCTGGTGCGCTCCCAGCCCGGGGGCAGGGCGCTGACCGGCAGCCGGGCGCGGTCGTCACCCTGCAGCTGCTGCTCCGGCGACTGGGCCGCCGGGTTGGTCATCTCGTTCTCGCCGGTGCCGGGGTTCAGGTGGATCTCCTGGAACTCGGGCATTTCCGGCGGCGGCTGGAAGCGGAACTCGACCGTCATGAGCCAGCGCGTCACATTGTGGCGCAGGTCGTAGAGCATGCCCTCGAACAGGTTGAAGGCCTCGGTCTTGTACTCGTTCAGCGGATCGCGCTGGCCGTAGCCGCGCAGGCCGATGACGCCGCGCAGGTGGTCGAGGTGCACCAGGTGCTCGCGCCACTGCATGTCGATCATCTGCAGCATGAACTGCTTTTCGAGACCGCGGGTCTGCGCTGCTCCAATCTGCTCCAGTCGTTCGGCGGCGCGGGTGTCGGCGGCGGCGTTGATCCGCTCCTCGATTTCCTCGTTCGACACGCCTTCCTCGGCGGCCCAGTCGCGCAGCGGCAGGTCGAGGCCGAGGGTCGACTTCACCTTCTCGTTCAAACTGTCGATGTCCCACTGCTCGGCATAGGCGTTCGGTGGCATGTGCCGCTCGACCAGGTCGGAGACCACGTCGCGGCGGAAGTCGGTGACCAGTTCGGACAGGTCCTCGGAGTCCATGAACTCCTGCCGCTGCTCGAAGATGGCCTTGCGCTGGTCGTTCACGACGTCGTCGTACTTCAGCAGGTTCTTGCGGATCTCGTAGTTCCGCTGCTCGACGCGCTTCTGGGACGTCTCCACCGCCTTGTTGAGCATGCGGTGGCTGATGGCCTCGCCCTCGGCCACGCCGAAGGTACGCATGATCGCATCCAGCCGGTCGCCAGCGAAGATCCGCATCAGGTCGTCTTCGGTCGACAGGTAGAACTTGGAGCGGCCCGGGTCGCCTTGACGGCCGGTCCGGCCGCGCAGCTGGTTGTCAATGCGGCGGCTCTCGTGACGCTCGGTGCCGAGCACAAACAGGCCGCCGGCGGCGAGGGCCTCGGCCTTCCTGACCTCGATGTCGGCCTTGAACTCGGCCTCCCTGGCGGCAGCCGCCTCGGGCGTGACCTCAAGGCCCTGGTTGCGCTGGTCCTGGCGCCAGCGCTGCATGCGCATTTCGAGGTTGCCGCCCAGCTGGATGTCTGTGCCCCGGCCGGCCATGTTGGTGGCGATGGTCACCGCGCCCGGCAGGCCGGCCTCCGCGACGATGTAGGCCTCTTGCTCGTGCTGGCGGGCGTTGAGGACGTTGTGCGGGATGCCGCGAAGCTTCGTCTCCAGCACGATGTCGTATGCCGCGTCGCCGACCTTCTTCGCCTCCTTGTCCCTACCCTCGAACTCCGGCTTGAGGGTGCGGGCGACCTCGACGATGTACTCGTAGGTCTTGAGCATCTCGGAGAGCTGTTCGGACTTCTCGATCGAGACAGTGCCGACGAGGATCGGCTGACCGCGCAGGTGGCATTCGGCAATCAGGCGGCAAATGGCGTTGTTCTTCTCGCGGGCCGTCCGGTAGACCTCGTCGTCGTCGTCGGTGCGCTGTACAGGCCGGTTCGTCGGCACCTCCAGGACCTCCATCTTGTAGATGTCCATGAACTCCTGAGCTTCGGTCGCGGCGGTGCCGGTCATGCCCGAGAGCTTCTTGTAGAGGCGGAAGTAGTTCTGGATGGTGACCGAGGCCAGGGTCTGGTTCTCTGGCTGGATCTTGACGCCTTCCTTGGCCTCGATGGCCTGGTGCAGACCTTCCGAGAGGCGGCGGCCCTGCATCATGCGGCCGGTGAATTCGTCGATCAGCATCACCTCGCCGGCGCGAAGGATGTAGTCCTTGTCGCGCTGGTACAGGGTGTTGGCCCGCAGGGCCTGGTTCACGTGATGCACCAGGCTGATGTTCAGCGGGTCGTATAGGCCGGTGGTGTCGGGGGCCAGCAGGCCTGCCTCGGAGAGCATCTCCTCGACGCGCTCGGAGCCCATTTCCGACAGCAGCGCCTGACGCTGCTTCTCGTCGAGGTCGTAGGTCGCCTTGTCCTGGATCAGCTCCTTCACCAGCCGGTCGATGACGACATACAGCTCGGACCGGTCCTCGGTCGGGCCGGAGATGATCAGCGGGGTGCGGGCCTCGTCGATCAGGATGGAGTCGACCTCGTCGACGATGGCGAAGTGGTGCGGGCGCTGCACCATTTCGCGCCGGTCGTACTTCAGGTTATCGCGCAGATAGTCGAAGCCGAACTCGTTGTTTGTCCCGTAGGTGATGTCGGCGGCGTAGGCGGCCTGACGCTGCCCGTCCGACAGCCCGTTGACGATGACCCCGACCTCAAGCCCGAGGACGCGGTAGACCCGGCCCATCCATTCGGCGTCCCGACGGGCCAGATAGTCATTAACGGTGATGACGTGCACGCCCTTTCCGGTCAGGGCGTTGAGATATACCGGAGCCACGGCCACCAGGGTCTTGCCCTCGCCGGTGCGCATCTCGGCGATGCCGCCCTCGTGCAGGATCATGCCGCCCGCCAGCTGAACGTCGTACTGGCGCTGACCCAGGACGCGGCGCGAGGCCTCGCGGGCCACGGCGAACACCTCGTCGAGCATCCCGTCGAGCGTTTCCCCGGCGGCCAGACGGTCGCGAAAGGCGTCGGTCATCATCCGCAGCTCGCCGTCCGAGAGGGCGGCGAACTTCGGCTCAAGGACGTTGATCCGCTGAACGCGGGCCATGAACTGTCCGACCTTGCGGTCGTTGGAAGAGCCGAAAAACTTCTTGGCGAGGCCGAGCATGCGGAATCCGGGAAGCGACGAGCGGGTGAGGGCTCTCTGACGGGCGGCGAACGACGCCGCGAGAGAGGCCGGAACGGGCGGCGCCGGCCCGTTCGGAACACATCGTTCCGGGCCGCCGCGCGGACGATCAAAACCCCTCGACTTGGGCGCAGGCGGGACTTAAGCACCGCCCTATTCCCTGTCAACGCGAGGGGGCCCGGCACGCCGCCGTCCGCGCCGCCCGGCCGTCAGGAGTGTCCATGCGAGCCATCCGCCGTTTCCTGCCCCTCGTGATCGCCGCGGCTCTGGCCGCCTGTTCCGGCGGCGGGGTCGATGAGCGTGCCCCCGAACCCGGCGATCGGGCCGTCGCCCGGGTCGAGGGTGCCATCATCTGGGCCTCCGACGTGAAGCGCGAGGCGGTGGCCCAGGGCCTGATCGGCGAGGGTGAGCCGCTCGACAATACCTCGCCCCTGTTCCGGCGGGTGCTGGACGAGGTGATCGACCAGAAGCTGCTGGCCCGCGAGGCCGGGCGGCGCGGGCTCGATGATTCGCCCCTGGCTGTGCGCCGGCTGGAGGCCACGCGCGAACGCATCCTCGGCGACATGCTGGTCGACTCCGTCGTCGATCGCGCCATCTCCGACCAGGCGGTGCGCACCCTTTACGAGGAGCAGCTGCGGCTGGCTCGCACCTCGGAGGAAATCCGCACCCGCCTCATCCTGCTGCGCACCCGCGAAGAGGCCGACGCGGTTGTCGGCCTGCTGAACACCGGTGCCTCGTTCGAGGCGGTGGCGATGGAACGTTCGGTCGACCAGGCCACGCGCTTCTCGGGCGGGGACCTCGGCTACTCAACCCTCGATGTGATGCCGGAGGCCTACGCTAACGCCTTGCGTGACCGGCCGGCCGGCTCGACGGTCGGGCCGTTCCAGACCGAGGGCGGCTGGGCTGTACTGCGCGTCGAGGACCGTCGGCGCGAAACCCCGCCGACACTTGAGCAGGCGCGACCGCAGATCGTGCGGTACCTGACCTATGATAAGGTCCGACAGTTGCTGGAGCAGCTGCGCGGCCGGGCGGACGTGGACCTGCTGCTGGGCCCGGCCGAGGCCCCCGCCCAGGAGCCTGCGTCCGCCGCTCCTGCCAGAGCCCAAGGTTGATGGCCCGCAAGCCCAGTCCGATCGAGACCGCGCTTGAGCGCGCCATCGACCCGCTGGCCAACGCCCTGAAGCGCTCGACGCGCGCCCCCGTCGCGCCGACGGTTGCCGGCAAGCCCGGGCTGGCGGTGTCGCCGCTGGCCGTCCCGTTCCCGGACATCCTGCCGATCGGCGGCTGCGAGATGGCGACCGCCCGCGCCGGCTTTTACAGGCACGAGCGGGACGACCTGGTGGTCTTCCACTTCCCGCAGGGTGCCTCCTGCGCCGGGGTGTTTACCCGCCACCGGGTGGGGTCGGCACCGGTCGACTGGTGCAAGCGCCATCTGGGGGCCGAGGGCGGCGGCGTGAGCGTGCGCGCGCTGGTCGTCAACGCGGGCTGCGCCAACGCCTTTTCCGGCAAGGCCGGGGCCGATGCGGCCCGGCGCACCGCCTCCGAGGTGGCCAAGCGCTTCGACTGCCGCCAGCGTGATGTGATGCTGGCCTCGACCGGCGTGATCGGGGTGCCGCTGGACGACAGGAAGATCAGCGCCCGCCTGCCCGAGGTGGTCGAGGCGCTCGACGCCGACGCCTGGGCCCGCGCCGGCCGGGCGATCATGACGACGGACACCTTCCCGAAGGGGGCCTTCGCCGAGACCGAGATCGACGGCGTGCCGGTGCGCATCGCCGGCATCGCCAAGGGCTCCGGCATGATCGCGCCGGACATGGCCACCATGCTGGCCTTCCTCGTCACCGACGCCGACATCCACCCCAGCGTGCTGCAGGCGCTTCTGGGCCTGCATGTGCGCACGACGTTCAACTCGGTGACGGTCGACGGCGACACCTCGACCAATGACACCGCCCTGCTGTTCGCCACCGGGACCTCGGGTGCCCCGCGCATCGGGCGGGTCGGCGACCGCCGGCTGAAGGCCTTCAGCCAGGCGCTGGACGCGGTGATGCTCGACCTCGCCCACCAGCTGGTGCGGGACGGGGAGGGGGCGCGCAAGTTCGTGCGCATCACGGTCAACGGGGCCGCCAGCCCGGCCTCGGCTCGCAAGCTGGCCAAGTCGATCGCCGAGAGCCCCCTGGTCAAGACCGCCTTCGCCGGCGAGGACGCCAACTGGGGGCGGATCGTCATGGCCGTCGGCAAGACCGAGGAGCCGGTCGACCGCGACCGCCTGTCGATCTGGTTCGGGCCGCACGCCGCGGCGCTGGACGGGGCGCCGGCCCCGACCCTGAACGAGGCGACCATGACCGCCTACATGAAGAACGCCGAGCTGGAGGTAACCGTCGACGTCGCTTCGGGCCGCGCCTCGGCCACCGTCTGGACCTGCGACCTGACCAAGGGCTACGTCGAGATCAACGGCGACTACCGGAGTTGAGGGGCGTCCTCACGACGAGGCAGCTGGCGCATTGTCCAGCGCAATCAGGTGCGAGACGTGATCAGGGCTGCACGACAGCTTTTTCGCCACCTTGCTGTCTGGTGTGACGACCCGCCAGAAGGGCGTCACCTGGTCGATCGGCTTGCCCTCCTCGAGGTCGCGCAGCGCGACCTCTGCGACCACCCGCAGGTAGATGGCGGTGGTTACGGGGCACATGGCCTGGGCGCCGGCCTTGCGGGCCAACTCGTTCCGCAGGCGTTCGATCGTTCGGGTCTCGCCCCGTGGAATTCTTGAGAGGTAGTTGGCGATGTCGCCGGGCGACGAAATCAGCATCGTGTTGCCGGCCCGCACGCCGGCGAAATCCGTGTGCAGCATCACGACATGCGGCGGCTTCGCGCCACCGAAGCGCTTGCGCCAGTCTGTGGGTCGCTTCCCCATCTAGGCCTCCGCCCGTATTTTGAGAGCAGCGAGATACTCTGCTGCGAAGGCGTCCGGATCAAACACCAGGCGCGAGACAATGCGTCCGAGCGGTGAGGGGACCGTAGCCCGTTCGGTGACCGAGACGCGGGCGCCTCCGGGCGTCGGCGCAAGCTCGGCGCGCCACGTCCCCGAGTAACCGGCCGTCGAACTGAAGCGAAGCTCGACCTCCGCGTTGGTCATGGTGACCAGGGTGAAGGTTATGCGCTCCCCCTGAGGCGTCACCTCGAGCCATTGATCGTCACCGAGCCTGACGACCTCGACATTGCGCCATTCCGGTTGCGCCTGAAAGTCCCGGACCACGGCGAGGATCTCTTCCGGCGACGCCTGGATGACAATGTCCGCCCGGCCCTCCCGCGTCGCGGGCAACGACATGCCGATGACCAGAAGAACGCCGGCGAGAGCGCCAGACAGGGCGAGCATGATAATGAGGGTGCGCATGGAGGCCTCCGGTCACGGAGCTCTTTTGCGCCGCCATCGCGGCCAACAGAACTATCTCGATTTAAATCGATCCCAAACAGGGACTTGGATTGGGCCGTGCTGTGTTGCGGCGGTCCGACGATCCCTGTCCTGTATGGACCGACGCGACCCCTGTGGTAGAGCGCGCCGCATCATGAACACCCCCACCGTCCTCGTCGTCGCTGTCGCCCTGGTGGACGCCGACGGCCGCGTGCTGATCGCTCAGCGGCCGGAAGGCAAGGCGCTCGCGGGGCTGTGGGAGTTTCCGGGCGGCAAGGTCGAGCCGGGCGAGCGGCCCGAGGCGGCGCTGATCCGGGAACTGCGCGAGGAACTGGGCATCGAGGTGAGCGAAAGCTGCCTCGCCCCCTTCGTGTTCACCAGTCACGCTTACGAATCGTTTCACCTGCTCATGCCACTGTATCTATGTCGGCGCTGGTCTGGCCGGGTGGAGCGACGCGAGCACGCGGCGCTGGCTTGGGTCGAACCGCAACGCATGCGTGAGTATCCGATGCCGCCGGCGGATGAACCCCTGGTCGCCTGGCTCTGCGACCTGCTCTGACCGCGCCGGCCCGAGGGAGGCGACATGATCCGTATGCTGTCCCGCTTCCGGCGCGACGACCGTGGCGCCACGGCTCTCGAGTATGGCTTGATTGCGGCCCTGGTTTTCGTGGTCAGCGTGGCGGGTTTGCAGGCGCTGGGCGGCAATGCCGAGGGCCTGATCGTGCGCACCATGACGACGATCGGCGAGGCGCTCAGCTGACCGACCCGTCCGGGCCGGCCTTGATCTCCCTGACCCCGAGGGCGTCCGCCAGCCGTACATGCGCCGCGCCGCGCCGGGCTGGCTTTGGCTGGCTGTCGTGCGGGGCCCAGCCGGCCAGACGAATGATCTCGAAGGTGGCTTTGATCCGGCCGTCCGACTGGCCGTGGCGCTGGGCATACAGTTGCGCCGCCCGGGCTGCGATCGATCGCGTCAGGGGCCGCACGGGCCCGGCCAGAGCGCTCGTCTCGCCCATGGCCCGCATATCCCGCAGCAGGGCGAACATGTCGGTATAGAGGACCGTAACGCGGTCGACGTCGGACACTGGCAGGGTGAAGCCGGCTCGCTGCAGCAGGCCGGCACCGTCATAGCCATCTGCGAACGGCGACACCCGGGCCTGGGCCCCGCCGCGGGCCTCGAGCTCGGCTTCGGTCAGGACAGCGCGCAGCTCCTTCAGCGTGCCGGCCCCGAACAGGGCCCCGAGGAACAGGCCGTCTGGTCTCAGGACCCGCCGGATATGGGCGAGGGCACCCGGCAGGTCATTGGCCCAGTGCAGGCTGAACAGGGACACGACGAGGTCCTGCGACTCCGCCGCGAGGGGCAGGGGCTGCGCGCCCGGGTCCCCCCCTGCGGGCACCGCCTGCACGGGCCCGAGGCGGGCGGCGACGTCTGGCGCGACGGCCAGGGCGGCGGCGAAGGGACCGGGCAGGGCCGAGGTGTCGACGATCGCCTCAAACGGGCGCAGGATGACAGCCAGGCTGTCCACTGCGTCCTCGGCGGCGCGGCGGTGCAGGAAGTCGGCGCGGTCGAGGCGGGCGCGGGTCAGGCGCGCGGCGCGGCGGTGGGCGTCGAACAGGATCGGCGGAGGAGAGGCGGCGACGGGCATGCGCGACCAAGGTGGGGGCACCCGGGCCTTTTGGGAACCCGGCCCGCGTCTGGCGGGCGCGGCGCGGGCCGTGCTGAACCTGCTGCTGCCTCCGGTGACCCATTCGGGCGAGCCGGCCGGATCGGCGGGGCTCGACGTCGGTGCCTTCAACCGCATCACCTTCCTGGAGGCTCCGGTCTGTGACGGCTGCGGTGTCGGCATAGCGGCCGAGCCGGGCCCCCTCCTCGGATCACTGGGCGGCGAGCGCTGCCCCGCCTGCGTGGCGCAACCCTTCGCCTTCGCCCGGGCGCGAGCCGCCTGCGTCTATGACGAGGCCTCGCGCGACGCCATCCTGCAGCTCAAGCATGCCGACCAGCAGGTCTTCGCACCCCTGTTTGCACGCTGGATCGCCCGGGCGGCGACCGACCTGCTGGACGAGGCGGACGCCATTGCGCCGGTCCCGCTTCACCCCTTCCGCCTGCTGTCGCGGCGCGCCAACCAGGCTGCCGAGATCGCCCGGCCCCTGGCCCGGCTGGCCGGGCGAGCCTACCTGCCCGATGCCCTGCAACGGACCCGCGCTACCGACAGCCAGGGCGGCAAGAGCGCGCGCGGTCGCCGGTTGAATGTGCGCAGGGCCTTTCACGTCACGACCGCCGGGACGCAACAGGTGCGCGGCCGGCGCATTCTGCTGGTCGATGATGTGCTGACCACCGGCGCGACCGCCGAGGCCTGCACTGCGGCCCTGCTCGCCGCCGGGGCGCGGGCGGTCGATCTCGCCGTCGTGGCGCGGGTGCGAACGGCGCGAACCTTGCCTATGTAGGTGTCATCAGTCCTTCACGGAGATCCACGCGTTGGCCGAGATCGTCATGTACACCAAGCCCGGCTGCCCCTACTGCCTGCGGGCCGGGATGCTGCTGAAGTCCAAGGGCGTGGACTTCGAAGAGATCGTCGCCTCCAACGACCCGGCGAAGCGCGCCGAGATGGCCGAGCGCTCGGGTCGCCACACCTTCCCGCAGATCTTCATCGACGGACGGCATGTTGGCGGCTGCGATGACCTGGTGGCGCTGGACGCCCGAGGCGGCCTCGACCCGCTGCTGGCGGCCTGACCTTGGGCGAGCCGGACGTGGTGCGCGTCGGTCTGGTGCAGGCCCGCAGTCCGGCCACGCCGGCGGCGGCGCTGGATCATCTGGTCCCGCTCGTGCGCAAGGCGGCGGCGGCCGGGGCGCAGTTCATCCTCACCCCGGAGGCCTCCAACATGATGCAGCGGCACCGGGACGCCCGCGACCTCCATCTGGCTGACGAGGCGTCAGACCCGGTGGTCACGGGACTGGCCGCCCTCGCCGCCGAGCTCGGGATCTTGCTGCTGATCGGCTCGGCCATGGTGCGGACCGGGCGGGACGACGATGACCGCGCCGCCAACCGCAGCCTGCTGATTTCCCCCTCGGGGAAAACGATCGCCCGCTACGACAAGCTGCATGTCTTCGACGTTGACCTGCCCGGCGGCGAATCCTACCGCGAGAGCGCCACGGTGCGGCCGGGTGAAGCGGCCGCGGTGGTGGACACTCCGTTCGGGCGGCTGGGCCTGTCCATCTGCTATGATCTTCGCTTCCCGCAGCTGTTCCGGGCGCTGGCACGCGCCGGGGCAGGGATCATCACGGTTCCGGCCGCCTTCACCGTGACCACCGGCCGGGCGCACTGGGAGACGCTGCTGCGCGCAAGGGCGATCGAGACCGGAGCCTTCGTCCTCGCCCCCGCCCAAGGCGGTGCGCACGAGGATGGCCGTGCGACCTGGGGTCATTCGCTGGTCATCGACCCGTGGGGCGAGGTCGTCGCCCGCCGCGACGACGATGCGACTGGCATCCTGCTGGCCGATCTGAGTATGAGCGCAGTGGGGCAAGCCCGAGCCGCCATTCCCAGTCTGCGTCACGACCGCGATTTCCAGCTACCGCAATGATCCGCTACGCTCTCCAGTGTGATTTCGAGCACCGGTTCGAGGCTTGGTTCTCCTCCTCGTCCGACTATGACGGCCAGGGCGCGCGCGGGCTGGTCGAATGCCCGGTGTGCGGCTCCCGCGCGGTGAGCAAGCAGATCATGGCCCCTGCCGTGTCCGGGACGAAGCGCACCGCCGCCGATCCCGATCCCGAGGCTGCGGGCCGCATCCGCAAGATGATGATGCAGGCCGTGCGCGAGGTCCGCAGCCACGTCGAGGCCAATTTCGATTATGTCGGCGACGCTTTCGCCCGTGAGGCGCGCGAGATCCACGAAGGCCGCTGCGAAAGGCGGGAGATCTATGGCGAGGCGACGCCTGAGGAAGTCCGTGCCCTGCGTGAGGACGGAGTGCCGTGCGCCCCGCTGCCGAGTGTGCCGCCGGAACCGGAGCAACTGAACTGAGCCGGCGCGCCCGCAGCGGGGCTCCGGCGCGGGTCAGGGCTGTGTCGCCGCGTCCTCTTCCAGCACCTCGGCCGCCTCCTCGTTCAGCGCCACGCCCTCGCGGCGCGGCCTGACGTAGGGAGCGGGCTGGGGCGTCACGGCATTGCCGCGCATGAGGTTCCGCCCTGCGGTGATGCCACCCGCAAGCTGAAGGGTGAGACGCTCCTCGTCGCGCCGGCGCACGTCCTCCATGGTTTCGGCGATCTCCTCGCCGTCAAGCCCCAGGTTCGCGAGCACATGCTCGGCGAACGCCAGCGCCGACTCGAAGGTTTCGCGGACCTGGTACTCGACCCCGGCCTGGATCAGCCGCATGGAGTGGCCGCGGTCGTAGGCGCGGACGAACAGCTTGGTCAGCGGGAACTCCGACTTGACCAGTTCGACGATCCGGTCGGCGGTCTCGGGGCGATCGACGCATACGAGGATGATCTCCGCCTCGCCGGCCCCTGAGGCACGCAGTACATCGAGCCGGCCGCCGTCGCCGAAGTAGACCTTGAAGCCAAACCGGGCCGCGGCCTGGATCATCTCCACGTCGTTGTCGATGATCGAGACGTCCACGTCGCGCGCCAGCAGGGGCTGGGACACCACCTGAGCGAACCGGCCGAAGCCGATGATCAGGACGCGCTCGCGCAGCCCCTCCGCGGTATCGACGTCCTCGGCACCGTAGGCGGAGAGGGTCTCCTTCGGCATCAGCCGCGAGAGCAGGATGGACGCTACCGGTGTCAGCATCATCGACAGGATCACGATCGCCGTCATGGCCGCCCCGATCCGGGCGTCAAGTACGCCGGCGGTCAGCGCGGCCCCGTAGAGCACGAAGGCAAACTCGCCGCCCTGGGCGAACAGCACGGCGCGCTCCACCGCCTCGCGCTCGGTCGCCTTGAACAGGCGGGCCACGCCATAGATGGCGATAGCCTTGACCGCCATGAAGGCGATCACCCCGCCGATCACGAGCCGCCAGTCGGCCGCCACCACGGCCAGATCAAGCCACATGCCGACGCTGAGGAAGAACAGGCCCAGCAGGATGGCGCGGAACGGCTCGACGTCCGCCTCCAGCTGATGGCGAAAGGTACTTTCGGACAGCAGCACACCCGCGAGGAAGGCACCCATGGCCATCGACAGTCCGCCCTCGGCCATCAGCCAGGCTGCACCGACCACGACGAGGAGGGCCCCGGCCGTCATCACCTCGCGCCCGCCGTAGCGAGCCAGGATGCGGAACACGGGGTTGATGACGTATCTCCCGGCGACAAACACGGCGAGCACCGCGCCGAGGGCCAGCATGACCGTCTGCCATATCGGCGTGCTCTCGCCGCCGCCACCGAGGCTGGAGCCGATGATGGCGACAATGGCCAGCAGCGGGACAATCGAGAGATCCTCCAGCAACAGGATGGAGACCCCGCGCTGACCCTTGGCGGTGCTGATTTCCCCCCGTTCGTCCAGCATCTGCATGATGACGGCCGTCGACGACAGCACGAAGCCCATGGCGGCGACGAAGGCCACGGCCAGGCTCAGGCCGGCCGCCAGACCGACGAGGGTCAGCAAGGCTCCGCAGGCGGCAACCTGCGCCGCGCCGAGGCCGAAGATATCGCGCCTGAGACTCCACAGCCGGGTGGGCCGCATCTCCAGGCCGATGATGAAAAGGAAGATCACGACCCCGAACTCGGCGACATGCAGGATGGCCTCGGGCTCGCGGAACAGCGCGAGCCCGAATGGGCCGATCACCATGCCGGCGGCCAGATAGCCGAGCACCGAGCCAAGGCCGAAGCGCCGGAACAGCGGCACCGTCACCACAGCCGCCGCCAGCAGGGCGACCGCATGGCCGAGCCCCAGTCCGCCTGTCGGTTCCGCTATGTCGTGCCCCGTCGTTGCAGCGCACAGTATGGGCACCGCGGCCGTGCTTTGCGAGGGGCGGCGCATTGCCTCTCGCCTCCGCGAGCCGCTTCGCCTAGCGTCCGCCTCTCCAAGACAGACCGCCCGGAGTGCTCCCATGTCGCGTCCCTTGATCGCCCTGCTGGCCGGTGCCTCGCTCGCCGCGTTCGCTGGTCTCGCCCCCACGTCGGCGGCGGCCGAGGAGGGAATGTGGACCTTCGACAACTTCCCCATCTCGCGCGCCAACGCCACGCTCGGGACGGCCATCGACCAGGCCTGGCTCGACCGTGTCCGGCTGGCCTCCGTCCGGCTCGCCGGCTGCTCTGCAGGATTCGTGTCGGGCGAGGGGCTGGTGCTGACCAACCAGCACTGCGTCGCCTCCTGCGTCGCGGCCCTCTCGACGTCGCAGACCAACTACGCCAGCACCGGCTTCCTGCCGCGCACCCGCGAGGAGGAGCTCAAGTGCCCCGGTCAGGTGGCCGAGGTGCTGACCGCCATCACCGATGTCACCGAACCCATGCAGACGGCGGGTGCCGGCCTGAGCGGCCAGGCCTTCACCCAGGCGCGTGACGCCGAGGCCGCCCGGATCGAGCAGGAAGCGTGCGCCGGCGATACGACGCGGCGCTGCCAGGTGATCAGCCTGTACCGCGGCGGGCAGTTCAAGCTCTATGATTTCCGTCGCTACGAGGACGTGCGCCTGGCCTGGGCCCCGGAGGACCGCGCTTCGACCTTCGGCGGAGATCTGGACAACTTCTCCTTCCCGCGTTTCGCCATCGATGCCGCCCTGCTGCGGGTCTATGAGAACGGAGTCCCGGCGCAGACCCCGAACTTCTTCCGCTGGAACCCCCGAGCTCCCGAGGCTGGCTCGCCGGTGTTCCTGACCGGCAATCCTGGGTCGACCCAGCGGCTGCTGACGCAGGATCAGCTGATGACGCTGCGCGACGTGGTCCTGCCGCTGGATCAACTGATGGATTCCGAGCTTCGCGGCCGACTGATAAGGTTCGCAGACGAGAGCGCAGACAACGCCTTCATGGCCATGGATCCGCTCTACAGCTTGGAAAACACCTACAAGCGCGGCCGCGGCCGGATGGCGGCGCTGATCGACACGGCCTTCATGGGCCGGCGGGCCGAGGCCGAGGCCGACTTCCGCAGCCGGGTGGCGGTGGACGCCTCCCTCGCGGTCGAGGTCGGCGATCCGTGGGCGGCGCTGGCGGCGGTCCAGCCGGTCCAGCGCGAGCTCTATCCGGCCTACGCCCTTCTCGAGGCCCGCGCCGGCGGCGGCTCCCTGCTGTTTAACTACGCCCGGACGCTCGTGCGCGCCGCCCAGGAGCGCGAAAAGCCCTCGGCCGAGCGCTTGCCGGAGTTTTCGGACAGCCGGCTGGGGGCCGCGCGCAACGCCCTGCTGGCCCGCCGCCCGGTTTATCCGACGCTGGAGCAGGAGCGGCTGGAGTGGTGGCTGTCCAAAACCCGCGAGTGGCTCACGGTCGATGACCCGCGCGTGCGCGCCCTGTTGGGGCGCGACAGCCCGGAAGGCCTCTCGGCGCAGCTGGTCGAGGGCTCGACCCTGGGCGACCCTGCCGTGCGTCAGGCGCTGTGGGAGGGCGGCATGGAGGCCATCCGCGCCTCGACAGACCCTATGATCCGGTACACTCTCGCTATCCAGGAGCCAACCCGCGCCATCCGCGCCGATTGGGAGGCCCGCGTCCAGGCACCGACCGATCGCGCCTCCGAGGCCCTGGCCCGCGCCCGTTTCGCCGTCTATGGCGACCGCGTCTATCCGGACGCGACCTTCACCCTGCGCCTGACCTACGGCCTGATCGAGGGCTCGGACGTGCCGGGCCAGCGTTTCGGCCCCTTCACCACCTTTGGCGGCCTGTGGGACCGGGCTACGGGTGCTGCGCCGTTCGACGTCGCGCCGCGCATCCTGGCCGCCCGCGACCGCATTGACCCGACGGCGGTGGTCAACATGACCGCCTCCACCGACACCATCGGCGGCTCGTCCGGCTCGCCGGCGATCAATGCGGCGGGCGAGGTGATCGGCGCGAACTTCGATTCGACTGTGCTGACGCAACGGAATGCTTACGGCTACGACCGAAATGTGAACCGGTCGGTCCTCGTGTCGACCGAGGCCATCACCGCGGCACTCGGGGAGGTCTATGAAATGGACCACCTGCTCCGGGAGCTTGGGGTCGAGTGAGCGAAAGAATTCGCGCGGCCGGTCCGAAGGACGTCGAGGCCCTCCATGCGCTTGTCGAAAGCGCCTATCGCGGCGACTCCGCTCGCCGCGGGTGGACCCACGAGGCCGACCTGCTGGGCGGCCAGCGTACCGACGTCGGGTCGCTGTCGGCGCTGCTGGCCATGCCCGGACAGACGGTTCTGCTGGTCGAGACCGATCAGGGCCTCGCCGGCTGCGTCAACGTCGCCAACCTCGGCGGCCGAGCCTATCTGGGCATGCTCTCGGTGGATCCGGCGCGCCAGGCGTCGGGATTGGGGCGCCGCCTGGTGGCCGAAGCAGAGGCGCTGGCCCGGCTGCAGGGCGCGTCGGTCATGGAGATGACGGTCATCTCCCGCCGGGTCGAGCTGATCGCCTGGTACGAGCGGCGCGGCTATCACCTGACCGGGCGTCGTGCGCCGTTTCCGATGCAAGATCCGCGCTTCGGCATCCCGCTGGGCGACCACCTCGAGTTCGTGGTGCTCGAGAAGCGCCTTGACCGGCCGTCGGCCGGTATGACGCCAAGCTAGACGCCGCCGCCCGAGCCCGCCGTCAGGCCATCTCCCGCCGGGCTCGCCTAAAGTACTGCCAGCCGGTCCAGACCGTCACGATGGCGGCCATCCAGATCAGGGTGTCGGCCAGCAGCTGGAACGCCGGAAGGTGGTCGAAGCTGAGGCCGAAGCCGTCCCAGTTCCGCGCGAACAGCTGGGCCCCGAGCGCCAACAGTTGCAGCGTGGTCTTCCACTTGGCCAGGGTGGTCACCGGCAGCGACACCTGACCGGCGATCGTCTCGCGCAGGGCCGAGACCGCGAACTCGCGGAACAGGATCAGGCCGCAGGGGATGGCGATCTGCGGCACCGAGCCCGAGGTCAGCACCCCGAGAATGGCCCCGGTCACCAGCACCTTGTCGGCGATCGGGTCGAGAATCGCGCCCCAGCGGCTCTCGGCGTGCCAGCGCCGGGCCAGATAGCCGTCGACCCAGTCCGTCGCCGCCGCGATGACGAAGATGTAGAAGGCCGTGCGGTAGAGGCCGAACTGGTCCTCGGGGCTCAGGTAGGCGGACAGCACCGGCACCCCGCCCGTGGCTCCGGCCAGGATCAGGAACATCACCACCCCGGCGATCAGCCGGATGCTGGTCAGGATGTTCGGAATCGGATTGGCAGCTCGGGTCATCAGGGGCTCCGTCCGGCCCCGATGTGCCACTGTTCGTGGCTTCTGGCGAGGTGCCCGATCGACGGCGACGAACGCCAGGCCGACGTGTGCCACCGCTTCCCCATCAGCAGAAGGCCCGAGCTGCGGACCATGGCTGGGCGATACTCAGGTGTAGAGACTGGCTCTATCCAGGGGCAGACCGCTGGGGCCGGCACGTCTGCGCTGCGCCACCGTCTGATAGACCAGGATCGACCCGCGCTCGAAGCCCTGGGCGCACATCGCGAAGAAGATCAGCCAAAGTCGCGTCCGTGCCTCTCCAACCAGGGCTTCTGCCTCCTCGCGCCGGGCCATCAGGCGGCGCGACCATTCCGCAGTGGTGTGCTGGAAGTGCTCGCGCAGGTTTTCTACGTCCAGCACCTCGAAGCCGAGTCGTCCGAGGTTGGTCACGGTCATGCCGATTGTGTCCAGTTCGCCACCGGGGAAGATGAAGCGACTGATCGCTCGCGTCGCATGGGTCTGGGGCGCGACATTTCTCGAATCTTTTCCACCTCGTCGCACCGAAGCCTGATGGAAATAGAGACCGCCCGGCTTGAGCAGGCGCTTCATCTCAAGAAAATGACGTTCGTGGTTGGCAAATCCAACGTGTTCGAACATCTCTACTTGGCTTATGGCGTCGAAATGCTCTGACATGTCGAGGTCGCGGTAGTCACGAAGCTCCAGGGTGACCTGGTCCGAGAGACCCAGCCGCTCGACCTTGGCCAAACCGAACGCAAGCTGTTCTTCCGACAGGGTCACGCCGTGCACTGTGACGCCGTAGTTCTTGGCGGCCCAGCAAGACAGACCGCCCCAGCCACAACCGACGTCGAGCAACTTCTGGCCCGGTTTCAGGCGCAGCTTCCTGCAGATCAGGTCCAGCTTGCGGGTCTGCGCTTCCTCCAACGAGGTCTCGTCATCGGCGAAACATGCGCTGGAGTAGACCATCTCCGGGTCAAGAAAGAGTCTGTAGAAGTCATTGCCGACGTCATAATGGAACGAGATGAAATCCTTGTCCCGTCGCGCGGCCTTGTCCTGGCGCTGGCCGGCCATGCCCTCGACGTCATAGGCGGCGTCGCCTGCGCTCCCGGCCTTTGCCCCTGTCAGGAAGGGAATCAGCTCGCGCGCGATCAGGCCCTTGTCGACACGGCTGGGAAGATGCACTGCGCGGCCGTGGTCCCAGCGCTGGGCGGCCTCCAGCGGGCTGCCGCCCTCGATGAGCACGTCGCCGGCACCGAAGAGTTCGAAAAGCGTCATCAGGCTGGGCCGGAGAATCAGCCGCCTGACCGCGCCGGGATGCGTCAGGACGATGCGGATGTCGTCGCGCGCCCCGGGTCCGAGCGGAAGGACCTCGCCGGTCCATAGCTGGAGCGACAGGTCAGCCTTGAGGTGCTGGCCGATATGCGTGGCGATCCGACGCGCAGCTTCAATCCTGCGATCCTCCAGACGAAAGCTGTCCATGATGCGGGAGATCGGCTTGGGGCGCTCTGCGCGCGACATAGGGGAACCCTCAGGACTGTGAAGCGGCAGGCACCATACTCTGCCTCGCAAACCAGACGGTGGGTCAATCGATGGTTTCGAAGCGGGGCTTGTCCGTCAATACTCGGAGCACGCCGTCGGCGATCCCGAAGTGGATGCCGCTCAGGGCCAAGGTCCCGGCGGCCTCGCGCTCGGTGATCCAGGGGAAGGTGCGCAGGTTTTCCAGCGACAGCCGCACGACCGCCTCCTCGGTCATCTGCTCGACTTCGTCCGGGGCGCACGCCTCGGCGACGCGGCGCACCACGGGCGCACCCTGCTGCACCCAAGGCGCGACAAAGTCCTGGCAGTTGGCCGGTGCCCCGTGGACCATGGCGTTGACCCCGCCGCAGCCGGCGTGGCCCATGACCACGATGCGCCTGACCCCGAGGACCTTGACCCCGAATTCCAGCGCCGCCGAGACGCCGTGCAGCGCCCCGTCTGGCTGGTAGGGCGGAACCAGATTGGCGACATTGCGCACGACGAACAGCTGGCCGGGCGCGGTGTCGAAGATCAGCGCCGGGTCCGCCCGGCTGTCGGAACAGGCCACGACCAAGGTGTGGGGCTTCTGCCCCTCGACGGCAAGCGCCTCGTACTGGGCGCGGGCCTCGGGCCAGTGGTCTTCGCGAAATCGGCGATAACCGGCGAGCAGGGCGGCCTGGGAATGCTGTGGCATGGGACAGGTATAGCGAAGCGCGGGGCACCATGGGAACGGCCAGATGCCGCCTCTCGTTCATCGACGGTACTCTAGCGCCGCGTCTGCGGATGGAAAAAGGCGTGGATGCGTTCGGCGAGGGCCTGGTTGACGCCGTCGACCTTGAGCAGGTCGGCGACGCTGGCGCGGCTGACGCCCCGAGCCGAGCCGAAGGCGTGCAGCAGGGCCTTCTTGCGACCCGGGCCGACGCCGTCGATCTCGTCGAGCGGGTTCTTCTTCACGTCCATGGCTCGGCGGGTGCGGTGGGCGCCTATGGCGAAGCGGTGCGCCTCGTCGCGCAGCCGCTGCAGGTAGTAGAGCGCCGGCGACTTCAGCGGCAGCATGAAGGGGAGCTTGCCGGGGATGAAGAAGCGCTCCAGCCCGGCGTCGCGGTCCGGCCCCTTGGCTACGCCGACGACCGGGATGTCGTGCACTCCCAGCTCGGTCATGATCTTCACCGCCTCGGCCAGCTGGCCGGTGCCGCCGTCGATCAGCACCAGATCGGGGCGCTCGACTCCCTCGCCGGCTTCCTCCTCCTTCACCAGGCGGGCGAAGCGGCGGCGCAACACCTCGCGCATCATCCCGTAGTCGTCGCCGGGGGTGAGCTCGTCGCCGCGGATGTTGAACTTGCGGTACTGGGTCTTCCGGAAGCCCTCGGGCCCGGCCACGATCATGCCGCCGACCGCATTGGACCCTTGGATGTGCGAGTTGTCGTAGACCTCGATCCGCTCGGGACGCCCCTCGAGCCCGAAGGCCTCGCAGACCTCGTCGAGGATCTTCACCTGCGCGGTGCCTTCGGCCATTCGCCGGCCCAGCGCCTCTCTCGCGTTGGTGAGGGCGTGACCGACCAGGTCTGCCTTCTCCCCCCGGCGGGGCAGGGCGATCTCAACCCTGCGCTCCGCCTTCATCGAGAAGGCCTCTTCCAGCAGCTCGATCTCGTGCGGCCGCACGTTCGACAGGATCAGCCGCGGCACGGGCTTGTCCTCGTAGAACTGGCCGAGGAAGGCCCCGAGGATCTCCGCATCGCTGTCGGCGCGGTCCACGCGCGGGAAATAGGCGCGTCCGCCCCAGTTCTGGCCGGCGCGATAGAAGAACACATGCACGCAGGCCTGCCCGCCCTCGCTGAACAGGGCGAAGATGTCGGCTTCCTCGACGGTCTGGGGATTGACCGACTGCTCCATGGTGATCGCCGACAGGGCGCGGATGCGGTCCCGCACCCGGGCGGCGCGCTCGAAGTCGAGGTCGTTCGAGGCCTGCTGCATCTCGGCGGACAGGCGAGAGATCACCGCGCGCGACTTGCCGCGCAGGAACTGGTTGGCTGCGTCGACGAGCGCGCCGTAGTCCTCCAGCGAGATCAGGCCGGTGCAGGGGGCCGAACAGCGCTTGATCTGGTGCAGCATGCACGGCCGGGTGCGACTCTCGTAGACGCTGTCCGGGCAGGAGCGCAGCAGAAAGGCCTTCTGCAAGGTGTTGAGCGTGCGGTTGACCGCCCAGGTCGAGGCGAAGGGGCCGAAGTAGTCCCCCTCCAGGGTGTGGGCACCGCGGTGTTTGCGCACCTGGGGCGCGCGATGGTCGCGCCGGATCATCAGCTCGGCGAACGACTTGTCGTCGCGCAGCACGACGTTGAAGCGGGGCTTCAGGCGCTTGATCAGGTTGGATTCGAGCAGCAGCGCCTCGGTCTCGGAGGCGGTGACGACCAGCTCCATGGACCGGGTCAGGCTGACCATAAGCCCGATGCGCTGGGTGTGGAAGCGGCCCTGGGCGTAATGCAGGATGCGCTTCTTCAGGCTGCGCGCCTTGCCGACGTAGAGGCAGGCCCCGTCCTCGCCGTACATGCGGTAGACGCCCGGCTTGTCCGGCGCGCGCCGGGCCTCGTCGCGGATCAGGTCGGCGGCGGTGAGGGTGGGCGGGGCGTCCGTCATCGTCGCCCGGATATAAGGGGGAATCAGGCCGCTGGCACGGCCTCCCGCTGCCTCAGGGCCGTCGCACCAGCAGCACCCCGGCCAGCACCAGCGCCACGCCCGCGATGCGGGTCAGGCTCAGCGGCTGGCGCGGCACGCCCAGCCAGCCGAAGTGGTCCAGCACGAGGCTGAGCGCCAGCTGACCGGCAATCATCAGGGTGATGGTCGAGGCCACCCCCAGCCGCGGCACGGCGAAGGCGGCGGCGACCACGAACACCGCCCCATAGGCCCCGCCCAGCCAGGCCCAGAAGGGCAGGGCGCGCGTCGCGTCCATGTCCGGGGGCGTCCGCAGCGCCGCCGCCAGCGCCGCCAGCACCAGGGTCCCGACGGCGAAGGAGATCAGCGCCGCATTCACCGGCGAGGCCACGGCCCCGGCCAGCCGGGCGTTGGTCGGCCCCTGCAGGGCAGTGAAGGCCCCACCGACGATCACGGCGGCGACGGCGAAGGCGGTGGCGTTGCTCAGGGTCATCAGGTCACCATTCCGGCGTCGGCGGCGCGCCGTCGAGGGCCTCGCGGATGCGGTCGCGGCTGGCGCGGTTCATGGGCTCGGGCAGGGCGTCCGGGGCGAACCAGCCGATGCGGGCGATCTCGCCGTCCGGCTCGAAAGGCTCGGCGGTGAAGGCGTCGATGCGGAACACCAGCACATGGTCGCCGGGGAAGAAGGCCTCGTTGGAATGGACCGAGACCAGCCGGGGCGGCGCGAGCACCCGCACCCGCGCCTCCTCCCATACCTCGCGGATCACGGCGTCATGGGCCGTCTCGCCGCAGTCGACGCCGCCGCCGGGCAGCCACCAGCCGGGCAGATAGGTGTGCTCGACCAGCAGCACCCGGCCCTCGCCGTCGACCACCAGCCCGCGCACGCCCAGCGTCATGCCCCGGCTCAGCCGCGACCAGGCGAAGAACAGCGGCCGGGTGAAGGGCTCCATCCGCCGACGCCAGCTCATCCGTCTCTCCCGTCTGCGCCGCGCGGGCGCCGATCCGTCACCCCTATGCGTCGCTGCGCGCCTTGAACAGCGGGCGAGGCCGGACTATCCGGGGACCAATCGCTCCGGAGTTCTCCATGCTGGCCCTCTACATCATCCTCGGCTTCGTCGCCGTCGTCGCCGCCGTCAACTTCTTCGAGTTCGGCCGGATTGACTGATCCGGCCTCCGGGGGCGGCCCGCACGCCTGCCCCCGCCTCGCCGCGCTGGTCACCGGTGCCGGCAGGCGTATCGGTCGCACTATCTCCCTGACCCTGGCCCGCGCCGGGTTCGACGTCGCCGTGCACTACGGCGACTCGGTCTGGTCGGCGCGCGAAGTGGTCGGGGAAATCGAATCTCTCGGGCGTCGCGCCGTGGCACTGCAGGCCGATCTCGCCGACGAGACTGCCGTGCGCGGCCTTGTCCCTGCGGCCAGCGCTTCGCTGGGCTCGCTGTCCGTGCTGATCAACAATGCCTCGGTGTTCGAGGACGACCGGGTTGGCGGCCTGGCCCGCGCCAGCTGGGACCGGCACCTCGACACCAATCTTCGCGCCCCGATCGTGCTGGCCGAGGCCTTTGCGGTGCAGGCACCCGCCGGGGCGGCCATCGTCAACCTGCTGGACCAGCGCGTGCTCAAGCCGGACCCGCGGTTCTTTTCCTACGCCCTGTCGCGAAATGGCCTGTGGTGGGCGACCCGCACCCTCGCCCAGGCGCTGGCTCCCGGGATCCGCGTCAACGGCGTGGGCCCGGGACCGACGCTGAAGTCGATCCACCAGAGCGAGGCCGAGTTCGCCGCCGAAGCTGCCGCGGTGCCGCTGCAGGCCGCGGCCACGCCTCAGATGATCGCCGATGCGGTGCTCTGGCTGATTGACGCTCCCATGGTCACGGGTCAGATGATCGCCGTCGATGGCGGCCAGCACCTCGCCTGGAAGACCCTCGACATCCTGGAGTGACCGTGTCCCTGCCCGAGCCGCTGGCACCCTTTTCCGTTCCCGCCGCAGCGCGCCGCGAGGGGCTGAGCGTGTTCGTGCGCGGCCTCGAGGTGCAGGCGGGCATCGGCGTGCACGCCCATGAACAGGGGGTGCTGCAGTGCCTGATGCTGGACGTGACGCTGGAGCTGGGTGCCCGCCCGGTCGACCGGCTGGCCGATACCGTCAATTACGAGACGGTCGCTGAAGCTGCGGCGAAGCTGGTCGCTGAAGGGCACATCGGCCTGGTCGAGACCTTCGCCGAGCGGCTGGCCCTCGCCTGCCTTGAGGATGTGCGGGTGCGGCGCGTTAAGGTGCGCGTCGAGAAGCCCGGCTGCCTGCCGGGTGCCGCGGCCGCGGGCTGCGAGGTCGTCTACGGCCGCTGAGGGTGGGCGGCGGACGGTTGCGCCGGATCGCCGCGCTCGCCATTGTCCGCGGGAGTGAGGAGGGCCGATGGCCACGTCTGACATGTCCGACGGCAAGACCCCGGCCGGGGAAGATCCCTGCGATGCGCTGGATCGCCAGATCGGCTTCGCCTGCCCGGAGGACCTGAAGGGGGTGCCGGTCCCGGCTGCGCCGCCGGATCCGTCCGTCGGTGCGCCGCGTTCAGCTGCCGTGACTGACGCGCCACCGCCGCTCGTCGAACCGCCCCTGCCGGAGGCGGCACCCGCAGATCCGCCGACCGCTGCGCCCGTCGCCGTCAAGACCGTCGCCGCTCTGACCGCCGCCCTCCAGACCGTCGCTGCGGCGGGTGGAGCCCGGGCACCGGCACCGCTGACCCGTTCAAGCAATGTCCTGGCCGACACGCCCGATGGCATTCGCGCCGTCACACTCTACGCCCTGATCCTGTTCGCCGTGCCGACGCTCGGCGTCTCGGCCATCGTCGGCATCCTGGCGGTGATGGGGCGGGATCCGCCGGCCGATCCGCTGGCGGCCAGCCACTTCGTGTTCCAGAAGCGCACCCTTTGGGGCGCGGCCATCGCGGCGGTGGCGGGGATTATCCTGATCGTGGTCAATCTGGGCGTCTTCGTCCTCTTTCTCGCTGCCCTTTGGACCCTCTTGCGTGGCGTGTTTGGGGTGATCCGCCTGAGGGCCGGTCACGCCCTCGCCGATCCCCTCACCCTGCTGATCTGAAGGAGTCCGCCGTGACCGAGCCGCGCTACGATCCAAGCCACGAGGCCGCCGGCAAACCCGCGGCGGCGGTCGCCTGGCTGCTCTACATCCTGTCCATCCCGTCGGCGAACCTGCTGGTGATCGTGGGCCTGCTGGTGGCCTATGCGGCCCGCAGCGGCGCGACCGGCGTCGCCCGCCAGCACTTGGACACGCAGATCCGCTTCTTCTGGTCGGTGTTCTGGTGGACCATCGGCCTGTGGATCCTGATGATCGTGAGCTTCCTGTCGGTCATCGGCATCCTGCTCGGCTTGGTATTCCTCGGCCTGCTGTTCCTCCTGTCGCTGTGGTTCACGGTGAAGAGCGTCCTCGGGCTGCTCAACCTCCTGCAGGACCGCCCGGCGTGAGTGCGATCGGACCGCTGGTCGACCTCGCCGAGGCGAAGCGTTTCGTCCAGCCGTTCGAGGGCGGGTCGGTGGTCTGTGACTACGCCGTCCGCGGCGACGTTCGCGCGCTTCTGCATGTCGAGGCGGACCCGGCCCTGCGTGGCTCCGGGGCTGCGGGCGCGTTCATGGCGGCCCTCGTCGAGCACGGCCGCGCCCACGGCCTGACCTTCACCCCGGTCTGCAGCTACGCCGTCGCCTGGTTCCGCCGCCACCCCGACGCGGCCGACGTCGTGGCGTGAAATCTCCTCCCCCATAGCGAAGCGTATGGGGGAGGGGGACCACGCGCAGCGTGGTGGAGGGGGCGACCGCAAGCGCTGCGCTTCGTCCCTCGCCCCCTCCACCGCTTCGCGGTCCCCCTCCCCCGCATGCGGGGGAGGAGTAAGGCGGCGCTCTCTCCGCGGTCAGTCCAGAGCCCAGACGCGGGTGCGCTTGACGGCCAGGTCCTCCAGCTCGCGGGTGGTCGGCACCTCGTACTCCGCCAGCAGGGTCAGCCCGGCCTTCGGGACATAGGCCCGGCCCGGGTCGCCGACCAGCACGCGGGTTCCGGCCGCGCGGGCCTGTTGCAGCCAGGCCAGCACCCGGTCGGCCATGGGCTGTTCGTAGAAGACATCGCCGGCCACGATCAGCTCGACCGGCGGGGGCGGGGCCTCCAGCAGGTCGTCCGCGGTGAAGGCGATCTCGACCCCGTTGGCTTCGGCATTGAGCGCCACGGCCGCGCCGCAGAAGGGGTCGATGTCGGCCGCCAGCACCTGCCGCGCGCCGGCCTTTGTCGCCGCGATGCCCACGAGGCCCGAGCCGGCGGCGAAGTCGACCACCGCGCGGCCTGCCGACTCCTCCGGGTGGTCCAGCAGCCAGCGCGCCAGCCCCTGGCCGCCGGCCCAGGCGAAGGCCCAGAAGGGTGGCGGCAGGCCCATCTCGCCCAGCTCCTCCTCGGTTAGCCGCCACAGGGGCGTCACCTCGTCCGCCACCCACAGGGCTATCTCCGGCGCGTGGGGCGTCGGCGTCAGGCGGGTATTGGCGAGAATGAAGGCGCGCGGATCGGCGATGGTCATGACCGCCGACTGCGGCCGGCACCGGGCAGGCGTCAAGCGTGGCGCGCCATCAGGCCGCGCACATCGACCCGCGCCCCCAGCCGCGCCGCCAGCAGATACATCCCGCCCAGCTTGCGCTGCACGAACAGCACATCCGGCGGCGGAGCCTTCCACACGTCCCGGTCCTCGGCAAAGGCCATGCTGCGCTCGCGCAACCGCCGGACCACCTCCGGGTCGGCAAAGTCGAATGGTCCCGACTGCGACAGGGGCTCGAGCACCAGGTCGAAGATCTCGTCCACCGCCGTCCCCTGCCGCGCGATCAGGCGCTCGTCGAAGAATCCCACGGCTCGGGCTGCCGCGATCGCGGCGGTCCGGTCGCCCGACAGTCCGGCGCGCAGAAGGCCGCGGTAGGCTTCGGTCGTGTCCGCGCCGATCTCGCGCGCCGCCCCGAAGTCGAGCAGGCCGATGCGCCCGCCGGGCAGGGCCAGATAGTTGGCGAAGTTGGGATCGGTCTGCATCCGCCCGAAGACGAACAGCTCGCGCAGGGTCAACTCCAGAAGAGTCGAGATGACCGCATCTCGAGCCGCCTGGGGCGCAGCGATCAGCTGCTCGATCGGTCGACCCTCCAGCCAGGTCATCGGCAGGACGTCCGGCCGCAGCAGCGGCGCGTACGGCCGGGGCGTAACGAAGCGCGGATCGTCGGCCAGCAGGTCGGCGAAGGCGCTCATCTGGGCGGCCTCGCGTTCATAGTCCGCCTCTTCGTGCAGCTGGCGCTTGGCCTCGGCCAGCAGGGGGGCGATCTCCAGGCCTTTGGGGAGCACGCCCGACAGGTTGAGCAGGGCTGTGACGTTGTCGAGGTCGGCGTCGATGCTGCGCGCCACGCCCGGGTACTGGATCTTGACGGCCAGGGTCTCGCCCTCGTGGGTGGCGGCCCGGTGTACCTGGCCGATCGAGGCGGCGGCCATGGGCTCGATGTCGAAGCGGGCCAGCCGGTCACGCCAGTCGCGGCCCCAGCGGCGGTTCAGCGCCGCCTCCAGCTGGGCCGGCGGCATGGGCCGGGCCTCGGCGCGCAGCCGGGCGAGAATCTGCGCCAGCTCCGGCGGCAGCATCTCGCCGGCGTCCATCGACAGCAGCTGGCCCATCTTCATCGCCGCGCCCCGCAGCCGCGCCAGCTCGTCGGTGACGCGCAGGGCGGTGGCCGGGGTCAGCAGCACGTCGGAGAGGGAGGAGCGCTTGCCGCCGGCCATCTGCCGCGCGCCCTCGCCGAGCGCGGCGCCGGCGACCCCTGCCGCCAGCCCGCCGAAGCGCAGCATCCGGTTGAGGCGGCCGGACGGCACGGCGCGGCCTGAGCCGAGGGAGGAGGGTGGACGCATGCGAAGCTCCTACGCTTCGCGGTGACTTGGGGCGATGAAGGCGCGCTCCCACCACGATGCCCGCGTGGTGCGGGCAGCGCGGAAGGCGTCGTCCGCCGAGCCCTCGACGCAGGCGTGCTCGGCGATGTTGCGGATGCGGGTGACGAACGGGAACCAGGTCGCCATCGGCAGCAGCCAAAGGACCCAGAACGCCCACCCCGCCCCGACGAGCGCGAGCCCCGTGGCCAGGGCCGCGTTGACCGCGAGAAAGGCGATGATCGACCGGCTGACCACCGCCGCGTCATAGGCGTGGTTCGCGCCCTCAACTCTGGCTCTGCGCAGGATCGCAAGCGGCAGCAGGATGCGCTGCTTGAAGAAGGTCTGGCCGGTCAGGTCGCGGATCACCTTGCGGCGCAGGGAGGCGGGACTGACGGGGAAGGGGTCGGAGAGCCCCTTGTCCGGATCCTCCGACTGCTGGGCGAACCGGTGATGGGCGAGGTGGTAGGGGCGGTAGGCGGTCAGCGACGCGCCAACCGGCACGGCGCACAGCCAGTGGCCGACGGCATCGTTGAGCTTCAGGCTTTGCGACAGCGCGCCATGCGCCGCCTCGTGCATCAGGATGGCGAGCCCCAGCTGCCGCGTGCCGATGATCATCACCGCCAACGGGATCAGCACCGGCCACATGACGGCGGCCGCCATGGCCAGACCGATCACGCCCCAGCAGTGCGCCACCAGCAGCAGGCCCGCGAAGGGCGACCGGCGCTGGAACGGCACCCACTCCTCGGGGGTGAACACGGCGGCGGGCGAGACGCGCGGAGCGGCGGGCATCGCGCGAGGATACGCCTGTCCACGGACGGATCAACCGGCGGCGGATGTCATGATAACCATACATAAAGTCATGTTGACATAACTACTTCACCGAGTCATGTTCACCTGACATCAGCACTGGAGCCTCAGATGAGCATGCGCGCCATGGACCCCGCCCACAAACGCTATGTGATCCGCACCTGGCTGTTCATGTCCGGCTATGTCGCGGTCAATGTCGCCGCCATCTTCGGCGCCTTCGACGAGATCATCGGCAAGCCTGCGGGCTGGCTGCTCGGCCTCGTCGTGGCCGCCCTGGTCGCGGGCCAGATGTGGGCCACCATGCGGCTGATCGCCGAAAGCGACGAGTTCGTGCGCATCCTCAACACCAAGCGCTTCGTCGCCGCCGCGGGCCTCACCATGGCGCTGTTCTCGGCTTGGGGCTTCATGGAGAGCTACGGCGATGCCCCCCATGCCCCCGGCTGGCTGATCTACCCGCTGTTCTGGGGCCTGTTCGGTCTGGTCAGCCCGTTCATCCGGAACACGCGATGAAGAACCGGCTGAAGCTGCTGCGGGTCGAGCGCAACTGGACCCAGGCCGAGCTGGGCGAGCGGCTGGGCGTCTCGCGTCAGGCGGTCATCGCCCTGGAGACCGAACGCCACGACCCCTCGCTGGATCTCGCCTACCGCATCGCCGCCCTGTTCGGGCGTCCGGTGGAGGAGATCTTCGAGAACCCCCATGCCCTTCCGCCCGCCTGAGGCAGGCGTCCAACCCCCCAACCGATTTCCAGGGAGACTGTCATGTTCAACGCCCAAGTCCGGGCGCGTGCGACCTCGCGCGCCCTGTCCACGCCCGCCGTTCGTTCCGCCGCCCGCTGGCGCAACGCCCTGATCGGCCTCGCCGCCTGCCTGCCGTCGCTGGCCGTGGCCATCGACGCCTTCGCCGCCCCGACGACTGCGGCCGCCGTCATGCAGACCGTCGACTACCGCTCCGACCGCCTGTCTGTGGAGGTGCTGGGCGCCGGGCCGGATGTCATCCTGATCCCGGGCTACGCCTCCTCCCGGGAGGTCTGGCGGGCCGAGGCGACCCGCCTGAGCGCCACGCACCGGGTGCACATGGTGCAGCTGGCGGGCTTCGCCGGCGAGCCCTGGAGCCACGGCACCGACGGCCCGTTCGTGGCGCCGGTCGTCGAGGCGCTGGACGCCTATATCCGTGAGCGCGGCCTGACCCGCCCCTCGGTGATCGGCCACTCCATGGGGGCGCTCATCGGTCTTCGCCTGGCCCAGACCCATCCCGACAGCATCGGGCGTCTGCTCAGTGTCGATAGCCTGCCGTTCTTCCCGGCCCTCTTCGGCCCGGCCATGACGGCGGACAGCGCCCGTCCGTTCGCCGAACAGGCCGCCGCCGGCATTCTCTCCACGCCCGAGGCCGCCTTCCGCGCCGGCCAGAGCCAGACCGCCATCGGCCTCGCCCGGGATCCGATCGTCCGCACGGCCATGGTCGAGTGGGCGATGGCTGGCGACCGTCAGGCCCTCGCCGCTGCGATCCGCGATGTCATGACCCACGACGCCCGGCCGCAGCTGGCCGCCATGACCACGCCGGTCACCGCCCTCTACGCCGCCGACGCAGATGGCGGGGCTCCCGCCGCCATGGCCGACGCCCTGTGGGCCCGCGAGTATGCCGCCTTGCCGAACGTCAAGCTGGTCCGCATCGACGGCAGCCGCCACTTCATCATGTCCGACCAGCCGGCGCGTTTTGCCGAGGCGGTCGACGCCTTCCTGGCCGACTGACAGTGGGTCAGCCTTGCCTCAACGCCCTTCGCCGGCCGCCTTGACGGGCGCGCCGGCGAACTCGTCGACATAGGCCGGGGCCAGCAGCTCGCGGAACGCCGCCTGCGGCACCTGTACCTGATAGCTGCCCTCGGCCCAGGGGCCGACCGTGTAGGGGGCGATCAGGAAGGTCAGGCCGCCGGCCTTGCCCGGCCGGTCCGAGGCGGCCAGCATGAACGGCGTCTCCCCCGCCCGGGGGCATCCGAAGTCGTCGCTCGCGCCCAGTGAGACCGGGGAAATGCTGGCGTCACGCGCCTTCCTGGCGAGGTTGATCGCCTCGCACAGGTTCCGATCCAGCACGGTCAGGTCGGCCCCGGGCCGGAACAGGTCTGCCGGATCGACAACCCGTTTGAGCGCCTTGTCCCAGAGCACGGCGGAATAGGCGAGACTGTCGTGCGCCCCGCCAGTGTACTCTGTCACCTCGCGGCCGAGCGACAACAGCTTGCCGGTCTCGGCCCCGGAGCTCCAGCTGATGGTGCGGCTGTAGCCGCGCATGCCGCCGCCGCCGAATTCGCTCAGGTCGGCCTGGGCACCCTCGGCGAACTGACGCAGGTCGCGCACGTCGGCAGCGTAGAGGCGGGCGTGCAGGTCCGGCTGGCGCGCCACGGCCTCGGGCAGGCGCAGCGCCACCTCGGCGTAGGGGGTGCGCGAATCGAAGTTGAGTGGTGCCGCGGCGTCCGCGGGCGTCACGGTGGCACCGGCGACAGGGGTCTCGGCGGGGGTCTCCGGCTCTGCTTCCCGGCGCTGGCAGCCGGCGAGGGCGGCCACGCCGAGCGTCAGCAGCAGGACGGCGCGCAGCGACCTGGCGGGGCGACGGACGGGGGCGGAGGTCATCGGCGGCTCCGAAACTCAGGAAAGGTACACAGCGCCCAGCATAAGGCTGATCAGCGACAAAATCCCGGCCTCGCGATTCGCGCGGAACAGGGCGAGGGCGCGGCCCGGGTCGTCAGGTCGCAGGCTCAGCGTCTGCCAGCCCAGGTGCACGGCCACGGCGGCCACGCCGACCCAGGCGAGCGGGCTCAGCCCGGCCACGACGACGGCCGCGGCGAGAGCGGCGACGGCGACGCCATAGAACAGGCCGACACCGCGGCGCACATCGGCTCCCAGCCGGCCGGCGGAGGACTTTACCCCCGCAAGGGCGTCGTCCTCGAGGTCCTGCAGGGCGTAGATGGTGTCGTAGCCGAGGGTCCAGAACACGCCGGCGGCATAGAGCAGCAGGGCCGCCGGCCAGAGATCAGGTGCGCCGCCGGCCGCGGAGAAGCCCATCAGCGCCCCCCAGTTGAAGGTCAGGCCCAGCCAGGCCTGGGGCCACCAGGTGATGCGCTTCATGAAGGGGTAGGCGGCCACCAGCCCGAGCGAGGCGAAGCCCAGGCCGATGGCCAGCGGCGGCAGGGTCAGCAGGATCACGAAGGCGGCGAGGCAGCAGCCGATGACGAAGCCCCAGGCCTGGCGCACGCTGATGCGCCCCGCCGGTATCGGCCGCGCGGCGGTGCGCGCCACCTTCGCATCAATGTCGCGGTCGACGATGTCGTTGTAGGCGCACCCTGCGGCCCGCATCAGGCAGGCACCCAGGGCGAATCCGAACAGCAGCCAGAGAGCGTAAAGGCCCGGCGCGCGCCCTTCCGCTGCGAGCGCCAGCGCTATCCCCTGCCAGCCCGGCAGGAGCAGCAGCCATATGCCGACCGGCCGGTCGAAGCGGCCCAGCTTGAGCCAGGGCTTGAGCCCTTCTGGCGCATGGGCGTCGACCCAGTTGCGGCCGGCGTCGGGGAGGGGGGCGCTGCTCATGCGGCGCGGATACCACGGTCGGGCGATGTCATGCAGCCGCGACCACGACGCCGGAACCTGTGACTGGACGCCGCTTCAAAACCGGCCATCATTCCCTATCTCAGTTTCCGAATGCCCTGATAACCGGACGACGAATGCCCAACAGGAGACTAGGTGATCAGCCCGGCGGCGGCACCGCAACGGTCACCGAAACGCGACCGAAGCTGCAGAAGCCTTCGCTTTATCGGGTGCTCATCCTGAACGACGACTACACGCCGATGGAATTCGTCGTCTATGTGCTGGAGCGGTTCTTCCAGAAAAGCCGCGAGGACGCGACCCGCATCATGCTGCATGTGCATCAGCATGGTGTCGGAGTTTGCGGGGTCTATACCTACGAGGTGGCCGAAACCAAGGTCGCCCAGGTCGTGGAGACCGCCCGCCGTCACCAGCATCCCCTGCAATGCACGATGGAAAAGGACTGAGTTCCCTTGCCCTCCTTCTCGCGCCCCCTCGAAGAGACCCTGCATCGCGCAGTCGCCTACGCCAATGCGCGTCGGCATGAGTATGCGACCCTCGAGCACCTGCTGCTGGCGCTGATCGATGATCCGGACGCCGCCGGCGTCATGCAGGCCTGCAACGTCGACCTCGCGGCGCTCCGCGGGGCCCTCACGCTCTATGTCGACACCGACCTGTCGGCGCTGGCCACCTCCGACGGGGACGACGCCAAGCCCACTGCGGGCTTTCAGCGCGTGATCCAGCGCGCCGTCATCCACGTCCAGTCCTCGGGGCGTGAGGAGGTCACCGGTGCCAATGTGCTGGTCGCCATCTTCAGCGAGCGCGAGAGCCACGCCGCCTATTTCCTGCAGGAGCAGGACATGACGCGGTACGACGCGGTCAACTACATCGCCCACGGCATCGCCAAGAAGCCGGGGGCGGCGGAAACCCGACCGGCCCGCGCCGCCGGCGGCTCGCGCGAGGACGCCGAGGACGCCCAGGCCGTCAAGTCCGGCGGCGAGGCGCTGGAGGCCTATTGCGTCGACCTCAACGAGAAGTCGCGCCAGGGCAAGGTCGATCCGCTGATCGGCCGCCAGGCCGAGGTCGAGCGCTCGATCCAGATCCTGTGCCGCCGTACCAAGAACAACCCGCTGCTGGTCGGCGATCCCGGGGTCGGCAAGACCGCCATCGCTGAGGGGCTGGCGCGCAAGATCGTCAATGGCGAAGTGCCGGACGTCCTCAAGGACGCCACCATCTACAGCCTCGATATGGGTGCCCTGCTGGCCGGCACCCGCTACCGCGGCGACTTTGAGGAGCGCCTCAAGCAGGTCGTCAAGGAACTCGAGAACCACGACAACGCGATCCTGTTCATCGACGAGATTCACACGGTGATCGGGGCCGGGGCGACCTCCGGCGGGGCCATGGATGCCTCGAATCTTCTCAAGCCGGCGCTCGCATCGGGCAACCTGCGCTGCATGGGCTCTACGACCTACAAGGAGTATCGCCAGCACTTCGAGAAGGACCGCGCCCTGGTCCGCCGCTTCCAGAAGATCGACGTCAACGAGCCGACGGTCGAGGACTCGGTGAAGATCCTGCGCGGCCTGAAGAGCTACTATGAGGACCATCACAAGGTCCGCTACACCGACTCGGCGGTGCGCACAGCGGTCGAGCTGTCGGCGCGCTACATGTCGGACCGCAAACTGCCGGACAAGGCGATCGACGTGATCGACGAGGCCGGGGCCAGCCAGAAGCTGCTGCCCGAGTCGCGGCGCAAGAAGGTGATCGGCCAGAAGGAGGTCGAGGCCGTCATCGCCAAGATGGCCCGCATCCCGCCGAAGTCGGTGTCCAAGTCCGACACCGAGGCCCTGCGCGAGCTGAACTCGGACCTGAACCGGGTCGTCTTCGGCCAGGGGCAGGCGATCGAGCAGGTCACCTCCGCCATGAAGCTGGCCCGCGCCGGCCTGCGGGATCCGCAGAAGCCGATCGGTTGCTTCCTGTTCTCGGGCCCGACCGGCGTCGGCAAGACCGAGGTTGCCAAGCAGCTGGCCTCGACTCTCGGCATCGAGATGCTGCGCTTCGACATGTCCGAGTACATGGAGCGGCACACCGTCAGCCGCCTGATCGGTGCCCCTCCTGGCTATGTCGGCCATGACCAGGGAGGCCTGCTGACCGACGCCGTCGATCAGCATCCGCATGCCGTCGTGCTGCTCGACGAGATCGAGAAGGCCCACCCGGACGTCTACAACATCCTGCTGCAGGTGATGGACAACGGCATGCTGACCGACGCCGTCGGCAAGAAGGTCGACTTCCGCAACGTGGTCCTGATCATGACCACCAATGCAGGGGCCGCCGACAATGCCCGGGCCGCCATCGGCTTCGGCCGCGGCAAGGTCGAGGGCGAGGACGAAAAGGCCATCCAGCGCCTGTTCGCCCCGGAGTTCCGCAACCGTCTCGACGCCATTGTCGCCTTCAAGGCCCTCGACGCCGAGACGATCAAGTCGGTGGTGACCAAGTTCATCCTGCAGCTGGAAGCCCAGCTTGCGGACCGCAACATCACCATCCAGCTGACCGACGAGGCCACCGACTGGCTGGCCAAGAACGGCTTTGACGAGCTCTATGGTGCCAGGCCGCTTGCCCGGGTCATTCAGGAACACATCAAGAAGCCGCTGGCGGACGACATCCTGTTCGGCCGCCTGACCAAGGGCGGGCACGTCAAGGTCGTGCTGAAGGACGGCAAGATCGCCTTCGACATCACCGCCGACGCCGGTGCCGCGGCCGCGGAAGCGGCCGACGCCGACGCGACGGCCTGATCACTGGCCGGCGTCATCCCCGTGTCACGCGGGGATGACGTCGGCACGCGCCCGGCCTATGAACGGCCTCCGCTGAGAGGAGGCCTCCCCATGTTCAATCTTTCCGGCAAGACCGCGCTGGTGACCGGCGCCACCGGCGGCATCGGCGGGGCGATCGCCCGCGCCTTGCATGCCCAGGGCGCCACGGTGGTGCTGTCGGGCACCCGCGAATCCGTGCTGGCCGGGCTGGCCGCTGACCTTGGCGAGCGCGCCGTCACCGCGCCGGCCAACCTGTCGGACCCCGAATCGGTCGACGGCCTGGTCGGCGCGGCCGAGGCGGCCGCGGGGGCCCC
This sequence comes from Brevundimonas sp., assembly GCA_027531145.1. Lineage (GTDB taxonomy): Bacteria > Pseudomonadota > Alphaproteobacteria > Caulobacterales > Caulobacteraceae > Brevundimonas. Next base: position 50,451 of record JAPZRF010000014.1, on the reverse strand, counting down.
GCTGGACGTGCTGGTAGCCAACGCCGGCATCACCCGCGACGGCCTGATCCTGCGCATGAAGGACGAGGATTTCGAGCAGGTGCTCAAGGTCAATCTCGAAAGCTACTTCCGCCTGTCGCGCGCTGCGGTGAAGGGCATGATGAAGCGCCGTTCGGGCCGCATCATAGGCATCACCTCGGTGGTCGGCGTCACCGGCAATCCGGGGCAGACCAACTACGCCGCCTCCAAGGCCGGCATGATCGGCTTCTCGAAGTCGCTGGCGCAGGAGGTGGGCTCGCGGGGCATCACCGTGAACTGCATCGCCCCGGGCTTTATCGCCTCGCCCATGACCGACGTGCTGAACGAGCAGCAGCGCGACGCCATCCTCGGCCGCATCCCGTTGGGGCGTCTGGGGACGGGAGACGAGATCGCCGCCGCGGCGGTCTACCTGGCCTCGGAGGAGGCTGCCTACGTCACCGGCCAGACCCTGCACGTCAACGGCGGCATGGCGATGCTGTGATGCCGGGGGCTTTCCTCCCCACATCGTGGGGAGGGGGAGGAGAGGGCTGGTCCTGCCCCGATCACACCCTGCAACAGACTATTTCCCGCCGCTTTGCCTGTGGTAAAGCCCGCAGGCGTCCCGGCGCGGAGGCTCCGGGGGCTTGCCTCCATCGTTCCGACGTGAGACGGCAGGCACAAGACCAACGAAGCGCTCCCGGGCGCAAACTGAAGGCAGAGACATGTCCGACACGCTTGAACGCGTCCGCAAGATCGTCATCGAACACCTGGACGCCGATCCGGACAAGGTGACCGAGAAGGCCAGCTTCATCGACGACCTCGGTGCCGACTCGCTCGACAACGTCGAGCTGGTGATGGCCTTTGAGGAAGAGTTCGACATCGAGATCCCGGACGACGCCGCGGAGCACATCCAGACCGTCGGTGATGCGGTGAAGTTCATCAACGAGAAGACCGCGGGCTGAGGCCCGTCCTTTTCGCACGGCATTCGTGGCCGCCCGGCGCGCCCTAGCGGGCGACGCGGGCGGCCATTAATGATTCAGGGCTGACCAAGCTGAAGATTCGAAGGAGCGGGGCATGCGCCGCGTCGTCGTCACGGGCCTCGGGCTGATCACGCCGCTCGGCCACGGGGTTGAGCACAGCTGGAAGGGGATCCTGGAGGGTCGCTCGGGCATCCGGTCGATCACCCTGTTCGACACCGAGGGCTATGGCTGCACCATCGCCGGCGAGGTCCCGAGCGTGGATGGCCGCGGCGGCGGGGCTCCCGGCGTGGCTGGCGTCTTCGATCCCGACCAGATCATGTCGGCCAAGGAGCGCAAGCGGGTCGACGACTTCATCCTGTTCGCCATCGCCGCCGCCGACGAGGCCCTAGCCGACGCCGGCTGGAAGCCCGAGAGCGACGAAGACAAGGAGCGCACCGGGGTCATGGTCGGCTCCGGCATCGGCGGGCTCGGCCCCATCGCCGACACGGCCATCGTCCTGAAGGAACAGGGCGTCCGCCGCGTCAGCCCGTTCTTCATCCCGTCGGCCCTGATCAACCTGGCCTCGGGTCAGATATCGATCCGGCATGGCCTGAAGGGCCCGAACCACTCGGTCGTCACCGCCTGCGCCACCGGGGCCCACGCCATCGGCGACGCGGCCCGGCTGATCGCGCTGGGCGACGCCGACGTCATGGTGGCGGGCGGGGCCGAGAGCTCCATCGTGCCGATCGGCATCGCGGGTTTCCTCGCCTGCCGGGCCTTGTGCACCAGCTTCAACGACACGCCGGAGCAGGCCAGCCGGCCGTATGATCGCCGCCACGACGGTTTCGTCATGGGCGAGGGTGCCGGGGTGGTGGTGCTGGAGGCGTACGAGCACGCCGTGGCCCGCGGCGCGACCATCTACGCCGAGGTGGCGGGCTACGGCCTCTCGGGCGACGCCTGGCACATCACCGCGCCGTCCGAGGACGGGGAGGGCGGCTACCGCGCCATGGTGGCGGCCCTGAAGCGCGCCGGCCTGCAGCCGTCGGACCTGGACTACGTCAACGCCCATGGCACCTCGACCATGGCCGACTGGATCGAGGCGAAGGCGGTGGAGCGTCTCGCGGGCGACCATGCCGCCAACCTGTCCATGTCCTCGACCAAATCGATGACGGGCCACCTGCTGGGGGCCGCCGGGGCCATAGAGTGTATCTTCTCAATCCTCGCGATCCGCGACCAGATCGCGCCGCCCACGATCAACCTGGACGATCCAGAGCACGAGACGCCGATGGACCTGATCCCGCACACGGCGCGGCCGCGCAAGATCGACGTGGCCATGTCCAACAGCTTCGGCTTCGGCGGCACCAATGCCGCCGTGATCTTCCGGAAGGTGGGCTGAGGTGGCGTCCTGGAGGGGACGGGCGCAGCAGGCGGCCCAGCGCCGTCCCGGGCTGTTCGCCGGGCTGCTGGCGGCTTCCGCGACCGTCAGCCTGTTTCTGATCGCCGGCCTGATCTGGGCCTGGAGCGTCTACTATGGTCCCGGCCCGGGTGCTCGCCAGGGCGAGACAACGATCGTCACCCTGGCGTCCGGCTCCAATGTCGACGCCATCGGTGCCTCGCTGCGTCGTGCCGGCGTGATCCGCTCGACCGACATGTTCAAGGCGGCCGTCAGCCTGACGGGCGCCGACCGCCGGCTGCGGGCCGGGGAGTATGAGATCCCCTCGCGCGCCTCGCTGTCGACGGTCATCCGTACCCTGACCGAGGGCCGCGTCGTCCGTCATTTCGTCACCCTGCCCGAGGGTTGGTCCTCGGCCCAGGCTATCGACATCCTGATGGCCGAGGAGCTGCTGAGCGGCGAGGTGCCGGCGGTCCCGGCCGAGGGCTCCCTGTGGCCCGAGACCTACGAGATCAGCCGCGGCGAAACCCGCCAGTCGGTGATCCGACGCATGCAGCTGGCGGCCGACGAGAACCTCGCCCGCCTGTGGACCCAGCGCGCCGGTAATCTGCCGGTCCGCACGCCGGAGGAGGCGGTGATCCTCGCCTCGATCGTCGAGAAGGAGACCGGGCTCGCCGCTGAACGGCCCCGCGTGGCTGCCGTCTTCACCAACCGGCTGCGTCAAAGCATGCGGCTCGAAAGCGACCCGACCATCGTCTACGGCATCACCCAGGGCCGTCCGCTGGGCCGCGGCATTCGCCTGTCCGAGCTGCGCGCGCCAACGCCCTGGAACACCTATGTCATCGACGGCCTGCCGCCGACCCCGATCGCCAACCCCGGGCGGGATGCGCTTCGCGCGGTGCTGAACCCCCCGGTCACGGACGAGCTCTTCTTCGTTGCGGACGGCAGCGGGGGCCACGCCTTCGCCCGAACCTATGACGAGCACCTTCGCAATGTGGCCCGCTGGCGGGCCCTCGAGCGCGGAGAGGCCGCGCCGCCGGGCGAGGCCGGGACTGCGGAGGGCGCTGCCCTCCCGGCCGGTGAGGCCGTCATTACGCTTGAGCCCGAGGGCGGTGCCGCGCTACGCCCCGCCCAGCCCTGATCCCTGTTCCTCCGACCCGCGAGTCCGCGTCTTCATGTCCAACGAACGCAGGCCCCGCCGGGGCGTCCTCCTGATTGTCGCCAGCCCCTCGGGAGCGGGGAAGACGTCCCTGTGCCGGCGGCTGATGGCGGACCATGGTGGGCTGGAGTTGTCGATCTCCATGACCACCCGCGGCATCCGCCCCGGCGAGGTGGACGGTCGCGACTATCATTTCGTCGACCGCGCCCTGTTCCAACGACTGATCGGCGAGGATGCCTTCCTTGAGTGGGCCGATGTGCACGGCAATCTCTACGGCTCGCCGCGCGCGCCGATCGAGCGGGCCCTCGCCGAGGGCCGCGATGTGCTGTTCGATATCGACTGGCAGGGGGCCAGGGAGGTCGCCCGCAAATGCCCGGAAGACGCCGTGCGGGTGTTCATCCTGCCGCCCAGCCTGGCCGAGTTGAAGCGCCGCCTGATCACCCGCTCTCAGGACACTGCCGAGGTGATCGAGCAGCGCATCGACAACGCCAAGGGCGAGATCGAGCACGCGGACGAGTTCGACTACGTCTTCGTCAACGAAGACTTCGACCGTTCCTATGCCGAGCTGGCGCACATCTATCACGCGGAGCGTAGCCGCCGGTTCCGGAACCTGTGGGTCGACGGCTACCGCCAGGCGCTGCTGCACGAGGTCGTTTGACGCGAAAAGGACCCGACCGGCAGGTCGGGCCCTTCGACGTTTCAGGCCAGGCCGGTTTACTGGACGCGGGCAGCGCGGACGCCGCGGTCCTCCAGGATCTCCTGCACGCTGTCATCCCCGGCGAGGTGGGCCGCGCCAACGGCGATGAAGGTGTCGCCCGATGCGGCCAGCATCGTCTGGATCTGGTCGGCCCAGTCGCGGTTGCGATTGGCCAAGATCAGATCATACAGCTCCTGTGACTGGTTGCGCATCTCTTCAACGCCGATCCTGTCGATCGCTTCCACATCACCGGTGGCCCAGGCTTGGACCAGCTCGTCCAGAATGGTGCTCGCCCGCTCGTAGTCGCGCAGGGCCGAGCGCAGGAAGGCCAGCTGGGTCTCCTCGGACATGCTCGCCAGCATGCGGACCTGGGCCTCTGCGCCTTCCAGCTCACCGACCGGCTTGCCGGCGGCAAGCGCCTGGGCGCGCAGCACGGTGTCGACGCCCGACGTCGGGTCGAAACCCGCCGCGATTATTGGCGCGACCGCAATTGTCAGGCCGGCGAGCCACGGCCGCAGCGGATCGAGGGCGGCGGCATTGGCACCCAGCGCGCTCGCGGCGGCGTTCAACTCAGCCAGTTCCTCGGGCGTTAGCAGGCTGGATAGCGGCCGGTCCGGAGAAACGCCGAACTGCTGGATCAGCGGCGCGACGGCGGCCTGGTCGTTCGGGTCCTTGATCTCGAGGATGAGGGTGTCAGCCTCGGCCAGGGCGGCCTCGACCTTGGCGGTGCCCCAGGGGGTGTTGGGGCGCAGCACATGGACGGTGCCGAACAGCCAGATGCGCGAGTCTGCATCCTCGATCAGCCACAGCGCCGGGCCCTGGCCGGTGGCCGGGGTGATGGTCGGGGCGGCGGGGGCCTGGGCGAAGGCGCTGTCGACGGCGACGAAGGTCAGGGCGAGGCCGGCGGCGACGCCAACGGCGCTGCGGGCGGCGGTCTTGAGCAGTTGGGTCAGGGACATATGGGAACTCCTTTCCGGAAGGGTGAAGGCAGGGGTCAGGATAGGCCGCGTTGGGCTGCGACAATGCCCGAGGCGAGGATGTAGAGAGCCATCATCACGCCGATCAGGCTCCAGGCGTTGACCTCGGGTGTGAGGCCTAGCCGCTCGGCGGCGGCGTAGAGGAACAGGACGCCCTGGCTGAGCCAGAAGGTCAGGGCACCGGCCTCCACGGTGATCCGCCGGAGCAGCTCATCGGCGCGGCGCCAGAGCAGGAGGTTGGCGAAGGTCTGGATCGCGAGCAGGGCGGCGATGCCGAAGAACGTCACGTCCGGGGCCAGGCCGAGCGGCGTGATCGGCGCGAGCAGCATGACGCCCGCGAGGGCGGTGACGATGATCTGCAGGACGCCGCAGCCTCTTGGTACGGAGGCCGGGCGGCGCGCCATGACGAAAACGCTGCCCACGGTCATGGCGAGCAGAGCGATCGCCACCAGCCCGGCCACCGTGTCGGGCAGGTTGGTGTCGCCGAGGAAGGTGAACTGGACCGCGGCGGCACCGATGACGGCACCGGCGATGGTGAGGAGGGTGCCGACCATGAGGCGGCGGGCCAAGGGTACGGGACGTTCGTCGTCAGCTACCATGGGAACGCTCCTATTCCGAGAAGATCGACTCGATCGGCTGTTCGAAGACGCGCGCGATCTTGAAGGCGAGGGGAAGGGACGGGTCGTAACGGCCGGTCTCGAGGGCGTTGACGGTCTGGCGGGATACCCCCAGCCGTTCGGCCAGCTCGGCCTGGCTCCAGTTGAGCTCCGCGCGCAGGACCTTGAGGCGATTGTTCATGGGATCACCGCCGCTGCAGCCACCAGACGGCCCAGGCGATGCCGTGGCCGACCAGCTGGCACGCGATCAGCGCAAGGGCACCGTTGTAGAAGGCCTCGGCCGGGGTCCAGCTGGCCAGCATCGGAGAGCTGGCGATCTGTCCAAGGCGAGTGGCGGCGGCGACAGCGAGGAAGCCCAGCGCTGCGCCGCACGAGCCGCCCCAGTACCAGGCCCATTTGTGAGCCTCGCGCGCGGCCTCATCGAGGCGCGACCACCAGCGCAGGCCCAGCCACACCGCTGCGGCGAAGGCTGTAACGAGGGCCGCGAGAATCCCGAGCCGGGAGACTGGGTTGCCGACTTGGTCCAGAACCACGTCCGCGAGGCCGATAGTCAAGCCGAGGAGCAGGCTGCCGCCGAAGAACACGGCGAAACTCCGCAGGCCCGGCGGTTTGGTGGACATGACAAGCGCCCTGGTCGTTGTGACAAAGAGGCTTTACGATCCGCTGGCCGAATTGTCAAGCGTCATTGTCATTCTGCCAAGGGACAATGACAGGTGAGCTCAACCTAAGGCGGCCATGCGCGCCATGTCGATGACGAAGCGGTAGCGCACGTCGGACTTCTCCAGCCGCGCATAGGCGTCGTTGATCTGGTCCGGGGCGATGGTCTCGATCTCGCAGGTGATGCCGTGCTCGGCGCAGAAGTCGAGCATCTCCTGGGTCTCGCGGATGCCGCCGATCAGCGAGCCGGCGACGCTGCGGCGACGCCACAGCAGCGGCAGGGCGAAGACCGGCAGGCCCTCGGTGGTCAGGCCCAGCATGACCATGGTCCCGTCGCGCGCCAGCAGCTGCAGGTGGCTGGCGATCTCGTGGGTGGCCGAGACCGTGTTGATGATCAGGTTGAACCTCTCCGCCGCCGCCTGCATGGCCGCGGCGTCCGAATTGATCAGGAAGTGCTTCGCCCCCATGCGTTCGGCGTCGGCGCGCTTGCGGTCCGAGGTCGACAGCACCGTCACCTCGGCGCCCATGGCCACCGCCAGCTTGACGGCCATGTGGCCGAGGCCGCCGAGGCCGACCACGGCCACCTTCGATCCCGGCCCGACCTTCCAGTGCTTCAGCGGCGAGAAGGTAGTGATGCCGGCGCACAGCAGCGGCGCTGCGGCGTCGAGCGGCAGGGCGTCGGGGATGAGCAGGACATAGTTCTGGTCGACCGTGATGCGGTCCGAGTAGCCACCCTGGGTGATCCGCTGGTTCACTGGTCCGCCCTTCGGATCCCGGGAGCCATAGGTCTGGGTCATGCCGGGGACGCAGTACTGCTCCTCGCCGGCGCGGCAGGGCTCGCAGGCGCGGCAGCTGTCGACCATGCAGCCGACGCCGACCCGGTCCCCGACCTTGAAGCGACTGACATTGGCCCCGACCGCCGTCACCACCCCCGCGATCTCGTGCCCCGGTACGATCGGATAGCGAGCGTTGCCGAGGTCATTCTTCGCCATGTGGAGATCGGAGTGGCAGACGCCGCAGTACCTGATCTCGATCGCCACATCGTCCGGGCCGGGGTCGCGCCGTTCGAAGCGGTATGGTTCCAGCGGCCTGTCGGCGGCGACGGCGGCGAAGGCGCGGGTGGCGATGGGCATGGGCGGGTCTCTATCCTGGAAAACCACGCGGCCGACTGGGTATTGTCGGCCTTTTGACAACTACCGCAGCCGCGCGATCAGCGCTTCGGCGGCTGCCGGATTGCGCACCTTGGCCCCGGCGATGAAATAGGCGAACACCTCGCCGCGATCGGCCCAGCCGCGGGTCCGGGCGGCGACGGCGTCGAGCTCGTCGGTCTTCATCCCGGTCGACTCGTCCTCGCGGCTCGACATCAGCCGTGCGTAAGTGAAGTCGGCGGTCTGCTGGTCGATGCGCGGCCACTCCGGGGCCTCGTCGTCCTCGGCGTAGACGATGGCGCAGCCATACCTCGCCGCCAACTCGTAGAAATGCGGGGTCTCGAACGAGCCGTGGCGCACCTCCAGCGCATGGCGCAGCCGCACGCCCTCGCGCTCGGCCGGCAGCAACTTCAGGAAACCGTCGAAGTCGACCGGGTCGAACTTCTTGGTGGCCATGAACTGCCAGTTGATCGGCCCCAGCCGGTCGCCAAGCGCCGTCAGCCCCTGACCGAGGAAGCGGTCCATCGACTCGCCCATGTCCGACAGCACCTTGCGGTTGGTGCAGTAACGGCTGGCCTTGACCGAGAAGACGAAGCCGTCAGGCGTCTCGTCCCGCCACTTCAACCAGCTGTCGGGCTTGAAGGTCGAATAGTAGGTACCGTTGATCTCGATCGAGGTCAGACGCCGGCTGGCGAACTCCAGCTCGCGCTTCTGCGTCAGGCCCTCGGGATAGAACACCCCGCGCCAGGGCTCATAGGTCCAGCCGCCGACGCCGATGTGGATTGGGTGGGTCATGGAGTGTCCTCCGAAGCCTCTGGCATGTGCTCCTGCCAGTCCTCCTGCGCATGACGGAAGCGCAGGATGAGCACGCCAGTCTCGTCGACGGTGTAGAGGATGATGTGGGCACGGAACACTCGGGCGCGCACGGGCGGCTCGATAACCGGCCGCAGAGGCGCCGCCAGCGGATAGTCCGCAATGAGTTGCACAGCTCCGCGGAGGCCGGCGGCGTAAGCCTCTGCCGCACGTCGACCAAAGGTGCTCTCGCCGTAGAGATAGATTGCTTTCAGGTCCGCCTGCGCCGCGCCGCTATAGCGGACCCGCACGGTCAGGCGGCCTGCGTGGCCGCCCGGGCGTCGGCCTCGGCCCGGGCCTCGCCGATGATCTCCTCAAAGCTCTTGTCGCTGACGCCTGAGGCGTAAGCCTCGTCGACCAGCCTCTGCATGTGCGCGATCTTCTCCGCCCGCTCCTGGTCACGACGGATCAGGTCGCGGACGTAGTCGCTGGCGTTGGCGTAGCGCCCGTCAGCGGATCGGGACTCGACCCAGGCCTTCAGCTGGGCCGGCAGGGAGATGTTCATGGTCGCCATGGGGCGAGGGTTCGCCCGATGGCAAACCTTGTCAACCCTTGCGCTGTCGCTGGCGCAGTAACTCCAGCTCGCGCGCCACCGCCCCGGTCGTGGGCGCCGGACAGGGCGTAGCTGACGCTGACGAAATGGGCCACGAGGCCGATGCCCCAGCCCAGCATCGGCCACCAGGCCCAGTCGAACTGGCGGTCCGTCAGATAATCCAGCGCCAGCAGGCCGCCGTTGACCAGCACATAGACAAAGGCGTGCACGCGAACGCCCATCCGCGCCTGGGCCCGCCGCTCGGCCTCCTCGCGCAGACCCGCTTCCGTGTCGCTCATGATGATCTCCCTCCACCCGGGCTGAGGATGCCGCAGGCCGCGTCGGAGGAAAAGATCAGTAGGCGAAGTCGCGGTAGACCCGGCTGAGGTCGCCGCCCCAGGCACCGTGATAGAGATCCAGCAGGCGCTCCGCCGGAGTCACGCCGGAGTCGGCGATGTCTTCCAGCTCGGCCAGATAACCGCGCTCGTCGACCATGCCGCCGGAGAAGGCGGCCCGGTTCTTCAGGCCCTGCTTGGCGATCGCCACCATGTCCACGGCCACGTCCCGCAGCATCCGGCCGCCGACCTCGGCGCGCAGGCCCAGGCGGGTCACGTCGCGCCGCAGCCGCTCGTGGTCCTCAACCGCCCAGCCCTTGCACAGGTCCCAGGCCGCCGCCTGCGACGGGGCGTCATAGAGGATGCCGGCCCAGAGGGCGGGCAGGGCGCAGATCCGGCTCCACGGCCCGCCATCGGCGCCGCGCATCTCCAGATAGGACTTGAGCCGCACCTCGGGGAACAGGGTCGTCAGATGGTCGCCCCAGTCCTTCAGCGTCGGCCGGTCGCCGGGCAGCTCCGGCAGGCGGCCGTCGAGGAAGTCCCGGAAGGAGCGCCCCGCCACGTCCACATAGCGCCCGTCGCGTTTGACGAAGTACATCGGCACATCGAGCGCGTAGTCGGCGTAGCGCTCGAAGCCGAAGCCGTCCTCGAACACGAAGTTGAGCATACCCGTGCGGTCGGCGTCGGTGTCCGTCCAGACGTTGGCCCGCGCCGACACGAAGCCGTTGGGCCGGCCCTCCGTGAAGGGGCTGTTGGCGAACAGGGCCGTGGCCACCGGCTGCAGCGCCAGGCTGACGCGGAACTTCTCGACCATGTCGACCTCGGACTCGAAGTCGAGGTTGGCCTGGATTGTGGAGGTGCGCAGCATCATGTCGAGGCCCAGCGAGCCGACCTTGGGCATGTAGGCGCGCATGATGTCGTAGCGGCCCTTGGGCATCACCGGGATGTCCTCGCGGGTCCACATCGGATCGAAGCCGAGGCCCAGGAAGCCGAGGTCCAGCTGGTCGGCGACCTGCTTGACCTCCATCAGGTGCTGGCCGGTCTCGTTGCAGATGTCATGGATGGTCTTCAGCGGTGCGCCGGACAGCTCAAACTGGCCGCCAGGCTCCAGGCTGACGGAGGCCATGTAGCCCTCGGCATTCGCCCGCTCGAGGGCGATGACATGCTCACCCTCGTAGACCGGTGCCCAGCCGAAGCGGGTCAGGCCGTCCAGCATGGCGCGGATGCCGTTCGGGCCGCCATAGGCCGGTCTCTTCAGGCTCATCCGGTTGAATCCGAACTTTTCGTGCTCGGCCCCGATCCGCCACTGATCGCGCGGCTTGATGCCCCTCGCCATGACGCCGACGAGATCGTCGGTTGAGAGCGGCGGCTGGTCGGTCATGCGTGTTCCCCGCGTATCGCGCCTAGATGGGAGAGGGCAGGGCCCCGCTCAAGAGGCGGCGTCATGTAACGGACGGCGTCAGCGCTTCCAGTCGCCCAGCGTTGCCTGCCAGAGCGAGAGCGCCGTCACGGCGGCCGTGTCGGCGCGCAGGATTCGCGGCCCCAGCGAGAGGGGCACGGCGCAGTCCATCGCGCGCAGACGGTCCCGCTCCTCCGGGGCGAAGCCGCCCTCGGGGCCGATGAGGATGGCCCAGGGCCCTGGGCCCGCGTCGGTCAGGGCGGCGATCGCCGGCGGCCCGCCAGTCTCGTCGCACAACATGATCCGTCGCGCCGGATCCCAGCGATCGAGCAGGGCAGTCAGCTTGACCGGATCGTCCACCGCCGGCACGTCCAGTCGCCCGGTCTGCTCGGCGCTTTCCTCGGCGATGGCGTCCAGCCGGTCCAGCCGCAGGTGCTGCGGCTGGGTCCGGGCGGTGGTGATCAGCCGGATCCGCGCGGCGCCCAGCTCCGTGGCCTTCTCGACCGCGAACTCCAGCGCCGACTTCTTCACCGTGGCGAGCAGCAGCTCCACGTCCGGTGGCGCGATCTGGTCGCGCACCCGCACCTCGGCGCGCAGCACGACGCCCTTCTTCAGCACCTCGGCGACGGTCGCGCGCCACTCGCCGTCGCGCCCGTTGAAAAGCCGCAGGGCGTCCCCCGCGCCCAGCCGCATCACCTGGGTCAGGTAGCGCGACTGGTCAGGCGTCGGCGCCACGGCCGCGCCGGCGGACAGGTCTGCGGTGACGTGGAGGCGGATCATGGATCCGACCTATCGTCCGGCGCGGCGGGGGTCCAGAGCGGGGGCTAGAGCGTCCGCGCGATCAGCACCTTCATGATCTCGTTAGTGCCGCCGTAGATCCGCTGCACTCGGGCGTCCTTGTACAGCTGGGCGATCGGGTACTCGTTCATGTAGCCGTAGCCGCCGTGGAGCTGGAGCATCTCGTCGATGGTCTCGCCCTGAATGTCGGTGACCCAGTATTTGGCCATAGAGGCGGTGACGGCGTCCAGCTGACCCTTCAGGTGCAGGCCGATGCAGTGGTCGACGAAGACGCGGGCGACGGTCAGCTTGGTCTTGACCTCGGCCAGCTTGAACTGGGTGTTCTGGAAGTCGAGGATGCGTTTCCCGAACGCCTTCCGGCCCTTCACGTACTCCACCGTTTCCGCCAGGCCGCGCTCGGCCGCCGCCACGCCCTGAACGGCGATGTTCAGGCGCTCCTGCGGCAGCTGTTGCATCAGCTGGATGAAGCCCAGGCCCTCGGCGCCGCCGATGATGTTCTCGCCGGGCACCTTCACGTCGTTGAAGAATAGCTCGGAGGTGTCGTTGCCCTCCATGCCGATCTTGTGGAGGTTGCGCCCGCGCTCGAAGCCCTCGGCCCCGTCGGTCTCGACCACGATCAGGCTGGTGCCCTTGGCGCCCTCGGCCGGGTCGGTCTTGGCCACCACGATGATGAAGTTGGCCAGCTGGCCGTTGGTGATGAAGGTCTTGGAGCCGTTCACCACATACTGGTTGCCGGACTTGATGGCGGTGGTCTTGACGCCCTGCAGGTCGCTTCCCGCGCCGGGCTCGGTCATGGCGATCGCGCCGACCAGTTCGCCGGTCAGCAGGCGCGGGAGCCAGCGCTCTTTCTGCTCCGGCGTGCCATAGTGCCAGATGTAGGGGGCGACGATGGCGTTGTGCAGCGAGATGCCGAAGTGGTCCGCGCCCTTCCAGCCCAGCTGGCGCATCAGCACGACCTCGTGGCGATAGTCGCCGCCCATGCCGCCGTCTTCCTCGGGCATGGACAGGCCCAAGAGGCCCGCCTCGCCGGCCTTGTTCCACAGCGCGCGCGGCACGGTGGAGTTGGCGATCCAGGACTGGACGGCCTCGGGCGGGGCGTGCTCGTCGATCCATTTGGCGACGGAGTCGGAGAAGAGGACGATCTCCTCGTCCTGCATGAAGTCGGGTTCGGGGACGTTGAGGACGTTCATCGGGCTTCCGGGGCTAGGGTCCAGCGCCAAACCTCGCCAACCTCGTCATCCTGGGCGACGCCCGAGCGAATGAAGCCCAGTTTGCGAAGATGCGGGTGGAGGCGTTTTCTTCAGGCAGGGTGTGCGCGATGGGGCGGGCGCCATTCTCGAGGGCCATGAGGGTTAGCGCCGCGGCCATGGCGGTCGCGTGGCCGCGACCTTCCCCGCCGGGGAAGGTGAAATAGGCGATCTCGACCTCCCCGTCTCTCGGCGGAGATACGAAGCTGCAACTGCCCACGGCGGAGTTGCCGTCCCAGGCGAGGTAGGAGATCCACGGGGCATAGGATCCGCTTGGCTCGTAGAGCGCGATGGTGGACGCCATTACGCTGCTGACAAGGTCCGCGATCCGGTCGGCGTTCGAGCACAACTCCAAGGCCGAGGCCGGGTCGCGAGCGAGCGCCGCGACGCGATCATGATCCAGGGACTCAAATCGCAGGCCTGTCGCCTCAGAAGGCATCAGCCGGCACGCTCATCAGCACGTCGGCGCCGGTCTTCAGCTTCCTCAGGTGGGCACCGACGTCGGGCAGCATGCGCTCGACGAAGTAGCGACCGGTGGCGATCTTGCCGGCGTAGAACGGATCGGTCGAGCCGGCGTCGATCTGCTTCTGCGCCGCGACGGCCATCTGGGCCCAGACATAGGCGAGGGCGGTCAGGCCGAAGATGTGCAGATAGTCGGTCGAGGCCGCGCCGGCGTTGTCCGGGTTCTGCATGCCGTTCTGCATCAGCCACATGGTGCCCTCCTGCAGCGCCTTCCTGGACTCGGCGAGGCCGTCGATGAACGGCCTGATCGCCTCGTTGCCGCCGTGCTCGGCGACATAGGCGTCGATGTCGGCGAACCAGCTCATGATGGCGCGGCCGCCGTTGGCCGGCAGCTTGCGGCCGACCAGGTCCAGCGCCTGAATGCCGTTGGCACCCTCGTAGATCATGGTGATGCGTGCGTCGCGCAGGTACTGGCTGGCCGGGAAGTGCTCGGTGTAGCCCGACCCGCCATGCACCTGCATCGCCAGCGACGCGGCGTGGAAACCACGGTCGGTCAGATATGCCTTCAGCACCGGGGTAATCAACCCCATGTAATCTCGGGCCTTGGTCGCCACCGCCTCGTCCTCGGCGCGCTGCAGGTCGGCCTGGAGCGCGGTCCAGAGCACGAAGGCCTGACCGCCCTCGACGATGGCCTTGGCCTCCAGCAGCATGCGGCGCACGTCCGGGTGGACGATGATCGGGTCGGCGGGGCCGTCGGCGTTCTTCGGTCCGGTCAGGCTGCGGCCCTGCAGGCGGTCCCTGGCGAACTCGGCGGCGGCCTGGTAGGCGGCGGTGGCGATAGCCAGCCCCTGCAGGCCAGTGCCGAGGCGGGCCTCGTTCATCATCACGAACATGGCGGCCATGCCCTTGTTCTCCTGACCGACCAGCCAGCCCCTGGCATCATCGTACTGCATGACGCAGGTGGCATTCCCGTGGATGCCCATCTTGTGCTCAAGGCCCACGCACTTGAGGCTGTTTCGCTCGCCGAGGGAGCCGTCGTCGTTGACCATGAACTTCGGCACGACGAACAGGCTGATGCCCTTTATGCCCGCTGGCGCGCCCTCGATGCGGGCCAGCACCAGGTGGATGATGTTGTCGGTGAAGTCGTGCTCGCCCGAGCTGATCCAGATCTTCTGGCCGGTGATGGCGTAGCTCCCGTCTCCGTTCGGCACGGCCTTGGACCGGATCAGACCAAGATCGGTACCGCACTGGGGCTCGGTCAGGTTCATGGTGCCGCCCCACTCGCCCGAGGCCAGCTTGGGCAGATACTTCGCCTTCTGCTCGGGGTTGCCGTTGGCGTGCAGCGCCTCGTAACAGCCGTGCGTCAGTCCGGGGTACATGGAGAAGGCCGGGGAGGCGGCGGCGGTGAACTGCCCGAACGCCATACCGACGATGGCCGGCATGCCCTGGCCGCCGTACTCGGGATCACAGGTCAGGCTCGGCCAGCCCGCCTCGACCATCTGCAGATAGGCTTCCTTCCAGCCGGTGGGGCCGGTGACCTTGCCGTCATCCCACTTGCAGCCTTCCTGGTCGCCGACGCGGTTCAGCGGGGCGATGACCTCCTCGGCGAACTTCGCCCCTTCCTCGAGGATCTGGCCCACCAGATCGGACGAGACGTCCGAGAAGCCCGCCTGATTTGTGTAGCGGTCGATCTCCAGGACCTCGTTGAGGAAGAAGGTCAGGTCGCGGACAGGGGCCTTGTAGGGCATGGTCAAGCTCTCGCTTTGAAGGCGTGGACGATGGGTTCAGGGTTCAGCCGCTCGCCAAGCAGGCTGGCGTACTCCTCGGCGCCGGGCAGCAGGTCGGGCCGGAACTGGCCCAGCTTCTGCTCCATCACCCGGCAAGCTTCTTCGGCGGTGGAGATCGCCTCATCCAGATCGTCGCGCTGGCGGCGCAGCTGCTCGATCTGGGCGCGATGGCGGCGCAGGGCCACGGCCATCTGATGGGAGTTGTGATCCTTGTGGTCATACAGGTCCAGCATCTGCTGGATTTCCCGCAAGGTGAAGCCGATGCGGCGCCCTCGCAGAATCAGCTTCAGGCGGGCGCGGTCGCGGGAGTCATAAACGCGCGTCTGACCCTTGCGGGCCGGGTTGAGCAGGCCCTTGTCCTCGTAGAACCTCAGCGCTCGCGCTGTCGCTCCGGACTCGCGGCACAACTGGCGGATCGTGTAGGTACGATGTTCGTCGGCGATTGCCATGACTCTAATCTTATCTTGACGCGCACGTAAAGGGAAGGTTGTTTGCTCCGGCTGCGACCTCGCAGCGCGGCGTGACAAAAGAACCGCTGGCGGGTTCCCCTGCCGGTTGACCCGTCGCCGCACCTTCTCCATCACCAGACAGAAGACATCAGCAGGGAGGCTGCTCAACGATGGGGCTGATCGCGAATGTCCGGCGCGACCTGAAGTTCGTGTCGGGACTCAGGCGGCTGCTGAATCGTATGGCGCCGATCGCCATGGACAGCGCGGACCTGCTCTGTGATGACATCGAGGCCGTCGTCGATCAGTTCCCGGACCTTGTTGCCCTTGAGGACGAACGGCGGCGCCTGACCTATCGCGATCTCGACGCCCTGGCCAACCGTTACGGCCACTGGGCCCGCAGCCGTGGCCTGCGACGGTCGGATGTCGTCGCCCTGATGATGAACAACCGGGTGGACTACATCGCCGCCTGGCTCGGCCTGTCCAAGGTTGGCGTGCCCTGCGCCCTGATCAACACC
This sequence comes from Brevundimonas sp., assembly GCA_027531145.1. GTDB lineage: Bacteria > Pseudomonadota > Alphaproteobacteria > Caulobacterales > Caulobacteraceae > Brevundimonas. The sequence goes on along the minus strand of JAPZRF010000014.1, from coordinate 34,471 downwards.
AACCTCATCGGCGCACCCCTTGCCCACTGCCTCAATCTCGTCGCCGCCTCCCAGGTAATCTGCGACACCGAGTCTCTCGAGGCGCTCGAGAGCGCCCGTCCGATGGCCGATAAGTCGCTGTCGCTGTGGGTGCTCGGGCTGCAGCTGGCGGAGGAGAGCGGCGACCGTCGGAGCCTCGAGGCCGGCGTGCGAGGTGCCTCCTCCGTGCGTCCGGCCCGGTCGCTGCGGGAGGGTCTGACCAACCGCGACGTGGCCATGTACATGTACACCTCGGGCACCACAGGGTTGCCCAAGGCCGCCAAGATCATCCATGCTCGAGCGCGCACCTACATGCGGGCCTTTGCCGGCGCGACCAGGTCGACTCATAAGGACCGCGTCTACAACTGCCTGCCGCTGTACCACGCGACTGGGGGTCTCGCCGGCGTGGGATCGACGCTGCTGAACGGCGGTGCGGTCATCATCCGGCGCAGGTTCTCGGCCGGGGGCTTCTGGGCCGACGTTGTCGCCAGCGGTGCCACCACCTTCGTCTATATCGGCGAGCTCTGCCGCTACCTCGTCAACAGTCCCGAGCATCCGGAGGAGCGGGCGCACAAGCTGCGACTTGCCTTCGGCAACGGCTTGCGGCCAGAGGTGTGGAGCGACTTCAAGGGGCGCTTCCGGATCCCGGACATCCTGGAGTTCTACGGCTCGACGGAAGGCAATGTCTCGTTGTTCAACTTCGACGGCAAGCCGGGTGCCATCGGTCGCGTGCCGTGGTTCCTGAAGAAGCAGATCAACATCCGGCTGATCGCATTCGACGTCGAGACAGAAGAGCCCGCGCGGAGCATCAATGGCCTGTGCCTTCCCGTGGCCGTGGGCGAGATCGGCGAGGCGATCGGGCGGATCGGGGACGAACTGCGCCAGAGCTACTCGGGCTATGCCGATGCGGCCGCCTCGAAGAAGAAGGTGCTCGAGGATGTGTTCGAGCGCGGAGACCGCTGGTTCCGCACGGGCGACCTGATGCGTCAGGACTCAGAGGGCTACTACTATTTCATCGACCGCATAGGCGACACCTTCCGCTGGAAGGGCGAGAACGTCTCGACCAACGAGGTGCAGGAGCGGCTGTCCGCAGCCCCCGGCGTGGCCGAGGCTATCGTCTACGGCGTGCCGGTGCCCGGCCAGGACGGCAAGGCCGGAATGGCGGCGCTGATCATGGACGGGGCTTTTTCGGCCAGGGCGTTCGGCGAGTGGGTGACGGCCGAGCTTCCCGCCTACGCCCAGCCGGTGTTCGTGCGGCTGCTCAAGGCTGCGGACACCACCGGGACGTTCAAGTACCGCAAGATAGACCTCGTGACCGAGGGCTTCGATCCGGCGCTGGCCGGGCCGAACCTGTACTTCCGTGGCGGCAGGAACGGGTATCAGAAGCTGTCACCGACAGTGTACGCCAATATCCTGGCCGGGACGGCTCGCTTCTAGGGAGGCGTGGAGCGGGATGCGCCGCGTCCGGCCGTGATCGTCGCGCGCCTGCTTTGCGGGTGCGCACGTCTGCCTGTCCGTCTTCCACCAGCGTCTCCCGACGGTGTTCAGCGGCCTTCGACAAGGTCCCCAAACACAAAACGGCCGGGCTTGCGCCCGGCCGTTCCGTTGTCCGGAGGGAAAACCCGATCAGTAGCTCAGGCGCAGCGTGACGCCCCAGGTGCGTGGCGCGCCGAGGAAGGCGCTGTAGCCCTGGGTGTCGGTCGCCGGGTTGTAGAAGGTGCCGTTCGGCTGCACCGTCGTGGCGAAGGCCGAGCCCTGCAGAGTCGAGTTGAACGCCACCTGGTAGTACTTCTCATTCGTCAGGTTCTGGGCCCACAGGTCCACGGTCCAGCGCTCGCTTTCAGCACCGACGGAGATCCGACCGTTGAAGAGGCCGAAGCCCTCTTGCACCTTGAAGGGAAGCAGATCGGAAGCGGTGTTGTATTCGGTATTGTACTTGCCCGACAGGCTCAGGCCCAGTTGCAGGCCGTTACCTAGCGATCGCTCGTAGGCCACCGAGCCCGAAACCGACCACTCCGGCGCGAACGAGGTTGTCGATCCCGGGAGCAGCGAAAGAGCCGGGAAGGTCGACGGCACCGAGAGATCGGCGGCGGTGAAGCGACCGTACTGGGTGCGCGCGTAGGTCAGGCCGCCCTGAAGGGTGAGACCTTCTACCGGCGTGAACCACAGCAGATCGAGGTCGACGCCCTCGGTCGTCAACTCGGGGATTGACTCCACCACAAAGGAGGTGCCGAGGAAGGTGTTGAGCTGGAAGTCACTGAAAGTCTGATTGAAATAGGTCGCATTCAGCAGCAGGGAATTGTCGAGCAGGGTCGACTTGAAACCCAGTTCGTAGCTATCGACCACTTCCGACGGGAAGAACTGGGACGTCGAAGGCGTGACGCCGAGTTGCACCCGGTCCATGTTGAAGCCGTAGCTCTTGTAGCCGCGAGCATACGACCCGTAGACCATCAAATCGTCGTTGAACCGGTAGGTGGCCTTCGCCGTGCCGGACACTTCACTGTCGTCGAAATCCTCGCTGGCCGAGCGGTTGTCGAAAAACGCATTGGCCCAGGGCAGACAGACCACGCCGATGGCGCGAGACGCGGCGGCACCCAGCACGGCACCAATAGCGGCCTGGTTGGCGAGGGTCGCGGCACAAGCCTGACCGTTCGTCCCCACATTGTCCTGACGCACCTTCAGTTCCTTGGAGTCCTGCGTAAAGCGCAAGCCAAAGGTGACGTCGAACTGGTCGGTCAGTCGCAAGGTGTTGTTTGTGAACACCGCGAACGACGTGGTGTCCTGCGTGTAGCGGTCTGCTAGCGATCTGCCGGTACCGAAGCCGGGCCCACCCCCGCTCACCGCGCCGCCCGAAGCTGCGCAGGCCCCGAAGGTTGCCGGGGTCTGGCCGGGCCGGGTCAGACAGCCGACAAAGGCCGGGCTGGCCCCATTGGTCAGCAGGAACGATATGAAGGGCGTGTAGTCCGCGCCGAGGGAGAAGGAATCGTCGCGCTCGATGGTCTCGGACGTAGCGAACACGCCAACCAGCCAGTCCAACCGGTCGGTGGTGCCGGCGAGGCGCAGTTCCTGTGTCAGGTTCTCCACCGCGTAGCCATTGGCGTCCTGTTCGCGATAGAAGATGTCCGCGCCGGTAAAATCGGTGTCCTGACCATTGCGGGTCGACCAGTCACGGTACGAGGTGATCGAGGTCAGGCGAGCATTCATCGACGGAATATCGATGTTAACCTCGGCGGAAACGCCCCGATCCTCCATCTCCTGACCCGTATCGCGGTTGGCGAAGGCCTGGCGCGAGAACGGCAGCAATCCGAAGCCGGTAGCCGGCGGACGGGTGCCGGTACCGTTCGACAGTCCGTCGATGAGGCTAAAGGTCGGACCGGTACGGATCGACACCCCGACGCAGCAGTACTCGTCCCGCCTCGAGTAATCGGCGATGAGGCGGATCGAGGTGTTGTCATTAGGCAGGTACAGGAGCTGGGCGCGCGTGGTCCAGTAGTCCTGGTTGTTGTCGTCCCGAAGCGTGCGCGGGCCATCGCCGGTATCTACGCTGTAGAAGCCGTCGCGCACCCTGCGGGCGACAAACAGGCGCATCGCGAGGGTTTCTGTGATCGGGCCGGTGACCGAGCCGGCCGCCCCGAATGCGCCGTAGTTGCCGGCGGTCAGTTCGAGGTTGTACTCGGGCGAGAAGCTCGGCAATTGCGTGATGACGTTGATCACGCCGGCAGACGTATTCTTGCCGAACAGGGTGCCCTGCGGCCCCTTTAGCACCTCGATCCGCTCCAGTTCACCGAGGTCGCCGAAACCGACGCCGTTGCGCGAGCGGTAAACGCCGTCGATGACGATGCCGACCGAGCTTTCCAGACCCGGGTTGTCGCCGACGGTACCAACGCCGCGGATACGAGCGGTCGTTGAGGCTTCGGTCGCGGTCGATGTCACGGTCAGGCCCGGCGTCAGGACTTGCACATCCTTGATGTCGCGCACGCCTGCATTGGCGAGGAGCTCTTCCGACAGGGTAGTGACCACGACGGGCACCTCCTGAAGGCTCTGTTCCCGCAGCTGGGCCGTGACAATGATCTCGTCAACGGTGGTGGCCTGACCCTCCTGGGCCATGGCGGCTCCGCCGCCTAGCAGCGCCGCGCCGAGCACGGCACCAGAGGCGGTCGTACGAAGAGTCCGGTTGAGTCGCATGTGCGTCCCCGCTCCTGAAGGGGCCGTAGCCCCGGTCATTTCCTGTCCCTCGGGTCGCGTCTTCTTTGGATCACGAACGCGAACCCTCGAACCTTTCGCGTAATCCAGGTTCAACCGACCGACAAGCGTGCTCGCCTGTCTTGTGTCGCGATTTCGTCACCGCTGACGCGGGTGTGATGCGAAAACGACAAAAAAGATGACGTGGCGTCAAGATCCGGGGGTGGTTTCGACCTTTGGCCGCTGCGAGCGGAGCAAGACGAAGGCACCGACCACGCCCGAAAGCAACGATCCGCCCAGGACACCGAGCTTCACCTGCACCTGTTCCGGCGAGTCGATCGCGCCCGGGAAGGCGAGGGCACCGATGAACAGACTCATGGTGAAGCCGACGCCGCACAGGAGACTGACGCCATAGACCTGCGGCCAGGTCGCGCCGCGGGGCTTGGCCCCGACCTTCAGCGCCGTCGCCAGCCAGGCGAAGCCGAACACGCCGATCTGCTTGCCGACGAACAGGCCCAGGGCGATCCCGAGGACCAGCGGGGTGAACAGGGCTTCCAGACTGATGCCGGCGAACGAGACGCCCGCCTTGGAGAAGGCGAAGATCGGCAGGACGACATAGGCGACGTACGGATGAAGTTCGTGCATCGCCTGCTTCAGCGGGCTGTCATGGCCGGTCTTGCGCGCGCTGACCGGCACGATGACGGCGAAGGCCACGGCGGCGAGGGAGGTCGACAGCTCGGCCTGTACCGTGAACCACCAGACGGCGGCGAAGGCCAGCACCCAGAAGGGCGGGGTGATGCGCATGCGCGACAGGATGCCCATGGCCAGGATGATGCCCACCGCCACGAGCAGGGGGGCGATCTGGACGCCGCCGCTGAACAGGATGGCTATGAGGGCGATGGCACCGAGGTCATCGACGATCGCGAGGGTCAGCAGGAACACCCGCAGCGACGTGGGCAGGCCGCGCGCCACCAGCGCGAACACGGCCAGGGCGAAGGCGATGTCCGTCGCCAGCGGGATCGGCCAGCCCTGGGCAGGCCCCCCGAGGGTCTGGGTGATGCCGAGGTAGACAAGCGCCGGCCCAACCATGCCGCCTAGAGCGGCCAGCACCGGTGTGGCCAGACGCCGCGGATCGGACAGCTCGCCCTTCAGGATCTCGTATTTGATCTCCAGCCCGACCACGAGGAAGAAGATGCTCATCAGGCCCTCCTTGACCCAGTCGGAAAGGGCCATGGTCAGGACGAGCGGACCCAACTGCAGGGTCTGGTCAGCCTTCAGGAAGGTGAAGTACTGAACGGCCAAGGCGGAGTTGGCGACGATCAGCGCCGCCAGCGCCGCGAGGCCGAGAAAGGCCCCGGATGCGGCCTCGGTCTTGAGAAAATCGAGCGTGATCTTGCGCGCCAAACCGGCCTCCAGGTCATACAGGTCGATATTCGTGGTGGCCGGTTATCGACGGCCGCCTGACCGAAACCGGCCCGCCTTGAAGGATCGGGGGCCGATCGGCCGTGCCCGCCTGCGCCCGCAGCGGGGCGGGGCAGGCCCCGATCTCTGCGGCGCACCATAACGCGCCCGTCCCGGTGTTCAACGGAAACTGAAACTTGCGATGCGCTTCCGTCCGCCGCATGTGCCGCTGATGCCCGTGTCGCCCGCCTACCGACCCGCCCCGCAGTTTGCCCACCTCGGACCGGACCATGGCGACCCGGTCGCGCCGGCGGCCTTCCCGGCGACCCGTCTGCGCTTTCGCAATAACCGGGCCGCGGCGACCGTCGGGCTCGACGGGCTGACGGAGGCGGAGTGGTTGACCCATTTCGGGCGGCTGCAGGCTCTGCCGGGCCAGCCGGGCCCGATCGCCATGCGCTACCATGGCCACCAGTTCCGCACCTACAATCCCGATCTTGGCGATGGCCGCGGTTTCCTCGCGGCACAGCTGCGGGCCGATGACGGCAGGCTGCTGGATCTGGGGACCAAGGGCAGTGGCCAGACCCCCTGGTCGCGCGGTGCCGATGGCCGGCTGACGTTGAAGGGCGGCGTGCGCGAGGTGCTCGCGGCGGAGATGCTGGAAGCGCTTGGGGTTCCGACAAGCCGCGCCTTCAGCCTGATCGAGACGGGCGAGGCGCTTCAGCGCGGCGACGAGCCGTCGCCGACGCGGTCGGCCGTGCTCGTGCGCCTGTCTCACAGCCACATCCGCTTCGGCACCTTCCAGCGGGCCGCCTGGCTGCAGCGCACGGACATGCTGGCGGTCCTCGTCGAGCATGTGCGCAGCTTCTATCATCCGCAGGTCGCCGAGGGGGACGTGCCGGGGTTGCTGGCGGCGGTGCGCGACGCCGCGGCGTATCTCGCCGCCACCTGGGTCGCCGCCGGATTCGTCCACGGCGTGCTCAACACGGACAACCTGAATGTCACGGGGGAGAGTTTCGACTATGGCCCCTGGCGCTTCCTGCCGCGCTACGAGCCGGGCTTCACCGCCGCCTATTTCGATCAGTTCGGGCTTTACGCCTTCGCTCGCCAGCCCGAGGCTGTGTTCTGGGCCCTGACCCAGTTGGCCGGGGCTCTGCGCCCGCTGGCTCCGGTGGAGGCGTTGATGGAAACGCTGAACGGATTCGGGCCGGCCTATATTGCGGCGCTGCGCGGGGCTGTACTGAGCCGCCTCGGCGTCCTCTCGGCCGGGGCGGAGGCCGATCAGGCCCTCGTCGACGCCGCGCTGGCGCTGCTTCGGCAGGGCGGTGACGCCTTGCGCTGGGAGCCCCTGTTCTTCGACTGGTTCTGCGGCTTCTCGAGCGCCGGCCGCGCCCTCGCCGGACCCCGCGGTCGACTGTACCAGGGCCGGACGTTCGACGCGTTCCGGGCCTCCCTGTTCGACCATGCGCCCGACCGTCCGGAGCGGCTGGAGGCCCCGGCCTTCCGGGCGGACACGCCCGAGGAAATGCTGATCGACGAGGTGGAGGCCATCTGGGCGGCGATCGACCGCGAGGACGACTGGGGGCTGTTCGAGGCGAAGCTCTTGAGGCTCGGTGCCGCGCGGGACGCCTATGTCCTCGCGCCCGATGCGCGGCACCGGTCGGAGCAGTAGCGGACGTTCTCCCAGTCGCGGGCCCACTTCCTGCGCCAGCTGAATGGGCGATTGCAGACGGCGCAGACTTTCTGCGGCAGATCGGCCTTGGCCGCGGTCCGGCCCTGGTTGACGTGCTTGCGGGCCATCAGGCCGCATCCGGCTGCGGCGGGGCACGGACCTCCCAGCCGGTCTGGCCCGCATCGAAGGTCTGGCGCGCGGCGGTGATCGCGATCCGGTGCGCCTCCGCCCGGGCCACAAGCCCGCGTACCGGGGCCAGCACCTCACGCACAGCGAGGCAGTCCTCCGGGGCCGCAGATAAGCGTGGTGGTAACATTTCTGTGCCTTCTTGTCGGATCAACGGCACCTCCCGACCTAGGAGCGGATAACCTCTCCCGCCAGTCCCGACCCCCTCTGAACCATGACGACCCTTGACGCTGCCTCCCGTCCCAACAGCCCCCGCGAACGGCTTCGCGCCACGCGGCGAAACCTGTTACTCTGGACCTTCCAGGGATGGCTGGCGATGTTCTTCGTAGCCAGCGGCTACGCCAAGCTGACCGCGCCGGTCGACCATCTCGCGCTGCTGTTCGGCTGGGCGGGTTCGATGTCGACCGGATTCGTGAGGGGCGTGGGCCTGGTCGAGGTCCTCTCCGGACTGGCCCTGCTGGCTCCGTTGATCTCCTGGCAGCTCGGCCGCGCCCCGCTGCTTGGTGCCGCCGCCCTGCTGGCCGCCATGTCCATGATCATGGTCGTTGTGCATGGGCTGCGCCTCGAGGCCGGGCCCGCTCTCACCAGCCTCGCCCTGTTCTCCCTCGCTGCGACCCTGGTGCGAGGCCGCTCGCGCTGATGTGACGCAACCGCCGGCGGCGGCCGACGTTTCTTCGGCATGCGCCTGCACGTCCTCCAGATTGCCGCCAGCCTCGCAGGGCTGAGACTGCTCGTCATCGCCTTCCTCGCCGCGGGGGTCGCCGCCGGTGCCTGGCTGGCGGCTGCGGCGCTCGTTGCAGGAGCCCTTTGGCTTGCTGCTGGTCTGGCGAGGTGCCGCTCTTCGCGGCCGCGAAACACTGCTTGAACATGACGGATGGCCACCCTATCCTCTTTCCCCGGCCGCGCACGCCCAGCGGTCCGGGGCCTTGTGCTCCCGCGTTCCACCTGCAGTTCGGGCGTCAGACGGAAACCCACGTCACAATGGAAAAAGTGCCGATGACGGCCGAGGGCTACCGTGTCCTCGACATCCAGTTGAAGCAGCTGAAGTCTGTCGAACGCCCGAGCGTTATCGCGGCGATCGCGGAGGCGCGCGCTCATGGGGACCTGTCCGAGAATGCCGAGTACCACGCCGCCAAGGAGCGTCAGGGCTGGATCGAGGGCCAGATCGCCGAGATCGAGGACAGGATCAGCCGTGCCCAGATAATCGACGTCTCGAAGCTGTCGGGGGCACAGGTCAAGTTCGGTGCCACAGTCACGGTCGTCGATGAGGACACCGGGGATGAGCACCGCTACCAGATCGTCGGCGAGCACGAAGCCGACGTGAAGCTGGGCCGCATCTCGATCGCCAGCCCGATCGCGCGCGCCCTCATTTCCAAGGAGGTCGGGGACGTGGTCGAGGTCAACACGCCCGGCGGCGTCAAGGCGTACGAAATCCTCAAGGTCGAGTGGATCTGACGGCCGAGGCCGCCCGGCTGCGCCTGCGCGTCGTCACCGACGGTCGCGCCGGCATCGAGAACCAGGCGCTCGGCCTTGCGGAGGCCATCTCCCGACTCGCTCCGGCGACGATCGAAGTCGTACGCGTGGTGTGGCAGACGCCGTTCGATCCGCTCCCTGCCGACTGGAAGGTGCCGGCCATGCTGGCGCAGGGGCATGAGGCCCTCGCCCCCGGCGTCGACGTCTGGATCGGCTGCGGCCGCGCCAGCCTGCCGCTGGCGCTGGCCGTCCGTCGCCAGCCTTGCGCACCCTTCGTCGTCCAGGTGCAGGATCCCCGCCTGCCGCCGCGCCGCTTCGATTTTGTTGTCGCCCCGGCCCACGACGGGCTCAAGGGCGGCAACGTCTTCGAGATTCTCGGCGCGCCGCACCGGGTGACACCGGCGCGGCTGGCGGAGGCCGCCCCGGCCTTTGCGGACCGCCTTGCATCGCTGCCGCAGCCGCGCGTCGCGGCGATGATCGGCGGACGCTCAAAGGTCTTCGACCTGACGCCGGCGCATGCCGCCGACCTCGGTCGCCAGATCGCCGACGCCGTGGTCGCGGCCGGTGGCGCGCTGCTGCTGACCTTCTCGCGCCGGACGCCGCCCGAGGCCGAGGCGGCCATGCGGGCAGCCCTGTCGGACACGCCCGGCTGGATCTGGGACGGGCAGGGGGCGAACCCGCTGTTCGCCTTCCTCAAGGCGGCCGACCATGTGCTGGTTACCGAGGATAGCGCCAACATGGCCACCGAGGCAGCCTCGACCGGCCGGCCGGTGCACCTTCTGCCCATGGTCCCGCGCCGGCCGTCGCCCAAGTTTGCGCGGCTGCGAGAGGCGCTCGAGGCAAGCGGTGCGGCGCGCCCCTTCGATCCCGCCCTGCCGGTCTGGACCTACACGCCGCTGGACGAGACCCGGCGGGCCGCTTCGGCCGTGCTCGAGGCCTTCGCCGCGCGCGGCTAGACCGCTTCAGTCGCCGCCGCCGCCGCCATCCCCGCCGCCGTCGCCGGCGTCGTCCATCCCGCCCTTGCCCTTGCCGCCGCCATCGCCGGACATCAGGACAGGCGAGGTGCCGCCGTCTCCCCCGCTGTCGCCCTCGCGCTTCGGCGACGGCGCGGACCGGGCCCGGGCGTCCAACGCCGCCCCCACGCCGACGCCGATCGCCACGCCCAGCGCCAGCCACAGGGCGAGGTCGCCGGTCGTCAGGCCGACAGCCGAGCCGATCGCGGCACCCAGGGCTATGCCTATGCCCAGCCGGGTGGTGGTGGGCGGATTTTCGGCTGCGGCCACGTCGCCTCTCCGTCGCATCTGATCTCGAAGGCCCCTAGATTAGCGCCATGTCGATTCCTGCAGAACCCCGCTCCGTGCGCGTCGCCATCATCGGCTCCGGCCCCGCCGGCTGGACCGCCGCCATCTATGCCGCCCGCGCCCTGCTCAAGCCCGTGGTCATCGCCGGCCTGCAGCCCGGCGGCCAGCTGACCATCACCACAGACGTGGAGAACTATCCCGGGTTTGCCGACGTCATCCAGGGGCCGTGGCTGATGGAGCAGATGCGGAAGCAGGCCGAGCACGTCGGGACCGAGGTGATCCAAGACATCGTCACCCGCGCCGACCTGTCGCAGCGGCCGTTCCGCCTGACGCTGGATTCCGGTCCCGAAATCCTTGCCGAGACGGTGATCATCTCCACGGGGGCCCAGGCCAAGTGGCTCGGAATCGAGTCGGAGCAGGCCTACCGGGGCTTTGGCGTCTCCGCCTGCGCCACCTGCGACGGCTTCTTCTATCGTGGCAAGAACGTGATCGTGGTTGGCGGCGGCAACACGGCCGTCGAGGAGGCGCTGTTCCTCACCAACTTTGCGGCGAAGGTGACGCTGGTGCACCGCCGCGACGAGCTTCGCGCCGAGCGCATCCTGCAGGACCGGCTGCTGTCGAACCCGAAGGTCGAGGTGATCTGGGATTCTGCCATCGATGAGGTGCTGGGGGTCAGGGACGGGGTCTCGGCCAATGTCACGGGCGTGCGCCTGAAGCATGTGCGCACCGGCGCGACGACCGACCTCGCCTGCGACGGCGTGTTTATCGCCATCGGCCACGCGCCGGCGTCGGAGCTGTTTGCGGAGGTTCTGGAAACCAATGAGAGCGGCTATCTGCGCGTAAAGCCCGGCACTGCCTCGACGGCCATCGAGGGCGTCTATGCCGCGGGCGATGTGACCGATGACATCTACCGCCAGGCGGTGACCGCGGCCGGCATGGGCTGCATGGCGGCGCTCGAGGCGGTGCGCTTCCTCGCCGAACAGGATCACAAGGCCGAAGGCCACCCGATCAGCCACCGCGAGGCCGAGAAGATCGGTCAGTGGGACTGAGGGGCGTCAGCCCGGGCGGGCGTGGCGCCTCCCCGGCGTGATGACGCTCTCGCGCTGCGCGGGAGCCCGGTTCCCTGCGCCTGCGTTTTCGCGGATGGTGTGCCTCAAGCGATCCGGCCGATCGGCTGGAGTTAATCCGCGCCGCGCCGGCCGACTTCCTCGACGGCGAGTTCGGTCACGCCGGGCGGGGGCGGAGCGGCCGGAGACGACATCGTCGCGCCGCCCTCGAAACGGGCGAGACGGGCGTTGATCGCGGCGATTTCCTCGCGGGTCGCCGGCCGGCGACCAACGAGGCTGGCTACGCCGACGACCCGGGTCTGCCCGGCGATCTCGACGGCGCGCAGTGGGCCGGCGAGCCCGGGCTGCGGAGTCGCGGCCGGTGCTTCGCCGGCGGCCTGTTGCAGGTCGGGCTGCGGGGACATGAGCCGCGGACGGGCGAAGCGCGACTCATCGATGACCGGTTCGACCCCGGTGTAGGCCTGGCTGAAGGCGGCGGTCTCGCCGGCCCAGCCTTTCCAGCGGTAGAAGATATGGGTCCCGATCTGCGTCAGCTTGCTGAGCGTCGGGCGCCACCAGGGATCGACATAGTCCGCGTGGTAGTGGGTCGCCGTGCCCACGGCGCTCGCAACCGCTCCGGCGAGGGCGCGGTCGGCCACGATCGCTGCACGCCGCCACGCCCAGTCGACCGGAGCCTGGGCCAGCGAGCCGTCGCAGGTGAAACTGAACTGGCACCCTGTCGTTCGGGCGGCACCTTGGAACACCACGCCACAGATGCTCGACGGATAGTTAGGGTCCCTGACGCGATTGAGAATGACCTGGGCGACGGCCTCCTGACCCCCGGTACTCTCGAGGGCGGCCTCATAATAGATGGCCTGGGTCAGGCAGCGCCGTGCCCGGCGGGCGTCCTCGGCGCTTCGGGGATGGAAGGCGAACGGCCGCGCGGCCCGCAGTGCGCCGCTGTCCGCGGCGATCTCGACGTTGCGACGGCGGGCCTCAAGCCCGGCCCCCTGCACCTCTATCGGCCGCCCGATCAGCGACAGAGTCTCCCAGCCGGGCGTCAGCCCCAGCGCGGTCGCCGAGGGGGAAGCGGGATCGAGTCGCGCCGCCACCTTCATCTGCGCGGGGTCCAGCTGCGCCGTCAGACGTGCGAAGCCCGCGGGGCCGAGGTCGCCGCCGGTGGCGCGGGCCACCGCCTCGGCTGTACGGTCAAGATCCGGTCGCGGGGCCGAGCCGGCGGACAGGGCGACGCCGAGCCCCGCAGCAACCGCTGGGGCAGCGGCGGCCAAACGTCGAAAGACGCGTCGCGTGTGGGCTTCAATCAGGTGCATGCCGCGTGATCCTAGCCGCGCAAACGGGCGACTTCGTGGCGAACTCAGATGCCGCCGGGACTCGCGCGCGGCATCCAGGCGAGCTTCTCGCGCGCCGCCAGCCGTTGGGTCATCAGGTCGACGGTGGCCTCGTCGCCGGTCGCCAGCGCCTTGCGAACGCGGGCGATGATGGTCTCGTGGTCGCGCACCAGCGCCTTCAGCATGGCCTGGGGGTCCTGCTCCGGATTGTCCTCCCTGATGTCGGTCGGGTTGGCGAGGGCCTGGGCGGCCCTGCAGCTGCTCGCTCTCGCCTCGGATCATGTGACCCTCGCGGTCGATGAGCCGGAGCCTGCGACCGATCTGGTCGCAGCCGGCCGGGTGCTGCTGATCGAAGACGACGCGGCGTTGGTGACGGTGGACGGGGAGCTGCTGGAGGGACCCGGCGACGCGGTCCAGGTCGGCGGCAGCGGCGAGGGGGCTCTCACTGCGCTCACCGCCCGCGCTTTCGACCCGATGCTTACCGATGTCTTCGTACGGGCGGGATGAACGGCGCGGAACTGCCCGGCTGCGTGCCGGCCCGGTATCCACACATGCGTATGGTGCTCACGTCGGGCTACGTCGGGGAAGATTGGCCGCTACCCTGGCAGAAGCCCCCTGGCCCCTCCTGCGCGGGCCCTGTTCCGAAGCCGAGCTCCCGCGCGCGCGCTGGTCGGCCGTCTCGTCACGTCAGGAGCCCTTGCGCGCCGCGGGCGAACCTTTATCTTGCAGTCGCTTATACTACATATGAGCATAAGGCGGCGGGCGGGGCCCGCTTTTCTCGGGCACCTGTTATGCTCAATGCGAGCATAACAGGGACAGGAGGCGATCATGGCCTACGGCGAAGCTCCTCCTCTGGACGAGGCGACGGCGCTGGAGACTGCGCACCTTTGGCCGCGCCTGAAGGATCATGTCACGCCGCTGGAGTGGTCACTGCAGGCCCCGCTGATCGCCGAGATCAACCGGCTGAAGCGCGAGCGCGACGCGGTGATCCTGGCGCACAACTACATGACGCCGGAGATCTTCCACGGCGTCGGCGACTATGTCGGTGACAGTCTCGGCCTGGCCCGCGAGGCGGCGCGGTCGCCGGCACGGATGATCGTCCAGGCGGGCGTGCACTTCATGGCCGAGACCTCCAAGATCCTGTCTCCGGGCAAGACCGTCCTGATCCCCGACCTGCGCGCCGGCTGCTCGCTCGCCGCTTCGATCACCGGCGCGGACGTGCGCCTGATCAAGGCCCGCTACCCGGGCCTGCCGGTGGTCACCTATGTCAACACCACGGCGGAAGTGAAGGCCGAGACCGACATCTGCTGCACCTCGGCCAACGCCGTCCAGGTCGTGGAATGGGCCGCGCGCGAGTGGGGCGTCGATCGGGTCATCCTGATCCCCGACGAGTTTCTCGCGCGCAATGTGGCCGCTCAGACGTCGATCGGCATCATCGCGTGGAAGGGCCGCTGCGAGGTGCACGAGCGCTTTACCGCCGCGGACATCGCCGACATGCGCGCAGCCTATCCGGGGGCCGAGATCCTCGCCCACCCCGAGTGCCCCGAGGAGGTCCTCGCCGCCGCCGACTTCGCGGGCTCGACCGCCGCGATGAACGACTATGTGATGCAGCGCCGGCCGCGCGAGGTGGTGCTGATCACCGAATGCTCGATGGCCGCCAATGTCGCCGCCGAGGCTCCGGACACGCGATTCATCGGGCCGTGCAACCTCTGCCCCCACATGAAGCGGATCACGCTGGAGAACATCCGCGACTGCCTGACGGAGATGAAGCACGAAGTGACGGTGCCGGACGACGTCTCCGCCCGTGGCCGGCTGGCGGTGCAGCGCATGATCGACCTGCCGCCGCCGGCCGTGCCGGCGCGCTACGATCTGATCCGCGCGCGCCACCATGTCGCCGTCGAGCTGATCTGATGATCGCGGCAGCCTTGCCGGGGGCGACTGCCGGGGCCACGTCCCGGTCATGAGCGACATCAAGACCTCCGGCCCCTGGGGCCGCCGCGACGGTCGCGGGCCGCCTCCTGCCCCGGCCGCCGCCGCGCCGCCGCCGCCTTCGCCGTCGACGGGCATCGCGCCGCCGCTGGTTCGCGGCCAGAATCCGGTCTGGGCGCTGGTCTCGACTCTCTTGCTGGGCGGCTTCATCTGGTGGGTGACCCAGAGCTGGGTCATCGCCGTGGCGGCCGTGTTCGGTCTGTTCGTCCATGAGTACGGTCACGTACTAGCGATGAACCGCTTCGGCATGGGCCCGGCGCGTATCTACATCATCCCCTTCCTCGGCGGCGTGGCGCGCAGCCAGCGCCCGCCGGCCAGCGAGTGGGACGGGGTCAAGGTCTCACTGGCTGGGCCGGCCTTCGGCCTGCTGGCGGCGATCCCCTTCCTCGCCCTGTACGCCGCGACCGGTCAGAGCCTGTGGCTGCAGGGCGTGGCGGCCATCGCCTTTCTCAATCTCGTCAACCTCGCCCCGGCCCCACCGCTCGACGGCTCGAAGGCGCTTGGCCCGGTGCTGGCGCGCATCCACCCGTCGCTGGAAATGGGGGCCATGATCGCCGTCGGCGCGGCGGCCATCTGGTGGGGCTTCACCAATGGGGCCTGGATTTTCGCCGCCTTCCTCGCCCTCGCCCTTTTCGCCCATATCCGCCGCGGCTCCTGGCGGCCCGAGGGACGCCGCCTGACCTGGGGCGAGGCGGGCAAGAGCGTGGCCCTGTTCCTGCTGACCGCCGCCGCCTGCGTCGGGGTCGGCGCGCTCGGGGCCGGGCAGGCGCTGATGGGGGCCGTCGCGTTGCCCGGCGTCGAGGTCATGTGATGCGTCCGGTCCGCGATCGCCAGGTCCATAACGGACCGCTGGTCATCGGCGGCGGTCTGGCCGGCCTTTCGGCCGCGCTGGAGGCCGCGCCACGGCAGACCCTGCTGTTGACTCCGGCCCCGCTGCTGCAGGCTTGCGCCTCGGCCTGGGCCCAGGGCGGCCTGGCCGCGGCCCTGACAGCGGCCGACTCTCCCGGCCTGCACGCCAGGGACACCGAGGCGGCGGGCGCAGGCCTCGTGGTTCCGGTTGCCGCACGCACCCTGACCAATGAGGGCCGCGCCACGGTCGAGTGGCTGGCCGGGCTCGGCGCACCGTTCGACCGCGACACCGCCGGCGGCTTCAGCGTCAGCCTCGAGGCGGCGCATAGTGTGGCCCGCGTCGCGCGGGTCGGCGGGGACGGTGCCGGACGCGCCATCCTGTCGGCCCTGGTCGCCGCCGTGCGCGCGGCACCCCATGTCCGCACCGTCGAGAATGCCCGCCTGCGCGGCCTGCTGCAGGACGCCGGCGGGCGGGTCTGCGGGGTGGTGGTCGAGCGCGATGGCCGGCTGACCGAGCTCCTCGCCTCTTCCGTGATCCTCGCCACGGGCGGCGTCGGCGGTCTCTACGCCATGACCACGACCCCGGCCGCGCTCAAGGGCGAGGGGCTGGCGCTGGCGGCGCTGGCAGGGGCCGAGATCCTCGACCCCGAGTTCGTCCAGTTCCACCCGACCGCTATCGACGTGGGGCTTGACCCGGCACCTCTGGCCACCGAGGCGCTGCGCGGCGAGGGGGCCCGGCTGATCGACGGGACAGGCGACTTCCTGCTGGGCGAGATGTCGGATGCGGACCTCGCGCCGCGCGACGTGGTGGCTCGCGCCGTCCATGTCGCGCGCCAGTCCGGCTGCGGTGCCTTCCTCGACGCCCGGACCGCCATTGGCGCGGCCTTCCCCGAGCACTTCCCCGCCGTGTTCGCGGCCTGCATGGGGGCCGGCCTGGACCCGCGTGAGGCACCGATCCCGGTGGCGGCGGCGGCCCATTATCACATGGGCGGCATCGCCGCCGATGCCGACGGGCGGACTGGACTGGAAGGTTTGTTCGCCGTCGGCGAATGCGCCGCGACCGGCGTGCACGGGGCCAACAGGCTGGCCTCCAACTCCCTGCTGGAAGCCGCCACCTTCGGTCGCCGCGCCGGACGCCTGGCGGCGGCGGGACAGGACGAGATGTCGGGCCGTGGCGCGATCGTGGGCGGCGAGGTTCCGCCGGACCTGGCGCCCGAGGCGCTGCGTGAGCTTCGACAGGCCATGACCGCCGAGGTCGGCGTGATTCGCGACGGTGCCGGCCTGACCCGGCTGCTGGACCTGATCGCGCGGCTGGAGTGCAGCGCGCCGGCCGCGCCGCCGCTGGTTGCCGCCGGCCTCATCGCCCGAGCGGCGCTGGAGCGGCGCGAGAGCCGCGGCGGCCATTACCGCGCCGACTTTCCGCATTCTGACGCCGCAGCGCGCCACAGTCGCCTGCGTTGTCCGCCCATCCCGAGGACCGCCGCAGCATGACGCCGCCGCCCGACCTACTACTCGAGCCGGTGGTTAGGCTGGCGCTTGCCGAGGATCTGGGTCGCGCCGGTGATCTGACCGCGACCGCCTGTGTTCCGCCGGGCACGCGGATGCGCGGGGTGATCGCCGCGCGAGCGCCCGGCGTGGCCGCCGGCCTGGGCCTCGCACCCCTGACCGTGCGCCTGCTCGATCCGGATGCCCGGGTGGAGCTGCTGGCGACGGACGGACAGGCAATCGAGGGCGGAGTCGCCCTGGTGCGGCTGGAGGGCGACGCCTGCGCCTTGCTGGCGGCCGAGCGCACCCTGCTCAACCTGATCGGCCGGCTGTGCGGCGTGGCAACCCTGACCCGCTGCTACGTGGACGCCGTGGCCGGAACCGCGGCGCGGATAGCCGATACACGCAAGACCACCCCCGGGCTCCGGGCGCTGGAAAAGCACGCCGTGCGCTGCGGTGGCGGCATGAACCACCGCTTCGGCCTCGATGACGCGATCCTGATCAAGGACAACCACATTGCCGTCTGCGGAGGGGTGGCGGCGGCGATCCGCGCGGCGCGGGCATCGGCCGGCCATCTGGTACGGGTCGAGGTGGAGGTCGACACCCTCGGCCAGTTCGACGTCGCGCTGGGCGAGCGCCCTGACGTGATCATGCTGGACAACTTCGACCTGGCGCAGCTGCGGGAGGCGGTGGCGCGGGCTGCCCGGCTTCCGGCGCGGCCGGTTCTGGAGGCCTCGGGCGGCGTGTCTCTTGATACGGTGCGCGATATCGCCGCAACCGGCGTGGACGTGATTTCGGTCGGGGCCCTGACCCATTCGGCAGCGGCGCTCGACATCGGGCTGGACGTGATCTGACAGGAACCGGAGCGGGTCGGGGGCCGGTTCAGAACTGCCTGTTCGCCTCCTCGACCCGGAACCTCGCCATGTCCTCCATGCCGCGCCCCCGAATCGCAGCTGACGCCTGAGGCGCTCACGGATGAAGATCAGCGCCCCCGCCGAAACTGACGAGCCTCGCGCCGCAGACACGGCAGGAAGGGCTGCGGCGGGAGGTTCGCGCCCCGACGGCAATCTGGCGGAAAACCTGGCGACCCGCTGGTAATGTGGTGTGGCGCTCGGGCCTCAGCTGCGCGGCGCTGCGGAGGGGTCACCGAGGGTGGCCGAGCCGGGGGCGGCGGCCTCCGTCGTCTTCGCGGTAACCGCTTCCGGGTCGGCCCGGGGCGCGGTCGTAGCCGGTCCCGCGGCCGCCAGGCCTTCCTGTGCGAAGATCAGCGAGTAGGCCATGGCCTGGCCAGCCTGACGCACTGGCTGGCTCGGATCCAGGCTGGCCAGCACCGGCGTTTCGGTCTGCGCTGATGACGGGGCCGGCGCATAGGCGAAGGCGGCGCTGGCACCAGCGCGACCGCCGAAGCGATAGAAGACGTGATCACCAACCTGGGCCACCTGCAGCAGGCTGTGCCGCCAGCGCGGGCTGACCGCCGTGGTGTGGAAGTGGGTCGCGGTGCCGACGAGGGCGAACACCTCACCCGACAGCGCGCGGGCCGCCACGTCGCGAGCGCGCGTCCATGCCGTCTGGCTCACCGCGCCCCGCATGGCTCCGTTGCAGGTGAAGCTGAACTGGCAGCCGGTCTGGCGCGAAGCACCCTGGAACACCACGCCGCAGATGGTCTTGGGGAAGGCGGGATGGCGGGCCCGGTTCAAAACGACCTGGGCGACGGCCTGCATGCCGGCGCGGCCCTCGCCGCGCGCCTCATAGTAGACCGCCTGGGTTAGGCACTCGAGGTCGCGGGACGCGTCAAGCGCGCCGGAGAACCGGAACGGGCGCGCCGGTGTGGTCAGGCTGATGCGGCGCAGGCCAGCCTCGCCGCTCGAACGCGCCCGCAGATCTTCCAGGCGGGCGGTCATGAGTTCGGCGTGGCGGTCGCGCTGGGTCGGACCAGCGACGCTATAGGGATCATGGCGGCGAGCGATTGCCAGGGCGCTCGCGTCAAGCCCGCCCGCAGCGGCGGCCAGGGCCTCTTCCGTGAAGCCTGCCGACGAGGCACCTTCGATCCGCTCCACCTGAGCCCTAACGGTCGTCGCCTTGGCAGCCATGCCGCCGGCATAGGCGCAACCGATCGCCAGCCCGGCCAGCACACCAACCGCGACGGCGGCATGGGCGGCCTTCACTCGGACCATGGAGGCGGCGCGCAGCGGCGGTCGCGGTGAGAGAGTCGACAAGCAAGGCGTCCTGTTCGGCAGGGCGGGAAACGTCGCCCCCGGGTCGTCTCGGGTGTCCGACAGCCATCGGGTCCCGGCAGGCCAGTGGTCTTTGCAACCCACTGCACACCACGTCTCTATAGCCGTTAATATGGCCGCAATGTGTTCGATTCGCAAGTCAGGTTGCCCCGGCAGCACCCGGTGTCCGCGTCACGTTGACCCGAAGACCAAAAAAGCCAACTCCGCCAAGGAGATCTCTGTAGAACTCTTAAGCACTGTGCGCGGTAGCTTATTTATTCTGAAACACACTCCGAAACGTGGTCTTCGCGAAAGATGAACATGTATATGTCGCGGCCAGTTTCTTGTTTGGATGCCGTGTTAAGGGTGGACGTTACTGTGATCCGCTGACAGGAGAGGCCCGATGCGCTTGTCCCTTCACCCCGCTCCAGCTGTCGCCGGTCTGCCGGCCGCCTTCGGCACTGCCATTGAAGGGAAGGCGGCGACCGTTGCCGTGGCCGGCGCTGTCATCGCGGGCCCCGTCGGAACGGCGGTGGACGGCGCGGCGGGCGCGGCTGTGAACCGGGCGCAGAAGCCGGATTGAGGCAAGGTCCGCGATAATCCGGCCATTTCAGCTTGCGAACAGTGGTCGGGCGGCCTATTTGCCAGAGGTCGACGCCGGTAGGCGTCCGCGCTGCGCGAGGTGCCGCGACCGGTGCGTCGCGTGGCGCTTTCCAACCGAAAGCGACGTAAGCGGCCCGGTTTCGCGACCGGCCCCGGCGTCCTGATGTCCAGGGAATGATACTCCGCGCATGCGCGACCTGAAACAGACCGGCTTCACCGATCGCCTTTCCGCTCAGGCTGAAGCTCGCAAGGCCCTGCTGGCCAAGTTCAAGCCCAAGCCGCACGTTCCGGCTGCGGACTTCGAGGCCGTGCGCGCCCAGCGCGAGGCCGAGCGCGAGGAACAGCGCCGCCAGCGGGAGCTGGAAAAGGCCGAGCAGCGCCGTCTGAAGGCCGAGGCCGAAGCCGCCCGCATCGACCAGGCCCGCGCTGCCGAGGAAGACGAGCTCGCCGCCAAGCGCGCGGAGCGCAAGGCGCGCAAGCAGCTCACCAAGGAAGAGCAGAAGGCCCGGCGCGACCAGCGCTACGCCGCCCGCAAGGCGCGCCAGCGCTGACTTCCGGGCTGCAGGTGCCGGCGGCGTGTCTGCGCTGGAGTCCGAAAACCGCGAGACGGCGGCGGAGATCGCGGGCAGGGTAGGCGCATGGACATCCCTGCCGCCCCCCTCGACCCCGAGGCCTGCTATCGTGCCCTGAAGGCGCGTGACCCCCGCTTCGACGGGCGCTTCTTCACTTGTGTCCTGACGACCGGCATCTACTGCCGTCCCGTCTGCCCGGCGCGAACGCCCAAGCGCGAGAATGTTCGCTTCGCCGAGAGCGCCGCCGCGGCCGAGGCGCGCGGCTTCCGTCCCTGTCTGCGCTGCCGTCCGGAGACGGCCCCGGACATGGGCGCCTGGCGCGGCTCCTCCAGTACCGTCAGCCGGGCGCTGGCCCTGATCGAGGACGGTGCGCTGGACGAGGGAGATGTCGAGCGCCTCGCCGGACGGCTCGGTGTCGGCGGGCGTCATCTGCGCCGGCTATTCCGCCAGCACCTCGGCGCGTCGCCGGTGGCGGTGGCCCAGACCCGTCGGGTGCTGCTGGCCCGGGCGTTGCTGCATGACAGCGACCTGTCGATGGCGTGTGTCGCCCTCGCCGCCGGCTTCGGCAGCGTCCGCCGGTTCAACGAGACCTTTCTCGCCCTCCATGGCCGTCCGCCGTCTGAGCTGCGGCGTCGGCGCGTCACGACCGGGGCCGCAGCGGGCGGCGTCCGGCTCGGTCTGCCGCTGCGCGAGCCCTACGACGCGGCGCAGGTGCTTTCCGATCTCGCCATCGCCGGCGAGACGGTCGAGCGAGGAGTCTGGCATCGGGCGCTGGTCCCTGACGATGGGGCCGAGGGGTGGCTGGAGGCGCGCCTCGCGCCCGGTCGTCTCGACCTGCGGGCGTCGGTGTCCGACCTGCGGGTCCTGCCCCGGCTTCTGGCCCGGGTGCGTCGCCTTTTCGACCTGTCGGCCGATCCCGACATCATCAGCCGCGACCTGTCGGCTGACCCGCGGCTGCGCGATCTGGTGGCCCGGTGCCCCGGCCTGCGCGTCGTGGGCCGCTGGGTCGGGGTTCCGGCCGCACCGCTGATCGCGCCGGAGTCCCGGATCCCGGACTCCTGGCGACCGTGGGAAGCCTACGCCCTGCGTCACCTGCGTGAGGCGTCCGGAGAAGACACCATGCCTTTGAAGGCTGGAGCTGCGTCATGCTGACCCTGACGTCTCGCCTTGTCCTGTCCCGGGTCGGGACGCCGCTCGCGCCCCTGCGCCTCGTCGCAGACGGGAAGGGGGCTGTACTGGCCCTCGACTTCGAGGATTTCGAAGACCGGATGCGCCGCCTCCTGACGCGCTATCACGGCCATGTGGAGCTGGTGGCCGGAGATCCGCCCCGCCCGGTCGTGGAGGCCTTCGTGCGGTACTTCGACGGAGACCTGACGGCGCTGGACCGGCTGCCGTTGCGCATGGGCGGCACCACTTTCCAGAAGGACGTCTGGACCGCTCTGCGCGACATCCCGGCCGGCGAGACGCGTAGCTACGGTGCACTGGCGACCGCGCTTGGCAAGCCCAAGGCGGTGCGGGCGGTGGGGTTGGCCAACGGGGCCAATCCTGTGGCGCTTATCGTGCCCTGCCATCGTGTGATTGGGGCTAACGGAGCCCTGACCGGCTACGCCGGCGGCGTGGCGCGCAAAGCCTGGCTGTTGCGGCACGAGGGCGTGCTCGCGGCCTGACGCGAAAAGGGCCCCCGGGTCGCCCCGGAGGCCCCTGATCATCTTCGGCTATCCGCGAACCTAGCGGGCGGCCTGGAAACGCTCGACCGAGGCGGTCACGCGCTCGTTGATCGGCTTGAAGCTGTCTTTCATCGAGGCCGTCAGAGTGTCGGTCATCTTGGTGACTTCCGACAGGTAGGTCTCGATCGCCGACCTGGCGAAGGTGGTCTGCAGTTCGACCAGTTCCTGCACCGAACGGGCCGAGGCCAGCGACTGGGCGGCGGACAGGTTCTGCTCAAGGGTCTTCTTCGAGTAGGCCATCGCCTGCTGCGAGAGGGCCTCGGCACCACGCTGGGCGGCCGTGGCGGACTCGACCATGGCCTCAAGGTTTTTCTTGCCATGCGATGAGATTTCCGTGAGGCCGGCGACCGAACGGTCGATGGTCTCGCGGAACGCCTGGGCACCGGCGGCCTGGGCCTTCTCGGCGGTCGCCTTGGCGGCGGTGGTGGCTTGTTCGACGGTCTTCTTCACGGTTTCAGCACTGTCAGCCATTTGGGGGAGCTCCTGAAGCTTGCGCGTTGACGCTGTTATTCTCGCATCGGGCGAGCCCGAGCACGCGTCCTTATGCTGCAACTGCGAAGGAACGTCAAGGCGTATTGTGCAGTGCGCAATTCGATCGCTATTCAGCTGATCAATCAGCAGGCGTTTGGCCTTCACAAGTCTGTTCAGGGTGCGTTAACCCAGCCGCAAGTCGACTCCGGCATGGTATGGGGCTTGCTTCCGTCCCGTGTCGGGGCTGTCGTCGTCGCCCAGCCGCTGTAGAGGCCGCACGTTCGAAGATGAGTCCGCTTCGCCGAGCCGTACCCCTTGCCGCCGTTCTGGCTCTGGTCGCGTCTGTGGCCCCCTCGTCGCCGCCGTTGGTGGCGCAGTCCGGCGAGAATGTGCGCTATGCTGCCATCGTGGTCGATGCCGCCTCCGGCGAGGTACTGTTCGCCCGTCACGCCGACGCGCGGCGCTACCCGGCCTCCATCACCAAGGTGATGACGCTCTACATGGTGTTCGAGGCCCTCGCCGAAGGTCGCATCGAGTTGACCGATCAGGTGACCGTTTCGCCCCGTGCGGCGTCGCAGCCCCCGTCCAAGCTCGGGCTGCCAGCGGGGGCAACCATCACGGTGGACGACGCCATCCGCTCTCTGGCGGTGCGCTCGGCCAACGATATGGCCGTCGCCCTCGCCGAGCATGTCGCTGGCTCGGAAGCCCGGTTCTCGGCTCAGATGACGCTGAAGGCGCAGCAGCTGGACATGAGCCAGACGCGCTTCGTCAATCCACACGGTCTGCCGGATGCACGGCAACTGACCACGGCGCGCGACCTCGCGGTGTTGACCCGCGCCATCATGCGCGATTTCCCCCAGTACTATCACTACTTCGGCCAGCACCATTGGGTGTACAATGGCAGGGAGTACGCCAATACAAACGGGCTGCTGCACAATGGCCCAGGATACGACGGTATAAAGACCGGATACACCAACGCCTCCGGCTATAATCTCGCGGCCTCGGCGGTGCGTGACGGACGGCGGGTCAACACCATCGTACTGGGCGGCCGCTCAACCGCGTCGCGCAACGCCCACGTCGCCGACCTGATGAACACCGCCTTCGAGTTCGAGGCCCTGCGCCGTGGCGAAGCCCCCGTGCAGATGGCCCAGGTCTTCTTCGAGCAGCGCGGTTTCGGCATCGGCGGCGATATCCGCCTGGGTGACGGGCCGGTGGCCTATGCTGCGCTCGATCGCGCCCCGGCCGAGGGACCCACGGCTGCGGGCAGCGAGTCTGATGCCGTCGGCACGGCGCTGGTGGCGCTTGCCTCGGGGCCGGCGGCGGACACCGCGAACCTGAGCCTGACCGACCGGCTCAACGGCGGGCGGGCCCCGGCGGCTATGGTGCCGCCGGCACCCGCGCGCGCCGCCGGCCCGGCCCCGACGCCCGCGCGGCCTGAGCCGGCTGGCCGTTGGGCCGTGCAGGTGGGGGCCTTCCGCGACCGCGAGGTGGCGCAGGGTTGGCTGACCGAGGTCAATCGCCGCTTCCGCAGCCAGTTTCGCGGTACTGAGCAGACGGTGCAGACTGCCGGCGAATGGTACCGCTCGCGCTTTGTCGGTCTGACCGAGGAGGCGGCGCGCGAGGCCTGTGAGGCTTTGGGGGCCCGCCGCGTCACCTGCGCCGTGATCCGGCCGGAGTAGGAGTCAGGGGGCAGCGTCGAGCCGGGCCGCAACTTCCAGCAGATCGGCCCACACCGCCCCCTTGGCCTGCGGCTGCCGCAGCAGGAAGGCCGGGTGCAGGGTGGTCATCACCGGTGCCTCGATGGCGCTTTCGAGTGGCCGCCAGTGGTGCCAGTGTCCCCGCAGCTTCATCACACCCTCCTCGACGCGCAGCACCGAGCGGGCTGCGGCCGCGCCCAGAAGCAGGACAGCCCGCGGCCGGACCAGGGCGAAAGCCCGCTCCACGAACGGGGCGCAGACGCGCTGCTCGTCCGGGCCGGGGGTACGATTGCCCGGCGGCCGCCAGAAGACGGTGTTGGAGATGAACACCTGATCGGCCAGTCCCGCCGCCGCCAACATGCGGTCCAGCAACCGGCCGGAGCGGCCGACGAACGGCTGGCCGAGCGTGTCTTCCTCGGCACCCGGACCCTCGCCGATGATCATCAGCGGCGCGTCGGGCCGCCCCCGGCTGAACACGGCCTGACGCGCGCCCATGCCCTTCAGTGGGCAGCCGTCGAAGATTGCGATGGCGGCGGCCAGCGCGCCAAGGTCAGCGCAGGCAGCGGCAAGGGCGCGGGCTTCGGCGACGGCGACCGCAGGGTCGGCAGCGCCCGCCTTGGCGAGGGCTACCGGCGCGGTCGGGCGTGAGGGGGCGGGCCGCGGGGGCACCGGGACCGCCAGCCGGTCCACCGGCGCATCATCATAGGCGGTCTCCACGCCCGCATCTGCCCAGAAGGCCATGATGGCCTCCAGCGCGAGGCCGTCCTGAGGCGAAATGTCGGTGGGCGCGTTCATGACCAGACCCGGGATAATCCTTGACCGCCCCCGCGTCACCTACGGATAAGCGGTCAAGAGACCCTTCAACGCACGAGGATACGCCGACCTTGGCCGAGCAAGCGATCGAAGGCGGGGCCGCCAGCGCCCGCCAGGAAGCCATCCTGGACAATCTGCCGCCGCTGGAGGCGCTGCAGGGCGTCGAGCGCGAGGTGATGGAGTACGACGTCGTGATCGTCGGCGGTGGGCCTGCGGGCCTCGCCGCGGCCATCCGGCTGAAGCAGCGCGCCGAGAAGGACGGGGCGGAGATCTCCGTCGCCGTGCTGGAGAAGAGCGCCGAGATCGGCGGCCACATCCTGTCCGGCGCGGTGATCGATCCGAAGGCGCTGGGCGAGCTGTTTCCGGACTGGAAGGCGCGTGGGGCCCCGCTCGAGACGCCGGTGACGCAGGACCAGTTCCTGCTGCTGGGGCCGCAGGGCGAACTGCCCCTGCCGATGTCCTTGCTGCCCCCGTTCATGCACAATGACGGCTGCTACATCGCGTCGCTCGGCAATGTCGCCCGCTGGCTGGGCGAGCAGGCTGAGGCGCTGGGCGTCGAGGTCTATCCCGGCATGGCCGCCAGCCATGTGGTTTGGGAAGAGGGGACCGGCCGGGTCAAGGGCGTGGTCGCCGGGGTGTTCGGCATCGATCGCGAGGGCAAGCCGACCGGCGACTTTCAGCCCGGTCTGGAGCTGCACGGCAAGTATGTCTTCATCGCCGAGGGGGTGCGCGGCTCTCTGGCCAAGACCATCATCTCGCGCCACCGGCTGCAGGACGGCAGGTCGCCCCAGAAGTACGGCATCGGCCTGAAGGAACTCTGGCAGGTGCCCGCCGAAAAGCACCGGCCGGGCCTTGCCCAGCACACGACCGGCTGGCCACTGGACGACAAGACCGGCGGCGGCAGCTTCATGTACCATTTCGGCGACCGCTACGTGGCCGTCGGCTATGTGGTGCACCTGAACTACCGCAATCCGTGGCTGTCGCCGTTCGACGAGTTCCAGCGGTTCAAGCACCATCCGGCCATCGCCGAGCATCTGGACGGCGGTACGCGCATCTCCTACGGCGCGCGGGCCATCGTCGAGGGCGGGCTGCAGTCGATCCCGAAGCTCACCTTCCCGGGCGGCGTGCTGATCGGCTGCTCGGCCGGCTTCGTCAACGTGCCCCGCATCAAGGGCAGCCACAACGCCATGAAGACCGGCATGCTGGCCGCCGACGCCGCCTATGAGGCAGTCAGGGTCGGGCGGTCGGGCGATGAGCTGGTCGAGTACCAGACCGCCTTCGAGGGCAGCTGGGTCTGCAAGGAACTGGCGCTGGTCCGGAACGCCAAGCCGCTGCTGTCGAAGTTCGGCACGACGCTGGGCGGCGCGCTGGGCATGTTCGACATGTGGTGCCGCACCCTGCTGGGCGGCTGGTCGCCGATCCCGACGCTGAAGCACGACAAGACCGACGCCGCCTCGACGGGTCTGGCGAAGGACCACAAGCCGATCGCCTATCCGAAGCCGGACGGAAAGCTGAGCTTCGACAAGCTCTCGTCGGTGTTCATCTCCAACACCAACCATGCGGAGGAGCAGCCGGCGCACCTCAAGCTGATCGACCCGTCCGTGCCGATCCAGGTGAACCTGCCGAAGTACGGCGAGCCGGCGCGCCTCTACTGCCCGGCGGGCGTCTATGAGGTGGTCTATGGCGACGAGGCGGCGAGGGCCGATCCCCGCTTCGTCATCAACGCCCAGAACTGCGTCCACTGCAAAACCTGCGACATCAAGGATCCGTCGCAGAATATCGTCTGGACCACCCCCGAGGGCGGCGGCGGCCCGAACTACCCCAACATGTGACCCCCGGAGCGGCGCCTCCGGGCGCCGCTGCCTTGCCGCGGCCACGCAAAACGGGGAGGCTGTCGGCTCCCCGAACGGACGCGACCATGACCGAACGCCTCAAGCCCTCCCTTTTCGCCGCCCTGGCGACCAGCCTCGCCATGGGCCTCGTCCCCGGGGCCGGAGCCAGCGCCGCCGAGGCGCGTCCGGTGGTGCGCCTCGGCCCCGACCTGAGCGGCCGGTTGATCGATCCGGAGGGAAGGTCCGCCTATGGCCTGTTCCTCGCCGGGCGCGCGGCCTTCGCCAAGGGGCGCGCCGGGACTGCGGCCGACTATCTGGCGGCAGCGCGTGACCTCGCCGGGGATCAGTCCCGTCTGGCGGACCAGGCATTCACGGCAGCGCTGTTGGCCGGCGACCTGACCCTCGCGGCCGAGACGGCCCCGACTCCCGGGACCGCCCCGGCGGTGTTGGTCGAGGCCGGTCGGCTGGCCCGCGTGGTCGAGGCGCTGCGCGGCGGCCGGGCGCGCGCCGGGCATCAGGCGCTGGTCGAGGCCCCGATCGGGGCCCCGCACGCCCGGGCCGGGGCCCTGCTGGTGCCTTGGGCGGCCGCCATGGCCGGCGACTGGACCGCCGCGGTCGCCGAACCCGCGGCCGCGGATCCGCGCACCCTCGTCTTCCTGCGCTACAGCCGCGCCCAGTTGCTGGAGCGCCGCGGCCGTCATGCCGAGGCGGAGGCGGCCTGGGCCGCACTGGTGCGCGACACTCCCAACGCCGCCCTGTTCCGTGCCGACTACGGGGCATTCCTCGAACGCCGTGGCCGGCGCGAGGAGGCGCGCGCCGTCTACGCCGCCGCCGGTGCCCCTGCCGGCCGGGCACCTGAAGGGCTGGTGCGCCTCGATGCGGGCGGTCGCCCGCCGGCGCTGGTGAGCCTGCGCGCTGGTGCCGCGGCAGCGCTGATGGCCGCCGCCACCGCCGCAGCTGCCGATCAGGCCGGCGAGTTCGCTGTCGCCTATCTGCAGATGGCGCTGGCGCTCGATGATGACGACGCCCTCCGGCTGCGTCTCGGCCAGGCCCTCGCCCAGGTCGACCGCAGGGCCGCGGCACGCGAGGTGCTCGACCGGATCCGGCCGGGCCGTCCGGCCCTCTTCGCCTCCGCGCGGCTGAGCATCGCCTTCGGCCTTGAGACCGACGGCGATATCGACGGGGGGGTGCGTGAGGCCCGTGTGGCCTTCGCCGCCGCCCCCGATGACGCCGGGGTCGCCTATGCCCTCGCGGCCCTGCTGCTGCAGGCCGGGGAGCCGCAGGAGGCGCTCGATCTCCTTGCGGGGCCGCTGCTGAACACTGCAGGCCAGGGGCCGGAGGTGCAGTTCCTGCGCGGTGTCGCCTATGAGTCGCTCGACCGCATCCCCGAGGCCGAGGCCGAGCTGTGGGCCGCCCACCAGGTCACCCCGGACGACGCGACCATCCTGAACTACCTCGGCTACATGTGGGTCGATCGTGGCCTGCGCGTCGAACAGGGGGCCGAGATGATCGCCCGCGCCTTCGCCGCCGAGCCGGAGAATGGGAACATCCAGGACTCTCTGGGCTGGGCCCAGTATCGTAGGGGACTCTACGACGCGGCGGTCGAGACGCTGGAGGAGGCCGTGGCCAAGGAGCCGGCCAATCCCGAGATCAACGGCCATCTCGGCGACGCCTACTGGAAGGTGGGGCGCCGCCGCGAGGCCGGCTTCCAGTGGGCCCGGGTGCTGACCCTTGACCCGGATGCGGACGAGCGCGCTGCCGCCGAAGCCAAGCTGGCCATCGGGCTGGAGGCATTCGAGGCCGCGCAGGCTGCCCCGGCCGGGCCGGCCGCGGCGACTGCCGCCGACGCGCTGGAGCGCTGAGCCCGGCATGGCCGACGCCGCGACGGCCCTGGCTCCGGCCAAGGTCAATCTGTTCCTGCACGTCGGCCTGCCGTCCGCTGATGGCTATCACCCGCTGGCCAGCCTCGTGGCTTTCGCCGACGTCGGTGATTGGGTGGGTCTGAAGATCGCTGACGCCCCGACGTTTGCCGTCGAGGGGCCGTTCGCCGGGGCGCTGGCCGGCGAGACGGACAATCTGGTGACGCGGGCGCTGGCGCATTTCGCCGTCGCGGCGCAGCGGCCCGGCCTCGCTTTCGCCGCCGCACTCGACAAGCGCCTGCCGGTCGCCGCCGGACTGGGCGGCGGCTCGTCGGACGCTGGCGCGGCCCTCAGGCTGGCCAACGGCCTGACCGGCCGCCCGCTCGATGAGCCCGCTCTGGAAGCTGTGGCGGGGACCCTCGGGGCCGATGGCCCCATGTGCCTGCGCGCGGAGACGGCCTGGGCCACCGGCCGGGGCGATGTGCTGCAGCCAGAGCCGCGCCTGCCGGCGCTGGGCGCTGTGCTGGTCAATCCGGGCGCGCCCTCGCCGACCGGGGCGGTCTATCGCGCCTACGACGCCGCGGTGACGGGTACGGCGGATCAACCGCCGCCGCCCGCCGACTGGTCGCCGGCCGGGGTGATCGCCTGGCTGACGAAGCTGCGCAATGATCTGGAGGCACCGGCGGTGCGGCTGGAGCCGCGCATCGGCGAGGCGCTCGCCGCTGTCCGAGCCGACCCGGGCGTGGCGCTAGCCCGGATGTCCGGATCCGGGGCGACAGTGTTCGGCCTCTGCCTGGACGTCGCGGCGGCCGAGGCGGCTGCGGCGCGGCTGCAGGCGGCCTATCCCGACTGGTGGGTCGCGGCCTGCCGGCTCGGGGGTCGCGCTTAAGCCTTCGCACACGCGCCTGTGGCAGGATGCCGCGTATGGACATGCTCGCGCCCGATCACGCCGCCGCCTTCCGCGCCGTTCTCGCCCGCCTGTCGCCCGACGACGCGGCCGCCGTGGAGGCGCTCGCCCCCTTCGCCGCCCGGGACGCCGCCGCCGCGGCCCCGCACTGGAACTTCGACCTGCCCTCCCACGCCGTAGAGGCGGCGCTGGCGGCGCACTTCGGTGATCGCCTGACCGACGCCCACCGGCGCGCCCTGGTGGCGCTCTGGGCGCTGGAGCTGCCGCAGCGCGCCGCCGCCGAGCAGCTGCCGCCGGAGGTGCACGCCCTCTATCCGGAATGGGTGGGGCGCATGGCCGACTTCCTGACCGCGGCCGAGGATCCCTACGACCTCGACTTCTGGGCCAAGGACGTGCGCCTGTCGCTGGCACTCAGCGTGCCCGGATCCCGGACCCAGATCATCGATCTCTCCTCGCCATTGGGGCCAGGTCAGGTCGTGCGCCACGTTCGTGACGGTCATGGCTGGCGTTCTGCGGTCGCCTACCTGGAGGCGGCTGCCTGGCGGCCTTGGCTTGAGACGCATACCGAAAGTCGCGAACTGGCTGACTTCAATGAGGCTGGCTGGGATCGGCTCTGGGCCACCGGCGCGGAAATCCTGAAACGCCGCCCGCACATCGCCGGGATGCTGGGCTCGAGCTGGTTCTACGATCCGCCGCTGGAGACGATCAGCCCGCGGCTGGCCTATCTGCGGCTTAACCCGCTGCAGCACGGGGCCTTCATGGTCCACCAGGGACCGGACGAAATCCACACCCAGCGGGCGGCGGCCTCCTCGCCGACGCGCCGGGCGATGATCGAGGCCGGCGAATACACCGCGCGCTCGTGGATCGTCGCCTGGCCCCGCGCCGCCCTGATCCGCTGGGCCGACGCCCGCAAGCAGGCGGCGGCGTGAGCACTCCTCCCCCGTGAAACGGGGGAGGGGGACCGCGAAGCGGTGGAGGGGGCGACCGCGGGCGCCACGCCCTGCAAACTCCGCACTTCGTCCCTCGCCCCCTCCACCACGCTGCGCGTGGTCCCCCTCCCCCTCTTCGAGGAGGAGGAGATCAGTCCAGAAACTCCCTGACCACTTCCACCGCGTCCGCCAGCCCCATGCGGCGCACCTCGGCGCCCGGGGGCAGGGCGGCGAACAGGCGGGTCGGGGTGGCGGCGTCCAGCATGACGAACACGCCGCGGTCGTCGGCGCGGCGGATCAGCCGGCCGAAGGCCTGGGCGATGCGGCCGCGGGCGAGGGCGTCGTCCCAGGCGCGGCCGGCTGCGCCCTCGCCGCCGAAGCGCTGGCGCCGCGCCCGGTGCAGCAGGTCGGGCCGGGGCCAGGGCGCGCGGTCGAAGGCCAGCAGCCGCAGCGAGCGCCCCGGCACATCGACCCCGTCCCGCACCGCATCCGTGCCCAGCAGGCAGCTGTCGCGTTCGGCTCGGAACACATCGACCAGCGCCCCGACCTCCAGCGGATCGACGTGCTGGGCGTAGAGGGGGATGCCCGCCTTCGCCAGCTCCGGCCCCAGCCGCTCATAGACCGCCTTGAGCCGGCGGATGGCGGTGAACAAGCCCAGCGCCCCGCCTCCGGCGGCGAGGAACAGCTCGCGCATGGCTGCCGCGGTCTGGCGGGGGTCGTCCTTGCCGACGTCGGTGACCACCAGCACCCGGCTGTTGGCGGCGTAGTCGAACGGGCTCTCGACCTTCAGGGTGCGCGCCGGCTCGATCAGCCGCGCCGCCCCGGTGCGCACCCGCGCCGCGTCGAACGGGTCGCCGCCGTCCTCGACTGCGCCCGGATCGGTCAGGGTGGCCGAGGTCACCAGTACCCCGTGGGCCGGCATGATGACGGCGGCTTCCAGCGGCACGGTCGGATCAATCCAGTGGCGACACAGGGCCACGTCCTGGATGCGGCCGAAGGCGGCCTCGGCCGACAGCCAGTCGACGAAGTCGGGGTCGGGCTCGTCGGAGGCTTCCTCCAGCGCCGCCAGCATGGCGCGCCAGCCGGGCAGGGTCATGCGCGCGCGCCGGTCCAGCCCGCGCAGCGCCCCCTCGATGCGGGCGCGCACGCCGCTGTCGAGCTCCGCCGCCTCGTCGTCGAGGATGTCCTCCAAGTGGCGCGACAGGGCCAGCAGCGGGGCCTCGACCGCCGCGAGGGCCTGGGCGGCGGCGCGGGCGGCTTCCAGCACCGGCTCGGTCACCGGCCGCACGGCGCACTCCAGACCGAACTCGTTGGCGCTCGTTCCCTCGGTCGCGCGGGCACGCAGCTGATCAAGGGCGGCGGCGAGGAAACGCTCGATCGGCCCGACCGGATTGATCTCGCCCGAGGCCGGGGCGATGCGGCCGGATACCCCTTCGCCGGGCAGGGCGGCGGCGGCGCGGATCGCGTCGTTCAGGGCCTTCGCCGCGGGCTCATTGTCCGCGCACAGCTCGCCGAGCCGTTGCTCCAGTCCCCTCCCGCGTCGGCCCCGGCCTTCTGGCCCGCGGATCCAGCGGCGCAGCTCGGCCGCCTCCTGCCCCGACAGGCAGGCGGAGAACGCACTGTCCGCCGCCTCGAACAGGTGGTGGCCCTCGTCGAAGACGATGCGCTTCAGCGCCGCCGTCTCCCCGTCCTGCTTCAGGCCGCGGGCAGTCCGGGCCCCGTCGAAGGCCGCTTGGGTCACGACGAGGGCGTGGTTGGCGATGACGAGGTCCGCCTTGCGGCTGGCGCGGATGGTCTTCTCGACGAAGCAGGTGCGGTAGTGGGGGCAGGCGGCGTGGACGCACTCACCGCGCCGGTCGACGAGGTTGGCGGCCGAGGCCTGCCCGCCCGGCGCGATCGCGAACAGGCCCGGCAGCCAGCCGGGGAAGTCGCCGCCGGTCATGTCGCCGTCGCGGCTGTGCAGGGCCCAGCGCGCCACCAGCGCGGCCCCGATCAGGTCGCCGTTCCCCAGCTGGGCCGCCTGCACCATGTCCTGCAGATTCAGCAGGCAGAGGTAGTTCTCGCGTCCCTTGCGGACGACGGCCTTGCGCCGGCGCACCTCCGGGTCGGGCCACAGGCCGGCGCTCTCGCGGTCGATCTGGCGCTGCAGGGCGCGGGTGTAGGTTGAGACCCAGGCCGCGCCCGCATTGCGCTCGGCCCACAGGCTGGCGGGGGCCAGATAGCCCAGGGTCTTGCCGGTGCCGGTCCCGGCCTCGGCCAGCAGCACCCGCGGCCGTCCTTCCTCGTCCCTCGGCGAGAAGGCAAACGCGGCCTCGGCGGCATAGTCGGACTGGGTCGGGCGCGCCTCGTCCAATCCGGCCGCCTGCAGCAGCTTCTCCAGCCGGATGCGGGCGCTCTCGCTGTCGACCGGGGCCGACCCGGCCTCGCCGCGCGGGGCCTCGTCCTCCCACTCCGGCAGGCGCGACCAGACATCGAGCCCCGAGCTCCGCTCCCGCCGCTCGCGCAGCGGCCGGGCCGACAGGGCGGCGCGGACATGATCGGCCCAGGGCCAGCCGGCGCGGGCCAGCGTCTCGTTCAGGGTGAAGGCCGCCTCGCGGGCCGGATAATCCGGCCCTGTCAGCTCGTCCAGCAGCAGCCCCGCGGCCTCGCGCAGGGCCAGCGCCTGGGCCTCGGGCCCCGCCGGCTCCGCCAGACCGACCGCCAGCGCGAGGCCGGTGGGGGAGGGGGCGCAGAAGGTCGCCGGCCGCACGAAGGCGAACAGCTCCAGCGCGTCGAACAGGCCCGGCCCGCGCGGGGGCGGGGCCAGCCCCAGCCGGCGCGCCGTCAGTCCCGCGTGGGCGACGATCACCGCCGGCCCGGTGAACAGCCCCTCCGCCTCGCCGCGCTTGATCAGCCGCGCGCCGGCGTCATCCGCCATTGCCCCGGCCCCCGGCGGCGTCGCCAGGGCGGGGGGCAGGGGGGGCGGGCTGGCGGCGACCTGGCGGGTCGCAGGCGCGGCGGTGGTCGGGGCTGGCGGACTCACTCCGGACAGATAGCCGCTCGGGGGCTGAAACGGAACGGGAACATGCTATCAGGGCGTCGTGAGCGCGTCGTCCGCCCTTCCCCCCCTGTTCGCCGACTGGTTCGCGCGGCGCGGCTGGGCACCGCGGCGGCACCAGCTGGAGATGGTTGCGGCGGCGCAGGCGGGCGCGCACGCCCTGCTGGTCGCCCCCACCGGGGGCGGCAAGACGCTGGCCGGCTTCCTGCCGACCCTGATGGAGCTGGCGGAGCGTGGGCCGCGGCCGGAGAGCGGGCCGGGCTCGGGGGTGCACACCCTCTATCTGTCACCGCTCAAGGCCCTGACGGTCGACGTCGAGCGCAACCTGATGACGCCGATCCGCGAGATCGGGCTGAACATCCATGTCGAGAGCCGCACCGGCGATACCGGCGTCTCCAGGCGCCAGCGGCAGCGCGAGTCCCCGCCGGACATCCTGCTGACCACGCCCGAGCAGCTGGCCCTTTTCCTCGCGTGGGAGGGGGCGCGCAGTTTCTTCGCCGACCTGCACTGCATCATCCTCGACGAGGTCCACGCCATCTGGAACGGCAAGCGCGGCGACCTGCTGAACCTCGGCCTCGCCCGCCTGCAGACCTTCGCCCCGGCGATGCGGCGCGTTGCGCTCAGCGCCACGGTCGATGACCCGGACAAGATCGCGGCGTGGCTGGGGCCTTGCATTCCTCCCCCGCAGGGGGAGGGGGACCGCGAAGCGGTGGAGGGGGGGCGGGGCGCTTACCCCCCGCACCATTGGTAGCCTGGTGGCCTCCCCCCGGGGGGGGGGGGGTTGGGTGGGGTTGGAGGTGGGACCCGCCGCCCCGGGCCGCCCCCCGGGGGGGAGGTGGTGGTGTACCCACGGGGGGTGGCCC
>JAPZRF010000044.1 GCA_027531145.1 Brevundimonas sp. | reverse complement strand
TCCGCCGTCGGGCTTCCGGCCTCCTGCTCCCGCAGCACGCCGATGATCTGCGCCTCGTTGAACCTGCTCTTCTTCACGTCCGTCTCCTTGGGTGACGGACTCTCACTCAAATCGCGGGATCAGGAAGGGGGCAGGTCAGTTTCATCCGGCAGAATTTTTCCAGGGTTCATGATGTTGCTCGGATCCAAGGCCGCCTTCAGCGCGGCCATGACTTCGATAGCTGCGCCGTGCTCCTCGCGCATGAGATTGCGTTTATGTAAACCAACGCCGTGCTCTCCCGTAGCTGTGCCGCCGTGAGCGAGTGCGATACGGGCAATCTGATCGGTGAGAGCTTCGGCGCGAGCGCGTTGAGCAGGGTCGCTCGGTTCGTAGAGGACAAGCATGTGGAAATTGCCGTCGCCGACGTGCCCGACAATGGGTGCGGTCAATCCCGCTGCTTCGGCCGCACGCTGAGCTTCCAGTATGCAAGTTGGTAGCGAGGAGATAGGAACGCAGGCATCGGTAGCGAAACTTTCACAGCCGGACCTCAGGCTGCGAGCGGCCCAGTAGGCATTATGCCGCGCGGTCCACAGCTTGGTCCGCGCTTCCTGCTCGAGCGCCCACTTCAGCTCATCTCCGCCAAAGCTGGCGCAGATTTCACGCACTAGCGCGATTTGTTCGTCCACAGCGCGCGGAGAGCCGTGGAATTCCAAAAAGAGCGTCTCTCGCTCCTCGAGACCTTCTAGTTTTGAGTGTCGAATGGACGCGCCCATTTGAAGACGATCCAAAAATTCTATTCGCGCCATTTGGACGCCATGTTGCAAGATGGAAGTAACAGCTTGGACAGCGCTTGCGACGTCGCCGAACTGGCACATGGCCGCTGCGATTACTTCGGGAACGCCGAACAATCGAAGTTGTAGCTCTGTGATGATGCCGAGCGTGCCCTCACTACCGACATAAAGGCGAGTGAGGTCGTAACCTGCAGAGGATTTGAGTGCGCGGCTGCCAGTGCGAATGACGTTGCCGTGTGGGGTAACGACTGTAAGGCCGAGCGTGACGTCCCGCATGGTGCCGTATCGGACTGCATTGGTGCCGGACGCCCGGGTCGCTGCCATTCCCCCCAAGGTCGCGTTCGCACCAGGATCAAGCGGGAAAAAGAGACCCTGATCGCGAATATGAGCGTTTAGTCGCTCGCGGGTCACGCCAGCCTCGACGCGGCAATCGAGGTCATCGCCGCTGACGTTGATTATGGCGTCCATGTTCGAGAGATCGAGGCTAACGCCGCCATGCGGCGCCTGGACTTGCCCCTCCAAAGATGTCCCGACGCCATAAGGGATTATCGGCACGCAATGGTCGCGGCAGGCCGCGACAACGCGTTCGACATCGGCAGTAGAATTAACATAAACCACGGCATCGGGAGCCATGACGTCATGCATGCCCTCACGGCGGCCGTGTGCCTCGCGGACGCTTTGCGTTATATTGAGACGTTCTCCGAAGTTGGGGCGCAGCGAGGCTAGGACCGCTTCAACTTTTTTGGGGTCCGCCCGCATCACCTTTTCCCCGGGGGCTTTTCGTAGCCGCGCGGATCAAGCTTACGCAACACGTTGTCGATGCCTTCGCGATTGAAGCCTTTGTAGGCGTCGTTGCGCTCTATATTCTCGAGATGAGTTGCGACGGTGCCGTCTAGACGCAGGCGCTCTGCTTCAGCGGCGTTGATGTGGCCAGCGCGCTCTAGTTCATCGATACGGGTTGGATCGACCGGAAACCAATCACCGGTCGTCAGTTCCTGATAGAGATGGGGAAACGAGCTGAATGGCGGCATCATGCCGATGCCGAGAGCCTGCATCTGTGAGCGGAAAAGGTTCTGATCGTAAAGTGCGGCGACGTGATTGAGACCCGCTTCAAGGATTGACTCTCCGAGAAGCGCCGAGACAAGGCCGGCGCGACGGTGCTTGGGAAGCTCGGGGAGTTCCTCATGCGCAAAATCGACCAAAAGTTCGTCCGGGCCTAGATCGACATCAGCGAAGATGGTTGAGCCAATTACACGCTGTTCGAGCACCTGGCTGCCCCAGCCGGCGAGTTCGCCAGCGTAAAGCATCTCGCGCAGTTCATAACCCAATTTCTCCAAGATACCTATTGTCCTTCGGAAGTGCCGGCGTGAGCCATCGTAAGTGTGGTGGTCGATATTGGCCCACCCGACGCCGAGCGCATCTTGACGTTGCTTTTGAACTGCGCCTGCGTGGCAGCGACGCATCCAGTAGTCGCGCTCGGCCTTGAGCCAGAGATCGCACGCGCGATGTGAGCCTACTGCCGCGACGACGTCGTCGACGAGCTTTTCCGTATAATCGAGACCGTTTTCGACGGTGTCGAACTCGCGGCGTCGGGCTCTAAATCGTTGCAGCCCGACGCGGGCAAGGCGGATGTAGCCGTCGTCCTCATCGGACGTATGGTAGCCTGCAAAGCCGTTCCGCTCGATTACGCCAAAGCAGGTGTCCGCTCGGGCGAAGGCGATACCACGACGTAGAGACGCACCAGGTTTGCCTTCGGTTGGAGCGCTGATCCCCGTGGCAATTTTGAACTGGTCGATCGATTCGACGCGCAGCCAAATCTCCGTGCGCTCCCGTTCAATAAGGGCAGGAAACAAGCCCTCGGGATTGCGCCATACGTCATCTGTCCCGCGCCGCCAGCCAGCTGCCTGCGCGGCCTTTATGTCGTCCGGTGCAAGTGCAAGGTGATCGACAATGTCGCGCAGGCGTATCGCTGCGTGCTGCTCGAGGCGCTTGGCGAAATCGGCGGCACCATCCACGCACTTGAGAGCTTCATCGATTTTCGCTCGGATCAGACTTTCGCCTTCGGGTTGTCGGCGCCAAATTAGGTCCTTGCGGGCTGATATAACTGCCATGGCTGTCTCCTGAATTAAGCGCTGCCGCCACGTTTGCTGGCTGCTTTGATTCTGCCGCGTGCGAGCGCCTCCGCAATGTCGGTCGTCGACCTTGCTTCAGCCTTCGCACGTTGAAGAATCTCCGTGGCGGTGAGGAATGTGGCCTCGAGCAAAGGCGTTGGGTCGACATTGCCAAGGTCGCGCGAGACTCCGTCAATCACAGCTCCGCTCGATGCGAGCTGGTCCGGAACGAACAAAATCCCTCTCGCCGTCAAAGTGTCGATAATCGCGGCATGAGCGAGCTGATTGTTGGCCCCGCCGCAGATGGCCCAAGCCTTCATGTCTCGCGCCACGCCTTCGGTGATTACGCTGCCGATGGCGCACGGCGCGAGAACATCGACGTTGGCATAGAGAATGGCCTCGGCTTCGACGACGGTAGCGCCGATCTCGGCGGCGAGCGTGTTTGCGCGAGTACGGTCAACATCCGCGACGAAAACCCGCGCGCCCATTGCTGCGAGGCACCGGGCGACACCGGTGCCAATTAGGCCGCAACCCTGCACCGCGACCGAGATGTCGGAAAGCGTCGCACCCGACCTCGCCTCGATGCAGGCACGGATGCCGTTGACGACGGTGACAGCCGTCGCCTCACCCAA
Source organism: Brevundimonas sp. (assembly GCA_027531145.1). GTDB lineage: Bacteria > Pseudomonadota > Alphaproteobacteria > Caulobacterales > Caulobacteraceae > Brevundimonas. The sequence goes on along the minus strand of JAPZRF010000044.1, from coordinate 15,369 downwards.
GCGGGCTCCCGTGGTGTTGACGAAATCGGTTTCGCGGGCGACTGCCTCTAGGTCCTGTAGCGTGGTGCCGAGGTCGCCCGCGCAGCGATAGAGGCCACCGAGGTCCTGAATGTAGCGACCAAGTCGACGAAAGGCAGCGTCGCGATCCATGCCCGAGTGATCTAGAACGACTGTCTTGGCTCCGCCCGCAGGCAGATTTGCGATGGCGCACTTGAGCGTCATCGCGCGAGAAAGTTTGACCACATCTGCGAGCGCGTTGCCCACGTTGGCATAAGGTTGCGTGCGGATGCCGCCGCAGCCAGGCCCGAGCGTCAGATCATCTAGCGCGATGATGGCGCGCAGGCCGCTTGGCGGATCGCTGAGCAACAGGACGCGGTGTGCGCCTGCGTGCTCCAACTCTGCAAAAACATCCATCGCCTATCACTTCTCTTCTCGGATCGCGTGTTAGACTGCGGTTATTCGAGTGTTTGCATGAGCGCCATTAGGAGGCGCGTACGCGGCACAATGCTGGAGATGTAAAGTCGCTCCTCAAGCGTATGCCCACCGTCTCCATCCACGCCCAGCCCATCGAGCGTTGGCGCGATTGCGGCCGTGAAGTTGCCATCACTACCGCCTCCTGTTTTTAGATCTTGGAGATCAAATCCGATCTCTTTGGCGAGAGTTTTAGCGTGCAGAAATAGCGCGGCGATTTCGGGCGTTTTTTCGTAGCCTGGACGGTTGACGCCGCCGCTCACGCTGAGTCGAACTCGGGGGTTGTGTGGCTTGAGGCTTCGAATGCGCGTCTCGATTTCTTCGCCGATTTGCGGGTTGGGCATGCGCACGTCGACCTCAATTTCGGCAGAATCCGGCACAACATTGCTTCGCCCGCCGCCCTGAACAACGCCGACATTGACTGTGAGTTCGCGCCCGTAATCCGTCATCGCCTCGAGTTCGAGAATCTGGTGCGCAATCTCCCGAATTGCGTTTGCGCCCAAATGGTGTTCCACCCCTGCATGCGCGGCCTCGCCATGGGCGCTGATCTTGAAATTTGCGATGCCCTTGCGTGCGGTGACGATCTTGCCGCCAGATCGCGCGGGCTCGGTGACAAGAACGAATTTCGCGCGCCGCGCCTCGCGTTCGATATGCTCGCGCGAGGTGGCGCTGCCCATTTCCTCATCGCTGACTAGGAGGTGGCGCACCGGCAGATGCGTGCGTCCGCCCTCGCGGGCAATCTGGCGCAGCGCTGCGAGCGCGATATAGGCGCCGCCTTTCATGTCTTCGGCGCCGGGACCATAAGCGCGGTCGCCCTCGATGCGGAACGGCAACGGCCCGGCGAGCACGCCAATCGGGTGCACGGTGTCGATGTGGCTGAGCACCATGATGCCGGGGCCGTCCGCGACGTCGGGCGGGCAATGGCGCGCATCGGTGACGAGCAGGTGATCGCCGAAGCCGTCGCGGCCGGGGATGCGCTCAACCTGCGCGCCGATGGCTCGGTAATCAGCCTCGACGCGCGCGGCCATGCGCGCCATGCCCGGCGCATCGTGAGTGGGGCTCTCGATCTCGATCCAGGTGCGAATGCCGTAGAGGATTTCGGTCGTATCTATGCTCATGCCGGTGCCTCTTGCGCGGACTTGGCCTCGACGCGCCGCGCGAATTCAATGGTGGCGCCGTAGCCTCGGGCGCAGATGAACAACATGAGCGACGCGATGATGAAGGCGCAGCCGGCTGTCGCAACCGTCGCTAGCATCAGGCCGTTGGGCAGGTGCGACATCTGGTCGGAGACGGCGCCGACGATGGCGGGCGCAAACGCGCTCAAGATGATGTTGACCATGATGATGATGGAGATCAGCCGCGCCCGCATCGGCGCCGGCGACATGTCTTGTATCGCCGCGGGGAAGAGCATTGTGCCGGTCATGACAATGGTGAGGTGAATGGCAAAGAAAATATAAAGCTGGATCGGCGTCTGCGCGGCCAAGAACAGCAAGGCGGTGAGTCCGCCGAACAAGGCCATCAGCATGAGCGCGCGGATCGGCAGATTTGGCCCCAGGCGTTTGCCAAAGGCGCGCATGCCAAGATTCGTCACGACAAAGCCAACAGCGGTCGCAACGAAGGTCGCCGCGCCAAGCGCACCGCCCACTTCTAACGGCGTTGCCCCCATCTGACGCATCGCCACCACTGGCAAGAAGGCACCCACGGCGGAAAAGCCAAAAACGGTTAGCCCAACGCCGGCATAGAAGGTCAGCAAGGGGATCCGTTGCGGCCAGACGAACGGCCATACCGGCGCGCGCGGCGCTGCGGTGGGGCCACTGGCCGCGGCGGACCTGCTCGCTGGAATCGTGAACACCAGCACGGCCAGAAGGGGGCCAAGGGCGGCGACCACGAACAGCGCCAGGCGCCAATCCTCTACATTGGCAAGGAAAGGCGGCAGGAACGGCCGCAAGCCGCCGACATATTGCACCAGCACGCCGCACAGCGCGATGACGAAGCCAACAGTGAGTCGCCCGACGAGAATAAGCATGGAATTGGCGGCAAGCCGGGCTTGGCCGCGAAATAATTCCGGAATCATGGCGTAGGTGATCGGCAACAGTCCCGCTTCGCCGATGCCGACGATGGCGCTGGCGAAAAACAATTCGCCGAAATTCCGCGACAGCCCGCAGGCGGCGACGGCGACGCTCCATAGAATGATGCTGCCGGCGAGCAAGAAGCGGCGATCTATCCGATCGGCGAGCCAGCCGAGCGGATAGCTGACGAACGCGGCGAACAGCGCCACGCTCAAGCCTTGCACCAGGCCGACCTGAAAATCGCTCAAGCCCAATTGCTGGCGGATTGGCTCAGTCTGCAACACGAGCACCTGCCGGTCCGTGTACATGTAAAGGCCGATCGCGATCAGCAGGCCGAGGCTGAGCCAGGCATTCAGCGATGGGCGCTCCGCCGCCGCGGGCGCATCAATGGCGACCATGGCCGGGTTCTTCGTAGAGATAGCGCCGGGTCAGATGCGCGCGCAGCGACTCTGCCGAGAGCGGGCACCCGGTGGCGCGCACGACCAGGTCTTCAAGCGTGTAGCGGCCGCCTTGGTGCCAGACCTTCTCGCGCAGCCAATCGCCGAGGCTTGCAAAGTCGCCAGCCTGTGCGCGCGCTTCGAAATCGTTGGACTCGGCCGTGAAGTGCTCAAACAGCTGCGCGGCGACCATGGCGCCAAGCAGATAAGCCGGGAAATAGCCGAACATGCCGCGCGACCAATGGATGTCCTGCAAAGGCCCATTGGCGAAATCGCCCTTGGTGTCGAGCTGCAAAAGAGCCGCCATGCGCGCGTCCCAGATCGCTGGGATGTCATCGACCTCGATCTCGCCAGCGATCAATTTCTGTTCGATCTCGACACGCAAGATGACATGGGCAGGATAGGTGAGCTCATCGGCTTCGACACGGATTTTGCCGCGCCGCACCCGCCGTATCAGCTGCGCGATATTGTTGGGCACGAACGCCGGTTGCGGGCCGAAACTCGCGCTGAGTTCGCGCGCGAGGACGGCGACGAACGCGGGCGTCGGCGCGAGTTGGCGTTCATAGGTCAGCGCTTGGCCTTCATGCAGCGCCGCCGAATGGGGCCCCGCAAGCGGCTGGCCGAGCCATTCGCGCGGCAGATTCTGCTGATAGAGCGCGTGGCCGGTCTCGTGCACCGTCGCCAGCAGCGACGGCAGCGCGTTGGCTTCCGAAAAGCGCGTCGTCAGGCGCACATCTTCCGGCACGCCGCCGGAAAACGGATGCGCGCTGGTGTCGAGACGGCCAGCGGAAAAGTCGAAGCCGAGCGCAGCCATGACGCGCTCGCACACTTGCTTTTGCTGGCCCGCGTCGAACGGGCCCTGCGGCTCGATAAACGCCCAGCTGCGCTGACGCTCTATGGTCTGGTTGACGAGTTCGGGCAACCAGAGGCTGACGTCGCCAAACAAATCCGCCACGCGCGCAACGCGCAAGCCGGGCTCCCAGCGCTCAAGCAGCGCATCGTAACGCGACAGCCCAAGCGCCTGGCCAAGATGATCAGCCTCCTGCCGCACCAGCGCGACGAGCGGCTTCAACGCTGTGGCGAAGTTGTCCCAATCATTAGCTTTGCGGGCACCGTGCCAAGCCTCGCTCGCGGCAGCGACAAGCAGCTCGCGCTGCGATGCAAGTTGATCGGGAATTGCGCGGGCGATTCGCTGTTGCCGGCGCATCGCTTCCAGATTCGCCGCCTGCGACTCATCCAGCGGCTCAGCCTGTGCCTGCGCGATCAGATCATCGATGCTCGGATCGTTCTGAAGGCGATGGATGATGCTGTTGAGTTCGGCCTGCGCCGCCCCGCGCGCCGGCGCCGCGCTCGGAGCCATGAAAGTCATGCTGTCCCACGACGCCATCGCTTGCAGATGTTCGAGATTGTAGATGCGCGCATGGTGCGTCGCGAGTGCGTCGTAGGCGGGGCGGGAAGACATGGTTAGGACGACCTGCGCATTGAGAAGAAAATGCCGCGGGCGATGCCGGCAGGGGGCACCATGTTATGATCGTCGTCGGCATGCACGACGACTTTAACCTCAAACCCTGGCTTTGCCGCGCGTGCCAGTCGCTCGCCGAGCTCGACCGCGTTCTCGACCATGCGGCAGCCCCTGGTCATTGCCAGCATGTCGTCTTCGGTCATCGGAAAAGGGACATGCTTTGACATCGGGCGCGGGCTTGATTCCTCGCCCCCGACAGAGATTAGCGCGCGCGCCCGCACATCGCCCGCCGCGGCGCGCGCGACGAACGCGGCTTCGTGCTCAAGCACGGCGCGCTCGTCCCACCAGATCGATGGGCTGATGGCGACAAAATGCTGGAAAGAGGATGTCCAGCGGAACAGGGCGTGCAGCGCGGTCAAGCCGCCGAGCGAATGGCCAATCAAGGTCTGGTCGTTTTGGTCGATATCGTAATGCGCTGCGATCAGCGGTTTGATGTCTGCGTCGATCGCGTCGAGATACCCGTCGAGGCCGCCAAAATCTCCCACTTCGCCGGGCATTCGCGCCAGCCAATCGCTGTTGATGTAGGCCTCGGTTGTTGGCGTGGTGAGATCCCACTCGCGCAGCTTAAGCGCCTCGCTGACGCTGTCGGTTTGATAGCCGATGCCCACAATCACCGGATCGAGCACGTCGGGCCAGCGCGCTTGAATGCGCGCGGTGTCGACGGTGATGCCGAAATGCAAATTGCCGTCAATGAGATAGATCACTGGCCACCCGCTGTCCGGAGCCGGGCCGCTCGGGGATGAAATAAACAGCCGATATGGGCGACCATTGGTCTTGGCGGTAAAGTCAATGATTGCGGCGTTCAGGGCCATCTCGGTGGTCTTTTCCGGCATCGTTCGCTCCTTATCCCCAGAGCGCGGCGGGCGGGGGAAATACAAGACCATTGTCGTAAGCCATCGACGGGCTTCGATCGTGCTCCAGAAGAAGGGGACCATCGAGATCGACCCACCGCGCGTGGCTGGCGACGAGAAACGCTGGAGCCATTGCTAGCGACGTACCGCACATATTGCCGACCATTACGTCGAGCCCGAGCGCGCGCGCTTCCCGCGCCAACGCCAATGCCTCGGTCAAACCACCGCTCTTGTCGAGTTTGATATTGACCGCCTGATAGCGTCCCATCAGCGCTGCCAGCGAGGCGCGGTCTGTGCATGACTCGTCGGCCGCAATCACGATCGGAGAGTCAAAGCCTACCAAGTCGTCGTCGTGGTCACGTGGGAGAGGCTGCTCGATCATTTCTACGCCCAAGTCATCTAGGTCCGGCAAGAGACGATCGAGTAAGCCGATTGACCAGGCTTGATTAGCGTCGACGACGAGGCGGGCGTCCGGCGCTTCCTCGCGCACCGCGCGAACGACGTCGAGGTGTCGGTTGGCGTCGAGTTTGAGCTTGATGAGTGGATGCGTGCTGGCGGCGCGGGCCCGCCTCCGCAGCTCGCTGCTGTCTGCAAGGCCCAAGGTCAGGGCTGTGATGAGTGGCTGAGGGATTAGCACGCCGGCGCGAGCATGAGCGGAGACGCCACTGCGCTTGGCTTCAAGATCCCAGAGCGCGCAATCAATCGCGTTGCGCGCGCCGCCCGGCGGTAGCGCCGCGGTGATTTCTGCAAAGGATAGGGTCTCGTTCCCGCGCTCAACGATTGACCGGATGAGCGTCGACATTGATGCAGGTGTTTCGCCATCATAGTCGACACCGGCGGCCTCGGCGCGCCCGCAGTGCCCGTCGCGATCGCGCAAGACGACCGAGATGACCGGGACATCATGCATAACCTGGCGGGCGGTCTCGAAGGTGGCAGCCAGCGGCCAACGCTCCGTTTGGACCGTAACCTCCATGGCTCAAGCCGCCGCCATTCGATCTACGACACCCTCGACACCGAAACGCAGCGGATCGAAAGCTGGCATGTGGTACTGTTCAGCCAGATTGGTGAGCGTGTGGCGGGCGTCTTGCTCGCATAGGTCGGAGGTATTGACCGAAATTCCCGCCGCCCGGACATTCACGTTAGTGAGCCGCGCTGCTTCCAGATTGCGCGCCAAACCCGTCTCCACATCTGGAAGCAAGAAACCAGGGCAGCCATCAATCTCGGTTCGCGAGAGGCTATGGCAATAGACAATCCAATCGGGCTGAGACCCGTGAAGAAGCCCCAGAGAAACGCCTGCGTAGCTCGGGTGAAAGAGCGAGCCCTGTCCTTCGATGACGTCCCAATGATGGCGCGCCGCCTTCGGAGAAAGTGTTTCGGCGGCTCCGGCGACGAAGTCTGACACCACGGCGTCAATAGGAATGCCGCCGCCTGCGATGATGATGCCCGTCTGGCCGGTCGCTCTGAAGTCAACATCCCAGGCTCGCCGCAACATCTCTCGGTGGATCGCCAGCGCCGCGTATTTCTTGCCGACAGCGCAATCGGCGCCGACGGTCAGGACGCGTTTGCCGCTCCGCTTCTGACCGGAGCCAATCGGAATATTGGGTGGCGGCGTACGGATGTCGAATAGATTGACGCCGCTGCAGTTCGCCGCTGCTAGCAGCGCTCCGTGTTCGCTGAGCGGTTCGTGCATGCCGCTAATGACGTCTAGCCCCGCGAGCGCTGCCTCTGCGAGCCATTTGGCCCATCCCGGTACCAAGGCGCCGCCGCTCGGAGCGGCGCCGACGACAACCGAGCGCGCCCCCGCTCTGATAGCTTCGTGTGGAGTCAAATCAGGCAGGCCGAGATCGATGGTTCGTGTCGTGCAGCGCCACTGACCGACGACATCATTGCGGGCCCAATCGCGCAATCCAAACGCTGTCTTCGCAGTAAGCGCATCCTCGACGTCGCCAAGGAACACCAGATACGGCTTGCGAAGCGCAAGCGGCGCCGCTGGAGCGTCGGCCTCGTGGCGAACAGCGCTGGACAGGGCAGTCTCCCAACTGGCTATTTAAGCCGCCACCTAGCGGCCAAAATACTATACAGCCAGTTGGCGACAATGCTAGCCCGCGCTGGAAATTATCTTATACAGGCGGCGTCGTGGCGCTGACGATCACGCAACGCTTCTTACTGACGTTTCGCAGCTTGTGAGGCAACGAAGTGGGGAAGAGGTAACCGTCGTATTGCTTTAGGATTCGAACCTCTTCGCCAATCGTGGCTTCGATTTCTCCCTCTATTACCACGCCGCCTTCTTCGCCGCCTTCCACGCGGTAAGGCTGCCCCGCAGTTTCAGCGCCTGGCGGATAGAACTCAAGCAGGACCTGGAGCGGTCGGCCGACCAAGGATTGTCCTAGCTGAAGCAGGTCCACGCCACCGCTGCCGACATTGACCAATTCGCCGTAGGCAAAGAAATATTTCGATGCTGGCGGCGTCTCAGTGGCGAAGAATTCGGAAAGCGTCAGACCAAGCGTATCCAGAATTTGTCGCAACGTCCCTATCGATGGACTGATCTTGTCGCGCTCAATCAAGGAAATAGTGCCGTGCGTGAGCCCGGCTCGACGCGCGAGTTCGCGCTGAGATAGCCCCCTTGCCGCGCGAAAGTTGCGCAGTCGGTTTCCAATAAGTGCGTCGTCCAGCTGAATCATTGCCTGCCAGCCAAGGGCGTCAAAGCGCCGAGATGGTCGCGTAACGTGAACAAATCCGCCTTCGCGAGCAAGCAGGTTAGAGCGGCCACGCCCAATATATCTGCCGCTGTTGCGTGAACCCGACCAGCACATGTTCAACGCGGTCGGGATAGGTTGCGCGATAACGGCGCATTAGTCCTTGTTTATGGTGTTGTTCGCCCACCAGAGAAAAGCCAGTCGGCGCTGTCCCTGCCCAAAGGTTGATCAGGCCGCGGATGCCGCCGCGTTCGATAACTTGGCGAAGTGCAGGTGCAAAATGCGCTAGATTTGGCGAACTATCTTCCCGAAACAATTGCTCATGCGCCAGGACGCTGAGCGAGGGGTCGGTATCTATCAGAGTGGGCGAAGCGAGCGGTGTGGCTCCTGGCGCGGCAGTCTCCAAGGCCAGCTGCGCCAAATAGCGCACGGCGCGCGTGTTTCCGGGCGCAAAATTGGACATCACGGTGACGCCGCTGGCGCTGTGCGGCGCGAGCAAGGTCATAGCGGTCCAGCCGTCATAGTGCCCGCTGTGGTAGGCGATGACATTGTCGCCGAGCCGCTCCACGAACCAACCACAGCCGTAGGGGATTTGTAAGCCTGACGGAAGGGTGGCGGGAGCGAACATTTCTGGTGTCTTGGCGCGCTCAAAGATGCGGTTGCGCAGCAACGTCCGCGTCCAGCAGGCGGCACCCTCAACAGTGGCGGAGATGTCGCCGTCGCCGATGACTTCGCGGGCCCAGCTGTCTGTGTCAGTCGCATCCTGACCTAGGCCAGTTTCATTTGCCGCGCGCGCCCAGGCGGGGCTAGCCGTTGTAACGCCAGTGCATCCTGCTCGCGCGAACAATGTTTGCGCAGCATCGGCGTACGAAAAGCCCGCTAACTGGGCAATTAAGAAACCCAGCAGGATGTAGTTTGTGTTGCTGTACATCCACGCGGCATCCTGTTCGAAAACAGGTTCAAGGTCACGATAAACATGCATGAAGTCGGTGCGCAACGTCGGTGGGCAATCGAATTCGGTGTAGCTTAGATACTCAGGCAGACCGCTTGTATGCCGCATGAGCGATCGAATGCTGCGATCGCTCCATGTTGGGGGAGTGTCCGATAAGTGTTCGCCGACTTTGTCGTCTAGTTGCAAGCGGCCTTGACGTGCAAGATCAAGGATCATGCAGGACGTGACGTGCTTGCCCGTCGACGCAAGCGAGAACCACGTGCTGTTCGAGACCGCGCGCCGGCTTTGAGCGCTGTCTACGCCGTACGTGATGAGTTTGTCGCCGTCGGGCGTGATAATCGCGGCCGCCAAGCCAGCGATGTCGAACGCTTCAGCGCGTTCGCGCAGAATACATTCGACATCGCTCACGGCTTGCATCGAAGCGTTATTCGCCGCCGAACCTGCGCCTCAGCGTGACCCCGAAGCTGCGAGGGCGAGGACGTGTCGCTTCGAGAGTGGACGCTATCGGCGAATTGGGGAACAGCAACGCGTCTTCGTTGAGAATGTTGGCGACGTCAAAATATAACCCCCATTCACTCCCCTCAAGACCTATGCGTGCGGTCAGATAGTCTTGTGCACCGGACTTGAAATCTTCCAGTGTCACAGTTGAACCGCCGGGGCCAAGCGACCGAAATACGGCGTCGTACGCATCAGAGTGCTGGAAATCGAGCCGCCAAAACAGGTCCAGCTCATTATTGATCGGCGACGTGCGGCTGAGCGAAAGCGAAGCGGTGAGTGCGGGCGAAAGGTCGAAGCGATCTCCTTTGTTGACCTCAAGATTGGTGACGTCGGCGCGAACATCGTTGTAGGCGGCCGTCGCCGCAAGTTCGAAGCCGTTGCCCAGCGCCGCTTGGATCGCGAGTTCAGCCCCGAAGCCAGAGGCTGCGCCAGCGTTACGAGTCTCGGTGAAGAACACCCCCGGAGACGCTTCAATGATGCTCGCCGCCTGACGTTCGGCGTAGTCGAGATAATACACGACCGCATCGACGAAGAGGTCGCCATTATTGAGGAGCGCCTTGGTGCCGAACTCGTAGTTGGTGAGTTCTTCGGGCCCAAAGGTCGCGCCGGAATTGTTGAAGCCGCCGCTGCGGAAGCCCTGCGAGATTGTTGCATAACTAGAGACGTCATCGGTCCATGCGTAGCGCGCTGACACGCGCGGGCTGAAGGCGTCGAACTCCGCAGTCCGTGTGGGGATGGCGGGGATGACTGATCCACTGCTGCGCTCGTCCTCGTACTGCCGGGCGCCGACCGAAAGATCCAACCGATCCGTCGCAGAGTAGGTAACATCGCCAAATATGGCCCAAGACTCGGAATCCACTGGATCATCGCCGGAACGACGCAGGAATGGATTGGGCACGCCGCCTACGCTGGATTGGCGCTCGATGTTAGACTCGAACTCACGCGTCCAAGCTCCGACCGTATATTGAATACGGCCGTCGCCGTTCGAACTCAACCGCACTTCGTTGCTCAACTGCTCGAAGGCGGTCGGGAACGCGACGGAGAAAGGGCCGAAACCCGCCGTAAAGAGCAGATCGCGTTTCTGATAGCCGCTCGATGCGATCAGCGTGGCGGGACCAAAATCGTAAGACAGGACGGCGCTAAAGATGTCGCTATTGTCCTGCCCTGGATAGGTTTCTGGGCGCCTGCGAATAGCCGTGTCTGCTGTCGAACTGATGCTATCAGCGTCGAATTCCTGCTCCATATGCTGATACATCAAGCGCAGGCTCAGCGCATCGGTAACCTGTATCAGGAGCTTGGGGCGAATAAACCAGCGGGTGGCGCTGTTGGCGTCCTCCTCGACCAGGTTGCCGCTTGTGGGGTTGAAATAATCGATCCATCCGGCTATCCTTTCGTACCCGGCTGCTACGCGCAGGCCGACGCGTTCGCTCACCAAGGTGCCGCCGTAGGCACCGTTGACGCGATACCCGATTTCGCCTTCTTCTTGCGAGTATACGTTGGCTTCAACGAAGCCGTCGCCACCGCCGCTTAGTGAAGGATCGCGCGTGATGTATCGGATTGTGCCGGCGATGGACCCTTGGCCGTAAAGCGTGCCTTGTGGCCCCCGCAACACTTCGATCCGTTCGAGATCGACTAGCGGAAATAGTCCGTCGCGCTGCTGCTGGTCGACACTGATGCCCACCTCGTCCACATAGGTCCCGACGATTGGCAATCCGGTGCCAGCGCCGGGATTGATGCCGCGAAGGATGGTGCGATTGGCGCCAGGCGACAACTCCTGAATGTTTAGACCGGGGACGGAGTACTGCAGATCCTTAATGTCGTTCGAGCCTCGTTCGTCGATTTCTTCCGCCCCGATCGCGGTGACCGCGAAGGGCACCTCCGTAATGCGCTCCTCGCGCCGGTTGGCGGTTACGACAATTTCGTCGACATCCACCGCCACAGCTTCTTGCGCTGCCGCGCTGCTGATGCCGGACACGCTGGCGAGCGCAACCAGGCAGACACCCAATAAGGACGCACTCTTCGTCATTTTTCCCTCCCAGGAACCTCCGCGAGCGTTCAAACTCGTGGTTATTATAATTATGCTCGTGGATAGTTTTAAATCCGTCAATATTTTTTTGGCCAGCTTGACTCGCCATATGGAAAAAATTTTATACACCCAGCGCATTGGTTTGCCGATCTGGGTTTGCCGCCGGGGTCGGATGGTCGGGCGGTTGAGGTCTGGCGGTTGCGCCGGCGCGCGGCAACTTGTGGAGAGTTAAGAGTGGCCAAGGGTTACGATGTTGCCGTGGTGGGTTTAGGGGCGGTTGGGAGCGCCGCGCTTTACGCGCTCTCCAAACTCGGTGCCCGGGCCATCGGCATCGACCAGTTCGCGCCACCTCATGATCGCGGATCGAGCCACGGGGACACGCGAATAACTCGACAGGCAATAGGCGAAGGCGTGGAATACACGCCCTTCGCTCTGAGGACCAATGCGATAATTGAGGAAGCGGAGGCGGCGTTAGGTATTGAACTCCTGGTCCGTTGCGGATTTGTTTTTATTACGCGTGACGACCTCGGCACCGCGCACCATGGACGCTTCGGCTTCTTGGCGGAGGCTTCGCGCGCCGCGATGAATCACGGCGTTCCGCACGAATTGCTCGATGCGGAGGAATTGCGTCGCCAGTTTCCCCAGTTTCATGGCTTAGCGGGCGATGAGCGAGCATATTATGAGCCGGGGGGTGGTTATTTGCGCCCAGAGCAGAGTATTGATGCGATGCTCCAGCTTGCACGTCGACCCGGCGTCGACCTTGCACTCAACACAAAATTGTTAAGCCTTGCTCTAACTTCAACCGGCGTTGTCATAAAGACAGATCGGGACACCTATTGCGCAGATCAAGTTATTATGTGTACAGGTGCGTGGTTAACGCGACTGGCGCCGCCGCCTATAGCGCGCGCACTGACCGTGCATAGACAAGTATTGCATTGGTTTTCCGTGGACGACAGTTCGTGTTGGCGACCGGGTCGCTCACCAACCTACATTTGGGTTCATGGTCTCAACTCGGCTGAACAGTTCTATGGATTTCCACCATTGGATGGCGCGGTAAAGATTGCCACAGAGCAATACCACGTTGAGTGCGATCCCAACGAGAATATGGATGCACCTTCGGTGGAAGAGAGCAAAATGATGTGGCATGAGCATGCGGCGGGTCGGCTGCACGGGGTGGCGCCCGCTGCGGTCCGCACCGCGACCTGTATGTACACCGCCTCGCCGGACCGTCGTTTCGTCATTGCGCCGGATCCGAACGACGCGCGCGTGCTCTATGTCTCAGCTTGCTCAGGTCACGGTTTCAAGCATGCGGCAGCAGTCGGCGAGGCGGTGGCACATCGCGCGCTCGGCGCCGCGACGGGGCTCGATTTATCGACGTTCGCGTTGTCGCCGGAGCGCATCGAGAGATGGTACGCCTGAGAGGGGACTGACAACTTAAGTCTCCCAGCCGGTGCTGACAGGTTAATTGCGAGAAGTCGAAAGCCGCCCTACCTGCCTGAAATCAGGCAACCGCGGCCGCCCTTGACCTGACCCCCTGAAACTCCTCCAGGAATAGCTAGAGCGTTTCCTGATCTGATTGAATTGTTGGGGATTCCCATGAGGAGCGGTTTCTGATTCACCCTTTCGACCGGGTATGGAGGCCGGGAGGGATGAGCAAGGCGCTGTCGATGGACCTGCGAGAGCGGGTGTTGGGTGCGATCGCTGCGGGGGCGTCGTGTCGGGAGGCGGCGGCGCGGTTCGGGGTCAGCGCAGCCAGCGCCATTCGCTGGCGTCAGCGGCAGAAGGCGCAAGGAACCGCCCGTCCTGGTCCGCTGGGTGGAGACCGCAGGTCGCAGCACATGGAAGGTCACGCTGAGACGATCCTTGGCCTGCTGAAGGCCCGGCCGGACGCGACCCTGGCGGAACTTCAGGCCGCTCTGGCCGAACGGGGCGTGGCGGCCAGCTCTTCGGGGCTGTGGCGCTTCTTCCAGCGTCGCCGGATCACGCTCAAAAAAAGTCGGCCCATGCGGACGAGCAGAACCGCCCCGACATCCTGAAGCGGAGACAGGCCTGGTTCGACGGCCAGGTCGATCTCGATCCCGAGCGGCTGGTGTTCATCGATGAAACCGGGGCGTCCACGAAGATGGGCCGCCTGCACGGGCGCGCGCCGCGCGGGGAAAGGCTGCGCATGGGGCTGCCGCACGGCCACTGGAAAACCACCACCTTCGTCGGCGCCCTGCGCCTGACCGGCATGACCGCTCCCATGGTCCTGGACGGCCCCATGAACGGCGCCGCCTTCCACGCCTATGTGGAGCAGGTTCTGGTCCCAACCCTGAAGCCCGGCGACATAGTCGTCATGGACAACCTGCCTGCCCACAAGGGCGCTCCCATCCGTGCCACCATCCAGGCCGCCGGAGCCCGGCTGCTGTTCCTTCCGCCCTACATTCCCGACTTCAACCCGATCGAGAACGCCTTCGCAAAGTTCAAGGCCGCCCTGAGAAAGGCCGCCGCCCGCACCATCGACACCCTCTGGGACGCCATTGCCCGCATCATCCAGACCTTCTCGCCCCGAGAATGCCGCAACTACTTCGCCGCCGCCGGACATGATGCAGACTGATCGGAAAATGCTCTAGAGTCCGCCCCTCGAAAGGACGGACAGAATGAAGCGATCACGGTTCACGGAAGAGCAGATCATCGGGATCCTGCGTGAGCAGGAAGCCGGCGTTGCGACGGCGGAGGTCTGCCGGCGTCACGGTGTCAGCTCGGCGACCTTCTACAAGTGGAAGGCCAAGTTCGGCGGCATGGACGTGTCGGAGGCTCGGCGTCTGAAGGCGCTCGAGGACGAGAATGCGAAGCTGAAGCGGATGTTGGCGGACTCGATGCTGGACAACGTCGCGCTGAAGGACCTGCTGGGAAAAAAGTGGTGACGCCCGCGGCGCATCGTGAGGCGGCGGCGCACCTGCGGTCGGCCTACGAGATGAGCGAGCGGCGGGCGTGCCGGGTGCTGGGCGTCGATCGTGCGAGCGTTCGCTATCAGGCCACACGACCGGACGACGGCGCCTTGCGGGATCGGCTGAAGGCTCTGGCCCAAGAGCGCCGGAGGTTCGGCTATCGACGGCTGCACGTGATGCTCCGACGCGAGGGCCATGCGGTGAACCGCAAGCGGGTCCAGAGGATCTATCGGGAGGAGAGGCTGACCGTGCGCCGGCGCGGCGGGCGTAAACGGGCCATGGGCACGCGAAGTCCGCTGGAGATGCCGCTGGTAGCCAATCAGCGCTGGTCTCTGGACTTCGTGTCCGACCAACTGACCGACGGCCGCCGCTTCCGCATCCTGACCGTGATCGACAACTGCACCCGCGAGTGCCTGGCGCTGGTGGCCGACACTTCGCTGTCGGGCGCACGGGTGGCGCGCGAGTTGGACGCCATCATCCAGCAGCGCGGGCGTCCGGAAACCATCGTCAGCGACAACGGCACGGAGCTGACCTCGAACGCCATCCTGGATTGGGCTGACGATGCGGCGGTCGGCTGGCACTACATCGCGCCGGGCAAGCCGCAGCAGAACGGCTTCAACGAGAGCTTCAACGGCCGGCTGCGCGACGAACTGCTGAACGAGACGCTGTTCCGCTCCCTGCCGCACGCCCGGGTCGTGCTGGAAGCCTGGCGGCGCGACTACAACGAAACCCGGCCGCACTCGAAGCTCGGCTGGCTGACGCCGGAGGCCTACGCCAGAACGCTAACCGGACAGATCGGCCGGCCTGCTGCGCTGGTTGATGGCTGCGCAGGCCGGCCTATTGCCAACCCCACCAACCCAAGCTCAGATCACCCAAGGACTCTCGTTATGGCTGGATGAGAAACGGGGGTCACGTCA
>JAPZRF010000024.1 GCA_027531145.1 Brevundimonas sp. | reverse complement strand
CCGCCGTCGCAACGCCGGCTTCCTGCTCACGCAGGATCCCGATGATCTGCTCTTCCGTGAACCGTGATCGCTTCATTCTGTCCGTCCTTTCGAGGGGCGGACTCTAGCTATTCCTGGAGGAGTTTCAGGGGGTCAGGTCACTATCGATAATCACCCGCAGCGACGCGCGCGGGGAGATATCCCATAGAGCCTGCAGCCGCGCGCTGCTGCGATCCCGATCGTGCAGATCGTTTCCCGAGGCTATATCGTGGAAATAGCCATCGCGCGCGCGCACCGAGCCGTCAAAACGCAGCGCCAGTACGCCGTCCACCACCGGTAGATTGCCGCCCACGCTGGCGCCGGCCTCGCCCAGATCATCGAAACCAAATGTGGCGTCCATCCACATACCGGCCTCATGGTAGGGGCCGGCGGTGACTACGCTTATTGCCCCCGCTGACGTGTTACGACCAAACAGCGTGCCTTGCGGGCCCCGCAAGACTTCAATGCGCGCAATCTCAGGGAGGTCCGAAATCGCCTGCCCTACGCGGGCGCGATAGACACCGTCTATGAACACGCCGACCGAGCCTTCGAAACCAGGATTGTTCGAGCCTGTTCCCACCCCTCTTATCGAGGCGACAGTCCCGGCGGAGCCAGATTCCCCGCTGTTGATTGTGAGCGAGGGCGCGAGCTGGCCGAGATCGCGAAGATCGCTAACGCCAGTATTCGTAATGACGTCACCCGAGATCGCCGTCACCGCGACCGGCGTATCTTGGAGGGACGAAGCGCGACCCGTGGCGGTCACGACAATACCCGAGATCGTCGTCACCTCGGCAGGCGCTTCTTGGGGGGATGAAGCGCGACCCGTGGCGGTCACAACAATTTCGTCGGTCTGTTCCTGAGCGCATGCTGCCCCAACCATGGAAACGAACGATGCGCCAGACAGCAAGAGCCGGCCAAGCGGTGAGTTGCGATTCAATTCAGCCTCCCTTGACCCTGCTTTTTCGGGCCTTATCACCTCCATAAGCAGTCTTGACAGCAATGTCCAATTCGCTGATTGGTTCGTCTATGCGGCGTGATCGAGGATTTCGGGAACTGTGACGAATGTGCACGGGTCGCTTCGGCGATGGTCAAGCGCGCGGACGCCTCTGGCCGGGAGAGCCAATTGGTTCCGCCAACGAGTTAGTCGCGCAAATATTGCCGGCCACGCTAGAGCACAGATTCGAGCATGCTTGACTTGCCAACTTAAGACCCAAGCGCAATGCGTCCAGTGCGGGCGCTGGCGCTGAGAGCCGCGGGGGGGGCTCACTACGTTGTTTCGGAGCCGTCATCGCTGACGCCACAGCTGCTTTCTGAGGTGAAAACACGCGCTGGCGACGGCAGGAAATTGTCGACGGCGCTAACCGGCGTCACCTCCAAAGTTGAGATCGATACTGCCATTCCAGGCTTCCCTGTTTCCACCTTGCATGAGCGCGTTGCGTCGGTTGGAACCTGCGGGCCTGAAGACATGACGAAAATGGACCGCCGATGAACCGCACTGCATTGAAGCGAAACGTTAATTCACTCGAAGATCGCTACACCGCCGATGAAGGCTGGCACTACATGACCGGCCTCCAAGCACTGGTGCGCCTGCCGATCCAGCAACGGATCCGCGACGAGGCGATGGGCTGGAACACTGGCGGCTTCATCTCCGGCTATCGCGGCTCGCCACTGGGCCGATATGACATCGAACTTTGGCAAGCAGCAAAGCAATTCAAGCGCCGCAATATCGTCTTTCAGCCCGGCATCAACGAAGATCTAGCCGCCACGGCGACCTGGGGCTCGCAAATGGTGGGTCTGTTTCCCGGCGCGAAGGTCGAGGGCGTATTCTCGATCTGGTATGGCAAGGCACCGGGCATGGACCGCTCCATGGATCCGATCCGCCACGCGAACTTGGCAGGCGTCGCGGCCAAAGGCGGCACGCTGCTCATTGTCGGCGACGATCACGGCGCCAAGTCTTCCACGCTCGCCTGTTACTCCGACTACAATTTCGTCTCGGCCGGCGTTCCTTTGTTTTATCCCGCCAACGCGCAGGAAATTCTGGACTTTGGACTGCATGCCATCGCCATGAGCCGCCACGCCGGCTGCCTCACTGGCATGAAGCTGGTCACCGACGTCGTCGAGGGCGGCGGCTCCGTTCAAGTGTCCCCGACGGCACCAATCATCGAATTACCCGAGCAACGCGCGGAGGCGAATATTGGCGTTTTTACGCCGCTGCTGGAACAGGAGCGGCTGCTGTTCAATGCCCGCCTTGACAATGCCCTAGATTATGCGCGCGCAAACAATCTTAACCGGATC
Source organism: Brevundimonas sp. (assembly GCA_027531145.1). GTDB lineage: Bacteria > Pseudomonadota > Alphaproteobacteria > Caulobacterales > Caulobacteraceae > Brevundimonas. The sequence goes on along the minus strand of JAPZRF010000024.1, from coordinate 9,369 downwards.
ACTGCGCGTTCGCCGGAGGCCAAGGTGGGCGTTATCGCCGCTGGCAAAGCGTGGCAGGACCTCGCTCAGAGCCTACGCGACCTCGGCATGCGCAGCGGCGCGCTCGACGACGGCAGCATCCGCCTTCTGAAGATCGGTGTGGTTTGGCCGCTCGACAACGAAATCATCGAGCAGTTCGCATCTGGGCTTGAGACGATCATTGTCGTGGAAGAGAAGCGCCCGCTCCTAGAAGAGCAGATTCGCTCCATTCTATATGGCAAACCCCACGCACCGGCGATTATCGGGAAGTACTATGAGAGCCGGGCGTATCAGAAGAACAAAGGCGAGATCGCCATCCCAAACGACGGCGAGACGAATACGGAAATGGTATCACGGGTGGTCGCACGCGTGCTTCGCCAGGCATATCCAGATCTCAGCATTCCTATACGCAACCCTGCGTCGGCTTCACTCGGTTCCGCTGGCGCGAGTCGGCCACCGACATTCTGCGCTGGCTGCCCGCACGGGCGCTCCACATTGCTCCCCGAAGGCAGCCGTGCACTCGCCGGCATTGGCTGCCACAGCATTGCACTGACGCGCGACCCAATGCGCACAAACTCCATCTCGCACATGGGTGGCGAAGGGGTGATGTGGATCGGCCAGAAGCCGTTCACCGAGGAGAAGCACGTCTTCACCAATATGGGGGACGGCACCTACTTTCATTCCGGGCTGCTGGCGATCCGTGCCGCTGTCGCCGCAAAGGTGCCGATCACCTACAAGTTGCTGCACAACGGCTTCGTTTCCATGACCGGGGGCCAACCCGTCGACGGGGAAATCTCGCCGGACAGGATGATCGCCCAGCTGCTCGCGGAAGGCGTCGCGCGTATTGCCGTCGTGGCCGACGAACCTGAGCGCTACGCCGGCAAGCGCTTCGCCAGCGGCGTGACATTGCACCCGCGCATTGAGTTGGACGGCGTACAGAAAGAGCTGCGCGAATATCCCGGCGTGTCCGTGATCCTCTACGATCAAGCCTGCGCCACCGAACGGCGGCGCCTGCGCAAACGCGGCAAATGGCCAGATCCGGACAAGCGCGTTTTTATCAATGCTGCGGTCTGCGAAGGGTGCGGCGATTGCAGCACGATCTCACAATGTATGGCGATTGAGCCCCTGGACACCGAGTACGGGCGCAAGCGCGTTATCAACCAATCGAGCTGCAATAAGGACTTTTCCTGCGTCGAGGGCTTCTGCCCGAGCTTTGTGACTATTCGTGGTGCCAAGCCGCGCGCTGCAAGAATCCGCGACGCTAACAACATCATTGAAGTCGATCAAATCGCCGCTATACCTGATCCTGTTATACCCGAGATCATGGGTTCGGCCGCACTGCTCATCGCCGGCATTGGCGGCGCAGGCGTCGTGACGATCGGTCAGACCCTCGCTGTGGCGGCGCATGTGGATGGGCTATACAGCTCCAATCTCGACGTGACCGGGCTTTCGCAGAAGTATGGCGCTGTCCACAGTCACGTGAAAATCGCCGGCCGCCCCGAAGAATTGTTCGCCACCCGCATCGCCGCCGGCGAAGCCGACGCTGTGATCGGCTGCGATCTCATCGTCACCGCCAGCGCGGACACGCTCTCCAAGTTAAGCCCCGAAAGCGGTCGCATCATCGCCGACGCCTCGCTGACGCCGACATCGGAATTCTCCCGAAATCCCGACTGGCGCATCAACCCGGCCGACCTGGTAGGTGAACTGGAGCGTGCCGCCGGCACGCGCGCAAGAACCTTCAACGCCTCGAAGATCGCCATCAATGTGTTCGGCGACACCATCTATATGAATATGATCTTGCTGGGTGCTGCTTGGCAGAGTGGTGCCATGCCACTTTCGCACCAGGCATTGATGCGGGCCATCGTGCTGAACGGCGTTAACATCGCGCGTAACAAGCAAGCCTTCGCCATTGGCCGTCTGGCAATCGAGGCTCCGGAACAAATCGACGCCTTGCTGCGCCCAGCCGATGCAAACACCCGCGCCATGCCCAAGCGCGAGCGCTCGCTCGATGAAGTCATCGCCGAGCGACGCCGCTATCTCACGGACTACAAAGACAGCGCCTATGCCGACCGCTACGAGAGCGCCGTGCGGGCGATCGCCGCCGCCGAAGCGAGACTGGGCGACGGCGACAGCGCCGCCCGAGCGGTCGCCAACGGCTACTTCAAGCTGCTTGCTCACAAAGATGAATGGGAAGTGGCGCGCCTCTACACCCGGCCGGCGTTCCGCGAACAACTGATGGCGGCGTTCGAGGGCGATCTGAAGTTGACCTTCCATATCGGCGCGTGGCCATTCGGACGCTTCGACAAGAAGGCAGGCAAGCACGTCAAGGGTGAAGCGGGAGCATGGCTGATGTCTTTGTTCACTGTCATGGCCCGATTGCGCGGCCTTCGCGGGTCATTCCTCGATCCGTTTAGGAACAGTGTCGAGGCCAAGCTCGCCTCGAAGTTGCTGGCCGATTATGATGCTGACATCGCCATCGCACGGCAAGAGCTCAGTACGCGCACGCACAAAGACCTGACCGCGCTGCTCGCGCTGCCCGACAAGATCCGCGGCTTCGGCCATGTCCGGCAACGCCACGCCGACGAAGCCGGCAAGGAGCGCGCGCGCCTGATCGCCAAGCTGCGCGCACCGCAATTCGAAGCGACGAAAATCTAGAGTGTTTATGCAATGAACGGCGGATCATCACTGCCATGCGTTCGCAATTGTGTTTTCGCTGCCCAAGCCATAGTCTGATCGCTTAACCGCGGTCGCGGACGCCGCAGTCGGTCCGCTTGAGGGTCGGTTCAACCTGAAGAGCAACAAAACTGGCGTTCTGGTCCGATACCGCAAAATCACCCATCATCACGGAAGTTTCAATTCCGTTCGAAGCGCTGCTTGTATGAGTCGCCGTTTAAGAAATCGGAGTGAATATTGGCCCCTCATGATCAGGTATCAGTACGTTCTCAGTGGCATATACACCATCGACCTCAATTCGTCTCCTGTATTTAATTAAATGTAGAATTGGCGTTTGAATAAGAACGATTTTGTCATTTGAAGTCACGGTCGTGATGACGCATCATTGATAAAGCGTCATCACGTTCAGTTAATACGCACCGATCTGTGCGCAATTGACAAGAATAGCCGCATAAAAGAAAACATTATTGACGAATAGCGTCTTTGACACGCGAGTGACGTTGAAGCACTTATGGGCCGCTCAATTCATCAGGCGTGGTGAGCCATTGGTCGATCGGACTGTGTGTACAGAAAGACTTGCCCATGGGCTGTGTCGGCGTAGCCATCTGCCACTCGCGCAACGACACGTCGTTGCAAATAAAACATCCTGAAACCGCTTCCAAGGCTCGTTCGCGTGGGACCTGACGACATCGACATCCAATTACGAGCGCGAATTCGCCCTCATAATGCAACATAGCCGACAATTTGGGCAGATGGATCGGCGCAAACGGTCCAGTCACGCGCGATGTTTGTTTGTTGAATCATACCCGCGCCCCGGGCGGCTTACAGCCTGCAATGCACTCCTCAGTCTCCTTGACGTGCCCCTGGTGGTTGATCCCCATCGCCAAGAATTGCCCGGGCCGCGGTGCCGGCGGCGATAAAGTAACGTCCGCCAGCTTCAGGCGCGGCGCTTGCTTGGCTGCGTGCGCGATCCGGGCCTGTGCGCGCCGTTCAAGCCTGGCATGGGGCAGGAACATTAGCCCGGCGTCGATCCTGGATACGTCCGCCAGTTCATCGCCTTCTCACATTCCGAGCCGCGGCGGCCCGTCCACGTCAGAAAACAGCGCCATCTTCATGATTGTCCCCTGCGGGCGGCTGTTTCCATCGCCAACCGCCCTCCAACCGCCCCGCTTGAACTTTACATCATCGTCCCCTAAATTGACATAGCTGTCAAACCTGGCCGGCGCCAAACGCCTGGAGGATGTGTTGATGCTGGTCCCGCCCGAGGCCTCTCGCTGTATTGTAGTGACTTCCCTACCCTGCGGCCCGATCAACGAAGCCAATTTCAATCTCGAAATGCGCGCGCTTCGCCCGCTCGAACCGGGAGAGTTTCTCGTTCGCCTGCACTGGCTTTCTGTGGATCCGTTCATGGTCTCACGCCTGCGCGCGGAAGCCAATTATGCGGCGGGCGTCTCTGTCGGTGATGTCATGCAAGCCTATGGAGTGGGTCGGGTCGAGGCCACCAATTCATCGCAGTATGCGCACGGTGATTTCGTCACCGGCTTCTTCGGCATGCGCGAGTGGGCCATCGATAATGGCGAAAGCCAGGTACGCAAGATAGACCCAGTGCTAGGGCCGGTGCAGACCGCTTTAGGTGTTTTCGGGTTGGCCGGGATCACGGCCTATTTCGGCCTAATGGAAGTAGGTGCGCCAAAGCGTGGAGAGACCGTGGCCGTTTCGGCGGGTGTGGGATCCGTCGGCTTGCTGGTCGGCAAGATCGCAGCGTTCCATGGCTGCAGGACGGTGGCGATTGTCGGCTCAGACGAAAAGGTCGCGGCGGCAGTCACGACGCTAGGGTTTGACGCGGCCGTCAACCGTCGCTCGGCTCGCCTTGATCTTGATTTGGCGCAAGCGTGCCCAGACGGCGTCGATGTCTATTTCGATAATGCAGGGGGCGACCTCTACGATAGCGTGCTCCAGCACATGAATGTGGGTGGGCGCATCATTGTGTGCGGCCGGGTCGCGAGCGCACACCTGGCGGAAACCAAACTTGATGTGGGACCGCGTGACGCCAACGCGATCCTGGTGAAGCGACTGCGCAAGCAAGGCTTTCTGGCGACGGACTACGCTTGCCGCGCGCCCGAAGCGATAGCCACGCTTGCCGAAATCATCCGCGAAGGCGGCACCCTTCCACCCGAAGACGTCGTTGATGGCATTGACCAGGCGCCGCGCGCGCTCGTGCGTATGCTTCGCGGCGACAATATCGGCAAACAACTCGTCTATATCGGCCCGGAGAAGGTGACATGAGTGTGAAGACGGCCGTCATCATTGGCGTGGGTCCCGATCGAGGGTTGGGTGCGCGGATGTGCTATCGCTTCGCCAGAGCCGGGTTGCACGTCGTGGTCGCCGGGCGCACGCAAGCGAAAGTCGATATCGTAGCCGCAAACATCCGCGACTTTGGAGGAGACGCTAGCGCGGTTCGTGCTGACGTGACCAAAGAAACTGAAGTTGCCGCCCTTATTGAGCAGGCCGAGCAAACCGGTCCGATCGAGTTAGCCATATTCAATGCGGGCAATAACATGCCTGGCGCATTTCTTACAATGGAGCCTGACTATTTCGAGACCTGCTGGCGCATTGCCTGCTACGGCGGGTTCTTGTTTACCCGCGAGGTGCTGCGCCGCATGGTGCCGCGCGGCGTGGGAACGCTGCTCATGACCGGCGCAAGCGCGTCCATGCGAGGCAAGCCAAATTTCGCGGCCTTCACGGCTGCAAAAGCAGGTGTGCGCGCACTCGGACAAAGTCTTGCGCGCGAGTTTGGTCCGCTGGGTATTCACGTGGCGCAAGTGATCATTGACGGAGCGATAGATGGTGACCGCATCAATATAGGTCGCCCGCAGGTGGCCGCAGCACTCGGTCCCGATGGATTGATCGAACTTGAAGGTATCGTTGACGCCTATGAATTTCTCTACCGCCAACAGCCTCGCGCGTGGACGCACGAACTTGACGTGCGCACCTTCAAGGAGAGCTTCTGATGAAACTCGTCGGCGTTTATGTCTCCCCGTTTGTACGTAGGGTTGCGATTGCGCTAAATCTCTACGGCATAACCTATGAGCATGTTGCAGCTTCTGTCGTGGACTCCCGCGAGGCGGTCACCAGCTTCAACCCGCTCGGCCGCATGCCGTCGCTGGAACTGGACGATGGAACCGTCTTGGTAGACAGTCATCAGATCTTGGCTGATCTCGATCGCCAGGTCGGGCCCGAAAATATGATGCTGCCCGCTCCCGCCGCGGCGCGCGAATACGGCCAGATGATCGCACTCACAACCGGCGCGCTAGAGAAGTTTGTCGCCATGTTCTACGAAACTTCACGCCGCCCGGCTGAGAAGGTTTGGCCGGATTGGGCCCAGCTCTGCACACGCCAGGCATTTAGTGGCGTCAGCGAGGCGGAGCGGCGCGCTGAACCCAACGTGCTTGAGGGCGGATTTCTGTTTGGAGAACGCATCACCCACGCCGATGTCGCAGCCGTGCTTGCGTTTGAATTCGCCCAGCGCGTGGGTGGCGCAGGCGTAACCGCCGCAAGCCATCCAAGGCTCTCCGCATTGGCGGGGCGCCTGTCTATGTCTCCGGCATTTTTGACGACCCGACCCTAGGAGTTGATCCATGATGAGGGCCTGCATTGTCATCGGCGCCGGCGATGCGACGGGGGGAGCGATCGCTCGACGCTTTGCTCGAGAGGGATTTGCTGTAGGCCTTGTGCGACGCACGGCCGACAAACTCGCTCCGCTCGTTGCTGCGATCGAGCGCGAAGGCGGGCGCGCGATCCCCTATGCCGGCGATGCCCGAAAAGAAGAGGAAATGAAGCGCATTTTCGATGCGATGGAACGCGATGTCGGTCCCATCGAGGTTGCGGTGTTTAATATCGGCGCCAACGTACCTTGCTCCATTCTTGAGGAGACGCCGCGCAAGTATATTAAGATCTGGGAGTTGGCTTGCCTTTCCGGGTTCTTGATGGGACGGGAGGCGGCAAGACGCATGACGGCACGCGGTGAGGGTACGATTCTGTTTACTGGTGCCACAGCGAGTATACGGGGTTCAGCTCATTTCGCCGCTTTTGCCGGTGCCAAGCATGGTCTGCGGGCGCTGGCGCAGAGCATGGCGCGGGAGCTTTGGCCCAAGAACGTACACGTGGCGCACATCATCATAGACGGCGCCATCGACACCGCCTTCATTCGCGACACCTTCCCTGAGCGCTACGCCACCAAAGATCGCCAAGGCATCCTCGATCCAGACAGCATTGCTGACGCTTATTGGCGCATTCACACCCAGTCACGCGACGCCTGGACGTTCGAAATGGATCTGCGCCCCTGGATTGAGACGTGGTAATGCGTGCACCCATCGTGGAATTCTTGTTCGATGTAGGCTCGCCAGCTAGCTATCTGGCGTTTCGTCGTCTACCCGCCATCGCAGCAAGAACAGGAGCGCATATAGAGTATACGCCAATACTGCTTGGCGGAGTTTTCAAGGAGACGGGAAACCGCTCGCCCGCAGAGGTCCCTGCGAAGGGGCGATATGTGCGGATGGATCTCGACCGCTTCGCGCGTCGCCACGGCATACCGTTTCAGAGCAACCCGCATTTTCCGATCAACACACTGGCGCTCATGCGCGGTGCGGCCGGCCTCAAAGGCAGCGCGCGCTTCATGCCCTACCTTGAGGCGATTTTCACCGCCTTGTGGGAGCGAGTGCGAAATTTGTCCGATCCGGCCGAAGTCGCGGCCGCGCTGAGCGCGGCCGACATGACGCAAGAAGAGTTTCAAGCCCTGATCACCGATAGCGATGTGAAGGCCAAGCTCCTGCACTCGACCGAGGCAGCCTTGCAGCGCGGCGTGTTCGGTGCGCCGAGCTTTTTCGTCGGTGACCAGATTTTCTTCGGGCAAGATCGTCTCGACTGGGTCGAAGAGGCGCTGGCCGGTTGGACTAGTTGATATGCAAGGGCATCCTGTCAAATCGCTCTCTCCCTTTGTCGGACTTGACGTGCGTTGGCTGCTTGAAACGCAGGCCGCGCAATTTGCCAGCCGCACAGCGCTAGTTTGGTCTCCCTTCGTCGGCGCGCCGAAAACCTGGACTTATTCGGAGCTATTGCGCGATGCCCGAGCTTTCTCGGCGGGCCTTACCCGCAGGGGCGTTGGTGTGGGCCAGCGAATTATTCTGCATACGGACAATTGTCCAGAGTTCCTGATTGGGTGGCTCGGTTGCGCCCTTGCCGGCGTCGTGCCGGTGACCACCAACGCCAAGTCGAGCGCCGATGAGCTGGCCTTCTTCGCCGACCGCACCGACGCCGTCGCCGCCATCACCCAGTCTCATTTCGTAGGGCTGGTTGGAGCGGCATGTCCGCGGCTTGCTTGGATCGCAGCGATCCCTGGCGATGGCGAACGTCTTGCGCGGGATGAGGATTTTGCAGGACTCCTGGCAGAGCCCAATGACGCGCCATGGCGTGCATTTGATCCAGACGCCCCCTTTGGCATCCAATTCACCTCAGGAACAACATCTCGGCCCAAGGCCGTGCTTTGGACTCACGCCAACGCCTTATGGGGCGCGCGCGTCAGCGCAGCGCACGAGCAGCTGACTTCGAACGACCGACATCTCGTGACGATGCCCCTCTTCCACACCAACGCACAGGTCTATTCGGTGCTGGCATCATTGTGGGTTGGGGCGACGATCGTACTGCAACCGCGATTTTCCGCCTCCCGCTTCTGGGACGTCGCAGTGCGCCACGCCTGCACTTTTGCCTCAGTCGTCCCCTTTTGTGTCCGTGCTTTGATGGCCCAGCCCAAGCCGGAGCGTCACAGTTTCCGCTATTGGGGCAACGCTGTGTGCGAACCGCCCACCGACCAGCATTTCGGGGTCAAGACCATTGGTTGGTGGGGCATGACGGAAACCATTACGCATGGAACCGTGGGCTTTCCGGATTTGCCCAATAGGCCGATGTCCATGGGCAGACCATCACCCTATTATGAGATATTGGTTGTTGGTGGCGATGGCCAACCGATCCGAGCAGGTGAAACGGGCGATCTTCTGATCAGAGGCGTACGCGGCCTCTCCATGTTCAGCTCCTATTTCGCAGATGACGCTGCAACCCAGTCCGCTTTTGATGAGCGGGGGTACTTCATTACCGGTGATCGCGTAACGTTAGCTGAAGACGGGTTCATGGTCTTCGCCGATCGCTCCAAGGACATGCTCAAGGTCGGCGGCGAGAATGTCGCCGCATCCGAAGTGGAGCGCGTGATAGCGGCCGTGCCAGGAGTTCTGGAAGTCGCAGTGGTGGCGGCACCCGACGCCATGCTTGATGAAACACCGTTCGCCTTCGTGATCGCCGCACCTGGCATAGCGGCAGATCGATTGAAGCTGCTGATCGATGCGGCTTGCGCGCGCCATTTGGCGACCTTCAAGCATCCAAGCGGCATTCGCATTGTCGAAAGCTTGCCTCGCTCCACCTTAGGCAAAGTGGCCAAGGCGGAACTCAGGGCTTTGCTCCGCTGAGAAAAACAAGGCGCTGTTGACCTCTAGGCTTCGTACTCAATAAGGGGATTCCTCGCGCCGTTTGTTCGTGATTCACTCTTCTTGGATCGGAGGTGGATCATGGGCCGACATCTATACTGGCTGAGCGATGCGGAGTGGGGTCGGATCGAGCCGTATCTTCCGA
>JAPZRF010000012.1 GCA_027531145.1 Brevundimonas sp. | reverse complement strand
ATAGGCCATCGCCTTGGCACCGCCCACCTTCGCCAGCGTCATCGTGATCGCCGCCGTCAGCGTCGTCTTGCCGTGGTCAACGTGACCAATCGTGCCGATGTTGCAGTGCGGCTTCGTGCGTTCGAACTTTTCCTTGGCCATTCTCTTCTCTCCGTCCCCTGAAAGGGGGCGTTCCTTTAAGTTTCAGGGGGCCCGGGCGGACGACGTCCGGCCGGATTTTCTAGTCGAGACCCGCCGTCCGACAGGACGGCGGGAGGGTTTAGGCAGAATACTTCTTGATCACTTCGTCGGCGACGTGTTGTGGGACCGGGTCGTAGTGGTCGTACTGCATGGTGAACTGGGCCCGGCCCTGTGACATGCCGCGCAGGGTGTTCACATAGCCGAACATGTTGGCGAGCGGCACGAAGGCGTTCACCACCGTGGCGTTGCCGCGCATGTCCTGGCCCTGGATCATGCCGCGACGACCGTTGAGGTCGCCGATGACCGAACCCAGGTATTCTTCCGGCGTCACGACCTCGACGGCCATGATCGGCTCCAGCAGCTTCGGACCGCCCTTTTCGCGCAGTTCCTTGAATGCGGCGCGCGAGGCGATTTCGAAGGCCAGCACCGAGGAGTCGACATCGTGGAAGGCTCCGTCGATCAGGGTCGCCTTGAAGTCGATCAGCGGGAAGCCGGCCAGCAGGCCGTTTTCTTTGGCCCAGGTGAGGCCCTTCTCGACGCCCGGAATGTACTCCTTGGGCACAGCGCCGCCGACGATGGCGCTCTCGAACACAAAGCCCGAACCTGGCTCGCCCGGCTCGAACACCAGCTTGATGCGGGCGAACTGACCCGTACCGCCGGTCTGCTTCTTGTGGGTGTAGTCGATCTCGGCCTTGCGCGAGAGGCTCTCGCGATAGGCCACCTGCGGCGCGCCGATGTTGGCCTCGACCTTGTAGGTGCGCTTCAGGATGTCGATCTTGATGTCCAGGTGCAGCTCGCCCATGCCCTTCAGGATGGTCTGGCCCGACTCGTGGTCGGTCGAGACGGTGAAGGACGGGTCTTCCGAGGCCAGCTTGGCCAGGGCGACGCCCAGCTTTTCCTGGTCAGCCTTGGACTTGGGCTCGACGGCGATTTCGATCACCGGTGCCGGGAACTCCATGCGCTCCAGGATCACCGGCGACTTCAGCGGGTCGCACAGGGTGTCGCCGGTGCGGGTTTCCTTCAGGCCGGCCAGGGCGACAATATCGCCGGCATAGGCTTCCTTGATGTCCTCGCGGTTGTTCGAGTGCATCAGCAGCATGCGGCCGACGCGCTCCTTCTTGTCGCGCGAGGAGTTCAGCAGGCCCATGCCGGTTTCCATCTTGCCCGAATAGATCCGGCAGAAGGTCAGCGAACCGACGAACGGGTCGTCCATGATCTTGAAGGCGAGGACCGACAGGGGCTCGTCGTCGGAGGCCTTACGGGTGATCGGCTCTTCCGTCTTGAAGTCGATGCCCGGGGTCGGCGGGATGTCGACCGGCGACGGCAGGTAGTCGACGACGGCGTCCAGCAGCGGTTGCACGCCCTTGTTCTTGAAGGCCGAGCCGCAGAGGATCGGATAGAAGGCGCCGGTCAGCACGGCCTTGCGGAGACACTTCTTCAGGGTCTCTTCCGACGGCTCGTTGCCCTCCAGATAGGCTTCCATGGCCTCGTCATCGAGTTCGACGGCGTTGTCGATCAGGTACTGGCGGGCGGCGTCGGCCTTGTCCTTCAGGTCAGCCGGGATCTCCTCGTCGCGGAAGGAGGCACCCAGGCCGTCGTTGTCCCAGATCACCGCCTTCATGCGGACGAGGTCGACGATCCCCTTCAGGTCCGACTCCTGGCCGACCGGCAGCTGGATCGGCACGGCCTTGACGCCGAGGCGGTCGCGGATCGACTCGACCGACTTGTCGAAGTCGGCGCCCAGCTTGTCCATCTTGTTGACGAAGATGATGCGCGGGACGTTGTACTTGTCGGCCTGGCGCCACACGGTCTCGGTCTGCGGCTCCACGCCGGCGTTGCCGTCCAGCACGGTCACGGCACCGTCGAGCACGCGCAGTGAACGCTCCACCTCGATGGTGAAGTCCACGTGGCCGGGGGTATCGATGATGTTCAGGCGCTTGCCGTTCCAGAACGCGGTCGTGGCGGCCGAGGTGATGGTGATCCCCCGCTCCTGCTCCTGCTCCATCCAGTCCATGGTCGCGGCACCGTCGTGGACTTCGCCGATCTTGTGGGACTTGCCGGTATAATAGAGGATCCGCTCGGTCGTCGTGGTCTTGCCCGCATCGATGTGGGCCATGATCCCGAAGTTGCGGTAATCTTCGATCTTGTTCGTGCGGGGCATGATACGGGCCTTGGGAGCGTGCCTGAAAGGAAGGTCCGGGCGCCGCGGCGGCCGGTGGGAAGTCGGTCTGAAGGGTCGGATGCGACGGCGCGGGCGATTTAGCTCAAACCGCCCGCGCCGGATAGTGTCAGCTGAAGTCGGCCACGCCGATCACCAGCGGTAGTGCGAGAAGGCGCGGTTGGCTTCGGCCATCTTGTGGGTGTCTTCGCGCTTCTTCACGGCGGTGCCGCGATTGTTCGCCGCATCCAGCAGCTCGGCGGCCAGCTTCTCGGTCATGGTGTTCTCGCCGCGGTTCCGCGCGGCGTTGACCAGCCAGCGGATGGCCAGGGCGCGACGGCGATCCGGACGGACCTCGACCGGCACCTGGTAGGTGGCGCCGCCGACCCGGCGGGAACGCACCTCAACCGACGGAGCGACGTTTTCGAGCGCGGAATGGAAGGTCTCGACCGCGGTCTGATCCTTCTTCTTCTCGGCCAGGATGTCGAAGGCGCCGTAGACGATGTTCTCGGCGACGGCCTTCTTACCTTCGTACATGACGTAGTTCATGAACTTGGTGACGACCAGGTCGCCGAACTTCGGATCCGGCAGGACTTCACGCTTCTGGGCGCGGTGACGACGGGACATGGATGTATCCTCTTGAAACTGGTTCGCGCGTGAAGCTTACTTCGGACGCTTGGCGCCGTAGTGCGAACGGCGCTGCTTGCGATCCTTGACGCCCTGGGTGTCCAGCACGCCGCGCAGGATGTGATAGCGAACGCCCGGAAGGTCCTTCACGCGCCCGCCGCGGATCAGGACCACCGAGTGTTCCTGCAGGTTGTGGCCTTCGCCGGGGATGTAGCACACCGCCTCATAGCCGTTCTTGGCGAGACGGACCTTGGCCACCTTACGAAGGGCGGAGTTCGGCTTCTTCGGGGTCGTGGTGTAGACCCGGGTGCAGACGCCGCGACGCTGGGGCGAGCCTTCGAGCGCCGGCACCTTGTTACGGGTCGGCTTGGGCTTGCGAGGCTTGCGCATCAGCTGGTTGATCGTGGGCATTCGAACGCGTCTCTTTCTTCGATCGGGGAGGCGTGTGCCTTTCGGCCGGGGCGCCTCGTGGGCCTTCTTTTCGGACGGCGGACCGTCCCGGGTGGATTTCGAGGCCGGCGGGCCAACCTGCCTCCGGCGCGTGCCGCGAGGCGGTCGGACAATGCCAAACGCCTGAACGCGCGCTTCGGGCGTTCAGGCGGGACACAGCCCGGCGTCGGTTGTCACCCCGGCAGGACGCGAACGCCCCGCTCGAAAGTGCGCGGTCTCTACGCGCGAAGGGCGCCGGGGTCAAGGGCGAGCCGCGGCCCGAAAGTCGCCGCCTTTTGCCGCTCGACTGGCGTCGATCGGGAGGGATGATGGCGGCAGGGCTCAAGGAGCAGGCGGCGCGACGGCGCGCCGGGGCGCTGCTGGCGGCGTCCGTGCTGCTGCATCTGGCGGTGCTGGGGCCGCTCAGCCTGCGCTGGCTCGGCGGCCCGCCGCCGGTCGTGGCGCGGGACCAGCCCCTCATCCTGCTCGATATTGCGCCGCGACCGCTGCTGCCCGACGAGCGGCCGCGCCCGCCGGCCGCCGCGGTCCCCCTGCCCGCCCCGGCCGCGGGCCGGCCCGTGGCCCGTCGTCCCGAAGCGCCCCGGGTGCGCCTGCGCCCGGACGACGAGACTGACCGCGCCCTGCAGGGGCCCGAGGCCCCCGCCGGCGTCGCCGTGCCGCGCGACTGGACCGTCCAGCCGGAGGCCACGGGCGACCGCATGGCCCGCGCCCTGCGCAACAGCGGCGTCGGCTGCCGCCTGCGCCGCGAGACCCTGACCGCCGCCGAGCGCGCGGCCTGCGACGAGGCCTTCGGTCAGGCCGCCGCCCGCGCCGCCCCGATCACCGGCAGCGGCGACCCCCGCCGCGACGCCCGCTTCGCAGCGGAGGGCGCCCGGGCGCTGGCGCAGTACGAGGCGCGGCGTGCGCCGCTGTCCGGCGGGGTCGGGGTCAGCGGGGCCTCTGCGGACTGCGTCGGCAGCAACCTGCGCGGCACCTGCGCCGGGGCGCACCTGCCGGACGTGCCCGGCGTCGACATGCGCCAGGGCGCGACCACCGTCCTGCGCCAGCCGTCCAACAAGCTGGACTGACACCCACGAAAAAGGCCCGGGATCGCTCCCGGGCCTTTCACAGATCGAGCACAAGCCTCGCCGGTCAGCCGGCGTCGGAGTGTTCCAGCTCGGCCGCCAGGTCGGCGGGGAGCGGCTCGACCGCGGCCTCGCGGGCCTGGGTCAGTTCCGCATCGCGCGAGTTGGCGATCTTCTGCAGCGCGCGCAGGTAGGCGCCGGTGCCGGCCGGGATCAGACGGCCGACGATGACGTTCTCCTTGAGCCCTTCCAGCGTGTCGATCTTGCCATTGACCGAGGCGTCGGTGAGGACGCGGGTGGTCTCCTGGAACGACGCCGCCGAGATGAAGCTGCGGGTCTGCAGCGACGCCTTGGTGATGCCCAGCAGGACCGGCTGCATCGTCGCCGGACGCCCGCCGCGCTTCTCGACCTTGGCGTTCTCGAGCTCGGCCTCGGTCTTGTCGACGTGATCGCCCTTGATGAGGGTGGTCTCGCCGGAGTCGAGGATTTCGACCTTCTGCAGCATCTGGCGAACGATCACCTCGATGTGCTTGTCGTTGATCGGCACGCCCTGCAGTCGATAGACCTCCTGCACCTCGTTGACGAGGTACTCGGCCAGGGCCTCGACGCCCTGGATGCGCAGCAGGTCGTGCGGATCCGGGTTGCCGTCGATGATGTAGTCGCCCTTCTGGATCAGGTCGCCGTCGTGGACGGAGATGTGCTTGCCCTTGGGGATCAGGAACTCGACCGCCTCGCCCTGCACGCCGTCGGCATTGACCTCCGGCGTGATCTTGATGCGGCGCTTGTTCTTGTAGTCGCGGCCGAACTCGACCCGGCCGTCCATCTCGGCGATGACGGCGCAGTCCTTCGGACGACGGGCTTCGAACAGCTCGGCCACCCGCGGCAGACCGCCGGTGATGTCGCGCGTCTTGGCGCCTTCGGTGGGCAGACGGGCGAGCACGTCGCCGGGCTTCACCTCGTCGCCATTGGCGACCGACAGGATGGCTCCCACCGGCAGCAGGTAGCGGGCGTCCGCCCCCGAGGCCAGACGGGCGTAGCTGTCGCCGGCGATGACGCCGACGGCCGGACGCAGGTCCGAGCCGCGCGGGCTGGCGCGCCAGTCGGAGACGACGCGCTGGGCGATGCCGGTGGCCTCGTCCGTCTCTTCCTTGACCGACAGGCCGTCCACCAGGTCCTCGAAGCGGACCGGACCGCCGACCTCGGTGAGGATCGGGGTGGTGTACGGGTCCCACTCGGCCAGACGCTGACCCTTCTTGACCTCGTCGCCGTCCTTGACGCGCAGGCGCGCGCCGTAGGGGGCCTTGTGGGTCTCGCGGTCCTTGCCGTCGACCGAGATGGTGACCACGACGTTGCGGCTCATGGCCACGAGATCGCCGTGGGCGGCCAGAACGGTCGGGCCGGTGACCTTGGCCACGCCGCTGTTGGTCGCCTCGAAGAACGAGGTCTCGGCCACCTGGGCGGTGCCGCCGATGTGGAAGGTCCGCATCGTCAGCTGGGTACCCGGCTCGCCGATCGACTGGGCGGCGATAACGCCCACGGCCTCGCCGATGTTGACGTTGGTGCCGCGGGCCAGGTCACGGCCGTAGCACATGCCGCAGATGCCGGCCTCGGCCTCGCAGGTCAGGGCCGAACGGACCTTGACCGCCTGGACGCCGGCCGCCTCGAGCACCTCGATCTCCTCTTCCTGGAGATAGGTGTCGGCCGGGAACAGCACATTGTCCGACCCGGGCTCCTTGACCTCCTCGGCGGTGTAGCGGCCGAGCACGCGCTGGCCCAGCGACACGAGCACGTCGCCGCCCTCCACCACCGCCCGCAGGGTGATGCCGCGGGTCGAGCCGCAGTCTTCCTCGGTGACGATCGAGTCCTGGGCCACGTCCACCAGACGGCGGGTCAGATAGCCTGAATTGGCGGTCTTCAGCGCGGTGTCGGCCAAGCCCTTGCGGGCACCGTGGGTCGAGTTGAAGTACTCAAGAACGGTCAGGCCTTCCTTGAAGTTCGAAACGATCGGGGTCTCGATGATCTCTCCCGACGGCTTGGCCATCAGGCCGCGCATGCCGCCCAGCTGCTTCATCTGGGCCTGCGAGCCCCGGGCACCGGAGTTGGCCATCATGAACACCGAGTTGATCTCGGGGGTCCGGCCCTCGCGCAGCACGCGCGGCTGGGCGATCTCGCCCATCATCGCGTCGGCGATCCGGTCGGTGGCCTTGGCCCAGGCGTCGACGACCTTGTTGTACTTCTCGCCCTTGGTGATGAGGCCGTCAGCGTACTGCTGCTCGTACTCCTCGACCTGGGCGCGGGTCTCCTCGACGATGTCCAGCTTCCTGGCCGGGATGACGATGTCGTCCTTGCCGAAGCTGATGCCGGCCTTGGCCGCCTCGCGGAAGCCCAGCGCCATCATCTGGTCGGCGAAGATGACCGTCGCCTTCTGACCGCAGTGCCGGTAGACCTGATCGATCAGGTTGCCGATCTCCTTCTTGGTCAGGTTCTTCTCGAGCAGGCGGTAGCCGATGTTCGGGTTCTTTGGCAGCAGGGCACCCAGCTTCATCCGGCCCGGGGTGGTGTCGATGACCTTCGTCACCGCCTTGCCCTCGGCGTCCAGCTCGGTCCAGCGCGCCTTGATGCGCGCGTGCAGGGTCACCACGCCGGCGTCGAGCGCGGCCTCGATCTCGCCGACGCCGGCGAACAGCTTGCCCTCGCCCGGCTCGCCGTCCTTGACCAGCGACAGGTAGTAAAGGCCCAGGACGATGTCCTGCGACGGCACGATGATCGGCTTGCCATTGGCGGGCGACAGGATGTTGTTGGTCGACATCATCAGCACGCGCGCCTCCAGCTGGGCCTCGAGGCTCAGCGGGACGTGGACGGCCATCTGGTCGCCGTCGAAGTCGGCGTTGAAGGCGGCACAGACCAGCGGATGCAGCTGGATGGCCTTGCCTTCGATAAGCTTGGGCTCGAAGGCCTGGATGCCGAGGCGGTGCAGGGTCGGGGCGCGGTTCAACAGGACGGGGTGCTCGCGGATCACCTCCTCGAGGATATCCCACACCTGCGGCTGCTCGCGCTCGACCATGCGCTTGGACTGCTTGACGGTGCCCGACAGGCCCTTGGCATCCAGACGCGCGTAGATGAACGGCTTGAACAGCTCCAGCGCCATCTTCTTGGGCAGGCCGCACTCGTGCAGCTTCAGCTCCGGACCGACGACGATGACCGAACGGCCCGAGTAGTCGACGCGCTTGCCGAGCAGGTTCTGGCGGAACCGGCCCTGCTTGCCCTTCAGCATGTCGGCCAACGACTTGAGGGGCCGCTTGTTGGCACCGGTGATGACCCGGCCGCGACGGCCGTTGTCGAACAGGGCGTCGACGGCTTCCTGAAGCATCCGCTTTTCGTTGCGGATGATGATGTCCGGCGCGCGCAGCTCGATCAGCCGCTTCAGGCGGTTGTTGCGGTTGATGACCCGGCGATACAGGTCATTCAGGTCCGAGGTAGCGAAGCGGCCGCCGTCCAGCGGCACCAGCGGGCGCAGCTCCGGCGGGATCACCGGCACGACCGTCAGGATCATCCACTCGGGCTTGTTGCCGCTCTCGAGGAAGGCCTCGATCAGCTTCAGCCGCTTGGAGGCCTTCTTGGCCTTCATTTCCGAGGGGTTGTCGGCCAGCTCGCCGCGGTGCTTCTCGGCCTCGGCGTTGAGGTCGATGGCCATCAGCAGGTTGCGCACAGCCTCGGCACCGATCTCTGCGGTGAAGCCGTCGTCGCCATACTCTTCCTGGTAACGGTAGAACTCGTCCTCGGTCAGCAGCTGGTTCTGCTTCAGCGGGGTCAGGCCCGGCTCGGTGACGATGTAATTCTCGAAGTACAGGACGCGTTCGACATCCTTCAGGGCCATGTCGAGCATCAGGGCGATGCGCGACGGCAGCGACTTCAGGAACCAGATGTGGGCGACCGGCGAGGCCAGCTCGATGTGGCCCATGCGTTCGCGGCGGACACGGGCCAGGGTGACCTCGACGCCGCACTTCTCGCAGATGATGCCCTTGTACTTCATCCTCTTGTATTTGCCACACAGGCACTCGTAGTCCTTGGTCGGACCGAAGATGCGGGCGCAGAACAATCCGTCACGCTCGGGCTTGAAGGTTCGGTAGTTAATGGTCTCGGGTTTCTTGATCTCGCCGAACGACCAGCTGCGGATCTTCTCCGGCGAGGCCAAGGCGATACGGATCTGGTCGAAGGTCGGCGTGACCGGGACCGGATTGAAGATGTTCAGGACTTCCTGGTTCATCTTGTCAGTTCCTTCTGCGGCGCAGGGGCCGCGAAAAAAGTAGTGGCGAGTGGCGAGTGGTTAGTGGCGAGAATTCGGCGGCAGCGAGTGACGGGGCTTGCTCGCCACTCGTCACTCGCCACTCGCCACTCAATCACCCGTTCTCCAGCTCCACGTTCAGGCCGAGCGACCGCATTTCCTTGACGAGCACGTTGAAGCTCTCGGGTATGCCGGCCTCGAAGCTGTCGTCGCCGCGGACGATGGCCTCATAGACCTTGGTCCGGCCGGCCACGTCGTCCGACTTCACCGTCAGCATTTCCTGCAGGGTGTAGGCGGCACCGTAGGCCTCGAGCGCCCACACTTCCATTTCGCCGAAGCGCTGGCCGCCGAACTGCGCCTTGCCGCCCAGCGGCTGCTGGGTGACCAGTGAGTACGGGCCGATCGAACGGGCGTGGATCTTGTCGTCCACCAGATGGTGCAGCTTCAGCATGTATATGTAGCCGACGGTGACCGGGCGCTTGAACGGCTCACCGGTCTGGCCGTCGATCAGGATTGACTGGCCTGAACGGTGCAGCCCGGCCTCCTCGAGCAGGCGCTCGATGTCCGAGATGTGAGCCCCGTCAAACACCGGGGTGGCGAACGGCACGCCTCTGGAAAGGTTGCGGGCAAGCTCGACCAGCTCTTCCTCGGTCTCCGGCAGCGGGGTCTGCGGGCCGTAGATCTCGGTCAGGCGCTCCACCAGGGCGGTCTTCTGCCCGCCGCCTTGCCAGGCTTCCAGCAGTCCGGCGATCTGACGGCCGAGGCCGGCCGCTGCCCAGCCGAGGTGGGTCTCGAAGATCTGGCCGATGTTCATGCGCGAGGGTACGCCCAGCGGGTTGAGCACCAGATCGACCGGGGTGCCGTCCTCAAGGTGCGGCATGTCCTCGATCGGCAGGATCTTGGAGATGACCCCCTTGTTGCCGTGACGGCCCGCCATCTTGTCACCCGGCTGCAGCTTGCGCTTCACCGCGACGAAGACCTTGACCATTTTCATCACGCCCGGGGGGAGCTCGTCGCCGCGCTGCAGCTTCTCGACCTTGTCCTCGAAGCGGCGGTCCAGCGCCTTGCGGGCGTCCTCGAACGACCGCTTCATGGCCTCCAGCTCGCCCATCGCCTTCTCGTCGTCGAGGGCGATCTGCCACCACAGGCCGCGCGACAGGTCGGCCAGCTTCTCCTCGGTGATCTCGCCGCGGCCGAGGCCTTTCGGACCGGATACGGCGGTCTTGCCGAGCAGCAGCGGACGCAGGCGGCTATAGACGTTGCGCTCGAGGATCTTCAGCTCATCGTCGCGGTCCTTGCCGAGACGCTCGATCTCGGCTCGCTCGATGGCCAGGGCCCGCTCGTCCTTGTCGACGCCGTGGCGGTTGAAGACGCGAACATCGACGATGGTGCCGGCGACGCCCGGCGGCAGACGCAGCGATGTATCGCGCACGTCCGAAGCCTTCTCGCCGAAGATGGCGCGCAGCAGCTTTTCTTCGGGCGTCATCGGGCTTTCGCCCTTCGGCGTGACCTTGCCGACCAGGATATCGCCCGGCTGAACCTCGGCACCGATCGCCACAATGCCAGCCTCGTCGAGGTTGCGCAGGGCTTCCTCGCCAACGTTCGGGATGTCGCGGGTGATCTCTTCCGGCCCTAGCTTGGTGTCGCGGGCCATGACCTCGAACTCCTCGATGTGGATCGAGGTGAAGACGTCGTCGCGCACGATGCGCTCGGAGATCAGGATCGAATCTTCGAAGTTGTAGCCGTTCCAGGGCATGAAGGCGACAAGCGCGTTGCGGCCCAGCGCCAGTTCGCCCAGCTCGGTCGATGGGCCGTCGGCGATGACGTCGCCGGCCTTGACCTCGTCGCCCACGCGCACGATCGGGCGCTGGTTGATGCAGGTCGACTGGTTCGAACGCTGGAACTTCGACAGGCGGTAGATGTCCACGCCGGAGCGGCCGGCTTCGAGGTCACCGGTGGCGCGCACGACGATACGGGTTCCGTCGATCTGCTCGATCACGCCGTCGCGGCGGGCCACGACCACGGCACCGGAGTCACGGGCGACCACGGCTTCCATGCCGGTGCCGACCAGCGGGGCCTCCGCCTCGACCAGGGGCACGGCCTGGCGCTGCATGTTGGCACCCATCAGCGCGCGGTTGGCGTCGTCGTTCTCGAGGAAGGGGATCAGGGCCGCGGCCACCGACACCACCTGCTTGGGCGACACGTCCATCATATCGACGTCGGCCCGAGGGATAAGGGTCGATTCCCCGTTGATCCGGCCCGGGACGAGGTCCTCGACGATCTCCCCGGCCTTCAGCTCGATGTTGGCCTGGGCGATAACGTGCTTCGCCTCTTCCATGGCGGAGACATAGACCACCTCGTCCGTGGCCCTGCCGTCCTTCACCCGGCGGTATGGGCTCTCGATGAAGCCGTACTTGTTCACGCGGGCGTGGGTGGCCAGCGAGTTGATCAGGCCGATGTTCGGACCCTCAGGCGTCTCGATCGGGCAGATCCGGCCGTAGTGGGTCGGGTGCACGTCCCGCACCTCGAAGCCGGCGCGCTCGCGGGTCAAACCGCCCGGGCCGAGGGCCGACAGGCGCCGCTTGTGGGTGATTTCGGACAGCGGGTTGGTCTGGTCCATGAACTGCGACAGCTGCGAGCTGCCGAAGAACTCGCGCACCGCCGCCGCCGCCGGCTTGGCGTTGATCAGGTCGTGCGGCATGACCGTGTCGATATCGACCGAGCTCATGCGCTCCTTGATCGCCCGCTCCATGCGCAGCAGACCGACGCGGTACTGGTTCTCAAGCAATTCGCCAACCGAGCGGACGCGACGGTTGCCGAGGTTGTCGATGTCGTCGATCTCGCCGCGGCCGTCCTTCAGCCCGACGAGGATCTGCAGGACCTTGAGCACGTCGTCCTTGCGGAGCACGCGCACCTCGTCGCCGACCTCGGGTGTCTCGAGACGCATGTTCATCTTGACCCGGCCGACGGCCGAAAGATCATAGCGCTCGGCGTCGAAGAACAGGCTCTTGAACATGCTGTCCGCCGCTTCCGGCGTCGGCGGCTCGCCCGGACGCATCACGCGGTAGACATCAAACAGCGCATCCTCGCGGCCGGCATTCTTGTCCACCCGCAGAGTGTTGCGCATGTAGGCCCCGACCGTGACGTGGTCGATGTCGAGCACGTCGATAGTCGAGAAGCCGTTCTCTTCCAGCACGTTGATCGTGGCCTGATCGAGCTCGTCGCCAGCCTCGGCGTAGATCTCGCCGGTCTGGACGTTGACCGCGTCGGCGGCCAGGTACTTGCCGAGCAGGGCGTCCGCGGCAAGCGACAGCGACTTGACCGTCTCGCCCAGCTTCTTGGCGGCGCGGGCGCTGATCTTCTGGCCGGCGGGGGCGATCACCTCGCCGGTGTCGGCGTCGACCAGATCGAACTCCGGCTTCACCCCGCGCCAGCGCTCGGCCTTGTAGGGCGTGACCCAGGTATCGCGGCGCTTCTCGTATGGTACGGTCTCGTAGAAGGTCCGCAGGATCTCCTCTCCGTCCATGCCAAGGGCATAGAGGAAAGTGGTCGCCGGCAGCTTCCGCCGGCGGTCAATGCGGACGTAGACGATGTCCTTGGCGTCAAACTCGAAGTCGAGCCACGAGCCGCGGTACGGGATTACCCGGGCGGCGAAGAGCAGCTTGCCCGACGCGTGAGTCTTGCCCTTGTCATGATCGAAGAAGACGCCCGGCGAGCGGTGCATCTGCGAGACGATCACCCGCTCGGTGCCGTTGACGATGAAGGTGCCCTTGTCCGTCATGAGCGGGATGTCGCCCATGTAGACGTCCTGCTCCTTGATGTCCTTGACTGACCGGGCCCCGGTCTCCTCGTCGGCCTCGAACACGATCAGGCGCAGCTTGACCTTCAGCGGCGCGGCATAGGTCATGTCGCGCTGGATGCACTCGTCGACGTCGTACTTCGGCTCCTCGAACTCGTAGGAGACGTATTCGAGCACGGCGCGCTCGTTGAAATCCCTGATCGGGAAGACCGACTTGAAGACCGCCTCGATGCCCTCGTCGGTGCGCTGGCCCGGACGGCCCTCGCGCTGCAGGAACTGCTCGTAGGAGGCGCGCTGCACCTCGATGAGGTTCGGCATGCGCACCGCCTCGGGGATGCGCCCGAACGACTTGCGGATGCGCTTCTTGCCCGTGAACGACGTGGCGAGATCGATCTGACCGGCGAGGGCGAGATCGTCGAGGGTCTTGGCCATTCTATCTTCCCAATGCGCAGGGCCGGGAGCCCCGCGTCCAATGCAGCAGAGACCGCGCCCCGCCCTCCCGGACGAACCGCGGCCTTGATTCTCGGCGTCCACCCTCGACCCGCACCCGGGCCAGGACACCTGGACTTGTCAGCTCCCTTGGGGAGGAGTGCGCCTTCGCACCGGTCGGAGGGCGACAGACCGGGCCTCGGCGCTTTCGCGCGACCTCTTTCAGAGTGTGCGGATCCGATCCGTATACGCGCTTTCGTGGCGAAATAAAGCCCTTCGGCGCGACGGGCCGTCAGTCCAGACGTCGCAGCACCCGGGCGTGAACGCCATGGGCCTCGACCGCCTCGGCGAAGGCCGCGTCGGCGGTGGCCAGCCGACGTCCCTCGGCCAGCGCCATGGCCAGATACAGGCAGGCGTGAGCACTCTGACGCAACTCCAGCGCCAGGGCCTGAGCGGCCTCGATATAGGGTTCGCCCGGCCGTACCAGCAGTCCGGCGACGCTGCGGATCAGGCGCAGGCCGGCCTGGGCCTGGGCGTCGCTCATCCGGCCCTGCTCGGCGCGCACGGCCAGGACGTCGGCGCATTCCACCAGCAGCAGGTCGGGGGCGAAGAGGGCCTTCTCGCCGATCAGGGCCAGCGCGCGCTCGCGCCCGGGCTCGGGCAGGACCCACTTCAGCACGACCGAGGAGTCGACGACGAGACTCACCGGGGTCCGGCCTCGGGCTCCGGCGGCAGGGCGGCGACGAAGGCGTCGAACCGGGCGATCACGGCGGCGAATTCCTGACTGACACTTTCTGCAAGAGCGCGCCTCGCCTCTTCCTCCACCGTGGTGTGGTGGCGGGCCGCGCGCGCCTCGAGCCGGGCGAACACCGCCTCGTCGACGTCGGAAAGAACAAGCTGGGCCATCACAGGAGCCTACGCCTTTCGAGGGATTCGCGGAAAGTCTGCCGGCGCTGTTGTTCCCGCACCCTCTCGCGCATCGTTCGATTGTGACGCAGGAACAAATGGGCCGAGCCGCGCCACCGGAGAGCCGGCGATGCCGTGGCCCCCTCGGGACGCCGCCCTGGCGCTTGAGCCTGCGCCAGCGGAGCGGCGGTTCCTTGAGCGAAGCAAGGCCCGGCTTGTGGCCGGCAGCGGCGCTCGCTAGCGTCCCGGCATGATGCGTTTCGCTCCTGCCCTCGCCGCCGTTCTGGCCACCGCCGCCCTCGCCGCCTGCGCCCCGCCGCCACCGCCCGTTCCGGCCGCGCCGCCCACGGGTCTGCAAACTGACTGGGAGGCCGCCCAGGCAGCGCACCTCGCCTGGAACGCCGAGCGGCGCGGCTGGACCACGACCGCCAGCGGCCTGCAGTATCGCCGCGTCGGTCCGGCCCGCCCGGCCGGCGTCCAGCCGGCGGCGCGGGATACCGTCGTCGTCCACTATCGCGGGACCTTCATCGACGGACGCGAGTTCGACAGCTCCTACGCCCGCAACGAGCCGGCCGAGTTTCCGCTGAACCGGGTCATTCGCGGCTGGACCGAGGGGGTCGGCCTGATGCGCACCGGCGAGACCTTCGAGTTCCTGATCCCCGCAGAGCTGGCCTACGGATCCCGGGGCACCGGCGGCGGCGAGATCCCGCCGAACTCGGCGCTGCGCTTCACGGTGGAGCTGCTGGAGGTTCGCCCCGCGGCCTGAAGACGGGTTGACGCTGCCGGACGGGCGCCCTGATCTGCGGGCGCCGCGCGTCGCGGCGAGTCCGTTCCGGGGTCCTCCATGAAGTTGTTCCTGCCGGCCGGCGTGGCCGCCCTCGTTCTCGCAACGGCCGCCCCCGCGCTCGTCCAAACCCCGGTAGTCACCGCCCCCCGAGACGCTGCCCTGGCCCTGCCGCGAGCCCAACCGGGCATACCGGCCCCGACCCGCGCCGCCTACCCCGGGGTGATCCGCTACCAGGCCGACGTCACCGATCGTGACCGCCGTATCATCAGCGTGCGCCAGACCATCCCGGTCGCCGCAGCCGGGCCCATGACCCTGCTCTATCCCGAGTATCTACCCGGCAACCACGCCGACACGGGTCCGATCCAGCTGCTGGCCGGCCTGACCGTCACAGCGCCCGACGGCCGGCGGCTGGAGTGGGTGCGCGACACCCTGGAGCCCTATGCCTTCCATCTCGACGTGCCCGCCGACGTCGGGGAGATCGAGGTGGCCTTCCAGTGGCTGACCCAGCCGGACGGCGGCCCGTGGCGCGTGGTCCAGACCCCCGGCATGGTCAACATGCAATGGGAGAAGGCCATCCTTTATCCGGCCGGTTACGTCGCCAGCGGGATCACGGTCGAGCCATCGATCCGGCTGCCGGCGGGCTGGGGCTTCGGCGTCGCCCTGGACGAGGTCGGACGTGACGGCGACGTCGTCCGGTTCGCCCCGGTGAACCTCTATACCCTCGTGGACAGCCCCATGTTCGCCGGCGAACATTACCGCCGTTATGCGCTGGATGCAGACGGCCCGTCCCCGGTCCACCTCAGCCTCGTCGCCGACGAGGCGGGACAGCTGGAGGCCGCGCCGGGGTTGATCGACAAATACCGGTCGCTCGTGACCCAGGCCGATCGCCTGTTCGGCGCGCGGCCGTTCGACCGCTACGAATTCCTAGTCGCCGCCACCAGTCGGCTGGGCGGCATCGGACTGGAGCACCATCGCTCGTCCGAGAATACAGTCTCGCCGGACTTCTTCCGCCGCGGGACCGGGGCGTTGGGCGCGCGCCAGCTACTGCCCCACGAGTATGTCCACTCCTGGAACGGCAAGTCCATGCGGCCAGCGGACGAGCTGACCGCCAACTACAATGTGCCGACCCAGAACACGCTGATGTTCGTCTATGAGGGGCTGACGTCCTACTGGGGCGAGGTGCTGGCCGCGCGCGCGGGCCTCGCAAGCCCCGAGGAAACGCTGGCGAGCTTCGCCGAGCATGCCGCCTTCTACCAGACCCAGCCGGGCCGCCAGTGGCGCGCGCTGCAGGACACCCAGAACCATAACCTGCTGGGCTACCGGGTCCCGGGGCAGTGGCCGTCTTGGATGCGCACCACCACGGACTACTATGACGAGGCCCTGCTGGTCTGGCTGGACGCCGACACGCTGATCCGCGAGGGCACCGGTGGTCGCCGCTCGCTGGACGACTTCGCCCGGAGCTTCTTCGGCCGGCTCGACGGCCAGGCAGAAGCGCGCGGCTACACCTTCGAAGAGCTGGTGGACGCGCTGAACGCCGTGCACCCGCACGACTGGGCCGGCTTCCTGCGTCAGCGTCTTGATGCGGTCGGCCCGGACGCCCGCGCGCCGCTCGGCGGGATCGAACGCGGCGGCTACCGGCTGACCTGGGTGGAGGAGCCCAGCGCCCTTGAGAAGAGCATCAGTCCCGGCTGGGCAAGTGACTTCCGCTACTCGCTGGGTTTCACCCTCGCCGCCAACGGCCGCATCGGCGGGGTGGTCTGGGGCTCGCCGGCGTTCGAGCAGGGTCTGGGCGTCGGCTGGGACCTGATCGCCGTCAATGACCGCGGGCCGTCGGCCGAGGCCCTTCGCGCCGCGATCACGGGGGCGAAGTCCGGCGGACCCCTGACGCTCGTGGTGCGCAACGGCGACCGGGTGCGCACCCTCAACTTCGACTGGCGCGAGGGCCTGCGCCACCCGCGGCTGGAGCGGGTGGCCGGCACGCCGGACCGGCTGGGCGACATCCTCGCCGCACGGCGACCTTAGTGCTGCGGGAACAAACAGAAACAGATGCCGGGGAGAGATCTGAATGTCCGAGGCGGAACCACAGCCGGCCCGGCGTCGCTGGTGGCGATGGCGGCCCGACCGCAAGCGTCTGATCGAGCTCGTCATCATCATCTTCGGGGTACTTATCGCCCTTGGGCTTGAAAACAGCGTGCAGGAAGGGCGCTGGCGGCAGGAGGGCCGCGATCTTGAGCGCCTGGCGCGCCAGGAACTGGAACTGAACCTTGCCCAGGCGATCGAGAGGATCGCTGTCGACCGATGCCTGCGGGAACGCGTGGCGTTCCTCGCGGCCGGCCTGGACAAGGCGACCGGAAGCTACGCGCCGCAACCGTTCCCTCATGACGAATCTAACAGCACCAAGCTTGCGCTGCCGCGAGCCTATCAGCCCATGTTGCGCCCGTGGCGCTCGGCCAGCCTGCAGCGGCTTCTGGCGACAGAGGCCTCAAAGCGCGTGTCGCCCGAAAGACTTCTTCTCCTGTCGCAGGTGCTGTTCTCGGTCGAGAGCATAGCGCGCGGCGCCGGCGAAGAGCACATCGCGAGTGGCCGGACCTTGCCCCTCGCCATGGGCATCCCGACAATGACGCCCGAGATCCGCGCGGACCTGCTGGCGGACCTCGGCGAACTTGATCGGGCCCGAAGCGGCGTGGAGCTTGTGGCCCGGCGACTAACAGACAGGGGAGCCGAACTCGGCGTCGCCCCCGACCCCGCAGAGATGCGCCAACGGCTCATTGAACTGCGCGCCACCTGGGGCGACTGCGTGGATATCGCGGCGGGCATGGCCCTGTCACAGCGCCTTTCGGACAGGGCGACCTGACCGAGGATGCGAGTGAAAACGGGCCGGGGATCGCTCCCCGGCCCGTTCAAGGTCTCGACGTGAGGCCAGATTACTTGATCTGGACCTTGGCGCCGGCTTCGGTGAGCTTCTTGGCCACTTCTTCGGCGTTCTGCTTGGAGACGTTCTCGACGACGTTCTGCGGCGCGCCTTCGACGAGGTCCTTGGCTTCCTTCAGGCCCAGGTCGCTACGTACGCCACGGACTTCCTTGATGACGTTGATCTTCTTGTCGCCGCCGTCCAGCAGGACGACAGTGAACTCGGTCTGCTCCTCGACGGCCTCGGCCGGGGCAGCGCCGGCACCACCGCCGGCCGGCATGGCCATGGCCACCGGAGCGGCGGCCGAGACGCCCCACTTCTCTTCCAAAAGCTTGGCCAGTTCGGCGGCTTCGAGAACGGTCAGCGAGGACAGGTCATCAACGATCTTGGACAGGTCAGCCATAGTTCAGTTTCCTTCGGGGAATGGGTGGGTTCAGTTTCGGGAGATGGCGGGTCTCAGGCCGGGTTTCAGGCCGCGTCCTTGGCAGCGTAGGCACCGACAACGCGAGCCAGCTGGGCGGCCGGGGCCTGGATGACGCCGGCGACCTTGGTGGCCGGGGCGTTCAGCAGACCGATCAGCTGGGCGCGGATCTGGTCCAGCGACGGGAGCTTGGACAGCGCGTCCACGCCCTTGGCGTCGAGAACCTTCTCGCCCATGAAGCCGCCCTGGATCACGAACTTGTCGTTCCCCTTGGCGAACTCGGCCGTGACCTTGGCGGCGGTCACCGGATCCGGCGCGAAGGCGATGCCGACCGGGCCCTTGAACAGCGAGTGATAGTCGCTGCCCTCGGGGGCCTGCAGGGCCTTCAGGGCCAGGCGGTTCTTGACCACCTTGTACGCGGCGCCTTCCTTGCGGAGGCGGCCACGCAGATCTTCCATCTCCGCAACGGTCAGACCCAGGTTGTGGGTCACGACCACGGTGCCGGCGTCGGCGAAGACGCCCTTCAGCGTCTCGATCGACTCGGCCTTTTGTGCGCGGTCCATTGCGGTCTCCGTTTACGCGTTCACCGACGGGACAGGCCCCGACGGCGTGTGGCCGCGCGCGCCCCGGGGGACGTTCGCAACCAGTCGTCAATGTCCGAAGGAAGGCTGAACCCGTGCGTTCGCCCCGCGAGCCGCGGGCCGACCGGCCGGAAGTTCATCGCATCCCCATCTCCCCCCGGGGCGGAACGGCCGTTCCGCGCTTATGGTCCGGGTGACCCCCGAACCCCGAAGTTCTCGGACAGGTCCGCACCGGCAGGTCCGATGCGGGAAGCGGGCTCTATAGACGAAGGCGCGGGGAAATCAACTGCTCAGGGCTTTGCGGCCCCCAGGGCCGCCGCCTCGAGCGCGGCGCAGTCGAACTCGCCGCAGAACTTCACCTGCAGGCCTTGCAGCCCCTCGATAGCCGCCAGCATCGCCGCCCCGCCAACCTCAAAGCCGATCTCAGTGGTCTTGCGCAGAATCTCGCGCCCCGCCGGCGTCTCATAGAAGGCCAACAAGGCCTCAAGCTCCGCACGTGTCATGCGATCAGCATAGAGCGGCGCATAGACAGCAGCGATACCCTCGGAGATATCGATGAGCGCTTCCGGCAGCTGACGGCGCCACCATTCCGTCTGTTCGGCCGAAAGGGCCGCGCCGTCGGACAGCATGACCTCCACCATGGCGGTGGTGCTCTTGCGCATGGGCTCGATAACGGACAGCTCCACGAACTGCGCCGCCAACTGCTGACGCTCGGCAAGGTCAGTCGCGTCAACGGTGTCGGGCGCCGCCACCTGCAGCTCGACCAGCGCCGTTGGCGCTTCAGGCTCCTGCGCCCGGGCCGGGCTCGTCAGACCGGTGAGCAGCAGCGCACCGGCAATCAGCAGGGATGTCATCCGGGCCATGTCGCGCCTCCTCGCCACACCATAACAGGCGCGACGCAACCGAGGCACGAAAAAAGGCGGCGATCTCACGACCGCCGCCCCTTGTTCAGACTCGAGACCGGATCAGGCGTTCAGCGACGCCGGATCGACCTTCACGCCCGGGCCCATCGTCGAGGACAGGCTGATGCGCTTGACGTAGGTGCCCTTGGCCCCCGACGGCTTGGCGCGGGTCAGGGCGTCGACGAAGGCCTTCACGTTGGCCTCCAGGGCGTCCTGGGTGAAGCTGGCCTTGCCGATGCCGCCGTGCACGATGCCGGCCTTCTCGACGCGGAACTCCACGGCACCGCCCTTGGCGTCCTTGACCGCCTGGCCGACGTTCGGGGTGACGGTGCCGACCTTCGGGTTCGGCATCAGGCCGCGCGGGCCCAGCACCTTACCGAGACGGCCGACCAGACCCATCATGTCCGGGGTGGCGATGACGCGGTCGAAGTCCATGAAGCCGCCGTTGATCTTCTCGAACAGATCCTCGGCACCGACATGTTCCGCGCCGGCGGCGCGGGCTTCATCGGCCTTGGCGTCCTTGGCGAAGACGGCGACGCGCACGTCGCGGCCGGTACCCGACGGCAGGTTGACGACGCCGCGGACCTGCTGGTCGGCGTGACGCGGGTCGACGCCCAGGTTGACGGCGATCTCGATCGACTCGTCGAACTTGGCCCTGGCGTTGTCCTTGACCAGCTTGATGGCGTCGCCGAACGGCAGCAGCGACTCGCGGTCGCCGGTCCAGGCCTGGATACGCTTGGGTTGCTTGGCCATGTGCTTAGCCCTCCACCACTTGCAGGCCCATCGCGCGGGCCGAGCCCTCGATGATCTTCGACGCGGCGTCGAGATCGTTCGCGTTCAGGTCCTTCATCTTCTTTTCGGCGATCTCGCGCAGCTGGGTGCGGGTGATCTTGCCGGCGAACTCGCGGCCGGTCGCCTTGGCGCCCGACTTGATGCCGGCCGCCTGCTTCAGGAAGAAGGTCGCCGGAGGGGTCTTGGTTACGAAGGTGAAGCTCTTGTCCTGGTAGACCGTGATCACGGTCGGCAGGGGCGTCCCCTTGGCTTCCTTCTCGGTCCGGGCATTGAACTCCTTGCAGAAGCCCATGATGTTGACGCCGCGCTGACCCAGGGCCGGGCCGATCGGCGGCGAGGGCGTCGCGGAGCCCGCGGGCACCTGCAGCTTGATGTAGCCGAGAATTTTCTTGGCCATTGCTCTCTCCATATGGGACCCGGGCGAACGCCCGGGCCGGTGAGCCGTGGTGCGGCATGGCGGCCTCCCACGGATTTGCGCGCTCCGGACGGGTGGCCCGGAACGCGAGCGCGCGGCTATACAGGCTTCCGCACGCGAGGGCAAACCGCATGACCGAGACCGAGACCGCCATCCCTCGTCCCGCCCTGCTGCTGGGCTGGGCCGGCGTCATCCCCTTCGCCGCGTTCGCCTTCGCCACGGCGCTGGAGCTGCGGCTGCCCGGCCTGCGGCCCGAGCCGATCCTGCTGGCCTATGCCGCCGCCATCCTGTCCTTCATGGGCGGAGCCCAGTGGGGGCTGGCAATCGGCGAGGCGCCGGTCGGCGGACAGAGACTGGCGGTCTCGGTCATCCCGGCGCTTTTGGCCTGGACGGCGCTGCTGCAGCCGCTCGACACGGGCCTACTGCTGTGCCTCGTCGCCTTCCTCGGCCTGCTGGCCTACGACCTGCTGACCGTGCGGCAGGGCCGCAGCCCCGCCTGGTACGGCACCCTGCGGCTGCAGCTGACCGGCGCCGTCGTCGGCTGTCTCGCCCTCGCGCTCGTGTTCGACTAGGTCCGGCCCATGTTCCTGCGACCCTTGTTCGTCACCCAGGTCTATGAAGCCTCGCTGGCCGCCGAGCCCGATTTCGAGGACCTGAACGGGGCCCTCGCCGATGTCTGCCGCCAGCTGGCCGAGGAGGACGGCGCCGGCCGCGCCTGGTGCAAGGCTCACGCCTACCGCGGCTACACCTCCTACGGCTCGCTGACCGACCTGCCGCGGCGGTTCCCCGAGTTCACCGAACTGAAGCGCCGGCTGGACCGGCATGCGGCCGCCTGCGCGAAGGTCCTCAACTTCGACCTCGCGCGCAAGCCGCGGCTCGACAATCTCTGGGTCAATATCCTCAAGCCCGGCGGCGGCCACACCGGCCACATCCACCCCCACGCCTTCCTGTCCGGCACCGTCTATGTCGAGACCCCGCCGGGGGCCTCGGCCCTAAAGCTGGAGGACCCGCGGCTATCCATGATGATGGCCCGCCCCACGGTGCGGCCCGACGCGCCGACCGCCGAGCAGCCGTTCGTCTATCTGACGCCGCAGCCGGGCACAGTGCTGATGTGGGAGAGCTGGCTACGTCACGAGGTGCCGACCAATGCGGCGAAGTCCGAACGCATCTCGATCAGCTTCAACTACGGCTGACGCGGCCAGCCCTCGAAATCGCCGCGGTTCGCGACTAAATGGCGGCCATGTCGCTCGTCGAGCCCGCCTGCCCGATCCCCGCCATCGCCCCCGCTGATCTCGACGGGGCGGTGGAGGCCGCGCGCGCGGCGGTCGGATTGCCGGTCGGGACGCGGATCGTGGCCGCCATGTCCGGCGGGGTCGACTCCACGGTCGTGGCCGCCCTGCTGGCGCGCGCCGGCTATGATGTGGTCGGCGTCACGCTACAGCTCTACGACCACGGCGCGGCACTCAAGAAGAAGGGTGCCTGCTGCGCGGGTCAGGACATCCACGACGCCCGGCTGGCGGCGGACGCCATCGGCATCCCGCACTATGTGCTGGATTATGAAAGCCGGTTCCGCGACGCGGTCATCGACCAGTTCGCCGACAGCTATCTGAAGGGCCAGACGCCGGTCCCCTGCATCCGTTGCAATCAGACGGTGAAGTTCCGCGACCTTCTGGACGTGGCGCGCGATCTCGGGGCCGAGGCCATGGCCACCGGCCACTATGTCCGCCGGGCGGTCGGCCCGGACGGCCGCCCGCAACTGCGCCGCGCCATCGACCCGGCGCGCGACCAATCCTACTTCCTGTTCGCCACGACGGCGGCGCAGCTGGACTATCTGCGCTTCCCGCTGGCGGATCTGGAAAAGCCGCAGGTGCGCGGGGTGGCGGCCCAGCTGGGCCTGAAGCTGGCGGCCAAGCCGGACAGCCAGGACATCTGCTTCGTGCCGAGCGGCGACTACCGCACCCTGATCGACCGGCTGCGGCCGCAGGGGCGCGAGCCGGGCGAGATCGTACACCTGGACGGCAGGGTGCTGGGGATGCACGGCGGCATCACAGACTTCACCATCGGCCAGCGGCGCGGGCTGAACGTGGCGCTGGGCGAGCCGCTGTTCGTCGTCCGGCTGGAGCCGCAGGGCCGTCGGGTCATCGTCGGCCCGCGCGAGGCGCTGCTGACCTCAGCCCTGATGTTGGAAGAGGTCAACTGGCTGGGGGAC
This sequence comes from Brevundimonas sp., assembly GCA_027531145.1. GTDB lineage: Bacteria > Pseudomonadota > Alphaproteobacteria > Caulobacterales > Caulobacteraceae > Brevundimonas. The sequence continues at coordinate 77,920 of JAPZRF010000012.1, read as the reverse complement.
GCCCCGGACTTCGCCGCGGCGGCGGTAGCGGGCCAGTCCGTGCGGGCGAGGGTCCGCTCGACCCGTCAGCCCTCCCCCGCCCGACTGGCGCTGATGGACGAGGGACCGGCCGTGGTCTTCGACACCGGCGAGGAGGGCGTGGCTCCCGGCCAGGCCTGCGTCCTGTACGATCCGGTCGATCCGGACCGGGTGCTCGGGGGCGGCTTTATCGCCTCGACACGCTCCCTTGTCTGACGACGCCCTGTCGCTCGAAACCCGTCAGGGCCTGCCCGACGCCCTGAGGCCGTGGCTGGCGCAATGGCCGCGCGAGAGCTGGACCCGGCCCGACCTGCACCCGACCGCGCAGTTCTGGCTGAAGATGCACGATGGCTTCCGCATCCAGCAGGCCGAGATGCGCCGTCTCGGCGAGGCTGGCCGCGCCGCCGGCGCCGACCCGCTGGCCGTGCATCCGCGCCTGATCGGCCTGCTGGGCGGCTTCCTGCAGCACCTCGATCACCACCACCGGATCGAGAGCGGCCACTACTTCCCGCAGTTTCGCGCGCTCGCCCCCGGGATCGAGGCCGGCCTCGCCCTGCTCGATCAGGACCATGACGTCGTCCACGCGCGGCTGGAGCAGCTGCACGCCGCAGGACTGGCCTTCCATCAGGCGGCGCAGGCCCGCGCACCGGCCGCCCGGGACGCTCTGCTGCGGCTGGCCGATGTCCTGGAGGCTGCCGCCCCGCTGCTGGACCGCCACCTCGACGACGAGGAGGAGATCGTCATCCCCCTGATCGCGGTGCGCGGCGGCCCGGCCGCCTGAGCGCCGACGTTTTTTCGGGACAGACTGCATCCTGCATGTTTTCCTGCCGCCTCTACCGGTCAACGGCATCGCACCTTGAGGGACTCCAAATGTACAAGCTGACCGCCGGCTTCGTTTCCGCTCTGGCCCTTGCCGCTGCAGCGCCACTGACTGTCACGCCGGCTCTCGCCGAGACCCCGTCTGCAGCGCAAGCCCGCCCGGCGTACTCGGCCGCCCAGTTCTTCGAGACGACCAGCTATGGCATGGCCAGCGCGGCCGGCCTCGCCTGGTCGCCGGACGGGCGATCGGTGCTCATTTCCTCCGACGTCACGGGCGTCTTCAACGCCTACGCCCTGCCGATCGACGGTAGCGCACCGGTTCCGCTGACCAGCTCCGGCACGGTCGCCACCTTCGCCGAAAGCTACTTTCCCACGGACGCCCGGGTCCTGTTGACCGCTGACAGCGGCGGCGGGGGCAGTGAGCTCACCCACGTCTATGTCCGGGAACTCGACGGGACCGTGCGAGACCTGACACCCGGCGACAACGTCAAGGCGGACCTCGTCGGCTGGGCGCAGGACCGCTCGGTGTTCTGGATCACGTCCAATGCCCGTGACCCGGCGGTCTTCGACCTCTACGCCGTGAACCCCGCGACCTACGAGATGACTCCGGTGTTCGAGAACCCCGGCATGTTCATCTCCGCCGTGTCACCCGACGGCCGCTGGATCGCGCTCGAAAAGCCGGTCACCAGCGCCAATTCGGACGTCTACCTCGTAGACCTGCGGGGCGACGGCCAGCCGCAGCTCATCACCCCCCATGACGGCGATGTGGCCCACGGCGTCTACGGCTTCACCCCCGACGGCTCCGGTCTGATCTACGCCACCAACGAGCACGGCGAGTTCAACCAGGCCTGGCGGTACGACCTCGCGACGGGAGCGCGTGCACCGTACCTCGCTGCAGACTGGGACGTATCGGCCGTCACCTTCTCGCCGAGCGGCCGTTACCGGGTCTCGGCGATCAACGCTGACGCCTCGACCGAGCTGACTCTCCTCGACATGCGTTCCGGCGAACCCGTGGAGCTCCACGGGCTCCCGGACGGCGACATCGGCGCCATCCGTTTCAGTCCGGACGAGTCGAGAATGGCCTTTACGGTCGCCTCGGACACCTCGCCCTCGGACATCTTCGTCGCCGATCTCTCGACCGGCGAGACGCGACGGCTGACCACCGCGCTCAACCCCGCGATCAATGAGGCCGACCTCGTCGAGGCGACCATCGTCCGCTACCGCTCTTTCGACGGGCTGGAGATCCCGTCAGTCCTGTACAGGCCGAAGGGAGCGTCGGCCGACAATCCGGTTCCGGCCATCGTGCTGGTCCACGGCGGCCCGGGCGGACAGACCCGGCGGGGCTACTCGGCCATGATCCAGCATCTGGTGAACCACGGCTACGCCGTGCTGGGCGCCAACAACCGGGGCTCAAGCGGCTACGGCAAGACCTTCTTCCACATGGACGACCGCCGCCATGGCGAGGAGGACCTGCGCGACATCGTGGCTGGCGGCGACTGGCTGCGAGCCCAGGACTGGGTCGCCGACGACCAGGTCGCCGTCATGGGCGGCTCCTACGGCGGCTACATCACGGCGGCGGCCCTCGCCTTCCACCCCGAGGCCTTTGAAGCCGGGGTCAACATCTTCGGCGTCACCAACTGGGTCCGCACCCTGCAGTCGATCCCGCCGTGGTGGGGAGCCCAGCGCGCGGCGCTCTATGACGAGATGGGCGACCCGGCGACCGACGCCGAGCGCCATCGCCGGATCTCGCCGCTGTTCCATGCCGCGAACATCCGGCGGCCGATGCTGGTGGTCCAGGGCGCCAACGACCCGCGCGTGCTGCAGGTAGAGTCCGACGAGCTGGTCGCCGCGGTTCGCGCCAACAATGTGCCGGTCGAGTATGTCCTGTTCCCGGACGAGGGCCACGGGTTCCTGCGCCGCGCCAACCGCATCACGGCCCAGGAGGCCTATCTCGAGTTCCTGAACACCTACGTCCGCAGGTGAGCGGTCCGGAAGAGGCGGCTGTCAGGCCGCCTCTTCCCGGGGCAGAACGTCGCCCACGGTGGGGCGGTTCTCGGCGCGGGTCAGGGCGAGGTCGCGCGGCTTGACGATCTCGCCGCACGCGGCGCAGGCGATGCGCGGCTCCAGCGTGTGACCGCAGCTCTTGTGCACCATGTCGATGCCGCTGTCGGCGTCGCCATAGACGTGCCTGGCGCCCCAGGCGTGCAGGGTGACCAGGACGCCGTACAGATCCTTGCCTTTCGCCGTCAGCACATACTCGTTGCGCGGTGGGCGCTCGGAGTAGAGACGCGGCTCCAGCACCCCGTGCTGCACGAGGCTCTTCAGCCGGGCGGCGAGCACATTGCGGGCGACGCCCAGATTCTCCTGCCACTGCTCGAACCGGGTCACGCCGTTGAAGGCGTCCCGGATGACCAGCAGCGTCCACGGGTCGCCGATCACCTCAAGCGTGGCGGCGATGGAACAGGATTGACGCGAATAGTCAGCGGTGCGGCCCATCTCCGAAAAGTGACCCTGCGTCAGCGATTTGGCAAGTGGGTTGCCATTGCGAACGGAATTGGTCAGTCTTGTTAGACAACGGACCCGAGTCCCCGCGACCGTCGCGTTCCTGTTGACTGGGGCGGATCTCACCGGCATCCGCCCCGCTTTTCGTCCGGAGGGGCACATGAGTTCGGCGATCGAAAAAGCCTTGAGCCTGACGGCCGGCGAGGCCGGCCTGGCCGCACAGCTGGACGGCGACTTCTCCAACGGGCCAGTTTCGCAGCCGCCCGAGGCGGGACTTCCATTCGGCGGTCTGCTGGCGGCCCTATGCGCCCGGGCCATGCGGCAGGGGCTGGGCCTGACCGGGCCCCTGCGCTCCCTGTCGGTCCAGTATCTGTCGATGGCGGCCTATGACATGCCGCTGGTCTTCAGGCCGAGGCTGCTGCGCGGCGGACGGTCTGTCGCCTACGCCACGGTCGAGGCATGGCAGGGCGAGCGGATCACCCACCATGGCCAGGCCACCTTCGGCGCGGACGTCGCCGGCGAGCGCCTCGCGCCGTCCTCGGCACCGCCGCCGCCGCTCGACAGTCTGGATCCGGCGCGGACGCTCGGCGGCCCGATGCTGCCGCGCTTCGCTCGGCACGTGGAGTACCGGTTCGAAACCGGACCGCACATCCTCGGTGGAAATGTCGGGCGGGCTCCGGTCGAACGGATGTGGATGCGGCTGGGCGACAATCGCCCGCTGGATGCGGACGGGCTCTGCTACCTGCTCGACGCCATCTATCCGCCGTCCTGGACCGCGTTCCGCGAGCCGCCTGTGATGACGTCGGTCGATCTGCGCTACGACCTGCTCGGCGAGCCCACGCCGGAGATCGCTCCGGACGGCTGGGCGTTCTTCGAATTCCGCCTGCTGGACCATGGCGGCGGCTGGGCGGTAGACGAAGCCGCCTGCTGGGGGGCCGACGGCCAGCCGCTGGCCGTCGCCCGGCAGCGACGGAAGGTCCTGCCCGCCCGGTCCTGACGGACTTGCGCCGTGCGGCGTGCGGGTCGATGAACACCGCCATACCTGCTGGAGAGTTTCCATGTCCGATCCCGTCGTCATCTGTTCCTTCGCGCGCACCCCGATGGGCGGCTTCCAGGGGGCCCTGTCGGGGGTCAAGGCCACCGAGCTCGGTGCCACGGCGGTCAAGGCCGCGGTCGACCGGGCCGGGGTGGAACCGGACCGGGTCGGGCAGATCCTGATGGGCTGCGTGCTGCCGGCCGGGCTGGGCCAGGCCCCGGCGCGCCAGGCGGCCGTCAGTGCCGGACTGGGGCTCCATGTCGAGGCCACCACCGTCAACAAGATGTGTGGCTCGGGTCTTCAGGCCGCCGCCATGGCCCATGACGCCCTCGCGGCCGGCTCGGTCGAGGTGATCGTCGCCGGCGGCATGGAGTCGATGACCGGTGCCCCCTACCTGATGGCAAAGCACCGCGGCGGGGCCCGCATCGGCCACGATGTGATCAGCGACAGCATGTATCTGGACGGGCTCGAGGACGCCTACACCCCCGGCAAGCTGATGGGAGCCTTCGCCGAGGACACGGCGCGCCAGTACCAATTCACCCGGGAGGCCCAGGACGCCTTCGCCATCGAGAGCCTCGGCCGCGCGCGCGCCGCCACCGAAGGCGGGGCCTTCGTCACCGAGATCGTCCCGGTCGAGGTGACCACCCGCAAGGGAACCGAAACGGTCAGCAAGGACGAGCAGCCACTGAAGGCCAACCCGGCGAAGATCCCGACCCTGAAGCCGGCCTTCGCCAAGGACGGGACCATCACCGCCGCCAACGCCAGCTCGATCTCGGACGGTGCCGCCGCCCTCGTCATGGCGCGCGAGAGCGTGGCCCGGGCCCTGAACCTGCCGATCGTGGCCCGCGTCGCCGCCCACGCTGCCCACGCCCACGAGCCGGGCCTGTTCACCACCGCCCCGGTCCCGGCCATGCAGAAGGCACTGAGGAAGGCCGGCTGGTCGGTCACCGACATCGACCTGTGGGAGGTCAACGAGGCCTTCGCGGTGGTGCCGATGATCGCCATGCACGAAATGGAGATCGACCACGCCCGGCTGAATGTGAACGGGGGTGCCTGCGCGCTGGGCCACCCGATCGGGGCCTCGGGCGCGCGGGTCCTGGCCACCCTGCTGGCTGCGCTGCAGGCGCGCGGCGGCAAGAAGGGCGTGGCCTCCCTGTGCATCGGCGGCGGCGAGGCCATCGCCATGGCCGTGGAGCTGGAACAGGCCCGGCAAACCTGACCGTTGCCGGTCGCGTCGCTAGAATTCGGTTGGGCCCAGCTTGACCGCGGGTGCCGCAGCGGTCTTGGATGAGGTGTCGGCCGGGGGGCCGGCCCTGGAGGGAACAATACAATGTCGATCACCCGTCTCGCCGCGAGCGCCGCTGCGCTCGCCCTGACCGTCCTTGCCGGCGCGGCCGTCGCCCAGGACTATTCGCTGCGGCCTGTGTCCGGCAGCGTCACCCTGAATGCCGGATTCGACCCGGATCCGTACCGCGTGTCGGTCACGCCCGGCGGCTCGATCGAAGCCCAGTCGGCGGTCAGCTCGTCCTGCCGCGGCTACATCAGCAATGCACCCGACTTCGAGCTGACCTATCGCGCCGGCGAGTGGCCGCTGATCCTGACGGTCGCGGCCTCGGCTGACACGACCCTCGTGGTCAATGGTCCGGATGGCCGATGGTACTGTGACGACGATAGCGGTGAGGGGTCCAACCCATTGATCCGGTTCGGCAACCCGCAAGGCGGCACCTATGACATCTGGATCGGCACCTACAGCGGCGGCCTGTCGTCCGGCACCCTTCTGATCACCGAGCTCGACATTCTGATCACCGAGCTCGACTAGTCGCTTCCGGCGGCGGCGGCGAGGCGATTGCCGGGTCGCACGCCGCCACCCAGCGGCTCCGCCAACTTGCCGGCGTCGTCATCCACCTCCCGAGCCCGATTGGCGAGGGCGGCGGCACAAGACGGCGATCCCGAGACGTTCCGCACCTGCAACCGCGAGAGACTGCAGGCAGCAACAGGGCGAACGGCCCGCGCGGCCGCTCGGTGACGGCGGGCCTTGATCCTGTCGGCGCGCGGCGGGTGGCCAACCAAGTGGCCAGCAGGATCACTCCGCGACCACGGCCAGTCCGGCTGCGACGTGACCCTCCTCCCTGTCAACAACGTTCAGCGCCGACTGCACCTGCTCCATCACCCTGCCCGGATTGCCCAACCTCCTCTGCGTCGAGGAGGGGGAATGGCTGTGCGGGCCGCCGGAGGGTCGAGACCGTTAGTGGTCCTCGCCGGTCAGTTCGCCGAGGGCCGACTGCAGGTAGTTCTGCTCGCCCAGCTGGGCGACCAGTTGCAGCTGGGTTTCGAGGAAGTCGATGTGGTGTTCGGTGTCGGACAGGATGTCCAGCACGATCTGGCGGCTGACATAATCCTTGGCCTCCTCGAACTGGGCGATGGCGGCGATCTGTGCGGAGCGCCCGTCCAGCTCCAGCTGCAGGTCCGCCTCAAGACACTCGACGCAGCTCTCGCCGATCTTGAGCTTGTGCAGGTCCTGCAGGTTCGGCAGACCATCGAGGAACAGAACCCGCTTGATCAGCACGTCGGCGTGTTTCATCTCGCCGATCGATTCCCGGTAGACGATCTCGCCCAGCCGCTTCAGGCCCCAGTTCTCGAACATGCGAGCGTGCAGGAAGTACTGGTTCACGGCCGTCAGCTCGTTGGTCAGGATGCTGTTGAGGGTGCGGATGATCGCCGGGTCGCCGCGCATGGCCATGGTCCTATCAGATGGCGCGCCGGGGGGCGGCGCTCAGTTAAGACGCGCAGCATACCACGCGATTCCGCGCGCGGATCAGTTGCGAACACTTTTCAACACATTGAAAGCGCTTCTGAAAATCGGACGCAGCTATTCGGCGACGACGGCGCAGATCGAGGTCTGGGCCTGGATCATCTCGCGCATCTCGCAAACGCATTTGGCGCACTGGGCGCTGCAGCCGTGGCGCTGGAAGACGTCACGCGGGCGACGGGCACCGGCCTCGATGGCGGCGGCCACTTCACGCTGGCGAATGCCATTGCAGTTGCAGACGTACACAGGCGACCCGGAGGCAGATGCGAATGCTTCTCCCTACCACAGGCGCCCGGGATTGCAACGCGTTCTCAGTCTCGTCCGTCGGCTCCTTGCGCCGGAGCGATGAACCGGGCCTGCCGGAAAGCCTCCCACGCCTCGCGGATGCCCCGGCGCGGCTGATCGGTGCCGAGCAGCGCGACCCGCTCCGCCCAGGCGTCGCCGACCGCCCGGACCGTGCCGGCCACCCAGCCGACCGGCTGCTGGCGCGCCCAGCTCTGCAGCGAAGCGGCGTTGAACACCAGCAGCACCACCGTCGCCGTCAGGATGACGCGACCGGTCCAGCGCAGGTCGCGGGCGGCCAGCTCGGCCTCCCCCGGCGGTTCGTCCGGCGGAAAGGCGAAGCGACGCAGCGCCGCCAGCCGCCCGGAGCCGACCGACAGATCATGGGCGTCCGCTCCGGTGTTCCAGTCACTCTGCGGATCCGCGGGGCCGTCTCCCGCCAGGGGCGGAAACGGCGACGACTGCGGGGGTGGCGCGAACGCGCCGGCGGGCGGGTCGACGGGGTCACGCGGGTCGGTCATCCGGTCCTCCTCCCGCTCAGAACTGGAAATAGATGAAAGGGGCAACGCCCTCGGGACGCACCGCCTCGACCAGCAGGATGGCGAGGCCGACGAGCACGCCGAGGGTCAGGGACGGCGCCGCTTGAAGCCGCGCCGCGAGCCCCTCGGCCGCCCGCGGCGGCAGCCAGTGCATGGCCAGACCGCCGACGATCAGGGTCAAAAGGAAGGGCGTCAGCACCTCGACCGGCCCGGGGCGCGCCAGACCGGCCAGCATCTCCATGGCCAACGGGAAGCTCTCGGCGCGGAACAGGATCCAGCCGAGGCAGACCACGTGGAAGGTCAGGATCACGCCCAGCCAGTGGGGCACGCTGGCGCGCCCCTCGAGGAAATGGCGCCAGACTCGCTCGATCACCTGAACCGCCCCGTGGAGCGCACCCCACGCCACGAAGGTCCAGGCCGCCCCGTGCCAAAGCCCGCCCAGCAGCATGGTGATCATGACGTTGCGCGACGATGACCACAGTCCGCCACGTCCGCCGCCCAGCGGCAGGTAGAGGTAGTCGCGCAACCAGCTGGACAGGCTGATGTGCCAGCGCCGCCAGAAGCTCTGCAGGGAGTTGGCGCGGTACGGCTGGTCGAAGTTGCGGGGGAAGGAGTAGCCCAGCAGGGCCGCCGTCCCGATGGCCATGTCCGAATAGGCCGAGAAGTCGCAGTAAATCTGCACCGCGTAGGCGTAGGTCGCCCCGGCGATGTCCCACGCCGAATGGGCCGACGGGTCGAAGAACACCGGATCGACCAGGTTCACCGCCAGCTCCGAGGCGATGACCGTCTTCTTGAACAGACCCCAGGCGATCAGAAGCATGCCATGGGTGGCCATGGCCCGGGTCAGGCGCGGCACGCGCTCGAACTGCGGCAGCAGATCCGAGGCGCGGACTATGGGTCCGGCCACCAGATGCGGGAAGAAGGACATCAGCAGCATGACGTCCAGCAGCGACCGGGCCGGAGGGGTCTTGCCGCGCCAGACGTCGACCACATAGCTGATGCCCTGGAAGGTGAAGAAGCTGATCCCCACCGGCAGGACGATCTCCAGCAGCGGCAGGTCGCGCTCCCAGCCCAGCCGCGCCAGCAGCACCCCGGCCTCCTCGACGAAGAAGCCGTAGTACTTGAACACCCCGAGCAGTAGCAGGTTGGCGGCGACGCCAAGCCCCACGAGCAGCTTCTTGCGCGGCATGTCCTCGCGCGAGAGCAGGACGGCGACGCCCCAGTTCAGCACGGCGCTGAAGATCAGCAGGCCGACGAAGCGCCAGTCCCACTGGGCGTAGAATACCCAACTGGCCAGCAGCAGGAACATCTTGCGCCGGCCGTTCTCGCGCTCGAGGCTCCAGGCCACGATAAAGACCGCGACGAAGAACAGGCCGAACTCCAGCGTCGGGAACAGCATCTCAGCGCCCCCGCACGGCGGTCAGCAGATCGGCGGCCAGGAGTCCCCCCAGCCAGTCGGCACCTGCTTCGTTGAAGTGGACATGGTCAGATCGCATCAGGGGCTCGGGCCCGAGCGTCAGGCGGTGCGCCGCGCAGCTTCCCCCCATCCGTCCACGCCAGTCCCAGTAGGCGACGCCGTTCGCCGCCGCCACCCGTTGCTGCACGTCCCGCACCAGCGGCAACAGGGCCGGCTCGCGCCAGCGCCCCTCCGGATCGTCCGGACACGTCCCGCCGCCCTCGCCGCGCATGGCTTCGGGCGGGCCCAGCAGCAGCAGGACCGCGTCGGGCGCAGCGGCCTGCAGGCGCGCGATCTCGGCCCGGAGCCGAGCCTCATAGGCCTGGAGGTCCAGCGCGTCGTCGAACCCTTCATTGGTGCCATAAGCCAGAACGATCAGATCCGGTGCCGGGACGTCGGTCGGCAACTGCGGCGGGAGGCTGGCGAGGGTCGCGCCGACCCGGGCCATGACCCTTAGCTCCACCGGTCGCCCAAGGCCGGCCTCGAGCCTGTTACGGTAGGCCTCAGGCAGCCAGCCGGACGCGCTGTGGCTGTCGCCGAACTGGACGATGCGCAGCGGGCCCTCGCCCTGCACGAGGCGGCCCAGCGAGTCTGGCTGGCAGGTCCCCCCCGGGCAGATAGCGCTGACCGGCGACGGCAAGGGAGTCCACAGGCGCTCCTGTGCAGGCACCGTGAGCAGCCCTGCCGCCATCAACCCTGCAGCGAGCACACTCAGCGGCCCGACGCAGGTTGATCCAGCCCCGCGTCGGCGCGCAGGCGGTCCGCCAGCGGCGCGGCGATCCGCAGATAGCCGGCCATGGTCATGTGGATACCGTCGTGGGCCCGCATCAGCCGCGGTCGCCCCCCCGGCACCTCCGGCAGATAGGCCTCATAGCCGCCGTCCGCGCCGACGGTGACGCTGGTGGTCTCTATCCAGGGCACATTCAGCGCCCGCATTCGCCCGGCGACCACCTCGTTGATCAGTCTCATCTTTTCGTCGAAGGACTCGCGCTTCATCTTCGGAAGGCCGACCCAGTAGACGGCGGTCCCGCGGCCGCGCAGCAGGCTGACCAGATCATCCACCCGGCGGGCGTAGGCGGCGCGCCAGCCCGGCGTGCCGAAGGCATGCACCGCGCCGTCGAGCTCGATGCCCTGGGCGTCGTTGGTGCCGAACAGAATGATAGCGACGTCGATGGGCTGTGCGGTGATCTGCCCGGCCGTCTTCGCCTGGATGTCGACATAGTCGTAGCGCGACAGGCCCGTGGAGACCTCGCTGAACTTGATCACCTCGACCCCCCCCTCGCCGTCGAGGTCGCGGTAGAGGGCGGTCCACAGGCCATCAGCCATGGAGTCGCCGAACACGCCGATGCGCAGGGTTCCGTCGGCAGCAGCGGCGCGAAGGCCCGCCGGCGCGCCCACCGGCCCGGGGGCTGCCGCCGAAGCGGTAGCAGGGGCGACCGCCTCGACCCCGGACATCGCCTCCGGCACCGGCGAAGCCGAGGCGTTGGCCCCGCCGCCCAGCAGCAGGGTCGGATGGCGCAGCCAGGCGCGCCCGTCGGGCGTCAGCATCAGGCCGATCACCACGCCGACCAGCAGCGCCGCCGTCAGTCCGTTGATCCAGGCCCGCACGCTCGTCCGCTCCCGCCCTTTGGATAACGCCCTTTAACCCCGCCCGCCGCCCCTCGCCAGCGGCAGCGCGCCGGAGGCGAAGATCAGGGTCAGGCCATGACGGCCCGGCGACGCGACGCACCCTTGCCCCCGAACGCGGGCCGGCCTAATCAGCGGATCGCCCCGGTTATTCATCAGGCGATGAAAAGAGATCGCATGCGCAAGCTGTTTCCCGACGCCCGCTCCGCCCTGGAAGGCCTGACGTTCGACGGCATGACCGTCATGTCGGGCGGCTTCGGCCTGTGCGGCATTCCCGAGAACCTGATCGCCGCCCTGCGCGACAGCCGGGTCAAGGGACTGACGGTCATCTCCAACAATGCCGGCGTGGACGGGTTCGGCCTCGGCCAGTTGCTGGAGACGAAGCAGATCTCGAAAATGATCTCGTCCTACGTCGGCGAGAACAAGGAGTTCGAGCGCCAGTATCTGGCCGGCGAACTGGAGCTGGAGTTCAACCCGCAGGGCACCCTGGCTGAACGCATCCGCGCCGGCGGTGCCGGCATCCCTGCCTTTTTCACCGCCACCGGCGTCGGCACCCTGGTGGCCGAGGGCAAGGAGGTCCGCACGTTCCGCGATCGGGAGTATGTGATGGAGACCGGGCTGGTCGCCGACCTGTCGATCGTCAAGGCCTGGAAGGCCGACGAGGCCGGCAACCTGATCTATCGAAAGACGGCGCGGAACTTCAATCCGATGATGGCCACGGCCGGCAAGGTCTGCGTCGTAGAGGTGGAGGAGATCGTGCCGGTCGGCACGCTCGACCCCGACCAAATCCACACCCCGGGCATCTATGTCGATCGCCTGATTGAGGGTATCTTCGAGAAGCGCATCGAACAGCGTACCGTGCGGTCGCGCGAGGGCGCCTGAACCGGATCGAGGGGGACGACCATGTCTGAAGGCTCCGACAATCAGAACCTCAAAAGCATCAGCGACAAGCTGACATGGGGTTTGATCTTCCTGTTCGTCATCATGCTGAACACCTGCTCGCTTAGCGATGATCTCGAGGACGCCATCCGCAATCGGGGCACAACGGAGCTCGCGCCGGCCGCGGCACCGGCTCCCGCCCCAGAGGCCGCACCCGCCGCACCATGACCGATGACCGCCGCGCCCGCAGCTGGGCCCCCGGCTGGAGGGGGGCATCTAGGTCGGGCTGGCGCAGATTGCGCCGGACTCCGCCCGCTCCATGGTCGAGTTCGGCTTCGGCGACGTCTACGCCCGTCCGGGGCTGGAGCTGAAGCCGCGGGAGCGGGTGACGATGGCGTCGCTGGCCACGCTCGGCACGGCCGCCAGGCAGTTGCGGTGCCAGAACCGCCACGCGCTGAACGCCGGCCTGACGCCGATCGAGATCACCGAGGCCCTGATGCATGTCGCCCTGTATGCGAGCTTCCCCGACGCCCTCAACGCCCTGATTATCGCCAAGGAGGCGTTCGCCGTCGCCGGCGTCAGCCCCCTGGCCGACCCTGTACCCGCCAAGGAGCCCTGACCATGCCCCGCACCCGCCACGATCTCGCCGCCCGCGCTGCCCTGGAGCTGCAGGACGGCTTCTATGTGAACCTAGGGATCGGCATCCCGACCCTTGTGGCCAACCACATTCCGGACGGCATGAACGTCACCCTGCAGTCCGAGAACGGCATGTTGGGCATGGGCCCCTTCCCGCAGGAGGACGAGGTCGACGCCGATCTGATCAACGCCGGCAAGCAGACCATCACGGCCCTGCCGGAAACCAGCTTCTTCTCCTCGGCCGACAGCTTCGCCATGATCCGGGGCGGCCACATCGACCTGTCGATCCTCGGGGCCATGGAAGTCTCTGAAGATGGCGACATCGCCAACTGGATGATCCCGGGAAAGCTGGTGAAGGGCATGGGCGGGGCCATGGATCTGGTCGCCGGCGTCAAGCGCGTGGTGGTGGTGATGGAGCACGCCAACAAGCACGGCCAGTCGAAGGTGCTGAAGGCCTGCACCCTGCCCCTGACCGGCCGGGGCGTGGTCGACCGCATCATCACCGACTTGGCGGTGTTCGACGTCAAGGCCGACGGATCAGGCCTTGAACTCATCGAACTGGCCGACCGGATCACCGTCGATGAGGTAGCCTCGAAGACCGAGGCCACCTTCGCCATTTCGCCAAATCTGAAGACGCTGGCATAGTGCTGTCCAACCGGCCGCAAAGCGCCGGACGGAGGTTGGAGTATGGAACCGACATCGTACGAGCCGACAGCCTCCGGGCCGGTCGATCTTGAAAGCAACCTCGCGCGCGCGCCTGAGGCACCGGACCCGGCCGGACCCGACCGGCTGGAGCGGGCCCACATCAGCTTGAAGGATGCCGTCGAGCGGCTGCTGGCCGAGTCGCGCCATGGCGACTTCATCGAGGCGACGCACCTGGTTCGCCATGCCACCCACCTTCTGCAGACCCTCGATCCTGCGGCGCTGGAGCCGCGTCGGGGGCTTGCCGGCCTGTTCGACGGTCGAGGCGCGCGTCTGAAGCGGTTCCGCGCCCAGTACCTGCCCGCCGCGGCCAGCGCCGGGGACACTGCCGCCGCCCTGGCCGAGCGGGGGCGCTCGGCGGTGCGCCGTAGCGCCGCCCTCGACGCTCTCCACGCCGAAGCCGTTCGCGCCATCGCCGAGGTCGATGCCGCCATCGCCGAGGGCGAGGCCAAGCTTCGCGAGGTCGCTGCCCCGGTCCCCGGCCCCGCCGAAGCGACCGTCGCGAACGAGGAGCCCCTGCCCGGCCCCGAGGCGAGCCGCAGCGAGACCCTCGACGCCGCCGAGGCGGTCACCCGGGCGGACTTCACGACCGTCGGAGCTGTGGACGTGGAAGATCCTGCGACCGCCACGGTCGAGTTGGACGCTGCGGCGGTGCCCCTGCCGGGACCCGAGGCCGGACGCATTGAAGTGCTTGACACGGAGGATGCCCTGGCCATCGCAGATGCCGTCCCCGCCGGCGATGATCCGGCAGGTGCGACGGCGCGCCTTGAGGTTCAGCTCGCCGCCCTTCGTGCGGCGCGCGCCGCAGGCCTCGCGCAGCTGCCGCTGGCCCGCGCCGTCCAGAACGCAGAGCATGCCGCCCCGGCCCGGCTGGCGGACGCAGCGGCGGCGCTCTCGACCTGGGTCGAGGATTGGCGTCAGGGACTTGGCCTCGCCGGCCGCAAGCCGAGGCAGATCCGGCCGGATGCCGTCGCCCTGGCCCGCACGCGGGACTCGGCCCTTGAGGCGCTGGCGCAGACGGATCGACAGCTGGCGGCGATCCGCACTCGGGCCGGCGAGACGGAAAGTCGCATGACCCGGGTGGTTGAGCAGATCCGGCGCGTCGCCTGAGGCCCCCCCTGATGGCCTATCAGTCCAGCCGCGCCTCGGTCCAGCGCACGATGTCGCGGTTCACCTCGAGCACGGCGGTGTCGAAGGCAGCCACGATCGCCGAGACCCTGTTGCCAGTAGCGGGCTGATCCACTGTGAAAACCTCATCCGCCACCACCTGCTGGTCGTCGCGGTTGATCATGCGCGCGCGCACCGCCACCCGCACGGTCGGCGCAGAGCCGGGCGCGGGATAGCGCGCCTCGAAGGTGCGCACGTCGAGATCCAGCACCCGGGGCGAATGCGAGAGCTCGCGGCGCCCGCCGAGTCGGACTCGGGTGGCCTCGGCCGCAAAGACGTTCTCCAAAGACTCCTGGTAGAGAACCTGGGCCCGTTCGACCCAGCGCGCACCGCCGATGTAGGCTGCCTCGGCCCCGGTGACGGCGAGAATGAGATCATCGGCCGCCACTGCACTGAACTGCACAGGCCGCATCTCAAGCGGGACCGCGCCGTCCGGCGCAATGCCGGTCACCGGATCGCTGGCCCCGAAGCGGTACATCTGAACCGGCTCCGGCGTCGCCAGCAGGGCGCAGCCAGACACCGCCGCCGCAAGGCCGAGGGCAGGCAGGACGTGAAGCAGGCGGATCATGGCTGGACCTCCAGTTTACGGGCGGGCGGACGACCGATGAAATCGCGCGGGCTCGACCGCACCTCCTCGACAAGAGCTTCCAGCGCCGTGGTCGCGGTCCGAAGGCTGCGGATCGCGGCAGTCAGCTCCGGCAGACCAGTCTCCGCGAAATCTCCGACCGGCTGCTCAAGTCCGTTCACAGTCCGATTCAGGGATTCCATCGCCGCCGAAGCCTGGGTAGACGCCACATTGATCCTGGCGATCGCCTGACGGGCGTCGGTGTTGATCACGTCGTTGGCAGTGACGGCCACTTGCTCATAGGCTTGGATCGCGCGGTTGGCGCTCTCCAGCGTGGTCTCCAGCTCGGCGAAGAGCTCGCGGCGCGCCTCCAGTTCGGCAGTTATGGCCTCGACATTGGCAAGGGTGGTCGAGAAGCTTCGGATGTTGTCATCGGACAGCACCCGGTTGACGCGACGCAGCACATCAACCGCCTGGGCCAGCAGCGTTCCGGAACCGCTCAACAGTTCGGACAGGGGACCCGGCTGACTCTGGATCACCGGCACCACATTGGCCGGGTACTGGGCCTTCAGCAGCGCGCTGTCAGGGTTGCCAGCGGTGATCTGTACGAAATTCAGGCCGGTGATGCCTTGCGGCTCCAGCTGCGCCCGACTGGTCACGCGCACGGGGGTCTCTCCCTCCAGCCGCACACGGGCGATCACCTGGTCGCCCTTCTCGGGGTCGAGATTGAGCGCAGTCACCTCCCCGACGCGGATGCCGTTGAATTGCACTTCGCCCCCCTCGGACAGGCCGCCCACGGGACCAGAAAAGACAATGTCATAGACATCGTAGTCTCGGTCGAACTGAAACCGCGCCAGCCAGATCGCAAACACCGCCAGTGCGGCGATAAGGGCCACGGTGGCGATACCGACGGCGGCGTAGTGGGCGTCTCGTTCCATCTCGCGCTCCTTCAGCTGGTCTTGCGCGCCGCGCGCCCGCGGGGGCCGAGGAAGTATTCCCGGATCCACGGATGATCGGAATGTTCAAGCTCCTCGACCGTCGCCTTGGCCACGACACGACGGTCAGCCAGAACGGCCACCTTGTGGCAAATAGCGTAAAGACTATCGAGGTCGTGGGTAATCATGAAGATCGTAAGGCCCAGATCAACTGACAGTGACCGGATAAGGGCGTCAAAGGCTCCAGCGCCAATCGGGTCGAGGCCAGCTGTGGGTTCGTCCAGGAACAACAACTCCGGGTCGAGTGCGAGAGCCCGCGCCAGCCCCACCCGCTTGCGCATCCCTCCGGAGAGTTCGGCCGGCTTGAGATAGTGGGATCCCGGCTCAAGCCCGACCATGGCGATCTTCATCTCGGCGATCTCACGGATCAGGCGCCGCGGCAGGCGAGTATGCTCAACCAAAGGTGAGGCCACATTCTCCAGTACTGTCAGCGATGAGAACAGAGCCCCCTGCTGAAACAGGACGCCGGTGCGCTGCTCAAGCTCGGCCGCCTCGGCTGCGGTGAGATCGGCAACGTCCTTCCCGAGCAGGCGCACACTGCCGCCGTCGGGATCCCTCAGCCCGATGATCGAGTTCAGGAGCACGGTCTTGCCGCTCCCGGAGCCGCCCACCACGCCCAGCACCTCGCCGCGGCGTACATCAAGGTCGAGGTCCTGGTGCACAGTCCGGGCACCGAAGCGCGTGACGAGGCCACGCACCTCGATCAGGGGTGGCAGCGCAGGGTCTGTTGTGCCGGGGCTGGTCAATAGTTCAGCTCCAGGAACATCAGGGCGAAGACGGCGTCGAGCAGGATGATGGCGAAAATGGCCTGCACCACGGCCGCGGTGACCCGCCTGCCGAGACTCTCGACATCGCCGGCCACGGCCATGCCCTGGCGGCAGCCGATGGCGGCGACAACGATAGCAAAGACAGGGGCCTTCGAAAGGCCCACCACGAGATGGTTGGCCACATTCGAGGTCAGCACGATCCGCTCCAGGAAGAAGGCTGGGCCAAGGTTCAGCTGGGTCCAGCAGACAAGCAAGCCGCCGAATAGTCCGGCTACCATGGCGGCGAAGGTCAGCAGCGGCATCATCAACAGGAGGGCGGCGAGACGCGGGATGACAAGGGCCTGGAAGGGGTCGACGCCCATGACCCGCATGGCGTCGACTTCCTGATTCATGCGCATGGCCCCGACCTCGGCGGCGAAGGCCGAGGCCGAGCGGCCTGCCAGCAGGACAGCCGTGATCACCACTGCGAATTCACGCAGGACCGAAATCACAATAAGCTCGACTGTGAAGACGGCAGCCCCGAAGTTGTCCAGCAGATCCGCGCCGATGAAGGCCACCACCGCGCCGATGAAGAAGCTGGTCAAGGCCACAATCGGCAGGGCGTCCAGCCCGGCCCGCTCGGTCTGGCTGACCCAGGCGGGCCAGCGAATTCGACCCGGTCGCCGCAGCATGGCCCCGATCGCCACGATCAGGCGGCCGAGGAAGGCCAGCGAGAGCATCGCCTCGCGCCCGGCGTCGATAACGCCTTGGCCAATACGGGCGAAGGAGCGCGTAATCGGGTCGCTCTTTCGCGGCGGCGCGCGATCCTCGCATCCCAGACGCTGCACCATGGCATAGATGCGGCCGGCCTCTGGGCGGGAGGTCCAAGCCTCGGCAGGGATGCTGCAGCGCGAGGCCCGGACCAGCACGAGGGCCCCGGCCGTATCGAGATGACCAAGGCCGTCGATGTCGAGATCGACGCGCGTTGCCCCCGCCAAGGCGGCGTCGAGACGGCCGGCGACCCGGCCCAGCCCGCCGGTCGTCCAGTCGCCGGTCAGGCGCAAACGGACCGCGTCCCCCTTCCCGGCGATGTCGAAGTCGGCTGGCATCATGAATCCAGTCTAGCGGTACCACAGCGAATGCCTATCGCTCACCGGCGACGCCGGAGAAAAAAAGCGCAACCATGGCGCGGGTTCACCCACCGAGGCCGGCGGCGAGCCGCAGATCGTCGGCCAGCGCAGTGCGGACGGCCGCCTGCGCCCGGGAGTCGGTCGTCCTGACGATGTTGCCGGGGTGCCAGGTCACCACGAGCGTGGTCCGAGCCGGGCCGGCCAGCGGCCGGCCGCGCGGGGCCCCCACCGGCGTCCGCCGCCCCGCGATCGCGAGGGCGGCGCTCGCGCCCCGCGCGACGATCACCTGAAGACGGATAGCCGCCGTTGGTTCGACAGCCAGTGCCCGCAGGCCTCGACTTCGTCGGCGTCCGGCGAACTTTGCAGCCGCCGCTTGCCCGTGGCTCGTGCTTGATGTGCTCGACCGAGTTTTTGGGCCGTAGACATCGGCAAGGGCAAGCCCGGCCCCGGCGAGCACCTGCTGCAGCGCGCGTCCGGCATACAAGCATGACAGATGCCCATGCCCTCGGCAGACCCGTTACCCTTGCCCCCGGCGGAGGTGCGCGCGCCCCCTCCCGATGAGGCGCAGGAAGGGTCGTACCTGGCCGCAGCGGCGAGGATCGAAAGCTTCTTTCGCAGGTCAAGGCGCGCCATGTTCTTGTTATGTAGCGGAGAACGGGTTCCGTCCGGCATGACCGCAACCGTGCGGCAATGACGCGCGGTCTAACGCAGGAAGTTGAGCAGGGAGGTGTCGCGCAGGCCGGCGATGACCTGGGCTGAAGCCTGCAGGGCGATCTGCGCGGCCTCCAGATCGGTCACGGCGGCGGCCATGTCGGTGTCGGTGCGCTTGCCAACGATCTCGTCGAGCGAGTCCCGCTGGGTCCGTTGGGAGGTCAGGATGCTGTCGACCTGGTTCTGCATGCTGCCGTTGCGGGCGGTGTTGTTGGTGACGTTCTTGTAGGCTTGATCCAGCCGGGTCAGGACAGTCTTGAGAAAAGTCTCCGACGCCGCATTGAGCTGACCCGTCAGGGGCGTGGTCTCGTGAAATACCTGAATGTCGCGGAAGATCTCGAAGCTCTCCAGCCCGAGCTCCCGAGCGAGGAAGCTGGTGCGGATCGCGGTCCCTTCGTCGAGCCGCGTGTCGGTCAGAAGGTCGTCATTGTCGAAGGCGTCGGACGCCGAGGGAAGGGCAGAAAGGTCCGCCAGAGCGTTGGTGTTGACAGGGACCGTGTTCACCAGACCGCCCGAGAATAGGTATCGCCCCTGGTGGCGGCTGTTGAGCCCGTCCTGGACTACCTGGAAAGACGTCTGGACTTCCTGGACCAGCCCGTCGAGACGCCCGAGGGCGATGGCGTTGACAATGGCGGTGCGGGCACCCTGCACCCCCTCCCCCATGCGCTCCATGGCAAGATCCTGGGTGGTCAACCGCGCCGAAACGGCTTCCCCGGTATCGATAAACCCCTGCACGCGGGCCTGGGCGGACTTCATGGCCGTCAGCGTCTCGGCACCGCGGCCGAAGCCCTGCAGATCCGTCGCCACCTTCTGGCTGGAGACCCGCCGGTTGGCGTCGAGCTGACGCTGCTGGGCCTGCATCAGGTCCAGCAGGGCAGACTGGTAGTTCCCGTAGGTCGAGATGCGGCTCATCACACCATCCCCAGAAGCGCGTCGTACATTTCACGCGCCGCCTGGATCATTCGGGCGGAAGCGTTGAAGGCTTGTTGATAGGTGGTCAGGAGCACGAGTTCCTCGTCCAGGTTGACCCCTTCCTGGGCGACCTGGCGCGCCGTGGCCTCGGCGGATACCGAGACCGCCGCGTCCTTCTGGCGCTTCATCGCCGCCGCGAGACCGCCGATCTCGCCCGAAAACTCGGAGGCGTAGCGCGACACCGAGAGTACGCTCCCGATCCCCCCGCCGGCGGGCTCGAAGCGCACATTGTTCTGGCCGGCGAGCGAGAGGCGCTGGGCACCCCGGCCGTCGCCCGGCGTGATCGCCAGTGCGCCAACGGCCGCGGCGTGATCAAGCTGGCCCAGCGCCAGCAGGGCCGGGTTGCCCTGCACGTCCGAACGCAGCGAGAAGCTGTCAGCGCGGGAGGCGCGGACCCCGCCGCCGATGCCGAACAGGGCGGTCACGGAAACGCCGGACGGTGCCTGCACTGTCTGGTCCGAGGCGATCGCCATGCGCCAGTCCCCGCCGGGCACATTGGCGAAGGTCAAGGCTCCGTTGTTGTCGAGCGTGAAGCTGCCGAAACGGCCGACGCCGCTCACGGGGCTGTTGAGCTGGGCCAGCAGACTGGCCATGTCGCCGCCTGGCGGCACGGCAACCTGAATATCCCGCATGACGCCGCCGTGGCTTGCAAAGAAGCGGAAGCTCAAGGTCTGGCCGGCGGCGAAGCCATGCTGGGATGCCGCCGTCATGCCGGTCTCGTAGACCGCCGGTGCGCTGCTGTTGACCAGATCGTTCAGCCCGAAGAAGTGCGAGAAGCCGCGCCCCGTCTTGGAGGAAGGGGCGACCGGGTCATCCGCCACCGCAACGCCGTTGGTACCGGTGGACGCCTGCAGGCTGAGCACCCCGTTGGCGAAACTGGCGGTGGCCGCTCCGCCCAGTTGGGCGTTGAGCGTCGCGAGGAAGGTCGCCGGAGTAGCCGGCACGCCGTTGACCGTCATCGTCCCGCCGGAAAAGGCGATAGCGGCGCGAGCCTGAACCACACCGGCGGCATTGGTGACCACGACGTTGCTGTTGCCGGTGAAACCGGCAATGGCCGTCTCGAAGGCCTGGCCGACGTTGCGCCCGGTCAGGCGATTGGGCGGAGGTGCCGCCGAGTTGGCGTTATGGGCCCGGTTGAGTTCATCGGCGACCCGCGTCATCAGCTCGGCGAGTCGCTCCGCGGCCGCCGGGGCCTCGGTGTCGCGCACCTGCACCAGACCGCGCAGCTCGCCGGACGTCAGGTCGTCCATCAGCGAGCGCCTCGCCCCGCCCGGCTCCGTGACGAAGATATCGCCAAAAGTGGTCTCGGCCTGCACCTCGCCAGAGTAGCTGTACTCCAGAACGGCATGGCCGCGCCCGGCCAGCAGGGTGCCTGAGCCCGATCGCACGGTGACGCCGCCGAGGTCGCGGACCGAGGTGCGGACGTCCATCAACTTGCCGAGTTCGCCAAGCAGGGCCGCCTGGACGCTCTCGGGCCCCGACGCGTCGCTGGCGGTGGCCCTCGAGCGCGCGATCTCATCATTCAGGGCCTCGATCTCTCGCAGCAGGTCATTGACCTGATCGACCCCGCCACGAATTCGACTATTGGCATCCGCCCGCACCAGCTGGATCTGGGTCGAGATCCGCGCTGCCTCGTCGAACACCGCCTTCGCCTTGTAGAGCGCGTCCTGACGGAGGGGGGTCGAAGTCGGCTGCTCGGCGAGGCCTGTGAATCCGGCGAAGACGCTATCGACCTGGGCGAAGAAGCCTGAGGTCCCGCCCGGGTCGCCGAACAGGGACTGGACCCGGTCATAAAGGTCGTAGCGCACGCCCTGCCGGGCCGCCTCGGAGCTGGCGCTCATCGCCGCCGCCTGGAGGAAACGATCGGTGGCGAGGCGCACCCGGACCACATCGACGCCGGAGCCTACGCCCTGGCTGGTCATCGCCACCTGGTCGGCGATCTTGCGGACGTATCCAGGCGTGTTGACGTTGGCGACGTTGTCCGAGACCACGCGAAGCTGCGTCTGGGCCGCCATAAGCCCTGAGGTCGAGGTATTCATGATCAGGTTCAGTGACACGGCGAAGCTCCCCGCATCGGCAAGGATTGCGCGCCACCTGGAGCCTCTTGCCCACCAACCCGGGCGGGCGTTTCACCTAACTTTTTGATTCTCCAACGCATCGCGGCGAACCTCCAAACTGCTTCCAGCAGCAAAGCAAGCGGCGGGCCAGCCGGCCGGATGGGCAGAAAGGGTGCTGGCGCGCCCGGCAGAAAACGCCGCCGCCGCGAGAGGTTCCACTCTGTTGTCGGGATCAAAACTCTTTTCTTTCAATGATGTGTCTCCTCGAATGCCGATGGCCCGAGGTTTGCGGGGCAGGCTTCGAATGGCCAGGCGCAGCACGCGCCGATCCCTCCAGAGCCGGCGTTGCCCGGCCCGCGAGCTCCCTCCGCGTCATGTCCGCTGCCCTTCTGCTCAATCCCCTGGTCGGTGCCGCCCCGGTCGATCCGGTGCGTCCGCCGTCGTCCGATGGTGCCGGCTTCGCGGGCGCATTGGCGGCTGCCGCGGGTGCCGGCGGAGAACCGGTCGAGGCCTCTGTAGCTTACCATACTCCGACGGGCGCGTCCGAGACGCTCTACGCCGCCGCGGCCCCGGGGCTGGTGACCGCCTCAGCTGGAAAGGGTCTGGTGAAGCCGGCGCAGGGGCCGGCCGGTGACACTACTCCCCTCGAGGACGAACTTGCCCTGTCTGGTGGCGTCATCGTCGCCGGTCACCTTGCCGTGGCAGTCGTCGAGGCCGCTGTTCCGTCGGCGTCCGCCCGGGCGGACCTCGAACTTCAGGCGGGCAGTGTCTCGCCTGCCCCGGCGGGTACCGCTGCGGTCGACGCTGGCGGCAACTCCGCCGAGACGAGGGTCGTCCCCGCCCAGTTGGCCGCCGCTGGAGCTGCTCCCGCCCCGAAGCCAGCGGCGCGCCGCGCGGATGGTCCGGCCGCGGGCGACGCTTCCCGGCCGACGAAAGTGTCGGTCCCGGGGGGCTCTGCCGACAGCGCAGACCTTGCTTCGGGGTTCGAAACAGCCGGCCCTCTAAGCGCCACCGGCGGGACCACCGCCCCGAACAACCAGACCAATGCGGCCGCCAGCCCCTCCCCCGCGTCAGCCGGGGCGGCCGGAGCCCCGGGGACAGCGACCAAAGCGGCACCGGCCACAGCTGAAGCCATGCAGGCGGCGGTCCTCGCCGACATGGATGCGGAGCGGGCCCTGCACGGTGCCCAGACGGACCTGTCCGTCGATGAAGCGCCACGGCCCCCGGAGGCACCGCTGCCGGCCGCCGCTTCGATCGTCCTGCAACCGATGGTCAATGATGGCCGCTTCAATGCCGTGGCCCAGATCTCGGCGCAGATCCTGCGCCGCCTCGAAGGTCAGACGACCCGTTTCGAACTTGCCCTGACGCCGGAAGATCTCGGGCGTGTCGATGTGATGCTGGAGATCGACGGCGACGGTGGCGTCACCGCCCGTCTCGCCTTCGACAACCCGGCAGCGGCGGCGGAACTGCGCGCCCAGGCCGACCAGCTGCGCCGCGAACTCGAGGCCGCCGGCCTCAACGTCGCTCGCGATGGCCTGCAGTTCGCCGAGCGCGACACCCGCCGGGACGACGGCGGGAGCGACCGTCGCGGCGCGAAGGCCTTTGCCGGGGCCGCCCGACTTGAGATCGACGCCGACGCGGACGTCGCCGCCTATCGCGTTTCCCGGGCCGATGGCCGCCTTGATGTGAGGATCTGACGCATGGACCCTGTGACCTCGACGGCCGCCTCGGCCCAGATCTCCTCTGGCCGGACCGGCCTCGTCTCCAACTTCGAGACCTTCCTCCAGCTGCTGACGGCCCAAGTGGAAAACCAGGATCCGCTGTCGCCGCTCGATTCCAACGACTTCACCGCACAACTGACCCAGATGGCGGGTGTGGAGCAGCAGCTGCTGACCAACGACCTGCTGACCAGCCTGCTCGCACAGGGCGAGGGCGGCCTCGGGTCCGCGGCCGGCTACCTCGGCAAGGAGATTACCGCCAGCTGGGGTGCCACTCGTTTCGAGGACGGCGCGGCCGACTGGAACTACGAGCTCGGTGCCGACGCCCATGTAGTCACCCTGAAGGTGGTAAACAGCGCAGGCAACACGGTCTGGTCCGGCCCTGCGCCCCAGAAGGGTGCCGGAATTCACAGCTTTAGCTGGGACGGCACGACCAATGCCGGAGGAAAGGTCGCCGAAGGCGGCACCTACACCCTGAGGGTCACCGCAAAAACCGCGGGCGGTCAGGACATCGAGGCGCAGCCCCTGATCACCGGCCGGGTGACCGGCGTCGAGATGTATGAGGGCGAGCCCTATCTCGTCGTCGGCGGCTCGGTCCTCCCCCTGAACTCGGTGTTCGCACTGTCCATGGCGCAGAACGAAGATGACGCCGGAACCGGGTCCCAGACACAAACGCAAACCCAAACCCAATCCAACGCTTCCTGACGCAGGAGATCATCCAATGAGCATCAACAGCGCCATGCTGGCGGGAGTCTCCGGCCTCACCGCAAACTCCTCCGCCCTCGCTGCGATCTCGCAGAACATCGCCAACGTGAATACCTACGGCTACAAGCGCAGCTCTGCCGCGTTCCAGACCGTGATCAACGCCCAGACGGGGGGTTCAGGATACTCCGCCGGCGGAGTCATGGCCACGGCTCGGCACTACACCAGCCAACTCGGCCAGCTTCAACGCACGACCTCGGGCACCGACCTGGCCATCGACGGCCAGGGTTTCTTCGTCGTCACGCAACGCCCCGAGGGATCGGACCGGACAGATAGCCGCCTGTTCACCCGCGCCGGCGCCTTCCAGATCGACGACCAAGGCTACCTGAAGAACACGGCGGGCCTTTATCTGCAGGGCTGGCCGGCCGACAGCGACGGAAACATCGACTACGACCCGTCCGACATGAGCCGCCTGGCCTCAATCAACGTCGGCTCGGTTGGCGGCGCTGCCGAGGCGACAACGCGCGCCGAAGTCAATGCAAACCTGAAGTCGAGCCAAGCGGTCAATGTAAACAACCCCCCCATCGCCACCTACACGGCCGGGGCCATGGCCGCCGGCACCTTCACTCCGGATTTCGAGATCTCCGTACCTGTTTCAGACTCCAAGGGTGGCCAGCGCAACCTGACCATGTCGTTCGTCAGGGGTGACCTGCCGAACCAATGGTTCGTCGAGATCGGTGCCGCCGACGCAACAAACATCGTGCCCGCCGGGGCCAACGGCATGATCAAGGCGGGCGTGCTGGCGTTCACCCCCACTGGCCGTCTCGATGTCACGACCATGGCGGCCAGTGCCAACAATGCGGGGGGCAGGCCCTGGCTATTCGATTACCAGAACGATAACACGACTATCCAGATCCGCGCCTCGGCGGCGGCGGCACCGGTCCCGCCGGCGGTCAATTGGGCTGTCGGCCTTGGCCTCGCCGAACAGACAATCTCCTTCGATCTCGACTCGACGGTCGGCGGCCTGACCCAGTACGATAGTCCCTCTGTCGTCGGTTCGACGCTGACCAACGGAACCGCTTTCGGCAACCTGAGCGAAATCGAGATTGCCGATGACGGCTTCGTCACCGCGATCTTTGACAATGGCGTGACTCGCCGCATTGCCCAGGTGGCCCTGGCTACATTCCCGAGCGTCGATAGCCTGGCGCAGGTCAGCGGCAATGCCTACCAGGTGAGCGAGAACTCGGGGACCTTCAACCTAAAAACACCGGGTATCGGCGGTGCCGGCAGTATCGCCGCATCGCAGCTGGAGGCGTCCACGGTCGACCTGTCGTCTGAATTCACGGGGCTGATCACGACCCAGCGAGCCTATTCGGCCTCATCCAAGATTATAACCACCGCTGATGAGATGCTGGAGGAGTTGATCCGGATCAAACGTTGATCCGTTAGTAACGCTTCGTTCATCGCTATGAATTTTCGCTCAATACTGATGAAGACAAAGCGTCGTGAGGGCGTCAGGCTTAGGCGTTCCTTCACCACGACGTTTAAATGGCCTTTAGTCGGCGGGCGCTATGTTCACGATCAAGTTGGTGGTGGTGAATGAGGCAAGAGCCCATGCTGCAAGAGCGGCGCCTGAACAACAAAGGCGAACAGTACGTGGTCGGACCTACGGGCACGCCCCTGACCCTGGCGGATCTACCGCCGCCCAACACTGATCGGTGGGTAATCCGGCGCAAGGCCGAGGTCGTGGCCGCCGTGCGTGGCGGGCTGATGCCGCTTGAGGACGCCCTGTCCCGCTACCGCCTGACCGCCGAGGAATTCCTCGCGTGGCAGAAAGCGATCGACAAGTGGGGCATGCAGGGTCTGCGCACCACCCGAATCCAGCACTACCGGTCCTGACCTCCCTCCCCGGGACCGGCCCTGACGGCCGCGCTCCGACCCCGGGCGCGGCCGTCAACCTGTCTGGAGGTCACAGCGCCGCACTTTCATGCGGCTGACCGGCGCTTGACGGCCCGGGGCGAGCATGACCATTGCCGCCGCCGATGAAGACCGCCGATTTCGACTTCGACCTGCCCGAGGACCGGATCGCCCTGCGACCGGTCGAGCCCCGCGACGCGGCGCGCCTGCTGATCGTGCGCGAGGGCGCGCTGGCGGACCATGTCGTGCGCGACCTGCCCGGCCTGCTGCAGCCCGGCGACGCGCTGGTGTTCAACGACACGCGGGTGATCCCGGCACGGCTGGACGGCATCCGGGTGCGTGAAGGGCTGGAGGTCGCCGTCGAGGCGACCCTGCACCAGCGGCGCGGACCGGGCGGCTGGTCGGCCTTCATGAAGCCCGGCAAGCGGCTGCGCGTCGGGGACAAGGTGCGCTTCAACGGTCTGACTGCGCGCGTGGCGGCGAAGCATCAGGACGGGCTGATCGACCTCGACTTTGACCACGAGGGCCCCGCGCTCGACCATGCCATCCACGCGGCGGGTCATATGCCCCTGCCGCCCTACATCGCCGCGCGACGCCCCGGGGACGAGCGCGACCGGGCCGACTACCAGACCGTCTTCGCCACTCACGACGGCTCGGTCGCCGCGCCTACCGCCGGCCTGCACTTCACGCCGGAGTTGCTGGCGGCTCTGGCCGCGCGTGGCGTCTCGACCCACGGGGTGACGCTGCATGTCGGTGCCGGCACCTTCCTGCCGGTCAAGGCCGACAACGTCGTCGACCACCGCATGCATGCCGAGTGGGGCGAGGTCTCGCAGGAAACCGCCGACGCGCTCAACGCCGCCCGTGCCGCCGGCGGCCGCATCGTCTGCGTCGGCACCACCTCGCTGCGCCTGCTGGAGAGTGCGACCGGCGAGGACGGCATGGTGCGCCCCTTCCACGGCGACACGGCCATCTTCATCACGCCGGGGTACCGCTTCCGGGCCGCCGATGTGCTGATGACCAATTTCCACCTGCCGAAGTCGACCCTGTTCATGCTGGTCAGCGCCTTCTGCGGGCTGGAGACCATGCGGATGGCCTACGCTCACGCCGTGGCGGACGGCTACCGCTTCTACTCCTACGGGGACGGCAGCCTGCTGTTCCGGAGCGCCTGATGGCCCTCGCCTTTGAGCTCGCCGCCACCGATGGCCGCGCCCGCACGGGTGTGCTCAGGACCGCCCGCGGCGACATCCGCACCCCGGCCTTCATGCCGGTCGGCACCGCCGCCACGGTCAAGGCCCTGACCGTCGATCAGGTGGCCCAGACCGGCGCCGACATCCTGCTGGGCAACACCTACCACCTGATGTTGCGCCCAGGCCCGGAGCGGATGCAGCGGCTCGGCGGCCTGCATCGCTTCATGCGCTGGGACAGGCCGATCCTGACCGACTCCGGCGGCTTCCAGGTGATGAGCCTGTCGGGCATCTCGAAGGTGAGCGAGGAGGCGGTGACCTTCGCCAGCCATATCGACGGCTCCAGGCACGTCCTCACGCCGGAGCGCTCGATCGAGATCCAGGCTGACCGGCTGGGCTCGGACATCATCATGCAGCTGGACGAGTGCGTGTCGTGGCCCGCCGGGCGCGACCGGGCGCAGGCGGCCATGCAGCTCAGCGCCCGCTGGGCCGCGCGCTCGAAGGCGGCGTTCGGGACGCGCGATAGCCAGGCCCTTTTCGGCATCCAGCAGGGCTCGACCGTCGAGGACCTGCGCCGCGAGTCGGCAGAACGGCTGATCGAGATCGGCTTCGACGGCTACGCCATCGGCGGCCTGGCGGTCGGCGAGGGCCATGAGGCCATGTGCGAGGTGCTGGACTACGCCCCCGCCCTGCTGCCGGCGGACCGGCCGCGCTATCTGATGGGCGTCGGCAAGCCGGTCGACCTGGTCGAGGCGGTCTGGCGCGGCGTCGACATGTTCGACTGCGTCCTGCCCACGCGGGCCGGACGACATGGTCAGGCCTGGACCTGGCACGGCCCGATCAATCTGAAGAACGCCCGCTTCGCCGAGGATGAGGCCCCGCTGGACCCCGATGTCCCCTGCCCGACCAGCCAGGACTATTCGCGGGCCTACCTGCACCACCTGGTCCGGGCCGACGAGATCCTCGGCAAGATCCTGCTGACCTGGCACAACATCGCCTTCTACCAGGCGCTGACGGCGGCGATGCGCGCGGCCATTGCCGGGGGGCGGTTCGAGGCGTTCCGGCGCGACTTCCGCGCCCGCCACCTCGGCGGCTAACGACGCTCGCGGCTCGGCTGGAACCAGCTGGGTGCCGCGGGTGGAGCGCAGTTGCGCTGCATGCCGACACCCTTGAGATAGGCGCGCCGCAGCCGGCCGGCCTGGATCGCCGCCAGCACCTCGCGGCTACGTTGCTCCGCGCCCGACAGACGCCGCACCCAGCTGCGCAGGGGGATGAAGTCCGTTGCCGTGTCACGGATCGCGTCCAGCGTGGCGTCGGCGGCGGCGTCGGAAGCGCGCTCGCTCATCAGCCGACCGTCGGGGGCCGGCGGCTCGTCGACATCGGGGCCAAGAGCCTCGTCCAGACGCCGCACCTCGGCCGCGATGGCCCGGCAGCGGGTCAGGTTCCGGGTGTCATAGGGAGCCGCCTGCGCCTGCAGCAGCACGGTCGGGATCTCGTCGCGCCGGAGGTTCAGATCCTCCAGCGGCGCTGCGGCGGCGTCGCCAAATCCCGAGGTCACCGTCCCGACCCCCTCCCCGACGGAGCGCATGGCGGTGCAGCAGGACAGACCAAGGGCCAGGAGACCAGCCTGAACGAGGGTGAACGCGTGTCGGAAATGGGTCATGGCCGCCTGACGCTCCGTCCCCGTGATCGTCCGCCCGCCGTACCGGGCGGATGGTGAGCCCCCTGGGACTCGAACCCAGGACCCTCTGATTAAAAGTCAGATGCTCTAACCGACTGAGCTAGGGGCTCGCCTTGCGAAGCGGCGCGGACCATACGGAGGCGAACGCGCCGGGGCAAGCGGGCGCGACGGGAGGAGAGCACAGCGATGGCGGGACCCCTTGCGGGCGTACGGATTGTCGAGTTCGACGGGCTCGGGCCGGTCACCCTGGCCGGGATGATGCTGGCCGACATGGGAGCCGAGGTGCTGCGGCTGAAGCGGCCGGCCGGGGCGGCGGTCGCGTTCGAGGAGGTCGGCGGCACGATCCTGCACCGGGGCCGGACGGCGGTGGAGGTGGACCTCAAGTCGGCGGCGGATCTTGAGACGGTCCGCGGTCTGATCGCCGGGGCCGACGCCCTGATCGAGGGCTTTCGCCCCGGCGTGATGGAGCGGCTGGGTCTGGGGCCCGACGTCTGCCGCGCGCTGAACCGCCGGCTGGTCTATGGCCGGATCACCGGCTGGGGCCAGACGGGGCCGCTGGCGGACCAGGTGGGCCATGACCTGAACTATCTCGGCTTGACCGGGGCCCTGCACGCCATGGGATCGGCCGACCGGCCGCCGTCACCGCCGCTCAACCTTGTCGCCGACTACGGCGGAGGGGCCATGTTGCTGGTCAGCGGCGTGCTGGCGGCCGTGATCGGGGCCCGCAGCTCGGGCGAGGGCCGGGTCGTCGATGCGGCCATGACCGACGGGATCGGCGTGCTGTCGTCCCTGTTCCACGCGCTCGCGGCGCGCGGCCTGTGGTCGCCGGCGCGGGAGAGTAACCTGCTTGATGGCGGCGCCCCCTTCTATCGCTGCTATGCCTGCGCCGACGGCGGTTTCGTCGCGGTGGCGGCGCTGGAGCCGAGGTTCTTCGCCGCCCTGCTGGCCGGACTGGGGATCGATGCGGCGGAGGTGAACCAGTACGACCGGGACCGCTGGCCGGCGTTGCAGGCGCGCTTCGAGCGCCTGTTCGCCGCGCGCGACAGGGACGCCTGGGCCGCGCATTTCGGGGGGACGGAGGCTTGCGTCACGCCGGTGCTGACCTTCGCCGAGGCCCGCGATCATCCCCAGGCGACGGAGCGCCAGGCCTTCATGCCTGAAGGTGCGCCGGCACCGGCCCCGCGCTTCGACGGTGAGGGGGCGGATCCGCAGCCCGCCAGCGTAATCAGTCTCCCGGAGGCCGTCGCGCGCTGGACGGACCGCTAGCCTGCAGCCGCCAGCGCCGGAGCCCCGCGCGCCGCCCCGGCGAGGGTCGCAGTGAGGGCCGCGGCATCGATGGGCTTGGTCAGGAAGCCCGCGGCTCCAACCGCCAGCCACGCCTGACGATGCACTTCGAGGGCGTTGGCCGTCAGGGCGACGATCGGGGTTTCGCGGCACGGCCCCGTCCCCCCGCGGATCGCACGGGCGGCGTCCAGACCATCCATGACCGGCATCTGCATGTCGAGCAGGATCACGTCGAACGGGCGCTCGGCGGCCGCCGCCACCGCCTCGGCACCATTCTCGACCACCGTCAGACGACAGCCGAGCGGCTCCAGCAGCAGGGCGAGGATGCGGCGGTTGACCGGATGGTCCTCGGCGGCCAGCACCTCCAGCCCTTCCAGGCCACCGACCTCGGCGGCGGCAGCCTCCGGACGCGGGAGCGCAGCGGCGACCGCCGGGAAACGCCCCTCGAAACGGAACACGGAGCCGCGCCCGGGGACGCTCTCGACCTCGAGGCCGCCTTCCATGAGGACGGCGAGCTGGCGGCTGATGGCCAGGCCGAGACCGGTGCCCCCATACCGGCGGGTGGTGCCGGCATCAGCCTGTTCGAAGCTGTCGAAGACCTGGCCGATGCGATCCTGCGGGATACCGCAGCCGGTGTCCTCGACCTCGACGAGGAGACGGCTGTCGCGCCAGATCACGCGTACCATGACGCTGCCCTGGTCGGTGAACTTCACGGCATTGGACAGCAGGTTGAAGAGCACCTGCTGAAAGCGGAGCGAGTCGCCGGCGATCATGGCCGGCAGCCGGCCGCGGAACTCCAGGGTCAGGGTCAACCCCTTGGCCTCGGCGTGCGGACGCCACATGCGGATCAGGGAATCCAGCTTCTCGCGAGGATCGAAGGCGATGCGCTCCAGCGTCAGCCTGCCCGCCTCGATCTTCGAGAAGTCCAGCACATCATTGAGCAGGCCGAGCAGGACCTCGCTGGCGTCGCCCAGCATATCGACCTGCTCTGTCTGGGCGCGGCTCAGCCGGCTGCCGCGCAGAAGACCGGCGGCCGTCACCACCGCGTTCAGAGGCGTCCGGATCTCGTGGCTGACCACGGCGAGGAATTCCGACTTGGCGGCGCTGGCGCGCATGGCCTCGGCCGCCGCCTCGCGGCTCGCGGACTCGGCTCGACACAGAGCCTGATAGCGGTCATTGGCCTGGCGCGCCGAGAGGGAGAGGTTAATCAGATACAGCACGCCCGCGACGACCACGGCCGTCATGGCTGGCTCGCCTTTCACCACAACGCTATGGAGGGGCATGCCCACCATGTAGGCACCGTGGGCGCACATGGCTGCGCCGAGGAGGACGCGCGCCTGATGCATGTACATGCTCACGTGCAACAGGCTGCCGGCGAACTGCATGAAGCCGAACAGGCGCCCCGCTTCGCCTCCGTACAACCACATGTAGGCACCAATGACGGAGTAGACCAACGCGGCCAGAAAGGCGTTGCATATCGAAAGGGCACGGAAGGTCGGCGTCGGCTGCCAGTCATTGTCTGACCTGAGCACCGGGCGGACCAGGGTGAGATCGAGGGCCTGGGTCGCCAGCACGGCAACGAACCAGAGAACTGGCGTCCAGCCGGGCGCGAGGAAGAAAGCGATCGCCGCCAGGATGATCGCCATCCCGACGCGGGTCTTCAGCTCTCGTCGGCGGCAATGAATAACGACGCCGTAATCGGACTGGGTCATGGCCTTGTCCCTCCTGTCCCTTAGGCTACAGGAGAAGACGTAAGGATTGGTTGCCGCGCCTTGCCCCGCCGGAATGGTGGCGCGCCGGGGGCGTTGAGCAGCCGTCGTGCGGCGTAGGATGACAGCACATGGGACATTTACCGCAGGGCGGTCGCCGGCGGGCCTCCATGGCCGCCGGTCTGGCGTTGGCCCTTGGTCTGGCGGCCTGCGAGGCCCCGTTGGGCGGGACCGCCGCCTTTGAGGACGAGGCGCCCCCGGCCGAACCGGCCGAGGCGGTCGCATCAGACGCGGTGGCCGAGGTCGAGCCGGACACCCCCGAAGCCGATGATGCGCCCCCCGGCCCCGCGCTCTCCGATCCGGACGCTGCAGACAGCGTCCAGCCTGAAAGTGAGACCCTGTTCTACTGAGGCCATCGCGCCTCCTACCGGCCATGATGTCATGGTCTCCTACCCGCCGCCCGCGCGGCCCAGCCTGTGGACCCGACTGCCCCTTGATCCGACCCTGCAGAGCGCTGATCGCGGCGGCCGCCCTGGCGCCCCTGGCCTTCGCCCCTTCGGCGAGCGCCGCGGACCCGCGCGTGACGATTCTCGGGGACCTGACGCCGGAGCTTCGCGCCCAGATCGAACGCGCCGTCGGCACGGCGGCGGAGCCGGCCGGCAACCGCTTCGAGGCGCGCCGGCGCGCACGCGGGGCCGCCGAGGCCGCCGAGGCGCTGCTGCGCTCGGAAGGCTACTACCAGCCGACGATCTCTGCTGAAGTCGAAGGCGACACCCGGCCCGAGCCCGTGGTGCGCATCGAGCCCGGACCGCGGTTTCTCCTTCAGGATCCGGTGGTCGAATGGGTCGACGCGCCGCCGACGCCGGAGAGTGCAGCGGTCGTTCTAACCGACATCGGCATGTTGGCCGGCACCCCGGCCCGCGCCGCAGATGTGCTCGCCGCGGAGGGCCGGGTGATCGCCGGGCTGGCCCGCGAGGGCTATCCGGACGCGTCAGCAGTCCCGCGACGCGTAGTCGTGGACCATGAAACGCGCACCATGACCCCGACCTTTCGTGTCGACGCCGGAGCCCTGGTGACGCTCGACGGGGTCCGCGTCGAGACCCGGGGGGACACCAGTCCAGCCTGGGTCGAGCGCCTTGCGCCATGGAGGCCCGGTGCCCGCTACCAGCCCGAGGCCGTGGCCGAACTTGAGCGACGCCTCACCGAGACGGGCGTCTACGACGGGGTCGCGGTCGCGCTCGCGCCGCGGGAGCAGACGCTCGCGGATGGCAACCGGCCGGTCATTGTCACCCTGACCGACAGCCCCCGCCGGGTGCAGGAAGCCGGCCTGAGCTACTCCACAGCGGAAGGCACGGGCGTCGAGGGCGCGTGGACCCTTCGCAACCAATTCGGGCGCGCCGACACCCTGAGGTTCGGGGCGCGACTGGCGACGATCGACAGCCGGATTGGCGCGCTGCTCAGCCTGCCTCACTGGCGCAGTCCGGGCCGCACGTTGAGGATAGAGTCCGCCTTCGTGGCCGAGGACACCGACGCCTACCGCCGTCAGGCGGTGGTTCTGGCCGCCGACGTCACCCAGCGTCTGGCGCGCACCTCCTGGTTCAGCTACGGCTTGGGCCTCGACGCAGGGCGCTATGAGGGGAGCCGCTTCGATATCTCGGTGACCCCGCCGCAGCCGGTGCGTTTTGACCGGGATCTGGCGATCCTGACCGGGCGCAGTAGCGCCTACATCGACCGGTCCAACGACCCGCTCGACCCGACCCGCGGCTGGCGCATGTCGGTCTCGGTCCAGCCAACCGCCGTGACAGGCGAGGACACGGTACTGTTCCTCCGCACCGAGGCGACCGGCTCGGCCTATCTGCCGCTCGACCCGGACACGCGGACAGTCGTGGCCGGCCGGGCGAGGTTCGGCTCCATTTCGGGCGGTTCGGAGCTGACGGTCCCCTCGGACCGACTGTTCTATTCCGGCGGCGGCGGCTCGGTACGCGGCTACAGCTTCCAGGGCGTCAATCCTCGACTGCCAGACGACACACCACGCGGCGGTCTGTCGCTGGTCGAGGCCTCGATCGAGCTGCGGCAGCAGCTACCGCGCAACTTTGCCGGGGTCGTGTTTCTCGAAGCCGGCTCGGTTGGCTTCAGCGAAACGCCGACGCTAGATGAAGTGCGCTACGCGGCCGGCGTCGGTGTCCGGTACAATCTCGGCTTCGGCCCGATCCGGGCTGACCTCGCCGTGCCACTGAGCAGGCGCGACTCCGACGCCAGTTTCCAAGTCTATGTCAGCTTCGGGCAGGCGTTTTGACCGAACTGCCCCCGGACACCGAGACGGAAGTCGAAACAGCGACAGCGGCACCACGCCGGCGCAGGTCGCGCCGTCGGCTCGCCGCCCTGATCGCCGGCGGTGTGCTCGGCGGCCTGCTGGCGCTCGTGATCATGCTGATGGTCGGCGGTCGCTTGTATCTGGCGACCGGGCCGGGTCGCGAGCTCGTCACCAGCTTCGTCGCCGGCCAGAGTCTTGGCCGTTTCGGCCGTCTTGGTGTCGAGGGGCTGACGGGCGACCTGTTCGACAACTTCGGCCTCAGCCGGGTCACAGTGGAAGACGACGAGGGTGTCTGGCTGGAACTGCGCGACGTTCGGGTCGACTGGTCCGTCTGGCCCCTGCTGACCCGGCGCTTTCATGCGGATCGCATCGAGGCCGGTCTCATCCGCGTCATTCGTCGGCCCAACCTCCCGCCGTCCGACGAGCCCTCGGCCAGACAGCCCCTGTCGATCGATATCGACCATTTCGCCGCCGAGGTGGAGCTGCTGGAGGGTTTCAGCCGCACCTACGGCCGCTGGAGCCTTTCGGGCGACGCCGCCCTGCCCCGCCGTGGCGAGCGGCAGGTGCGGCTGGAGGCCGACAGCCTGTCGCGCGCGGGCGACTTCCTGCGTCTGAACGCGCGTCTGAGCGACGACCCCGCGGATCTGCGGCTCGACCTCAGAGCGGAGGAGTCGCAGGGCGGACCAATCGCCGGCGCACTGGGCTACCCGACCGATCAGCCCTTCATGGCCCGCGCCCTCGTGAATGGCCGCGACATCCTCGCCCGGGTACGCACCGGCCGCTTCACGCCCCTGGTGGTGCAGGGTGCCTATGGACCTGACGGAGCGCGGGTTTCAGGGTTCGCCGACTTCAGCGGCTCGGACCTGCTGGCCCCGTTCGTGGACCGGATCGGACGCACGGCGCGGTTCGGCTTTGCAGCCGTGCCGGTGCGCGACAGCGAGGACCAGGGCATGGCGTGGCGGCTGCTGGCCGAAAACGTGCAGTCCACCGCGAGGGGCGTGGTCCGCATGTCCGACCGTAGCGTGCCGGACGGGCTGGACTTCACGCTCATCTCGCCGTCCCTGTCCCGGCTCGCCGGTCGGCCGCTGGCCGGCGCAACGCGCTACGTGGGGGTGTTCCGCGGCGACGCTGAGCGCTGGCGGCTTCAGGGCGAAGTCGACGTCGAGGGAGTCGACGCGGCCGGCTGGCGGGCGCGAGGGCTCTCCGGGCCGCTCGCGCTTTCCGCTCACGATGGCAGGCTCGAACTGAGCGGCGAGCTGCAGGCCGCCGGCGGTGCGGACGGGCCTGTCGGCGGCCTGCTGGGACCACGCCCTAGCCTCCGCTTCACCGTCTGGCGCAGCCGCGAGGGGGTGATCGCCCTCGACCGGGTCGCTTTGGCGAGCCGGAGCCTGCAGATCGACGGACGCGGCGGACGGGCCCTGACCGGCGGCCTGACGTTTGGCGGGGACATCGCCCTTACCCGGCTGGCGGACCTTCGTCCCGGCGCGACCGGCGAGTTCCGCGGCCGGCTGCGGGCCACCGCCGCGCGCCCGGGCGCGACCTGGCAGGTCGGCATTGAAGGACGGGGCAGGAACCTCCGCACCGGTTTCGCCGAACTGGATCGCCTGCTTGGCGACCAACCCGCGCTGAAGCTGGGCGGGAGTCTCGGGACCGGTCCGGTCACCGTCGACCGACTGACCCTGACCGGCGAGCACATCACGGGCGGGGCGCGCGGCCTGATCCGCAAGGCAGGCGAGCTGGCCCTCGCCCTCGACTGGCAGGCCGAGGGTCCATTCGGGATCGGCCCGCTGGAGATCGAGGGAGCCGCCACCGGTGAAGGGGCCCTGACCGGTCCTCTGGCCCGGCCGCGTCTCGACCTGACCGCCGACTTCGCCCGGGTCGCCGCCGGCCCGCTGACCCTGACCAATGCCGACCTCACCCTCAGCTTCCGCCGCGGTGCCGACGCCTCGGACGGTCGCATCGCCCTGGTCAGCGGCTCGAACTACGGCCCCGCGCGCGCCTCCGGCGTCTTCCGCCTCGCCAGGGGGGGCGTGCAGATGTCCAACGTCGCGCTGGACGCTGGCGGCCTGCGGGCCCAGGGGGCGATTGCGCTGACCGGCAGCACCCCGGCCTCGGCGGATCTGTCGTTTACGGCCGGTCCCGGCGCCTTCCTTAGCGCCGGCCGCGCCGAAGGCCGCGTGCGCTTGACCGAAACCGCCGCAGCAGGGGTCGCCGTGCTCGACGTGTCGGGCCGCAACGTGCGCTTCGCCGGGGCCAGCTATGTAATCCAGTCGCTCGAGCTTGACGGCCAGGGCAGCCTTGAGCGACTGCCGTTCACGATCGACGCCCGCGTTGCTGGTCCGACACCACTGGCGCTGTACGGATCCGGAGTCTACGCCCGCACGGATACGGCCCAGACCCTGACTCTCTCCGGCGGCGGCCAGATGCGCGAGGTGCCATTCACCACACGCACGCCGGCGGTGCTGGCGATCAGCGGCGACGGCCGCGTGGCGCGCCTCGACCTGACGGTCGGCGGAGGCATCCTGTTGGGCGAGTTGCGCACCGACGCCAACGCGACCCTCCTGCAGGCCGATCTGACCAGTGTCGAGCTGGCGTCCCTGTTCGAGGATCTGGCAGGCCGGGTGAGTGGCCGGGTGACCCTGCGCGGGGCCGGCGACGACCTGACCGGTGCCGCCAATGTCACCCTCAACCAGGTGCGCAGCGCAGATGGCGGCGTGTCGGTCAACGGCCGGCTCGACGCCCGGCTGCTCGACGATCGTCTGCGGGTGGAGGCGTCTGTCGTGGATGAGGGGGTGGTTCAGGCGGGCGTCGACCTGACCCTGCCGGTCGAGGCGTCGGCGGCACCCCTGGGGCTGGCAGTGGCCCGGACGCGGCCGATGGCCGGCGAGGTGTTCGCCCGTGGGCAGGTCCAGCCGCTCTGGGACCTGTTCATCGGCGGCGGCCGCGTGCTCGCGGGGACCGTCAACGGTCGGGCCACGGTCGCCGGCTCGATCGCTGATCCCCGTCTCAATGGGGTTTTGACGCTTGCCGACGGCAGCTTCAGCGACAGCGCTTCGGGCCTCGTGTTGCGCCGGTTGACGCTGGACAGCCGCTTCGACGACGAGGCGGCGGTGATCCAGAGTTTCAGCGCCCGGGACGAGGGCGAAGGCCGCGTCGAGGGATCAGGACGGCTGAATCTGCGGCAGGGTGGGGGCTCGACCTTCACGCTCAACCTCGACGGCTTCACCATCATCGACAACGACCTGGCCACCGCCAAGGCTTCCGGGCCAGTGACCGCCACGCGCGGGGCGGACGGCGACATCGCCCTCGTCGGGCGGATCGAGATCGACGACGCGGTAGTGCGGCCCAACCTGCCGGGCTCCAGCGGCATTGTTCCGCTGGAGGTCGTGGAGATCAACCGCCCCGGCGGCGACCCGCCCGCTGACGTGGTGCGCGGGCCGCGCGGCCCGACCATCGGCCTCGACATGACCGTGCGCGCCCCGGGCCCGGCGGTGAAGGTGACCGGTCGCGGGCTCAATGTCTTCCTCAGCCTGAATGCGCGGGTGACCGGTGCCCTGACAGCCCCGAACCTGAGCGGCACGGCGCGGGTGGTGCGTGGCGACTACGAGTTCGGCGGCAAGCGCTTCGTGTTCGACGATACCGGCTCGGTGACCCTGTCGACCAATCCGGAGAACATCCGGCTGAACCTGTCGGCGTTACGCGAGGATCCGGCCCTGACGGCGACGATCCGGGTGACGGGCACGGCGGCGCGGCCGGATATCGCCCTCACCTCTTCCCCCGCCCTGCCCCAGGACGAGGTGCTGGCTCAGGTGCTGTTCGGGCGGTCGGCGTCGCAGCTGTCGGCCTTCGAGGCGGCGCAGCTGGCGTCAGGGGTGGCGTCGCTGGCCGGCGGTAGCGGTTTCGACATCATCGGCAACCTGCGCGAGCTGGCGGGGCTGGACCGGCTGTCGTTCGGCGGCGAGGCCTCGGCCCTGACCGTTGCCGGCGGGCGTTACATTTCCGATGATGTCTATCTGGAGATTATCGGCGGTGGCGAGGGTGGTGCCGGGGTCAATGTCGAGTGGCAGGTACAGCGCAATCTGGCGTTGACTTCCAGCGTCGGCGGACAGGGCCAGGCCAGCCTGTCGATCCGCTGGCGGCGAGAGTCGCGCCCGACCAGGGCCGATCGCACGGACCGGCGCCCGAACCGGCGCGACTGAGGCTTACGCCGTCGGATTTCAGGCCGCGGCGTCGCGGCGGAACTTCGACAGGGCCGAGGCACCGCGGATGCCCGAGATGTGCAACATCAGCTGGATGACGAGCACGGCGAGCGAGCCATAAGTCAGCCACGGAGCCAGCTGCGGCTGCGGGCCCATCATCGCGGCCATCTGGTCCGCCATAACGAGGCCCATCACACTGGTCAGCAAGCCATAGACGACCAGCAGCAGGAACAGGATCGGCACGATCATGTTCGGCTTGAACCACTGGATGCCGGCGAAGATCAGCTGCAGGCCGATGAAGAAGGCCATCAGGCCAATCATGGCCCCCATGGCCCCCTCCATCATCGCCGCCGTCTCCGGCGTGGCCGACGCCGCCATGGCCTGCTGCATGATGGCCGCGCCCTCGGGGCTGGTCATCCAGGCGAGATTCACCCCGCCCCAGATGACGCCCAGCACGATCGAAACGGCGCTGGCGCGGGCGGACGCCCTGGCCTCGGCCTCGTTGGTGAGTTTGGCGGCGGGGCTCAGCCCCGCGATCAGACCGGACATGTCATCAACCTCCTTGAGAATGACAAACGTCCTTTACATGACAAGGAACCCTTACACAAGCCCCCCCCGCTAGACGATCCCGCGGGTCCCGGGGTTCACCTTCGCCGCGGGCGGAGGTAGAACCAGAACATGCGGATTCTCGAACAGGATCATGCCGCCCTCGACTTGGTCGGGCGGGGGGCGGAGGTCCTCATCGACCGCGCCGTGCGCTGGTCGAACGTGAATTCCGGCAGCGACCATGTGGAAGGCCTTGAGGCCATCCTCGACCTGCTGGAGACCGAGGCGGCGCGCTTGCCGGCCGAGGTCAGCCGCGTGCCGACGCAGGGCTTCTCCACCGTCGCCGACGACGGCAGCCTGATCGCCCGCCGCAGCCCGGACGCGCTGAGGATCAGCGCGCGGCCCGAGGCCCCGATCCAGATCGTGCTGACCGGGCACTACGATACCGTCTATCCGCGCGACAGCGTCTTCCAAACGGT
The DNA here is from genome assembly GCA_027531145.1 of Brevundimonas sp. GTDB lineage: Bacteria > Pseudomonadota > Alphaproteobacteria > Caulobacterales > Caulobacteraceae > Brevundimonas. Next base: position 38,540 of record JAPZRF010000012.1, on the reverse strand, counting down.
AGTGTCGCGTCACGACGGGGCGCTGAACGGTCCCGGCATCGCCGACATGAAGGGCGGTATCTCCGTCCTGCTGGGCGCGCTCGAGGCCTTCGAGACCCACCCCGACCGCGAACGCCTGGGCTGGACGGCCCTGCTGTCGCCCGACGAGGAGATCGGCTCGCCGGCCTCCGCACCGCTGCTGGCGGAGCTGGGGGCCCGGGGGCACCTGGGCCTGACCTATGAGCCCGCGCTGGCCGACGGGCGACTGGCCGGTGCGCGCAAGGGTAGCGGCAACTTCCATGTCGTAGTCAGCGGCAGGGCCGCACATGCCGGCCGCGCCTTCGCCGAAGGCCGCAACGCCGTGGCCGGCGCGGCCATGCTCGCCGCCGTCCTGCACGCCCTGAACGGCCAGCGCGACGAAGTGACCGTCAATGTCGCGCGCATTTCCGGCGGCGGGGCGCTGAACGTCGTCGCCGACAGCGCTGTCGTGCGCTTCAACGTGCGCGTGCCCGACCGCGCCGCGGCAGACTGGATCTCCGCGGCTATAGCCGAGGTTGTTGCCGCGCCCCCGTTCGAGGGCCTGACCGTCGCCCTGCATGGCGGATTCACCCGACCACCCAAGCCCATGGACGCGGCCCAGTCGGCCCTTTTCGAGGCGGTGCGCGAGACTGGTGCCCTGCTGGGCCAGACCATCGCCTGGTCGCCGTCGGGTGGGGTCTGCGAGGGCAACAATCTGCATGCCGCCGGCCTACCTAACGTAGACACCCTGGGGGTGCGCGGCGGCCTGATCCATTCGGAGCAGGAGTTCGCCTGGCCCGACAGCTTCGTGGAGCGGACCCAACTGTCGACCCTGATCCTGTGCAAGGCGGCCTCGGGCGAGATCGACGCCATGAAGCTGAAGCAGCTGCGGCTGGAGGGCCTCTGATGCTGGTGGTGCGTCCGGCCGGACCCGACGATCTGGACTCCCTTCTGGAGTTGGCCATCCTGTCCGGCCCCGGCTTCACCAGCCTGCCCGAGGACCCCGACCAGCTGATCCAGCGGCTCGACCTCAGCCGCGACAGCTTCCGCGGGACCATCGACCCGACGGCCCGCTGGTACACCCTGATGCTCGAGGAGAGCGACACCGGCGACGTCGACGGCGTCGGCGGGGTCAAGGCGGCGGTCGGGCTGGACCGGCCCTTCTTCTCGTTCCGGGTGGTGAATGCGACCCAGCTCTCGCCGTCCCTGAACCTGCGGCTGGATCACCAGACCCTCGTGCTGGTCAACGAGTGTACTGGCTGGAGCGAGGTCGGCTCGCTGTTCCTAAAGGCCGACCGGCGCAAGGGCGGGGCGGGCCGCCTGCTCAGCCAGTCGCGCTACATGCTGATCGGGGCCGAGCCGGACCTTTTTGGCGATACCGTGCTGGCCGAGTTGCGCGGCGTCTTTACCCCCGACGGCGCCTGCCCCTTCTGGGATCATGTGGCGCACAAGTTCTTCCCGATGGAGTTCGACGACGCGGACCGCATGACGGGGTCGACGGACAAGCAGTTCATCCTCGACCTCGCCCCGCGTCACCCGATCTATGTCCAGCTGCTGCCCGAGCCTGCGAGGGCGGTGATCGGCAAGGTCCATCCCCAGGGCGTCCCGGCCATGGCGCTGCTGGAGAGCGAGGGTTTTCGCCCCAACGGCCTGGTAGACATTTTCGACGCCGGGCCGACCGTGACCTGCGAACGCGACAATATCCGCACCGTGCGCGACGCCCGGGTCCTGACCGTCGAGATCCGCGACGGGGTCGAGGCCGAACTGCCCTCGCTGATGTCGACCGCCACCGTGGCCGGCTTCCGCGCCGTGCGCCAGAAGGCCGAGCTGACCGACACCACCGCCATCCTGACCCGCGAGACTGCCGAGGCGCTCAAGGTGCGCGCCGGCGATCGGGTGCGGGTGAAGGCATGAGTTCGGTTCTCTCTGTCCTTCTCCCCTGGGGGGAGAAGTTGGGCCGCAGCGCGGCCCTGAGGAGAGGGCCGTTCGCCCCGCGCGCGCGGGGTGCCGCCTTGATCATCACCGCCGTCCCCCTCATCCGTCTTGCTCCGCATGACACCTTCTCCCCCGAGGGGAGAAGGGGAGTTGCTCCATGACCCAACTGACCTCCACCAATCCCGCTACCGGCGACGTCGTCTGGACCGGCCCCGAAGCGACGCCGGTCGAGGTCGCCGCCGCCGTCGCCGCCGCGCGCGTCGCCTTCCCGGACTGGGCCGACCGGCCGCGGCAGGACCGCGTTGATGCGGTGAAGCGCTACCAGGCGGTGCTCAAGGCCCACGCCGACGGTCTCGCCGAGACCATTGCCAACGAGACCGGCAAGCCCTTGTGGGAGGCGAAGACCGAGGTTGCCGCCATGGTCGGCAAGGTCGACATCTCGATCCGCGCCTATGATGAGCGCACCGGTGGGCGCACGACGGAGACGGGCTTTGGCCGCGCCGTGCTGCGCCACCGGCCGCACGGGGTCGCCACGGTTCTGGGCCCGTTCAACTTCCCCGGACACCTGCCGAACGGCCATATCGTACCGGCCCTGCTGGCCGGCGACACGGTGGTATTCAAGCCGTCCGAGGAGACGCCGGCGGTCGGCGCCCTGATGGCGGAGGCCTTCGCCGAGGCCGACCTCCCCGCCGGGGTGGTCAATCTCGTACAGGGCGGCCGCGAGGTCGGCGCCGCCCTTCTGGACCTGCCGATCGACGCCCTGATGTTCACAGGCTCCGGCGCGGCGGGCGCTCATTTCCGACGCAAGTTCGCCGACGACCCGCACGTCATTCTGGCGCTGGAGCTTGGCGGAAGCAATCCGCTGGTGGTCTGGGACGCCGCCGACGCCGAGGCCGTCGCCGGCATCGCGGTACAGTCGGCCTTCATCACCACCGGCCAGCGCTGCTCCTGCGCCCGTCGCCTGATCGTGCCGGAGGGGCCGCAGGGCGACGCCATCGTCGAGGCGATCGCGGCTCTGGCAGACCGTCTGGTCTTCGCGCCCTGGACCTCGGCCCCGGAGCCCTACGCGGGGCCGCTGATCTCGGAGAAGGCCGCGGCCGCCGCCCTGGCGGCGCTGCAGCAGCGCATCGACGCAGGTGCCCGCGTGATCCGCGCCTCGGGGCCGGTCAGCAACCTGCCCGGCGCGTTCGTCCGGCCGGCGATCATCGATGTCACCGGGGTCGAGGTCCCGGACGAGGAGATGTTCGCACCGTTCCTGCAGGTCACACGGGTCCCCGGCTTCGAGGCCGCCATCGCCGCCGCCAACGCCACGCGCTACGGCCTGTCGGCGGGACTGGTCAGCGACGATCCGGCGCACTGGGAGCGCTTCGTCCGCCGCATCCGGGCGGGGGTAGTCAACTTCAACCGCCCGACCACCGGAGCCGCTGGCGATATGCCCTTCGGTGGCCTGGGCGCAAGCGGCAACCACCGGCCGAGCGCCTACTACGCCGCCGACTACTGCGCCTATCCGGTCGCCAGCTTCGAGGCTGATGCCGTCCGAAACATCGAGAGCGAGATCAAGGGGCTCCGGACATGATGGCCATCGAAGCCAATGCCGACGGCCTGATCGGGCCGACGCACTCGTACGCCGGCCTCAGCCCAGGCAATCTCGCGTCCAGCCTGAACAAGGGCGAGGCGTCGAACCCGCGGGCTGCGGTAAAGCAGGGGCTGCAGAAGATGCGCCGGCTGCACGACCTCGGCCTGCCACAGTTCATCCTGCCGCCGCACGAGCGGCCGAACATCCCCTTTCTGCGGTCGCTGGGCTTCGGCGGAACGGACGCCGAGGTGCTGGAACGGGCCTGGAAGAACGCACCGTCGTTCGCCGCCGCCGCCTGTTCGGCGTCGGCGATGTGGGCCGCAAACGCCGCGACCGTGACGCCGTCGGTCGACGCTGCAGACGGCCGGCTGCACTTCACGCCGGCCAATCTGGTGACCAACCTGCACAGATCGCTGGAGCACGGTCAGACACGGCGGGCGCTTCAGGCCCTTTTCCCCGACCCGCAGCGGTTCGCGGTGCACGAGGCGCTGAGCCCGGTCGCCCATCTGGCTGACGAGGGTGCCGCCAATCACGTCCGACTCTGCGCCGCGCACGGCGAGCCCGGCGTCAACCTGCTGGTCTGGGGCAGAGAGGCTTGGGAGCCGTGGGATGGCCCCTTCCCCGCCCGCCAGACACGCGAGGCTTGTGCAGCCATTGTCCGTCGCCACGGCGCGGGTCGACCGGTTCTGGCCCGCCAAGGCAAGGCGGCGATCGCCGGCGGCACCTTCCATAACGATGTGGTCTGCGTTGGCGCGCTCGACACCCTGTTCTTCCATGAGCTGGCGTTCGAGGATACCGACGCGGTCAAGGCAGACATCCGCGCCGCCGCCGACGGGCTGCTCGAGCCGCTTTTCGTCGAGGTGTCGGCCGACGACCTGCCGCTGGCCGACGCTATCTCCAGCTATCTGTTCAACTCCATGCTGATCCAGATCCCGGGTGAGTCGCGCCTGACCCTGATCTGCCCGATGGAGACCCAGGAGAACCCGCGTAGCCACGCCGTCACCGAACGACTGGTCGCCTCCAACGGCCCGATCGGCCGGGTCGAGTTCGTCGATGTGCGCCAGTCGATGCGCAACGGCGGCGGCCCGGCCTGCCTGCGGCTGCGGGTGGTCATGACCGAGGCTGAGCTGGCGGCGGCCAACCCGTCCATGCGGCTGACGCCTGAGCTGCACGGCCGCCTCGACGCCTGGGCGGAGCAGCACTATCGCGACAACCTGACGGCCGTCGATCTGGCCGATCCGGCCCTGCTGGACGAGACCCGCTCGGCCTTGGACGCCCTGACCGGCATTCTGGGACTCGGCAGGGGCTTCTACCCCTTCCAGCGGACTTCCGAGAACCCATGAAATATAGAACAAACTTATGGGAAAAACTTGAATTCTGAGTTTTACCCTATCACACTGCCCTGCTAGGGTGCCTTCAATACCTCCAGGGGCAGCACGTTCGCGCTCGCCCCTCGCCAGAAACCCACAGGAGAGCGAGATGGACGGAAGCGACAGCAAGACGGGCGGCGGATGCCCGGTGACCGGCGCGGGTGCGCCGACCAGGCCCCCCTTCAGGCGCGCGCGGACGAACCGCGACTGGTGGCCCAACGCGCTCAACATCAAGGTGCTGCACCAGAACGTCGAGCCCGCCAATCCGATGGGCAAGGACTTCAACTACCGCGACGAGTTCCGCAAACTGGACCTCAAGGCGCTGAAGGCCGACCTGACCGCTCTGATGACCGACAGCAAGCCGTGGTGGCCTGCCGACTGGGGCCACTACGGCGGGTTTTTCATTCGCATGGCCTGGCACAGCGCCGGCACCTACCGCACCGCCGACGGCCGCGGCGGCTCGGAGTCGGGCACGCTGCGCTTCGCCCCGCTGAACAGCTGGCCGGACAACACCAACCTCGACAAGGCCCGCCGCCTGCTGTGGCCGATCAAGCAGAAGTGCGGCAACCGCATCTCGTGGGCCGACCTGATGATCCTGACGGGCAATGTCGCCCTCGAGTCGATGGGCTTCAAGACCTTCGGCTTCGCCGGCGGCCGTGAGGACGTGTGGGAGCCGGAAGAGGACATCTACTGGGGCGCCGAGGACGCCTGGCTGGCCGACAGCAAGCACGCCTCCAGCCGCTACTCGGGTGAGCGCGATCTCGAGAACCCGCTGGCCGCGGTGCAGATGGGCCTGATCTACGTCAACCCGGAAGGCCCGGACGGGGTGCCGGATCCGCTCGCTTCGGCGCGCGACATCCGCGACACCTTCGCCCGCATGGCGATGAACGACGAGGAGACCGTCGCCCTCGTCGCCGGCGGCCACACCTTCGGCAAGTGCCACGGTGCAGGCGACGCCCGCCTGATCGGCGCGGAGCCGGAAGGCGCGGACATCGCCGCCCAGGGCCTCGGCTGGCACTCGACCCACGAGACCGGCATGGGCGCCCACACCATCACCTCCGGCATCGAGGGCGCCTGGACCCCGACCCCGACCAGGTGGGACATGGGCTACTTCGACATGCTGCTCGGTCACGAGTGGGAGCTGGTGAAGAGCCCCGCCGGCGCTCACCAGTGGCAGCCGAAGGACCCGGCGGCCCAGACGCTGGTGCCGCCGAGCCACGAGGGCGGCAAGGCCAGCGCCCCGATCATGACCACCGCCGACATGGCGCTGCGCATGGACCCGGCGTACGAGGCGATCTCGCGTCGCTTCCACCAGAACCCGGACCAGTTCGCCGATGCCTTCGCCCGCGCCTGGTTCAAGCTGACCCACCGCGACCTCGGCCCGGTCAGCCGCTACCTCGGTGAAGAGGTCCCGAGCGAGATCCTGCTGTGGCAGGACCCGATCCCGGCGGCCGACTACGCCACCATCGACGCCGGCGACATCGACGCCCTCAAGGGCAAGATCCTCGCCTCGGGCCTGAGCGTGGCCGAGCTGGTCAGCGCGGCTTGGTCGGCGGCCTCGACCTTCCGCGGCTCGGACAAGCGCGGCGGCACCAACGGCGGCCGAATCCGCCTGGCTCCGCAGAAGGACTGGGCGGCGCATGAGCCGCAGGTGCTGGCCAGGGTCCTGAAGGTGCTGGAAGGCATCCAGACCGGGTTCAACGCCTCGGCCACCGGCGGCAAGAAGGTCTCGATCGCCGACCTCGTCGTGCTCGGCGGCACCGCCGCAGTCGAGAAGGCGGCCATCGACGCCGGGCACCCGGTCGAGGTCGAGTTTACCCCGGGCCGCACCGACGCCAGCCAGGCCCAGACCGACGTCGAGAGCTTCGCCGTGCTGGAGCCGCAGGTTGACGGCTTCCGCAACTACCAGGGCAAGCGCTTCAAGATGACGCCGGAAGAGCTGCTGGTCGATCGCACCCAGCTGCTGACCCTGACCGCGCCGGAAATGACGGTGCTGGTCGGCGGCCTGCGCGCCCTCGGCGCCAACCACGGCGGCAGCAAGCACGGCGTGTTCACCACCACCCCCGGCAAGCTGACGAACGACTTCTTCGTCAACCTGCTGGACATGGACACGGTCTGGAAGGCGACGGACCAGACCGAGGAGGTGTTCGAGGCCCATGACCGCGTCACGGGCGCGCTGAAGTGGACCGGCACGCGCGTGGACCTGATCTTCGGCTCCAACTCGCAGCTGCGCGCCCTGGCGGAGGTCTATGCCTGCGCTGACGCCCAGAAGAAGTTCGTCCGCGACTTCGCCAAGGCCTGGACCAAGGTCATGAACCTCGACCGCTACGACCTCCTGAAGTAAACGGCCGACCGGCTGGAATGACGTCGGGCGCGACCTTCAGGGTCGCGCCCGTTTTCGTTGGCGGAATGTCGGTTGGACGGTCGGGCCGCCGCGCCTCAGGCCGCGTGCCGGCCGCCCTTCAGCGCATAGGCCTGGGTGCCGCGGGTGAAGACCCGGTCCTGCGGCAGGATGGTGTCGATGGCGATGGCCTCCGCGCCCTTCAGCCGGTCATAGATCGGCCCGAAGTCCTGCAGCGTCTCGCGCTTCAGCTGCTCCAGCGAGTCGATGACGAAATAGACCTGCTGGAAATCGTCGATGCGGTAGAGGGTCTTCATCACCCGCTCGAGATCGAAGCCCAGCCGGTTCGGCGACGGGTCCCCCAGGCAGAACACGCTTTCGGTCGCGGATGACAGGATGCCGGCGCCGTAGATGCGAAGCCCCCCCGCCTCCTGCATCAGACCGAACTCGACCGTGTACCAGTAGAGACGGGCGAGGTTGGGCAGCATGCCCAGCGCCGCCGCCCGCTGCCCGCCCTTGCCATAGGCCTCCATATAGGCGGCGAAGTCCGGATCGGTGAGCATCGGCACATGGCCGAACACATCGTGGAAGATATCCGGCTCCTGCAGGTAGTCCAGCTGATCCGGCTTGCGGATGAACTGACCCGACGGGAAGCGGCGGTTCGCCAGGTGGTCGAAGAAGACCTCGTCCGGCACCAGGCCCGGAACGCACACCACCGTCCAGCCGGTCAGGGCGTGAAGCTTCTCGTTGAGCAGGGCGAGGTCGGGGATGCCCCCGTCCAGCGGCAATGCGTCGAGGCCGCGCATGTAGGCGTCGCAGGCGCGACCGGGCAGGATCGCCATCTGACGCGCATAGAGGGTGTCCCAGGTGCGGTGCTCCACCTCGGTGTACAGCCGCCAATCCTGCGGAATGGTCCAGTCGGCCGCCGCGCCGGGCGGGGGGCTGTCGAAGACGTGCTCGAAATCAGACATGGCCTGCTCCTGTCGCCCTATCCTAGGCAGCCGCAGGGCCGGGGCCAAGCGCAGCTAGTGGATCACCTGGTCGCGCGGCGCGTGCCGGCCGGCGGCGTCGATCGTGAACCAGCGCGCCTCGTCGTCCGCCGACAGGGCTCCGGCCGCATGGCCCTCGAGCGCCTCCTCGGCGGCATAGACGATGAAGCTGCCATCCGGACCGACCGTCAGGACGCGATAGAAGGGCTGGTCGGCGCGCACAGCGCCGGTCTCGATCGACGGGCCGTCGTAGCGGGGGTCAACGTCGAGGACGACGCCGATAAAGGCCTCGTCGCGCGCCCGCACGACCTGGCCGAGCGCAAAGCGGGCGGAACGGGTCTGGGTCATGCTGCAAGCTACGTCGCTGCGCCTGAAGCGGACGGCGCCTGCGGCGTTCAGCTCCGGGTCAGGTTGCTTCCGGAACGGAGCCGGCGCGAAGGGCTGCCAGCGCCTGCGGGAAGCGCCGCGACAAGGGAACGGCCAGATCGCCGAGCTGCACCGTCCAGTCGCCGGAGCCGTCCGGCGCCAACGCGGTCACCCGGGCCGGATGGATCACCCAGGCGCGGTGCACCCGGATCAGGCCCTGCGCGCCAAGAGCCGCTTCGATACTGGCGAGGGTGGCGCGCATCAGCGGCCGCCGCCCGTCCTCCAGCCGGAACTCCACGTAGTTGCCCGCCGAACTCACAGCGACGATGTCGCGGACGGGCACCCGGAGCCGGCGGGCCCCATCGCGAATCTCGAACGTCGCCGGCGGCGCAGGCTCCCGGACGCGCCGCTGCCGTTCCCCCGCCAGCCAGAACAGAATGACGAGGGCGCCGTAGGTCAGCAGGTCCTTGCGCAGCTCGTAGGGGAACTCCTCCAGCAGCGGCCCGGCCCCGTAGCTGTCGCCCATGGCGGCGTAGACGAGCTTTCGCAGCAGGACGAAGCCGCCGACATGCAACAGGGTGTAGACGAGCGCGGCCATGGCATGCAGGCCCGCGGCGCGCGGCCAGCCCCATTCCGCCGGCGAGGCGTGGCGCACCGCATACAGACAGATGAAGGTGCAGGGCAGCGCGGTGGCGGCGCTGGTCAGGGCCCAGGTCCACGCCTTCCACGGCTCCACCTCCGGCCGATCGGATAGGGTCGTCAGGGCGCCGACCGCGGCGAAGAGGCAGACGCCGAGCGCGACCCAACAGACCAGCCGCGCCCATTCGAGGCGGTTGCCCGGCATGTAGCCGGGCCGCTCGTCCCCGGGATCACGCCGCCTGCCCCACAGGACTGGGCGACCCTGCCGACGATACGGCAGCGGGGAGGTCTCCCTGTCGACACCCTGGTCCGCCATGCTTCCGACCCCGCTGCCCGAAACCGCGACGGCCGCCCGTCCGCCCCGCCGCCACGACCTCGACTGGATCCGCGTCGGGGCCTTCTTCCTGCTGATCTTCTATCATGTCGGGGTCTTCTACGAGGCCGACGACTGGCACACCTCCAGCCCCCGCCCGATCGAAGGGATCGAGCTGGTGATGAGCCTGTCCAGCCCCTGGCGGCTGGGACTGCTGTTCCTGATCGCCGGCTGCGCCACGCGGTTTCTCGTCGACCGCGACCCGCCGGGCCTGGTCAGCGCCGGCAGGTTCGCCGCCAGCCGGACCCTGCGGCTGTTCGTGCCGCTGGTGTTCGGCATGCTGGTGATCATCCCGCCGCAGACCTTCTACCAGGTCCTCTACTACACGCCCGAGCTGGCCGAGAGCCTGCCGCGGTTCTACGCCCTGTACCTGTCCGGCGAGCATGCCTGGGACATCATCACCCCGACCTGGAATCACCTGTGGTTCGTCGCCTACCTCTGGGTCTACAGCCTGCTGCTGGCGGTCCTGCTGGCCGGGGGGCGGCGACCCCTCGAAGCGCTCGGCCGGGTGCTCGAGCGGCCCCTGTCGACGCCGCTTGTGCTGATCGCCCCGATCGTGGGACTGGGGCTCGCGCGCCAGCTCTACCCGGTGTTCGACCGCTCCCATGCGCTCGTCGATGACTGGTACCTGCACAGCGTCTACGTCCCGCTGTTCCTGTTCGGCTTCCTGACGGCGCAGTCCGACAGCATCCGCCGCGCCCTTATCCGCTACCGCTGGGCCGCGCTGGCCATCGCACTTGGCGCGTGGCTGGCATGGCGCGGCTATCTGGCCGCCTGGGACGGTCTGCCGTGGGGCCTGACCTCATGGCCTCTGCTTGAGGCAACTCCCCCGGCCCCGCTCCGCGTCGCCATGCGCTTCGCCTATGGCGCCGTACAGTGGGGCGCCATGGCCGCGATCCTCGGCTTCGGCGCCCGCCATCTGGCCTTCGACCACCCGGTCCTGCGCTATCTCACCCCCGCCGTTTTCCCGCTCTACATCCTGCATCAGACCATCACCGTGGTGGCCGGCTACTACCTGCCGGGCCTTGGCCTGCCGCTGGGCGTGGAGGCGCTCGTGCTGGTGGCCGTGACGTTTGGAGGCGCCTTTCTCGGCTACGAGATCATCCGCCGGGTTGCCCCGCTTCGGCCGCTGTTCGGGCTGCGCTGGCGCGCGCCGGTCCGATCAAGGGACGCCGGACGGGCTTGAACCTCGCCGGGAGGGCTCTAGGCTGAGGGAGAACGGCGGCCGCGACGGTCGCCCCCGAGAAAGACCATCGAATGCCGGAGTGCCCCGGCGCGCCCGCCGGGCGCGACGTCAGGTCCCCGTCCGGCCGCGAGCCGCCGCCGCTGCACGCCGCGCTCGACCTGGGGACCAACAACTGCCGCCTGCTGGTGGCCCGACCGGCCCGCGACGGGTTCCGCGTGGTCGATTCGTTCAGCCGCATCGTCCGGCTGGGCGAAGGGCTGTCGCGCACCGGTCGCCTCGACACCGCCGCCATGGACCGGGCCTACGACGCCCTCGCCATCTGCGCCGAGCGGCTGGCGCGGCGGCAGATCCCGGCAGAACGGCTCAGCGCCGTCGCCACCCAGGCCTGCCGCGCGGCCGAGAACGGACCGGAGTTCGTCGCCCGCGTCGCCGCCGGCACGGGCCTGAAGTTGCGCGTCATCGATCCGGCCGAGGAAGCCCGGCTGTCGGTGACCGGCTGCGCCACCCTTTTCGACCCGATGGCCGAGGCGGTAGTGGTGATCGACGTCGGCGGCGGCTCGACCGAGGTGTCGTGGCTGAAGCGTGAGCCGCAGGGCTTTACCACCGTGGCCTGGATCTCGGCCCCGCTCGGCGTGGTCAGCCTCGCCGAGCGGCTGCCCGAGCCGGATGAGGGCGACGCCGCCGCCTGGTACGCCGCCATGGTCGACGAGATGGCGGCGGCCCTGACCGCCCCGCCCGAAGCCGCCGCGCTGCGACCGCTGTTCGAGCGCGGGGCCGCCCATCTGGTCGGCACCTCGGGCGCCATCACCAGCCTGGCCGGCATCCACCTGCGCCTGCCCCGCTACAACCGCGACCGGGTCGACGGCCTGTGGATGACACGGGCCGAGTGCGACGCGGCGACGCTCAAGCTGCGGGAGATGGGCCGCGCCGGCCGCGCCGCCGATCCCTGCATCGGCCCCGACCGGGCCGATCTGGTGCTGGCCGGGGCGGCCATCCTCGATGCAGTGCAGCGCGGCTGGCCCAGCGAGCGGGTGCGTGTCGCCGACCGCGGCCTGCGCGAGGGCCTGCTGCTGGAAGCGATGAAACGACCGCGCCGCACGCGCCGTCGCCGTCGACGGGCTCAGCCCTCGACCTGAACCGGCAGCTCAAGGTCGCAGATCGAGAAGTCGGCGCCCCGGGCCGCGCGCGCCTGGTTCAGACGGGCCCGGAAGGCGGGCGTGCGGGGGTCCGCCACCCGAACGGTCGGACGCTCGCTCTCGGGCAGGTCGGCCGCCACGCGGACTCGCCGCATCTGGTCGGCGGGTGCCGGGACCATGCCGCCGGCCCCTTCCCCGACCTTGATCTGGCGCACAACCTCAAGACCTGACACCACCCGACCCCAGACCGTGTAGCGCTTCTCCAGTGAGGGATAGGCGTCACGCATCAGGAAGAACTGACTGTTGGCGCTGTCATTGGCCTCGCCGCGCGCCATGCCGGCCACGCCGGGACAGTAGACACCCCAGCCATGCACGCGGCCATCGGCGGTGCGGCCCATCAGGGCGTCCGGCTGGGTCGCCACCGGCAGGCTGCCGATAAAACCATACTGCTGGCCCTGCGGCGCGCTGACCACCACAAAGTCCATTTCGGGGCCGCGTCGGAAGGTGAACTCGGCGGTCAGGTCCGGGAAGGGGCTCTGGCCGTCGCCTGTGCCGAGCGGGTCGCCGGTCTGGGCCATGAAGCCCTCGATCACCCGGTGAAAGCTGATGCCGTCATAGAACCCGCGCCCGGCCAGGAGGCGGATGCGCTCGACGTGCAGGGGGGCGATGGCCGGGGCCAGCTCGACGAGGATCCGCCCGCGCGAGGTGTCGATGACAAGCAGGTTGTCGGGACTGACCGTGCGCCACTCCACGGCCGTCGCGGGCGGCATCGCGGGGTCCGGGGTCTGTAGCCCCAGCGCCGCCGCCAGCAGGAGCGCCGACAGGCTCATTGGGGCCCTCCTGAGATCTCGACCGGCACGATGACGCTGCAGACGTCTCGGGTCGCCGCCACGGCCGCGACCAGGGCCGGGGTGCCCGGTGCCGCGATGCGCAGGATCGGCCGCTCGACCGCGGGCAGGTCAGAGGCCATGCGGGCTCGGACGATGCGATCCGGATCGGCAGTGACGGCACCGTCCTCGGCGGGATCGCCCGGCTTGAGCGCGTTCACCACCTCGAGGCCCTGAACCACGCGGCCGAGGGCAGTGTAGTCGCCATCGAGGCCGGGATTGGCGGCGGTCATCAGGAAGAACTGGCTGTTGGCGCTGTTCGGGTCGGTGCTGCGCGCCATGCCCAGCACGCCGGGACAGAAGCGCGCCGTTGCGGGCACCCGGAAGTCGGCGGTGACCATCATCTGGGCGTCCGGCTGGGTGACCACCGGCATGACCCCGACGATGCCCGACAGGGGCTGGCCCGGCCGCGGCTCCATCGGCGTGAAGCCGGCTTCCCTGCCGCGCCGGAAGCTGAACTCGCCCGGCACGTCCGGCAGGTCACTGCCGCCGGCCCCGGTGCCCTCCGGATCGCCGCCCTGGGCCATGAAGCCGGGGATGACGCGGTGGAAGCCGAGGCCGTCATAGAAGCCGCGGGCGGTCAGGGTGCGGATGCGCTCGACGTGGCGCGGCGCGACTTCGGGGGCCAACGCCACGACGACCCGGCCCTTGCTGGTGTCCAGCACCCAGACGTTCTCGGGTGCCAGCGCGCGCCAGGCGTCCTGGGCCATCGCGCCGCCGGCCGCCAGACTCGTCGCGGCAGCCGCCATGATTCCCGCAAGCGCCTCAGGCTTCATTGAGTCACCCCCACCTTTTCACGCACCCGCGCCGCGATCGTCGGGCTGACGAAACTGTCGATCCTCCCGTCCAGCCGGGCGATCTCCTTGACCAGCCGGCTGGCGATGGCTTGATGCCGCGGATCAGCCATCAGGAAGACGGTCTCGATCCGGTCGTTGAGTCGCTGGTTCATCGCCGTCATCTGGAACTCGTACTCGAAGTCCGCCACGGCGCGCAGCCCGCGCACGATCACATTGGCGTCGAGGGATTCGGCGAAGTGCATCAGCAGGGTATCAAACGGCCGCACCACGATGTCGGCGTTGATCCCGGCCAGCTCGGCCTGCAGCATCTCCACTCTCTCGGCGGTGGTGAACAGCGGCCCCTTGGCGTCGTTCTCCGCCACCCCGATGACCAGCCGGTCGACCAGCTTCACCGCCCGGCCGATGATGTCCATGTGGCCGTTGGTGACCGGGTCAAAGGTGCCCGGATACAGTCCGATACGTGTCACGACGACCTCCCCGTCTGCCGTCCGGCTTAGCATCCGGGGCCCGGCGGGCCTAGCCGGGGGCCTGGATCGGCTGCGGGGCGGCGGCAGCGTAGGCCGCCGCCAGGCGGTCGATCCGTTCGACGTCAATCGCATAGACCGTCGAGTCGATCGCGCTCACCGGGCAGACCGGGGTCGCGCTGTTGCAAATGAAGGCGCCGTCGAAGCTGTGGAGGTCGGCAAGGCGAACCGGCCGGCGCTCCGACGACAGGCCGACGGCCGGGAGTCCGCCATCGACCAGCGCCTGAGCCACGCCGGCGAGCATGGGCGCCTGCGGCCAGATCACCGTGTCGCCGGACAGGAAACCGATGTTCCAGGTCACGCCTTCCGACACGTAGCCCTTGTCATCGACGAACAGGGCGTCGTCGAACCCCGCCGCGCGGGCGGCCCGGCGGACCCGGGTCTGACCGAAGGTGGCGACGTGTTTCAGATGCGGCGTTTCGCGGCCATGAGGCACAGCCGTCACCCGCATGCGGGCAGCCAGCGGCGGCGGTGCCGGCGAGACGACGGTCATCACCCTGGGCCGGCCCACGAAGGAGGGGTTACGATGGCTGATCTCGGGCGAGAACAGGCTGACACGCATCCAGGCCTTGTCACGTCCTCCGGCAGAAAGCGCCATCAGCCGCCGGAACTCGACCTGGCCAGGGCTTTCGCCAAACAGGTCGACGGCGGCCTCGTCCAGCCGCTGCAGGTGCAGGTCGAGTCCCCGGACCGCGCCGTTCTCCACCCGAAAGGAGGTGTAGGCACCGTAGTTGACCAAGGCCTGGTGAGCGAGATCCTCCAACGTCGCGGGCAGGCCGTCGATGAACATCGCGCTTGACCATTCGGACATATAACTTTTCGTACCATTATAGAGCTTTTGTGGAGATGCATTGTGAGTCGATACTCGCCTTTGCAGTCCTTCCTCACCGCCAACCCGCAGCCGTCAGTGGTGTTGTCCTATCAAGAGATCGAGGAGCTGATCGGCCGCCGCTTGCCGAACACTGCCTACGGATCCGCCAAGCGACAATGGTGGGCAAACACCGAAACCCATAGTCAGGCCCTCGCGTGGCTCCGCGCGGGACGAAGAGCGAAGCTCGATGTGGAGCGCGACCGGGTCACATTCATTCGCGATGGGGACTCAAGGACGATCCGTACGCCAGCGGCAGAATCGGTATTGGCCGGACTCGAACCGGCGGCCGAACGCATGCTCCAGGATGTGGCGGAGGAGACAGGGACCTCTGTCGAGCTCGCCGCGGCCGAGCTTCTCAATCAGATGGCTCGACGGCGCAGGCAGGCGACACTGGACTGGTTCGCCGGCAAATCCGCCTTCTCCGAAGTGTCGAGCGCCGAGCTCGTTCGAGAGGACCGGGATGCCCGATGAAGTGATCGTGGATGCGTCGGTGCTCGGCGCGGCGTTCTTCGAGGAAGAGCGCACGCGCGACGCCCGCGCCTTCATGCTCAGCGAGCATCACTTCGTCGCTCCCGATCTCGCTTCAAT
Organism: Brevundimonas sp.; assembly: GCA_027531145.1. GTDB lineage: Bacteria > Pseudomonadota > Alphaproteobacteria > Caulobacterales > Caulobacteraceae > Brevundimonas. Next base: position 22,965 of record JAPZRF010000012.1, on the reverse strand, counting down.
CGAGATTGCGAGCATTTGCGCCAAGAAAGTCTGGCGCGGCCTGGCAACTTCCGATGTCGGCACCGAAGCCTTGGCCAAGCTTCCGACGCTGGTCAGGCTCGTGCGGCTCACGGAAGCTCAACTGTCGAGAGCCTATGAATTCGCGCACCGCTTCCGGTTCTCGGCTTGTGACGCCACCTACCTGAGTATAGCCGAAGCGCGTCGAGCCACGCTCGTGACGATCGATGAAAGGCTTGTCCGAAGAGCACTGCAGGTCGACCTGGGTCGGCATATCAGGCCCCTGCCGGTCAGCTGAAGTCGCCCTCCGGCGGAGCCTCATCCTCGCCGCCGCTCTCGGGCAGGCGCTCGACCGAGACCACCTTCTCGCCGTCGGCGGTGCGGAAGATGGTCACGCCCTGGCTGGCGCGCCCCACGACGCGGACCTGATCGACCGGCGTGCGGATCATCTGTCCGCCCGAGGTGACCAGCAGCAGGTCGTCGGAGTCCGCCACCGGGAAGGCGGCGGCGAGGCGCGTGCCGGCGCGGCCGCCGAGGCCGTGGGCCGTCAGCCCCTGCCCGCCGCGGCCAGTGCGGCGGTACTCATAGGCCGAGGAGCGCTTGCCAAAACCGGTCTCGGTCACGGTCAGGATGAACTGCTCCGCCGCCCCCAGCTCGGCGATGCGCTCGACCGACAGGAAGGCGTCGCCGGTCGCCTCGTCGTCGACCTCGACCGGCGTCTCGTCGGTCTCGTCGCCGGCGGCGCGGCGCACGGCGTTGGCGTGGCGGACATAGGCGGCCCGCTCGTCCGGCGTCGCATCGACCCGGCCGAGCACGGCCATGGAGATGACTTCGTCCCCGTCCTGCAGGCGGATGCCGCGCACGCCGGTGGAGTCGCGGCCCTTGAACACGCGCACGTCGTCGGCCTTGAAGCGGATCGCCCGGCCCAGCGCGGTGGTCAGCAGGATATCGTCATCGCCGGTGCACAGGGCGACGCCAACCATGGTGTCGCCGTCCTCCAGTTTCATGGCGATCTTGCCGGCCCGGTTGACCGTGGCGAAGTCGCTCAGCTTGTTGCGGCGTACGTCGCCGGAGCGAGTGGCGAACATGATGTCGTAGTCGCCCCACGCCGCCTCGTCCTCCGGCAGCGGCAGGACGTTCATGATCGAGTCGCCCGGCTCGATCGGCAGCAGGTTGACGAAGGCCTTGCCGCGCGAGGTCGGCGCGCCCAGCGGCAGGCGCCAGGTCTTGAGCTTGTAGGCCTTGCCGTTGGTGGCAAAGAACAGCACCGGCGTGTGGGTGGAGGCCGAGAACACCCCGACGATGGCGTCCTCGTCCTTCATCGACATGCCGGACTTGCCCTTGCCGCCGCGGTGCTGGGTCCGGTAGGCGGCCAGCGCCGTGCGTTTGACGTAGCCGGAGTGGGTGACGGTGACCACCATGTCTTCACGCGGGATCAGGTCCTCGTCCTCCATCTCGGCGTCGCCCTCGCCGATGATGGTCCGGCGCGCCACGGCGAACTCGGCCTTCACCGCCAGCAGGTCCTCGCGGATCACCGACAGGATGTTGGCGCGGTCGGACAGCAGGGTCAGGTGGCCCTGGATCACCCCGGCCAGATCGCGGGCCTCGCCCATGATCTCCTCGCGGCCCAGGCCGGTCAGGCGGCTCAGGGTCAGGGCGAGGATGGCGCGGGCCTGCTCGTCGGTCAGGCGGATCTTGTCCCCGTCGACAACCACGCTGCGCGGGTCGGCGATCAGGTTGACGAGGGGCATCATGTCGCCGACGGGCCAGGGCTTGGCCTGCAGGCGCTCGCGCGCCTCGGCGGGATCGGCCGAGGAGCGGATGATGTGGATGACCTCGTCGATATTGGCCACGGCCACGGCGAGGCCGACCAGCACATGGCCGCGGTCGCGCGCCTTGTTCAGCTCGAACTTGATGCGGCGGACCACCACCTCCTCGCGGTGTTCCAGGAACACCTCGAGCAGCCGGCGCAGGCCCATCTGCTCCGGCCGGCCGCGGTCCAGCGCCAGCATGTTGACGCCGAACGAGCTCTGCAGGGCGGTAAAGCGGTACAGCTGGTTGAGGATGACGTCGCCGGAGGCCTCGCGCTTCAGCTCGATGACCATGCGCATACCCTGACGGTCGGACTCGTCGCGGACGTCGGCGATGCCCTCCAGCCGCTTCTCGCGCACCATTTCGGCGATGCGCTCGATCAGCTGCTGCTTGTTCACCTGGTAGGGCAGCTCGGAGATAACGATGGCGTCGCGGTCCTTGCGGATCTCCTCGATCGCCGCCATGCCGCGCACGATGACCGAGCCGCGACCGTCGCGCAGCGCGTTGCGCGCCCCGGTGCGGCCCATGATCTCGCCGCCGGTCGGGAAGTCCGGTCCGGGCACCAGCTCGAGCAGGGCGTCCTCGGCGATGTCCGGGTCGTCCAGCAGGGCCACGCAGCCGTCAATTACCTCGCCCAGATTGTGGGGCGGAATGTTGGTGGCCATGCCGACGGCGATGCCGCCGGCGCCGTTGACCAGGAGGTTCGGGATCCGGCTGGGAAGGACAACCGGCTCCAGCTCCTTGCCGTCGTAGTTGGGCTGGAAGTCGACCGTGTCCTTGTCGATGTCGGCCAGCAGCGCCACGGCCGCGGTCGCCATGCGCGCCTCGGTGTACCGCATCGAGGCCGGCATATCGCCGTCGACCGAGCCGAAGTTGCCCTGGCCATCGACCAGCATGAGCCCCATGGAGAAGGGCTGGGCCATGCGCACCAGCGCCATGTAGACTGAGGCGTCGCCGTGCGGGTGGAACCGCCCCAGCACGTCACCGACCACGCGCGCACACTTCGAATAGGCGCGCTCCGGCGTCATGTTCAGATCGTGCATGGAATACAGGATGCGACGATGCACCGGCTTGAGACCGTCGCGCGCGTCCGGCAGGGCGCGACTGACGATCACGCTCATGGCGTAGTCGAGGTAGGAGCGTCGCAGCTCATCTTCGATGGCGATGACGGAAACGCCGCCGTCAGCGCCGGCGCCGGCGGGATTCTGGGTGTTGTCGGTCAAGGGAACTTCGGCTTTTCTGCGCCTGGAATCGGAACGGGGCCCGTGGACAGTTTTTCTAGCATTCGGGGCCCCGGCGCGCAAAGCGCCGCCGCCCTCAGAACCCCGTCAGGACAAGGAGTTTTGCCATGGCCCTGATCGCCTTCGTCGTCACTCTCTCGACCCTCGCACCTGGTCTGCCCGCTTGGGTGGCCGCGCAGGATACGGCCTCGCCCCCGGCCCCGATCGCGGTGGCCCGGCTGCGCACCGCCGACGGAACGGACGCCGGTACGGTGACGGCCTGGCGCGGCCCGCTCGGCCTGCTCTTCCGGGTCGAGGCGCGGAACTGGCCAGCGGGCTGGCATGGGGTCCACCTGCACACTACCGGCGTCTGCGAGGGCCCCGGCTTCACCTCGGCCGGCGGTCACGTTGATCACGCCTCGATGGACCGGGCGCACGGCCTGTTGAACATGAATGGCGGCCCGGAGCTCGGCGACCTGCAGAACGTCTACGCCGCGGCGGACGGGACGGCGATGGCCGAGGTCTATGCTTCCGGCGCACAGACCAGCGCGCGCGGACAGAACCTGCTGGACGAGGACGGCTTCTCCTTCGTCGTCCACGCCAATCCCGACGACCACGTCAGCCAACCGATCGGCGGGGCCGGTCCGCGCATCGCCTGCGGCGTGTTCGAATCGCGCTGACTACTTCCGCAACAGCCGGTCGCGGGCGGCATTGAGGCGGGCGGCCAGGCCCTCGGTACCGCCCTGGTCCGGGTGGGCACGGGCCATGAGCCGACGCCAGGCGGCCTGGATCACGGCGGCGTCGGCTTCGGCGGAGACGCCCAGCACCGCTCTCGCCTCCTCCGCCGACATGCCGGGCTCGCGCGGCTCTGCTGGCCGGTCGCGCGACTGCACGGTCAGATAGAGCCCGACGGCGATCAGCACTGGGCCCAGCACAAAGCCGCCGCGCGCAAGAGCGATAGCCCCGCCGCCAATGAGCACCGCCGCCAGCAGGGTGGCGGTGACGCGCCACTGGCCGCGCCCCGGCCCCTCGGTCTGCCGGCCGAGACGGACCAGCGCCCAGATCGCCAGCGCCGCCAGCGGCAGCAGGAGGAGGATCGGGCTCACGCCGCCTTGTCGAGGTCCAGCCCGTCCACGCCCATGGCCTGCATCAGATTCCGCAGCTCCTGCCGCGCGGCGACGTGGGCCAGCGACACCGCCACCGGCCGTACCTCGGCCGACAGGTCGGCCACGGTCAGGCCGAATGGGAACAGTTCGCGATAGATCACCCGGTCGCGCAGGCCCGGGCCGATGCGGAAGCCGACGCGCTTGGCCAGCTGCTCCATGCGGGCCTCCAGACGCCGCCGGTTGCGGGCCTCGGCCACGGCGAGGCGGTTGGTCACCACCAGCCAGTCGATGGTGGCGTGGCGGCCGGCCTTGAGCGCCCGCTCCTTGCGCGCCTCCCAGACACTCAGGGCGTAGATCGAGGGGGCCTTGAGATCGAGCGTCACCGGATCAACCTGGCCCAGCAGATCGAAGTCGACGAAGCTGTCATTCATCGGGGTAATGATCTGGTCGGCCAGGGCGTGGGCGGCGCGCGAGTTCGGGGTGTCACCACCAGGGGTGTCGATCAGGATCACCTCCGCGCTGCGTGAGGCTTTCAGCGCCGCCTCGAACGCCGCCAGCTGCACTTCGGGCGAGGCCTTGGCGAGGGCCTCCCCGTCGCCGATATCAGCCTCGAACGGCATGGGCAGGCGCACGCCATTGGCCGCCGTCCAGGCGGCGCGGTTGGCGAAGAAGCGCGACAGGGAGCGCTGGCGCAGGTCCAGGTCGATGATCGCCACACGCCGGCCGGAGTGCAGGAAGCCGGTGGCGACGTGGATGGCCAGGGTGGACTTGCCCGCCCCGCCCTTCTCGTTGCCTATGACGATGACAAGGGGCTCGGCCATGAACCTCTCCGAACAGGACGCACACCGACTCAGCGACGCGCATGGGAGAGCAAACTCGGGGAGCGGCCGCCGTTCGTCAACGAGGGGTTAAGCGGCTCGGCCGGCGACCTCAGGCCGCGCTGCGGCACCAGGGGTCGGACACCTCCGCCAGCCGGCACAGCCGCGCGGCCTGATCGCCCGGCAGGCGGACCCGCAGGCGGGTGAAGGTGCGGTCGTTGACCTGGACGCTTGAATAGATCGGCTCCAGCCCGGCCGTCAGGCTCGCGGCCGGGCCGCGCGCGACCTCGGCCCAGGCGGCCCGGGCCGCCGCGGCGCTGGAGAAGGCGCCGAGCTGAATGGTGGCGAGGCTCGGCGTGGCGCGCGCGGGGGCAGCGGAGGCCAAAACCGGAGACGTCTCGCGCGACCGGCCGAGGGTCTGGTCGACCGCCTGTTGCATGGCCCCGGTCGCGGCCGCCTGGACTACAGGCACCGCCGCCTCGACGACCGCCGGGGCGACCGCGTCGATCGCGCCGCGCAGGCCGGCGTCGCGGGCGTCCCAGAGCTCATGCGGCTCCATCACCTCGACCCGCACGGCCGGCCGCAGACCGGCTGCGGCGCTGGTCCGAACGGGGGCGATGGCCCCGTCACGCGCCGGCACCTCGACTGCCGCGACCATGTCCGCCAGCCTCTCGAACCGTCCCTGTTCGGGCTCCATGCCGCCACAGCCGGCGAGCGCCAGCAGAGGGAGGACGATCACCGCTTTACGAAGTCGAACGCCTGGGGTCATAAGCGCGATCCTGGCACGAGGCCTTTAGGGTCCCGTTGAGGAACACGCTTAAGTCGCACGGTTAACGGGTTCACCATGTCCGAGGTCGAGACATCCGCCCCCCTGCCGATCGCCCGGTCCGTGGCCCCGTTGCGCCAGCAGGTCCGCGCCTGGCGCGACGCCGGCCTGCGGGTGGGCTTCGTAGCGACCATGGGCGCGCTGCACGAGGGACATCTGGGGCTGGTGCGCGACGCACTGATCAGGGCCGACCGGGTCGTCGCGAGCGTCTTCGTCAATCCGACCCAATTCGCGCCGCACGAGGATCTCGACAGCTATCCACGGCAGGAAGCGCGAGACGCCGAACTGCTGGCCGACGCGGGCTGCCACCTGCTGTTCGCGCCGACCGCGGCGGTCATGTACCCCGAGGGCTTCGCCACGCGAGTCGAGGTGGGCGAACCGGCCGCCGGACTTGAGGCGGACTTCCGGCCGCACTTCTTCGGCGGGGTGGCCGTGGTGGTGGTTAAGCTGCTGAACCAGGTCCGGGCCGACGTCGCCCTGTTCGGCGAGAAGGACTACCAGCAGCTACTGGTCGTCCGGCGGCTGGCCCGCGACCTCGATATCCCGACGGAGATCATCTGCAGCCCGACGGTGCGCGACGCCCACGGCCTCGCCCTGTCCAGCCGAAACGCCTACCTTTCTGCCGAAGAGCTGGATGTTGCACGACGGCTGAATATCGTGCTGCGCCAGGCTGGCGAGGCCGCTCGGGTCGGGTCCGTGGCCGCGGCCGAGCTGGAAGCCGTCCACGCTCTGGAGGCCGCAGGCTTCAACCCGGTCGACTATGTGGCGATCCGCCGGGCCGAGGATCTCGCGACCTTCGACGAAGACCGCATCGACGCCCCGGCGCGCATTCTTGCCGCCGCCTGGCTGGGACGGACGCGGCTGATCGACAACCTGGCAGTCTGAGGCACCGGCGGCGTCAGCCGATCGCGCCAACGCACCCCTCGATTTCACCAGGTGCCAGGTCGGCGTCGGTGAGAGACAGGCTCCAGCCGTGGTGGGTGGCGAGGCCCCAGCGCCGGGCGCTGGAGCCGACGCCCGCGTCGCCGCCGGCCGAGACCACCACGCGCCGCCCCTTCGGCAGCGCCGCCGGATCGATCTTGGCCACCGCCAGCGAGGTCGGTATGTCGCCGCCGAAGCCATCGAACACCGACAGACTGGACCACTCGCGTCGCAGGGCGGTCCACCAGGCGGAGTCGCCGTTCAGGCCGAGCACCGCCACCCCGTGGCCCTCCGCGGCGAAGCGCAGCGCCGCTTCCGGATCGTGAACGAGTCGCAGCTCAGCGGCGCGGCCGAAACGCAGGCGCGCTCCGTCCCACGCCTTCGTCGGGTCGGTCGGAGCCCAGACCTGGACCTGCAGCCGGCCCTGACGGTTCAGGCCCCAGCCGACGATCTCGCGCCACAGGGCCTCCACCGCCTCGGCGGTGTCAGGCGCAGCCCGGGCCAGCATGCGGGCCAGAACCGCCTGCTCCCGGTCCGGGCGCAGCTTGGTGTGGGGGCCGGCGGGGGCATCCTTGGCCAGGCCGACGCGGGAGGCGAGCGCCAGTCGCTGCTGGAACAGGTCCAGCAGGGCGTCATCGAGGGCGTCGATTTCCTGACGCAGCGCGGCCAGCGCCATCTGCTCGGGGGTCATTTCGGCGGCCTCGGGCCAGATTTGCTTGAGAGGGGAGACGGGGGACATGGAACAGGCTTTCGATCAGATACGGATTTCGAGGGGGGTCGCGGCGCGTTGGCGCGGGGCCGCTCCGGAGGAGCGGTCGCCGGCGAGGCGGTCAGGGACAAATCAAGCCCGACGCCTCAGCCGGCGTATCGAAAGCCGTAAAAGCGATAGCCGAAATAGAAACCGGCCGCGCGCGAGCGGGTCGAAAGCGACAGGATGTCGGCGCGCAGCGAGGACATGGTCCGGTTCCGTAGCGGAGACGAAAGCGTCCCGCACCCCTCCAGAACAGGCAAACTTCGTGCGCCGTCAAGCGCTGCGGCGCGTCAGGAGGAGAAAACGGGTCCGATTGTCGGCCGAATCCTGCAGATCGTTGCGCAGAATCGACAGCCCATAGATCTCCGCCGCCGCAGACGGGGCGAGTGCGGCCCGGCTCGGGTCCCCGGCCTCGGCCACCGCCTGCGCCGCGCCTGCGGTGTCGAACACCTCCACCGGCGTCAGGCCGAGCGCGGCCAGGGACGCCACGCACTGACCCAGCGCCGCCGGATGACTCTCCGCGGTTTTCAGATCGGACAGCCGCGCGCCGGGGACCGCCATCAGGGCCAGGCGGATCGGCCGCCAGACGTCCGCCGCGACCTCCAGCCCGCTGGCGGCGACGAGCGAGGCCGCCGGCTCGACCACGCCGATGGTGGTGTTCTCGACAGGAATGAGCGCGCAATCGCAGTCCCCGTTGGCGACGGCCTCGAGCGCCTCGGCGAAGGTCGCGAACGGCGCCGGCGTGTCCCAAGGGCGCAGCGCCAGACAGGCCTCGTGGCTGAAGGCCCCGCGCGCACCCTGGTAGGCGACGCGGCCGCCGCCCGAGGGCGCAGCGGATGCCATCCTCAGGCCGCCTGCGACCGGTTCACCCGGCCGGCGCTGAGGCGTTCGGCGACGAGGAAGGCCAGCTCCAGCGCTTGGTCGGCGTTGAGGCGCGGATCGCAGTGGGTGTGGTAGCGGCTCGACAGATCGTCCTCGGTTACCGCATGGGCCCCGCCCAGGCACTCGGTGACGTTCTGGCCGGTCATCTCCAGATGCACGCCACCGGGGTGGACGCCCTCGGCCTCGGCCACATCGATGAAGGTGCGCACCTCGCCGAGGATGCGTTCGAAAGGCCGGGTCTTGTAGCCATTGCCGGCCTTCAGCGTGTTGCCGTGCATCGGGTCAATCGACCAGACCACCCGCTTGCCGTAGGCCTTCACCGCCTTCATCAGCCGCGGCAGGCGCTCGGCGGCCTTCTCGGCCCCGAAGCGGCCGATCAACGTCAGCCGGCCCGGGGTATTGTCCGGGTTGAGGAGGTCGATCAGCGGCAGCAGGTCATCCGGCTCCATGGTCGGGCCGCACTTCAGGCCGATCGGATTGCGGATCCCGCGCATGAACTCGACGTGGGCGCCGTCCGGCTGGCGGGTGCGCTCGCCGATCCACAGCATGTGCGCCGAGGTGTCGAACCACTCGCCGGTGGCCCCGTCCTGCCGCGTCAGGGCGCTCTCGAGGTTGAGCAGCAGCGCCTCGTGGCTGGTGAACATCTCGACCCGGGCGAGGATCGGATGGCTCTCCTGGGTCAGGCCCAGGGTGTCCATGAACTCCAGCGCATCGGCGATCTTCTCGGCCACTTCGCGGTAACGCGCCTGCGACGGGTTCTGGGCCGCGAACTCCAGCGTCCAGCGATGTACGTTGTGCAGGTCGGCGAAGCCGCCCTCGGCGAGGGCCCGCAGCATGTTCAGGGTCGCCGTCGACTGGTTATAGGCGCGGATCAGCCGCTCCGGATCGGGCGTCCGCTCGTCCGGCGTGAAGGCCATGCCGTTGATGATGTCGCCGCGGTAGCTTGGCAGCTCGACATCGCCGACCTTCTCGACCGGCGAGGAGCGGGGCTTGGCGAACTGACCGGCGATGCGCCCGACCTTCACCACCGGCTTCTTGCCGGCGAAGGTCAGCACGACCGCCATCTGCAGGATCAGACGGAAGGTGTCGCGGATGTTGTCCGTCGAGAACTCCTTGAAGCTCTCGGCGCAGTCGCCGCCCTGCAGCAGAAAGGCCTCGCCCGCCTCGACCTGGGCCAGACGCTCGGTCAGGCGACGCGCCTCGCCGGCGAACACCAGCGGCGGCATGCCGCGCAGGCGGTCCTCCACGGCCTCGAGAGCGCGGGCGTCAGGATAGTCCGTCGGCATCTGGGTGACGGGACGGGATCTCCAGCTTTCGGGGGTCCAGCGGGCGGTCATGGGCACAGAATAGGCTTTCCCGTCGGGGTGAACAATGAACAGTGTGCGGATGCGGCGTCGCCGCTGGAAGGATCGTGCCATGCAGACGCGTCGGGTGAAGACGGACGGGTTGACCCAGCAGGTGCTGGAAGCCGGCGAGGGTCCGCTGGTGGTGCTGCTGCACGGCTTCCCAGACCTCGCCATCGGCTGGCGCGCCCAGGTCGCCGCCCTCGCCGCCGCCGGCTATCGCGCCGTGGCCCCGGACATGCGCGGCTATGGCGGCACGGACCGGCCGGGGGGCCGCGACCAACACACCATCCTGCACCTCGTCGGCGACGTGGTGGACCTTGTCCGGGCCCTGGGCGAGACCTCGGCGGTGGTGGTCGGCCATGACTGGGGCGCGCCGGTCGCCTGGCACTGCGCCCTGCTGCGGCCCGACATGTTCCGCGCCGTCGCCGGCCTTGCGGTGCCGTTCCAGGCGCGCCGCCCGGGAGGCCCGCCCATCGCGGCGATGAAGGCGATCTCCGCCCGCACCGGGCGTGGCGACCTCTACATCGCCCGCTTCCAGGCCGACGATGCCCACCTGCCGTTCGAGGCGGACGTCGCGACGGCCCTGCGCAAGGCATTCTACAGCTATGACGGCGCGACCCCGGACGCCAACCAGTCGACCGGCTTCCTGCCCCCGGGCGAGGCCTTCCTGTCGACCATCCGCGACGATGTCCCCCTGCCCCCCTGGCTCGATGAGGCGCACTTCAGCCAGTACGTGGCCACCTTCGAGGCCAGCGGCTTTCGCGGCCCCGTCGACTGGTACCGCTGCCTTGACCTGAACTGGGCCCTGACCGCCTTCGTTCAGGATAAGCGGATCCATCAGCCCTCGCTGTTCCTCGTCGGGGAGCGGGACCCGGTGCGGCACTACGCCGGCGCGCATGAAGCCGGCCAGTCCGCGTGGCTGACCGATCTCCGCGGCCAGCACGTGATACCCGGTGCCGGCCACTGGCTACCGCAGGAGCGCGCCGACGAGGTCAACGCGCGCCTGCTGGCCTTCCTAGCGGAAATCGACGGCACCGGGTGAACCGTTCCGCGGGACGCGCGCACCTTGACCGCATGACCGATGACGCCGCTCCCAAAGATGATCGCGCGCTGGACGCCCGGCTGGTACTGTCAGCCCGGCTGGGCGACCGGGCGGCGCTGGAGCGTCTGGTGCGCCGCTGGCAGCCGCGTCTGACGGCGCACGCCCGCCGCCTGCTCGGGGAGGCCGAGCCGGCCCGCGACGCAGTGCAGTCCGCCTGGGTGGAGATCGTGCGCGGCCTCGACCGACTGCGCGATCCCGCCGCCTTTCCGGCGTGGGCGTATCGCATCGTCACCCGGCGCTGCGCGGCGACCATCGGCGGGCGCCGTCGCGACCGGGCGCTCGCCGCCGGCCTGACGCGCGAGGCTGACCTCATGCCGGAGCCGGTTGACGATCACGCACGCCTGCGCGCGGCGGTGCGGACCCTGCCGCCAGACCAGCGCGCGCCCATCGCCCTTTTCCACTTTGAAGGCTTGTCCGTGGCCGAGACTGCGGTCGCGCTCGACGTCCCGGCGGGCACGGTGAAGACCCGCCTCATGCATGCGCGGCGCAAGCTGAAGGCCGCTCTGGAAGGACACCGAAATGACTGACTTCGACCGCCAGCTCGACGCGGCCGTCACGGCCGAGGAACGGGACCTGCTCCGCCGCATCGGCGAGGAGCCCGGTGCCATCCCCCAGATGATCGGCCTGTTCCGGGGGCGGATGGGCTGGGTGCACCTGGTGATGATGCTGGCGCAGTCCGCCCTGTTCATCGCCGGCGTCTGGGCGGCATGGCGCTTCGTCCAGGCCACGGACGCGCTGGAGGCGCTGCGCTGGGGGCTGCCCGCCGCCGTGGCTGTGCTCGCCGCCCTCGTCATCAAGGTCGCGATGTACCCGGTCTTGCACATCCGGCAGCTACGGCTGGAACTGCTGCGGCTGGAGCTGGAGCGCGACCGGGCCTGAGCCAGGCAGGGCTCCGGCGCTACGCGCCGGGCGGTGCCGGCTCGGGCGTGGACGGGACGTCGGGCAGCGGGATGAATTCGAGATCATCCTCGCTCGGCAGCTTCATGCGGCCGGCCTGCCAGTCAGCCCTGGCCGCGTCGATGCGGGCCTGGGTCGAGGCCACGAAGTTCCACCAGATGATCCGCTCGCCGACCGGCTCGCCGCCCAGCGCCATCACCGTCGAAGGCTGCAGCGCCGTGACGGTCGGCTCGCCGTGCGGTTCCAGCACGATCATCTGGCCCTCGCCGAAGCGCTGGTCGCCCACCTCGATCTCGCCGCGCACCACATAGAGGGCGCGCTCGGAATAGCCGCCGGTGCCGCGCCCCGGCGGCGGCGTGGTACGCACTCCCTCGGCCAGCTCCCAATGGACGTAGAACAGGGGCGACGAGACCGGCACGCCGGCGCGGGCTCCATAGGCCTCGCCTGCCACCAGACGGGCAAACAGGCCGCCGTTCTCGTAGCTCGGCTGGTCGTCCTCTGGATGGTGGTGGAAAGCCGGATCCGCCTCTTCGGTCTCCAGTGGCAGGGCGATCCACGCCTGCATGCCGTGCATCGGGCCGCCCCGGCTGCGCTTGAGAGGGTCCGTGCGTTCGGAGTGCACCACGCCCTTGCCGGCGGTCATCCAGTTGACCTCTCCGGGCCGGATGGCCTGGGTCGCGCCGGTATTGTCCCGGTGCATGATCTCGCCCTCGAACAGATAGGTCAGGGTCGACAGGCCGATGTGCGGGTGTGGCCGCACATTGATGGCCTCGGCCCCCGGCGCGAACTCGGCGGGGCCCATCTGGTCAAGGAAGATGAAGGGCCCGACCATCCGACGCTTGTGGAAGGGCAGAACCCGCCCGACCTCGAACCCGCCGAGATCCTTGCGGCGGGCATTGATCACCATCTCGATCATGTTCGGCTCCTGCAGGTCGATCCGCAGATCATGTCAGATGCGGGGTGACGATGCCGAGCGGCAGGGTGGTGACGTTTTTCACCCCGCGCGTGACGATGTGGCTCTCACAGTCGGAAACCACGGCCAGGGCCAGCAGCTTCTCGCGCAGGAACTTGTCGAAGGCGTGCATGTCCGAGGTGACGATGCGCAGCACATAGTCCTCGCGGCCGGTGATGGTGGCGCACTGCACCACCTCGGGCCAGCCCTGGACCGCCTCGTCGAAGGCGTTGAGATTGTCGGTCGACGGGAGGCTCAACTTGACGATGGCGTAGACCTCGAAGTCGAGACCGAGCTTGCCCGCGTCGAGCAGCGTCACCCGCTTGCGGATCAGCCCCTGGTCCTCCAGCCGCTTGATGCGGCGCCAGCAGGGCGAGGCAGACAGACCGACCCTGTCGGCGACTTCGGCGACCGACAATCCGGCGTCATTCTGCAGGATGTCGAGGATCCGCGCGTCAATGGCGTCAAGCTCTTCCGCGAGCATCATTCCTCCAAGTTCTGTTTCGTGGAACAAAATACCTCAAATCGGCATTTTGCAAGGCGGATTTGAGCGAGCCTTCCCAATGGGGTCATGCTATTGCCGCCTATGGAGAGAAACGCCGGTCGGATCAACCGAGGGCAGGACCCTATGATGAAAAACAGCCAACCGCTTTCCCTTCGGATTCCGGAGCCTTCCGGTCGCCCGGGGGATACGCCGGACTTCAGCCACATCAGCCTCGACGCCGCGGGGGCCGTGGCGCGGCCGGAGACGGACACCACGCCTGCCAGTCTGCGCGACATGGCCTTCCGGCTGGTGCGCGTCCTCGATGACGAGGGCCGCGCCGTCGGCCCGTGGGACCCGCGGCTCGACCCGGAAACCCTGCGCCGCGGCCTGAAGGCGATGATCCTGACGCGCGCCTTCGACGACCGGATGCATCGCGCCCACCGCCAAGGCAAGACCAGCTTCTATATGAAGTGCACCGGCGAGGAGGCGATAGCCGTGGCCCAGGGCATGATCCTGAGCCGCGAGGACATGGGCTTCCCGACCTATCGCCAGCAGGGGCTGCTGATCGCCCGCGACTATCCGCTGGTCGAAATGATGCACCAGATCTATTCGAACGCGGCGGACCCGATCAAGGGCCGCCAGCTGCCGATCCTGTATGCCTCGAAGGCGTTCGGCTTCTTCACCATCTCGGGCAACCTCGGCACCCAGGTACCGCAGGCGGTCGGCTGGGCCATGGCAAGCGCCTATAAGGGCGACGACAAGCTGGCCGTCACCTGGATCGGCGACGGGGCCACGGCCGAGGGTGACTTCCACAACGCCCTGACCTTCGCGGCCGTCTACCGGGCACCGGTGATCCTCAACATCGTCAACAACCAGTGGGCCATCAGCTCCTTCCAGGGCATCGCCGGCGGGCTGGAGACAACCTTCGCTTCCAAGGCCATCGGCTATGGCCTGCCAGCCCTGCGCGTTGACGGTAATGACTTCCTCGCCGTCTGGGCCGCGACCCGCTGGGCCGAGGAGCGCGCCCGCGCCAACCTCGGCGCGACCGTGATCGAGCTGTTCACCTACCGCGCAGCGCCGCACTCGACCTCGGACGACCCCAGCCGCTACCGCCCGGGCGACGAGTTCGAGAAGTGGCCACTGGGCGATCCGGTGGCGCGGCTGAAGCAGCACCTGATTACGCTCGATGAATGGTCCGAGGAGCAGCACGAGGTCGAGCTCAAGGCCGCCGAGGACAGGGTCCGCGCCGCCGGCAAGGAGGCCGAGGCCGTCGGCACCCTCGGCCAGTCGCGCCCCAGCGTGAAGACCATGTTCGAGGACGTCTACGCCACCGAGGACTGGCGCCTGGTCGAACAGCGCCGCGAGGTCGGGATCTGAGGATGAGTGCGCCCGCCATGACCACCGACACCCCCGCCGTCGCGCCCATGAACATGATCCAGGCGCTGAACTCGGCGCTGGACGTGAAGATGACCGAGGACCCGAACGTGCTGTCGTTCGGCGAGGACGCCGGCTACTTCGGCGGCGTCTTCCGCGTCACCGACAAGCTGCAGCAGAAGCACGGCCTGACCCGAAGCTTCGACGCCCCGATCAGCGAGTGCGGCATCGTCGCCGCCGCCATCGGCATGGCGGCCTACGGCCTGCGCCCGGTCGTCGAGATCCAGTTCGCCGACTACATCTATCCGGCCTACGATCAGATCGTCTCGGAAGCCGCCAAACTGCGCTACCGCTCGGCCGGCCAGTTCACCGCCCCGATCGTGGTCCGCAGCCCCTACGGCGGCGGCATCTTCGGCGGCCAGACGCACAGCCAGAGCCCCGAAAGCCTGTTCACCCACATCGCCGGGCTGAAGGTGGTGATCCCCTCAAACCCCTATGACGCCAAGGCCCTGCTGACGGCGGCGATCGAGGACGACGACCCGGTCATCTTTTTCGAGCCCAAGCGCCTCTACAACGGCCCGTTCGACGGCTGGCACGAGAAGCCCGTGTCGCCCTGGAAGGCCCAGCCGCTGGCCCAGGTCCCGACCGGCCAGGTGGTCGAGCCGATCGGCAAGGCGCGCGTGATGCGCGAGGGCAATGACGTCACCATCCTAGCCTATGGCACCATGGTCTGGGTGTCACTGGCCGGGGCCGAGCACGCCGGCGTCGACGCCGAGGTGATCGACCTGCGCAGCCTCGTGCCGCTGGACATCGAGGCGATCGAGGCCTCGGTGAAGAAGACCGGCCGCTGCGTCGTGGTCCATGAGGCCCCGAAAACCTCGGGCTTCGGCGCCGAGTTGAGCGCCCTGGTGCAAGAGCGCTGCTTCTACCACCTCGAGGCCCCGGTAATGCGCGTGACCGGCTGGGACACGCCCTACCCCCACGCCTTTGAGTGGGAGTACTTCCCCGGCCCCGAACGGGTGGCCGGAGCGCTGAGGGCAGTGATGTCGGGAGGTCGGTGATGGGTCGTTTCGTCTTCAAGCTGCCCGACGTGGGCGAAGGCACCGCCGAGGCAGAACTGGCCGCCTGGCACGTCAAGGTCGGCGACCGGGTGGTCGAGGACCAGATCGTCGCCGAGATCATGACCGACAAGGCCACGGTGGAGATCACCGCGCCGGTCGCCGGCGTGATCGCGGAGCTGCACGGCGCGCCCGGCCAGATGCTGGCCGTCCGCAGTCCTCTGGTCGAGTTCGTGGTCGAGGGCGAGGGGAATGCAGAACCCTTTTCCCTCTCCCTTGATGGGAGAGGGGCCGGGGGTGAGGGAGACACTGTCTCCAAGGAGTCCGCGCCCGCGGAAGCTGCGCCTGTCGAAACCGCCAGACCCGCGCCTCAGCCCGCCGCCGGGGTAACCCCCACCCCAACCCCTCCCCCCTCAAGGGGCAGGGGCTCGGATGCCGCCCCCGCCATCGCGCGCGACCCTAACCAGAAGCCCCTCGCCTCCCCGGCCGTGCGCCGTCGGGCGCGGGAGCTGGGCGTCGAGCTGCAGTTCGTGACGGGCTCGGGCCCGGCCGGCCGCATCGAGCACGGCGACCTCGACGCCTTCCTCGCCGGCGGCTCGCGCACGGCCCCGGCCGCGGGCGGTTCGCTGGCCTTCGCCCGCGCCGATGGAACGACAGAGGTCAAGATCATCGGCCTGCGCCGCAAGATCGCGGAGAAGATGGCCGAAAGCGTGCGGCGCATCCCGCACATCACCTATGTCGAGGAGATCGACGTCACCGCCCTTGAGGAGCTGCGCGCCCATCTGAACGCGCAAAACAAGGGGACGGATCGGCCCAAGCTGAACCTGCTGCCCTTCCTCGCCCGGGCCATCATCGTGGCCCTGCGCGACCAGCCGCAGATCAACAGCCACTATGACGACGAGGCCGGTGTCCTGACGCAACACGCGCCTGTGCACCTGGGCATCGCCGCCCAGACGCCGAACGGGTTGATGGTGCCCGTGGTGCGCCACGCCGAGGCGCGGGACGTCTATGACACCGCCAACGAGATCGCCCGGGTGTCAGGCGCGGCCAAGTCCGGCAAGGCGGCGAAGGACGAGCTGTCCGGCTCGACCATCACCATCACCTCGCTGGGCACGCTGGGCGGCGTGGTCCACACCCCGATCATCAACCACCCAGAGGTGGCAATCGTCGGCCCCAACAAGATCCAGGAGCGGGTGGTGGTGAAGGACGGCCAGATGGTCGCGCGCAAGATGATGAACCTGTCCTCGTCCTTCGATCACCGCATCGTTGACGGCCACGACGCGGCGGTCTTCGTGCAGCGGATCAAGGGGCTGCTCGAACAGCCCGCGACGCTGTGGATGGGGTGACTGGGTAGCTGGCCCCTCTCGCGCTGTATGATATACTGCCCGTATATCAGGGGGCTTGGGATGCGTATCCTCGTGGATGCCAATGAAGATCAGGTCGCGGCGCTGGATGCTCTGGCCAAGCGCGAAAAACGCCCGCGCGCAGCGGTCATCCGCGCGGCGATCGACGACTACGTTGCGCGCAACAAGCGTCAGGCGGTCAAGGATGGCTTTGGTCTGTGGGGGCAGGGCGGCGAAGACGGGCTGGCCTATCAGGAGCGGCTGCGCAGCGAATGGTGAAAGCGCTGTTCGACACCAATATCCTGATCGACCATCTTAATGCCGTGCCCCAAGCCAATGTCGAGATCGAGCGATACGAGGATCGCGCGATCAGTGTCATCACCTGGATCGAAGTCATGGCCGGAGCCGGAGCCGACCTGGTTGAGCCGACCCGAACCTATTTGAACGGCTATGCCATCGTCGGCCTTGACGACCGGATCGCCGAGCAGGCCGTGTCCGTCCGCCGGTCCCGCCGCATGAAACTGCCGGACGCCGTGATCTGGGCGTCCGCTCAGTCGACCGGTCGGCTCCTGGTCACGCGCAATACCAAGGACTTCCCGGCTGATGAACCCGGCGTCCGAATGCCGTACCAACTGTGACTGGAGAGCGTGCGCAAGATGATGAACCTGTCCGACAGCTTCGACCACCGCATCGTCGACGGTCACGACGCGGCGGTCTTCGTCCAGCGCATCAAGGGGCTGCCGGAACAGCCGGCGACGCTGTGGATGTGATGTGCATCGGGTGTGGCGGCGTCAGATTTCTTGATGTTGCGCGTCGCCACGGCCCTGCGTTTCATCTACCTGCCTATCACGAGGATCGTCATGAAACATGCTCTGATCGCCTTTGTCTGCGCGTTCACACTCGCCTGCGGCGCTCCCGCCTGGGCCTGCGTGCCGCCGCCGATGAACGCGTCAAACGACACGGCGGCGGCGCGCGCCGTCTTCGTCGGCCGAGTCGTTTCGGTGGAGCGCGCCGACCCGACCGAGTGCCTAGCTGCAGCCCGAAACCGCGCCGGTCTCAACCTGCCGCGCGACCCCGGAGCCCGCGCCTGCGAGGCGTTCGGCTTCGCCACCCTGGAGCCCGCTTGGGTGATCAAGGGCGAGGACGTCGCCACCGGCCCCTTCCGCGTCGCCTGGAACGAGGTCGGCTATTGCACCGCCGGCTGGACCGCCGAGGTCGGCGGGCTGGCGATCGTGATGGTTCCCGACGATGCGCGAACATTGCGCGACGGCGTCACGGCGACCGTTGAAGGCGCCTACCAGACCGACCCCCTGTTCAGCACCATCCTCAAGCTGGTCGCAGAGATCCAGCCCTGACGTTCCCGAGCAACGGCCACGCATGACCCAGACCCTGAAGACCAAAGTCCTCATCGTCGGCGCCGGCACCGGCGGCTATGTGGCGGGCATCCGCTGCGGCCAGCTGGGGCTGGAGACCGTGCTCGTCGATGGCGGTGACGGGCTCGGGGGAACCTGCCTGAACGTCGGCTGCATCCCGTCGAAGGCCATCATCCACGCGGCGGGCAAGTACGAGACCGTGGCGAAGGCGGCGGCCGAGGGCGGCACGCTGGGCATCACCGCCGCGGCCCCAGCCGTGGACCTGTCAAAGACCGTCGAATGGAAGGACGGCATCGTCAAAAAGCTCAACGCCGGCGTGGCGGCCCTGCTGAAGAAGGCCAAGGTCAAGGTCATCAGGGGCTGGGCCGAGTTCGCCGACGCCAAGACCTGCACGGTGAGGACGCCAGAATCGGAGGGGGGCGGCGACATCCGCATCACCGCCGAGCACGTCATTCTGGCCACGGGGTCCGAGCCGGTCGAGCTGCCCTTCCTGCCGTTCGGCGGCGACGTCATCTCCTCGACCGAGGCCCTGTCGCTGAACGCCGTGCCCGGCAGGCTGGTGGTCGTCGGCGGCGGCTATATCGGGCTGGAGCTGGGTATCGCCTACCGCAAGCTCGGGGCCGAGGTGGCCATCGTCGAGATGGCCGACCGCATCCTGCCGCTCTACGACAAGGCCTTGACCGACCCGGTGCACAAATGGCTGGAGCGGCACGGGGTGCAGCTGTTCCTCGGGGCCCGCGCCGGCGGTTTCGGGGATGGTGCCCTGTCGGTCACCACGAAGGACGGCGAGCCCCTGTCGATCCCGGCCGACAAGGTGCTGGTCACCGTGGGCCGCAAGCCCCGCACCCGCGGCTGGGGTCTGGAAAACATGGGCCTGGCCATGGACGGTCCGTTCGTGAAGATCGACGACCGCTGCGCGACCAGCATGAAGAATGTCTGGGCCGTCGGCGACCTGACCGGCGAGCCGATGCTGGCGCACAAGGGCTCAGCCCAGGGCGAGATGGTCGCGGAGATCATCGCCGGCCGCGCTCATGCAGCGAGCGCCCGCGGCGCGAGCGGTAGCGCACATGAACGCCGGTTTGATCCGGTTTCGATTGCGGCGGTGTGCTTCACCGAGCCGGAGATCGTCTCCGCCGGCCTCGGCCCGGCCGATGTCGAAGGGCGCGACGACGTCATCACCGCGATCTTCCCCTTCGCCGCCATCGGCCGCGCCCTGGCCATCGAGGCGGGCGAGGACGGCGGCTTCGTCCGGGTCATCGCCTCGAAGACCGACCACCGCATCCTCGGGATCCAAGCCGTCGGCCAGCACGTTTCGGAACTGTCCAACAGCTTCGCCCAGATGCTGGAGATGGGAGCCCTGCTGGAGGACGTCGCCGGCACCATCCACGTCCACCCGACGCTGGGCGAGGCCTTCCACGAGGCGTCGCTGCGGGCGCTCGGGCACGCGATTCATATCTGAGCGCGCTACCGCTCGCACCGCGGGCGCGCGCTGTTTGAGCGCAGGAATCGCAGCTCCCCCTTCCCCCTCGATGGGGGAAGGGTCGGGGATGGGGGTGGGAGCACAACGCTGCCGGAGGAGCGATTGAGGCGACACGACGCCGCCTTGAGCCCACATCCGGATACCGGGCAGGGCCACCCCCTCCCAACCCTCCCCCATCGAGGGGGAGGGCTATCGGATGTTGCCCCAATCCAGCGCATGGACCTTGTCCCGTCCCAGCGCGGCGACGAGCGGCGGGCCTGAAAACAGCCCCGCAATGGCCGGATCGCGGACGTCCAGCCCCCCGGTGAAGACGCCGAAGGCGGGCAACACGATCCTCTGGCCGTCGGTGACGAAGCAGGGCCGGCGTACGCCGCGGCCGTGGGCGGCGACCCGCGCCGCCGGGTGCAGGTGACCGGCCACCTCGCCGGGCGGGGCGCCTGGCTGCGGTTCGTGGATCAGGCGCAGCGCCCCGACCTCGAGCGTCGTCACCACCTCGCCGGTGAGCCGGTCCAGCGCCCCGGCGAGCGCCTCCAGATCGTGGTTGCCCTCCAGCCAGACCCAGCGGCGCCCCTCGGCCAGACGCGTCAGCCGGGCGTGCTCCGTCTCGCCCAGCCGCTCGACCGCGCGCCGGTCGTGGAAGCTGTCGCCGAGCAGCACCACAGTGGCCGGGTCCAGAGCCTCGACCTCGGCTTCCAGCTTGGCCAGGGTCGCCGGGCTGTCGTAGGGGGGCAGCATCTGGCCGCGGGCGGCGAAGGCCGAGCCCTTCTCCAGATGCAGGTCCGAGGCGATCAGGGTCCGGTGAGCGGGAATCCAGAGCGCGCCCGAACAGCGCAGGACGCATGGCTCGCTGGCGACCCGGACGGTCAGGCCGCCGCACCCGCGCCGGGCGGGCGCGAGTCTCTGCCGGAGGGCGGCGTTCACGTCCCTTCTCCCCTCGGGAGAGAAGGTGGCATGCGGAGCATGATGGATGAGGGGGAGGTCTGTCCCCGGCTCACCGTCAGACGTGGAGCAGGCTGCCCACGCCCCCTCATCCGGGCGCCTCCGGCGCCCACCTTCTCCCCCGAGGGGAGAAGGAAACATCTGACCCTCATCCCATCACCTCGGCCACCAGCGCCTCCTCGTCGAACATCAGGCCGGAGGCCTCGAGGATCATCTCCGCCGCCCCGCCGCCGTCGACCCGCTCGCGGCCGATTTGCACAAGCACCGGCACCGAGAAGGGCGACGGCTGCTCCAGCGCCGCATGATCGATCCGCCCGCGGATTCGCGTCAACAGTTGACCCAGCCGCGCCACGTCCAGCAGGCCCGCCGCCGCGTCGGCCCGGGCGATGCGCAACAGCAGGTGATCCGGCTGGTGCCGACGCAGCACGTCGTAGATCAGATCGGTCGAGAAGGTCACCTGCCGCCCGGTCTTCTCCGCCCCCGGCTGGCGCCGCTCGATCAGGCCCGAAATGAGCGCGCAGGCCTTGAAGGTGCGCTTCATCATGAAGCTCTCGTCGAGCCAGCTCTCCAGATCGTCGCCCAGCATGTCCGGCTCGAACAGGGCGTCGAGGTCGAGATCGGCCATCGACCGCACCGACCAGATGGCGAGGGCGTAGTCGGTGACCACAAATCCCAGCGGCCCGACCCCGGCCCGGTCCAGCCGCCGCGTCAGCAGCATGGCCAGGGTCTGGTGCGCGATGCGCCCCTCGAACGGATAGGCCACGAGGAAGTGGCGGCTGCCGCGATCGAAGGTCTCGACCAGCAGGGCCTCGCGCCCGGGGATGCGCGAGCGCTGCTCCTGGGCCTCCAGCCATTCCTGCACGTCCGGCGGCAGCACGCGCCAGTGGTCGCGATCCTCGATCATCTCGCGTACGCGGTCGGCCAGCGAGGTCGAGAGCGGGAACTTGGCACCGCCCCAGCTGGGAATCTTGGGCTCTTTATCCTGCGCGGGGCTGACGAGGGCGTCGAGGCCGACGATGCCCTGGAAGGCCCAGACCTGGCCGGCGAAGACGAAGGTGTCGCCGGGCGACATCTGTTCGAAATAGTGCTCCTCGGCCTCGCCCACCTTTCGGCCGCCCATCAGGGCCTTGCCCCCGGCCCGGCGCGAGGCGACGCGGACGTTCAGGGTCGCGGCGGTGACGATGGCCCCGACATTCATGCGGTGGCGCTGGGCGGTCTTCGCGTCGCGCACCCGCCAATTGCCCTCCCGGTCGCGCACGATGCGGGCGAAGCGGTCGTAGGTGCGCAGGGCGTAGCCGCCGGTGGCGACCAGATCGACCACTTCCTCGAAGGCAGCGTACGCCAGGTCGCGATAGGGGGCGGCCGTAGTGATCTCGGCATGCAGCGCCTCCAGCGTGAAGGGTTCGGAGCAGGCACAGCCCATGATGTGCTGGGCCAGGGCGTCCAGCGCCCCGACCTGCCCCGGGTCGCGGTCGAAGGCGTTGGCCTCGACCGCCTCGCGTGCGGCCTGGCACTCCAGCAGCTCGAAACGGCTGGCGGGCACCAGCAGGGCGCGGCTGGGCTCGTCGAGCCGGTGGTTGGCCCGGCCGATGCGCTGGACCAGCCGGCTGGCACCCTTCGGCGCGGCCAGCTGGATCACCAGATCGACGTCGCCCCAGTCGATGCCGAGGTCCAGCGTCGAGGTGCAGACCACCGCGCGCAGGTCGCCGCGCGCCATGGCCGCCTCGACCTTGCGCCGCTGCTCCGCCGCCAGCGAGCCATGGTGCAGGGCGATGGCCAGGTCCCGGTCGTTGATCGCCCACAGCTGCTGGAACACGAACTCCGCCTGCCAGCGGGTGTTGACGAACACCAGCGTCAGCCCGGCCCGAACGATCGCCTCATAGACCTCGGGCATGGCGTGCTGGCCGGTATGCCCGGCCCAGGGCACCCGCCCTTGGGACACCAGCACCTCCACCACCGGCGGCGCGCCCGGGTCGCCGGTGACCACTCGAACTCCATCCCATCCTCCCCCCACAGGGGGGAGGGGACCATGCGAAGCATGGTGAGGGGGGGTAGCGCCCCGCGCCCCCCCCCCCCCCGCGCGGGGCCCCCCCCCCCCCCCGGGGGGGGTGCCACGGCCCCCCCCCCCCCCCCCCCTGTTCGCGGCCTCCGACCCGGCGGCGGCCCCCACCCCCCCCCCCCCCCCGGGGGCGAGAAAACCCCCCCCCCCCCCCCCCACGATTGCGCGGGCACCACCCCAGCGCAGGGACCCCACCCCCCCCCACCCCCCGGCGCCCTCGGCACG
>JAPZRF010000045.1 GCA_027531145.1 Brevundimonas sp. | reverse complement strand
ACCTCCGCCGTCGGGCTTCCGGCCTCTTGCTCCCGCAGCACGCCGATGATCTGCGCCTCGTTGAACCTGCTCTTCTTCACGTCCGTCTCCTTGGGTGACGGACTCTCACTCAAATCGCGGGATCAGGAAGGGGGCAGGTCAACGCCGCCTTTCACAACCACTTCAATCAGGACCGTCACCTCATCAGCAGAGAGACATACAGAGCCCACCGCTCAGCCGCCCTGGCTGAGTGGCAGACACTCGCCGCATACGACTCGTGTCGCCTGCCCTACCCTCGTCAGATGGAGACACAAGTTCGCGTTGGGCTGACAGCACCAGCGAACGGGCTCGCGCCCGGCGCCGACCTGCTGGCCTTCCACGCCGCTCTGGCGCTGGGGTGGAAGGTGCATGTTTTCCTGCCGTTTCCGCATGATCGATGCGGCCCCGACGACCTGGCGTCTCCAGCCATGCTGGCCCGGGCCACGTCGGTCGAGGTGGTCGAGGCATCTGAGGAGGCCTACGCCGCTATGGCCGACCGGCTTCTGCAAGGCGCGGGCGTACTGGTCGCCGTGCATTACGGCCGGGGCACCGCCGGACCGGGCGGCGCGGCCGACGTCATACGTCGCGCCAGAGCCCGGCGCCTGCCCGTCGTCGAGATTCGCGTTTGAGAGGAATTACTGCAAAGGTTCCGTCTCGCGATCGGGCTTCGACGCTGGGACCCTGGCGCTCGATCGCGCCACCATAGGCATTCAATGGAGCCCGCCATGCGGCGTCGCGACATCTTCCTGGCGGGATCGGCACTTGGCTGTCTGTCCGCCGGTTCGCCCCTGCTCGCGCTGGACACCAGTTCTCCGCCCCAGCCATCGGATATCCTGACCCTCATCCGGTCAATGGCTGGGAGGGGATGGCAGGCCGTCTTCGCCGCCCATGGGATCGATCTCTCGGCTTTGGACGCCGAGGGGCTCGCTCGACCTCAGCCCGGCATCGACCGCTCCCAGCCGGGGTTCGAGGATTTCTGCTCAGCCGGGAACCGGCTGATCGAGCCGGGCGACCCAGGTCGGAGCCTGCTCTACCACGCCCTCGCGTCGCCGAACGTTTGCCCGGCCGACCTGCCCGAGGCCGCCTATCCCAGCCTCGCCGAGCTGGACCAGGTGGAGAACGCGATCTACGCCGCCGCGCCACTGTCGCACCGGGAATTGGCGCGTCTAGTGCCGATAGTGTTCGCTTACCAGTATCGCCCCGGAACTCGCACCCCTCACGCCCGCCATGCCGACATGGTCTTCAGCCGCACCGCCATCGGGCGCATCGGGTCCGAACCCGATCTCTACGAGCCCAGGTCGCGCAGCTTTTCGCCGCGTGCGCCGCTGTCATCAGACGTTCGCGTCCTGCCCGCGCGGCTGGGCGTCTTTCTGGCCCGCAAGGGTTCGGGTGTCCGAGCCACGCGCGAGGGAATTTGTGCGGAGGGGCCCGAGGATTATGTTCCGGTGCGCAAGCTGTTCGACGGCGACGCCTGTCTGCCAGGCCGACGGCTGTCGCTCCGGTTCTCGCACTGGCACGTCAACGACAAGCTCGCCAAGGGCGTCGCCCAGCGCCTCCAGCTCGCCGAAGCCTTCGACCTCACCCGGTCGCCTTTCCATGAGGTGAGTACCAATGCGGACGGACCCGTCGAGATCGGCACGGTTGGCTCGTCCTGTCTCGTCCGTTCCAAGGCCGCTCCCATGGTAGTCCCGGCGGTCCAGGACGGTCGGTACGTTCTCGCCGAAGTCGGCCCTGCGGCCTGGGTTCCGCTGATCAACCGCCGATACACCTCTCGTCGTCTCTACGATCATTTCTGGCCGATGGTCGGCGAAGGGCTAGTGGCTGGCATCAGGGACAGGCTGGGTCTTCAATCCCCGGTTCCGGGGACCTATCCCGATCCGCGCAATGGGCCGGAGTTCGTCAACATCCGCCATCGCAGCGACTCCGATGTCGCGGGCACACCCATCGCGGACATGCGCGATCAGCCCGCCGACCGGCAAGACTTCCTCAATGAAGTCGCTGCCGGAGATTACAAGGCCGTGCTGTTCAAGGACGGCTGCGCCATGGGTGCCGTCACGGCCGTGGTCGATGGCCTGGATCAGCCCGTCCTGCCCGCCTTCTCCGTAGTCACCGCGCCTGACTTCTTCCCCTACGCCGACCAGTTGACCCTCCAGCGCTGGATCGCCTCGAAGGATCACGGGACACGGTATTTCCGCGTGGGCGGGCCGGATCCGCTCTGCTTCGGCGATTTGCCGCCGTCGCCGGAAATCCGAAATCCGCTGACGCCCCTGTCGGAAAATCCCGCGTTCGATCCGGCGACCACCACGATGGTGGCGCTGGTCTCCGCTCCCCCTCGCGGAGCCCCATCCCTTCCGGCGCTTGAGTTGCCCCAGACCGGCTTCCTTCCCGACAGCGCCACCAACGTCTTCGCCCCCGGCTGGGACGTGACCTACGGGGCCCGGGATGGTGCGCGCCACTACACCACCTCCGGCCTCGGCAGCCCCTTCCCGGAAGACGTCAAGCTGTGCGCAGCCGCCAACGCCATGTGGCCCGCGGTGTCCCCTGACGCCTCGCGAACCTTCGCGGTCCAGGACGAAAAGCCGACGGCCATCCCGATGATGGACGGCGAACTGGGCCTTCACCCCCGGCATCCCGAAGCGCGCGGCGCGCCCTCACGAGGCTGGGACGGCGAATACGGACCCTTCCTGACCGCCGACGGAGCCCACGTCGATTACGCCGACATCGAGCGGTCGGACTACGTCGCCAATCTGATAGACGGCCAGTGGGATTTCCACCGACTGGCCGGGATCGACAACCGCGAGCTCAGCCGACGCATGGACGCCTACGCCCGTGCGCTGGACGAGGCGCAGTTGGGCGACATCGCCTTCACCCGACAGATGCTGATCTCGGCAAAGGTGGTTGACGACTGGTCCCGGGATGCGCGCGGCCCTACCAATGGCATGACCGGGTCGGGATACCGTTTCCTGGTAGGCCGCATCGGTGGGCCGCTAGAGGCGAGGGATAACGATGAGGTCGGTCGGCGGATCGCACCGGTAGACGGTCCGCTCATGCTGCTTCTGGTCGATGATCGCCAGGTTCGGGTCCTGGAGCCCGTCTCGCCCGGCCTTGACGCTATGGACCTCTATTCTTGAGCCTCGCCGGTCGGGGCGCTGTGGACATGGTCGTACTCGGCGCAGGTCCCGGCGGACTGGCCTGCGCCATCGCGGCCGCCACCGCCGGGCTGTCGGTCGTGGTCCTCGACGCTCGGCCGGTGCCCCGCGACCGCCCGGGCGAAACCCTGCATCCTGGCGTAGAGGCCCTGTTTCGCCAACTCGGAGTGGACGGCGTGGTGGCCGCAGCCCGCTTCCATCGCCACCAGGGAATCCAGGTCGAACGGCCTGGCGAGGCGTCTCGGCTGGAGCCTTATGGCGCGGATGACGACGGACCCTGGCTGGGGTTCCAGGCACCGGGCACCGCGCTTGACGGCCTGCTGGCCGACCGGGCGAAGGCGCTGGGCGTGTCTCTCCGGGCGCCCGCCAGCGTCCGGGACGCGATCTTCGATCACGACGGCGTGCGGCTGTCGCTGTCGGACCGGACTGTGCTTTCGGCGGGAACCCTGGTCGACGCCAGCGGGACCAACCGCTGGCTGGCCCGTCGCCTCGGCCTGCAATCCGTCGCCTGGTCCCGCCCCCTGCTGTCCCGATGGTGGGCCGAACCGGCGGACGGGGCGGCGCCGACCGACCCAGTCCTGACTTTGAAGGACGACGGTTGGCTCTGGCGCGCGCCTATCGACGAGCGGACCGTGTCCCTGTGCGCGATGACGACGTCTCTGGACCGGCCGAACGCCGGCGTTCGCGCCCGCGACGTCAGCTGGCGTATCCAGGAACGGACCGCGGGACCCGGCTGGTGGCTGGTCGGCGACGCGGCCTGCATGCTCGATCCCCTGGCGGGGAAGGGGGTGCTCAAGGCGATGATGAGCGGGATCCTCGCCGCCTGGCTGTTCACAAAGGTTCGGGACGGCGAGATCGACGCGGCCGCAGCTGCGGCCGAATACCACGACCGTATCTCACGCCAGTTCGACCAAGACCGTATCGCCCTCGCGGCGGCCTATCGCGCATGGTCGCCAGGCCTTCTCACCCGAATTCAACCTTAGGCTTGGCGCCTCCTGCCTAGCTCGTCTAGCGTCACACAACGACGGCCGACGAACAATGGCCGTTCGCTGGGGAACCAAAGATGCCTAGGACGGTCTCGGCCTTCATCTCCTACCGGAGAAAGGAAGCCTACAACGTCGAGACGAACTTCATCGACCGGCTGGTCGAGGCGCTGACGGCTATGGGCGTCGATGTCTTCATCGATCGGGACATCACCCCCGGCGACGACTATCACGCCCGACTGTTTCGTGAGGTCCGGGATCGGGACCTGTTCATCCCCTTGCTCGGCGCGGATTGGCTGACGCTCGCGCAGGAGCGTGAAGCCGCCGGCGAGCGGGACGTCGTCCAGCAAGAAATCAAGGCCGCGCTAGACCTGGAGAAGGAGATCGTCCCGATCATCCTGGACGGTGCCGCCTGGCCCGAGCCCGAGGATCTGCCGGAGGCGATCCGCATCCTTCACTACCAGAACGGCCGGCCGCTGACCTCCGACGCCGCCGCGTCCGACATCCAGGCGGTGTTCGGTCCCGCGATCAACCGCGTTTCGTCCGAGCGTCGCATGGGGCCACGCTGGCTGACGGGCTACTGGATCGTCTCCGTGCTGGCCTATCTGGCGACGACGATCGTGCCTCATTCCCTAGGGATCGCGGAATACGGCCTGGACGCCTGGATCGGCATGGCGACTGTCTGGTCCGGCCTTTTCATCTGGCCGATCTTCTTCCTGCCGTTCGCGATGCGGGCCCTCTATCGACCGTTCCGCATCCTGATCGAAGGCATCATGAACGCGGACAGATTGACCGATCGCGTGAAGTATACCCTTCCCCTCGTCCTGGGCGTCTTCGTCGCCATCCTCGCCCTGGCGATCGAAATCCAGACAGTGCACCAGGCGCCGTGGACGGTTCACCCGGTCTTCGCCGGGACGACCTGTCCCCCGACCGGCCGGATGGCTCCGCTGTCCGCGCGGCCAGCCGATCCCCGTCTCGCAGGCGTCGTCCGGTACGACGCGGACGGAGCCGCCCTGCGGTCGTATGACGACAGCGTCGAACCGGCTCCGGTCTGGCTGACCGACAAATGCTGGCCCAACGCCTTCTTCTATCTGACCAAGGATCTGCCGGCGAGCGAGGCCGTCGCCGCGGACCGGGCGCGGGTCCAACGCCAGTTCGTAGAGACCATGTTGTCGGCGAACATGGGTCGGAACGCCGTGCCCTTCTCGCTGACCTTCTACAGCTATGTCGTCTCGTTCACGGTGCTGATCCTGCTTGGGACGCTCGGCATCTCGATGGCGATCTTCTTCGTGGCGGTTCAGATCAAGCGTCGAAGGGATCAGGCGATCCTCAAACTGCCCAGCGAGGACGCCTACCTCTGGCTCACCTACGCCTTCATCTCCCTGATGTTCTGGGTGCCCTTCCGTATGATCACGGTGGCGACAAAGGCGCGCTACTATTGCCCGGACCTCAGCCAGTGCGTGATGAGGCCCGACAACTATCTCAACGACCTGACCATCGGCATCGTCTTCATCATCGGATATCTGGCGCTTCTGGGCGGGCTGATGTTCAAGCACGGGCGCCAAAATCTGGCGTGGCTGGGGGCGGTCGTCGTCGTCGGCCTGGTGGCGGCGGGCTTCGTCGTCATGCGCTACAGCGACACCGTCGCCGCCCTCGCCGTCTATTGGCAGAGCTACGTCGCCCTCTGCATCGTTTCCACATTCATCTTAGCGCTTCTGGCCTGGCTGTTCGACCCGGCGACGGTCCGCTTCAACGATTTCAGCCGTGGCTCGCGACGCCTGGCCTCGGGGCGCGCGCCACGATGACGACGGACGCCGCCTGCTCGTGATCGAGGCTCTCGCGTCCCTGGGCGTCGGGCTGGGCGTCGGCCTGTTGGTATCGGCGCCGGTCGGACCGGTCGCCCTGCTCGCGATCCGCCGCTCGCTCTCCGACGACCGCGCCGGCGCCCTCGCAACCGGACTGGGCGCCGCCCTCGCCGACGTCGGCGTCGCGGCCCTGGCCGTCCTGGGCGCTGCCGCCCTCCAGGCCTCGCTTCAGCGGCTTCAAGCCATTCTGATGCTGGCAGGCGGCGCGGCCCTGCTGATCGCAGGCTTGAGCAGCCTGGGCTGGAAAGGGTTGCAGGCGGTGCGCGAAAGGATCGTCTCAGGCCCGGGTTCGCTCGCCGCCTATCTGGCGCAGGGGTTCCTCAGGCGCTGTCAGGATAACTGTGCCGGGTTGAGAAGCGCCCTGCCCTGCTGAAATCAGGCGACCGCGGCTGACCATGCAGCGTCGGCTTCGGAGCGGAAGCGGCGAAGTGTGGGTCTGCTGATCAGATGACGCTGGATGTTGAAGGTGTTGTAGATCGCCGCGTGGGTTGTGAGGAATCTCTGAGCTGAGGCTTGGGATTTGAAACCCTGCTGTTGCCGTTCTCGTCGTCGGATCGGGAGATGCGAGTTCTCCGCCCGATTGTTCTCCCGAAGG
>JAPZRF010000018.1 GCA_027531145.1 Brevundimonas sp. | reverse complement strand
ACGCCGAGCTGGAAGTCGAGCTGATCACCCCGATCGCCATGGAAGAGAAGCTCCGCTTCGCCATCCGTGAAGGCGGCCGCACGGTTGGAGCAGGGGTCGTCGCCAGGATCCTCGCCTGATCGCGCGGATCTGATCTGAAATGAACAGGGCCTCCCGGGACACCCCGGGAGGCCCTTTCCATATTCGACGCCGGACCACTTCAGCGAAGGGCGGCGGCCAGACCCGACTAGCTGAGAAGCTCCCGGGCGGCGGCGCGCGCCGCGTCTGTGATCTCGGCCCCGGCCAGCATACGAGCCACCTCCTCCAGCCGTCGGCGGTCGTCGAGGGCGTCCACCGTGGTGACGGTGAAACCGTCGCGATCCCCCTTGCGCACCTTCCAGTGTACATGTCCGCGCGCCGCCACCTGCGGGCTGTGCGTCACGACCAGCACCTGGGTGCCCGAGGCCAGCCGGCGCAGTCGCAGGCCCACTGCCTCGGCCACGGCCCCGCCCACCCCCTGATCGACCTCGTCGAAGATCATCACCGGCTGGCGCTGGTGCTCGCGACTGGCCAGCGCCGCCTTCATGGCCAGGGCGAATCGGGCCAGTTCGCCGCCCGAAGCGATGGCGTCCAGCGGACCGAAGACAGCACCGGCGTTGGTGGCCACCTCGAACCGCACCGTCTCGCGGCCCAGAGGCCCGCGCCGGTCCTCGGGCTGGCCCTCCAGCCGAACCCGGAAGCGGGCCTTCTCCAGCCGCAGCGGCCCGAGCTCGGTCAGTACAGCCTCGGTCAGACGCGCCGCCGCCGCCTCGCGGGCGCCGGTCAGCAGCAGGGCCACGGCATCATAGCTCTCCCGTGCCTCGGCCACCTCCCGTTCGGCGACGACAAGGGCGTCGGCCCCGTCCTCGATCAGCCGCAGCTGGTCGCGCAGGCGAATGCGCAGCAACGGCAAATGCTCCACAGTGGTCTGCAGCTTGCGCGCTGCGGCGCGCAGGGCAAACAGCCGCTCCTCGGCCTTCTCGAGGCGCCCCGACTCGAAATCGAAGGCCTCGGCGGCGATGTCGACCGCAGCCACCGCCTCAATCGCCTCTACCAGGGTTCGGTCGATGGCCTCGGCCGCCACGTCGAGACGGGAGAAGACCGGGTGCCCGGCCTCAACTCCGGCCTGGGCCGCCCGCTGCCGGGCATGTTCGACCGCTCGCAGCGCCGCCGCCAACCGCTGGTTCAGCTTGTCGCCGCCGAGACTCTCGCGCGCCGACGCCAGATCCCCCAGCGCCTTCTCGGCCGCACCAAGCATCGCCCGCTCACCGGCCAGCACCGTTTCTTCCCCCGGACGTGGATCGAGGGCGTCCAGGTCCGCCAGGGCCTCGTCCAGCTCCACGGCCCGGACGGCGGCGTTCCGCGCCTCGGCCCGCAGGGACTCGAGCCGGGCCTCGGCCGCCTTGAGCCCCTCTGCATGCGCCGCAACCGCCGCCAGATGGGGTCCGTGACCACCATAGGCGTCGAGCAGGGCGCGGTGGGTGCGCCAGTCGAGCAGACCGACGGTCTCGTGCTGGCCGTGCACCTCGACGAGGCGCGCGCCGATCTCGCGCAGCACCCCGACGCCGGTCGGCTGGTCGTTGACAAAGGCGCGACTACGGCCGTCACTGCCCAACACACGGCGCAGGATCAGGGGTTCGCCACGCTCGACCTCAAGGCCGCGCTCGGCCAGCAGGGCCAACAGCTCGGCGTCTTCGGGCGGCGCAAACTCGGCGGCGGCCATGGCCTGCCGGGCCCCGTGACGCACCAGGCCAGCCTCGGCGCGACCGCCCAGCGCCAACCCGAGGGCGTCCAGGATGATCGACTTGCCGGCTCCGGTCTCGCCGGTCAGCACGGTCAACCCCTCCCCGACCTCGAGGTCGAGGGCGTCGACCAGCACAACGTCGCGGATGGACAGGCTCGTCAGCATCATCGGGCTCTAGCCGGATTCGCGTCCGGCGGAGACGGTCAGCCGGGAATCAGGCGCCGCAGCCAGCCCTCGCGCGCGCCTCCAGGCTCGACCTCGGGGCGGGCCCCCTCATTGGTCAGCAGGACATAAGCGTCCTGGTACCAGCGGTTGCCCGGATAGTTGTAGCCGAGCACGGCACCGTTGCGGATGGCCTCGTCACGCAGGCCGAGCTGCAGATAGACCTCGACGAGGCGGTACAGCGCCTCCGGAGTGTGAGAGGTACGCTGGAAATCGGGGTTGTCGATCACCGCCTTGTAGCGATTGATCGCCGCCAGCGGCTGGCTGGCCCGCTGATAGTAGCGGCCGATCTCCATTTCCTTGCCGGCCAGCTGGTCGTTGACCATGTCGATCTTGACCAAGGCGTCACGAGCGTAGGGCGAGCCAGGGTAGCGTCGCGCCACGTCGCGCAGTCCGGCGAGGGCGTTCTGGGCATAGGCCTGGTCGCGACCCACATCGACGATCTGCTCGAAATTGCAAACCGCCCGCATGTAGAAGGCGTAGGCCGCCGAGGGATTGCCCGGGAAAAGCTGGATGAAGCGCTCGGCGGCAGCGATCGCGTCGGTGTAGTCGCCCGCCTCGTAGTAGGCGTGCACCTGCATGAGAATCGACCGACGCGCCCACTCGGAGTACGGATGCTGACGCTCGACCTCCTGGAAATAATCCACCGCATCGCGCCAGCGCCGCTGCTCGAGGCGCTGGTAGCCGGTATTGTAGAGCGCCTCGACCGGCCGCTCCTCATAGGCCAGGCGCGGGCGGTCGGGCCGACCTGCGCAGGCGGAAAGGGCGAGCGCGGCGACCGCACAGAGCGCCACGATCCGGGCGGGACCAGCGAACGCGGTCAGGACGGAGGACTTCGACTGCACGTACAAGGCGGCCTCTTTGTGGAGATCTGCTTCACTGTCTAGCACCGGCCCGGCGGCTGCGCCAACGCCGGAGACGCCGCCGCGCCCTTGATGGACGCGACTGCGCTGCTGTAAGGCGCGGCTGCCACTGACAGTCCGATGAGGGCGAAAGGATGACGCGGCGATGAAGCTGATCTCGGGCAACGCCAACCGCTCGCTCGCCACCGCCATCGCCGGGCACCTCGACCTGCCGCTGACCCGGACCCAGGTGAAGCGCTTCGCCGACAACGAAGTGTTCGCCGTGATCGAGGAGAATGTCCGCGGGGAGGATGTCTTCGTCATCCAGTCGACCAGCTATCCGGCCAATGACAACCTGATGGAGCTGCTGATCCTGACCGACGCCCTGGTGCGAGCCTCGGCGCGCCGGATCACGGCGGTCATGCCCTACTTCGGCTACGCCCGGCAGGACCGGAAGACCGGTGGCCGTACGCCGATCTCAGCCAAGCTGGTGGCCAACCTGATCACCCGCGCCGGTGCCGACCGCGTCCTGACGATGGACCTGCATGCCGGCCAGATCCAGGGCTTCTTCGACATTCCGACCGACAACCTGGTGGCCATCCCCGTGCTGGCCCTGGACGTGCGCGACCGCTACGCAGGCGGCGACGACCTGATGATTGTATCGCCGGACGTCGGCGGCGTGGTGCGGGCCCGCGCGCTCGCCAGCCGCCTCGACGTCGATCTCGCCATTGTCGACAAGCGCCGCCCCAAGGCCGGCGAGAGCGAGGTGATGAACATCATCGGCGACGTTGAGGGCCGTCGCTGCATCCTGTTCGACGACATCGTCGATTCGGGCGGCACCCTGGTCAATGCGGCCAAGGCCCTGATCGACCAGGGGGCGACCGAGGTCTCGGCCTATATCAGCCATGGGGTCCTGTCCGGCCCGGCGGTTCAGCGCATCACCGACGGCCCCCTGCGCGAGCTGGTCATTACCGACTCTATCGAGCAGCCGCTCGAGGTCACGAGCTGCGGGAAGATCCGCTCGGTCTCGGTGGCACCGCTGATCGGCGAGGCCATCCGCCGCATCGCTAACGAGGAATCCGTCTCCAAGCTGTTCGATTAACGGTCGGAAAAGCCGATGCATGGCGGTATAAGGCCAATCGGGGACCGGGCAGGCCGGTCCGGCTTTTTGCTTAGCGGGACATCCGATGGCCCTGGTTTTCTCCAAGGGGTTGCGTCCGACCCTGATCGCGATCTCCGTGGCGGCCCTACTGGCGGCCTGCTCCACGCCCGAACTGCCGGTGCCGGAACCGGCACCCCCGCCGCCCCCGCCGCCCCCGCCGGTCACCCTCAACCAGGGCATAGCTGACGCCGCCGCCGTCTATGTCGCCTTTGTGCGCGACGTGGGTGCCATCCAGGCGGGCGGTTTCCAGGACGCAGCAGCCATCCAGGCTGCGATCCGCAGGGGGTCCGCCTACGACCCGGCCCAGCTGTCGCGCGGCATGATCGCCTATGGTGCCATCCTCGCCCTGCAGTCGGACGGCTTCGTCGCCGGCGTGCGGGAGTACGCCGTCGATCCTGCCCAGCGCCGCGAGATCGTGGACAGCATCATCCGCAATCCGGCCTATGCCGCGTCCCTTCCGGGGGCCGCGGATGCGGCCGGCCTGATCTCGGCCCGCATCGGTCGGGACGCGACCAGCCTCGGGGCGATCGCCGCCGCCGTCCAGGAGGACGCCTACACCATCCAGGAGCGCCGCGATCCGCGCCGACGCTGGGCCGTGCAGCACCTGACCAATCGCGAGGAGCGTCTGGAGACCGCCAAGGCGCTCTCGCTGCAGCCCATGCTGCCCCCGGCAGAGGAAGCCGCCATGCTGTTCGCCGCGGCCCACAGCGGCGAGGGCCTGACGCTGGACGGGACCGCCCTGCCCCCGCCCTACACACCGGCCATCGTCAACTCCCTGGCCATCGCCGCCCTGGCCGCCCTCGGGGCCGGAGGCGACGACTATCGCACCTATACCGAGGCCCTCGCGGTGGAGAGCAACAGCGAGTTCTGCCTGAGCATGTCCAAGTTGATGCTGTTCCAGTGCCTCGCCGCGTCGCGGCCCAGCTACGAGGACATGTTCTGCCTCGGCCGGCACATCGTCGGCGACCTGGCGGCATGCACGGCCCAGAACGTCGGCCCCGGGCCCGGGCAGAGCGCTCCGGTGCTCGCCGCCGAAACGCCGGCGGTCGCCGCGGAAGCCGCCGCCGCCTCGACGGACGCCGTCGCTTCGGCGTTGGCTGACTGACGCCGGACGGCCTGACGCCTGCGCCCGGGGCTGACCCCCGGGCGTGGCCCTCCCATGCGCCCCTGTTGCGCGGTCCGGGCGAAGCGTGTAATAGCGCGCGCTCTTGATTTCCGGGGCGTGAACCCCCGCCGCGCGGCGACAGCCAGGCGCGGCGGTTTCGTTGTTGAGGCAGCCAGATGGCCGAGATCATCCTGAACGTCGACGTCCGCTCGGGCGTGGGCACCGGCGGGGCCCGCGCCGCCCGTCGCGCCGGTGCCGTGCCGGGCATCCTGTACGGTGGCGACAAGGCCCCGGTGGCGATCTCCGTCAACGAGAAGGACTTCCGCAAGTCCCTCTACACCGGCAAGTTGCTGGGCCACCTGGTGACCCTGAAGTATGGCGACGAGACCCAGCCGGTCATCGCCAAGGACGTGCAGTTCGACCCTGTGTCGGACCGTCCGATGCACTTCGACCTGATGCGTGTCGATGAGCACGCGCCGGTCAAGATCGCCATTCCGGTCCACTTCCGGAACCTCGAGTCCGCTCCGTTCAACCGTCAGGGCGGCTCGCTGGAAATCGTCCGCCACGAGGTCGAGATCCTCGTGCAGGCCGACCGCATCCCCGAGGAGCTGGTTATTGACCTGACCAATCGTCAGCTGGGCGACACGCTGCGCATCTCGGACGTGGCCCTGCCGGAAGGTGCCCGCCCGACCATCACCGACCGCGACTTCGTGATCGCCACCATCAGGGTGTCGTCGGCAGCCCAGTCGGCCGCGGCAGACGAGGCCCAGGCGGAGGCCGGCGCGGAGGGCTGACGCTCCCCGTTCAGGGAATTCAGCCCCGCCCCGGTCAGCCGCGGCGGGGTTTTTCTGTTCGGCGTCCCGGGTTCCGACGGAGCAGTCGCATGATCATCATCGCCGGCCTCGGCAACCCCGGGGCGAAGTACGAGAAGCACCGGCACAACATCGGCTTCATGGCCGCCGACCGCATCGCCGACCGCTGGCGGTTCGGTCCCGAGCGGGCCAAGTTCCAGTCGGTGATCCGCGAGGGTGAGGTTCCCACCTCTGCCGGGCCCATCCGCGTGCTGCTGCTGAAGCCCCAGACCTACATGAACGAGAGCGGCCGGGCCGTCGGCGAGGCGGCGCGCTTCTACAAGACGCCGCCCGGCCAGATCATCGTGTTCCACGACGAGATCGACCTCGCGCCCGGCCGCTTCCGCATGAAGACCGGCGGCGGCGCGGCGGGCCAGAACGGCGTCCGTTCCCTGATCAGCCAGCTCGGTCCGGACTTCCGCCGGGCGCGCATGGGAATCGGACACCCGGGCGAGAAGCATCTGGTACAGAGCCACGTCCTGTCCGACTTCCACAAGGCGGAGCAACCCTGGCTCGAAGCGCTGCTCGACGCCTGCGCTGACGCCCTGCCCTTCGCCCTGGCCGGTGATGACGACCGCTACCAGGCCGAGGTGCTCCGCCTCGCCCCGGCACCCAAGTTCAGCCCGCGCCAGGCCGCGCGCGGCGAAGACTGAGCCGAGGGGCAGCACCTGCGGCGGCGGAGCCATTGTGTCGGGCGGCAGACCCGACTAGGAGAGCCTCGCGTGAAGGCTGCCGTCCGTCCCCTGCCGATGTTGCGTGCGCTGGCGTACCTCGCCGCGACCTTCGCGGTCGTGTTCGGTGCCCTGCTGCCCTCGGCGGTCTCGGCCTCGGTTCGTCCTGACCGGCCAATCCTGCTCTGCTCCGCCGAGGGGCCGCGCCTGATCCAGGTCGGCCCGAACGGCGAGCGCAGTCCGGAAGACCTCGAGGCGCTGGGCTGCGCCGCATGTGTTCTCGCGGCCCAGACCGCCCTGCCGCCGCCCCCGCCGGTCACGCCGGCACCGCCGCCCGTCGTCCGCCCGCAGACCTTCGCCCCGCCGGTACATGCCGCCCCGTCGCCTCCGGCCCGCGCCCCGCCGCGGCCGCCGTCCACCGCGCCGCCCCTCGCCTGAAGCCAGACCTCATCTCACCGCGCGCCGGGCCTTGCCTGCGCGCGCAAGACCGACTCTGATTTCAGGACCTTCATTGATGAACCTCCGTCTTTCCGCGGCGCCGCTGGCGCTGCTCGCCGCCCTGTCGGCGCCCGCTTTCGCTCACGCCCAGGACGCGGACATCGACGCCGATGTCCGCGTCACCACGGTCGACAGCGTCATCGTCACGGGCCGCCCCGATCCCGAGGACCCGGCGGTCGTGGCCGAGGCCCGCGCCCGCCTGTCGCGCACCCCTGGGGCCGTCGCCGTGGTCTCCGCCGAAAGCCTCGAAAGCCGCTATGCGCCGAACATCGCCGACGTCCTGCGGGATGTGCCGGGGGTGTTCGCCCAGAAGAAGTGGGGCGGCGACGTGCGCATCGCCATCCGCGGTTCGGGCCTCGGCAACGCCAACCACCTGCGCGGCCTGTTCGTGTCGCAGGACGGGATCCCGTTCAACGAGGCCGACGGCTTCGGCGATGTCCAGATGGTCGACCCGCTGCTGGCCCGCTACACCGAGGTCTACAAGGGCGGCAACGCCCTGCGCTTCGGCGGGGCGCTGCTGGGCGGCGCGGTCAATCTCGTGACGCCGAACGGCCGGACCACCGGCGAAACCGCCAGCCTGCGCGTCGATTACGGGTCCTGGCGCACCGCCCGCGCCCATGCCGAGCTGTCCGGCGTGCGGGGCGACTGGGACGGGTTCATCGGCGTCACCGGCGTGACGTCTGACGGCTGGCGCCAGTACTCCGAAGGCCAGCAGCAGTACATCACCCTGAACCTCGGCCGCAGCCTCGGCGAGGACCGCGAGGTCCGGCTGATCGTCCAGGGGGCCTACATCCACCAGGACATCCCCGGGGCCCTGACCCTGACCCAGGCGCTGAACACGCCGGTGATGGCCACGGCGGTCAATCTGGCGAACCAGTACCAGCGCGACTACGCCTCGGTGCGGACCACCGTCTCGACCCGCTGGCGGCTGACGCCAAGTCTGCTGTTCGAGGGCGCATTGTACGGCACCTGGAAGGACCTGCACCACCCGATCTTCCAGGTCATCGACCAGGAGAGCCGCAACTACGGCGCGTTCGGCCGGCTGGACTGGGAAGGTCAGCTGTTCGGCAAGCGCGCCGACGCCTTCGGCGGCCTGTGGTACCGGTCCGGCGACCTTGACGCCCAGCAGTTTGTCAATGTGCGCGGCTCGAGCGGCACCCGCACCGCCAGCGCGCGCCAGAACGCCCGGGCGCTCGACGTCTTCGCCGAGGGCCGCCTGTTCGTTACCGACCGGCTGGCCCTGGTCGCCGGCGGGGCCTGGGGCCGGGCCGAGCGCGACTTCGAGCGCTTCGCCCTACCGGGCGTCGCCAGCAGCTTCACCCAGACCCTGAACACCGACTTCGACTGGTTCGCGCCGCGCCTCGGCCTGCTCTGGGAAGACGACGGCGGCAACCAGGTCTATGCTAACGTCACCCGCTCGGTGGAGCCGCCGAACTTCGGGGCCCTGTCGCCGACCGTGGGCGGATTTGTGCCGGTCGAGGCCCAGGAAGCCTGGACCTGGGAGGCCGGCCTGCGCGGCCGCACCGCCGCCTTCTCGTGGGACGCCACCGTCTATCGCGCGGAGCTGGACAACGAGCTGCTGACCTTCGTGGTCAATCCGGCGCTCGGCATTCCGGCGGCGACCTTCAACGCCGGCCCGACCGTGCACCAGGGCGTCGAGGCGGCCCTCGACTGGCGCTTCGCCCCCGCCTGGCGCCTGCGCCAGACCTGGACGTACTCGGACTTCTTCTTCGACGGCGACCGGGTCTATGGCGACAATGACCTGCCGCTGGTGCCGCCGCACCTGTACCGGGCCGAGCTGCGCTATACCAACCCCTCGGGCTGGTTCATCGCCCCGCAGGTGGAGTGGACCCCGTCCGACACTTGGGTCGACTACGCCAACACCCTCAAGGCCCCGGGCTATGCGATCGTCAACCTGAACCTCGGCTGGCGCTTCAACAACAACACCAGCGTGTTCGTCGACGCGCGCAACATCCTGGATGAGCGCTACGTCTCGAACTTCAATGCGGTGACCGACGCCCGCGTGGCCTCGACAGCCGTGTTCTGGCCCGGTGAGGGCACCTCGGCCTTCATCGGCGTGCGGAAGGCCTGGTGATGTCGGGCGCGACCAATGCGCCCCTGTCCGGGGCTTACCGCGTCGTCTGGCGCTGGCACTTCTATGCCGGTCTGCTCGTGCTGCCGTTCCTGATGATGCTGGCCCTCACGGGCGGGCTCTATCTGTTCGCCAGCGAGATCGACGACCTCGCCGCGCGGCCGCTCAACGTCGTGACGCCGGGACCCGAAAGGGTCTCGGCGGATCGCTGGGTCGCCGCCGCCCGAGTCGCCGCCGACGGCCAGCCGGTCGCGGTCCGGGTGCCGGACCGCCCGGATCGCGCGGTCCAGGTCGTGGTCCAGCCGGAGGACGGCTCCCGGCGCGCCGTCTTCGTGAACCCGTACGACGGCCAGGTCTCCGGCGTCGCCGGGGCCCCGCTGTCCGACACCTTCAAGCGCATCCACAGTCTGGAGATCTTCGGCGGCGGCCTGAACGTCGTGATCGAGATCGTCGCCGGCTGGGCCATCATCCTGGTGGCCACCGGCGTGTTCCTGTGGTGGCCGCGCGGGCGCAAGGGCGGGGTCGTCTCGCTCAGCACCCGCGACCCCGCGCGTCGCCCCTTCTGGCGCGACCTGCACGCCGTGACCGGCATCTTCGCCGGCGGAGTGATCGTCTTCCTCGCCGCCACCGGGATGCTGTGGTCGGCGGTCTGGGGCGACCAGGTGATGGGAACCCTGCGCGCCGCCGGCCTCGGCCGTCCGCCCGCCCCGGCGGCCCAGAACTGGGAGCATGCCCACCACGCCCCGACCCCCGAGGGGCTCGGCTGGACCATGCAGGGCTCGGTGCTGTCCGCCCCGGAGTCGCGGCTCGACCTCGACGCCGTGCTGGCCACCGCAGCCGCCCGCCAGGTCGCCGCCCCCTTCACCGTCAACCTGCCGTCACGGCCGGACGAGGCGGTGTCGGTGGCGGCGCGCAACACCCGCGTCGAGGACAGTCGCACCCTCTACACCGACGGGACCGGGCGGCTGCTCGGCGACATCCGCTACGAGCAGTACGGCTGGGCGGCGCGGATGTTCGAGTGGTCCATCTTCACCCACCAGGGCACCCAGTACGGGACGATCAATCGCATCGTCATGCTGCTGGCCTGCCTCGCCGTCTGGATGATGGGGATCAGCGCCATGGTGATGTGGTGGAAGCGTCGGCCGACGGGCCGGCTCGCCGCCCCCGTGGCCCCGCCCGGACCGCGCGCACGCGCCGCGGTGCTGGGCATCGTCCTGCCGCTGGCCATCCTCTACCCTCTCACCGGCCTCAGCCTGCTGGCGGCGGTCGCAGTGGACCGCCTGTGGCGTCTGGTCCGCCGTCCTGCCGCCGCCTGATGATGGAGATCACAATGATCCGACTGTCTCGTCCCGCCGCCGTCCTCGCCCCGCTGGGCCTGGCTCTCGCCGTCTCGGCCTGCGGCCAGCCCGCCGCCGAGGCCCCCGCCGTGGTCGAGGTGACCGACGCCTTCTGCCGCCCGACCCAGGCAGGGCGCGCCGTCACCGGCTGCTACATGACCCTGACCGCCAGCCGGAACGACCGACTGGTGTCGGCCGCCTTTGCCGGTGCTGAACGGGTCGAGATCCATGAGATGACCACCACAGACGGCATGATGCGCATGGCCGAACTGCCGGACGGCCTGCCCCTGCCGGCGGGCGAGGCCGTGCAGCTCAAGCCGGGCGGCAACCACATCATGCTGCTGGGCCTGACCCAGCCGCTGGCCGAGGGCGAGCGGCTGTCCATGAGCCTGACGTTCGAGCAGGCGGTGCCCTACGAGGTCAATGTGGTGATCGCCCAGCCGGCGGCGAGCCCGGCCAGCCATTCCGCGCACTGAGCCTGACAAAGCGATCGCGACCGGCTAAAGGCCAGCCCTTCACCTCCAGCCCTGAAGAGTCATGGCCCTGAAAGTCGCGATCGTCGGCCTGCCGAACGTCGGCAAGTCCACACTGTTCAACGCCCTGACCCAGACGGCGGCGGCCCAGGCGGCCAACTATCCGTTCTGCACCATCGAGCCGAACGTCGGCGACGTGGCCGTGCCCGAGCCGCGGCTGGACGCGCTGGCCGCCATCGCCGGCTCGAAGGAGATCATCCCGGCCCGCATCAACTTCGTCGACGTCGCCGGTCTGGTGCGCGGCGCGTCCAAGGGCGAGGGTCTCGGCAACCAGTTCCTCGCCAACATCCGCGACTGTGACGCGGTGGCCTTCGTCGCCCGCTGCTTCGAGGACGACGACATCACCCACGTCGAGGGCCGGATCGACCCGATCTCCGACCTCGAGATCATCGAGACCGAGCTGATGCTGGCCGACCTCGAGAGCCTCGAACGGCGGGTGTCGAACGTCGAGAAGAAGGCCAAGGGCGGCGACAAGGACGCCGCCACGACCCTGCGCCTGATCAACCTCGCCCTGGAGCCGCTGCGCGCCGGTCGTCCGGCCCGCGTCGCCGAGGTGTCGAAGGAGGACGAGAAGGGCTGGCGCATGCTGCAGCTGCTGACCGCCTTGCCCGCCCTCTATGTCTGCAATGTCGACGAGGGCTCGGCCGCCACCGGCAACGCCTTGTCGCAGAAGGTGGCTGCGCGCGCCCGCACCGACAACGCCAACTCGGTGGTCATCTCGGCCCGCATCGAGTCCGAGATCGCCCTGCTCGATCCGGAGGAGCGCACCGAATTCCTCGAGACGCTGGACCTGACCGAGCCGGGCCTGAACCGGCTGATCCACGAGGCCTACAAACTGCTGGGCCTGCAGACCTATTTCACCGTCGGCCCCAAGGAGGCGCGCGCCTGGACCATCCCGGTCGGGGCCACCGCGCCCCAGGCGGCGGGCGTGATCCACT
The DNA here is from genome assembly GCA_027531145.1 of Brevundimonas sp. Classification (GTDB taxonomy): domain Bacteria; phylum Pseudomonadota; class Alphaproteobacteria; order Caulobacterales; family Caulobacteraceae; genus Brevundimonas. The sequence goes on along the minus strand of JAPZRF010000018.1, from coordinate 51,023 downwards.
CGGACTTCGAGAAGGGCTTCATCCGCGCCGAGACCGTGGCCTACGACGACTATGTCGCACTTAAGGGCGAGGCAGGGGCCCGCGAGGCCGGCAAGCTTCGTGCCGAGGGCAAGGCCTACGTCGTCAAGGACGGCGATGTGATGCACTTCCTGTTCAACAACTGACGGGGGTCAGACCGCCGCAACGGCCTCGATCTCCACGCGCCAGCCGGGTTCGAACAGGTCGGTGATGATCACGGTCAGGGCCGGCTGACGCCCGTCCAGTACCCGCAGACGCACGGCGCGGTTGACCCCGGCGTCGGCGCGGTCGGCGAGGTAGGTGGTGACCTTGACCAGGTTGTCCAGCGTCATGCCGGCGGCCGCCAGCTGGGCCTCGACATTGGCCCAGGCCCGCACGCACTGACCCTCGAAATCTGTCGGCACGACCCCGGTCGCATCGGCCGGAATCTGGCCGGACAGGAACAGCCAGCGGGTCGCGCCCGTGACCTCGACCGCGCCGGGATAGCTCCCCTGCACGGCCGGGCCGTCGGCGGCGCTGAGCGGCCGAAGCTGCACTACTGACGAGCTGAGGTCGTGCGGGCGCGGATAGCACCGAACTCGCTGTTCGGCTTCCAGCCGGGCCAGCGATCGCTGTTGGCGAGGTCCCGGGCCAGCCGATACATCAAGGTGAGGGTCTCGACCGCCGAGGAAAAATCCAGGTCCTCGGACCATTCGTCTGCGGCCTGGTGGTAGCGCTCCTCCCACATAACGCGATAGGCGGGTTCGCCGACGACCTTGCCGCCCTCGTCCAGGTCCGTCCCGTGCCACGGCATCAGCGTCGGGACGCCGGCCACGGCGAACGGCAGATGGTCGGAGCGATAGAAAAAGCCCTCCTCCGGCTGGCCGTCGTCGGTGACATAGCGGCCTTCGGCCTCGGCCAGGCGCGCCAGATCGTCCTCCAGCTCGTTCTGGCCGAAGCCGAAGATCGGCAGGTCGCGGGTCGGCGGCGAGAGGGGCAGCATGTCGATGTTCAGGTCGGCCACCGTCGTCTCGACCGGGTAGACCGGATCGGCGACATAGGCCCAGGCACCCAGCAGCCCCATCTCCTCGGCCGCCATGTGCGCGAAGATAAAGCTGCGCTCGGCCGGACCGGCGGCCTTGAGCTCCCGCGCGATCTCGACGAGACCCACGGTGCCGGTGGCGTTGTCCCAGGCCCCGTTCCAGATGCGATCCTCGCCTTCCGGCACGGTCTGGCGGCCATGGTTGTCGATGCCAACATGGTCCCAGTGTGCCGAGAAGATGATGGTCTCGTCCGGCCGCTGCGTGCCGGGGATGCGGGCCAGCAGGTTGTAGGTCCGCAGCACATTGACCGCCTCTTCCGCCGAGGCGGACAGGGTCACGCCGGTCAGGGGCGTAGCGCGGAAATCGCCGCCGCCCGCCGCGGCGGCGGTCAGAACCTCGAGGTCGAGCCCGGCCGCAGCGAACAGGCTCGCCGCCGCCTCGCGGTGCAGGTTGGCGGTCAGCTCGAGGTCGGGGCCGCCCGGCTGGAAGGTACGCTGGGCGTCGGCGAAGCGCGCTTCGGCCAGCTGCGGCTGCAGCATGATGACGCCGATCGCACCGCGGGCGGCCGCTTCCCGCACCTTCCACCAGCCAGCGTCATAGAGCGTCGGATACTCGCCGTTGAACAGCGCCCCGTCCGGTTCGCCGGGCAGGACGACGACGATCTTCCCGCGGACATCGACGTCCTTGTAGTCGTCCCAGCCCCGCTCCGACGCGACGATGCCATAGCCGGCGAACACCAGTTCGGCCCCGGTGATCTCCGCCCGGCCGTCGTTGGCTGCCGAACGCAGGTTCAGGCTCTCGCTCTTGACGAGCGCCCCGCCGGTGCCGCCGGGCCCGGCCCAGGTCGCTGAGAAGTCACGCACCGGGGTGTAGCGGCGCAGGTCGACCGGCTGCAGCCACTGGCCGTCCGGCCCGCCCGGCTCGAGGCCGAGGCGCTCGTACTGCGCCTGCAGCCACGCCAGCGTAAGGCGCTCGCCCGGTGTGCCCGGATAGCGGCCCTCGAAGCTGTCGTCGGCTATGATCCGCACGCCCTCCGACAGGCGGGCGGCGGAGAAGTTCTGGGCGGCGACCGGCGCGGCGACGGCCACGGCCAGCAGCGCCACGGCGCAGACGGAGCAGACGGAGCAGACGCGACGGAACATGCGGGACAGGCCTCGTTCGGGATGAGATCGTGATACCTGAACGGGGGGGCGTTAAAAATTCTTTTTCATCTTGCCGTCAGTCGCGCGCCGCCGCCGAGGCCTCGCGGGCGACGCGGAACTCCGAGGTCTCGCGCCAGGCCGGCCAGTCGCGGCTGTCAGCCAGCGCCCGTCCAGCGGCATAGTAGACCTCAAGGTCCTCGATCTGTCCCGACAGGTCCCAGTCCGGCGACCACTCATCCCCAGCCTGATGATATCGGTCCGCCGTATAGCTGTCGCGGCGGGCGTTGCGCTCCTCGATCGGGGCGTCGCGGAAGGCCCCGCCGCCGCGCATGAAGGCCATCGGTACACCACGCTTGGCAAGCGGGAAGTGATCCGAGCGGAAGTAGGTACCGGCCGCCGGGTTGCCGTCCGGCAGCAGCCGGCGGCCCTGGGCCTCGACCATCGAACGGACCCGGTCATCCAGGTCCGACTGGCCGTAGCCGGTCACGCTCATCCCGTCGACGCGGCCATAGACATTGGCGGCATCCATGTTGAAACCAGCCACGGTGGTCTCCAGCGGGTACAGTGGATTGGCGGCGTAGTACTCCGAGCCCAGCAGGCCGCTCTCCTCGGCCGTGAAGCCGATCAGCACCACAGACCGTTCCGGGCGCGGCCCGGCGGCGAAGGCATGGCCGATCTCGATCAGCGCCGCAGTGCCCGAGGCGTTGTCGACCGCGCCGTTGAAAATGGCATCGCCGCTGGCGTCCGGCTGGCCGATACCGATGTGGTCCCAGTGCGCCGTATAGAGGATCGTCTCGTCCGGATGCGTCGTCCCGGGCAGGCGTGCAAGGATGTTATGGGTGCGGATGCGCGAGGTCTCGACGCGGTAGCGAGCGTTGAGCCGGGCCCCCTCCAGCGGCACAGGCTCGAAGTCGCGCGAGCGCGCGGCGACCTTGAGCGCCTCGAAGTCGAGCCCGGCCCGCCGGAACAGCTCGACCGCGACATCGCGCCGGATCCACGATTCCAGAGGCACCCGTTCGTCCTCCGCACTGGCGCGGACGATGTCGAACTGCGGCCCGCTCCAGGAGTTGGCCACGGTAGTCCAGCCGTAGGAGGCCGGGGCGGTCTCGTGGACGATCAGGACGCCAGCCGCACCCTGGCGCGCCGCCTCCTCGTACTTGTAGGTCCAGCGCCCGTAATATGTCATGGCCCGGCCGCCGAAGGTATCCAGCTCCGGCTGTTCGAAGTCGGCATCATTGACCAGCACCACAAGGATCTTGCCACTCATGTCCTGGCCCTTGAAGTCGTCCCAGTCCCGCTCGGGCGCGCGGACGCCATAGCCGACGAAGACCAGCTCGGCGTTCTCCAGGCTAACGCTGTCGGCCGGACGGCGGGTCGAGATCACGGCCTCCTCGCCCTGGCGCAGCGGCTGGCTCCAATCCCCGACGGAAAGGGTGGCGACCGGATCGACCACCGCGAACCGCGCCAGCTCCACCGGCTGGGTCCAGCCGCCATCGACGCCACCGGGCTCGAAGCCTGCAGCGGCGAAGCGCTCGCTCATGAAGGCGATCACCTTGTCCTCGGCCACGCCACCGATCCCCCGCCCCTGGAAGGCGTCGTCCGACAACTCGCGAATGTTGACGTTCAGCCGCCCGGCGTCGAACGGCGACTGGGCCAGGGCAGGCGTCGTGACCCCCAGCATCAGGGCGGCGATCAGGGACAGGCGGCGAACAGCGGGGCACATGCGCAGACTCCGGCGACCAAGTTGAACGCCGGACTCTAGCACCCCGATCGCCGCTGTCGATGCGCGGACCGACACCCCTGCGGCAAGGGCTTGTTCATCCCTGAACACCCAGCCTGCACCCATCAAGGAGACCCTCATGATTCGCTCGCGCACCCTTGCTCTCGCCCTCCTCCTCGGGGCCGCGCCCCTGCTGTCCGGCTGCGTCGTCGGCGCGGCGGTCGGCGCGACCGGTGCCGTCATGGGCGGTGCCGCCAAGGCGACCGGGGCCGTGATCGGCGCCGGGGTCGATGCGGTCACCACCTCGGACGAGGAGACCCGGGCCCGTCGTGAGCGCGAGCAGCGCGAGTGGGAGCGGGAGCAACGCCGCTGCGACCAGCACCAGCGCCGCGGCCGGGACTGTTAGAGGCTCAGCACGCAGCGCTCGTGGATGGTCGGGCGCGCGACCTCGATGCGGCACAGCCCCGACCAGTTGCCGCGCAAACGGTTGGCGAACCACAGGCACAGGTGCTCGAGACTGGGTAGCTCCAGCCCGGGATGATCGTTGAGCAGGCCATGGTCGAGCGTCTCTGCCGCCGCCTTCAGGTCGCGCTCCAGCGCCCCCAGATCCGCTACCCAGCCGTGGGCATCGTCCAGCACCTCGGCGCGCACCGTGGCCGCCACCGTGAAGGAATGGCCGTGCAGGCGGCGATAGATGCTGCCCTCGGGCTCACTGGGAAAGTGATGGGCGGCGTCGAACGTCGCCTGCTTGGTGATCTCGAAGACGGGCATCATCGTACGCCGATGTACTTGTGGGTCTGGACGCTGACGCGCCACTGCGGGTGGGACAGGCAATAGGTGACGGCGGCGTCGGTGGCGGCGTCCCGGTCGGGGCCGTCCATCGGCTGCAGCCAGTACCGCTCGAAGTCGAGACCGGCGAAGCGCTCCGGCGGGGCCAGGGTCTGGGGATAGACCAGCTTCAGCTCCTGCCCCGAGGTCTGGACCAGCGGCGCATCGGCCTTGGGGCTGACGCAGACCCAGTCGATCCCGTCCGGAGCCGCGATCGTGCCGTTCGTCTCGACCGCGATCGCAAACCTGCGGGCCTTGAGAGCGGCAATCAGGGGCGCGTCCAGCTGCAGCAGGGGTTCCCCGCCGGTACACACCACGAGCCGGTGCTCCGGGCCACCCGTCCACAGCGCAGCGACGTGGTCCGCGAGGGCGTCGGCGTTGGCGAAACGCCCGCCACCGTCGCCGTCGACGCCGACAAAATCCGTGTCGCAGAAACTGCAGATGGCCGTCGCTCGATCCACCTCACGCCCACTCCACAGGTTACAGCCGGCGAAGCGCAGGAACACCGCCGCCCGACCAGCCTGACCGCCCTCGCCCTGCACCGTCAGGAAGGTTTCCTTCACCGCGTAGCTCATGGAGCGGCCCACGCAGCCCAGCCCGCGGCGCGCAGTTCGCAGGCCGGGCAGCTCCCGCAGCCATAACCCCAAGGGTGCAGCTCCGACCGGTCGCCGCGGTAGCAGGTGTGACTGTCCTCGACGATCAGCCGGACCAGCACCTCGCCGCCGAGCTGCTGCGCCAGCGCCCAGGTCTCTGCCTTGGTCAGGTCCATCAGCGGAGTCAGGATTGGCATCGGCCGGTCGAGCCCCAGCGCCAGAGCCTGTTGCATGGCGTCCAGCGTGTCGCGGCGACAGTCCGGATAGCCTGAGAAATCAGTCTCGCACATGCCGCCGACCAGCACGTCGAGCCCGCGACGATCAGCGAGGGCGGCGGCCGCCACGAGGAAGATCAGGTTTCGGCCCGGCACGAAGGTGCTGGGCAGGCCGCGCGCGCCCATCTCGATCTCGCGCTCGGCGGTCAGCGCACTTTCGGTGAGACGACCATAACCGGTCAAATCGACCATGTGATCGGGGCCCAGCCGGTCGGCGACCGCTGGCAGGGCGGCGGCCATCCCTTCTCGCACCCTGAGCCGCGCGTCCAGCTCGACCGCATGCCGCTGGCCATAGTCAAAGCCAACCGTCTCGACCCGGGCATGACGCGACAGGGCCCACGCCAGGCAGGTGGCGCTGTCCTGACCTCCCGAGAAAAGAACCAGGGCGCTACGATGGTCGGGGAGGATTTCGCTCATGCAGGCCCTGCGGTCGGCCGCCGGGCCGCGCGCATGCGAAAGAGGACGTAAGATAAACCGGACGGCTCTCCATACACCGGCCGCTTCCGAGGCGCAAAATGTCGCGGGAGGCCGCGAGCGCAGCAGTGGACAACATTCACAGTTCGGAAATTGGTTTCAGGGCAATCTTCCTTCCCAAGCGAGGACTTCGGTAAAATGCCGACAATCGAAAGCGTGTCAGAGTCATCTGTCCCCGTGGCTCCGGAGACGCCGGGCTCGGCGATCCTAGAACGCTTCGAGCAGTCCCCCGAAACCCTCGTCATTGCCGTCGTGAAGGAAGGCCGCCCGGTCGGGCTGGTCGAACGGGACCCCTTCCTGATCCGCATGGCCGGCCCCTTTGGCCAGAGTCTCCATGCCCGGCGTCCTGTGGCCGAGGTGATGGATTGCGAACCCGCCGTGGTCGAGGCGGGCGTCGCCATCGACCTGTTCTGCGACATCATGCTGGGGGGCGGTCCGACAGCACTGAATCGCGGCTTCATCGTCACTCGCGAGGGCCGCTACCGGGGCGTGGGCACGGTGCTTTCGCTGCTGCAGGCAGCGCACGAGCGCCAACTCCAGCAGAACGTCGAACTGACCGAACAGGTTCGCAAGCTCAGTGACACCCGCACCCAGGCCCTGGCCTCGGCCCGCGCCCGCAGCCAGTTCCTGGCGGTCATAAGCCACGAGCTGCGCACGCCGATGAACGGAGTGCTGGCGGTGGCCGAGCTGCTGCGCCACCAGCCGCTCAACGAGACGGCCCAGGCCCATGTGCGCACCATAATCGACTCGTCCGAGAGCCTGCTGCGCATCCTCGATGACGCGGTCGACCTGACTCGCGCGGAGACCGGCGAGCTGGAGATCACGCGGCGTCCGGTCCGGCTGCGAGGTCTCATCGACGACATGCATGCCTTGTGGGAGCCGCGCGCCACCCAGGACAAGGTGTCGCTGCTGACGGCCTACGAGGGCGATACCGAACTGGCGGCCCAGATCGATGACGTCCGCCTGAAGCAGGTGTTCAACAACTTGATCGGTAATGCGCTGAAGTTTGCCCGCAACGGTGTGGTCGAGGCCGGCCTGAAGGCGCGGGTCGAAGGCGACACGATTGTCATCGAGGGCCGCGTGCGTGACGACGGCCCCGGGCTCGACCCGGCGCACCTTGAACGCATCCTCGAGCCGTTTGGCGACGTCCCGGAGGCCGGCGGAGCCGGGCTCGGCCTGTCGATCTGCCGGCAGATCATCACTGCCCTCGGCGGCCAGATCCGGGCCGAGAACAACCCGGGGCGCGGCTCGACCTTCCACTTCACCCTGCAGGCTCCGCGCGCCTACATCTCGGCCGCGCCGGAAACCAATGTAGCCGAGCTACTCGATCTGAACCTGAGGTCCCAGCCGCATGTGCTGATCGTGGACGACAACGCCACCAACCGCGTCGTCGCCCAGGCCCTGTGCGAGATGTTCGGCTGCACCTCGGAAACCGCCGAGGACGGTCTCGAAGCGCTGGAGGTGGTGCAGGCGCGGCCGTTTGACCTGATCCTGATGGATATCAAGATGCCGCGTATGGACGGGGTCGCGGCGACCATCGCCATCCGTGCGCTGGAGGGCCCTGCCAGCAGGACGCCGATCATCGCCCTGACCGCCAACGCGGACCCGGACGACGCGCGTCATTATCTGTCGATCGGCATGGCCGCAGTGGTCGAGAAGCCGATCAAGCCCGAGCGCCTGCGCATGGCCATGAACTCCGCGCTCGAGGCTGAGGCCCCGGCCGCCGGACAGGCGACGCCGCGGGAGGCCACCCGGCGCCGGCGTCGCTCCGCTGACTGAGCTCGCGCTTCAGTCGGCCCCCGCCGGCTCGGCGTCTTCCTCGTCGTAACCGACCAGACGAAGCGCCCGTCCAGCGCGTCCGTTGAGCTCGCACCAGCGCAACAGCCCCTCCTCCCGCCCGTGGGTGATCCACACCTCGCTCGCGTCGACCTCCTCCAGCGTGCGCGTCAGCTCGTCCCAGTCGGCGTGATCGGAGATGACGAGCGGCAGTTCCGCCCCCCGCTGCCGGGCCCGCGCCCGCACGCCCATCCAGCCGGAAGCGAATGCCACCACCGGATCGGCGAAGCGCCGCGACCAGCGGTCCTGTGTCGCCCCGGGCGGTGCCAGGACGATCTCGCCGGCCAGCGTGCGATCGCCCGGGTGAGTCGCCTGGGCCAGCGGTCCGAGGCTCACCCCGGCCGCCTCATACAGATTGTTCAGCCGTTCCAGCGCCCCATGGACATGGATCGGTCGGTCCCAGCCGGCCGCCCGGATCAGCCGGATGACGCGCTGCGCCTTGCCCAGCGCATAAGCCCCGATCAGGTGGGTGCGCTCGGGAAACTGGCGCACCGACAGCAGAAGCCGTTCGATCTCGTCTACGTCATCGGGGTGCCGGAACACCGGCAAGCCGAAGGTGGCCTCGGTGATGAAGACGTCGCACGGCACGGGCTCGAACGGGGCGCAGGTCGGGTCCGGGCGCCGCTTGTAGTCGCCGGACACGACGATGGTCTGGCCGAGGCCGCGTACCACAGCCTGGGCCGAGCCCAGCACATGCCCCGCCGGGACGAGGGTGACCTCGACCCCGTCGCGGCGCACCGACTCGCCGTACGCCAGAGGCTCCAGCCGACCCGCGCAGTCCGGGCCGTAGCGCGCCTGCATGATCTGCGCCGTCTCCGGCGTCGCCACCACGACGCCGTGGCCAGGGCGGGCATGGTCGGCATGGCCGTGGGTGATCACCGCCCGCGCCACCGGCCGGACCGGGTCGATGTGGAAATCTCCGGGCGGACAGTAGAGCCCCTCGGGTGTCGGGCGCAGCAGGTCTTCCGGGCGAGCCATGGGGTGCATATGGTCCCGGCAGCGTCGCGGCGGAAGCCGGCGCGCTACGGGACCCGACATGACCACAGCCATAGATCCGCTACTGCCCCAGCTCGCGGCCGCCTCCGCCCACACTCACGCGCTCGGCTTCACCTTTGACGGGCGCGACGGCGATCGGGTGCGGCTGCGAGTGCCCTGGCGTGAGGATCTGGTCGGTGACCCCCGCACTGGCGTGGTCTCGGGCGGGCTGATGACCACCCTGCTGGACCACGTCGGCGGGCTGGCGGTCTGGACGGCGCTCGACGCCTTCCACCCGATCGCCACCCTCGATTTTCGCGTCGATTACATGCGCGCCGCACGGCCAGGCCGTGACCTAGTGGCCGAGGCGCGCTGCTATCACCGCACCGCCTCTATCGCCTTCGTCCGCGCCTGGGCCTTCGAGGAGGACATCGAGGACCCGGTGGCGGCGGCCCAGGGGACCTATATCCTGACCGGCGGCGCGGGTGACCGTCTGGGTGCCAACCTTAAGGACCGCAAGGCATGAGCGACCGCTTGCTGACCTCGCCCTATGCCCGCTTCCTCGACCTGCAGGAGCATCTCGCCGGCCAGGAGCTGACGGTGACCATGCCGTTCCAGGATCGGCTGATCGGCAATCCGCTGCTTCCGGCGCTGCACGGGGGCTCCACGGCGGCCCTGATGGAGATGACCGCGATCGGCCAGGTGGCAGTGTCGTTTCCCCGCAAGCAGCTGCCGCGCCCGATCAATGTCACCGTCGCCTATCTTCGCAGCGGCCGGCCGCTCGACACCCACGCCCGGGCCGTAATCCGCAAGGCCGGACGGCGCGTCGCCCACGTCACCTGCGAGGCCTGGCAGGATGATCCCCACAACCCGATTGCAACCTTGACCGCGCACTTCCTCGTCGCAGGACAGGATTTATAGTTGCAGGTCTCCGCCCGGTATGCTTGTATACGCCTCACCCGGCAAGGGAGAAGCGAGATGACGCGTACCGCGACCTTCGTCACCATCCTGCCGCGCCGGCCGGCGCGGCGTCCTGTCCGGCCGGCGCGCGGCCGCCCGGCCGTCGCGCTGGACCTCGCGATCGAGCCCTGGCCTGAGCCCCTGCCCCCTGGCGAGCCGGACCGGCATGGCCGCCAGCGCATCGGCCAGCATCTGGCGGAACGCCTGTGGTCAGCCGAACAGGCCGTGGATGCCGCCCTCGGCGAGGCGGCCACCCTGATGGCGCTGTTGCCCCAGGCGCGACGCGAGGCGGCCCTCGCCGCCACCGTGGCCCAACCCGTCTTCAGCGCCGCAGCCGACAGTGTGGCGGCGCTGGCCCGGGCGCGCGGAGACCTGGTCGAGGCCCACCGCACCCTCGCGGGCCTTGCCCGGAAGCTGGGCCTCGACGCCCTCGCCGCCGGCCCGATGGACAAGCCCAGGGACGACCGACCTGGCGGCGGCTGGCTCGCGGACTGATTGATTAATGAAACGTAAACATCGCTTCTTGCGTGCATCAAGGCGAGTTAAGACTTCCTCTGCTTGTAGAGGAGCACTTAACCATGGACAAGAACGAGGTTATCGCCGGTCTGGCCGGTGATCTTTATGCGGCCGAAGCGGCCGTCGATGAGGCGATCGTAAAGGCAACGACGCTGGTGCAGGCGATGATCGCCGCCCGCACCGAGCTGTCCGTGGCCGCGACCGTCGGCGCCGGCGCCCAGGCCAAGGCGATGGAATCGCTGGCCGCCCTCGGCCAGGCCCGCGAGGCCGTCACCGCCGCCCACACCGAAATGGCCAGGGACCACCGCCGCATGGGCTGGGGCGTCTACGCTGCCGGCCCGGTCAACAAGCCGCCGGAAGATGGCCGTCCGATCGAGTGGGCTCATCACAAGCGCGAGACGCTCCGGGTCGCCTAGAGTCGGTGTAGAATTGCGCTGTATCCGCAAGAGATTTTTTGTGTCATGATCGCTCCCGTTAAACTTTAGCGGGAGCGATTTCCTTGTTTGACACCCTTTACTCGCAGATCGGGGCCGTCCTTATCGTGTGCGTATGCGGGTTTGCGTTCCTTGTGGGTGACGAAGCTGAAAAAATTGGCGCTGGTTCCTATATACTTGCTTGGTTTTGCACCATAGTTTTGCAAAGTGACATCGGCTTTTATAGTAATGCTCCAGTATTATTTTTTGTAGATGTTGTAGTTCTTATTGTCTTCTGTGCACTTTCCTGGAAGTCAGCAAACACTTGGCCGGCTTGGGCAGCCGCTCTTCAGTTGTTGCCAGTATTGAGTCATTTTCTAATGGCAATCGACATGCGCCCCCCGGCCTGGTCGTTCTACGCCATCCAGAACCTGGCCAGCCTCGGTATCCTTGTGGCCATTACCGCCGGCACCTTCTGGGTCTGGCAGGAACGGCGCGCCGCCAACTTCAGATAGGCGGAAATTCCTGTACCCTGCGACGCGACTCGCGGGGGGCCCCATGCCGCTCAGCCACAACCAGATCTGGTCCGCCCTCGACGCCGTCGCCCGGCGCGAGGGCCTGAGCCCGTCCGGGCTGGCGCGGCGCGCCGGCCTCGACCCGACGGCGTTCAACCCGTCCAAGCGCCATGGCCCCGGCCCGGTGGCCCGGCCGCGCTGGCCCTCCACCGAGAGCCTCGCCTCCGTGCTGGAGGTGACAGGGCTCAGCCTCGCGGAGTTCGCGGCTCTGGCCCGGGATGCTGGTCCGGTGCCGACCACGCCGCTGCTGGGCATGGCCCAGGCCGGGCGCGACGGTTTCTTCGACGAGGGAGGCCTGCCCGCCGGCGAATGGGACCAGACGTCCCTGCCCGTCTCCGCGCCGACCTGTTTCGCGCTGAGGATTGTCGGGAACTCGATGTCGCCCCTCTATCGTGAGGGCGACGTCATCATCATCGACCGGGCCGAAGCCCGTTGTCGTCCCGGCGACCGGGTGGTCGTGCGCACCCGGGCCGGTGAGGTGATGGCCAAGGTGCTGGAGCGGCGCACGGCGCGGAGCCTGACGCTGGGCTCGATCAACCCGGCCTTTGCACCCCGCACCCTGGCGCTCGGCGAGATCGACTGGCTGTCCCGGATTCTGTGGGCCAGCCAGTGATGTCGGGCGGGGAGATCCGTAGTGCGGTACGTGGCGGGGGTTGACCCGGTCACCGCCGGCGATCTGGACCCGTTCACCCTGCGAGCCCACGGCCGTGAAGCGCCGGCCTGGCACAGGCTGCCGACCGGGCAGCAGCCCGTGCCAGGCCCCGGGCGGATCCGCAGGTTCGAGGCGGCGGACACCGCGCTGGGCGTGCCGCTTCAAATCGCCCTTGGTGGCCTTCGTGTCGCCTTCGTGCCGTTCGTGATGAACCCGTCACGGGAGGCCCGTCAGACACCTCAGGCCAGCCGGCCCTCGGCACCCGCCTCGATCAGGGCGATGGTCTGGGGCAGGCCGTAGATGGCGGCGAACGAGCCGAAGCGCGGGCCCTGGGTCTGGCCCAGCAGCACCTCGTACAGCGCCGCGAACCAGGCCCGCAGCGGATCGAAGCCATGCTCCTTGCCCACGGCATAGACCTCGTTCTGGATCGTCTCGCCATCGGACGTGTCAGCCGGCAGGGCCTTGAGCCGCACCGCCAGCTCCAGCAGCGCCGCCCTCTCCATGTCCGTCGGGGCCCGATAGGCCTTCGCCGGCTTCACGAAGTCCTCGTAGTAGTTGAGGGCATAGCCCATCAGCCGGTCGAGCAGCGGCTCGCTCCTTGCCGTCGCGCCCGGCAGGTAGCGGGCAAAATAGGCCCATAGTGCCGCCTTGTCCGAGGCGTTGGCCACGCCGACCAGATTGAGCAGCAGGGCGAAGGACACCGGCGAGGCCTCGGCCGGCGGGGCCCCAGCGTGGATCGACCAGACCGGGTTGTCGATCTGCTTCTCCGGCGGCTGGGCCGGGTACATCTCGATGTGCTGCAGATAGTCGTCCGTGGCACGCGGGATAACGTCGAAGTGCAGCTTCTTGGCCGACTTCGGTGACTGGAACATGTACCAGCTCAGGCTCTCGGGCGCGCCGTAGCGCAGCCACTGCTCCATGGTCAGGCCATTGCCCTTCGACTTGGAGATCTTCTGCCCGTGCTCGTCGAGGAAGAGCTCGTAGTTGAAGCCCTCCGGCGGCGTACCGCCGAGGGCGCGGCAGACCATCGAGGAGACCTTGACCGAGTCGATCAGGTCCTTGCCCGACATCTCGTAGTCCACGTCCAGCGCCGTCCAGCGCATGGCCCAGTCAGGTTTCCACTGCAGCTTGACGTGGCCGCCAGTGACCGGGACCTCGACGCGTGATCCGTCCTCGTCCTCGAACACGATCGTGCCCTTGGCGACGTTGCGCTCCAGCGTCGGGATCTGCAGCACCCGCCCGGTCGAGGGGCTGACCGGCAGGAAGGGCGAATAGGTAGCGCGCCGGTCCGGCCCGAGGGTCGGCAGCATGATGGCCTGAACCTCGTCGAAGCGCTCCAGCAGGGTCAGCAGGGTCGCGTCGAACATCCCCGAACGGTAGCAGTCGGTGGAAGAGAAGAACTCGTAGTCGAAGCCGAAGCTGTCGAGGAAGGCGCGCAGCCGGGCGTTGTTGTGCCGGCCGAAGCTGTCATGCGTCCCGAACGGGTCGCGCACCGCGCTCAGGGGCTTGCCGAGGTCCCCGGTCAGGATTTCCGGACTGGGGATACCCTCGGGCACCTTCCTCAGGCCGTCCATGTCGTCCGAGAAGGCTATCAGCCGCGTCGGCCAGTGATCGCCGGTCAGGGCGCGGAAGGCGGTGCGCACCATGGTCGTACGCGCCACCTCGCCGAAGGTACCCATGTGCGGCAGGCCCGAGGGGCCGTACCCGGTCTCCAGCACCACGGGGCGATGGAGCGGCTCGTACGCGCGCAGCGCCTCGTCGGTCTTGCCTTGCTCAACGAGGAGGCGCGCGCCGATCGCCTCGGCCTTCGGCAGCCGCTTGGCCAGCACATGGGTCAGCAGATTGCGCGCCTGTTCAAACGGCCAGGCGCGCGCAGCGAAGGCGCGGTCGACGAGATCGGTCAGCATGGCTCAGGCTTTGCGACGACGAACGTCGCGGGTCAATGGTCCCGGCCCTCCGCGCCGCTACGGCCGGGATGACAAGGCGCTTCGCCAGAAGCCACACGGACCCTCGACATCATCAGGGAGGCCAGGCAGGCGCTTTCGGGCGCGGACACTGTCATCCCGCGAGCGCTGGCGCTGCCCGGTATCAGCCCGCGCGGAACTGCAGCTCGGCAAGGCGGGCGTAGAGACCGCCCCTGGCCACCAGTTCGGCGTGGGTGCCCTCCTCGACCACCCGGCCCTCGTCCATGACGACGATGCGGTCGGCGCGCAGTACCGTGGCGAGGCGATGGGCGATGACGAGGGTGGTGCGTTCGCCCATCGCCTGGTCCAGCGCCGCCTGCACCAGCTGCTCGTTCTCGGCGTCCAGGGCGCTCGTGGCCTCGTCAAGTAGCAGGATCGGCGCATGACGGATCAGGGCGCGGGCGATGGCGAGGCGCTGGCGTTGACCGCCGGACAGGCTCTTGGCCCGCTCGCCCAGCGGGGTATCGAAGCCCTCCGGCAGGGCGTCGAGGAAGGCCGCCGCCTGGGCCTTGCCGGCGACCTCTCGCACCTCCTCCAGGGTCGCATCCTCGCGGCCAAACCGGATGTTCTCGCTGGCCGAGCCCGAAAAAAGCGGTGTCTCCTGGCTGACCCAGGCGAAGCGGCCTCGCACCTCGGCCGGATCTGCCTGACGCACATCCACGCCGTCCACGGCGACCGCACCACCGTCCGGGTCATAAAAGCGCAGCAGCAGCCGGAACACGGTCGACTTGCCCGCCCCCGAGGGCCCAACCAGGGCCACCGTCTCGCCCGGCCGGACGGTCAGGTCGAGCCCCCTGAGCGCCGGCAGATCGGGCCGACCCGGGTAGGCGAAGCGCACCCCGGCCAGGGCGACCTCACCGCGCGGCGGCGACGGCAGGGCCAGAGGCTTGGCGGGAGCGGCGATGGTCGGGACGCTGCGCATCAGCTCGTCGATGCGCTCCATCGCCCCGGCGGCCTTCTGCACCTCGCCCCAGCTTTCGCCGAGCGCGCCCACGGCCCCCGCGGCGAACACCGACAACAGCACGAACTGCAGCAAGGCACCCGGCGTCAGCACCCCGGCGACGACGTCGCGGGCACCTAGCCAGAGGACGAAGGAGACCCCGCCGAACATCACCATGATGATCAGGCCGGTCATCACCGCCCGCGCCTTCATGCGGTCGAGACTGGCGGCGAAGGCCTGCTCCACCGAGGCACCGAAGCGGGCGATGACGCTGGGCTCCCGACCGAAGGCCTGGACCGTCTCAATGGCGTCAACGCTTTCGCCCGCCAGACCGACCGCACCAGCGAAGCGGTCCTGGCTGGCCACCGTCAAGCGGCGCACGACCCGGCCGAACAGGAACAGGGGCAGTATGGTCGCCGGGGCCAGCACGGAGATGAACAGGGTCAGCTTGGGATTGACGAAGAACAGCAGGATGACCGCCCCGATCATAGTGATCAGGTTGCGCAGGGCGAAGGAGACCGAGGCGGTCAGCAGGGTCTCGACCAGCTGGATGTCCGTGGTCAGCCGCGACAGCACCTCACCGGTGCGGATCCGCGCATAGAAGCTGGGGTCAAGCGTCATGACGCGCCCGAACAGGGCCCGCCGCACATCGGCGATCACCCGCTCGCCGGTCTTGGTCACGTAGAAATAGCGGATCGCCGTAGCCAGGGCGAGAAACAGGGCGTTGGCCCCCAGCAGCGCAAACCAGAGGTTCAACCGGGCACCGCCGTCATCGAAGCCCTGATCGATGGCCCCTCGCGCCGTGGCGGTCAGGCCGAGCGACGCGGCGCTGGAGGCCAGCAGCCAGAACAGGGCGATGGCCAGGTCCGCCTTGTGCTTCAGGGCGAAGGGCAGCAGCCGCGCCAGCGGCCGGATATCGCGCCGCCGGGCGCGTTTCTCGCCGTCCTCGATCATGCGCCCGGTCAGGGTCTCGCCCTCCCCGGGACGGTCGCGCAGGTCCGGAGCCCTCAGGGGGTCAGCGCGGACGGGGTCGGCTTGGCTCGATGCGGCGCTCATGGCCGGGCCTCTTGCCTGATCGGGGACTGAGGTGTAAATGCCCGCGCTCTTTCCGTCGTCCCACCGGCGGGTTGTCTCATCTTGCGCATTGACGGTCGGAATCGTCGCCGCGCGTCAAGGGCCCGATCGACATGAAGCCGGATATCCACCCGAACTACCACTTCATCACCGTCACCCTGCCGGACGGTTCGAGCTACAAGACTCGCTCGACCTACGGCAAGGAAGGCGACAACCTGAGCCTCGACATCGATCCGTCGACGCATCCGGCCTGGACCGGTGGCAACCAGCAGCTGATGGACCGCGGCGGCCGCGTGTCGCGCTTCAACAACAAGTTCGGCGGCTTCATCAAGAAGTAGGCGCGAAAGCGCGACTTCGCCGCAACAGACAGGCGCCGGTTCCCGGGACCGGCGCTTTTTTTGTTTGTCCGAAACGTCGTTAGGCTTCGATACTTTAGGCGGAGCGGTCTGGGCCGCACCCGTTCACGAACGCGACAGGCAGGGCGAACATGAATCGACGCGACCTTGGGCTCGGCAGCGCTGCAGCGGCCCTGGCGAGCGTCCTTTCAAGCCGCGCCCTCGCGCAGTCCGCCCAGCCGTACACGTCCGCTCCAGCGTCTGCCGAGGCCCAAGTCTACCTCGCCCAGGTCGCCCGTCTGCGCGCCGAGGTTCGGGACGATGTCCGCGCAGTCTATGAGATGGGCGGCTGGCGCCCGCTCTGGACGCCCGCCCGTGTCGGGGCGCTCGGCGCTGCGTCCGAGCGGGCCGAGCGCCACGGCCTGTCGGGCGGCGACTTCTTCGATTTCGCCGGGCTTGCCGCAGACCCCGCCACGGCGGACGTGCGCACCACTGCGTCCGCCATTGGCTACGCTCGCGTTCTGGCCGAGGGGCGGGTCCGCCCGGAGACGGTCGAGGATCTTTGGGAGATGCGCAAGAATCGCGTCGACCTGCCCGGCGGCCTGACCGACGCCCTCGCCCGCGACCGGCTGCTGGACTGGTTTGAGAGCCTGGCCCCGACGGACATCGGCTACGCCAACCTGTCGGCCGGCTATGTACGGTACCGGCGGATGATCGCCGCCGGCGGCGGCTGGCCGGTATTCCCGTCCGGCCTGCCTCTGGAGCCGTTCGCCATGGACCCCCGGGTGCCGGCCCTGATCACCCGGCTGGCCGCCGAGGGCGACCTGGCCAGCGACCGCGCCGCGGCCCTCGCGGGAACGACCACCTATACAGCAGAGATCGTCGAGGCCGTCCGCGGCTTCCAGGTGCGCCATGGCCTCGCCGCCGACGGCCGCATCGGCCAGGGCACCCAGCGGTCCTTGTCCACCTCGGCCGAGGATCGGGCACGCCAGATTGCGCTGAACCTTGAGCGTCGCCGCTGGCTGGCCCGTGACGTCGCGCCGGAGCGCATCGAGGTGAACACGGCGGCGGCCATCATGGTCTACTGGAAGGACGGCCGGCCGGTGCACTCCAACCGGGTGGTGGTCGGCACGCCGGCCAACCAGACTCCAAGCCTCGAGAAGCCGTTCGCCTCGGTGGTGGCCAATCCGCCGTGGTATGTGCCGGCCTCGATCGCCCGGTCCGAGATTCTGCCGCGCGGCCCGACCTATCTGGCCGCCAATAACATGTTCATCTCGAACGGCACGGTCATCCAGCGCGCCGGCCCCACCGCCGCCCTCGGCTACGTCAAGTTCGAGCTGCGCGACAGCTACTCCATCTTCCTGCACGACACCCCGGCCAAGGAGGTCTTCGCCAATGCCTACCGGCACCGCAGCCATGGCTGCGTGCGGGTGCAGGACGCCGTCGAGTTCGCCCGGTTGCTGCTGTCGCCCGACCCGGAGCGGCTGGCCAACTTCGACCGGGCCCAGGCGTCGCGCGAGACTCGCCGCATCACCACCGGCCGCGAGATCGGAGTTCGGCTGCTGTACTGGACCGCCTTTGTTGACGGCCAGGGCCGGGTGGCATTCCGCGAGGACGTCTACGACCGGGACAACCGCCTCGCCCGGGCGCTCGGCATTGCCGTCAGCCTGCCACGTCCGGTGGACGATGGCCGCGCCGACGCCAACGACGTCGGCCCCTGATCCCGGAGCTCCTGTGAAGGACGCCCGCGGCCAACGCGCCGGGGGCTCAGATCAGCTGCGGAACGCGGCCTCGAGCCGGCCGAGCTGGGCCAGCACCGGGTTCGGCGTGTCGGCCTCGGGTGCCTCAAGATACATGCGGCGGTCGAGGTGGGCGATGCGGTCATGCAGCCGCTCGGCGCGGACGCAGTACTCAACCAGGGCAATCGGCAGCTCCAGCGACCCGGGCTCGGCCTCGGGTGTCCGCTCTTCCAGCCGGTAGCGGGCATCGCAGGCAGCGTCCGGGGACATGTCCCCCTCTCGCACAGCACGCTGCACCAGCAGCCAGGAGGCGATGCGCATCAGCCGCGTGGTCAGCTTCATGCTCTGGGCGGCATAGGCGAGGGCCCCGGCACGGGACAGCAGCTTGGCCTCCCGGCGCCCCTCCCCGTCCAGATAGTCCGCCGTCTCCTCGACCAGCTCCATCCCTTCGCGAAAGGTGCGCTCGAACAGCTCCGAGGCGGCGAAATCAGCCACCAGAGCGATGCGCGGCGAGGTCTGGGACGCGGCATCGTTGGTCATCGAAGGGATCATAGACATGGCCGGGGCCGAACTCCAGAGGCGAGACAGGTGCCCGCAAGGTATGGTCGTGGCTGCAACGCGCGTGCCACCCGATTTGTCCCGTCCCGGTCAGCCGCCGAGATTGAAAAAGGCATCCGCCGCCGATCGCTTGGCCGACTTGGTCGCGATCGCCTGGCGGGTGCGGGCGATCTCCGCTTCCAGCGTGGCGATTCGGACCTCAAGATCCGCCACCGCATACGGATCGAGATCCTCGCGGGTCAGCGCCGTCACCGCTTCGCGCGCCGGGCGCGGCTCCAGTTCCTCGAACGACATGGCGACCTCTTGGTGACGGCGTGGCGCAGGAGCGCCCGTCGTCCTATCTCAACGCCCGAAGCAGGTCTTTGACAACCGTCGGCGCACGGAGAACACGGCGAACCATGCAGGTGATCGAGATCAAGGGCGGCCGCGGCCCGGCCACGGCGCTGCGACTGGCGGAGCGGCCGATCCCAACGCCGGGCCCCGGCGAGGTCTTGCTGCGAGTGCAGGCCGCGGGGGTCAACCGACCAGACCTGCTGCAGCGGGAGGGCCTCTATCCACCCCCGCCCGGCGCGCCGGACATTCTCGGCCTCGAGGTCGCCGGCGAGGTGGCGGTGCCTGGCGACGGGGTGACCGGCTGGCAGGTCGGCGACCGCGTCTGCGCCCTGCTCGGCGGCGGTGGCTATGCCGAGTACGCCGTGGTCGACGCCCGCTGCCTGCTGCCGGTCCCGGACGGTCTCGACCTCGTCACCGCCGCCGCCCTGCCCGAGGCTCTGTTTACCGTCTGGGCCAATGTGTTCGAGGCGGGGCGGCTGGCGGCCGGAGAAACGCTGCTGGTGCATGGTGCGACGAGCGGCATCGGCGTCACCGCCATCCAGATGGCGAAGGCCGCCGGGGCGCGGGTGATCGCCACGTCGCGCGGCCTGGCCAAGACGGCGGCGGCGCTTGCGCTCGGAGCGGACGTCAGTCTCGACGCCACGGAAGGTGGCTTTGACGCTCAACTCGACGCCGCCGGGTCGGCCGATGTCATCCTTGACATGGTCGGGGCAGCCTATGCCGAGCGGAACCAGAGGGTCCTGGCTCCCGGCGGCCGATGGGTGGTGATCGCCACCCAGGCCGGCCGTGCTGCGACCATCGACCTGATGCAACTGATGCTAAAGCGTCAGGTGCTGACCGGGTCGACCCTGCGCTCGCGGGCAGCCGACGAGAAAGCCCGGCTGACGGCCGAGGTAAGGGCGCGCGCCTGGGCCTGGGTCGTCTCCGGACAGGTCCGCCCCCCGATCGAGGCGACCTACCCGCTCGAACAGGCTCAGGACGCCCACATCCGGCTGGAGGCGGGTGCCCATGTCGGCAAGATGGTGCTGACGCTGTGACCTACCAGCGACCCCGCAGCGGCCGCAGCGACGAGATTCGGTCGTTGAAGCCAGGGTAGCTTGAGAGATTGCGCACATCCCCGTCGAACACTTCGCACTGTCCCGAGAAATTGGCGTCGGTGCAGGCCTCCCAGCGGCCGTTCACGCGCATCGAGCTGATGGCGTCGTTGAGGCCCAGGCGCGACAGGTTCGGAATCTCGCCGCGCAAGGTCTCCGAGCCGCCCGTGTAGTTGGCGTCGCGGAACACCGTGATGGTGTTGCGGCCGCCGGGCACGCCTCCGCCACCGCCCCAGCCGCCGCCACCGCCGCGCGCCTGGCGGACCGAGCTGATCCGGTCATTCAGGCCGAACTCCGAGAAATTGCGCACGTCGCGGTCGATGCGCTCGCAGCGTCCGCCGAACCGGGTGTCCTCGCAGACCTCCCAGCTGCCATTGACGCGGGCCGAGGAAGCCCGGTCGTTGAAGCCGGCCAGGAAAGCCGTCTCGCCCGTCACCACGAACGACTGCCCACGGAAGTCGGAGTCGGCGAAGAAGGTGACCGAGGGGCCGCCGCCCCAACTACCATCGCCCCCGCCGCTATCGGGACGATCTTCGAAGCTGCCGCGATGCCCGTGGCAGACCAGCAGGCCGTCATCGTTACCGATGTCGCTGCTGGAGCAGCGCGCAAGCTCGATCGAGGTCTCGCGAACACGGCCGCGCGTATCTCGACAGTCTGCATAGAGCCGGCCCTGGTTCACATAGGCCCCGCTGCAGCTCGCCTGATAGCTGCCGCGCGGCGCGCCCCGGCTCTGGGCGTCAGCCACAGGTGCAGCGGCGAGCCCGGCGGACAGCGCCGCGAGGGCGGCGATGGTCATCGTCAGGGTGAGTTTCATGGTCCGGCTCCTTCCATGCCCCGGTCATCCGGGGTCGATCCAAATGAGCATGGCATGGATGAACCCAGGCTGTCAGACACCCTCAGATGACGTTTTCTTTGCCCCCGAGATCGCCTATAAGAGCGGTCCGCGCCCGGCCGAAAGGTCGGGCGCCGTCGTTTCCGGCGTCCGTCGACGCCGCTCACTTCGGAACCGAAGATCATGACCGACATCCTGATGCCCAAGGCCACCGCGGTCTGGCTGGTCGACAATACCTCGCTGACCTTCGAGCAGATCGCCGACTTCTGCGGCCTCCACCCGCTGGAAGTACGCGGCATCGCCGATGGCGATGTGGCGCGCGACATTCGCGGCGCTGACCCGCTGGTCAATGGCCAACTGACCCGGGACGAGCTGGACCGCGCCCAGGCGAGCCAGAGCTACCGCATGAAGGCGGTGGTCAGCCGCCACGCCGAGATGCTCAAGCCGGTCAGGCCGGCTCCACGCTACACCCCGGTCTCGCGCCGTCAGGATCGCCCCGACGCCATCATGTGGTTTGTGAAGAACCACCCGGAAGTGACCGATGCACAGATCGCCAAGCTGCTCGGCACGACCAAGGCCACGATCGAGACCGTTCGTAATCGCACGCACTGGAACTCCGCCAACATCAAGCCGGTCGACCCGGTGACCCTCGGCCTCATAGGCCAGCTGCAACTCGACGAGACCGTGCGCAAGGCGGCCGAGAAGCGCGCCCGTGATGAAGCGCGCGAGGGCGGCCCGAGCCTGCGTCCGGTTGGCGAGGTCGAGCCGGAAACCGCTCCGGAGCGGGAGATCGAGGAAGAGGACTACGACGCCCGCAGCGGCCCGGAGCCGACGGCGGAATCCGTGTTCGGCCGCAGCGACGACTGAGGCACTGGCCGGTCCGGACAGAAAAACGGCCCCGGGGGACACCCGCCGGGGCCATTTCGTTTGCAGATCTGGCCCGTGCGGGGGCCGGGCAGGTCTCAGGGAACCCGGGTCTCCAGCTCCCTGATCTCTTCCTTAAGTCGAAGCTTTCGGCGCTTCATGTCCCGAAGCTTGAGCGAGTCCACGGATGGGCTCTGAAGCGCCTGGTGGATCGCATCCTCCAGATTGCGGTGACGATTCCCCAGTTCGCGGATCCGAGCTTCGATGGTCATGGCTTGCGCCTCCATGTCTAAGGGACAAGAAGAATGAGCGCCCGTATTGCCGAGCTGTGGAATCACATCCGCGTGACGTCACAGACCGACCGGACAACAGGAGCCTGACCCCGATAATGGCCGAAGACATGAACGCAGCCGCCAGCCGACCCCGGCTGGTGGTGGGAATCTCGGGCGCGTCCGGCGTGTCCTACGGGGTGCGGGCGCTTGAGGCCCTGCGCGAGCTGGGGATCGAGACCCATCTGGTGGCCACGCGGGCGGCCTTACTGACGCTGGCGCAGGAAACCGATCTGTCCCCGGACGACCTGTCGGTCCGCGCCGACGTGACGCACCGTCTGGTCGACGTCGGGGCAACCATCGCCTCAGGTTCGTTCCGCACCCTCGGCATGCTGGTCGCCCCCTGTTCCGTGCGGACCATGAGCGAGATCGCCACCGGGGTGACCTCGA
Source organism: Brevundimonas sp. (assembly GCA_027531145.1). Classification (GTDB taxonomy): domain Bacteria; phylum Pseudomonadota; class Alphaproteobacteria; order Caulobacterales; family Caulobacteraceae; genus Brevundimonas. The sequence continues at coordinate 28,572 of JAPZRF010000018.1, read as the reverse complement.
CCCTGCTGACGCGGGCCGCCGATGTGACCCTGAAGGAGCGACGGCCGCTGGTGCTGATGGTGCGCGAGACGCCGTTCCACCTCGGGCACCTGCGCACCATGACCCAGCTCACCGAAATGGGGGCGGTCATCGCCCCGCCCCTGCCCGCCTTCTATGCCCGACCGCGCAGCGTCGAGGAGATCATCGACCAGTCCGTGGGCCGCGCCCTCGACCTGTTCGGGCTGGACTGGCGCGGCACTCGGCGCTGGGCCGGGCTGGACGCCGGGGCCTGAGCGCATGCGTGACCTGTGGGACTGGACCGTGCGGGCCTATGCCAACGAGGGAGTGCAGGCGGCCTGCCTCAACCTGCAGGACTCGGCTGACCAGGACATTCCTCTGCTGCTGTGGGCCGCCTGGTGTGCGCGCACCGGCCGGCCTCTGGACAGCGAGACGCTGGACGCCGCCGTCGATCTGACCCGGGCCTGGCGCGAGCAGGCCATCGCTCCGCTGCGCGCCGTGCGCCGGAAGCTGACGACGCGCCACACGGATCTCGATGACGCCGCACGGGAGGCCGTGCGCACCCAGGTGAAGGCGGCGGAACTGGCGGCCGAACGCGCCCTGCTGCAAGGGTTGGCTGACCAGTCGCCCTCCGCCAGCGGCGCGCCGAGCGAACTGATGACAGCGCTGGCCGCCACCTCCCGGGCCTGGTCGCCCCGGGTGCCGCGGGCGCTGCTGCAGACCCTCGCCGAGCGCCTTCCGGCCTGATCCGGGCTGGGGTATAACCGCTATCCACCATGAACGACGACGCCACGCCGATCGACGAGGAAACCGTCCTCCTCAGCGCCCGCGTGAAGGCGCTGCGGCAGGAGCACGCCGACATCGACGCCGCGATCGAGGCGTTGGGCGACATGCCGATCCCCGACCAGCTGCTGATCGCGCGGATGAAGCGCCGCAAGCTGTCCCTGCGCGACGAGATCGTGAAGATCGAGGCGCGCATCCTGCCGGACATCATCGCCTGAAGCCGGCAGGCGTTAGTCGTTAGGGACTAGGGCAGACCTGCCACCTACTCCTGCGCCTTTGCCCTGCCCCTCTTTCTGACCCACATGGCTGCGTCGGCCTCGGCCAGCCAGTCCTCGGGATCCGTCTGGCCTGTGAAGGCGCGCACGCCAATCGAGCCGCCCAGCGGTACGCTGGCACCGCCCCGCTCGAACGGCCGGTGCGCCATCGCCTCGGCCAGCCGACGCGCCTTGTCGCGCCCCTCCTCCGGCCCGGCGTTGAGCAGCAGCAGGGCGAACTCGTCGCCGCCCAGCCGACCCACGGCGTCGGATTCGCGCACATTCGCCAGCAGCAACTCGGCGACCTGAACCAGGGCGGCGTCGCCGGCCATGTGGCCGAAGGTGTCATTGATGGTCTTGAAGCCGTCGAGGTCGATGTAGAGGATCACCGCCGGGGCATCGTAGCGGATGCAGTAGGCCATCGTCCGCCGCACGGCCTCTATGAAGCCGCGCCGGTTCAGCAGCGGAGTGAGCACATCGTGATCCGCGGCTGCCTCGGCCGCCTCGGCGCGCGCGATCAGCGCGGCCACCTCGGCGCGCAGTCGGGCGATCTCCGCCATCAGGTCCTGTTCCGGCGCGTCGAGCACGGGCCCACTCCTCGCGCCGACTCACTCCGACCGGGCGCAGCGCCAAGGTTAGCGGGCTCTGTTGCGGGCGCAACGCGGGTGCTGTAAGCGCGCGCTTTCCCTCGCGAGGAGCCCGGCGCATGGCGTCTTCGACCCCCGCATCCCGCCCCCCCGTGGCGATCGTTATGGGCAGCCGGTCGGACTGGCCGACGATGAAGCGCGCGGCGGACATGCTGGAACGGCTGGGCGTGGCTCATGAGGCCCGCGTGATCTCGGCCCACCGCACGCCGGAACGCATGTGCAGCTTCGCCCGCGAAGCCGCAGAAGCCGGAGTCAAGGTGATCATCGCCGGCGCGGGCGGGGCCGCCCACCTGCCGGGTATGGTGGCCTCCCTGACAGCCCTGCCGGTGCTGGGCGTGCCGGTGAAGTCCAGGGCGCTCAACGGGCTCGATTCGCTGCTGTCGATCGCCCAGATGCCTGGCGGGGTGCCGGTCGGGACCCTGGCCATCGGCGAGGCCGGGGCGACCAACGCCGGCCTGTTGGCGGCGCAGATCCTCGCCCTGTCTGATCCGGCGCTGGCCGGGCGGGTCGCGGCCCTGCGGCAGGCCCAGACCGATTCCGTGGCCGAAACGGTCGAGGACTGAGTGACCATTCCTCCACGCCGCCAGCCGCCGCTCTCGCCCGGTGCCGTGATCGGCGTTCTCGGCGGCGGTCAGCTGGGCCGCATGCTGGGTGAAGCCGCCAGCCGACTGGGCTTCGACCTGGTGGTGCTGGATCCCGAACCGGCGAGCCCGGCCGCCCGCGTCGCGGCTCGCCAGATCACCGCCGCCTATGGCGACGCCGACGCCCTCGATGCGCTGGGACGCGTCAGTGACGTCGTCACCTTCGAATTCGAGAACGTGCCCGCCGCCTCGGTGGCGCGCCTGGCCGCCGGCGGCGCGCTGGTGGCCCCGGGTCCTCGCGCCCTCGCCATCGCCCAGGACAGGGTGGAAGAGAAGACCTTCCTCAACGCCGCGGGCGCGGCGACCGTCGACTTCGGCGCGGTGGACAGCACGGACGACCTGCGCCGCGCCCTGGCGGAACTCGGCGCGCCCGCTCTACTCAAGACGCGGCGCGAGGGCTATGACGGCAAGGGCCAGGCCTGGGTGCGCAGCGCGGACGAGATCGACGCGGCCTGGGCGGCCGTCGGCGGTCGCCCGTCGATCCTTGAGGCGCGGGCCGACTTCCGGCGCGAACTGTCGATCATCGCCGCCCGGGGCTGGGACGGGAGCGTCGCCATCTTTCCGCTGGGCGAGAATCGCCACGCGGACGGCATTCTGCGCACCACCCTCGCCCCGGCAGCGGCCGACGCCGCGACGGCCGCGGCGGCGCAGGACATCGCCGCCCGGGTACTGAACGGCCTCGACTACGTTGGCGTAATCGGCATCGAGCTGTTCGACCTCGGCGACCGCCTGCTGGTTAACGAGATCGCGCCGCGGGTGCACAATACCGGCCACTGGACCCAGGACGGCTGCGCCTGCGACCAGTTCGAGCAGCACATCCGCGCCATCACCGGCTGGCCGCTGGGCCCGACCGCGCCGCACGCCGCCGTCGAGATGACCAATCTGCTCGGTGCGGAGGTCGGGGCCTGGCCGGAACTGGCAGCGGCACCTGACGCTCGCCTGCACCTCTATGGCAAGGCCGAGGCCCGTCCCGACCGCAAGATGGGCCATGTCAACCGGCTAAGGCCGCTCTCGGCGGACGCGGCGCAGGACTGACCGCAAGGCTGCCCGCCAACGGCGGGTCCAGCAGCGCCTCCGCCGGTGCCCGATTGAACAGCCAGTCGGCCCACAGGCGCGGCGGCAGGGGCAGGACGCCTCGGTCGTGATAGGGGGACACGTCGGGCCCCGGTGCCCCGGTCAGTAGCGAAAAGGCCTCATCGCCCCCCTCCCCCGCGCGCCACACTGCCGCCAGGGCGAGAAACGGCGCGCCCGGGTCGCGGATGATCCAGCGCGTCTTGGGATAGCGATCGCCGGTGAACTCGTAGAAGCCGCTGACCGGGACAAGACAACGTCCTTGCCGTGGGCCGTTGCCGAGCGTGCGCCCCTCGCTGCGGAAGTTGACGATGGGCCCGGCCTTCGGTCGCGGCGGCGGAAAGCCGAAGCGCATGGAGACCAGTCGGACCCGCCCGTCAGTCTCCGCTCGAACCGCGGGCACCATATCGGTCGGACGCACCTCCTCGACAGGCGCAAGGTTAGGCAGGCCGGCCGCCAGATCGATCGCCACGCCGACGCGCTCGAACAGGTCGACCAGCTCGCGGAAGGAGAAGCGCGCCTCGAACGAGGCGCACATCAGGCCGCGTCGCCGTACCGGAGCCGGCTCAGGACATCGAGGACGCGTCGGCCCGGGGCGTCAAAGTCCTTGCCCGCCTTCCACTTCTCGAAGGCCATGACGTTGTCGATACGGGACGATACGAAGGCCTCGGCCACCTCGGGACCGTCGAACCAGCGCAGGATCATGGCCGGAACGAGAATGCCCGACAGGATCGCCCGCTTGGAATAGTGGTTCCAGTCGGTGGCCGTGTCTCCGGCCCAGAGCCACAGGCGGTCGGCGCTCTCCCAGGCCAGCTTCAGCCCGAGGTCGGCGTTGCCCGGCAGGGCGAGGAAGCCGGCGCAGCGGCGGGTTGCCGCCAGGTCCTGCGCCCCCGCGTCCAGCCGCGCGGCGACGGCCCGGGAGATGCGCTCGCGAATCTTCAGGGCGGCCGCGTCGAGCGTGCCCAGCGTCCCCAGCGCCCGGGCGTCCTGACGCCGCGATAGCAGGGCTGCGAGGTCGCGCGCGCCATTGGGCAGCAGCAGCTCCTGATCTCCGGGCGACAGGCCCTCGGTGGCGCAGGCGGCGCGCACCAACCGGGCGTTCCAGCCCAACTCCGGGGCCAGACGCACGGCGGCGTCGAGCACGCCCTGTTCCATGGCCTCGGCCCAGTCGGGCTCTTCTCCGGCCAGGGTTTTGGGCAGGTGCGGCGCGTCGGTCATTGAGACACCTTACGCCGGTCGCGCAGCGCTTTCGAGCGTCGTCGCCGCACGCGCGACGATCTGGACAGCCCCCCCCGGCATGGTGTATCCGCCCGCACTCACCCGAGAGGCGACGTCTGTCGGGATGGATTTCGTTTTGTCTGCCCGTCTTCCATGATCGGACGCGGCGGGCGGCCAAAGGAGAGAGACCCCTGGTTCAGATTTTCGTCCGCGACAACAATGTCGACCAAGCCCTCAAGGCGCTGAAGAAGAAGATGCAGCGTGAAGGCAGCTTCCGGGAAATGAAGCGCCACGTGCACTACGAGAAGCCGTCGGAGAAGCGCGCCCGCCAGAAGGCCGAGGCTGTGCGCCGCGCCCGCAAGCTGGCCCGTAAGCGCGCCCAGCGAGAAGGCCTGCTTCCGGCACCGAAGCCGCGCGCCCGCTGAAGCGTTCGACAGGCTGAACGATCAAGGGCCGTCCGGGCGACCGGGCGGCCCTTTCGCTTGTCCGGCCTTCGCGCAGCCCGGCGCGCCCGTCGACAGGCGTCCCGCCCGACTGCGGGGAGCGTCAACGCCCTCCGCGCACCGCCATGCCGAAGGTCTTCCAGCTGAGCTTGACGTCGGACAGGGCACCGGCCCGGAAGGCGCGCCCGGCGATCCAGACCATGAAGATGGCCATGGCAAACATGCCAGCCGTGGTCGCGGCGATCTCGACCGGCCCGACGCCGCCGGACGGGATCCGCGCGCTCATCAGGAAGGGCGTGAACAACGGGATCCACGACAGCACCTTGACGAACAGGGCGTCCGGCGTGCGCAGGGCGAACTGCATCGCAAGGATCGGCACAACGAGGAGCATCATGATCGGCCCCATCAGTGTCTGGGCATCGCGCGGCGTCTCGCAGAAAGCGCCGACGGCGGCGAACAGCACCGCATACATCAGATAGCCCCCGGCGATGTAGAGCAGGAAGTACAGAATCAGACCGTCGCGGCTGAGGATGCTCCAGATGTCGCGCGCGACATCCGGCGCGGCGGCCACAAGACCGGCCCCTCCGAGCCCGCCCCAGACCACCATGACGGTCAGGGTCAGCAGGGCCACGCCCAGTACCTTGCCGGTCAGGATCTCGCCCGGCGAGGCTGAGGACAGCAGCACCTCGAGGATCTTGTTCGACTTTTCCTCCATCACGCTGTTGAGCAGGATCGAGGCGCCGGTAAACACCAGGGCCCAGAGCAGGAAGCCGAAACCGAAGCCGATCAGGGCCGGCAGCCGATCGCGGAAGGAGACCTCGCCGCCGCTCTCCGAGCGCGGGCTGAGTAGCGCCACCTCCGGCCGGAAGGCGTCGATCTCGCGCACTGACTCCACACCGACGCCCAACGCAGCGTAGCGCTCCGCCCGGGTGATTTCGCGCAAGGCGGCCGAGACTGCATCCTGCACCGTGTCGTCCGAGGCCTTGGCCGACCACACGCGGGCGGCCGGGCCATCCGCCTCGCGCGCCAGCAGGACCACGGCGTCGAGCGTGCGCTCCTCGGCGTTCAGCAGGTCGCGCACCACCGCCTCGCGCGCCTCGCCGGGCGCGGCCGCCAGCACGGCCTCGGGCGTCTCCGCCAGCCTCAGGTCAGCCTTCGGCGGGCGATAGCCAGATGCGGCGGTCGGCGCGATGCGACGGGCCTCGGCGAGCGCTACCTCAGGCCCCTCGCGCTCGCCCAGAGCCTGCACCTGGCGCGACGCCTCGATGCCCGCCTCGGGAATCACCAGCGCCGAGATCACATCGACCTGTCGCTCCCGGTCGCGGGCGGTCAGCCGGGCCTCGACCCCGGCCTTGAGCGGGGCCCCGCTCGCCACCTCGACCACCGCGACCGAACGCGTCGGCTCGCTGTTCATGGCCAGCATGGGGATGACGCCGCCCAGGCTCGCGAACAGCGGCAAGGACAGCAGCGACAGCCAGAATCCGACGGTGCGGACATAGGCCATGAGCTCGCGGCGGGCGATCAGGAAGGTGCGGTTCATGCCGAGGCCTCCGCGCGCGGCGCGACCGCATCGGGGTCGTCTCCGGTCAAATGGATGAAGGCGTCGTGCAGGGTCGGTGCCTTGAGTTCGAAGCGACGCACGTCCAGCCCCTGGACGAAGGCCGCGCGCAGCGCCTCCTGCCCGGCCGCGCCCGACGCCAGGGTGGCGCGCAGGACCTTGACCTGACCGTGCACATGGATGGTCTCGACGTGGCTGACGCCCGGAAGGGCCGTCACCGCGCCGGCGGCGATGTCGCCCTCCAGTTCGAGGAACTGCCGGGTCGTGGCCTTGGCTTCCGCCACCGTCCCCTCGAAGGCCTTCCGGCCCCGCGCCAGCAGCACGACCTTGTCGCACAGCCGCTCGGCGTGCTGCATGACATGGGTCGAGAACAGCACCGTGGCCCCGCGTTCGGCGAGGCCGCGGATCATCTCCTCCAGCCCCTGCTGGTTCATCGGGTCGAGACCCGAGAAGGGCTCATCGAGGATGACGAAGTCGGGCCGGTGCGCCACCGCCGCGATCAACTGCACCTTCTGGGCCATGCCCTTGGACAGTTCCTTCATCTTCTTGTGGCGGGCGGCACCGAGCCCTTGGGCCTCCAGCATCTCGCGGGCACGCTTTCGCCCTTCCCCGTCCGGCACCCCCTTCAGCGAGGCGAAGAAGGCGATGGCGTCGACCGGCGTCATCTTCTTGTAGAGTCCGCGCTCCTCCGGCAGGAAGCCGATCCTGTCCCGCACCTTGCGGCCGTCGTCGGCACCGAGCACCTCAATTCGGCCCGAGGTTGCCGGTTGCAGCCCCAGAATCATGCGCAGGGTCGAGGTCTTGCCGGCTCCGTTGGGGCCCAGGAAGCCGCAGATCCGTCCTGTCTCGGCGACGAAGGACAGGTCCTTCACCGCTTGGAAGTCGCCGTATCGCTTGTTGACGGTGTCGAGCCTGAGCGCCGCGTCCATGCCACCTCCCCTGGATCGCCCGAAGGGGTAACGGACCGGGCGCGCCTTGGCCAGTGTCAGACGGTGGTCTCGATCTGCAGGATCTGTCCGACTACCGGTTCGGGTTTCAGGGGCCAACCTCGGCAACGCACCTCGAAGCGCAGGTGGGGGCCTGTCGAACAGCTGGTCGAACCGACCGCGCCGATCACCACCCGGTCGCCGGGATGAAGATCCACGCGGCTGAGGTGGGCGTAGAGGCTGGTCAAACCCCGATCGTGTCCGATCTCGACGAAGCGGCCGTAGCCTGGGGACTCGTACCCGGTCCGCCGCACCCTGCCAGCGTTGCTGGCCAGCATCGAAGACCCGACGGGGACCGCGTAGGCGCAGCCGCACCCCGGCCTCACCCGGAAGCTGCCGACGGCCGAGGCCGGAGTTGACCGGATGACCGGCGATCGGCGCGGAGAAGATCAGGCTCGCCATCTGGGGCCCCGCCAGCCGGGCCACGGCCACAACGGGCGCTGCTGCCGGGGCTGGAACCTCCGGACCACCATGCGCCGGTACGGTCTCGTGCCGGGTACCAGCACGCCCACGGCAAGGAGGGCGAGGATCCGGCCGGTAGAGACAGCACCCCGCGGGCAACCGGCCGGGCGACAGCCATGCTGTCTTCGCCCCGTTCGACCACGCGACGGTGGGGAGGTCGGGAAGGGGCACGTCCGACAGTTTCGGGCCCGCAGGTCCGCGGCCACGCCGCCGCCTGACCCGCCGATGACGCAAGAAGGGGGCCGGGGCGCAGCGGCTATGGGCCGCGCCCCGGTCAGGCCTTACAGCGCCAGTTTCAGCGTTACCCCGCCGAGCTGGCTGTTGCTGCCGTCGCCGAAGCGGCCGCGGTAGCCGACCTCCACGGCGAGGCGGTCGGTGAGGCGCCCGGTCACGCCGGTCTCAATCATGGCCTGGCTGCCATAGGGGTCTTCGACCTCGCGGCCAAGGACGCGGGCCGGGTTGGCCAAGATGCCGGTACGCACCGGGTCGCCACCGTCATCCAGGGTCTCGCGCCAGCCGCCCTCGATGAAGGCACCGATGCCCGGGGCGAGCTCGCCCTCGACCCGCAGGGCCACGTCGACGGATACGGTCTCGAAGGTCCGTTCTTCCCAGCGGTAGGCTGCGGCCGGCCCGTCTTCGGCGAAGACGTCGGTTCGGCTGGATACCCAGTCGAGGCCGACGCGCGGCGAGATCGCCATGCCGCTGCGCTCGAACCAGGTCCCGGCCACGACGCGGGCCGAGTAGCTAAGGCCGTTGACCTCGGACTCATGGACGATGGGTGCCAGGGCCGTAACCCGCCGGATCTCGTCATAGGCGTCGCGCGCCGCGCCGAAGCCGCCCGCCACGAACAGGCCGCTGTCAGACCTCCAGGCGGCGGCGGCGTCGAGGCTGTAGCTCTCGACATCAAAAGTCAGGCGCCCGGCTTCGACCTCGGCCGTGTCGAAAGCACCGCTCAGTCCGAACGACCAGCCGCCGTCGAGGCCGCCCTCCAGGGCCATACGAACCCCATGGCCCTCGCTGTCGGCCGCGCCGATCGAGCCGCGGGCGTCGATCTCCGCCGTCTCGTAGCTGTAGCCGCCGGAAAGCACCGCCCCGGCCGGTGCCGCCTCACGGCCGGTGAGGCCGGCCAGCGCCTCGCCGGCGCGCCGCTCGCGGTGCCGATAGCCGGTCTCGGTCAGCAGGGACGTCACGGAGCCGGCATCGCCATAGTACAGATAGTCTGTCGCCAGCGCCGCCAGCAGCTGGTGCCCGCGCGCCGTCGGATGGACGCCGTCGTAGTAGAAGAAGGTGCCCGGTGAGCTGCAGACGCTGACACCGTTGAAGCAGGGTGCCGTGACATCCGTTAGCCCGAACAGGCCGGGGTTGTTGGCGATGGTTGGCCCGACCTTGGCCACGTCCATCAGGATGATGTTTGTCCCCGACCGGGCGGCGGCCACGGTGGTCAGGTTGGTCTGCAGCGCCGTGTTCAGCTGGCTGGCGGCGAAGTCGGCCAGAGGGGCGGCCGGGGTGCCGCGGAACTGCGGCGTGGGGCTGATCACCGGAATGTTCACCACGAGCACCGTCCCGGCTCCGCCGGCAGCGATGGTGTCGGTGATGGCGGCGATGTCAGCGGCGGCGGTCGCCGCCACCCCGGCCATCACGGTCGTCGGACTGGGCGAGGCCCCGGCGGCGGCCAGGCTTCCGAAGATGTTGTTGGCTCCACCCCATACGGTGACCAGGTCCGAGGATCCGAACCGCCCGCCCGCGGCGGTGTAGTTGGCCAGCTGCAGGCGCATGCCCGGCGGGAGGGGCTGGGTCCCGGTCTGGGCCCCGCCATAGGCGTAGTTGATGCTGCCGCTGACCGCGCCGCCCACACGGGCCGCATTCAAGCCGAGCAGTTCGGTCCATACCGGACCGTTGCTGAAGCGCCCCTGGAAATAGGGTGCCGGCGGCTGGCCGGTGAGGGCAAACAGGTTCCCATTGTCACTGAGGCTGTCGCCGAACACGACAAGGCGGTTGTAGGACTGGGCCGAGGCCGGCGCGGCGGCGGCGCAGGCGGCGAGTGTGAGGGCCCCGAGAGCGGCCCCCCTGAGCAGACGATCCATGACTCTTCCTCCCTGGACCGTCAGAACGCGGTCCTTGCCTACACTCTGCGCCACTCTGCGGCAGACGCAAGATGCCGCAGGGGAAGGCTGGCCGCGGCTCAGTGCAGCATACGGAAGCGCAGGGTGCCGGACACCTCGCGCAGCGGCCGCAGGGCCTCGGGGTCGTAGTCGCGGTCCACGTCGATGATGACGTAGCCGGTGCGCTCGTCGGTCTTCAGGTGCTGTCCGAGGATGTTCAGCCCCGCCCCGGCGATGGCGCGGTTCAGCTCGGCCAGAACGCCGGGCTGGTTGCGGTGGATGTGCAGCAGCCGGTGCGCGCCCGTCACCTCGGCCAGCTGCACGTTCGGCAGGTTGACGCTGAAGGTGGTGTCGCCGCGGTTGAGGAACCCCAGCAGTCGGTCGGCGGCGAACTCGGCGATGGCCTCCTGGGCCTCCTCGGTCGAGCCGCCGATGTGTGGTGTCAGGATGACGTTGGGCAGGCCGCGCAGGGGGCTGTCGAAAGGCTCGGCGTTGGTGCGCGGCTCCTCCGGGAAGACGTCCACCGCCGCGCCGCCGATGCGACCTGAGCCCAGGGCCTGGGCCAGAGCCCCGACATCGATGACATGGCCGCGCGAGAGATTGAGCAGCAGGGTGCCCGGCTTCATCCGGGCGAACTGGGCCGCGCCCATCAAGTTCAGGTTCTCGCCCCGGCCGTCGACATGCAGGCTGACCACATCGGCCTCGGCCAGCAGCTGATCCAGCGACCGCACGCGCCGGGCGTTACCCAGCGCCAGCCGTTCGGCCAGATCGTGGAAGACGATCCGCATTCCAAGCGCCTCGGCCAACACCGAAAGCTGGCTGCCGATGGCTCCATAGCCGACGATCCCGAGCGTCTTGCCGCGCAGCTCGCGCGAGCCGGTCGCTGACTTGTTCCAGCGCCCCTGATGCATGCCGGCCGACTTGTCGGCGACATCGCGCATCAGGGCGATCATCAGACCCACGGCCAGTTCTACTACCGACCGCGTGTTGGAATAGGGCGCGTTGAACACCGCCACCCCATGGTCGGACGCAGCCCCGAGATCGATCTGGTTGGTGCCGATGCAGAAGGCACCGACGGCCATCAGCCGGTCCGCCGCCCCCAGCACCCGCCGACTCACATTCGTCTTCGAGCGCAGACCGAGCACATGCACTCCGCGCAGGCGGGCGATCAGGGCATCCTCATCGAGCGCGCCGGTCTCGGTCTCGACCGCATAGCCCTCGTCACGCAGTCGCTCGACAGCCGCCGGATGGATGTTCTCCAGCAGCAGGAAGCGGATGCGGCTGCGGGGGTAGGACCAGCGTCCGCGCACACCCTCGGCGTGGAGCACCTCGTCAAGCGACGACGCCTCGGCGTCGGCGGCGGCCACGACCGGTTCCCGGCGCGCCACCTCGGTAAAGGCATAGAAGCGGTCCGCCGCGCCGCGCAACTTGACCTCGGCGTCGTTCCAGCCGTCGCCGACCATCACTACAGGTCCCGGCAGGCCGAGGCTGCGGATCACGGCGGGCTTGCCGTCGTCGTGTGACAGGGGATTGGCGTCGTCGACGCCGACCACCTGACCCTCGGAGTCGTAGCGAAGGGTGTTGCAGAAAACCCGCTCGGCCGGCACGCCCAGCCGCTCGGCCACCGGCAGGATGACCTCGCCGAACCCGCCCGACAGGATCACCACCTGGTCGGCGTGACGCTGGAAGAAGTCGGCGTTGCGGCGCACCGAGGTTGTCAGGGCGTCGGCAGCCCGCTCGGCTAGCGCGGCCACGTGCTCGCGACGCAGACCGAGGATCTCCAGACGCCGCCGCAGCGCCTCCCCGAAGCCCACCTCGCCGGCCATCGCCTGCTCGGTCAGCCGCGCCACCTCGGCCAGCCGCTGATGGCGGTCCGGCCGTCCGTCGAGGGCGATGTCGCCAAGCGCCTCGAGGGTCTCGAAGCGGACAAGGGTGGAGTCGAAATCAAAGATGAACGTCGGGCCGGTCATGCTCCTGCTATAGCGGTCTTCGCAGCTGCAGCAACGCTGCAGGGCGGCTGCCGCGCAAGATTTCACCACAGATCCGGGTCCAGGGCTCATTGAGGTCCCAGCCAGAAGATGACGGTGGCGGTGTTGACGATGCCTTGCATGAAGGTGTGGGCGCAACGGTGGTAGCGCGTTTGGATGCGCCGCCAGTCCTTCAGGCGTCCGAACATGAACTCGATCTTGTGGCGCTGTCGGTAGAGGACGGCGTCATGAGGGATCTGGCCCCTTCGATTGGCCCTTGAACGGATGCGGGGCGGGATGCCTCGGTCGCTCAGGGCCTGGCGGAGCCGGTCGGCGTCATAGCCTCGGTCGCCGAGCATGATCCGGGCCCTGGGCAGAGCGTCGATCATCAGGGCCGCGCCCTTGAAGTGACTCATCTGGCCTTGGCCGAGGAGCATGATCAAGGGGCGGCTCTGGCCATCGCAGACAGCGCGGATCCTGAAGTTCAGGCGGCCATTGGTCCGCCCGAGATGTCGGGGAACAGCCCTTTTCCCGGGAGGCCTGCCGCCATCCTGTGGGCTTTGAGCTGGGTAGCGTCGATTATCAATCGTTCAGGCTCGGGACCCTTGCCCGGCAATTCGGCAAAGATCTCGCTGAAAGCCCCAGGATCGCTCCAGCGGATGAACCTGTCCCTCCCTGGTCATGGCTCGCAATTGCTGGCCAAAACCCGCGGACTTGGTCAATCGCGAAGCGCTGCCGCGATGAGCGGCAGACGATCAATCATTATCCACCGGTGGATCTGTGAGCCGCATAGTCGCTGAGCAACCAAACGGCGCAAATCGCGATACCGCTCGCGATGAAGAACACCTGGGCGCCCATGAGCAGGGATGGGGCCAAGACGGCAGCAGTGATCAGCGTGGGCCCGACGAGCATTTCAACCAGCGCATGCAAGCGCATCGGGATGATCTTCACGAGGCCGAGCGGCATGTCCGTCAGGACGGTCATTGTCAGGTGAACACCTGCGAGCGCGTAGGCCAGCATTGCGGGAGCGCCCGAGAACCCGAGGAGCGTCGGCGCAGAAGCGAAAGCGATTACCGTGGCATAGTCGAGAATGCCGTGAATCGAGGCGTTGAGGATTTTCATAGTTGCTGCTCCTTATTTTGGATCGTTTGGTACAATACTGGTCAGGGTCGAGGTTTCCATGTTTCCCTGCTCAGGGTCCTGAGGGCGCTTCAAGGGCAAGCAAGAGCGCCTGCTTGGCCGCTCCGATCTCCTCCTCGGGCATTCCGGCCTTTGCCAGCACCAGGATGCCCTGCACTCCGGCGACTGCATGCAAGGCTAGCGCGGATCGGGTGCTATCCGGCAGGACGCGGCCGTCGACATCGGCGAGGCTGAACGCCTTGGCGAAATGGTGCCGCAGGAGATGCACGCCCTGGTTAAGACGGTCGCGCACGGCCTGGTCCTGTGCTCCCATCTCCAGTGCCGTGTTGCCGATCAGGCAGCCGCGCCAACCGCCCGTCCTTTCTTGCGGGTCGCGTGCCGCCGTCAAGATCGCATCCAGCAGGCGGGAAACCGCTTCGTCCCGGCGCTTAACGCCAGCCAGCGCTCCGGCCAGAACCTGATCGATCGCGCTAAAATAGCGGTCCAGGACCGCAAGAAAAACCGCATGCTTGGAGGCGAAAGCATTGTAAAAGCTCGCCTTGCCAAGCCCCATCGCGTCCAGGATTTCGGGCATGTGTGTTCCCTCGTATCCCTGCCGCCAGAACAAGGGCAGCACGGTGGTGATGACGGCGTCGGGATCGAACAGCTTGGGGCGCATGGGAGTCTATTGGACTAATTGGTACAATACGTCAACAGGTTCATTTTCCAGTATGCAGTCGATTGCGGACAAGGGCAGAATGACACCTCGGTCTCGGGTCTGGTGCGTGGAAGAGCACGGCAGCGGCGAGGACGGCTGCAGGCCATGATGCCTTTGGCCTGCAGGGCCACCCTGAACCGGTCCGCGTCATGGCCCCGGTCACCCGGGAGCGATTGCGCCGGGGAGGACTGTAGCCCACCGGCGCGCCGCGCCAGCGAAGCCCGTTCCGACTGACAAGGATGATCCTTCTCGGGACGCGGGGATCATCGACCCTGGGCCTGCCTCGGCTCTTCGGGAAACAGGGTTCCAGCCGAGCCACCTGCTCGTCCGTGAGCCAGGACGGGCACTCATGATCCAGACTCCTCGGGAGCCTGAATCAGATCATGCGCCTCACATCAATGGGTCCTGACCCTCGAGGCGCAGGGATGGGCGGCGACGGCCCTTTGCCGGTCGGCCGTCGAGCACGGCCACAGCCACGGCGGCAGCGACCGTCACCAGCGCCGCCAGCACGCCGCCTCCACGGGCGTGGTCGCGCGCGAAGCGGCCGGCCCGGGTAGCGCCGCGCCGGGCCGAGCGCAGGCTGGCCTGCAGCTCCTCGCGCGGCAGTCGCTGCCGCGCCTCGCGGCCGAGGCGATCCAGACTGCGGCCGGCCTCCTGGCGCACGCGGGTCGCGCGATGGCCGACCTCCTGGACCCTGTCGCCGAGCCCGTCGAGGGTCGCCTCGAAACCCCGCCGCAAGCCAGCGGTCCAGCCGCGCGGGTCGAGCCGGACGCGCCAGCGCTGGTCGCGGGTCGGCCCGCGGCGCTGCCCGAGCAGCAGGGTGATCAGCCCCAGCAGAAGGAGCGCGCCCAGGCCGCCGGCGGTCACGCCGGGATGCTTGCGGGCCTCAGCCAGAACACTGAACTGTCGCACCATGGGGTACCGCACCTCGTCTGCCGCGCCGTCGCCGGTCGGATCGTCCAGCCCGTCATCCGCCCAGGGATCGTCCCCGCGCTCCGACCTCACCACAGGAGCGAAAGCCGAGAACAGTGGCTCCGCCAGACCCGGCATGGCCGAATAGGCCGCAGCGATCAGCCGGCCGCTGCCGCCGACCGTGATCTCGCGCACCGGATGGGCCGCGCAGTGCAGGATGGCGTCGGCGACCACATGGGCAGCGTAGACGGGCTGCGGGTGGCGCGCCGCATAACCGCCGAAATGACGCGCGCGCCGGTCCCAGGCCGTGTCCACCGCGGCCGGCTTGACGAGAGTCACGGCCACGGGCACCCCGGCGCGGGCCAGCTCCAGGCGCAGCCCCACGGTAAAGCCCTTCACCGCATGCTTGGAGGCCGCATAGACCCCCTGCCCCGGGACCGGCGCATGGGCCAGGCTGGAGCCGACATTGATGATCGCGCCGCCGCGCTCCGCAAGGCGCGCCGCCGCCGCCAGACTGCCGTTGACCAGGCCCCAGTAGTTGGTCTCGAACAGCGCCCGCTGCTCGTCGAGCGGCATCTCCCGCAGCCCCCCCGGAGCCGCCGCACCGGCATTGTTGATCCAGGTGTCGAGGCGGCCGAACAGACGCTCGCACTTGTCGGCCGCAGCCTCCAGGGCGTCAGCGTCAGCCACGTCGGCGACCGCCCAGGAGCACCGGCCACCGTCGCGCTGCAGGGTCTCGCAAAGACGCCGCAGGTCCTCCTCGTGACGGGCGATCAGGAACACGCAGGCCCCCGCCACCGCGGCGCGGCGTGCGGTAGCCAGGCCGATTCCCGATGTGGCCCCGGTGATGACCACGACCTGCTGCGACAGGGGCTTGAGGCGAAGGCTACGGGGCATGCGGATCCAGACTCGGCGACACGGGACGGCGGAGACCGGGGCGGGCCCGGCAGGAACCCTTATCATGGCGACTTCCGCCGCCTATGTAGAGCCTCTCCCGAACATCGATGAAAGCCCGCCCGTGACCGACCGTGCGTCCCAGCCCGCTGACGACTTCGCCGCCGCCTTTCAGATCGAGGGCTGGCCGGTGCGCGGTCGCCTCGTGCGGATGGGCGCGGCGATCGACCGCATCCTGAACGCCCACGCCTATCCGGAACCGGTGGCGGCCCTGCTGGGCGAGGCCTGCGCGCTGGCCGCCCTGATCGGCTCCAGCCTGAAGTTCGAGGGCCGGCTGCTGGTCCAGGCCCAGGGCGACGGCCCGGTGCGCTATGTCATCGCCGACTATGGCACCGACGGCTCGATGCGCGGCTACTGCCGCTATGATGCCGACGCGGTCGCCGCCGCCAGCCAGGGCTTCGCTCGCCCGGGTGCGCGCAGCCTGCTGGGCCAGGGCGTGTTCATCATGACGCTGGACCGCGGCCCGGACTTCGAGCGCACTCAGGGCATCACCCCGATCGAGGGCGAGGGCCTGAGCCTGTGCGCCGAGCACTTTTTCGTCCAGTCCGAGCAGGTGCCGACCCGGGTACGGCTGGCGGTCGGCTCCTTCCAGACTGCGACCGACGAGTCGTGGCGCGCCGGCGGGGCGATGATCCAGGTCATCGCCGGCGACGACGCCCGCGGCACCACCGACGACGTCTGGGAGCGCTCCCAGGCCCTGTTCGAGACCCTGGGCGACGACGAGCTGATCGACCCGATTCTGTCGGCCGACCGGCTGCTGTTCCGCCTGTTCCACGAGGACGGGGTGCGGCTCGAGGCCGCCGCCCCGCTGCAGGCGCAGTGCCGCTGCTCGATGGACCGCATCGCCACCGTCCTCGACAGCTTCGGTCCGGAGGAGCGGGCGGAGATGGTCGAGGCCGACGGCAAGATCCGCGTCACCTGCGAGTACTGCTCGACCGTCTACGAGATCACGCCGGACAGCGTGAGCTGACCTACCAGGCCAGCGCCAGCCCGTCCTTGCGCGTCTCCGAGGCCGCCCCGTAGGTGGCCGGCCCGCGGGCGTTCACCTGACGCACCACATTCTGGTACCCGCCGAAGCCGCCGTTCGGCGGCCCCAGCGTCCAGCCCATGGCGCGCAGCTGCTCGCGCGTCGCCTCGGGCACGCCGGACTCCAGGTGCAGCACCCCGGTCCCTTCGGCGGGCTCGCCGGTCGGCTCCGACGAGCCCTCGTGCTGCCAGCGCGGCGCGTCGCCCGCCTCCTGCGGATCGAGGTCGTAGTCGACCATGTTGATGACGATCTGCGCCTGCCCTTGCGGCTGCATGCCGCCGCCCATCACGCCAAAGGCCATCCACGGCTGGCCGTCGCGCACGGCGAAACCTGGGATGATGGTGTGGAACGGACGCTTGCCGGGGGCATAGACATTGGGGTGTCCGTCCGCCAAGGCGAACATTTCGGCCCGGTTCTGGAACATGAAGCCGAGCGTGCCGCCATTGCCGTCGTCGGGCACCAGCCCCCCGCCCATGCCGCGGTAGTTGGACTGAATCCAGCTGACCATCATGCCGTCGGCGTCGGCGACGCTGAAATAGGTCGTATCGCCCTGCGAAGGCGCATCGCCGGGCAGGACGCGATCCATGGGCCGATCCATACTGATCAGGGCCGCGCGCTCGGCGGCATAGGCCTTGGAGATCAACCTCTCGACCGGGGTCAGGCTGAAGGCCGGGTCGGCGAACCAGCGCGCCCGATCCTCGAACGCCAGCCGCTTGGCCTCGGCCTGGACATGGATGGAGGCCGCGCTCTGGAAGCCGAGGGCGCGCAGGTCGAACTGCTCGCAGACGTTCAGGATCTGCAGGGTCGACAGGCCCTGGGTGTTGGGTCCCAGCTGGTAGACCTCGACCCCGCGGTAGGTCGACATCAGCGGCTCGACCCATTCGGTGCGGTGCGTCGCCAGATCGGCTCGGGTCATCCAGCCGCCGATGCGCCGGAAATAGCCCTCGATCGCGTCGGCAATCGGCCCGTCATAGAAGGCGTCGCGGCCGCCGCCGGCGATCAGCTGATAGGTGCGGGCCAGGTCCGGGTTGGCGAAGACCTCGCCAACGCGAGGCGTGCGGCCGTCCGTCGCGAACACCCGGCGACGGTTGTCGTTCTCCTCGATGATGCCGGTCGAGCGATCGAACACCGCCATGTTGCGCTCGAGATACCAGGCGATCTGCTGCGGCATGGCCTCGCCGCGCTCGCAGAGCTCGATCACCGGTGCCAGCACCTCGGCCCAGGGCAGCTTGCCGTAGCGCTGGTGCGCCGCCCACCAAGCGTCGACCGCGCCGGGCACATTGACGGTGACGGCACCGTAGCGCGGCAGCAGGCCATTGGCCCCCGCCTTGCTGCGCGCCGCCTCCAGCGACAGGCCGCGGGGGCTGGCGCCCGAACCGTTCAGCCCGACCACCTTGCCCCGCGCCGGATCCCACAGCAGGCCGAAGGCGTCGCCGCCGATGCCGTTGCCGGTCGGCTCCAGGAAGCCGAGCGCCGCATTGACGGCGATGGCTGCGTCGATGGCCGAACCGCCGCGCCGCAGGATGTCCAGGCCGATCACGCTGGCGGTCGGGTGCGCCGTGGCCACGGCCCCGCGCGCGCCCCAGACCGTCGAGCGCCCGGCGAAGGGCACGCCCACGATGCGATCGCCCATGCCCACATCTGGATAGGGATAGGCCCGGACGCCTTCCGGGGTGGACGCGGCGGCAGGGGCCTGCGGCGAGCCCCGGGCGGCGACGGCACCGGCGGCCAGCGCCCCGGCCGGCAGGGTGGACAGGAACGTACGGCGGCGCATGGCGAAATCCTCCGGATCAGCGCGGGAGCCTTGACCGTGCGTCGCGGCGAAAAAAAACAAGCTTCGAGGACGCTGCGAAGGTCGCTGGGGCCACAGCTCGGGTCACTACCCTTCGAGGTCCAGCGCGTAACCGGCAGAGCGGACGGTGCGGATGGGATCGACCGTCTCCGGCAGGTTCAGAGCCTTGCGCAGGCGGCCGACGTGGACGTCCACGGTGCGCGCCTCGACATAGACGTCCGAGCCCCAGACCGCATCCAGAAGCTGCTCGCGGCTGAACACCCGGCCCGGATGCTGCATGAAGTAGTCGAGTAGGCGGAACTCGGTGGGGCCGAGGTGGACCTCCTTGCCGGCCCGCTTCACCCGGTGCGCCACCCGGTCGATGACAATGTCGCCGTGGCCGACTCGGTCGTCGGCCAGACCCGGCCGGATGCGCCGCAGCACGGCCCGGATGCGGGCGATCAGCTCGGTCATGGAAAAGGGCTTGGTCAGGTAGTCGTCGGCCCCGGTATCCAGGCCGCGCACCCGGTCGCTCTCCTCGCCACGCGCCGTCAGCATGATGATCGGCACGTTGCGGGTTTCGGGCCGACCCCGGATGCGGCGGCAGACCTCGATGCCCGAGACCTTGGGCAGCATCCAGTCCAGCAGGATCAGGTCCGGCAGACGCTCGTCGATCTGGACCAGCCCCTCCTCGCCGTCCCCCGCGATGACGACCTGGTAGCCTTCCTTCTCGAGGTTGTACTGGAGGAGCGTGGCCAGCGCATCCTCGTCCTCCATCACGAGCACATAGGGTTGCACGTCAGGCGCTCCGGTCGTCAGTCAGCGGTTGCAGGTCGTCGTTGTGCGCCGGCCCGGCGCGCGGGCGCTCGCCGGTCATCTCGCCGCCGGTGATCTCGTAGTGGATCGTCTCGGCGATGTTGGTGGCGTGGTCGCCGATCCGTTCGAGGTTCTTGGCGATGAACAGCAGGTGGGCGCAGCCGCTGATCGTGCGCGGATCACCCATCATGTAGGTCAGGAGCTCGCGGAACAGGGCATTGTAGTGTTCGTCGACCTCGTCGTCCGAGCTCCACACCGCCACGGCCCCGTCCAGTTCCGACGCGGCATAGGCGTCAAGGACGTCGCGCAGCCGCAGGCTGACCAGCCGCCCCATGCGCTCGATCGAGCGGGTCAGAGGCTGGAGCGGCTCGCCCTCGGCGAGGGTCAGGCCGCGCTTGGCGATGTTCTTGGCCAGGTCGCCGGAGCGCTCCAGATCGGTCGCCAGTTTCATAGCAGATAGCGTCTTGCGCAGATCCGACGCTACCGGGTGACGGAGGGCGATCAGCCGGATCGCTTTCCTCTCGATCTCGTGCTGCATGGCATCGAGCCTGACGTCCCGCTCGACCACAGCGCGGCCCAGCGCAACGTCGCGGCGCGCCACGGATTCAACAGCGTCGGCTACCTGCGCCTCGGCGAGACCGCCCATACGTGCGACCTCGGCCGTCAGCTGGTTCAGCTCGTCGCCATAGGCCTTGACCGTGTGCTGGTTCATTCGCTGTCCTAGCCGAACCGGCCGGTGATATAGTCGAGGGTGCGCCGCTCACGGGGATTCGTGAAGATATCCTCGGTCGGGCCATGCTCGACCAGCTTGCCCATGTGGAAGAAGGCGGTGCGCTGGCTGACGCGCGCGGCCTGGGCCATCGAGTGGGTGACGATGACGATGCAGTACTGGACCCGCAGCTCGTCGATCAGTTCCTCGATCCTGGCCGTGGCGATCGGGTCGAGCGCCGAGCAGGGCTCGTCCATGAGGATCACTTCAGGCTGGACCGCGATGGCGCGAGCGATGACCAGACGCTGCTGCTGACCGCCGGACAGACCGGTGCCCGGCGAGTGGAGGCGGTCGGCGACCTCGTCCCAGAGGCCGGCGCGGCGCAGCGAGCTTTCGACAATCCCGTCCATCTCGCTCTTCGAGGTGGTCAGGCCGTGGATGCGCGGTCCGTAGGCGACATTCTCGTAGATCGACTTGGGGAAGGGGTTCGGCTTCTGGAACACCATCCCGACCCGGGCGCGCAACAGCACCGGATCGACCGCCCGCGTATTCACGTCCTCGCCGTCGATAAGGATGCCCCCGGTGACCTTCGCCGCCGGGATGGTATCGTTCATCCGGTTCATGCAGCGCAGGAAGGTCGACTTGCCGCAGCCCGACGGTCCGATGAATGCGGTCACAGTCTTGTCCGGGATCTCCAGCGAGACATCGATCAGCGCCTGCTTCTCTCCGTAAAACACGGACACACTGCGCGCGGAGACCTTGATGGGGCCGAGCAGAGCCGTGTCGCCGCCAGCCGGCGCGCGAGCTGCGGCCTCGGCCTCGGCCTCGCCGGCGTCCGCCGACGACGCACCACCGCCGGAACCGGCCATGTCAGCAGCACGGAAGATATTGAGTTTCATGGCTCTACCACCGCCGCTCAAAGCGGCGCCTCAGGATGATGGCGACGGCGTTCATGGCGATCATGAAGGTCAACAGGACCATGATCGCGGCGGCCGTCCGCTCGTGGAAGGCACGCTCGGACGCGTTCTCCCAGATGTAGACCAGCACCGACAGGGCGCTTGAGGGGTCCGTCAGGGCGTCGGGGACGCCGGGCACGAAGCTGACCATGCCGATCAGCAGCAGCGGGGCCGTCTCGCCGAGGGCATGGGCCATGGCGATGATGGCGCCGGTCATGACGCCGGGCGCGGCCAGCGGCAGCACGTGGTGGAACACCGCCTGGGTCCGGCTTGCGCCGACCGCGAGGGCCGCCTCGCGGATCGACGGCGGCACCGACTTTAACGCCGAGCGAGTGGCGATGATGATGGTCGGCAAGGACATCAGCGCCAGCACCAGCCCGCCCACGAGGGGCGACGAGCGTGGCAGGTGCATCCAGTTGATGAACAGGGCCAGACCCAGCAGGCCGTAGACGATCGACGGCACTGCTGCGAGGTTGTTGATGTTGACCTCGATCAGGTCGGTGAAGCGGTTTTTCGGGGCGAACTCCTCGAGGTAGACCGCCGCGCCGACGCCGATCGGCAGCGCCAGAGCCGCTGTCACGAACAGCATCAGGGCCGAGCCGATCACGGCTCCGAGCACGCCCGCCAGCTCCGGCTGGGTCGAGTCCGACCGGGTGAACAGGACGGTATTGAAGCGCGCCTCGATCTGGCCGTTGGCCTTGAATTGGTCCAGCCAGTCCAGCTGACGGTCGCTCAGCACCCGCTGGTCCTCGGGCGTGTTACGGCTGATCTCACCCTTGAGATAGAGGTCGGCGCTGTCGTCGAGCGGAGCCCGCAGCTGCAGGGTCTGGCCGATGCGCGACGGGTCCGCCTCGACCGCAGCCGCGGCGACGAAGTTCAGCTCGGAGGACAACAGATCGCGCACCTCGCGCACCGCGACCGGATCGTCCGCCACGCCAAGGCGCTCGGCCTGCTGGTCGGCCGCCAGCTGCAGATAGTTGGCACCGGACGGATAGACGCGATCGACGCGGGCCGGGTCGAGATAGACCGGCGTCGTCAGGGCATGGGTGTAGAAGGCCGTGTGACCCTGCTCGAAGATGCGGCCGACGAGCAGCAAGAGGAAGGCCAAGGCGATGCCGATGGCCAGCTGGCCGTACAGCTTGAACCGGCGCTCACGGGCATAGCGGCGCTTCAGCTGCGCCGCTGCGGCGCGCTGGCGCGTCTGCTGCCCGGTCGGATCGAGGGCGTCAGTCATATTGTTCCCGGTAAGCCTGCACGATTCGCTGGGCGACGATGTTCAGACACAGGGTCAGGACGAACAGCGTCAGGCCGAGGCCGAAGGCGGCGAGGGTCTTGGGGCTGTTGAACTCCTGGTCACCGGTCAGCAGGGTGACGATCTGTACCGTGACCGTCGTCACAGTATCGAGCGGGTTGAGGGTCAGGTTGGCGGCCAGGCCGGCGGCCATGGTGACGATCATGGTCTCGCCGATGGCGCGCGAGACGGCCAGCAGCAGCGCCCCGGCGATGCCCGGCAGGGCAGCGGGCAGGAGCACCCGCCCGACGGTCTCGGATTTGGTCGCGCCCATGGCGTAGGACCCGTCGCGCAGGCTTTGCGGCACCGCATTGATGATGTCGTCCGACAGGGACGAGACGAAGGGGATCAGCATGATGCCCATGACTGCCCCGGCCACGAGGGCCATCTGGTTCTGCACCAGCAACAGATACTGCCCGACGCTGTCCAGTGGCCCGCCCAGCAGCTGGGCACCGATGCCATTGAAGAACCCGCGCAGCGCCGGGCCCACGGTCAGGGCCGCGAAGAAGCCGTAGACGACCGTCGGCACCCCCGCGAGGATCTCCAGCAGGGGCTTGATCACCGCCCGGCTGGCCCCGCTGGCGTACTCCGACAGATAGATCGCCGAGAACAGGCCTATCGGTGCGGCGACCAGCATCGCGATGGCCATGATCAGGAAGGTGCCGACGAACAGAGGCACGGCACCGAACGCCCCCGATGAGCCGATCTGGTCGGCGCGGATGGCGATCTGCGGGCTCCACTGGGTGCCGAACAGGAACTCGAGCACGGGTACCGTCTGGAAGAAGCGCAGGCTCTCGAACAGCAGCGAGGCGACGATGCCGACGGTGGTCAGGACCGCGACGGCCGAGCAGACGAACAGTGCGCCGCCGATCCACGCCTCGACGCGGTTGCGGGCGCGAAGCCCCGGGCGCACCTGCAGCACCCCGATCAGACCCCCCAGCAGCGCCAGCGTCACGGCAGCGACGGCTGCGGCCGCGTCCAGCAGGCCCTGCACCCGCGACGATCGGGCGGCCTCGGACTGCAGCAGGCCCGACAGCTCCCCGGTCCAGATCTGCATCGGCAGGCCGCCGGCCCCGACCAGGCGCACTTCCGACAGGAAGGCCTGGCGACGGAACGGCTCCAGCGCCTGAATGGGCTCGGGCAGGCCGGCGCTCATGACCTGCAGCCACAAGGCGTCGGAGAAGACCGCAGCGAGCACCAGCACCAGCAGCGCCGGTGCCAGGGTCCAGATCAGGGCCTGAACGGCATGATACACTGGCCCGGAATGCCAGGCTGCCCCGCTGCGCACGCGCGCTCTCGCCCGGGCGGCAAGAAAAGCCCCGAGCGCAACGGCGGCGAGAACAGCGAAAACGATCAATGCCATGTCAGCGAGGGCTTAGCCTGGGCGAACAAGAATCACAGAGTGCGCCGGGGGCCCCACCGGCGATCGGGACCCTGCCCGCGATTGACTGTCGCATTAAGACGAGCGGATGACAGTTCTGTTACGCCGCCCGGCTCGCGGCGTCCGCCGGCGGCACCGCAGCACTTCTCCCCGCCATCGGGAAGTAGGCGGTGAAGGCGGCCCCCTCCCCCGGCAGGCTCTCGACGGTCAGGCCGCCGCGGTGCCGGTTGATGATGTGCTTGACGATGGCCAGCCCCAGCCCGGTCCCGGGGCGATCGCCGCTTTTCTGGCCCTCAACCCGGTAGAAGCGCTCGGTCAGGCGGGGCAGATGCTCTCGGGCCATGCCGGGGCCGTGGTCGCGGACGGTCACGGCGACATAGCGGGCGTCATCCTGACGGTCCGGGGTGAGCAAGGGCAGGCGAACGGCTCCGGGGAAGCGGGGCGCAGCTACCCCCTCGGGCCCCTGGTCTGCCGCGAGCCGCACCGCCACACGCCCGCCCTGGGGAGAGTATTTGAGGGCGTTATCGATCAGGTTCTGAAGGACCTGAACGATCTCCTCGCGGTCGCCGACCACCCGCGCCGACGCGGCGTGCGATTCAATCTCGATCCTCACATTCCGCTGTCGCGCCAGCAGGGCTACCGCATCGAGCACATCGGTCAGGGCCAGATCGAGATCGACACGCCCGGCTGGCGGAATGTGCTCATTCAGCTCGATCCGGCCGAGCGACAGCAGGTCGCTGACCAGACGCGCCATCCGCGCCGCCTGCACGGCCATGATGTCAAGGAAACGGTCGCGCGCCGCCTCGTCGTCGCGGGCGTGGCCCTTCAGCGTCTCTATGAATCCGGCCAGCGAAGCGAGGGGCGTCTTCAGCTCGTGGCTGGCGTTGGCGAGGAAGTCGACGCGCATGAGTTCCATGCGCCGCTGATCTGTCTCGTCGTGCAGGGCCAGCAGGGCCAGCCGCTCGGGGCCGTCCGACGGCAAGGTACGCGCCTGCGCCCTCCAGTGCCGCGGCTGGGCCCCGCCTGACTCATAGGTCGTCTCGACATTGACCCCGCCGAACAGCGCCTCGTCGACCGCCTCCAGCACCCGCGGATCGCGCAGCACCGAGACGAGCAGGGCCCCTTCGCGCTGGATCTTGAGCAAGTCTCGCGCGGCCAGATTGGCCAGGCGTACCCGCCGTCCGGCGATGTCATCCGCTTCCCCGCCCGAGATAACCAGCAGCGGATCCGCCAGGGAGTCGACCGCCGCGTTCAGCAGCGGCTCATCGCGCCTGACATCGTCCGCCGTCTCAACCGAAAGGGCGATGGCATCCTGCGCCGCAGTTGGCCGCGGCCAGCGAGCGTTGATCGCCCAGGTCAGCACCGCGACCGCCGCCGCCGCCAGCAGCAGCTCCCGTGCCGCGAAAGGATTGAGCGCCGCTACCACCAGCAGCGTCCCGCAGGCCACGCCGGCGCTTGCCCCCGCCGTCCAGAGACGGGAGCTGAAATCTGGAGCGATGGGCGAGGGTGAGCTCTCGTAGGGCATGGCGTTCCGGCATCGCGCGCCGGGAACCGGGCGGCATCAGGACCCGAAGATGCGAGCGGCGATTTCTGCCGTATGTCAATGCCCGCCGCGTATGACGACTTGAAGGCACCGGCCACGACGCGCACGGAGCCCTTGTCTATCCGGCCCCCCCTTGCCGTTTGCTCAATCCGTCCGTGCCCGGCAACCCCCTGCTCTTGCCAGTCTTGCGGTCGCCTGCCATCCCGGCTTTGCCGCCAGAGGGGGCGGCTCTGGCCGTTCTGGGCGCGCCGGGTGGATTCCGGCTGCTGCGCAGCGCCAACTTCAAGGACGGCCTGACGCAGCTCGTTCTGGGCCGGCCGGCTCGCCGACCTCGGTGCCCGGACCGCGCAACATGTGTCCGTCATGGGCCGCGGCGGACCTTACGAAGCCCACGCCGCGCACAATCCCGTCGCGACGCCCTTCCGGGGTTCGGCGCAGCCGCTCCGCTGGTCAGCCAGGGTCAGTGGAAGCCGCACCGACCGCTGGCCGGCGGCGTCGCTGGCTGGGCCCTGCAGGCAATGCACCTGACCGGACGTTCACCCGCCGAACCGACGAGTCTTGTCGAGGCCGCGGCAGCGGCGGTCTGGAACCTGGGTATTTGCCTTGCGGCCCTTGCCCTCCCGGGGAGGCGGCGCGCCTGCGCTGGCGGGCGGCCGGCGTGGCGCTGCTTGCCGTGGCCATGACGGAAACCCACGACATCACCCTGCCGCTCACCGGGACCGGCCTCAAGGCGCGGGTGCTTGCCGCCGGCCAGGACGGCCTGCTGCTCAGCCTGACCGGCCTCGGCATCTCGATCCTGGCAATGGAGATCATCACCGTCTGCCATGTTATGGCGGGCCTCACTGAGGAGCGTCTTTGACCGGATTGATTGGACACCGCCCGATCGTCACCCCGCCGCGCTGGAGCACCGGCCGAAAGGGCTCCCGCGCGGAGGAGCTGTCCGTCAGCCTTCCGGCGGAGTGGCCAACCCTCGGGCCAACTCGTCAATGGGAGCACCCGGCATCCGGAAGTCCGGCGGACCAAGACGCCCGTAAGGTCGGAACCCGATACTCGTCGAGCCGGGCACCTCAAGACCTGCATGGAGCACACGCATGATCGCATTGATCCTCGGAGTCGCAGCAGGAGCGCTCTTCGTATCCCTTCTGCTCCCCCGGGCGACCCAGTTCGTCTTGAGGCGGGTTATCGTGAAGACTTTTGTCGAGATGGCACCGACGACGCCCTTTCACCTGCATAACGGGGAGACTTTCTTCCGCCTGATCACCGAGGGAGCGCCCTGGCTTCGGGACAGGATCAGCCTCGCGACGTCGGAAAGGGCCCTGAAGGCGCTCAAGCAGATCTATCCGATGGTCACGGCACCCGTCCGGAAGGAGACTGAGCTCCGGGGCTTGGCAGACTTCCTGCAGCAGAGCGGCACGATGGCCCTCCTGAACGATTCCGGGGTCGATCTCGCTGCAGTGCCTGAAATCGAGATCCTCGAATTCGGACCGGCGAGGCATCATGGGTCCCGGCCGCCGGCCGGATGCACACTTCCCGGAGAGCAGGAACCGCTGGACGGCGTCCTGCTGAGCTGGCCGATCAACTACCCCACGCGCTGGAGCCACCACGCGCGTTTCGCCTCCCACATCGCCGAGGCGGGGGCGCAGCCGGTGGTGCTGGCGCCGTCGATCGCCTGGTTGCGCATCGTGCGAGCCTACCTGGCGGCGGCGGCACCGACCGTGAATGCGCGTTTTCTGCCGATCGCTACAGATGACGTCTGGATCCGGGACTTCGGCCCTCACTTCGTGAAGTCTAAGGAGGACGCGTTTTCAATTGTCGCGACGCCCTATGCGCCGTCCGAACACAACTTCCAGAAGCATGACAATGCCAGCCAGGTCGATATCGCCCGCGCCTTCGGATTACCCCTCCATTTCCTGCCGCTGATCATCGAGGGCGGCAACATTGTGACGGATGGTGCCGGCTCGATGTTCATGTTCGACAGCGTCTTCCAGCACAATCCGGAGCGCACAATCGCCGATATTGAGCAAATCGTACGGGATTGGTTTGGGATCGACCGCCTGATCTTCTTTACGGCGCTCGAGGGTGAAGTCACCGGTCACATTGATATGGCCGTGAAGTTCGTCGATCCCGGAACCGTCCTGGTCGCTGACGTAGTCGCCGGCCACCCCTGGAAATCGAGTTTCGACCGCATCGCCGCCAGGCTCGCAGCAACCCCTTCCCGCCGCGGCGCTCCCTACCGCGTTGTTCGGGTACCGGCCGCCCAGACCCCGAAGGGGCGCGGGCATTTCTGGAGCTACGTCAACAGCCTCACTGTCAACAAGACGGTGATCCTGCCCCTCTTCAATCCTCGGGAAGATGAACACGCGATTGAGATTTACCGGTCAGTCGGGTTCGAGCATGTGGTCGGGATTGATTTTCGCGATTTTCCTCTGGGGTCCGTTCACTGCCAGTCCAAAGAGATTCCGGCGGGCGTCATGGGCGGAAGGTGCTCCTAGGCTTCGTACTCAATAAGGGGATTCCTCGCGCCGTTTGTTCGTGATTCACTCTTCTTGGATCGGAGGTGGATCATGGGCCGACATCTATACTGGCTGAGCGATGCGGAGTGGGGTCGGATCGAGCCGTATCTTCCGACCGGGCGGCGAGGGGCGCATCGGGTCGATGACTGGCGGGTGATCTCGGGCATTGTCCATATGCTCAAGACCGGGGCGCGCTGGCGCGACTGTCCGGCGGACTATGGCCCCTACACGACGATCTACAACCGCTTCAACCGATGGTCGAAGCAGGGGGTGTGGGAGGACGTGTTTTACGCGCTCACGGGATCGAGCGGGGTGATCGGCACGACCTCCGCCGACAGCACCCACATCAAGGCGCACCGCTCGGCAGCCGGCGCAAAAGGGGGGACTTCGCCCAGGCCATCGGTCGATCTCGCGGCGGACGGACGACCAAGGTTCATGCCCTGACCGACGAGGCTGGCCGCCCGCTCGCCTTCAGCCTCACACCGGGTCAAGCCCATGACCTGGTGGGCCTTGGCGGCATCTTGCGGCGGGTAGCGACGCCAAAGCGCCTAATCGCCGACCGCGCCTACGATGCCCGCAAGCTGCGCGACTGGCTGACAGCGCGGGGGTGCGACGTCGTGATCCCACCAAACCCCACACGCAAGAATCCCTACCCTTGGGACAAGACGATCTACCGGGCGCGCAACGTCATCGAGCGGATGTTCTGCCGCCTGAAGGACTTCCGACGCGTCGC
>JAPZRF010000043.1 GCA_027531145.1 Brevundimonas sp. | reverse complement strand
CGTGCTGGCCGACGCCCTTTACGGCAACAACGGCGACGACACCCTGAGCGGTGGGTCGGGCAACGACTCCGTGTTCGGCGGCCAGGGCGCTGACCTGCTCTCCGGCGGCGACGGCAGCGACATCCTCCAGGGCAACCAGGGTGCCGACACCGTCAACGGCGGTGAAGGCGACGACTTCCTGTACGGGGGTCAGGACTCCGACATTTTGCTCGGCGACAACGGCAACGACTGGATGAACGGCAACCTCGGTGCCGACGGTCTGAACGGCGGCAACGGCAACGACCTGATCTTCGGTGGTCAGGGCGACGACACCATCTCGGGCGAAGACGGCGACGACCGCCTGCTGGGCGACCTCGGCAACGACGTCGTCATCGGCGGCAACGGGGCTGACACGCTCGAGGGCGGTGCCGGAAACGATGACCTGGACGGCAGAAACGGTGCCGACCTGATCGTCGGCGGCGAAGGCAACGATTCGATCTTCGGCGGCTCGGCCGACAACGGCAACGACTCGATCTACGGCGAGAACGGTGACGACTCTATCGACGGCGGCAACGGTGCCGACCTGATCGACGGCGGCAACGGAGCGGACACCCTCGTCGGCGGCCTCGGTTCCGACACCGTGTTCGGCCAGAACGGCAACGACACCATCGACGCCGGCGACGGCAACAACTCGGTGCTCGGCGGCGAAGGCAACGACACCATCACCGGCGGCGCCAACAATGACACGGTGGCCGGCAACGACGGCAACGACGTGATCGACGTGCTGGCGGGCGCCAACCTGGTGTTCGGCGACAACGGCAACGACAACATCACCGCGGCCGGCGGCAACGACACCCTGTGGGGCGGCGACGGCAACGACACGATCGCGGCCGGCGCGGGTGCCAACACGGTCTCGGCCGACGGCGGCAACGACTCGGTCACCGCGGGCATCGGCAACGACGTGATCAACGGTGGTGACGGCAACGACACGATCTCGGCCAGCGACGGCAACAACTCGGTCGGCGGCGACGGCGGCAACGACATCATCACCGCGGGCACCGGCAACGACACGATCAACGGCGGTGACGGCAACGACACCATCGTGGCCGGCGACGGCGCCAACACCGTCGATGGCGGCGCGGGCGCTGACAGCATCACCTCGGGCACCGGCAACGACACCATCACCGGCGGCGACGGCAACGACGTCATCGACGCCGGCGCGGGCAACAACAACGTCAACGCGGGTGCGGGTGCCAACAACGTCAACACCGGCGCGGGCAACGACACCATCGTCGGCGGTGAAGGTAACGACACCATCCAGGCCGGCGACGGCAACAACACTGTCGACGGCGGTGCGGGTGCCGACGAAATCTACTCGGGCAGCGGCAACGACACCATCGCGGGCGGTGACGGCAACGACTACATCGACGCCGGCGGCGGCAACAACAGCCTGAACGGCGGTGCGGGTGCTAACGAAATCTACTCGGGCACCGGCAACGACACCATCACCGGCGGCGACGGCGCTGACACCATCTCTTCGGGCGATGGCGTCGACGGCATCTCGGCCGGCGCGGGTAACGACTCGATCGACGCGGGCGGTGGCGACGACAACGTCTCCGGTCAGGACGGCAACGACACCATCCTGGGCGGCACTGGCGTCGACAACATCTCCGGCGATGCGGGCAACGACTCGATCATCGGCGGCATGGGCACCGACAACATCTTCGGCGGCGCCGGCAACGACGCCCTGCTGGGTGGTGCCGACAACGACACCCTGACCGGCGGTGACGGCAACGACACCATCACCGGCGGCACGGGCACCGACAGCCTGTCTGGCGGTGCCGGCAA
>JAPZRF010000007.1 GCA_027531145.1 Brevundimonas sp. | reverse complement strand
GAGGCCGGAAGCCCGACGGCGGAGGTTTGCCGACGGCACGGGATCAGCGAGCAGACCTTCTACCGCTGGAAGGCGAAGTACAGCGGCATGAACGTGTCGGACGCCCAGAAGCTGAAGACGCTGGAGGACGAGAACCGGCGGCTGAAGAAGCTCTTGGCGGAGTCGATGCTCGACGTGTCGGCGCTGAAGGACCTTCTGGGAAAAAACTGATCGGGCCTGCAGCGCGTCGAGAGGCCGTGCTTCGCCTGATGGCGGAGCGCGGCTTCTCGCAGAGGCGCGCCTGCGGGCTGGTCCAGGTCGATCCGAAGACAGTGCGCCGCGTGGCCCAGCCGGGCGATGCGGAGGTGCGCGCGCGGCTGCGGGGCCTGGCGGCGGAGCGACGCCGCTTCGGCTACCGGCGGCTCGGTATCCTGCTCGAGCGTGAAGGCGTCAGCATGAACAAGAAGAAGCTCTTCCGGCTGTACCGCGAGGAGGGCCTGGCGGTGCGCCGGCGGCGAGGCCGCAAGCGCGCCACCGGCGCGCGGGCACCGATGGCGCTGCCGGACGGGCCCAACCAGCGCTGGAGCCTGGACTTCGTGGCCGACACGCTGAGCTGGGGCCGGCGCTTCCGGATCCTCTGCATCGTCGACGACTACACCCGCGAGGCGCTGGCGCTGGTGGTCGACACCTCGATCGGCGGCCACCGCATGGCCCGCGAGCTGGACATCCTGATCGCCCGGCGCGGCCGGCCTGCGACCATCGTCAGCGACAACGGGACCGAGATGACCAGCCGGGCCATGCTGGAATGGACGAACCGCACCGGCGTGGCCTGGCATTACATCGCGCCCGGCAAGCCGCAGCAGAACGGCTTCGTCGAGAGCTTCAACGGCAAGCTGCGCGACGAGTGCCTCAACGAGGAGGTCTTCGGCAGCCTGGCCGAGGCCCGGGCTGTCATCGAGCGCTGGCGGCTCGACTACAACCACGTGCGCCCGCACTCAGCGCATGGCGGCCTCACGCCGGAGGCCGTGCGGCTGAACCCCGCGGCCGGCCGGCTGCGCAACCTGATCAGCTCCACCGGCCGGCCGCTACCGCCGGCGCTGGAGATCAGCTACCAACCCCCCGGGCTCTCACAATGATCGAGGGACCGGCGGGGGGCAGGTCATGGTTTGCCATATTGCAAGATGCCAGTTGCTGGCAATCGCTTAACTTTTGGGATGGGAACAAGGGAGGCGAGGATGGCAAGGCAGGCAAACGAATTCCGGCGCACACGAACAACAGGGTTCTGGCTGGCCGCCGCCGTTGCCGTCTTGCAGGGCGTTAACGCCATCCGCACTGTGCTCGATCCAACCGGCTTTGCAACATATATGGGGCTGCCCGCCGACCAGCCGAGTGCGCTGAGCTGGGTGCAAGTCTATGGCTTGCGAGCGGGCTTCATCGCATTGCTGACCGCGGTCTTGCTGGCACGCAGCGAGTTTGCGGCCTTGCGATGGATGGCATTAGCCGCGCTGCTGATGCCCATCGGGGACGCTTGGCTGGCCGCGGACGCAGGTGCAGGTCTGCCGATTGTCGGACGTCATCTTGGGATTGCGTTGTTCCTGTTGGTCACCTCGCACTTCCTTGGACGTGCCGCGCGCACGCGGGGGCAGGAGCAATGACTAGCCGTCTCACACGCCTCGGCGCAAGACTGGACACTTGGGGCGGCAAAGCCAAAATGGCTCGCTTCCGCACCGGATGGCCCGCTACAGCGACCCCGCAAGTCAAGTTCTATCGCACCCCCAAGGTACAATACCGCTATCTCGAGATAGGTTACGGACCCACGATTGTCTTCACTTGCGACCCGCCGATGACGATCGAGGTCTACGGGCGAGTGATCGATGCCTTCTCCGCGCACTTCCGTGTCATTATCGTGGAGCTGCCCGCAATGGGGTTTTCGGCCACCACGACCAACTATGCTTTCGGCTTCCGCGAGACCAATGACGACTTCGCCTCGTTCCTCGGCAATGTGGCCGGGAAAGGGAGTATTTTTGCCTTCTCGTGCGCTGCCAGCCTTGCCGGGCTCGATATTGCAGCGCGTATGCCCGAACTCGCCTCACACCTTGCCCTCATCCAGGCGGGTGGTACTGAGGCTTTCACAATCTGGAAGGCCGGCCGCGATCCCAAGGGCATTCTTGCAAAGCCCATCATCGGCCAGCTCGCGATGGCCCGCATGGCACCCAAGCGCATGCCTCAGTGGTATGGCCTTTCAGTTGGGCGCAAGGAACAGATACCGCATTTCTGCACCTGCGCCGAGCGCTCCTTCACCCATGGGGCGATGTGGTCGCTAGCGAGCGCCTACCAGGTTTACCTAGACCAGCGTGATGAACTGCCACAGCCGCAGCAGCCGATCCTGTCTATCTGGGGTGCAGCGGATCGCTCGCACCCAGTATGCAACAAACATTCGCTGGCGCGGCTTTACGATGGCGTTCGGACTGTAACCTTCGAGGACCTTGGCCACACCCCTGAACTCGAAGATCCAGAGCTCGTGCTGGCGGCCATCCTCGACTTTGTGGAGACATGATGGCCGAAGACAAATGCCCCGTTCCCCCAGGTTACGAGCCGCATTTCCGCAAGAGCCCGGTCACCGACCCATGGGAACCGCTCTATATGAAGCGGTTAGGGAACGAGTTCTCATTGGCACTCAGAATCGATAGGCAACATTGCAACGCACGAGGTCTGCTCCATGGAGGCGTCATATCAGCATTGGCTGACAATGCCATGGGCCTTAGCTGCGTGATCCAGATCGAAAATGTGCTGTCAGTCTAACGCTAACTGTTCTCCCCGTTGGGCCACCTGAGGCCCTCGGGACGGATCAGATGAAGCCGCTATCGTTCAAGCGCCACCGCTATCCTGCGGACGTGATCCGCTATGCGGTGTGGCTGTACTTCCGCTTCAGCCTGAGCCTGCGAGACGTAGAGGAGCTGCTGGCCCAGCGCGGCATTGAGGTCAGCTATGAGACCATCCGGTGCTGGACCATCAAGTTCGGCCCGCTGATCGCCCGGCGGCTGAAGAAGCGCCGGCCGGTGCCCTCGCCGCGGTGGCATCTGGATGAGGTGGTCTGTAGCATCGGTGGCCGGCGCATGTACGTCTGGCGGGCGGTGGACGATGAGGGCGAGGTGCTGGATCTCGTGGTGCAAAAGCGGCGCGACCACAGCGCGGCCCTGGCCCTGCTGAAGCGCCTCCTTCGCAACCAGCCGGTGGAGCCCCAGGCCATCGTGACCGATGGGCTGGCGTCCTACAGGTCGGCGCTGCGGGAGCTGGAGCTCGACCACCTGCACCGACCGGGACGGCTGCGGGAGAACAACAGGGCGGAGAACTCCCACCTGCCGATCCGCCGGCGAGAGCGGCAGCAGCAGCTGTTCAAGAGCCAAGCCTCAGCCCAGCGTTTCCTCACCACTCACGCCGCGATCTACAACACCTTCTACACCCAGCGACATCTGATCAACCGATCCACTCTCCGCCGCTTTCGCGCCGGAGCGAACACCGCATGGGTGGCCGCTACGGCCTGAGAAGGCAGGGCAGGGTGAGCTGCGGCCGGAGGCGGTTAACCTGACAGCGCGT
>JAPZRF010000041.1 GCA_027531145.1 Brevundimonas sp. | reverse complement strand
AGTTGATTTTCACGCCCAAGAGGCGATCTGTTCATGTCGACAGGCCGACCACCCTTTGCTGAATTTCTTCGCTTTTTCGCACGCTCGGAGCCTCCAATTGGGGCCTTAGTAGAAGCTGCGAAACTTATCCTGACAGCACCGCGTGAGAAATCGAACATGGCGTCGCCCACAGGTCAAGTTTGAACACCGACAGTCTTCGCCGGCGCCAGAACGTCTTCGCGTGGATTGCTGCAGTGCGGCGCGAGCGTTCGGCCATGGCTCCGCGCATGCCCGCCACTGAATCTGGGAAAGCTCCTGGCCACGCAGCACATCGCGCCTAAGAATGAACCTCAGCCGGCCCGTACACGCGGCGCCCAGCCCGCTTGCTAATCCTATTTCTTCACGCGCGAGAAACGCGCGGTTGCCGGATCGGCCTTATATGCTGTCGCCATCTTCGGCGCTTCGCGCGCCACGTGCATCACCGCAGCAATAACAAAGTCGGCTTTGGCATCGTCCATAAGATAACTGAGGTTGAGACGTGTCCAGCCGGGCTTTAGGAGCTCTGCGCCGCCCGCGAGATCTTGGTCCAACTCATCGGAGCGTTCGCGCGACAAACCAAGCAGGCGGTGCGCATATGGACCGGCACAAGCGCAACCGCCGCGCGCTTGAACACCAAAATGATCGCTAAGCAAACGCGTCACCAATTGGTGATGCACAAAGCCGCCGGCGCCATCCTTGATTCGGAAGGACAGGATTGGCAGAGCTGCCGCATCCCGCGGCCCAAGCAGATCGATGCGATCTTCTTGGCGCCACATGTCGACCGCACGCCGCCGCAGTTCCGCGCAGCGTTCCAGGATAAACTCCGCCCCGACAGCCTCCTTTACCAAGAAAGCGAGCGCGGCCCGAATGTCGCCAATCACATTGGGTGTCCCTGCTTCCTCACGTGCGACGACATCACCCAGATACCGATGCGTCCAAGGCGAAACGAACGCCACGGTTCCACCGCCTGGGAAAGTTGGCTTCGTCGCTACGACCGCATCTTTTCGTACGATCAAAATTCCCGACGCGGCCGGCCCGCCTACAAACTTATGCGGAGACAGGACAATCGCGTCTGCACCGCCACCGACCTGCGCATCGATGCCAAGATAAGGGCCGCCGCCAGCGAAATCCCAAATTGCAAGCGCGCCATACCTTTTCAACAACGCAGTGGTCGCGGAAACGTCCGCGATAACGCCCGTAACATTGGAGGCAGCTGAGAAGGCCCCGACGATCTTGCGTCTGGTTGCCGCCTGTTCGCGCAATGCTGTTTCGAGCGCGGCCAAGTCTATACCACCGGGCTCCGCCTCAGGAATCTCCATCGCCTCCGCGCCGCTTTCCCGCCAAGGCAAGATGTTCGAATGGTGCTCATAAGGCCCGAGCAGAACCAGCGGCTGCGCAGCGCTGGCAGCGCCTGCGTTGCTCGGTGAGAGCAGCAGGTGGACCAAACGATTAACGCCGGACGTTGCGCCGGAGCCGGTAAAGATAACCGCATATTCCGGGCTTGCGTTGCACATGCGCGCGATTTCGGCGCGCGCAGCGCCGCGCAGCCGGTTCATGTACGCACCGCAGAACGAAGCTTCGGTATGACTATTCGAATAATGTGGGAGAACGTTGCGCAGGACGAAATCCTCGACCTGCATGATGGCTCGCCCTGAGGCTGTGTAGTCGGCGTATACAAGCTTTACCTGTCCGTCGGCGCCGGGGATTTCCATGCCCTCGCCGATCAGCCCGGAGCGGATGTTTTCCAGCGCATCGCCGTGACGCAGAGACAGCGCAAAGTTGCGCAGAAGGCGCGTGGCATCAACCATTACTACCCGCATGCAAGAAAAACGACACGCCCCTCACGGTGTTCAACTTCTGCTCGCTGCACTGACCATCACTCTGAAACCTGCTGAAGTGCAACTCTGCCCGCGTGTCGGCGCCCGGCAGATATTCCAAAAAATGCACGCCGAACCGAAACTCGATACCGCCACCATCGGTTTCCGAACCGCCATGGGTGCACGCCGCTGTCTTGGCCTGAGCGAGCAACGCGCTGGAGCGAAAGATCAGCCGCTGCAGCGTTTGCACTCCGTTCCGGTGTTCACGCCAGGCACGATGACGCACAAACTCCACTGTGTGATGCTTGCAGTAGAATTTCTTTAGCCCAGGCAACATCGGCGAGTTCACGAACATCGTTGTGAAGCTCGCCGTCCGAGGTCCATCGGGCGTGTCCGCGGGCCTTGACCAAAACAGCGGCGCGGTCGCCTCTACCTCAAGCGCCTGCAAACGCGTATGCGCCGCGTCCATGTCGTTGGCGGCCAGAGCCAACATCGGCACACCCCCGCCGGCTGCGACGCAAGGTTCGAGCACATCGAGGCTGGTTCTCACTGCCGCTGGCCGCCCCGAGACGCCAAGCAACTCAACATAGGAGTCCTCAAGCACAAAGAGGTAATTATCTGTCCCGAACTTCTCATGCACGCCATGAGGCGTGATTTGAAAGCCGAGACCGATCAGCTCCTCGCGTGTAGCCTCGAGATTGGGTGTCCCGATGACAATGTGATCGATCGCATCAGCGAGTTCAGGCATCTGCGTGCGCCACGGTGAGCTCGCGTTCGAGCGCCTGCCTCAGACGCACGAAGTCCCTTTCCGTATGGTCGGCGAACGCCGCGATCCGAAGAGCTCCATTGGGTCCGGCGCCAACATACGTCGAATAGATAACAAATATCCCCTCGCGCCACAGCGCCGCCTGCACCGCCTTCATGGCGGTTGGGCTCCCTCGCTCGAAGGTGGCGATCGGCGATGGCGTTTCGATTATGCTTAGGCCAAGACAATTGAGCATTTCGCGAAGGGTTGCTCGATTGCGCGCGAGCTTCGCATGCACGTCCGGATGTTGGCGCACAAACCTCAACGCGGCGGCCGTCATCGCAGCGCCCGACGAGCAACCAGCAACTGCGCCCTTAGCCGCTGGCGCGGTCCACAATTGGTCGATCGCTTTCTGAGAGCCGATGGCGATACCGCCATACGCGCAGAATGCCTTCGCCATCGAGCCGCCCGCAATTACGCGAGGATCTCGCACGCCCTCGAATTCGACCGCGCCCTGCCCCGTTGCACCGATCGAACCGAAGGCGTGCGACTCATCAACGACAAGCCATGCCCCCATGGCATCGATGATGTTCTTGTACTCCCTGAGCGGTGCCACCGCGCCATAAGTTGGAAACATTCCATCCGTCGCCACCAGCGGACGCTGGCGTGTGGCGACAACCCCCGCCAACACACGCTTCAAGTCTTCTGGGTCGCAATGTTTGAAGGTGACGATCGACTTGCCTGCAACAGCTGCGCCGTCACGCAGACTATAGTGCGCATGTTCGTCCAGCACGGCGACATCATAGTCGCTCGCCAAACCCGCCAGCGCCAACTGACCGAACATGTAGCCGGTCGCAAAATACATGGCGGCTTCCACGCCGAAGAAATCGCACGCAACCGTTTCAACATCGAGATTGGCCTCCGGCATGAAGCCATAATGGCGCGGCAGCTGGCAAGCTCCACCCAGTCTTGCCGCCGCAGTCGCGGCGGCCGCCGCCAACTCCTTCTCACGCGCTAGGCCAAGATAACTCGACCCGCCAAAATTGAGCACTGGTCGGCCATCAATCACCATGTGTGCGCCACTGGGCGATGTCACGGCAGATATCTGCATCACCACTCCTATCGCCTAAGCGACTCCACAGCCTGCTTGGCCGCAGGCATCAGCGCACTCTTATCCACTTTGTGGGTGCCGCCGACTGGCAGCCCATCGACAAAGAGCACCGCGCGCGGGTGACTGAAAGCGGGACCATGTTCCAAGGCGAACTGACGCAATTCATCAGCATCAACACTCGCCCCGGGTACTCGCGTCACGAATGCAACGGGTATCGCGCCCTTGATCTCATCTTCGACAGCCACAACCGCTGCCTGCAACACGTCTTGGTGCCGCTCTAGAAGCTTCTCCACTTCACCCGGATAGACGTTCTCACCGCCGCACACGAACATGTCGTCCGCGCGACCAACAAAGTAGAAGAACCCCCGCGCGTCCCGCCGTACAACGTCACCGGTCTTGTACCACCCGTTTTCCAAACGCGCGGCGCTCACCTTGGGCAGATTGAGATACCCCCGAAGCGTCGCGGGCGTGCGCGTCTCCAACTCCCCTTCCTCTGGCGCCCCAGTGCCTACGAGCCGCCATTCAACATCGGGATATGGATATCCCAGCGACAGCGGCGGGCGCTCTAAGCCCTTCGGATGAGGTCCAAACATCGCCGGACCCGTTTCTGTGGTGCCATACGAATTGCGCACGCCGGCATTCGGAAAGATCGCCTTGACGCGATCGACCAGAGCTTGCGTCAATGGCGCAGAGCCGATGATCACCTCCTTGACCGAATCGAGATCCAACTCCGCCAAGAGCTCTTCTTCGCGCGCCATCATGGCGAACATGGTAGGAATGCCCGATAGAGTCGTGCATCCATGCTGGGCGGCGGCCTGAAGATAATTCTTTGCCTCGAACTTCGGCATCGACACGGTGTACCAACCGAGCGCCAAAGTTACGGTCGTAAAAAACAATCCATTCATGTGATAGGCGGGCGCAGCTATCACTGTCCGTTCAGGCGCTGGGGATGAGACTTCGAGAAAGCGACGCAACGCCCAAAGTTGACCATGATGGGTCAGCGGCACGCCCTTAGGACGCCCAGTGGAGCCGGATGTGTAAAGAATTTCGGCGAGTTCATCAGCGCCCATTTCAGCGACATCGCCATCAGGGTCGCGACGATCGCCAAGCTCAGCAATGTCCCAGGTCTGCAATCCGCGCGGGGCCAGCCCTCTTTGCCCATCGCTCGCGAGTACGGCCACAGCTGCGCTGTCCTTCGCCATGTACTCGATGGTATCGCGCGGCATACGATAACTCAGCGGCGCTACTACGAGGCCCGCGCGCATCAACCCTAAATATGCAGCCGTGAACGCCGGTCCGTTTTCCGCAAGGATCGCGACAGTCTGACCACGCCGCCAGCCCTCGGCACGCGCCGCAGCAGTTACACGGGCGGCCCGATCATCGAGTTCACTCGCGCTGTGCATAGTCCCGGTGGCCTGGTCGAAATACCCGCCACGCGCCGCATCGCGTAGAACAATTGCGCCGAGATTGGACGTGGTGAAAGCCGGCGCGCTCATGGCTTGAGGAGCACTTTTCCGACAACTTCGCGGTCCTCAATCATGCGTTCGGCTTCGGCTGCTTCTTCCAGTGGCAGAACAGCATCGATCACCGGCGCAATTTTCCCTGCTGCGATGTAATCCATCAGCGCAGCGAGATCCTCGCGCGCCCAACCGTCGGATCCGCGCATATCGTGCTCGAAGGTCCAGAGGTAACGCAAATCCATCGACACGGCGTAGCCTGCGGTCGCTCCGCAGGTGAGTATGCGTCCGCCCAATTTGACGCAGCGCTGCGTGTCTTCCCAGGTATCGCCGCCAGTAAAGTTGACGGCCACATCGACGCCGCCCGAACGGTCCATTCTAGGTTTGCCAACAATGTCGTGAACGGCCTGTTTGAACGGCGTTTTCACATAGTCCACGACATGGTCAGCGCCGAGCGCCTTCAGCTTTGCGAGTTTGGCTTCGCTCGAAGCACAAGCGATCACCGTCGCCCCCACCATCTTGGCGAGTTGCACGCAGGCGACACCCACGCCGCCACTCGCCCCAAGCACCAACACCGTATCGCCCGCTTTGACCTGACCACGGATGAACATCATGCGGTGGGCGGTGCCATATGCGAGCGGCAATGCTGCGGCGTCCTCCAACGACACTGCATCTGGCACCGGAATGAGGTGATACGGCGCAAGTGCAAGACGTTCCGCGCGTCCGCCATCAACGGTTTCGCCAAGCATGCCAAACCGGCCCTCTCGAAGGATTGGGTCGACGAGCACGCGGTCACCCACGCGCCATCCGCTGACTTCAGACCCCACTTGAGTGATGACGCCCGCCATATCTGAGCCGACGACGACGGGCAGATTGATCTTGATCCCCGGCATGCCGCGGCGGGTGAAAATATCATGGAAGTTGAGCGCGGTTGCCGCGATGTCGATGACCACTTCCCCGGACGCCGGTCTCGGCTCGGGATAGTCAGCGACGTATTTCAACACAGAACGGTCGCCATGCGCGGTGGTGAGTACAGCGCGCATCAGCTTCCCGCTCCCGTCGCCAGCGCCGCGCGCCCGAGCGCGACAAGCTTTCCGCCTGACATCACTTCCACATCGACGACCGCCGCCGAGCGGCCAAGTTTTCGAACCGTCGCGGTTGCGACCATGTCATCCCCCGAAGCTGGACGAAGGTAATCTACGTGGAGGCCGGCCGTCGGGACGGATCGCCCAGCAGCGACACAGGCAGCAAAAGTCGCGGCAGAATCGATCAGTGTCGCTAGCACCCCACCATGGGCTTGCCCGGCTCCGTCCGAGCGCTGCGCTGCGTCACCTAGCGGCGCGCAGAAAATGACCGACCCCTCCGCAGGATTGACCCGTTCACAGCGAAACTCGAGGTGCCGATGGATTGGCGTCGTCTCCACAATCGCCTGAACGCCCTCGCGCGTCGTCCAGTCCCATTTCTGCTTTTCGGACATTGGTTCGAGCCTTTGCGAGAACTCATGAACCATCCAATGGCGTCCGCACGCGGGCAAGCTTGCAACACCGCCTCGCTTCCGATTGCAACGCAGCGGCGTCGTTGCGCACAAGGCTAAGAGCTTGCCGATGGTCCCTGCCTAGCGTCGAATAGGGCCAGATAACCTCAATTAGTTGGACGGCGCATGTCGAAGGCAAAAAGATCGCTCGATCATTTCGTCACAATCGTGGGCAATCCCGACGATGCCGCCGCCACCTATCGGCGGCTGGGGTTTCGGGTCATGCCCGCGATGGAACATACGAAAATCGGCACCGCCAATACGATCGTGCAATTCCTCGACACTTACCTCGAACTCATCGGTGATTTTGAACATGCGAAACATCCGTGGATACGCGAAGCCTATGACGACTGGCTGAAGCATGGGCGCGACATCTATGCGATGACTTCGCTTACCTCACCAAAACTCGAAACGTGCCGCACCAAACTGATCGAGGACGGGTATGCGCCGATGGAGATCCTCGATGCGCAACGGCGCGTGCGACTGCCAGCGGGTGGTTGGACCCAGACGGCCAGCCGCTCCTGCTACATGTTCAACGAACCCAACAAACTGACCTCGTTGTTCATGTCAGACCACCCCAAACCCGAAGCGATCTGGATTCCGGACTGGCAGTGCCATCCCAACACCGCCCAGCGCGTTATCAAAGTCTGGTATGTCGCTTGCGACCCGCAAGCGGATGAACGCTACCACGCCAATTGGTTCGGGACGCCCCCTTCTATCCGCGAACCTGGCAGGCTGAGTTGGGAAACGCCTCGTGGCGAGCGCTTCGAGGTTCTCACACCGAGCGCCATGAAAGCAGCCTTCCCAGAAGC
This sequence comes from Brevundimonas sp., assembly GCA_027531145.1. GTDB lineage: Bacteria > Pseudomonadota > Alphaproteobacteria > Caulobacterales > Caulobacteraceae > Brevundimonas. The sequence continues at coordinate 9,028 of JAPZRF010000041.1, read as the reverse complement.
TTCCGACCTCGAACCGGACATCCAAGGAAGGGGCGCAGGCTTCACCGTAACAGTCAGCTCGCTCGACCACTGCCGTTGGGCCCTACGAGACGGCGGCGTCGCCTTCAAGGAGCGCAACGGCGCGCTCTATGTTCATCCGATGCAGGCATGTGCCATGGCGCTTGAGTTCGTTCAGGCCGCGTAGCGCCTTCCTTGGGCCACAGCAGATGCTATCCTGGCTCATTGGTATTTCTAGAGGCGCAAGTTGGCAGCGGACGGAACCCCCAAGGTCGATGGCGCATACGAAACTGAGCTCGCCCCAAACGGCGCGCGATGGCTGATCGCACCATTCGAACTACTGGATGGCTCAATCACAGACTTTGTGTCGATTACCCAAGAAGCGCCGATTGAGTCTATGGCGCTCGTCCGAATGCGCGTTCCACCTCGGTTGGGGCGCGGCGTCGCGGACTATTATCGACTCTCTGAACATCTACATCTCATCCTGTTTGATTTCGACCTGGACCGCGAGTTTGTCGTCCACGTTCCCGACGACGGAATGCTCAAAGTGCGCATCATGCTGGCAGGGCGGCTCCAAGCCCTTCAAAGCGACATCGCGATCGATGGCGTCGGCGGATTTCTTGAGGCTTACCCCGGGAAGATCGGAAGCTCCTATAGGATTGAAGCTGGCGCGCCTGCCAAGATGGTGATCTTGAATTGTGCTCCGGAATTTTTCTCTGAGGAGATGAAGCTCGACTGGCACAATTTGCCCGACATACTGCGAGCCATTTTCGAGCGACGCGGGGGGGTGCCGATGGCGGCTCAAGCCAGATTGGGACCCGACCTGCTGCGGGCAGCTAACGACATCATGCGCTTTGGTGGCGATTTTCCACCTCACCTGCAGCGCGCTTACCTTTGGTCCAAGTGCAGTGAAATTGCGAGTTACGTCATCCGTCAGCTTGAGCAGCCCGGCGCCGGCAATCAGCCCAAGTCGCAGCTTTCAATCCGCGACATCAACCGCGTCCACGAAGCCCGCGATATTCTGACGGACCAGTTCCGCCGGCCGCCGGCAATTCCTAAGCTCGCCCGCTTAGTCGGGCTCAATCAAACAAAGCTCAAGGCAGCGTTCAAACTCGTGTTCGGCATGACCATCAACGAGTTCACCATCAAGTGCCGCATGGAGCGCGCCACCGAGTTGTTGGCGACGACCAATCTCTCCATTGCAGAGATTGCCCACGCCATGGGCTACGACCATCCGGCGAACTTTACCCATGCGTTTCGCCGCTATTTCGGCCACTCACCTAGCCAGCTTCGGAGGGCTGCGGGCTGATGCAATCCTGCAACATCGAATGCCGCTGCGTGTTGGCGTAGACGCCAGACCACTGCGATCGGACCAAAGCCCCAAGCATCCCCTACACGCTGCGGCGCCTTCCTGCGTAGCATCGGTCCTGCAATTTCGGGGAGGACTGCAATGAGCCATCACAAAGTTACGGCGGGCGCAGCGTTGGCGGCGGCTTTTGTCGGCCTGACCGGAGGTCAGGCGCTAGCGCAGGACGCCACCGAAATCGACATCATCGTCGTCACCGCTGACAAGCGCGAGACGCGTCTTGTCGATGTACCCTCAACCGTGAACCTCATCGACGGCGACGCCCTCGACGCAGCCCGCATCGACAATCTCGATAATTTGACGGCCATTGTTCCGGGCCTCGAGTACGGAGCATCAGGCGGCTCTCAGCAATCCTATCCCTCCCTCCGCGGGGTCTCACCGCAGGTGTTCGGTGATCCCACGGTTACGATCTTCCAAGACGGCGTCGCTCTCGGCAACTCGATCAAAGGTGGCAGCGCCAACTTCTTCGATCTTGACCGCGTCGAAGTGTTGAAAGGCCCACAATCGACTCTCTACGGCGCGAATTCGCTGGGCGGCGCGATCACCATGGTTTCCCGAGCGCCCGATCTTGACGATTTCGGCGGCTACGCGCGCGCGAGCTTTGGCGAATATGGTTCGCGCGACTACCAAGCTGCCGTTTCCTTGCCGATTCAGGAAGGCGTCTTCGGCATTCGACTAGCAGGTCAAACGACGGAGCGCGATGGATATTGGAACAACGTCTTCGACGGCACAAACGTCGGCGCCGTTGAAAACACAGGATTCCGAGCCTCCGCGCTCTTGGAGCCAAACGATAGCTTCAGGAGCTATCTCGTCGTCAGCACCTCGACAACGGAGGACGAATGCGGCGATTGCGTCAATGGGATTACGGGCTTCAACGCCCTCAACCCCAACGCTTCGGTCGGAACCATTGATGGCGACGACCTCGACGAGTTCGTTAACCAAAACGTCATCGGCTTCTTTGAGCGCGACCTCACGCGCATTACGTGGGAGAATAGCCTCGATTTCAATGGAGTGACCCTGACAAGTTTGACGGGTTATTCCGAGATGACGAATGCCTCCTACCAAGACTATGACCGCGGCCCAGGAAATACTCCTACCTTCCTTGGCCCCGGCGTCGCTTTGGGAATCTCCGAAGACTTTGACATCTTCAGCCAAGAAATCCGCTTGCAATCGAACAATGACGGCCCACTTCGCTGGCTCGTTGGCGCCTACTACTCTCAATCCAATACAGCCGTCGGCTCAACCTTTTTTATAGACTTTGGTCTTCCCGATCCCACCCCAATTCCTTTTCCTGTATCGCCTGAGCGCTTCGAGAACTTCTCGCTTTTCACGCAAAACACCTGGGTGATCAGCGATCGCTTCGAGCTTGGTTTTGGCTTCCGCTACGACCGCGCCGAGAAAGAAAGCGGGGGCGGCGTAAGCACGTCCTCGGAAGAATGGCTACCGCGCTTGAGCGCGCTCTACCGCCTAGACGACAACAGCAACCTCTATGCAACGGTCTCTCGCGGCTACAAGACCGGCGGCATCAATCCGTTCGGCTTCCTGCCAGGCACAGAAACCTACGCGCCTGAGTTCCTTTGGAACTATGAGGTTGGCTACAAGACCGTGAGCGACGACCGCCGTCTCAGGTTCGAGGCCGCAGTTTATTACACGGACTGGACCGACCAGCAGACTCAGCGGGCCCTGGGCATCTTCACCTACATCGCCAATGCCGGCGACACTGAAGTTCTTGGCGCGGAAGCGCTACTGTCGTGGTCGCCAACCGACAGGTTGGACCTGACCTTCGCGGCCCATTACAATGATTCGGAGACACACAATTTTATCGACGGATCGTCGGTGCCGATCTTCTTTGGTGTCAATCCGGATCGCTCTGGAAGCTCTAGCTTCCTCACACCGGATTGGTCCTTGGCGGCAAGCGCGAACTATACCCATCCGCTCGGTAATAATTTGGACCTGCGCCTTGGCGGAAGCGTCCGCTACACGGGCGAACGCACGATCGATACGTCTGCGATCTTCAGCGCCTCAGCTTTCACCATGGTGAACGCATCAGCCAGCGTCGGAAATGAGCGGGTGCGGTTTGAAGTTTTCGCCGACAACCTTTTTGATGAGCGTTACCCTACCGCAGCTCTGCTGTTCGACGGCTTGCAGCCGTTCACTTATCTAGGCGCGCCACGCGTCGCCGGTGCACGTATTGAGGTGAATTTCTGACCGGAGTGGGAGTTCAGCGGCCGCATGCGCCGCTGAGCTCCATTTCAACCAAGGGCCGTCTTTGGATCGGGTCGCTTCTCTTTCGTTTTGTCATCCTGCGGGTGTGGCCCCACCCATCGGGAGCTACTCACACCTAGTAAGCGATCCGGCGGGCGCGCGCCTGCTCGTAGTGGCTGGTCAGGTTGGCGTACGGGCGGACGGAACTCTCGCGGCTAGTTTTGAAGGTCAGTTTGACCAAGCCCTGCGAAATGCTCTGAGCGTCATCGGCTCTCAGGGCGCCACAGCCGCTAATATCATCAAGCTCAATACCTGGGCTGTAGCTGGGACACCGATTGATTTCAACGAGTGGAGAAGCCTGCGCGCTTCCCTGCTCGGCGAAGCCAAGCCGCCAAGTACATTCGCTTACGTCAGCCGACTCTTCTCGCCAGAGTTTCTGGTTGAGCTTGAGGCGTGGGCGGCGGTTTTTGATTGAGCCACTAGCCGTGGCCGTTGCGTTGGAGACCCGAAGATGTCAGCTCAAAGCCCACGCCTGACGATTTCACCGGACAGCGCCTTCCTTCCCGAACCCGTTTCGATTTGCGCCGAAGGTTTCGAACCGGGCGCGCGCATCACGATTTCGGCGAGGCTCGTCGATGACGGCGGTGTTGTGTGGCGGTCAGAGGGCGCTTTCGTCACCGATGCTTCCGGCGCTGCAGACGTCGCAGAGGCGCCAAGCGAGGGCGGCACGTATTCCGGCATCGACGCAATGGGCCTGTTCTGGTCGCTCCAACCAGAGTCCGGCGTTGATCGCACTTTCATGATCAACGCCACCGAGCGAGCACACAAACTCGGGCAACCGGCGCTTGATCCACTGAAGCCAGCCAAGTTTGCCTTCAAGGCTTCCGCCCAGGGATCCGAGGCAAGTGCTTCATTGTCCCAGTGGCGGCTTGGTCCTGGTATCGATGTGGAGCCCGTGCGTGACGGACGCTTGCGCGGCATGGTTTTCAAGCACCGGGCTCGCAAGAAGGCGCGTGGCGCTATCATGAGCCTGACCGGCTCGGGCGGCGGCGTTGAAATGAACTACGCGCCAGTGCTTGCGTCGCTCGGATACGATGTTCTGAGCCTCGCGTACTTCGCTTACGAAGATCTGCCGCTCGCTATCTCCAGCATCCCCCTTGAGTACTTCGCGGAAGGCTTCGAGTGGATGCGCCGCGAGCTTGGCGCCAGCAAGATTGCCGTTCAGGGCGCATCACGCGGTGGCGAACTCACGGTCGTGCTCGCAGCCTACTTTCCTCAATACGTCGTTGGCGCGATCCCGATCGTGCCCATGTACGCCAGCAGTCCTGGTTGGGACCCAGCCACTGGAATGGCTGGACCAAGTTGGACTTGGCAAGGCAAAGACGTCCCCTACGCCGAGAGCGCTGGTGCGGATTCATACGAAGACATGAAACGCATCGGTGATGAACTGCCGAACGGCTACCCCTGCACGCCTTGGTATCTTGCGACGATGAACGCGCCGAAAGCCCGCGCTGAAGCGGCGTTGCCTCTGGAGCGTGCAAACGGTCCAATCCTCTTCATCTCAGGCGAGGACGATCAGATGTGGCCTTGCACTTGGGGCTCAAACGTCGCGGTGGATCGGCTGCGCGCCAAAGGCTTCAAGCATTCTTTCCGTCATCTTGCGTTGCGCGAAACTGGCCACCTCACGCCCTTGCCCAACACCAGCACGATGTTCTGCCAAGCCATTTATCATTCGCTCGCGAATGTCTTCTTGGCGTGCGGCGGAACTCCGCAAGGCACGGCGCGCTCTAGTCTTGAGACCTGGAACGCAATGAAGGCGCACTACCGGCAAATCTTTGAGGCACCATGATCAGCTGTCCGCACCCTTCAATTCAACCAGCGCATTCGCAGTCAAGGAGCGCCTAGAATGACCTACGACCAAGGGAAGTCATCAAAGTACGCGTTCCAGCGCTACTGTTGCCCCCAACACGCGATGCTGATCTTGGGTGCGCGAATGGCCATTGGCGCTGGCGAAGCTCCGCCGGACGGCCCGCAACCGAGCTTTAGAGAAGGACCCGATCCTAATCTCACCTCATTTGCCTACGGCAGCGACGCGCTGACACGCGATCTCTATGAGATCGCGAGCCGCGATCAATGGATCGTCGTACGCAACGCCACTGTTCTGCCAATGACAAACGGAAGCGCGCTTCCGGGCCACGACATCCTCGTGCAGAACAGCTCGATCAAGGCAGTGCAGCCGACCGGACGTTCGCTACCCGCGGGGGCGCTCCATATCGATGGCGCCGCCCGTTATGCGATCCCTGGCCTCACCAACATTCACCAACACCCGCCGCTCCGCCACGTCACCGCGATGTTTGCCGGCATGATGGGCGGCGGCGTGACAGCTGACGACATAACGCTGCCCTACGACCTTATGATGTTTCAGTACCTGGCGGCCGGCGTAACTCGCATTCAAGTGATGGCTGGCTCGCCAGAAGACCTCGCTAACAGAGACGCGATCCGCAAGGGCAACTATCGCGGCCCACACATGCGCATCGGCTCGCCGGTGATCGACAGCCCCGCCGCGATCTGGTCAAGCGCCATTACCTGGTATGCCAACGACGCCGAAGGCGGCCGTATCGCAGCTCAGAAAATCCTTGAGCGAGGCTACGACTTCGCGAAGCCATACACGATGCTGGGCCGCGAGGCTTATTTTGCCCTCGCAGCCGAGTGCAAAGCGCTCGGCGTCGAAATGATGGGGCACATTCCCGCTTCAGTCACGCCAGACGAAGCATTCCTTGCTGGGCAAAGCGGCGTCGCCCACTGCTTTGAATATTTCTATCACGGTAGGGGCGAGCAACGCTTTCATCGCGATGTCATCGCCAATCGCGTTCGGCTCAGTAAGGAGCACGGCGTCACGCTGCAGACTACGCTCGAAATCGCGCGGGTCTATGAATACGACTGCGGGGTCATCCCCGCGAAAGAGATGGACTTTTCCGGCACGCTCGACCCGGTCATTCGACATGTCATGCGCGAAGACTCTCCGTTCATCCAGTCCTGGCGCGCAAACCCCGTGTTGATGGCGGGGGGCGAAAACATCTTCGACTATTCGACCCAGATTTGCCAAGCGTTGCATGCTGAAGGCGTCCGCTTGTTGCCAGGCACTGACATGTCCGGAAGCTCCATCACCGGAAACGGAAGTTCGCATCACGAATTCCAAGTGCTGGTGGACAGAGGAGTGATGTCGCCCATCGAAGTGCTGCGCGCCGCAACGGTGCACAGCGCTGAATATCAAGGAGAAGGCGCAGTCGCCGGCACTATAGAGCCAGGAAGGCGCAGCGACCTCGTGTTGCTCGATGCTGATCCAACAAAGGACATCAAGAACACAACAAAGATCGACACCGTCATCCTTGGCGACGCCATCCTGCGGCGCGAGGCTCGCGAGCGTGGCCTCGCCCGCCTGAAGGCTCGCTATGACGCGATGCCGGTGCCCCATGCCTGAATTCAGCGGCTGTTCAATCTGATGCGCTGGGTATCACTCCTGATCTTGTGCGCCATCGCCGCTGTAGGCGCAGCGAGTTACAGCATCCTCTCGATCCTCGTGGAGCCAATTAAGGCGGACCTTTCGCTGACAGACGGTGAGATCGGCTTCATCACAGGCCTCATGATCGCCGTCGTGGGCGCTCTGGCGGCATTCCCAATTGGCGCCGCCGCCGATCGATTTGGACGATCGCTGGTGCTTGCGTGTTGCATCCTAACGTGGTCCGCCGCAACAGCCGTTCTGGCGTTCGCCTCCAGCAAGTCTGTGTTCGCGCTTGGCGTTGCCGGCATCATTTTAGGCGAGGCGGCGCTTATCCCGCTTCTCTACGCAATGATTCCGGCCATGTTCTCCGACAAACAGCGACCGACCGCCAATATCGTGCTGGTTTCGGTCATGGTCATCGGCGCCTACGGCGTCTACGCAGTGCTTGGCACACTCCTCCAGACGTTTGAGGATTGGAACACTATCCCGCTCGCGCCATGGCGCGGCGTCTGCCTCGTCGTCGCGCTGACGGGTGCAGCCGTCACGGCCGCTTTGGTCATGACGCCGGCTCGCAAAGAAAACGCACCAAAGGTAGGTGCGGGCGATCTCCGGGACCAAAGCTTCCTGACATATCTCAAGCGTGAAGGGCCAACGCTCTTCCTGTTCTACCTAGCAATATCCCTCTACTTTGTCGCCTTCACGCAAGGCATCATGTTCTGGAGTCCGGCCATTCTACAACGCAGCTATGGCCTCTCCGCGGCGGAGGCCAATATTGCTCTCGGTACGCCTCTCATTGCTGCTTCGGCTGCGGGTCTAGCACTCGCATACTGGCTCCAGCGCAAGCTCGCATCTCGCTGGGGACATGCGTTCGGCGTACGGCTGGTCATCTTGGCATGCAGCGTCGGCATTCCGATAGCCGCCTTGATGCCGTTCGCTCCCACAGCGCTTGCGTTTGTTGCCGCGCAGTCGCTGCTCGTCGTCTGCATGACGCTCAGCATGTCCGTCGCGCCAGCTTTGCTTCAGGACTGCGCACCAGACAGGTATCGCAGTCGTGTGATCGCGCTATTTCCGCTGGTGGCAGTGGTAGTGCGCATCGTCATTCCTTGGGGAATCGGTGGATTGTCGGATGCGTTCGGCAACATAGATAGAGCGCTGCTCTACATAAATGTCGGCGCTATGCTGATTAGCCTGCCGGCGTCGGTCTGGTTGCTGCGAAGTCTTGAGCCGCGTTACCTTGCGCTGGCTGAGCGCGTACGGAGGGAAGACGACGCCAAGAACTACGCTTCTCCCGGCGGTGTGAACCTCGATAGGTAGGCCCCTTCTGGCTCGGCGCTCTCGAGTTCTACAATCTGCCTCAATGCGCGAACGCAGCATGACGCGATGCCCCTCTCACCCCGACCGCGCCTATGCGCGTTCCTTGGCAATCCGCTGGGCCAAGTTTCTCCGAAACACTTTCGGCGCCTGGTCAGTCGCTAAGTCAATGTTGCCCGATGGACGCTCGTCGAAACCCGCCTGAACCCCTTCAAGAACAACTTTGTCTTCCGCGAACGCCGCGGCGACATCTCGATCGATCGCCGACGACACTGCGAGGTCATCAGCGGCAAAGTTCCGCAATTGAAACCAAAAGTATCGGGTTTGGCGTTCCGTTATAGGTGTCAAGAAGTTGTACGAATCTATTATCATGGCGTGGTCGTGGCTCTCGCCCTCGCCTGATGTGCCTTCGGGGACGAGAAGCGCCCTCACAAAAGCATGAGAAGGGTACCGCACTTCATAGTGTTGCAGTCGATCGCACTTACCTTCGAAACTGACGAACGGCGTGACCTGCCCCCTTCCTGATCCCGCGATTTGAGTGAGAGTCCGTCACCCAAGGAGACGGACGTGAAGAAGAGCAGGTTCAACGAGGCGCAGATCATCGGCGTGCTGCGGGAGCAAGAGGCCGGAAGCCCGACGGCGGAGGT
>JAPZRF010000034.1 GCA_027531145.1 Brevundimonas sp. | reverse complement strand
TCCGCCGTCGGGCTTCCGGCCTCCTGCTCCCGCAGCACGCCGATGATCTGCGCCTCGTTGAACCTGCTCTTCTTCACGTCCGTCTCCTTGGGTGACGGACTCTCACTCAAATCGCGGGATCAGGAAGGGGGCAGGTCAGTTCGAGTGTTTCCAGCGACCAGCCCCCTTCGGGCCCTCGATCGTTGTTAGAACCCCTAGGGTTGGTAACTGATCTCCGGCGGCAGCAGCCGACCGATGGAGCTGATCAAACCGCGCAGCCAACCAGCCGCGCGGTCCACCCGCGCCGCTTCGGATGACGGCCCTCCATCTGGGTCGAGGGGGGCGGGCCAGCCTACGTCGAACTTCACCCAAAACCACTCACATGACCCGCTTGATGCCGGCGGCACCCTGAGATTCATGTCCTGCGCCCCGCGTGACGGGGTGCAAGGAGATGACCGATGCTGATGACGCCTCGGGAGGCTGCGGACTTCCTCAGGATCAACGTGAAGACCCTCGCCAAATGGCGACACGAGCGCCGGGGCCCGGCCTACAGGAAGATTGAGGGGGCCATCCGGTACGAGCGCTCAGCGCTGGAGTCGTTCGGGGCCTGACTGGCTGAACAGGGAGCGGTGGTTGCCACCCGCCGAAGGCCGGGGCCAAGGACGCTATCAACCAGGCTAGCGCAGCGCCGCCCAAGGCGACGATAGCCGAGCGGGATGACATGGGTCGCATTGAGCCGCGCCATCAGCGCCGACTTCGGGAGGCGCTGCCAGCCCCAGTGCCGGCCTATGACCGGCAAGAAGCGTTGCGGAAGCGCAACATGCCACGCGCCTTGTTGAGCACGCCATGCCCGGAGAAGGGGCCTCGTGCAGGTGGGGACCGGGTTAGGGATGCGAAGGAGCACCTGCCCGACGCCCGCCTTAAGGCCCTGATTTCACACCGCTTTTGAAAAGCGAGTGGCTCCGCGGGTAGGATTCGAACCTACGACCAGCCGATTAACAGTCGGCTGCTCTACCACTGAGCTACCGCGGAACGTTTGCTCGGGAGGCGCGCCTATAGCAGCGCCCGGCCCGGCGATGCAATGGGGGGCGGCGAGGGTTTTCACGGCCCCGGTGCCGGGGCGTCGGTGCGGCGCGGCGTGGCCGGGACCCAGGCGGCGCGCACCAGTCCATCCGGCAGGCGCCAGGCGTAACCCCACCCCGCGCCGATCGCCTCGATCCGTGCGTCCCGGCCGGGCTCCAGCACCGGAAAGCCGGGCGTCACGGTCACCGCGCGGCCTTCGCCGCGCACCGTGACGGGGCCCTCCCCGGGGGCCGCGCCGGTCCAGCGCCCGGCCGCATCGGCGATGAGGGTGCGCGCGCCCGGCTCGAGGCCGACCTCGGCGTCCGTGCCGGCGGTCCCGGAGACGATGCGGCCGAGCGGATCAGCATCGGCGTCGACCGCCTCCAGCAGGCGGGCGTCGGCGAACACGCGGCTGGCCTGGCCCGGGGCCGCCAGCAGGGGCGGCGCGGCCAGCCCGGCCGGCGGCAGCAGCAGCACCGCCGGGGCGCGCGCCACCGCCTGACCTTGCCGCGTCTGCAGCGACAGCCGCCGCGCCTGGACGGCCGGCGGCACGATGATCTCGAATGCGCCCCGGGCGTCGGCGCTGGCGGCGAAGGCGTCGGCCCCGATGCCGAGCGCGACCCGGGCGCGGGGTGCAGCCTCGCCCCGCACGGCCCAGCCGGCCGGCGTGGCCACCACCTCCCGCACCCGTGGCGCGCGCCGCCAGGCCGCAGGATCCGCGCCCGCCGCCGCCGAAGCGGATGCCGACGCGGCCTCGCCGCCTCCCGTCCGGCCCGCCTCGCCGCAGGCGGCCGCAAGCAGCGCGACCAGGCCGGCCGCGGCCAGGCCGGGCATGGAGTGGCGCGTGGGCGACGCCGGTTTCATCTGCGCCCGCAGACCGCTAGAGCAAGCAAGCCTCGCCAGCATCGGGGCCCGGGCCCGGTCCGTTGCAGGAGTTCCATGTCCACCGCCCTCGATGTCGCGCCGTTCCAGGGTCAGTCCGTCTGCGTGTTCTGCGGCGCGTCCGACACGGCTCATCCGGTCTATCTACAGGCGGCGAGCGAGCTCGGCGAGGGCCTCGCGCGGGCCGGCGACCGGCTGGTCTACGGCGGCGGTGGCGTCGGCCTGATGGGCGCGGTCGCCCGGGCGGCCCACACCGGTGGCGGACGGGTGCTCGGTGTCATGCCGGCTTTCCTGCGCACCCGCGAACGGGCCTTCGACGAGGTCGAGACGGTGATCGTCACCTCGATGCATGAGCGCAAGCAGCTGATGTACGATCAGTCCGACGTCTTCGTCGTTGCCCCGGGCGGCATCGGCACCCTCGAGGAGGCCATAGAGCTGCTGTCATGGAAGCGGCTCGACCTGCACGCCAAGCCGGTGATCTTCCTGAACCTGAACGGCTTCTGGAATGACCTGCTGGCCATGATCCGGCACAATGTCGACGAGGGCATGACGCCGCCCTCCTTCCTCTACGCCTACGACGTGGCCGATTCAGTCGCGGACACCCTGCGCCAGCTGGCTGCGACGCGCGCAACGCTTGACGATGATCACTGATTAGTTATCGCTGTAAAGGTTGGTCGGCCAATGGGCGCGTCTTGACAGTTGCCTAAAAAAACGGTCTATCTCTCCAGGGTCATTTCTTCACGCTCTGGAGGTTTCGTCATGCGCGCTCTCGTTCTCGTCGCCGCCCTCGCCCTCGCCGCTCCCGCGGTCGCCCAGGCTCCCGCCGCCAACCGCCTGACCCTGGCGGATACAGCTTCGGCCCCCACCCGTCCGGTGATCGTGGACGGCGCGTCCTGGCGGTGCGAGCCGACCGGCATTTGCACCTCGTCGGGCGGTGCCAACCAGCCGGCGGCCCGCGCCTGCCGCCGCGCCGTGGCGCGCCTCGGCCAGGTCACCGAATTCGTGTGGAAGGGCGAGGCCCTGTCGGCCGAAGATCTGGCCGTCTGTAACGGCTGAAGACGGAAAGACGGAGCGGATGCAGCCGTCCCGTCATGTGCGGCCTGACGCGGTCTGAACGTCAGGCCGTTTCGCCCCGAAGCCGCCGGATGATCCGCTCGCGGCCGACGAGCGGTGCCAGCAGCGACATGTCGGGTCCCTGATCCTGCCCCGTCAGGGCCAGTCGAAGGGGCCGGAACAGGGCCTTGCCCTTCGCGCCCGTTTCGGCCTTGACCGCGCCGGTCCACGCCGCCCAGGCCCCGGCGTCTATCTCCGCCGGCAGCAGGGCCGCCGCGGCGTCGAGGAAGGCCTGATCCTCCACCACGGGCGTGACCGGACCGCGCACCAGCCGCGCCAGCGCCGTGACCTCGGCGAAGGTCTGCAGATTGGGACGCACCGCGTCCCAGAAGGCCGGCCCCAGATCGCAGTCCAGCGCCGCCAGCCGCGGCTGCGCCTCGGCATGGCTCATGGCGTGCAGCACCTGGGCGTTGAGCCGGTCGAGGTCGGCGACATCGTAGCGGGCCGGGGCCCGGCCCATCTTGCTGAAGGCGAAGGTCCGGCCGAGGTCCGCCAGCGACGGCGCGATCTCCAGCGGGTCCGAGGTGCCGATCCGGCCGAGGTGGCTGACGATGGCGAGCGGCTCGTAGCCTTGGTCGCGCATCTCGGCGACCGACAGCGACCCCAGCCGCTTGGACAGGGCCTCGCCATCGGCACCGACCAGCAGCGGCATGTGGGCGAAGCCGGGCACGGCGCGGCCGGTGCCTACGAGGAGGGCCTCGAAGATCTCGATCTGGGCCCCGGTGTTGGTGACGTGATCCTCGCCGCGGATGACGTGGCTGATGCCCATGTCGATGTCGTCGACCACCGACGGCAGGGTGTAGAGATAGAGGCCGTCCTCGCGGATCAGCACCGGATCCGACATCGAGGCCGTGTCGACCTCGGCATGGCCACGCGCGAGGTCCTCCCACGCGACCCGGCGGCCTTCCAGCCTGAAGCGCCAGTGCGGCCGGCGACCCTCGGCCTCCAGCGCCGCGCGCTCCGCGTCGGTCAGCTTCAGGGCCGCTCGATCGTAGATCGGCGGCTGGCCACGCGACAGCTGCACCTTGCGGCGGCGGTCCAGCTCCTCGGCGGTCTCGTAGCAGGGATAGAGCCGCCCCGTCGCCTTGAGCCGTTCCGCCGCCCCGGCGTAGCGGTCGAAGCGCTGCGACTGGTTGTGGCGCTCGTCCCAGACCAGCCCCAGCCAGCGCAGGTCGTCCTCGATGCCCTGCTCGAATTCCGGCGTCGACCGGGCCAGGTCGGTGTCGTCGATGCGCAGCACGAAAGCGCCGCCTTGCCCTTTCGCGAACAGCCAGTTGACCAGGGCGGTGCGGACGTTGCCGACGTGCAGGCGACCCGTGGGCGACGGGGCAAAGCGGACCTTGATGGACATGCGGAGACTTTCGAACGCGAAGGCGGGCTAGGTCGCGCCCCGGCCCCGCCAAGTCAAGGCGGGCGCGTTGAGGCACCCAAGCCGTCATGATACACTGACGCTTGTCATGAGCGCTCCCGTCCAGATCCGGAGAGCCGAGACCGTCGAGCGGCTGCGCCGGCTCGCCGCGCTGGAAGGCAAGACCATCACTGAACTGGTCGACGAGATGGCGCGCGAACGCGACCGCCGCTTCGAGACCCAACGGACCGCCGACATCGACCGGCGCCGCCGGGCGGTGGAAGAGATCGTCGTACACTTCAACAGCCTGCCGATCGTCGGCCCCCTTCTCACAGACGACGACCTCTATGATGAACACGGCCTGCCGAAATGATGGTGGTCGACGCCTCGGCGCTGGTGGCCATCCTCCTTCGTGAGGACGACGCCGAGGTCTATCGTGACGCCTTGCTGGCCTCGACTGGTACCCAACTATCTCCGGTCGGCTACTGGGAGGCAGCGATACGCCTCCATTACTTCCGCGGCACCGCCGGGGTCATGGACCTTGATCGCCTGCTGGATCAGCTCGCCATCGAGATCGCCCCGGCTACGGCCGCCACGGCGCGCCTCGCCTCCGCCGCGGAGCACGCCTTCGGCAAGCGCACCCCCGCGCGGCTCAACCTCGGCGACTGCTTCGCCCTCGCCCTGGCGCAGGAACTGGAGGCATCGCTGCTCTACACGGGCCAGGATTTCGCCCTCACGAACGCGACGCCCGCGCTCTGATCAGTCGTCGCGGTGGACGCGTTCGCGGCGCTCGTGGCGTTCCTGGGCCTCGACCGACAGGGTCGCCGTCGGCCGCGCCTCCAGCCGGCCAAGGCTGATCGGCTCGCCGGTCTCCTCGCAGTAGCCGTAGGAGCCGTCCTCGATCCGGCGCAGGGCCTCGTCAATCTTGGAGATCAGCTTACGCTGCCGGTCCCGCGTCCGTAGCTCAAGCGCCCGGTCGGACTCCGACGAGGCCCGGTCCACCAGATCCGGATGGTTCTCGGTCTCGGCCTTGAGGTTGGTGACGGTCTCCTTGCTCTCGCGCAGGATCTCGTCCTTCCAGTCCAGCAGCTTCTTCCTGAAATAGGCCAGCTGCCGTTCGTTCATGAACGGCTCATCGTCTGTCGGACGGTAGCCGTCGTCCACCACGGGCTCGACCTCCACCGCAGTCGCCAAAGCGCTCATCGCACTCACAGGGTTACCCGACGCCCCCCTGACGTCCGTCGCCGTATAGGGCCACGCGAGGAAGGCGGCAACGGCGCTCTCGCTTCCGTGATGCCGCAGCGCTGTCAGGGCCCGGGCGGCGTGGCAAGAACGCCAGTCCCACAGGCAGTTTCGCCTGTCAGGCGCGCCCGGCCTTGGCCAGTTCCACAGCTGCGCGAAGTTCGATCTGCTGCAGCACGGCGCGCAAGCGAGGATCATCCACCTCATCGATGGTCTCCCCCACCGCCCGCTGCAGTCCCTCCAGCGCCGTTCCCGCAGGCAGCCCGCCCAGCAGGGCCAGCTTGAGCTCGTCCAGTCGGTCCAGCAGTCCGCCACCGCGCCGGATCGCCCGGCGGCGGCGCTCGGTGGCGCTCTCCACGCCCTGCAGGGCCATCAGGGCGGACAGGCCGGCGACCGGTGCCGCCGCCCCGCTCGCCGCGGCCGGAGCCGCAGGCGCCGGCGCGGCGGGCCCTCCCAGGCTGAAGCCACCGCTTGCGGCCCGGCCAGCGCGCGGGGTGCCGGGGGATGCCGTACCGGCAGGGCCATTGACCTTCATCGCATGCGCACTCCGTGATCCGGTCACTCTCGACCGACGCCCGTCACCGTTTGGTTAACGACCCGGCAGGATTTGCCCGCCCTCGCACGGAGCGCCCCGCCCAAGTGATTGAAATGACTTGGGTCTGCCTCTGGCCTGGAATTCGCTTGGTCGCTCGCGGACCCGATTCTCCGGCCCGCGTCACGGACCAAGCCATGCAGAAACTGCTGAGCGCCGCCCTCGCCGCCGTACTGCTGGTTATCCCGGCCGTAGGCTGGACCCAGTCGCGCATCAAGGACATCGCCGCGATCGAGGGCGTCCGCACCAACCAGCTGGTTGGCTACGGCCTCGTGGTGGGCCTGAATGGCACCGGCGACTCCCTGCGGAACTCGCCCTTTACCCGCCAGTCCCTAGAGGGGATGATGGAGCGTCTGGGCGTCAACATCCGCGACGCCAACCCCAACACCAAGAATCTCGCGGCGGTGATGGTCACGGCCGAGCTGCCGGCCTTCGCCACCCCGGGCGCGCGCATCGACGTCAATGTCTCGGCCCTCGGCGACGCCAAGAGTCTGCAGGGCGGCACCCTGGTCGTCACCAGCCTGCAGGGAGCGGACGGTCAGGTCTACGCCGTGGCCCAGGGCTCGATCCAGACCGGCGCGGTCTCGGGCCAGGGTGCCTCGGGCTCGTCGGTGACCCGCGGCGTCCCCACCGCCGGCCGCATCGCCTCCGGCGCGACGGTGGAGCTTGAGACCGGGTTCAGCCTCGACCAGATGCACGAGCTGCGCCTGACCCTGCGCAATCCCGACTTCACGACCGCCCAGCGCGTGGCCGCCGCGGTCAACGCCGTCTACCCGAACTCGGCCCTGGCCGAGAACGGCTCGGTCATCGCCCTGCGGCCACCGGTCCAGCTCGGCATGGCTGGCTTCATAAGCCGGGTGGAGAACCTGCCGGTGCAGGTCGACATGCCCGCCCGCGTGATCGTCGACGAGGTCAACGGCGTGATCGTCATGGGGGAGAACGTGCGGGTCTCCACCGTCGCCATAGCCCAGGGGAACCTGACGGTGTCGGTGCAGGAGACACCGTTCGTCAGCCAGCCGGCCCCTTTCTCCGGCGGCGAGACCACCGTGGTACCCGAGAGCGAGGTGACCATCGAGGAAGAGCTGGGCCGGGAGATTCGGATTGTCGAGGGCTCGACCTCGCTGCAGACCCTTGTCAACGGCCTCAACGCCCTCGGCGTCACGCCGCGCGACATGATCTCCATCCTGCAGGCGATCAAGGCGGCCGGTGCCCTGCAGGCCGACATCGAGGTGATGTGAGGATGAGCGATCTGACGGTCTCGCCTGACCTGCTGCGCGGACCGACGCGCCTGGCCTCCACGGGCGGCGACCCGGTGCGCATGCGCGCCGCGGCCGAGCAGTTCGAGGCTCAGTTCCTCGCCCAGATGCTGCGGCCCGTGTTCGACGCCTTGCCCACCGATGGCCCCTTCGGCGGCGGTGAGGGCGAGGCCATGTGGCGCTCCTTCATGGTTGACGCAATGGCGCAGCAGACGGCCAGGGCCGGCGGTGTCGGCCTGTCCGACGCCATTCTCGCCGAGATGATTCGCTCGCAGGAGGCTCTTCCATGACCGACGTCGAGCGCGCCAGCGCGCGAGTAACCCGGCTGCTTGGCCTCACCGAACGTCTCACCGAACGTCTCGCCGGCGAGGCCGAAGCGTTCGAGGCGCACCGGCCGCAGGACGTGGCGGCGGGCGTCGCCGAAACCCAGGAGCTGGCCAACCACTACCGACGCGAGGTGGCGCGGGTGAAGGCCGAACCCGACCTGCTGTCTCCCGCCCCGGCCGGCGCACGGCAATCCCTGATCCG
This sequence comes from Brevundimonas sp., assembly GCA_027531145.1. GTDB lineage: Bacteria > Pseudomonadota > Alphaproteobacteria > Caulobacterales > Caulobacteraceae > Brevundimonas. Next base: position 118,200 of record JAPZRF010000034.1, on the reverse strand, counting down.
GGCCACCCGGACGTTCGAGGAGACGCTCGCGCGCCACGCCCGGGCGCTGGAGGCAGCGAAGACCGTTTCCGAAGGCCTCGTGCGCGTCATCGCCAGCGAGGTGGCGGCTCAGCGGGCGAAGGGCGTGGGCTATGGTGCCGGAGGCAAGGCCGCCGCCGGAGACGCCCGCGCCGTAGCCTTCAACCGCACGGCCTGACGGCAGGACACTGTTCGGTCGAGCGCCGTTAACCCTGACGTTGAGGGCCGCCTTAAGGTGTGCTTGGCATGACAGATCCATGACCTCGCGCAGTCAGCTTCTTGGGCTTGCCTTCGCCGCCGCCGACCTCCTCGTCGAGTTTGACAGGGACGGCATGATCACGCTCGCTCTCGGCTCCTCCCCTTGCGGCACGAAGCCGGCTGAAACGCTGGTCGGCAAGCCGATGTTCAAAAGCCTCGATGGCGGCGGACAAGCCGAGTTGCGCCGAGCCCTGGCCGGGCTGCAACCCGGGCGCCGCAGTGATCCGCTGCATGTGACGCTCCTGTGCGAGGGCAACCTTTCCCGCAGGCTGATGATGCGCCTGTTCCGGCTGCCGGAGGACGACTCCGGCATCTCCTGCGCCGTCATTTATGAGGGCCCTGTCACGCCATATGAGGCGCTGCCGCCGTCCATGCTGTCGCCGGACGCCTTTCTCGAACGGACGCACCGCGCCCTGATGGGGCCGGGCGAGGAGCCGGATTCGCTGGCGGTGACGTTCGTCGACGTGCTCGGCCTGGCCGAGACCCGAGAGGATCCCGCCAAGTACGTTCGCATCCAGGACCGCGTGGCAAGCGCCCTGCGGGAGGCCTCCGTGGACGGATCCTCGGCCGCGCGCCTCACGGACGAGCGCTATGCCCTTCTGCGGCATGCCGATGACCGGCGCGACCTCGCCGACGAGGTGCGCGAGGCAGGTCTCGCCGAGGGTGTGGACCTCGAAGTGTGCGGCAGCGACATTGAGCTGCCGGGCACCGCAGCTCCCGTTCAGGTCCTGCGGGCGCTCCGCCTTGCGGTGGAGAGCTGTCTGAAAGATGGCGGTCTCGAGCGGCCGGATCTGGCCTTCACCGCCTGCCTCATGAAGACCCTTGAGGAAGCCGATCAATTCCGCGCCATGGTCCGCCAGCGCCGGTTCGACCTGCACTTCCAGCCGATCGTCGATCTGACCGACGGCGAAATCACCCACTTTGAGGCCCTGGCCCGTTTCGATAAGTGGGGCGGCCCGGCCGAAACCCTGCGCATGGCCGAGGAGCTGGCGCTTATCGAGGGCTTCGACCTCGCCGTCGCCGACAAGGCCGTCACCCGGCTGAACCGGGCCGGTGCCGGGTCGCTGCATCTTGCGGTAAATGTTTCAGGGGTGTCGCTCGCTGGCGATGCGTATGTGCAGAACTTGCTCCGGCTGACGGCCAGGACGCCGGCTGTTCGCCGCCGACTGATCGTCGAAGTGACGGAAACCGCGACCCTCGCGGATCCCGCTGCCGCCAACCTTCGACTCGCGACCCTGCGAGAGGCCGGCATCCGGGTCTACATTGATGACTTCGGCTCGGGCTCGGCCGGCTTCGATTACCTGCGCAAGCTTTCGGTCGATGCCGTCAAGATCGACGGAAGCCTGATCACCGACTTCGAAGCCGACGCGCGTTCGCGCCAGGTGATCAGCCACATCGTCGACCTGTGCCGGTCGATGTCTCTCAAGGTGGTGGCTGAGCGGGTCGAGACCGAAGCGTGCCGGTTGGCGTTGGTCGAGCTTGGGGTCGACATGGGCCAAGGCTATCTGTTCGGCAAGCCGACCGCCGAGCCGATCCAGTCGCGCGGCCCGATCGCCGCGCGTCGGGTTGGAACCGTCGAGGGCTGGGGCTAGGGACGGCGCGCGTCAGCGACGCCGCGGACGCCGGACGGGAACGGGCCTCGGCTGCGGCCGCGAAACGGCAAGCACCGCCAAGCCTGCGAGGCCGATCAGGACGCCGAGAACCGCTGCCGAAACCATGACGTCTAGCCTTTCATAACGCGACGATGACAGATTGGGACCACTGCCAGCATCCGGCAAGGCCTTCGCACCGCGCACGCGAAGTCGCACCTCGCGCCATAGGCTGTGTTCGCACATTGTTCTTGCTGAATCGGCGGAGGTGATGCCCATATAGCGACGCACAAGCGGTTTTGGCGCGGGCGCCCTGCCCGGCCGTCGCGCGTTTCGCCGGACAGCATGACCGAGAGCCAGGATTTCATTCGCGTCCGCGGGGCGCGCGAGCACAACCTCAAGGGCGTTGATGTAGACATCCCCCGGGGCAAGCTGGTCGTCATGACCGGCCTGTCCGGCTCGGGCAAATCCTCACTCGCCTTCGACACCATCTACGCCGAGGGCCAGCGCCGCTACGTCGAGAGCCTGTCGGCCTACGCCCGGCAGTTTCTCGAGCTGATGAGCAAGCCGGACGTCGACCTGATCGAGGGCCTGTCACCGGCCATCTCGATCGAGCAGAAGACGACCTCCAGGAACCCGCGCTCGACGGTCGGTACCGTCACCGAGATCCATGACTACATGCGCCTGCTGTGGGCGCGGGTGGGCTTGCCCTACTCTCCCGCCACAGGGCTGCCGATCGAGAGCCAGACCGTCAGCCAGATGGTCGACAGGCTGACCGTCCTGCCCGACGGCGAACGCATCCTGCTGCTGGCCCCGGTCGTGCGCGGCCGCAAGGGCGAGTACCGCAAGGAGATCGCCGAGTGGCAGCGGCAGGGCTTCCAGCGGCTCAAGATCAACGGCGAGTTTCACGCCATAGAGGACGCGCCCACCCTCGACAAGAAGTTCAAGCACGACATCGACATCGTTGTGGACCGTATCGTCACCAAGGCCGGGCTCGAGGGCCGCTACGCTGACAGCCTGCAGACGGCCCTTGGCCTCGCCGACGGCATCGCCGTTGCGGAGTGGGCGAACGTCGCCGAGGGCGAGAGTGAGCCGCGGCGAATCATTTTCTCCGAGAAGTTCGCCTGCCCGGTCTCGGGCTTCACCATCAGCGAGATCGAGCCGCGGCTGTTCTCGTTCAACAACCCCTTCGGCGCGTGCCCGGCGTGTGACGGCCTCGGGGTCAAGCTGGCCTTCGACGCCGATCTGGTGGTGCCGGACCGGGACAAGACCCTGTACGGCGGGGCGGTGGCACCCTGGGCGCGCGGCCCTTCGCCGCTCTATACCCAGACCCTGCAGGCGCTGGCCCGCCACTACCGCTTCTCGATGGACAAGCCCTGGCGCGATCTGCCGGAGACGGCGAAGGCGGTGATCCTGTGCGGTTCCGGGGCGGAGAAGATCACCTTCACCTACGACGACAACGCCCGGAAGTACGAGGTATCCAAGGCGTTCGAAGGGGTGGTGCCCAACCTCGAGCGACGCTGGCGAGAGACCGACTCGGCCTGGGTGCGCGAGGAGATGGCGCGCTACCAGTCCGAAACCCCCTGCGAGGCCTGCGGCGGCAAGCGCCTCAAGCCCGAGGCCCTCGCGGTCAAGGTCGGCGGCGAGGACATCGCCGACATCTCGGGCCTGTCGATCTCGAAGGCCTTCCTGTGGTTCTCGACCCTGTCCGGGAGCCTGACCGACAAGCAGATGGAGATCGCCCGGCGGATCCTGAAGGAGATCACCGACCGGCTGCGCTTCCTCAACAATGTGGGGCTCGACTATCTCAACCTGTCGCGCAACTCCGGCACCCTGTCCGGCGGCGAGAGCCAGCGCATCCGTCTGGCCAGCCAGATCGGCTCGGGCCTGACCGGCGTCCTCTATGTGCTGGACGAGCCGTCGATCGGCCTGCACCAGCGCGACAACACCCGCCTGCTCGACAGCCTCAAGGGCCTGCGCGACCTTGGCAATTCGGTGCTCGTGGTCGAGCATGACGAGGAGGCGATCCTGACCGCCGACCATGTCATTGACATGGGTCCGGCCGCCGGCGTCCATGGCGGGCAGATCTGCGCCCAGGGCACGCCGGCCGAGGTCATGGCCAGCTCGACGTCCCTGACCGGCAAGTACCTGACAGGCGAACGCGAGATCGAACTCCCGCCCGAGGGCCGCCGCCCCGTCGATCGCAAGCGCCTGCTGAAGGTCTCAGGTGCCAACGGCAACAATCTCAGGAACGTCACCGGCGAGATCCCGGTCGGCGTGTTCACCTGCATCACCGGCGTGTCCGGGAGCGGCAAGTCGACCTTCACCATCGAGACGCTCTACAAGGCTGCAGCCCGGCGGTTGAACAACGCTACCGACGCCCCCGCCCCGTTCGACAGGATCGAGGGGCTGGAGCATTTCGACAAGGTCGTCGACATCGACCAGAGCCCGATCGGGCGCACGCCACGTTCGAACCCGGCGACCTATACCGGCGCATTCGGCCCGATCCGTGACTGGTACGCTGGCCTGCCCGAGGCCAGGGCCCGCGGCTACGGCCCCGGCCGGTTCAGCTTCAACGTCAAGGGCGGCCGCTGCGAGGCCTGCCAGGGCGACGGCGTCATCAAGATCGAGATGCACTTCCTGCCGGACGTTTACGTCACCTGCGACGTCTGCAAGGGCCGGCGCTACAACCGCGAAACCCTGGAGATCGTGTTCAGGGGCAAGTCGATCGCCGACGTTCTGGACATGACCGTGGAGGAAGCGGCGCGCTTCTTCACCGCCGTGCCGCCGATCCGCGACAAGATGCTGACGCTTGAGCGGGTCGGCCTCGGCTACATCAAGGTCGGCCAGCAGGCCACAACCCTGTCCGGCGGCGAGGCCCAGCGGGTCAAGCTGGCGAAGGAGCTGTCACGCCGGGCTACCGGCCGCACCCTTTACATTCTCGACGAGCCGACCACCGGCCTGCATTTCGAGGACACGCGCAAGCTGCTGGAGGTTCTGCAGGAGCTGGTCGAGAACGGCAACACCATCGTGGTGATCGAGCACAATCTCGACGTGATCAAGGTGGCAGACTGGCTGCTCGACTTCGGGCCCGAGGGCGGTGACGGCGGCGGCGAGATCGTCGCCGTGGGCACGCCCGAAGACGTGGCCGCCAACCCGGCCAGCTGGACCGGCCGCTATCTCGGGGAGGTGCTGGCCCGCCACGACGCCCGCCGCAAGGCCCGTGTCGCCGCCCTGAAGAAGCGGGCCTAGACAGATCAGGGGATCACAGCGACCACAGCGAAGGCACGACCGGGTCGGGAGGCTGTGCGAAAAATTCCTCCCCCACAGGGGGAAGTGGATCGACGGCGAAGCCGGCGAGACGGACGGGGGATATCCGCCCCCTCTTCGCCTAGCCCCCTCCACCGTCCTTCGCCCTGTGGGCTTCGGCCGGTCCCCCTCCCCCTGCGGGGGAGGAATGGCAAGCCCCATGGCAGCGGCCGTTGTGCCCGCTGTGACCTCGTTGTGGCCGTTGTGATCCCTTGGCCGGGTCCGGGCGTCAGCCCGCGGTCTTCTCGACCTGGCCGTACTCAAGGTCGACCGGGGTCGGACGGCCGAAGATCGAGACCGCAACGCGCAGGCGGGCCTTGTCCTCGTCCACGCTCTCGACCTGGCCATCGAAGCTGGCGAACGGGCCGTCGACGACCTTGACGGTCTCGCCGATGTCGAAGCGGATGGTCGGCTTGGGCCGCTCCACGCCTTCCTCAACGGCACCGATGATGTTCTGCACCTCGCGCTCGGACACCGGCAGCGGCTTGGTGCCACCGGCGGCACCGAGGAAGCCGGTCACCTTCGGGGTATTCTTGACAAGGTGATAGGCCTCGTCGGTCATCTCCATCTTCACCAGCACATAGCCGGGGAAGAACTTCCGCTCGGTGTTGACCTTGCGGCCGCGGCGGATCTCGACGACGTCCTCGGTCGGCACGAGGATTTCCGAAAAGCGGTCTTCCAGACCCTGTTGCCGGGCCTGCTCACGCAGCTGCTCGGCGACCTTCTTCTCGAAGTTCGAATAGGCGTGGACGATGTACCACTTGTGGCGCGGATTCGCCGGCTGGGGCGCTGCGTCGGTCATGATGCGCGTCTCCTCAGGCGCCGATGCCGATCACCCACTGGAACACGAGGCTCAGCAGGGTATCGACGATCCAGAAGAAGGCGGCGGCCAGGGCCACCATGATGAACACCATCACCGAGGTGACCCAGGTCTCCTTGCGGCTCGGCCAAACGATCTTTCGACCCTCGGCGCGCACCTGGCTGGCGAACTGCATCGGCGACACGCGCGGCCTGGCCGCGGGCTGCTCGACCGCAACGGTGGCCGCCGGAGCGGGCTGGGGATTACCGGGACGGCGCCCGCCGGGTGTCTTCGCCTTGGCCATGGCCTTGAAGGGTCTCTCGAATGCTTTCCTGTCGCCCCAGATAGGTAGGGCCCGGCTTTGGCGACAGGGGGATGGCAGGAGTTGGGGGACTCGAACCCACGACCCCCGGTTTTGGAGACCGGTGCTCTACCAACTGAGCTAAACTCCTAGGGCCCCGACGATCACCCGCAGCCGGGTCGCACCGGGCAGCAGTGAACGCCAGACGCGGGCCTATGCCTGACGCGAGGGGCGTTTTCAAGGGCACCGACGCCATCGGGCGGCCTTGACGCGGATCAAGGCGGACCCCGGCCCGACCCGGCAAGTTGCTCGGAACAGGGACGATCTGTCCCCCAGGGAGATTCGTATGAGCCGACTGCACCACATCCGCATGGAACTGGCCCGCGACGCCGGTGCCCCGGACGGCGACCCGGGCGTGGGCTACGACTTGGTCCTGCCGCTCGACGATAACCGCCGGCTGGCGGGGGCAGAGGCCTTCGCCAACCAGCCGCAGGCCGGCCGCGTGCGGCGCTTCCGCGATGGGGAAACCGAGGCGATCGGCCAGCTGAAGCATGGGCCCGGCGGAGTCTGGCGGCTGGAGTTCGAGGGCGAGCCGCGCCCCGAGGTCGCCTTCCGACTCGGCGAGGAACAGTTCCAGCCCGGGGAGTACGTCGCCATCCGCGAGGCCGACGGCGACTATCATCCCTACCGGATCGTCAGCACGCGCGAGCTTGACTGAACGACAGGCAGCCTCAGCCCTCGGACTGATCGGCCAGGGCCCGGACTTCATCCTCCCGACGGACGATCTGCCTGAACAGCAGCTTGTCGATGCGGCGATCGTCCATATCGATGACCTCGACCTCGAAGCGGCCGACCTGCAGCACCTCGCCCTTGGTCGGCACCCGCGACAGCTGGTGCAACACGAGTCCGGCCACGGTGTGGAAGCCTTCAGTCTCGCCGAAGTCCTCGCCGAGCGCGTCGGCCAGCTCGTCGAGGTCAGTCTGGCCGTCGACCAGCCAAGACCCGTCCTCGCGCTGGTGGATATAAGCTTGGGCCTCGTCATGGCCCTCGTTGAAGTCGCCGGCGATCATCTCCAGCAGATCTGTGGCTGTGACCACGCCCTCGAAGGCACCGAACTCGTCGACGATGAAGGCCATGTGGACCCTCGAGCCCTTCATGATCTCCAGCGCCTTCAGCACCGAGGTCGACTGGGGGATGAATGCCGGCTCGGCGACCAGTTTCTCGACATTGAACTCGCCGTTGTCGAGCAGGCTGTCGAGCAGATCCTTCTTGTGGACCACGCCCAGCGGGTTATCCACGTCGTTCTCGCGCGCCACGACAATGCGCGAATAGGGGCAGGTGCGGATCTCGCGGCGTAGCTCCTCCTCGGAGTCGTCCAGCGCGATCCAGAACACCTCGTGCCGCGGCGTCATGGCTACCCGTACCGGCCGGTCGCCGAGGGTCAGGATTTCCTCGATCATAACCTGCTCCTCCGGCTCGATCAGGCCGGCGGAGGCACCCTCGGCGAGGATACTCTCGACCTCTTCCTGGGTGACGTCGGTGCCGTCGCGGTCCTTCACGCCCATGACCTTGAGGATGGCCGAGGTCGAGGCTGTCAGGATCACCACGAACGGCTTGAGCAGTTTGGCCACGAGCGAGATTGGGCCGGCGGTCTTGGTGGCGATCGTCTCGGGAAAGATCAGCGCCAGCCGCTTTGGAACCAGTTCGCCCACGATCACCGAAACATAGGTGATGCCGACGACCACCATGGCGGTGGCCGTGGCCTCGGACCAGGGGGCGAAAGCCGGGATGTAGGTCTCGATCAACCGGTCCAGCTCGCCGGCGATGCTGGCCTGGCCAAAGGCACCCGCCAGGATGCCGATCAGAGTGATGCCGACCTGTACGGCCGACAGGAACTGCGTCGGCTCCTCCGCCAGACGCAGGGCCCGACGCGCGCCGCGATCGCCCCGCTCTGCGCGGCTCTGCAGTTTCGACTTGCGCGAGGACACGACCGCGAGCTCGGTCATGGCGAAAAGGCCGTTCAGCACCACGAGCAGCAGTACGACGGCGATGGAGGCGGCTAACATCTAGGAGGGGCGGGCCCAAGACGCGGCGCATCTGGCGGCAGCCGCAGACGAATGTTACGTCACGAGCGCCCCGCGCGCCAGCGTCATGGCCGCACGGGCCCCAGAATGTTCCGGGATGACCTGATCTTGAGCGACGCCGCCACGTCGACCATCGCCCTCGACCCGGGCCTCAACCCCCAGCGCCTGCAGCCGGTGTTCAAGCAGTTCGGCCGCCTGCACGTCCCTGGCGTCTTCATCCCGGCCGCGGCCGCCGCCATTGCGGGTGCTTTCGACGAGGCCAGCGGCTGGAAGCGGTCGATCCACCTGGGCCCGGGGCAGGACCTCGACGTCCCGATCGAAAATCTGGAAGCCCTGCCGGCGGAACGCCGCGCCGAGATCGAGGCGCGCATGCGCGCCGGCTCGCGCGACGTGTTCAGCTATCTGTTCGACGCCCTGCGCGTCTCCGACGCCCTCGACCGTAACGAGCCCATGCACCGGGTGCTGCTCGACGCCTGCCGATTCGTGCGCAGCTCCGCCTTTCTCGACTTCGTGCGGGTAGTGACCGGCGACAACCGGCCGATGTGGGCCGACATGATGGCGAGCCGCTATCTCCCGGGCCACTTCCTCACCACCCACGACGACGAACAGGCCGGTCACGACCGGCTCTACGCCTATGTGCTGGGCTTCAGCCCGCAGTGGCGCACGGACTGGGGCGGTTTGCTGATGTTCATCGACCCCGACGGCCATGTTTCCGAAGCCTACACCCCGACCTTCAACAGCCTGAATATCTTCCGGGTGCCCCAGCCGCACGCCGTGTCGCTGGTGGCCCATTTCGCCCAGGCCCCGCGCCACGCCCTGACCGGCTGGCTGCACGGCCGACCGCCGGCGAAGTGCTAGAGGGCGGCGAACGCCGAGACACCGAGAAAGACGCCGATGAACAGGCCGATGCGAAGCGCGCGGAACATGGGGTTACCGAATCCTTAACGGACCTCCGAGGCAGTGCTCCTCGCCGCCGGTTCCGGCAAGGCCGCGCCTCCCGGCGGTTGAGCGGCCGCCTCAACGTGCGCTTTGAAAGGCGAGGGCGGCGTCTCTATATGGGCGGCTCTCCCCGCCCTCCGGACGACCATGGCCCGCATCCTCATCACCTCGGCGCTGCCCTACATCAATGGCATCAAGCACCTGGGGAACCTCGCCGGCTCGATGCTCCCCGCCGATGTCTGGGCCCGGTTCAAGCGCGCCCAGGGCCACGATGTCCTCTACATCTGCGCCACCGACGAGCACGGCACCCCGGCCGAGCTGGCCGCCGCCGCCGCCGGCCAGGACGTGCGCACCTACTGCGACGAGCAGCACGCGATCCAGAAGCGCGCCGGCGACGCCTTCGGTCTGAGCTACGACTGGTTCGGCCGCTCCTCCAGCGACGCCAACCGCCGCCTGACCCAGCATTTCGCCGCCGCGCTGGAGGCCAACGGCTTCATCGAGGAACGGGTCGACCGGATGATCTATTCCGTCGACGACGCCCGCTTCCTGCCGGACCGCTATGTCGAGGGGACCTGCCCGCACTGCGCCTACGAAAAGGCGCGCGGCGACCAGTGCGACAACTGTGGCCGACTGCTGGACCCGACCGACCTGATCAACCCCTACTCGGCAGTCTCCGGCAGCCGCAATCTTGAGGTGCGCGACACCCGGCATCTGTACTTGCTGCAGACGAAGCTGGCCGACCGAATCCGCGCCTGGGTCGACTCGAGGACCGACTGGCAGCCTTTGGCCCGCTCGATCGCCTTCAAGCATCTCGACGAGGGGCTGATCGACCGCGGCATCACCCGCGACCTGAAGTGGGGCGTGCCGGTGGTCGGCCCCGACGGCGGCCCGCGCCCGGGACTGGAGGGCAAGGTCTTCTACGTCTGGTTCGACGCCCCGATCGAGTACATCGCCGCGACCGAGGAGTGGGCGACGGCGACCGGCGGGTCGTGGCGCGACTGGTGGCGCCTCGACGAGGGCGCGGACGACGTCCGCTACGTCCAGTTCATGGGCAAGGACAATGTCGCCTTCCACACCGTCAGCTTCCCGGCGACCCTCCTCGGCTCGGGCGAGCCGTGGAAGACGGTCGACACCCTGAAGGCCTTCAACTGGCTGAACTGGTACGGCGGCAAGTTCTCCACCAGCCAGGGCCGCGGCGTATTCATGGACCAGGCGCTGGAGCTGCTGCCGGCCGACTACTGGCGCTGGTACCTGACCGCCTATGGTCCCGAGCACGCCGACGCGGCCTTCACCTGGGAGACCTTCCAGGGCGCGGTGAACAAGGACCTGGCCGATGTGCTGGGCAATTTCGTCAACCGCATCGTCAAGTTCGCGGAGTCGAAGTTCGACGGCGTCGTGCCCTCCGGCGGGACGCCGGGCCCGGTCGAGGCGAAGCTGGAGGCCGACATGGCCGCGGTGCTCGCCGAGGCCACGACCCAGTTCGAGGCCATGGAGTTCCGCAAGGGTGCCCAGGCCCTGCGCGCCGCCTGGGTGCTCGGCAACGAGTACCTGCAGGAGGCCGCCCCCTGGACCGCGCTCAGGACCGACCGCGATCGCGCCGCCGTCGGCGTGCGCACCGGCCTGAACCTCGTGGCCCTGTTCGCCCGCCTGGCGGTGCCGGTGCTGCCCTTCACGGCCGGGCGCATCGCCGCCACCGTCGGGGCCAACGACCTGTCCTGGCCGGCGGCGGACACCGGCTGGACCACGGCCCTGCCCGAAGGCCGGCCGGTGCAGGCACCGGAGGTGCTGTTCCGCAAGATCGAGGACGCTCTGGTGACCGAATGGGCCGCCCGCTTCGGCGGGGGCGAGGGGTAACGCCTTCCGCACGCCCGCACGGGGTTGAATCCAGCCCCGTCCGGTTCCATTGAAGCGCCAACCAGAACACCGCTTCAGGAGAGCTCCACCCATGACCGTCCGCGTCGCCATCAACGGCTTTGGCCGCATCGGCCGCCTCGTGCTCCGCTCCATCGTCGAGCATGGCCGCCGCGACATCGAGGTGGTGGCGATCAACGACCTGGGGCCGGTGGCCACCAACGCCCACCTGCTGCGCTATGACTCGGTGCACGGCCGCTTCCCGGGCGCGGTCGAGGCGGGCGACGACTGGATCGACGTGGGCCTCGGCAAGATCCGCGTCACCGCCGAGCGCGACCCGTCGAAGCTGCCGCACAAGGACCTGGGCGTCGACATCGCCTTCGAGTGCACCGGCATCTTCACCGCCAAGGACAAGGCCTCGGCCCACCTGACCGCCGGAGCGAAGCGGGTGCTGGTCTCGGCCCCGGCCGACGGGGCCGACAAGACCATCGTCTACAAGGTCAACCACGACACCCTGACCGCCGACGACATCGTCGTCTCCAACGGCAGCTGCACCACCAACGCCCTGGCCCCGGTGGCCAAGGTGCTGAACGACCTGTTCGGCATCGAGCGCGGCTACATGACGACGATCCACGCCTACACCGGCGACCAGCCGACGCTGGATACGATGCACAAGGACCTGTACCGCGCCCGCGCGGCGGGCCTGTCGATGATCCCGACCTCGACCGGCGCGGCCAAGGCGCTGGGCCTGGTCCTGCCCGAGCTGAAGGGCAAGCTGGACGGCTCGTCGATCCGCGTCCCGACCCCGAACGTCTCGGTCGTCGACCTCAAGGTCGTGGCCGCCCGCGAGGTCTCGGTCGACGAGATCAACGCTGCCCTGCAGGCCGCCGCCGACGGCCCGATGAAGGGCGTGCTGGCCACCACCACCGACCCGGTGGTGTCGATGGATCTGAACCACGTCGCCGCCTCCTCGACCGCGGCCCTGGCCCAGACCCAGGTCGTCGACGGCAAGCTGGCCCGGGTGCTGAGCTGGTACGACAACGAGTGGGGCTTCGCCACGCGGATGAGCGACACGGCGCTGGCGATGGCGAAGTTCCTGTAGGAGCCGATGATCTCCTTCTCCCCTCGTGGGAGAAGGTGTCAGGCGGAGCCTGACGGATGAGGGGGCTGGCCATGCGCGACGTGAAGTCGAACAGCGTCAAACACGACGTTGGGATTGGTCAGCACCGCCTCGTTTCCGAACCGCAGCACGGTGAAACCACGCCTGCGCAGGTCTGCATCGCGCGCCGCATCCTCGGCTTCACGCAGGCGGTGGATGCCGCCGTCAAGCTCGATGACCAGTCGCAGCTCGTAGCAAAAGAAGTCGGCGACCCATGGGCCGATCTGTGTCTGACGTCGAAACTTGTAGCCCTCGAACCCGCGGCCGCGCAGCAGCTTCCACATGGCGCGTTCGGCCGGCGTCATCTTCGCCCTCAGGGTTCGCGCTTTAACCACCGCCCCCTCATCCGTCTCGCTTCGCGAGCCACCTTCTCCCACGAGGGGAGAAGGAACTGACTGGACCTCTGACCATGACCTCCTTCCCCACCCTCGACGACACCGGGCCGATCGCCGGCCAGACTGCCCTTGTGCGGGTCGACTTCAACGTCCCGATGGAGGACGGCCGCGTCACCGACGACACCCGGCTGCGGGTCGCCCTGCCGACCATCCAGCGCCTGCGCGATGCGGGCGCGAAGGTGGCGCTGCTGGCCCACTTCGACCGGCCGAAGGGCAAGGTCGTGCCGGCCATGAGCCTGAAGCCGGTGGTCGATGATCTGGAGCGGCTGCTCGGGGCCCCGGTGCGCTTCGCAGAAGATTGCGTCGGCGAGGCCGCCCGCGCCGTGCTGGATGACCTCGACGCCGGTGGGGTGGCCCTGCTGGAGAACGTCCGGTTCCACCCCGGCGAGGAAGCCAACGATCCGGCCTTCGCCGCGCAGCTGGCGGCGCTGGGCCAGCTCTATGTCAATGACGCCTTCTCGGCGGCGCACCGGGCCCACGCCTCGACGGAAGGGCTGGCGCACCACCTGCCCGCCTTCGCCGGCGAGAGCATGCGGCGCGAGCTCGAGGCGCTGGACAAGGCGCTCGGGACCCCGGTCAAGCCGGTGCTCGGCATCGTCGGCGGCTCCAAGGTCTCGACCAAGCTGGACCTGCTGCAGAACCTGGTGACGAAGCTGGACCGCCTCGCCATCGGCGGCGGCATGGCCAACACCTTCCTGCACGCGCAAGGCGTCGATGTCGGTGCCAGCCTGTGCGAGAAGGACCTTGCCGACACCGCCCGCGACATCATGGCGGCAGCGCGCCGCGCCGACTGCGAGCTGCTGCTGCCGGTCGATGTGGTGGTGGCCAAAGCGGTCAAGCCGGGCATCGAGGCCGGCGTGCGCGCGCTGGACCGCATCGCCGCCGACGACCTGATCCTCGACGCCGGCCCGGAGACGGCCGCCCGGCTGAAGCGGGCCATGGACCTGTCGAAGACCCTGATCTGGAACGGCCCGCTGGGCGTGTTCGAGGTGCCGCCGTTTGACGCCGCCACGGTGGCGGCGGCGCAGCACGCGGCAACCCTGGCCAAGGCCGGCCAGCTGACCGCCGTGGCCGGCGGCGGCGACACGGTCGCGGCGCTGAACCATGCGGGCGTGGTGGACGACATGACCTTCGTCTCCACCGCCGGCGGAGCCTTCCTCGAGTGGATGGAAGGCAAGCCCCTGCCGGGCGTCGACGCCCTGAGGCGGTGAGCCGCCAAGACCTGCAGGAGGCGGGCCGACCGCTCGCCTGCGCGGTTACAATGCGTGACTTCCGGGGCGACCGGCGCTAGACCGGGCTCAACAATAACATCACCTCTCAGGATAGATCAGCATGGCGCGCATCACGCTGCGGCAGCTGCTCGACCATGCCGCCGAGCATGGCTACGGGCTGCCCGCCTACAACATCAACAACATGGAACAGGGCCTCGCCATCATGGAGGCGGCCGACGCGGTCAATGCGCCGGTCATCATCCAGGCCAGCCGCGGGGCGCGCAGCTACGCCAATGATGTGGTGCTGGCCCGCCTGATCGACGCCCTGGTCGAGCTCTACCCGCACATCCCGGTGTGCATGCACCAGGACCACGGCAACGGCCCGGCCACCTGCGCCACCGCCATCCAGCACGGCTTCACCTCGGTGATGATGGACGGCTCGCTGGAGGAGGACGCCAAGACCCCCGCCAGCTACGAGTACAATGTCGACGTCACCCGCCGCGTCACCGAGATGGCCCACAGCTGCGGCGTGTCGGTCGAGGGTGAGCTCGGCGTGCTGGGCAGCCTCGAGACCGGCATGGGCGAGGCCGAGGACGGCCACGGTGCCGAGGGCGTGCTGGATCACTCCCAGCTGCTGACCGACCCGGACCAGGCGGTGGACTTCGTCGAGCGCACCCAGGTCGACGCCCTGGCCATCGCCATGGGCACCAGCCACGGGGCCTACAAGTTCACGCGCCAGCCGGACGGCGAGGTGCTGGCCATGCATGTGATCGAGGAGATCCACCGCCGCCTGCCCAACACCCATCTGGTGATGCACGGCTCCTCCTCGGTGCCGCAGGACCTGCAGGACATCATCAACCAGTACGGCGGCCAGATGCCCCAGACCTGGGGGGTGCCGGTCGAGGAGATCCAGCGCGGCATCAAGCACGGCGTGCGCAAGGTCAACATCGACACCGACAACCGCATGGCCATGACCGGGGCGGTACGAAAGGTGCTGATGGAGAAGCCGCACGAGTTCGACCCGCGCGCCTGGCTGAAGCCGGCCAAGGAGGCCATGCGCAAGGTCTGCCAGCAGCGCTACGTCGAGTTCGGTTGCGAGGGCATGGCTGACCGCATCAAGCCACTGTCCACCGCCCAGATGGCCAAGCGCTACCTTTCGGGCGAGCTGACCCCGAAGACCCGCGCGGCGCTGAAGGCCGCGAGCTGAGCCACTACCATCCCGTCGTCCGCTCTCCTCCCCCATAGCGCAGCGTATGGGGGAGGGGGACCACGCGCAGCGTGGTGGAGGGGGCGAGGCCGGACGCGGCGCTCGCGGCCGCCCCCTCCACCCCTGCGGGGTCCCCCTCCCCCGCGCGCGGGGGAGGAGAGCGCGACCGTCGCCGGTTCATCACACTCCCCGTCGTCCGCGGGCCTGACCCCGGTCGTCATCCTCGGGCTTGACCCGAGGATCGAGGGTGGCGGCCAGTGCCCTGTGTGCCCCGTCCGGGCTGACGGCGGGCCGCTTCAACCCTTCTGCGACCGATCACTCGACCCTCGGGTCAAGCCCGAGGGTGACGGGGTGGGCGGATGTCACCCCCAGTGCATCTGCACCCGGTGGGCGGCGGCCCAGTGGATGGCGCGGATGGCGTCGATGATGGCCGAGGCGGCAGCGCGGGTGCCCAGCTCGCCGCCGAGGTCGGCGGTCACCGCCCCCGCCGCCAGCACGGCGGCGACAGCCGCCTCGATCGACAGGGCCTCGTCCTCCAGCCCCAGCCCGTGGCGCAACAGCAGCGCCGCCGACAGAATGGTGCCGACCGGATTGGCCAGATCCTGACCGGCGATGTCGGGTGCCGAGCCGTGGATCGGCTCGAACAGGCCCGGCCCGCCGGAGCCCAGCGAGGCCGAGGGCAGCAGACCGATCGAGCCGCCCAGCACGCTGATCTCGTCCGACAGAATGTCGCCGAACATGTTCTCGGTCAGGATCACGTCGTAGTCGCGCGGCTTGCGGATCAGGTGCATGGCCATGGAGTCGACCAGGGCGTGCTCCAGCTGCACCTGCGGGAACTCCTCGGCGTGGATGCGGGTCACCACCTCGCGCCACAGCCGGCTGGTCTCCATGACATTCGCCTTGTCGACCGAGGTGACCTTGCCGCGCCGGCCCAGGGCCGTGTTGAAGGCGGCGCGCGCCACCCGCTCGATCTCGCCGACCGTGTACTCACACAGGTCCGTGGCCCGGTCGGCGGTGCGGGTCTTCTCGCCGAAATAGACGCCGCCGGTCAGTTCGCGGAAGACGATCAGGTCGACCCCCTCGACGATCTCCTTCTTCAGCGGCGAGCGGTGCGCCAGCACCGGCGAGACCTGAAGCGGCCGCAGGTTGGCGAACAGCCCCATGGCCTTGCGGATGCCCAGCAGCCCCTCCTCCGGCCGGCGCGGCCCGCCGTCCCACTTCGGCCCGCCGACGGCGCCGAGCAGTACCCCGTCCGCGGCGAGGCACGCGGCCGCGGTCTCCGGCGGCAACGGATCGCCGGTGGCGTCGATCGCCGCCCCGCCGATCAGGTGCTCCTCGAAGGTGAAGCGATGGCTGTAGAAGTCAGCGACGGTGGCCAGAACGGCCCGGGCCGCCTCGGTCACCTCGGGGCCGACGCCATCGCCGGGCAGCAGCACGATGTTGAAGGTTCTGGGCGCGCTCATGCGGCGGTCTCCGGTTCGCGGACGGCCTCGAAGGCCGCGATGGCGGGGGCGTGGGATTGCAGCCAGCCGAGGGTGTCGACCCCGTCCAGCAGGCAGCGACGGGCGAAGGGCTCGACCGTGAAGGGAACCGGAGCGGCAGCGTCCCGGCGCAGTTCCTGGGCCTCAAGGTCCAATGTAACCGGCTCATCAGGATGCGCCGCCAGCTGCGCCCAGGTCTCCGCGTCCACCTCGACCGGCAGCAGCCCGTTCTTGAGGGCGTTGGAGGTGAAGATGTCGGCGATCGAGGTCGAGATCACCGCCCGGAAGCCATAGTCCAGCAGGGCCCAGGGCGCGTGCTCGCGCGACGAGCCGCAGGCGAAGTTGTCACCCGCCACCAGGATGCGCCGCTCGGCCGGGTCGATCCGGTTCAGCACCGCCTCCGGCTTCGGCGTTCCGTCCGCCTCGTAGCGCCAGTCGTGGAAGGCGTGAGTCCCCAGCCCCTTGCGGCTGGTCGTGGTCAGAAAGCGCGCCGGGATGATCTGGTCGGTGTCGATATTGGCCTGGGACAGGACCACCGTCTTCGAGCTCAGGGTGCGGAAGGGATCAGGCATCCACGGCCTCCTTCAACAGGGTGGTCGGGTCGGTCAGCACCCCGGCGACAGCGCTGGCCGCGGCGGTGGCCGGGCTGGCGAGGATGGTGCGCGCGCCCTTGCCCTGCCGGCCCTCAAAGTTGCGGTTGGAGGTGGAGACCGCCAGCTGCCCCGGCTGCACGAAGTCGCCGTTCATGGCAATGCACATGGAACAGCCCGGCAGGCGCCACTCGGCCCCGGCCTCGGTGAAGACCCGGTCCAGCCCCTCGGCCTCGGCGTCGCGGCGTACGGCCTCGGAGCCCGGCACCACCAGCATGCGCACGCCCGGCTTGACCTTGCGCCCGCGCAGCACCTCGGCGGCGGCGCGCAGGTCCGGCAGGCGGCCGTTGGTGCAGCTGCCGATGAAGACGACATCGACCGGCTGGTCCGTGGTCGCCCGACCGGCGGTGAAGCCCATATAGGCCAGCGCCTTCTCATCGCTGGCATCGCGCGGCGCGGGGACAGGCGCGCCGATCGGGGCGCCAGCGTCCGGGGTCGTGCCCCAAGTCGCCATCGGCCGGATGGCGAACCCGTCCAGTACGACCTCGCGGTCAAAGGTCGCGCCCGGATCGCTGGCCAGCGACAGCCAGTCGGCGGCCGCCGCCTCGATGTCGTCCGGGGCGTAGCGGCGGCCCTTCAGCCAGGCGACGGTGACCTCGTCCGGGGCGATCATGCCGGCGCGGGCGCCCGCCTCGATCGACATGTTGCAGACGGTCATCCGCCCTTCCATGTCGAGGCTGCGGATGGCCGGGCCGGCGTATTCGATGACATGGCCGGTGCCGCCGCCGAAGCCCAGTTCGGCGATGATAGCCAGAGCCACGTCCTTGCCCGATACGCCCGGCTGCAGCGCGCCCTCGACAGTGACGCGCAAGGTCTTGGGCTTGCGCTGCAGCAGGCACTGGGTGGCCAGCACATGGCCGACCTCCGAGGTGCCGATGCCGAAAGCCAGGGCCCCGAAGGCCCCGTGGGTCGCGGTGTGGCTGTCGCCGCAAACCACCGTCATTCCGGGTTGAGTGAGGCCCAGCTCCGGCCCCATGACATGCACCACGCCGCGGTCCGGGCTGTCCCAGTCGGCCAGCCGCACCCCGTGGCGGGCGCAGTTGGCGGCGAGGGTCTCGACCTGCGCCCGGGCCTCCGGGCTGGCGTAGGGCCGCTCGCCGTCCGGCCCGGCCGGCAGGGTCGGGGTCGAGTGGTCGAGGGTGGCGAAGGTGCGATCCGGCCGCCGCACGGTCAGGCCACGCGACTCGATCTCGGCGAAGGCCTGCGGGCTCGTGACCTCATGCACCAGGTGCAGGTCGATGTAGAGCACCCCCGGGGCGTCGGCCGTTTCCGGCACGACCACGTGCCGGTCCCAGACCTTCTCGAACAGCGTCCTGGGCTTGCTCATGACCTCTCCTCCCCTGCGAAGCGGGGGAGGGGGACCTCGCGCAGCGTGGTGGAGGGGGAGGACGGTGCGCCAGCGGTTGCCCCCTCCACCGCTTCGCGGTCCCCCTCCCCCGTCGGGACGGGGGACGAGATGGCGTTATGCTGCGACATGTTCACGCTCCCCGGCGACCTGGCGGCAGATCGCGCTCAGCTCGGCGTCGTCGATCTCGCCGATCTCGTCGGCGCGCCGCTTGAAGGCGGCGAAGGCCTCGGTCAGGGCCGGGCCGGCCAGGGTCCAGCCCAGAACCTCGGCGCGCTTGGACACGGCGTGCCGCCCCGAGTGCTTGCCCAGCACGAAGAAGCTGCCGGTGAAGCCGACGTCCTGCGGCCGCATGATCTCGTAGGTGCGGGCGTCGGCCAGCATGCCGTGCTGGTGGATGCCGGCCTCGTGGGCGAAGGCGTTGATGCCGACGATGGCCTTGTTGCGCACCACCGGGGTCTCGGTGACCTGGCTCAGCAGCCGGCTGGTGGCGACCAGCTGGGTCGTGTCGACCCCGGTGGTCAGGCCATAGCGGTCCTGACGGGTGCGAAGGGCCATCACCACCTCCTCGGTGGAGGCGTTGCCGGCGCGCTCGCCGATGCCGTTTATGGCACCCTCGACCTGCCGCGCGCCACCTTCGATGGCCGCCAGAGAATTGGCCACGGCCAGCCCGAGGTCGTCATGGCAATGGCACGACAGGATGGCATCCGGCGCATACGGCAGGACCTGCTCGGACAGATAGTGGAACAGCCCCTGGATCTCGGTCGGGGTAGCGTAGCCGACCGTGTCCGGCACGTTGAGCGTGGTCGCCCCGGCCTCGGCCACGGCCAGCAGCACCTCGACCAGGAATTCCGGCTCGGTGCGGATGGCGTCCTCCGGCGAGAATTCGATGTCGTCGAAGTGGGAGCGGGCGTGGGTCACCGCCTCGACCGCAGTACGCACCACCTCGGCTCTGGTCATCTTTAGCTTGGCGCTGCGATGGATCGGGCTTGAGCCGAGGAAGATGTGCAATCGCTTCTCGCGGGCCGGGGCCAGGGCACGGGCGGCGGCGTCGATGTCGCTGGCATTGGCCCGCGACAGGGAGCAGAAAACCGGCCCCTCGACCTCGGAGGCCACGGTACGGACTGCATCCTCATCGCCCGGGGAGGCGGCGGCGAAGCCGGCCTCGATAACGTCGACGCCCAGCGCCGTCAGCTGGCGCGCCATGCGCACCTTGGCCTCGCGGTTCATGGAGAAGCCGGGGGCCTGCTCGCCGTCGCGCAGGGTAGTGTCGAACACGATGATCCGGTTCGGATCATCCTTCAGCAGCTGTCGAACCCGGCTCATACGACTGCCTCCGGCGTGAAGCCGGCCGGCGCGCGACGCACGCCGTACAGACGGTCGATCTGACGGCCCAGGGTGTCGAGGCAGCGGCCGGCGTCACGGCCGCGCACCACCAGCTCGACCCGGCGCTCGGCTCCGGCCTCGCTGACGTTGAGCCCGTCGATGTGGAAACCGCGGCGCTCGACGAGACCGATCAGTCGCTGCAGGGAGCCGTCGGCCCGGTCGATGTTCAGATTCAGGATGTCGCGCATCTCAGGCGCCCTCCATCATTTCGGCGTTGGACTTGCCCGGCGGCACCAGCGGCCAGACGTTCTCTTTAGGGTCGATGATCACGTGCGCGAGGCAGGGGCCGTCAGCGGCGAGCAGCCGGTCGATCCCGGCCGACACTTCCTCGCGCCGGCTAATTCGGAAGGCTTCGACGCCGAAGGCCTGCGCCACGACGACGAAGTCCGGATTGTCCGACAGGTCGACCTCGGAATAGTTCTGGTCGAAGAACAGGCTCTGCCACTGGCGCACCAGGCCCAGCCCCGAGTTGTCGATCAGCAGCACCTTGACGCCTATGCCGTAGCGGCGGGCGGTGGCCAGCTCCTGGATGTTCATCATGAAGCCGCCGTCGCCGGCGATGACCACCACCTCGGCGTCCGGTTCGGCCAGCTTGGCCCCCAGACCCGCCGGCAGTCCGAAGCCCATGGCTCCGAGTCCGCCCGAGGTCAGGTGCGCCTGCGGCCGCGGCGCGGCGCAGTGCTGGGCCGCCCACATCTGATGCTGGCCGACGTCGCAGGCGGCGATGAAGCGCGCCCCGGCCTTCTCCGACAGCTCCTTCAGCAGCGCCGGCGCATAGACGCCCTCGCCCGGGGCGTCGTAGCGGGCAGCGTGGCGGCGCGACTGGCTGGCGCAGCGAATCATCCACGGCTCGATCGCCAGCGGCCCGGGATCCAGAGCAGCGATGCCGGCCTTCAGGTCGCCGACCACGCCGACCGCCGCCGCGCGCAGCTTGCCGACCTCGGCCGGATCGATGTCAAAGTGGACAACCTCGGCGTGGGGCGCGAACTCGGCCAGCTTGCCGGTGGCCCGGTCGTCGAAGCGCGCCCCGAACACGATCAGCAGGTCCGAGAGCTGGATCGCCTCATTGGCGGCCCGTGTCCCGTGCATGCCCATCATGCCCAGATAACCGGGCGCGCCGGTCGGGATGCAGCCGAGCCCGTTCAGGGTCGACACCGTCGGGATGCCGGTGCGCTCGACGAAAGCGCGCAGTTCGTCCACGGCTCCGGCGATCTTCACCCCGCCGCCGACATAGACCAGCGGACGCTCGGCCTTGCGGATCGCCGCCCCGGCCCGGGCGATGGCGTCCCGGTCGATGCCGGCCGCCGCGTTCGGCCGGGAGAAGGCCGAGGGGCGGTCAGCCGTGCCGACCTGGACGTCCTTGGGCAGGTCGATCAGCACCGGGCCAGGACGGCCGTCGGTGGCGATGAAGAAGGCCTCTTCCACCGCCGCCGGCACGTCGGCCGGATCCCGTACCAGGATCGAGTGCTTCACGATGGGCAGGGTGAGTCCCAGGATATCGATCTCCTGGAAGGCGTCGGTTCCCATCAGCCCCTGGGCGACATTGCCGGTGATGCAGACCATCGGCACAGAGTCCATCATCGCATTGGCGATGCCGGTGATCAGGTTGGTCGCCCCCGGACCGGAGGTCGCCATGCAGACGCCGGGCTTGCCGCTGACACGGGCATAGGCGTCGGCAGCGAAGGCGGCACCCTGCTCGTGGCGCACCAGGATGTGACGCAGGCCCGAGCCGGTCAGGGCATCATAAACAGGCATGATGGCACCGCCGGGATAGCCGAACACCACCTCGACCCCCAGCTGTTCGAGGGTCTGGACGAGCAGGCGCGCGCCCGTGCGGGCGGGGCTGGCCTCGGGGATGTAGGCGGGCGCGGCGGCGCTCATGACGGTACCGGGGCTCTCAGCGGATCAGGCGGCGGCAGGCTTGGCGGCGGGCTGCAACCAGGCCATGCGTTCGCGCAACGAGGCGCCGATGGCCTCGATCGGATGGTCATGGTCGGCCTTCAGAAGAGCCTCGTAGGCACCCTTGCCGGCCTCGTTCTCGGCGATCCAGTCGCGGGCGAAGGCCCCCGACTGGATGTCGGTCAGCACCTCCTTCATGCGCGCCCGGGTCTCGCCATTGACGACCCGCGGCCCCGACACGACCGCGCCGTACTTGGCGGTCTCGGAGATGAACTCGTGCATCTTGGAGACGCCGCCCTCGTAGAACAGGTCGACGATCAGCTTCAGCTCGTGCAGGCACTCGAAGTAGGCGACCTCGGGCTGGTAACCAGCCTCGACCAGGGTCGAGAAGCCCTGCATCACCAGCTCCTTGGCACCGCCGCACAGCACCGCCTGCTCGCCGAACAGGTCAGTCTCGGTCTCCTCGCGGAAGCTGGTCTCGATCAAGCCGCCGGTGGCACCGCCGATGCCCTTGGCGTAGCCCATGGCCCGGTCGCGGGCCTTGCCGGTGACGTCGCGCTCGACTGCGAACAGGGTCGGCACGCCGCGACCTCGGGCGTACTCGCGGCGGACCAGATCACCCGGCCCCTTGGGCGCGACCAGGATCACGTCGAGGTCGGCGCGCGGCGCGATCCGGCCGTAGTGGATCGAGAAGCCGTGGGCGAACATCAGGGCCGCGCCCTTCTTGGCGTTCGGCGCGATGGTGTCGCGATAGATGTCCGCCTGGGCCATGTCCGGGGTCAGGACAGCGATGATGTCCGCGCCCTTGACCGCCTCGGCGGGCTCGGTGGTGGCCAGGCCGTCGGACTGGGCGTGCGACCAGCCGCGGCCGCCGGCGCGGACGCCGACGATCACGTCATGGCCCGACTCCCTCAGATTCTGGGCGTGGGCCCGGCCCTGGCTGCCGTAGCCGATGATAGCGATGCGCTGGCCGGCGATGGCCCCCGGTCGCACGTCGTCGTTGGTGTAGATCTGCATGGTCAGGCGTCCTCTCGGGCGGTCGTGGTCGCGGCGGGGCGGAAGACCTGCGCCGGCGGGGGATTGGGAATGGTCACGGCACCCTGGGCCGCAGAGGCGACCGTGGCGGCGTACTTGGCGAAGACCCCGGTCGGCGCCGGGCGGGTCACGGGGATGAACCCGGCCCGGCGCCCCGCCAGGTCGGCGGCCACGTCGATGCGCCGGTTGGGCACGTCGAGCGTGATGCGGTCACCGTCGCGGATCAGGGCGATGGGGCCGCCAACCGCAGCCTCCGGGGAGACGTGGCCGGCGACAAATCCGTAGCTGGCACCGGAGAAGCGCCCGTCGGTGATCAGGGCCACATCCTTGATCCCGCGCCCCTTCAGGGCGGCGGTGACCTGCAGCATCTCGCGCATGCCGGGTCCGCCCTTCGGCCCCTCGTAGCGAATGACGATGACGTCGCCCTCACCGACCTCGCCGGCCTGCACCGCGTGGAAGGCGTCTTCCTCGGAGTCGAACACCGTCGCCGGGCCCTCGAAGCGGGCTATGGCGTGGCCGGTCAGCTTCAGGACGGCGCCGTCGGGTGCCACATCGCCGTACAGCACGGCGAAGGAGCCGCGCGGCGTGACCGGCTGCGCGACGGCGGTCACCACCTGCTGACCGGGGGCAGGCTCGGCCCGCGCCGCCTCGGCAAACAGGCTCTCGCCCGACACCGTCGGGGCGTTGGCGATCAGGCCGGCCTCGGCCAGCCGCTGCGTCACCAGCCGGGTGCCGCCGGCGGCGTGCAGGTGCGAGGCCAGGAACCGTCCGCCGGGCTTCAGATCGCAGATCACCGGCGTCGCCGCGCAGGCCTGGTGGCAGTCCTCGATGCCGAACTCGACGCCGGCCTCGGCGGCGATGGCGGTCAGGTGCAGCACGGCGTTGGTCGAGCCCCCAGAGGCCGAGACGGCGGCGGCGGCGTTCTGTAACGAGCGGCGGGTGATGTACTTGCGGGCGTGGTCGCCGGCGAACACGCGCTCGACCACCAGACGGCCGCAGCGCTCGCCCTCGGCGGTCTTGGCCGGGTCGACCGCCGGCACGTCGTTGGCACCCATCGGCGACAGCCCCATCACCGACAGGGCCATGGCCATCGTATTGGCGGTGAACTGGCCGCC
Organism: Brevundimonas sp.; assembly: GCA_027531145.1. Taxonomy (GTDB): domain Bacteria; phylum Pseudomonadota; class Alphaproteobacteria; order Caulobacterales; family Caulobacteraceae; genus Brevundimonas. The sequence goes on along the minus strand of JAPZRF010000034.1, from coordinate 94,169 downwards.
ACAGGCTCCGGCTCCCGGGCAGGCGGCCTGTTCGACGGCCTTCAGCCCGGCATCATCGAGAGCTCCGGCACCGTGCGCGCCGATAGCCTCGAACACCTCCTGGATCGAGATCTCCCGCTCGGCCAGACGGCCGGGCAGGATGGTGCCGCCGTAGTAGACCAGCCCCGGAATATCCATACGGGCCAGGGCCATCGCAGCGGCCGGGATGGTCTTGTCGCAGCCGACGATACAGATCACGCCGTCCAGCTGGTGTCCCTCGACCGCCAGCTCGATCGAGTCGGCGATCACCTCGCGGGAGATCAGCGAGGCCTTCATGCCGGGCGAGCCCATCGAGATGCCGTCGGTGACGACGATGGTGTTGAAATCCACCGGATAACCGCCCGCGGCGATGATCCCGGCGCGCACATCCCGGGCCAGCCGGTCCAGGTGCATGTTGCACGGCGTCACCGTGGACCAGGTGTTGACCACCCCGATCATCGGCTTGTCGAAGTCGGCGTCGCTCATGCCGGCGGCGCGCAGATAGCTGCGGGCGGCGGCGCGCGACGGACCCCGCGTGATGGCGTGGCTGCGCCGTTCGGGAACGGCACCGGAAGACGGACTTTCAGGGGAAGAATCTTGCGTCATCGGAGGAGGTCTTGTTCGGGCCAGTCAGGAGGTGAGGGGTGGGTTCGGGTAAGAAAAAACCCGCTGCCGGGGTCCGGAGCGGGTGTGGGGTTCGGTGCTGTTTCGGACCGGTCAGGTCACGAGCATCCGCCCCACACTCGCAAGGAGGGTGAGAAGTACCGAAAGAATAATGACTTGGGCCGAGAGAAGGGGAGACTGGACGCGCGTGATCGCGCCGGCTTTCGCCGTGCTACGGATCACAAACCGGGTCGCGCCAAAGTCCAAGATCAGCTCCTTCTGAACGCCCGCACTAAACCATGCGTCGCGGCACCGCACAAGACCGGGAACAGGTTTTTTGCCCCCGCCTGCGCAATCGTGCACCGCAGGGGTGATTTCGACCCTTTAGACCTCTGCCAGATCACGCAGATCGGCCAGCACGCTCTCGCAGGTGGCGTGACGGCCGGCCCCGCGCCCCCGACAGGTCCAGACCCGGCCGTCGGCCCCGAACACGCGCAGGGCGTTCCGCTCGCCGTGCAGGCCAAGGAACAGCGGATCCTCCACCGGCGCGAGCCGGACCGAGGCGACCAGCGCGCCCTCTTCAAGGCGACAGGCCCCGACCTGGCGCACCCCGGCCGCGACCGGCGGCGCGGCCGCCTCCAGCGCATCCAGCGGCAGGGCTTCAGGCAGGCGCCCGAACGCCTCGTGCGCCAGCAGCCGCACCTTGGCGGCCGAGTCGTGCCCCTCCAGGTCGGCCGAGGGGTCCTCCTCGGCGAAGCCGGCAGCGCGGGCCTCGGCCAGGGCGACCTCAAACGCCGCCCCCTGCCCCAGGCGGTCGAGCATGAAGTTGACCGTGCCATTGAGCACCGCCTCGAAGCCGACCACTTCCCCGGCGGCGCGGGCCTTGCGCAGGGTCTCGATCATCGGCGAGCCGCCGCCCACGGCGGCCGAGTAGGCCAGCCGGCCGCCATGCTGCGCCGCCAGCGCGGCCAACCCTGCCGGATCGACGCTGATCGCCTGTTTGTTGGCGCTGGCCACCGCCAGCCCGGCCTGCAGCGCCTTGCGGATGAGAGCATGGCCCGCGGTGCCGTCCGACAGGGCCTCCAGCACCACCTCGGGGCCCCGCGCCAGCAGGGCGTCGGCGTCGGTCGTCAGCAGCGCCGGATCGACCTCGACATCGCGCGGCCGCGCCGGATCACGCACCAGCACCCCGACCAGCTCGTACCGCGGATCGGCCGACAGGCGGCCCACCAGCCCGCCGCCGACGACGCCGCAACCCGCCACTGCCACCCGTACCGGGCGCGGATCGGCCGGCGCGACCGGCGGGGCGAGCTGCGCCCCGATGCGCGTGCCGCCGCTTGAGCCCGGGGCGGCGACCACCACCTCCAGCCCCCTGGCCTCAGCCAGGTCGAGCGCGTCGAGCTGGATCAGCTTGCCGCCGAGCCGGCGCGCCGTGGCCCAGTCGCAGGCCTCGAAGCGATGCGCCGCCGGGTCGCCGGCATTGGGATCGCGATCGAACAGGCCGTCGACGTCCTTGAGCAGCCGCACATGGTCAAGGCCCAGTTCCGCCGCGATCACCACTGCCGTCAGGTCGGTGCCACCGCGCCCCAACAGCGCCAGCCGCCCGCACGGCCGCACCGCGCCGAAGCCCGGGGCGATCACCACCTCGTGCTGCTGCACCGCCGCCTCCAGCCGGCCGCCCTCGATGCCCATGGGACGCGCATGCTCGGCCGGGCCCACCGCCGCCAGCCCCAGCTCGCGCACCCCCAGCGGCATCACATCCAGCCCGATCCGGTCGCAGGCCAGCGCCAGAAGCGCCGCCGCCTCCTCCTCCCCGAGCAGGACGTGGGCCGGTAGCAGGTCGTTGTCGTGTGCGAGGCCGAGGGCGCGAGCCTCGGCGAGGCGCCGGTCCGTTTCGCCGGCGAGGGCCGAGACCACCGCCACCACCCGGCGTCCGGCGCGGACGTGGCGGTAAACCTCCGAGGCCGCGCGCGGTGCATCGGCGATCGAGCGCAGCACCGAGGAGCCGAACTTCAGCACCACGACCTCCTCCGCGGGCGCAGCGCGGGCGGCGGCGGGGCGGCGGGCCCGGGCAGGGCGGTCGAGGAGGTCGAGGGCGGACATGGCGGGCTCCGGGAGCTGGGGTCTGGCGAGGAAAGAGGACAAAGAAAAACCCCGCCTGGCGGGGCCGGGCGGGGTTTCGGTCTGGGCGCTGGCCGGTCTGGCGCGCGCTAGCCTGTCCCCGCCCGTAAGGGCATGGTGGTGGTGGTGATGGTGATGGTGCCGAGACCGCCGTCTGGACCGCGCAGGCTGTCGCGCACCGCCGGGAGGGCGATCGTGCGGCCAGTCTGGGTCAAGGCTTGCGCCACGGGACGCTCCGGTCAGGTCTGACCCAACCATGTCGAAGGACCCGCTAGCTTGTCAAGCCGCACGCACGAAATTTGCGTGACATGGGCTCCGGCGGCCTCGCCCGCGCGCGACGCGGAGCTACATGGGGCGAGAAAGGTTGATATTTGCACTTGACCGGTGCCGCGTCCGCGAACAATCTACTTGCAGCTCATCAAGACCGGCTGAGGGATAGGCCCTTTGACGCCGGGGCAACCATCGGGTTCCACCCGAACGGTGCCAACTCCTGCGGAGGCCCCCGGGCCTTCCGAGAGATGGGTGGAGGCGTCGGTCAGGCGATGTCTCCACGGGTCTGTCGCCGCTTGAGCCTTGCCGGGCCGAGACGAAGCGGACGACCGATGACCCTAGCTGTTGCCCCTGACCTTCACCCTCCTGCCGACCCGCTCTGTCGGCCCTCCGGCGCGGCCCGTCTTGGTGCGCGCGACGTGGCGGTGCCCATTCCCGTCGACTTCCGGCTGGAGTCCGGCGAATGCCTGCCGCAGCGCAGCCTGCTGGCTCGCCTGCACGGCCCGGCCGGGGCACCGGTCGTGGCGGTGGCCGGCGGTATCTCGTCCGGCCGGTTCGTGCACCGCACCGAGACCAATGGGCTGGGCTGGTGGTCCGGCGCGGTGGGCCCGCGCGCGCCGATCGACCTCCACCGCCTGCGGGTGCTGGCCTTCGACTTCGCCCCGGGTGCCGAGGGTCTGGCCCGGCCGGTGACCATCACCACCCGTGATCAGGCCAGGCTTCTGGCCCTGGCGCTGGACCATCTCGACATCCCCCGGCTCGCCGCCTTCGTGGGCTGCTCCTACGGCGGCATGATCGCCTTGGCCTTTGGCACCCTGTTTCCGGGACGGGTCGGGCAGCTGCTGGTCGTCTCGGCGGCGCACCGGGCCCATCCCCTGGCCGTCGCCTGGCGCGGCGTGCAGCGCCGTATCCTCGAGCTGGCCGAGGCGGCCGGCCGCCCGGAGGACGGCGTCGCTCTCGCGCGCCAGTTGGCCATGACCACCTATCGCACCCCGGACGAGTTTGACGCCCGCTTCGATGCCGCCGCGCCGGACCGCGCCGGTGAGGCCTATGCGGTGTGCGACTACCTGATCTCGCGCGGCCACGCCTACCGTCACCATACCACCCCGGCGCGCTGGATCAGCCTGTCGGACTCGATCGACCGGCACCGGCTCGAGCCCGAGGCGGTAGCCGTGCCGGTCACCCTCGTCGGCTTCACCTCGGACCGGCTGACGCCGATCGAGGACCTCCGCGAACTGGCCGCGCGCCTGCCCCTGCTGTTCCGCTTCGTCGAGGCCCCGTCGCTTTACGGCCACGACGCCTTTCTCAAGGAGGACGCCCTGGTCGGCGACATCCTCCGCACCGCCCTCAGGGAGATCACCCGATGAGCCGCCCCGAAACGCCTGCGCCCGACCTTCGCACCGTCGCCGCCCGCACCGGCGTCGACCGCGACCCGGCCCACGGCGCGGTCATGCCGCCGCTCTACCTGTCGTCCAACTACGCCTTCGCCGGGTTCGAGCAGAAACGCCGCTACGACTACACCCGCTCGGGCAATCCCACGCGCGACGTGCTGGCCGAGACCCTCGCCGGGCTTGAGGGCGGGGCCGGCTGTGTGGTGACCGCGACCGGCATGGCGGCCATCGACCTGGCCCTGACGCCGCTGGAGCCCGGTGACCTGCTGGTGGCCCCGCACGACCTTTACGGCGGCACGCACCGGCTGCTCTGCGCCCGCGCGCGCAAGGGCCACTTCCGCGTCGTCTTCGTCGACCAGAACGACGAGGCGGCGCTCGCCGAGGCGCTGGCGCAAGAGCCGAAGCTGGTTTTCGTCGAGACTCCGTCGAACCCGCTGCTGCGCCTCGTCGACGTGGGCCACGTCTGTCGCCTCGCCCATGAGGCGGGGGCGAAGGTGGTGGCCGACAATACCTTCCTGTCGCCGGCGCTGCAGCGCCCGCTGGCCCTGGGTGCCGATGTGGTGGTGCACTCGACCACCAAGTTCATCAACGGCCACTCCGACGTGGTCGGCGGGGCCGTGATCGCCGCAGATCCAGCCGACCACGAGCAGCTGGCCTGGTGGGCCAACTGCCTCGGGATCACCGGCTCGCCCTTCGACGCCTACATGACCCTGCGCGGGGTACGCACCCTGTTCCCCCGGCTGGCGCAGCAGCAGGCCACGGCCCAGACCCTGGCCGAGACCCTCGCGGCCCATCCGGCGGTCAAGGCGGTCCACTATCCGGGTCTGCCCGACCATCCCGGCCATGCGCTGGCGCAGCGCCAGCAGACCGGCTTCGGGGCCATGCTCAGCGTCGAGCTGCACGGCGGCACCGCCGCCGTACGCGCCCTCGTCGAGGCAGTCGAGGTCTTCACCCTGGCGGAATCTCTCGGCGGGGTGGAGAGCCTCGTGGCCCATCCGGCCACCATGACCCATGCGGCCATGACCCCGGAGGCGCGTCAGGCCGCCGGCATCACCGACGGTCTGCTGCGCCTGTCGGTCGGGCTGGAGGCACCGCAGGACCTGCTGGCCGACCTGTCGAACGGTCTGGCCGCCGCCGCCCAGGCCCGGCTCGCCGCCGTGGCCTGAGCCCGGCGGGTCAGCCCATCAGCGCCTCGGCGCGGGCGGCGAGGCCGAAGGCCCCCTCCTCGCGCGCCAGGGCGGCGGCCTCGGTCAGGGCCACCCGCGGCAGGCGCGAGGGCCGGCCCAGCAGCCGCCCGCGCGCCGCGGCGACATGGCCCAGTGCGATCTGGTCGGCGACCCAGTCGAACGCTCGCGGCGGCTCGGCCACCCCGGCGGCGCGCGCCCCCAGCCGCCGGCGAAGTGAGGCCTCGATCCGCTCCAGTGCTCCGAGATCGCCGGCCTTCTCGGCGGTCAGGGCCTCCTGCTCCAGGCGCCGTTCGCGCAGGGCGGCGGCGAGGATCGAGGCGTCCGGCGACAGCAGCCGCTCCACCGCCTTGAGGTGCGCCAGCGACGGCGGCCGCTCCAGATCGCCCCGGGCCACCAGCACGGCGGCCCAGTCGAGCGGGCTGTGATCGGCGGTGAACAGGTCGGTGGCGGCCTCGACCATCGCGGCCGCCTGGCGGGTGGCGTCGCGGTGTCCGGCCAGGCGCGCCAGGGCCCCCAGCCCGGCCCCGCACAGGGCCAACCCACGCGCCCGGGTCAGCGGCCGGCGCTCCGGCTCGGCCGCCTCGACCAGCCCGCGCAGATCGCGCCCGGCCTGGTTCAGCAGGCGTGCGTCGCGGTCCGCGAGGCCGGCCTCCAGCAGGGCTCCGGCCCGCTCCAGCGCCAGCTCGTCCAGCCAGGGAGCCGGCAGCCCGGCCGCCCGCCCCTCGACCTGGGCGGCGTCCGCCAGGGCGAGCGCGTCGCGCCGTGCGGTGGCCTCGGCCGCGAGCATGCCTGCGCGCAGGGCGACCCGGGCGTGCAGGACCGCGGCCTCGGCCTGCAGGGCCTGCGTCGAGGCAGGCTGCAGCTCGTCCAGCAGCCGGCGGGCTGCCTCAAGGGTCTCGGGCCCGCCCGAAAGATCAAAGCGCGCCAGCAGGGTGGCGACCGCGGCGAGCCGGCCGGCGGCTTTCTGGCCCGGTCCGTTGGCCGCCAGCAGCGCATCGGCGACCGCGGCGTCGGCCCGGTCGAGACTGTCCTGACGGCCCCGGCGTCGGCCGTGCTCGCGCCAGACGGCCGCGGTCTTCAGCCAGGCGGCATGGGCCGCGACCGCCCGCAGCGCTTCGCCCGACAGGCGGCGCGCCTCGGCCTCGACGGCGGCGACGGGCATCAGTTCCAGCCAGCCCAGATCCTCGGCCGGGCGGTGCCGGCTGAACAGCCGTCTCAGGTCTCGCCCGAACTCGAACATCCGATCCTCGATACCACGCCTGTCCCGCTTGGGGACGATCAAGGCCGCCCCTGCACGATCCGGGCTAATGCCATCCGCCCATGTCGGGGGTTCGCCCGCCACACGCCGTCAGCTCCCGGTCGATGCCGATTTCGCCCATGCCCTCGATGGCCCCCAAGCCCAGACGACGGGGATCCTCTGCAGGCTCCTATCCCCGCTCCTTCGTCTTCGTGAACCGCACCTTCGGGAAGCGTTCCGCCACATAGCCGGTCTCCCAGCTGGACTTGGCGAGGAAGACCGGGGCCTGGTCGATGTCGGCCGCCATCTGCGGGCGGTACTTGCCGGCGAAGTCCTCAAGGTCGGCCCGCTCGCCCCCTTCGGCAATAGTGATCCAGCGCGCCTCGGCCCAGGGGCTGGGCTCGAACAGCACCTCCAGCCCGTATTCCTCGCCCAGCCGGTCGGCCATGACCTCGAACTGCAGCTGGCCGACGGCGCCGACGATGAAGTCCGAGCCGAGCTCGGGCCGGAACAGCTGGGTCACGCCCTCCTCGGCCAGCCCCTCCAGCGCCTTCTTCAGGTGCTTGGCCTTGAGCGGATCCTTGACCCGCACCCGCTGCAGGATTTCCGGCGCGAAGTTGGGCAGGCCGGCGAAACGCACCAGCCCGCTCTCGGACAGGCTGTCGCCGACGCGCAGCACGCCGTGGTTGGGAATGCCGATGACGTCGCCGGCGAAGGCCTCCTCGGCCAGCTCCCGGTCCGAGGCGAAGAACATGATCGGGGCGTTCACCGACAGCGCCTTGCCGGTGTTCTGCACCTTCAGCTTCATGCCGCGCTTGAAGGCCCCGGAGGCCATGCGGAACATGGCGATGCGGTCGCGGTGGTTGGGGTCCATGTTGGCCTGGACCTTGAACACGAAGCCCGTGACCTCCTCGCGGCCGGGCTCGACCGAAATGGCTTCCGGCACCGGCGCGTTGCGGGTCTCGGGGGGTGCCTCCCTGCGCGCAGGCATGACCTTGGGGGCCGGGGCCCAGTCGCCGATCGCCTGCAGCAGTTGCTCGATGCCGAAGTGGCGCAGGGCCGAGCCCCACAGCACCGGCGTCATGTGCCCCTCGAGGAAGGCCTGGCGGTCGAACAGCTTGTAGCCGGCCTCGACCAGCTCCAGCGCATCGGCCAGATCGGCCTGCTCGGTCCCCTCGAAATACGCCCCGGCCTCGTCCAGCGGCAGGGCCGCCGGATGGTCCGGATCCTCGTCCGACCCTGCCGTCTTGCGGGCATAGGGCTGGAACCGGCCGGTGCCCAGCTCTGCCATGCCCCGAAGACGATTGCCACTCTCGGCCGGCCACCAGATCGGGGCCGGGTCCAGCGCCAGCCGGCTGGCGATCTCGTCCAGCAGGGCCATCGGGTCCTGGGCCTCGCGGTCCAGCTTGTTGATGAAGGTGATGATCGGGATGTCGCGCAGGCGGCACACCTCGAACAGTTTCAGCGTCTGCGGCTCGATGCCCTTGGCCGCGTCCAGCACCATGATGGCGCAGTCAGCGGCGGTCAGGGTGCGGTAGGTGTCCTCCGAGAAGTCCTCGTGCCCCGGCGTGTCCAGCAGGTTGAACATCTTGCCGTCGTGCTCGAAGGTCATGACCGAGGCGGTCACCGAGATGCCGCGCTCCTTCTCGATCTTCATCCAGTCCGAGCGGGCCCGCCGCGCCTCGCCGCGCGCCCGCACCGCCCCGGCCGCGCGGATCGCGCCGCCGGCCAGCAGCAGGTGCTCGGTCAGGGTCGTCTTGCCCGCGTCGGGGTGGGCGATGATGGCGAAGGCCCTGCGGCGCAGGGCCTCCTCGGGGAGGGACAGTCTGGACATGCGGCCCGGGCGATAGCGGCCCGGGCGGGGGAAGTCCAATCGCGCACTGCGGTGGCCGCCCGAACAACAGACTCCCATCGGTCGCGATGCCGCTGACAGGCCGCTCCACCGCGACAGTGAATCAGGCCGCCTCTCGCCTCGGGGGCGGGGTGGCTGGAGTCGGGCTCATCCGGTCGCGTCTTCGCCCGTCGTCTCCTCGCCCTCGCCGGCCGCCGGCGTGGTCAGCGAGGCGTCCAACGCCAGGCCGGCGGCCTGGCGGGCCTCGGCCAGAAGCGCCCGGGCCGCGGCCCTCTGGCTGCTGGCGTGGGGCGCATTGGCCACCGGCCCGAGGATGATCACGGCCGCGCGCGCATCGCCGGTTGCGAGATAGGCCCGCGCCAGCCGCATCCGCACCTCGGCCGACTGGGGCGCGAGCACCCCGGCGACCTCAAGCGTGGACACATCATTGGCGTTGGGATAGCCCGCGCCGCCGCGCCGGCTGTCGTCGAGGGCCAGATAGACCCGCTGGTCCAGCGGATCGAGCTGCATGGCCTCGGCGAGACAGGCGCGCGCCCGGCGCAGGCCGGCGCCTCGATGCTGATCTGCTCGACCACCCTGCCGGGCGGGCCGGGGTCCCCGTAGGCCCACGTCGCCGCCCCACCCGCCGCCGTCCGCGCCGCCATCTCCGCGCTCATGGCCGTCCGCCAGACGGCGGCGACCTCCTCGACGGGCGGCGGCGGCGTCAGGATCAGGGCAAGACGCGGCTCAGACCCGTTCCACGCCGCAGCGAAGGCCTCGCGGATGGCCTCGGGCGTGACGTTGGGAAGCACCTGTTCGTAAAGATCGCGCCGCTGCCAGGGCGAGTCAAAGGTTCCCGGATCGAGGTCATGCAGGGCGAAGATGGAGAGCAAGCCGTCGGCGAGGGTCGACGAGAACCGGTCCTCGGCCTGGGCGACGAAGTTGCTCGCGGACCGCCGGTCGATCTCTATGAGGCGCTGGATTTCCGCAGGTTCCGGCCCGTCCCGCTCGAAGCGCCGCACCTCCGCCAGCGCCGCGCCCAGCGCCCGGCGCCAGTCGCCATCTGCCCCGGGCACGACATTGAGACATACCGCGTCCGCCTCGCGGGCCCATGCAGACTGCGACAGGGATGCGCTGGCGAAAGGCGCCTCAACGCCCTGGCTGAGCAACTGGAAACGCCGGGCGAGGATGCGGGACCAGAAGCTGCGCGTGAGATTGCGTTGCCGCCGTTCCAGTGTGTCCGGACCCTGCAGCCTCCACCCTTGCAGCCGGCAGGCGCCGACCGTGGGGGTCAGGGTCGGTTCGCTGTAGGTGAGCACTTCAAGCGGCCGGTCGAGCGCCAGCGGCGTCGCTACGGCTCTCGCGGCGGGCGGCCCCGCCGGCACCCAGTCGCCAAACACGGCCTGAACCCGGGCTTCCATCTCGTCGAGCGTCAGATCGCCCGCCACGGTGAGCATCGCCAGCTCCGGCCGTTACCAGGCCTGGTGAAACCGGGTCAGCGCGTCGGCATCGATCGTTGCCAGCGTCTCGGGCACGCCGATCGGCGGGCGTGCGCGGCTCCGCGCATCGGGCGTGGCGAAGGCCTGGTAGGCCTCGCGCCAGGTCTTCTGCGGCCCCAGCCCCGCCGTGTATTCCGCCACAACCACGCCGCGCTCTCGCTCCACGGCTTCCGGCGTCAGCAGCAGACCGTCGCCGATGTCGCGCAGCCACGAGAAGGCGAGATCGAGGTGTGCGGGGTCGCTGTCCGGCAGATCCAGCTGATAGGTGGTCGCGAACATCGAGGTCGAGGCGTTCTGATCCCGACCGAAAGCCACCCCGGCCTCGGCGAAGCGCCGCATCAGCTCGCCCTCCGGCAGCCGGCGGGTGCCATTGAACGCCATGTGCTCAAGGAAGTGGGCGATGCCTCGTTCGTCCTCAGCCTCCTCGTAGCTGCCGACATCGAACCGTAGCCGGATCGATACGCCGCCGACCGGCCGGTCATTCGACATCAGGGCATAGCGCAGGCCGTTGGGCAGCTGGCCGGTTCTGACCGCGGGATCGATGCGGATCAGGGCCGAAGGATCGGCCGTCGCCATCCGCGCATGGCCCGGCGAGGACAGCGCGGACGTTACCGCCCAGACCAGAATCAGGATCCAGCGCATCACGCCGCCGCCGCTAACACGCCGTCAGGTTAGTCGAGGCACGCCGCACAGCCAAGGGACGATTTCTGCAACCGGGTTCAATCGGCGACCGATCGGCGGGCAGGCTGACCTCAGGCCGCCATGCGCCCCCAGACGGCGAGGTCGGCGGCGACGGCGTCGAGGCGGCCGCGGGCGGCCCTGGCCTGCAGCTGCGCCATCACCGGCTTCGGCAAGTGGCAGAAGCGCGGCTCGACCAGCTCCGGCGCACAGCCGACCTCGGGTGCCGCGAACATCACCGCGTTCAGCTCCGGCTCGCGATCGTGCAGCAGCCAGGCCAGACGGCGGGCGCACCCTGGATCGGTCCGGTGCAGCAGCGGGTTCTCGGCGAACAGCTCGCAGCCCAGCTCGATGACATAGTCGAGGTCCAGCTTCTCGAAACGGCGCGCGTCCGCGGGCGTGACCGGGCAGGCCTCGTCCAGGTCGAACACGACGTCGTTCAGGAGAAACAGCATGCGGTCATCACCTCGGCCGGGCGTCGTTCGCCCCATGTCGTGACCCTAGCGACACGCGCTTGCGGTTCCGTTCCCGAACGGGGTTAAGCGGAGGTGACCGGGCGAGCGCCCACCTCAGCCCCCCGGTGCCACCGCCTCGGAGAGGAAATGGCGCCCCTCGCGATCCTCGATCTCGACCACCCACAGGTCCGGGTCATAGCCCAGCTGGCGCTGGGCGAAGGCGTCGATCTCGCCCTCTGGACCGGCCTCGACCGGCCGGATCCAAAGGCGCGCCCCGTCCGGTCCGAACGCCTCCGTATAAAGAGTCGCCTGTCGCGTGGCGGTGTCGAACACCTTGACCAGCACCCCGCCCGCGCGCGCGTCGCCGCGCCGCGCGACCGTGGCGAAGGCCCCGCCCAGTTCGGCGCGGCGGATCAGGGCGGCGACCCAGACGTCGGTCGGAAGCAGCAAAGGATTAACCGTGCGCGGAAACGGGGTCTGAAGCTCCCGGCCCTAGGATCGGGATCATGACCATAGGCGTGACCCGACTTCTGGCCAACGCTCTTGTGGCCGCCGGCCTGCTGCTCGTCCCGGGCGCGGCCGCGGCGAGCGAGGCTGCCGCCCTGTTCCGCGAACGTACGGTCGTCCAGGCGTTCGGCCGCCGCTGCGGCCTGTTCGGCGAGGGCGTGGCCACCGCCCTCGGCGCGGCCGCCGCACAGGCTCGCAACGCCGCCCTGCGCGCCGGCATCGACCGCGTTGCCCTCGACGAGGCCGCCCGCGCCGCGACGCAGCAGGCCGCGCGGCTCGCCTGCGCCAGTGCCGATGCCAGGCTGATCAAGGCCCGGGTCGAGCACGCCTTCGACGGCTGGCTGCGTACCCCGCGTCTCGTGCTGCCCGGCGACCGATCCGAGTGGCGCGCCGAGCGCAGCTCGCCGCGCGGCTGGCGCCTGGCCCAGGTGTCGCGCACCGGTGCCTCGCCGGTCGTGTTCGGTCTGCCGGGCTACAGGACCCCGCCGGCGACCGTAGTGGCCTTCGCCGGCGCGCCCCGGCCCTATGCCGCGCGCCTCAGCTTCCGCGACACCGCGCGCGAGCCGCGGCCGGCGCTCGACCCGCGCGCCCGCGGCGTCCGGCGCATGGTCTGGGCGACCGGATCGCGCCCGGCCACGGCCGACCAGCTGCCCGCCGGCTCGCGGGCCGGCGAGGTCTGGACCTTCCCCGCCGAAGCCATGGACCAGCTGGCCGAGCTGGATCCGCGCGAACGCTTCACCGTCGAGTTCCTGTTCCGCGACGACAGCGTGGCGCGCGCCCATTTCGAGGTCGGCGATGTCGCCGCCGGCCGCGCCTTCGTCAGCCTCGGGCCGGCACCGGCGAGTCTGCGCTCCCCGCGGGAAGGCTGACCCGACGCCGGCTGACCGGCCCGGATCGTGCCTGACGGATCGATGGACCGCCGGGACGAGCCCGAGGGTGACGACCATGGGAAATCAAGCGCTATGTCCCTGAGGGTTCAGGAATTCACTACCTCGACCGTGGCCTCGACCAGATTCGCGAGCCGGCGGGCGGCGTCGGGGATGGCCACCAGACGGGCAGCCGCCGCTCGCGCGGCCAGCGCCGCCGGGTCGGCCAGCATCGCCGTCACGACACCCGTCAGTCGCGCCACCGTCAACTCGTCCTCGAGGATCATCTCCGCCGCCCCGGCCGCGACCAGGTGACGGGCGTTGAGGCGCTGATGATCGTCGGTGGCGATTTTCAGCGGCACCAGCACCGAGGGTCGGCCCGCCACGGCCAGCTCGGCGCAGGTCGAGGCCCCGGCGCGGCCGATCACCAGATGGGCTGCGCCCAGCCGCCCGGCCATGTTGCCGAAGAATGGGGCCACCTCGCAGACGATGCCGGCGTCGTTGTAGAGTTTCAGCGCCGTCTCAAGCGTCTCTGGCCGAGACTGCTGCTGCACCTCCAGCCGGTCGCGCAGAGCCGGCGGCAGGGCAGCCAGCGCCTGCGGCACCGTCTCGCTCAGGACCCGGGCACCCTGGCTGCCGCCGGTCACCAGCACCCGGATGCGGTCCGTCGGCGCGACATAGGGCTGGTCGAACAGGGCGGCGATCTCCGCCCGCACCGGGCTGCCGACCAGACGCGGCGTCACCCCGGCGGGTGCCTTCTCCAATGTCGGGAAGGCCGAGGCCACGGCGCGCACCCGCCCGGCCAGCAGCCGGTTGGTGCGCCCCAGCACCGCGTTCTGCTCATGGATCAGGGTCGGCCGCCCCTGGCTCAGCGCCGCCAGCAGCGCCGGCGCGGAAGGATAACCGCCGAAGCCGATCACCACCTCCACACCCAGCCGGGCGAAGGCGCTCCGCGCCTGCAGGACGCCCTTGAGGATCTCCACCCCCGCCTTCAGCAGGCCCAGCGGCCCGCGGCCGGTCGCAGCGTCCAGCGCCAGCCGTTCCTCCGCCGGAAAGGCGTGAGCGTAGGTCTCGCCACGCCGGTCGGTGGCCAGCACCACGCGCCAGCCGCGCCCGGTCAGCTCGCGCGCCAGCGCCTCGGCGGGAAACATGTGCCCGCCGGTGCCCCCGGCGGCCAAGACGGCGGTTCTGGTCTGGCCCTGCATCGCTCCCGTCTAGCCAAGCCGCGGCCCGACGTCATCGGGGAAACCATCTTCGGGCCGGGGCTATCGGGCGTGCAGGATGGGGGCCATGCCAACCCTCGTCCTCCTCGCCGGACCGAACGGGCCCGGGAAGACAACCTTCCTCAACCCGTTCCTGCGTGAGCGGGCGCAGGCCTTCCAGTTCGTCAATCCGGGCGAGGTGGCCCGGCGCGTGCCCGACGGCCCGACGCGGGACCTTGCCGCCGGCCGTCTTGTGCCGGAGCGGCTCGAAGCCCTGATGGCCGCGCGGCTCGACGTGATCCCGGAAACCACGCTCGCCAGACGGTCCCATGCGGTACGCATCCGCGACTGGCAGGCCGCCGGCCCCCGGGTCGAGCTGGTCTACATCCGCCTGCCCTCGGTCGAACACTCGATCGCCCACGTCGCGCCGGGTCGCCGAGGGCGGTCAAGGCATCCCCCGAAGAGCGCCTGCGCCGCCGCTTTCCGCTCACCTCGAATACCTTGAGGCCGTCTACAAGCCGCTCGTGGAAAGCTGGGAGGTCTACCTCGGTGGCGACGGCCCGCCCCTTCCGATAGAGCGCAGCCCGCGATGAACAAGATGTTTCTCGATCATGAGACCATCCTCAAGGCTGGCCGCCGCGCCGCCGAGGTGGCGAAGCACGGGACCCGCGAGGAGAAGTCCGGCCGCTTTCTGCCGCCGCCGGGCTGGGCGGGTCATCTGGTGACCGCCGAACATCCTGCCCCGACGACCCGCCGCCGCAAGCGACGCGACGCGGCCGCCTGACCTCGCAGACGTGACGCCTAAAAGATGCGCCGCCGCTCCAGCGTCTGCCCGGGCTCATAGGCGCCCGGCCGGCGACGCGTCAGGGCCAGGGCGAATCCGATCGTCAGCGACATGGCCAGCATCGACGAGCCGCCATAGCTGAGGAACGGCAGGGTCATGCCCTTGGTCGGGATCAGGTTCAGGTTCACCGCCACATTGATCGCCGCCTGTAGCCCGACGAGGATGAACAGGCCGGCCGCCGCAGTCTGCTCGAACGGGTCGGTCAGGCGCATTGCCGTGCGCAGGCCCTTGAGCACGATGTAGGCGTAAAGGCCGATCAGGATCAGCGACAGCAACAGGCCGAACTCCTCGGCCCCGACCGAATAGATGAAGTCGGTGTGCAGGTCGGGCACGTGGCGCTTCATTACCCCCTCGCCGACCCCGCGGCCGACCAGGCCGCCGGCGCGGATGGCCTCGGAGGCCTTGTCAATCTGCTCCACCCCGTCCGTACTCGGAGCGATGAACTTGGCCACGCGGACCCGAACGTGATCGAAAATCACGTAGAGTGCGGCCATACCGCCCAGCGCGAGACTCATCAGCACCGCCATCCACTTGAACGGCACCCCGGCCATGAAGAAGACGGCCATGAAGGTGGTGGTAATCAGCAGGGTCTGGCCGATGTCCGGCTGGATCAGTAGCAGGGCCACCGTCACCGCATAGGCGAGGAAGGCGATCGACACGCCCGGCACCCCCTGCCCCTTCTGGCTCTCGGCGAACATCCAGGCGGCAAAGACGATCAGGCCCGGCTTGGCGAACTCCGAAGGCTGCAGGCTGAAAGGGCCGAAGCTGATCCAGCGTGAGGCACCCTTCACCTCATTGCCGATGAACGGCAGCAGCAGCATCACCAGGATGGCGCAAACCAGAGCCAGCACGGCGATGCGGCGCACCCCGCGCGGCGACATCAGCGAGGCGGTCAGCATCACCATCAGCCCCGCGCCGGTGAACACCATCATCCGCCACGCATAATGGAACGGATCGGTGATCGACTGGTCCGCGAGGATCGCCGCCGGGCTGGAGGCGAACGACAGCGCCACGCCCAGACCCATCAGGGCGAGGGTCGCGCCCAGCAGGCCACGATCGACGGTCCAGAACCACTGCGCCAGCGGGCTGGGATCGTTGCGCGAGAACGGCGGGGCATAGCCGGTGCTCATGCAGAGGCTCCCGGTGGAACGGCGCCGAGCGCCAGGGCGGCGGTGCGGAAGGCCTCACCGCGCACCTCGAAGTCCGGGAACTGGTCAAAGCTGGCCGCGGCGGGGCTGAGCAATACCACCTGCGGCCCGCCGACCCCGGCGGCGTCCTGGGCAGCGGCGGCAACGGCCGCGGCCAGGTCGCCGGCAATTGCGTGCGGAGTGTCGCCGAGGGTAGCGGCGAAGTCACCGGCCGCCTCGCCGATCAGATAAGCCCGGGTCACGCGGGGGAAGAGGTCGGTCAGGTCGGCGATGCCGCCAGCCTTGGCCCGCCCGCCGGCGATCCAGAACACCCGGTCGTAGGACGCCAGGGCCTGGCGCGCCGCGTCGGCGTTGGTGGCCTTGGAGTCATTGACGAAGCGGACCTCGCCCAGGATGCCGATGGTCTCCATCCGGTGCGCGAGACCAGGGAAAGTCAGCAGGCCGTTGACCGCGGCTGCCTCGGGCACGCCCAGCGCCCGCGCCGCGGCGAAGGCGAAGGCCGCGTTCTGCGCATTGTGCCGGCCCGGCAGGGAGCGCGCGGGCGAGAGGTCGATGATGTGACCGTCGATGTTCAGGGCCCCGGGGGCGGCGAGAATCTTTCCTTCTCCCCTTGTGGAAGAAGGAGCGGTCGCCACGCTCACCGCCCGCTCGCCCAGCGCCTCCGCCACGGCCCGCGTCTCCGGTTCGTCCACCCCGACCAGCGCCGTCGCCCCGGGGGCGAGCGCCTGGAACAGTCGGGCCTTGGCCGCAACATAGCCGTCCATCCCGCCGTGCCGGTCGAGGTGGTCCGGAGTGATGTTGGTCAGGATCGCCACATCCGGAGCGAAGCTGGTGGTTAGGTCGAGCTGGTAGCTGGACACCTCCAGAACATAGACCGCGCCCGGCGTCGGCGCGGGCAGGGCCAGCACGCCGATTCCGATATTGCCGCCAACGTGGGTCTTGAGCCCGGCCTGCTTCAGCACCCAGCCGAGCAGGGCCGTGGTCGTCGACTTGCCGTTGGTGCCGGTGATGCCCACGACCTTCGGCCGCGCCCCCTCGGGCAGGGCGACAATGGCACGGGCGAACAGCTCGATGTCGCCGATCACCTCGACCCCGGCGGCCCGGGCCCGGGTCACGCTCCAGTGCGGCACCGGATGGGTCAGGGGCAGGCCGGGCGACAGCACCAGCGCCGCAAAACCGGGCCATTCGGCGCGGGCGAGGTCCTCGACCTCGAACCCCTCGGCCTCGGCCTGTAGTCGGCCGGATACGCCATCGTCCCAGAGCACCGGGATGGCCCCGCCGGCCTTCAGGGCCCGCGCCGCCGCCATGCCCGACCGTCCGAGGCCGAACACCGCCACGCGGCGCCCTGCAAGGCCAGGGACGGGGATCATCGCAGCTTGAGCGTCGACAGCCCGATCAGGGCCAGCATTCCGGCGACGATCCAGAAGCGGATCACCACGGTCGGTTCCGGCCAGCCCATCTTCTCGAAGTGATGGTGGATCGGGGCCATCAGGAAGACCCGCTTGCCTGTGGCCTTGAAGTACCCGACCTGGATCATGACCGAGAGGGCCTCGATGACGAACAAGCCGCCGACGATGCCCAGCACCAGCTCATGCTTGGTGGCCACGGCGATGGCACCGAGGGCACCGCCCAGCGCCAGCGAGCCGGTGTCGCCCATGAAGATCCTCGCCGGCGGGGCGTTGTACCAGAGAAAGCCAGCGCCCGCGCCGATGATGGCACCGCAGAAGACCGCCAGCTCTCCGGCACCCGGCACGTGGTGGACCTGCAGATAGTCGGAGAACAGGAAGTTGCCGACCAGGTAGGAGATCACGCCGAACGCTCCGGCGGCCATCATCACCGGCACCGTCGCCAGGCCGTCGAGCCCGTCGGTCAGGTTCACGGCGTTGGAGAAGCCGACGATCGTGAAGGCGGCGAAAAGCACATAGAACCAGCCGATGTTCAGCAGCACCGCCTTGAAGAACGGGAAGGCGATCGAGGTCTCGAGGTTGGGCGAGGTCGGCGAGGCATACATCCACAGCACGGTCAGGGTCCCGGCGATCACCGCCACCACCGTCTGGGCCGCCAGCTTCTGGCGCGAGGTCAGGCCGGCCGAGGACTGTTTGGTCACCTTGGCGTAGTCGTCGACGAAGCCCAGCACCGCATAGGCCGCGGTCACGAAGGAGACGATCCAGATGTAGGGACTGGTCAGGTCACCCCACAGGAACACCGCCACGGCGATGCCGGCGAGGATCATCAGCCCGCCCATGGTCGGGGTGCCGACCTTGGACAGGTGGCTGACCGGACCGTCCTCGCGGATCGGCTGGCCCTTGCCCTGCTTTACCCGCATCCACGCGATGAAGCGGCTGCCCATGGCCACCGCCACAATCAGCGCCGTCGCTGTCGCCAGCCCGACCCGCACCGTCTGGTACTGGATCAGGTTCAGCAGCGGATAATCCTGCGCGACATCCGCAAAGTAGAGATACAGCAGATAGAACATCGGCCCCTCAGCCCTCCGACAGGTCCAGCCGCCGCTCAAGGTCCGCCAGGGCGGCGGCGACCAGCGAGGCCCTTGATCCGTTCGATCCCTTGACCATGACCAAGTCGCCTGGCTGCACCAGCGTCTCGACCTGCTCGGCCAGCTCCGCCGCCGTGGCGGCCCAGACGCCGCGGCGCTCGGGGCGCAGGGCCTCGTACATGGCGCGCATCTCCGGGCCGGCGGCGTGCACCACATCGAGCCCGGCGGCGTCGATCGCTGCGGCCAGCCCCTGGTGAAGGGCGCGCGACTGGTCGCCCAGCTCCAGCATGTCGCTCAGCACCAGCACCCGGCGGCCGCGCCCGACGTCGCGCGCGGCGAGATTGGTAAAGCCCGCTGCCATCGACAAGGGGTTGGCGTTGTAGCTCTCGTCGATCAGGGTGAAGGCACCGCCGGCAATGCGCACGGTGCGGCTCTGCCCCCGCCCCGACAGCGGCTGGAAGTCCGCCAGCGCCTGCAGGGCCAGCTCGACCGGCACATCGAGGGCGTCCAGCATCAGGATCACCGCCAGGCTGTTTAGCCCCCAGTGGAAGCCCGACTGTCTCAGAGTGAAGACGTGGGTGCGGCCCCAGACCTCCGCGATGAGGCGCGCACCTTCCCCTTCGGCCCGGAAATCGATCAGGCGCGCGTCATGCTCCGCCGCCGATCCGAAAGTGACCACACGCGCCCCAAAGTGCAGCGCCGCCTGGCGCAGCAGCGGCTCCCAGACGATGTCGCCGTTGACCACCGCCACCCCGCCCGGGCCGAGACCGGCGAAGATGGCCGCCTTCTCGCGCGCCACCCCGGCCTCACCGTCGTCGAAGGCCTCGATGTGCACCGGTCCGACCGTGGTGACACAGGCGGCGTGCGGCTGGACCATATGCGACAGGGGCGCGATCTCGCCCGGCGCGTTCATGCCGATCTCGAACACCGCCCGCTCGACGGTCTCGGCCATGCGGGACAGGGTCAGGGGCACGCCGATATGGTTGTTGTAGCTCTTGATGGACGCATGGGCCGGCCCGGCCAGATCCAGCCCGGCCTTTATCGCCTGGGTCACGCCAGTCTTGCCGACCGAGCCGGTCACGGCCCCGCGGCGCACGTGCGGGGCCCGGTCGCGCGCCGCGGCACCAAGGCGCTCCAGCGCCTTCTGGGTGTCATCGACGACGATGCAGGGCCCGCCCTCGACCGGCCGCTCGACCAGCGCCCCGGCGGCGCCGGCGGCGAAGGCACCGGCGGCGAAGTCATGACCGTCGCGCGCGCCCTTCAGCGCCACAAACAGGTCGCCCGGCCGGATTTCCTTCGAATTGTAGCCGACGCCGGAGGCGGCGAAGATCCCGCCCTCGATGCGGCCCTCGACCGCCTGGGCGATATCCTGGGCCGTCCACAGTGGTGGGGCGCGATCAGCCATGGTCAATCTTCCAGAGCGTTCTTCACTTCGGTGGCATCGTCGAACGGGTGCACGGTCGCCCCGACGATCTGCCCCTGCTCATGCCCTTTTCCGGCGACAACGACCACATCTCCTTCGCGCAACAGGCCGACGGCATGGCGGATGGCCCCTCGGCGGTCGCCGATCTCCAGGGCCTCGGGGCAGCCGGCCCGCACCTCGGCGCGGATGGCCGCCGGGTCCTCGGAGCGCGGATTGTCGTCGGTGACAATCGCGATGTCCGCCAGCCGGGCGGCGATGCCGCCCATCAGCGGGCGTTTGCCGCGGTCGCGGTCGCCGCCGGCCCCGAAGACCACAATCAGCCGACCCTGCGCGTGCGGTCGCAGGGCCTTCAGCACCGTCTCGAGACCGTCCGGGGTGTGGGCGTAGTCGACAAAGGCTTCCCCGCCATGGCGGCTCGCCCCGATGCGCTGCAGGCGGCCCTCGGCCCCCTCGAGATGCGCGAGCGCGGCCAGCACCGCATCCGGTGCCTCGCCGGCGGCGATGCAGAGGCCGGCGGCGACGAGGGCGTTCGAGGCCTGGAAGGCACCCGCCAGCGGCAGCAGAATCTCGCACCGCGCACCGCGCACGTCGAGGGTCAGGCGCTGCCCTTCGGGCGTCGGGGTCCGGTCGATCAGGGTCAGTTCGCGGCCGCGCTCGCCCACCCCGAACACCGACACGCCGGACATGATTCCGGCCGCAGCGAAGGCGGAGTAGGCGTCGCTGTCGGCGTTCAACACCGCCGAGCGGCCGCGCGGCAGCAGGGTGTCGAACAGGCGCAGCTTGGCCGCCCGGTAGCTGGCCATGTCGCCGTGGTAGTCGAGGTGGTCCTGGGTAAGGTTGGTGAATCCGGCGGCGCTCAGGGACACCCCGTCCAGACGGCGCTGGTCGATGCCGTGCGACGAGGCCTCGAGCGCCAGGTGGGTGACCCCGCCCTCGGCGAGGGCCGATAGCAACCGCGCCGCCTCGCCGGCGTCGGGGCTGGTGAGGCCGGGGCCTGTCAGGCTGTGCATGTCGGCCCCGCGCTGCGCGACCACCCCGAGCGTGCCCATGCTGGCGGCGTTGTGGCCCTGACGCGCCCAGATCTGGCGACAGAAGCCGGCCACCGACGTCTTGCCGTTGGTCCCCGTCACGGCCACGCAGACGCGGGGCTGGGCCCCGTAGAAGCCGCGCGCGGCGAGGGCGTAGGCCCGGCGCACATCGAGCGAGGTGACCAGCACCGGGGCCGCCTCGCCCGGGGTGTCCGTCGGGGCGAGGATGGCGGCGGCACCCTGGGCCAGGGCCTGGGGGATGAAGGCCCGACCGTCGGCCTGCTGTCCCGGCAGGGCGGCGAACAGCACGCCGGGCTGGACCTTGCGGCTGTCGGCGGTGACGCCGGTGATGACCGGGTCCGCCGGCACTTCCCGGCGCATCAGATCGGACAGGCGGATGCCGGGCGCGCTCATGGCCGGACCTCCGCCACGGCGCGCGAGGCCGGATCGAAGCGACGCTCGACCTGGACGAACGGCGCGATGCGGTCGGCGATGCGGCCAACCGCCGGCGCGGCGACAATGCCGCCGGTGCGCTGGAGGCTGCGCGGCTCGTCGATGAGCACGAACACCACATAGCGGCGGGCGTCGGCCGGTCCGTCCGCGGGGAACGCGCCGACAAAGACACCGATGCCATGGGCTGGATCGTAGCGACCATTGACAAACTTGTTGGTCGAGCCGGTCTTGCCGCCAACCCGCAGGCCCGGGGCGTCGGCGTGCGTTCCGGACCCACGCAGCACATTGGCGCGCATCAGGTCGCGCATGGTGGCGGAGGTCCGCTCCGAGATGATCCGCCGCCCCTCCACGCCGGCTCCGCCGCGGCGCAGCGACAGGGGCCGGTAGATCCCGCCGTTGACCAGGGCGGCGGTCGCCGCGACCATCTGGGCCGGGGTGATCATTATGGCGTAGCCGAACGACAGCGACGCCAGGGTGTCGTTCGACCAGTTACGGGGCGGCACCGGCGCGGCCGACTCCTTCAATTCTATCGGCGCAGCGCGGAGCAAGCCAAAGCGATCGTAGAAGTCGCGCATCACTTCCGGGCCCATGTCGATGGCCAGGCGCGAGGTGCCGATGTTGGAGGAGTGCAGGAACACCTCCTCCAGCGTCATGATGCGGTTCTGGGCGTGGTGGTCCGTGATGCGGCGGCGCCCGACCATCAGCGGGTCTGAAGCGTCGAACGGGGTGTTCACATCGGCTGCCCCGGTCTCCAGCCCGGCTGCCACGACGAAGCTCTTGAACACCGAGCCCATCTCGTAGTGGGCCGATACGGCCCGGTTCAGGGTCGCGCCCGCCGAGGCCCGGTCCCGGTGCGCCGGGTCGAACGTCGGGTAGCTGGCCATGCCCAACACCTCGCCGGTCTTGGCATCGACCACCATGGCCACCCCGGCCTCGGCATGACTGTCCTCGACCGCCTGACGCAGCTCGGCCTCGACTACGCCCTGGACGCGCAGATCGATCGACAGGGGCACGCTGCCGCCGGAGGCACCGGCTGCGCGCACGGCATCGTCGAAGGCCAGCTCTGCCCCGGCCACGCCGCGACCGCCGGTGTCGGCGAAGCCGATCAGATGCGCCGCCGAGGCACCCAGCGGATAGACGCGGCGGTCCTGCGCCTCGAACGACAGGCCGCCGAGACCGAGGGCATGCAGTTGCCGGCGCTCCGTCGGGGTCAGGCCGGTAGCGACGATCTGGCGGCGATCCCCGTACAGCGCCTCCGCCAGTTGCGCGGCCGGGATGCGCGGCAAGGCACCGCGAATCTCCTGCGCCGCGTGCTCGCGATCCCACACCTCGGCCGGATCGATGTAGGCGGCGTAGTGCGGAAGGTTCGCCGCCAGCAGCAGGCCGTTGCGGTCGGTCAGGTCGCCGCGGGCCAGGACCGCCGCGCCGCCGCTGAAGCGGGGAACCTCGCCGCGGAACAGGGCTGCCCAGGTCGCCCCCGCCGCCAGCAAGGCAAACACGGTACAGAAGAGGAGAAAGACAAGCGAGATGCGCACCCGCGTGTCTTCCTCGGGCCTGGCGTCGGCGCGGGCGCGCTCGAAGGCATGCTCGATCGACCAGATCGAGTGGACCACGCGCCGCCACAGGGGGCCTAGGGCGGGCGCGGCGGCGCGGCGATACAGGTCGAAGCGGGGGTCCTGAACGCTCATCGCGTCACCTCCCCTTCCGGCAGGACCACGACCCGGGCCGGCTCGGCCAGCTCCGGCAGGCGGGCCTCGGGCACTACCTGGTTGGCGTCCGCCGGGACCAGCCCGGCCTGCCGCGACAGGGCCTCGAGGCGCGCCGGGCTCTCCAGCCGGGCCGCCTCGGCGCGCAGAAGGCGCACGCGCGCGTCATTCTCGGCGATCTCGCGCTCCAGAGCCGCGATGCTGGCGCTCTGGCGCGCCGCCGCCGCCTTGGCGACATAGACCGACAGCACCAGCACCGCGACCAGCACCACGCCGATGATCTCGACGATCCGGATGCCGCGCAGCTTGAGGTCGAACACGCGCTTCAGGCCGGAGCCGAGGGCGCTCACGACAGCGCTCATGCGGCCGCCTTCCACGCCGGAGCTCCGGTGCGCACCGCCGCGCGCAGCCGCGCCGAGCGAGCCCTCGGATTGGCCGCCCGTTCCGCCTGGCCGGCCTCGCGCACGCCCCTGAACTGCAGGGTGAAGCTGGGCGGCGGCGGGACCTTGGCCGCGGGGGCATGGCGCGAGGCGCCGGACGTATGGCCGCTGCGCTCCGCCAGGAAGCGCTTGACGATGCGGTCCTCGAGCGAATGGAAGGTCACTACCGCCAGCCGGCCGCCGGGCGCCAGCGCCGCCTCAGCCGCGGCCAGCCCCTCCTCCAGCTCTCCCAGCTCGTCATTGACGGCGATGCGCAGGGCCTGGAACACCCGGGTGGCCGGGTGGATCGGCGCGCCGCGCCGGCCGCCGACCACCGCCTCGATGGTCTCGGCCAGGTCGAGAGTGCGGGTGAAGGGCCGCTCGACGCGACGGCGCAGGATGGCCGAGGCAATACGCCCGGACTGCCGCTCCTCGCCATACTGCTTGAAGATGTGGGCCATGGGCCCGTGATCCCAGCCGTTGACGATTTCGGCGGCGCTCGGCCCCTCGCCGGACATGCGCATGTCCAGCGGCCCGTCGCGGAGGAAGGAGAAGCCACGCTCGGCCTCGTCCAGCTGCATCGACGACACGCCGATGTCGAACACCGCCCCGTCCAGCCGCGGCCGGCCGCTGTCGGCGAAGGCTTTCGCGAGGCCGGAGAAGGGCGTGCGCACCAGCCGGAAACGCTCCGGAAAGTCCGCCGCCAAGGCCGCGGCGTGCAGAGCCACGGTCGGGTCGCGGTCCAGCCCGATGACCTCGGCACCGCGAGCGAGCAGGGCCTGCGAATAGCCACCGGCACCGAAGGTGGCGTCGATGATCAGCTCGCCGGGCGCGGGGGCCAGCGCCTCGATCACCTCGGCCAGCAGGACAGGGACGTGGGGCGCGTTCATGCGGCACCTCCCGGCGGCGCAGTCAGCACCCTGCGGGCGAGGTCGCGGCTGCCCGGCTTGCGCCCCTGCCAGCGCGCCCGGTCCCAGATCTGGAAGCGCGGCCCCATGCCGGCAATGATCACGTCCTCGCCCAGCCCCGCTTCCTCGCACAGGCTTTCGGGCAGGGTGATGCGGCCGCCGCCGTCATAGGTCAGCTGCCGCTGGCCGGCGTAAAAGGCCTCCTCCAGCGCCGTGCGCGCCTCGCTACCGAACGGCAAGGCCTCGATGCGGGCGACATACTCGGCCATCAGCTTGTCGCCGCCGGCCTCCAGACAATCCGCGGTGATCGAGAGGAAGCAGAACACCCGGGCCTCGGCCCCGTTCTGCGCAGTGCGGTACTCCTGCGGGATCAGCAGGCGGCGTTTGCCATCCAGTTGTTTCTCGTAGGTCGAGAGAAACACGCCCTGCCCCGCCAATGGCCCCCGCGAGCCTGCCCATGTCACCGGACGCCGAACACGCGCCCGTCACCCCCAAATCATGCTTTTGGGATAGCATGGGCTGAACTGGGTCTCAATGGGATTGGTTGACGAGACTTTACCAAACTGCGGAGAGGCGGCCTGTGGAAAACCTTGGGTTGACCAGAACATTAGCAGAACATTTGCAGTAACGAGACGCATCGGCTGGGACAGACGCGGGAAGAAGAGGTGCCAGACGGCCTGTAAGCCGGGTTCTGTTCCCGCCCGGGGGGCGGGTGACGATCATTCCTCTGGACCGCCCATCGCTGGGCGGTTCTCGCGACCTACCCGGGCGTCTCGGGCGGTGAACCCTGCGGACCGGAGTCCGCGCGACGCCCCTATTCGGTCTTGCTCCAGGCGGGGCTTGCCATGCCGGCCGCGTTACCGAAGCCGCGGTGGGCTCTTACCCCACCCTTTCACCCTTCCCGGCCCCGCAGGCCCGGAGGTTTGCTTTCTGTGGCGCTATCCCTCGGGTCACCCCGGGCGGGCGTTACCCGCCGCCTTTTCACCGTGGAGCCCGGACTTTCCTCGACAGGGCGAACCCCGCCGCGACCGCCCGGCCGTCTGGCGCGCCCTAGGTGAGCCTCCGGACACGCCCCGTCAACTCGCCGGTCCCCCGAGAGCGTGCTAGACTGCCGCCATGTCCGAGCCGGGGGCCGAGCGGCCCGTCGACCTTGAGTCCAAAACGCCGGCCCGGCGCGAGGCGCGGCTGGCGTGGGAGCGCGCCCGCCTCGACGAGAAGTTCGACGACATCGCCCACGGCCGGCTCATCTCGGGTCAGGCCGCGCTGGACTGGCTGCGCGCCGAGTTGGAAGCCGCCGAGCGTGGGGCTGCTTCCACGTCAGCCTGACTTGTCAGCAGCGTCTGGGCCTGCTGGCGACCCGCCAGTGGCTGCCACAGGCCGGCAGCGGGACCGGGGCTCGCGCCCGGCTGAAGCGGAACAACGCCGCCGTGGCCGACCTTGGCGTGGCTCCGGTCCGCTGGCCGAGCATCGGATACCGAGGTGTCCGGGAGCGAATAGTGGCGAGCTACGCCCTTCAGTATCACATCGATGAGACAGACCGGATCGTGACGGTGCGCCGCATCTTCGGCCCGTATCAGAACCGCACGGACCCCTAGTTCAGCACCCCGGTGACGCTCTCGGCCGAGGCCAGTTGAAGCAGGCCGACCAGCCGGGCACGGGTCTCCCCGTCGGCGATGCCGTCGACCCGCGACGGCCGCCAGTGGCGCTGGAAGGCGGCCACGGTCAGGCGCATCTCCTCGTCAAAGTCGCCGGACGGGGCCAGCCCGTAGCCCAGCCGGTGCAGGCCCGAGCGCAGCACCAGCACCCCGACCCCGCCGTCGCCGGGCTGCAACAGCCCGCCAAGCGCGGCGATCCGCGCCGGGGCCGGCTCGAACCAAAGGCCGTGACCAGCCTCGGCCAGACGCTTCCACGGAAAGCGCTCCCCGGGGTCCTCCTTGCGCGCCGGGGCGTAGTCGGAGTGGCCGATGATGCGGGCGTCCGGGATGCTCCAGCGGCTGCGGATATCGCCGACCAGGGCCGTCACGGCGACGATCTGCACCTCGGGAAAGTCGCGATAGCCCCACTCATGGCCCGGATTGACGATCTCGATTCCGATCGAGACGGCGTTGAAGTCGGTCTCGCCCTGCCACGCACCCTTGCCGGCGTGCCAGGCGCGCCGCGCCTCGTCGACCAGCCGGAAGATGCGCCCGTCCTCCTCCACCAGATAGTGGGCCGAGACCCTGGCCTTCGGGTCACGCAGCCGGTCGAGGGCCGCCTCGCCACCGGGCATACCTGTATAGTGCAGGACAAGCGCGTCCGGCGGGCGGCGCCGGGCGTCGAAGTTCGGCGACGGGGCCTCGATCAGCTCAAGCGTCACCGGCCTCAGCGACCCTCACGATCCCAGCCGTAGGTGACCCAGGTGTCGCCCACCTTGCGGGCGTCCAGCACCCCTTCGGCGGCGGGGCGGGCCCGCACCGTGCGCCGGGCCCTCAGCGCCCAGCCTGTGAACAGCATGGTGACGCCTGCGACCACCGCCAGCAGGGCCACCGCCGCAGCGGTCAGCAGCGCCAGCACCGCCCCAAGGGTGATGGCCACACCGGTGGCGATGACGCCGAGGAGCCAGGCGAACGGGCGCAGCACCCGCGGGACACCGGCGGTGCCGAGGCGATAGTGGACAAAGCGGTGCCCGGTGCCGGTCATGTCAGCTGCCTCGCAGGGACGGCGCGCCCCTTCCCGCCAGTGTCGGGCTCCGGGCTCGCGCGGTCAATGCGTCGGACGTTCACAGCCCGGTGTGAGATGCGGCGGCTCACCGCAGCGGCTGGTCCGCGAGGACCACGCCGCCCCGGGCGCGCAACTGCTCGGTCCGGGCCCGGGTTATCAGGGCCTGGGCTTCCGGATCGCTCATGATGGTCCCGACCGTGGCCATCGCCCGCGCCCCCTCGGCCGAGACGCCGAAGGCGGCGGACAGGGCCTCGAACGGTGACTTTTCGGCCGGGTACCGGATCAGACGCACCGACGCCGACTCCTCGATCTCGGCGAGGGCGCGGGCCCGGGCGATGGCCTCGTGCAGGCCACCCAGCTCGTCGACCAGGCCCAGCTCGCGGGCCTGGGCCCCGGTCCAGACGCGGCCGCGGGCGATCTCGCGAACGCGGGCCTCGGGCAGGTTGCGACCCGTGGCCACCCGGCTGATGAACTGGTCGTAGGTGCGGTCGATGGAAGTGGCGAAGGCCGTGCGGTCGGTGCCGTCGAAACGGGTCACCGGCGAGAAGGCGTCAGCATACTCGCCGCCCACGGACAGGGCCCGGATATCGACGCCGAACCGGCCCAGCGCCTCGCTGAGCACGAACTTGCCGCCGAACACGCCGATCGAGCCGGTCAGGGTCGAGGGCTGGGCCACGATGGCCGAGGCCTCGGAGCTGATCCAGTAGCCGCCCGAGGCGGCGTAGGCTCCCATGGAGATCACGACCGGCTTGCCTGCGGCCCTGGCGGCGCGGATCGCCGCGAGGATCTGCTCGGAAGCGTCCGGCGAGCCGCCGGGCGAGGACACCCGCACCACGATGGCCTTGACCGCGCGGTTCGCGATGGCCTCGTAGATCGCCTTGGCCATGTCATCGGAATAGATCATGGTCCCGGAACCGAAACCACCGCCGCTGTCGCGGCCGGTGACAATGGTGCCCTCGGCCTGGACGATGGCGATGGCGTCAGCGCCCGAGCCGGTCTGCAGACCGTGGCCGGACACATACTCCCGCAGCGGCACCAGCTTCGCGCCATTGCCGGCGCGGCGGAGGATCTCGGCCTCGGCTTCCTCGACCTGGCCGACCTTGTCTATCAGTTTCAGGGCAGCGGCGCGGTCCGCCGGATAGGGGCCGCCCTCGATCAGCTCGGTCAAGGCGGCCGGGGGCATGCGGCGATCCGAAGCGGCCGCGGCCAGCGCCTGGTCGTACAGCGACCGCATCCACGACAGCATCGCCTCACGATGCGCCGGGGTGAAATCGTTCTCGGTGTAGACGTTGACCGCGTTCTTGTACTCGTAGCGCTGCTCAAAGTCGGCGGTCACGCCATAGCGGCGGAAGGCGTCACCGAGGAAGATCTCGTCGGCCGAGAAGCCGGTGGCCTGGAAGCCGGAGGTCTCCTGCATCCA
This sequence comes from Brevundimonas sp., assembly GCA_027531145.1. Taxonomy (GTDB): domain Bacteria; phylum Pseudomonadota; class Alphaproteobacteria; order Caulobacterales; family Caulobacteraceae; genus Brevundimonas. The sequence goes on along the minus strand of JAPZRF010000034.1, from coordinate 65,761 downwards.
CAGCTCCGAGGCCGCAGCCCCGACCATATAGCTGGACAGCACCGCCCCGACCGGCAGGAAACCCTGACTGTGGGCAATGACCGGCTTGCCGGCGGCCCGGAACCGGCGGATGGCCTGGCGCACCTCGTCGGCCGCGGCCGGGGTCATGCCCATTTCCGGGAGACGGATCAGCACGGCCTTGACGTTGCGGTCGTCCTCGGCGCGGTCCAGGGCGTCGACGACCTCGAGCACCGACAGCTGGGCCCCGCCGAAGCTGGCGAAGGGGTTGGTCGGCGGCTGGTCGGTCAGGCCCTCACGCAGGTCGAGCTCAAGCACCGTCCCCGGGGCCGTCGTCGGGGCCGAGGAGCCCGCAGCAGCCAGCCCGATCAGGGCCACCGGAACCAGGATAACGAACAGGACCAGCCCGGCGAACACCCCCGCCAGCGTGAGGAAGAACTGCTTCATGGCCAAAATGCCGTCCTGTGCCGCTGGCCCGCTGCACGGACCGTACCTGACTTTAGACGTCGACCCGCCTAAATCAAATGAAGGACCTGTAACGCGACGTCCCGCCACGTCCCTGCTGTAACGCCGCACGAACGATCCATGGTCGAAGCCGAAGTCCCTGAATGTGCCGCATCGCGAGACCCCGCCTCGCTCCCGTTCCGCAGACCGCCCATGCCGGTCAGCCTGATGAAGTCCAGGCTGCACCACGCCGTGGCGACCCAGGCCGACCTCGATTGCGAGGGCTCGATCGCCATCGACCGCGACTTGCCGGACCACGCGGACATCCTGCCGCACGCACGGATCGACGTGCTGAACATCACCACCGGCGCGCGCGTCACCATCTGCGCCATCGAGGCCCCGGGCGGCTCCCGCGTGATCGGAGCCAATGGCGCGGCCGCCCGCCTGGTGCAGAAGACCGACCGCGTCATCCTCGTCCTGCGGACGGCTGCCGCAGGCAGAGGCCCGCAACTACAGCCCCGTCGTCGTCCTAGACGACCGCAACGAGATCAAGCGGGCGGCGTAGAGTGCTGCCTATTCCTCCCCCTCGGGGGAGGGCTTCGGTCGCGCGCGCCGCTGCACAGGTTCCGCCGTGATCGCTGTGACCTCGCTGTGCCCGCTTTGAACCCCTGAGCTGCGGCGCGGTCTCTCGCCGCCCGGACAGCCTCACCGCTCCAGATCGTACACTCCGGTGATGTCCACCCGGACCGTCAGCTCGCCGCCCGAGACCGGCGTCGAGGCGTCCATGCTCTCGGCCATGGCCGCCATCCGATACATCGGCATCGGCGGCGGCGGCGCGTAGCCGCCGCCCTCGGTCAGGCTGCGGATGCCGCCCAGCCGGACGCCCAGCGCCTCGGCGTAGAGCGCCGCCTTCGCCTGCAGCGCCCGCACCGCCAGCCGACGCGCCTGATCCTCGGCCGCCGACGGATCCTGCAGGCCGAAGCTGACGCCGTCGATCTGGTTGACCCCGGCGGCGACCACGGCGTCGGCCACCTCGCCGGTGCGGGCGAGGTCGGGCACGATCACCGTCACCCGGTTCGACGCCTGGTAGCCGCGCAGGCGCGGGGCCTCGTTCTGCACATAGTCGTACTGGGCCGACAGGCTGAGCCCGGCGGTCTGGATGTCGCGCTCGGCGATGCCGGCCCGGCGCAGGGCCGCGCTGACCCCGGTCATACGCCGGGCGTTCAGCTGCATGGCCTCCGCCGCGCTGGCCGCCTCGGTCACCACGCCGAAGATCAGGGTGGCCATGTCGGGGGCCAGCTTCACCTCGCCCGCGGCCGACAGGTTCAGCGACGGCGCGGGCTGCACCATCTGCTCCGGCTGCACCTGGGCGAACGCCGGCGCAGGGGCGACTGTGGCGAGCATCGCGGCACCCAGCGCGGCGGCGAGAACGGAACGGGACATGCGGAAGTCTCCTGCCAACAGACACCGGCCTTCGCGCCAGTCGAGAGGCCGAACTTGACCTTGGCCGGCTGAATGAACGCAAGCCTCCCTATGGCAGGTTCCGTTCATCTGCATGACATCGGGCTCACCCCGCGCCGCTTTTCTGCCGCGCCGGTCCCTGCTAGGCCGGGCCTCTCGCGTCTGCGCGGGCCCGTAGCTCAATGGTTAGAGCCGACCGCTCATAACGGTCTGGTTGGGGGTTCGAGTCCCTCCGGGCCTACGCCGCCGCCTCCCCCCGCTTGACCGCACCGTACCAGGCCCATAGCAGGTGGGCGGCAACGCCGCGGTGTGGGCTCCAGGCCTCGGCCCGGACATAGGCCGCCTTCTCGGTCGGCCTGGCCTCCAGCCCGTCCAGCCACGCCATCGCCGCCTGCAGGGCCACGTCGCCGCCGGGAAAGACGTCGACGCGGCCCTCGCAGAACATCAGATAGGTCTCCGCGGTCCAGCGTCCGACGCCCTTGATGGCGGTCAGGGCCTGCACCGCCGCGTCATCGTCCAGGTGAGCGAGCGCATTGAGGTCGATCCGCCCCTCGACCTGGGCGAGGGCGATCTCGCGGCCGTAGCGCGCCTTCTGGCCCGACAGGCCGAAGCTCCTCAACGTCTCCGGCGCGTGCGCCAGCAGCCGCTCGGGCGTCACCTCGCCCAGCCCCGCGCCCACCCGGCGCCAGATCGAGGCCGCGGCGGCGACCGACACCTGCTGCTCCACGATCATGCGGAACAGCCCCTCAAAGCCGCCCGGGCGGAGTCGCCATGCGAAAGGCGGCAGGGCCGCATGAGCGCGCGCCAGCGCCGGATCGGCGGCGGCCAGCGCCTCGCGGGCGGCGTGCAGGGCGTCGGGGGACGGGGCGGACGGCATGGGGCGACTATGCCGGACCCCGCCCGCAAGGGAAGGCAGGCGGGAGGCCGGAGTCCGGAAAGCGCGAGGGACTCCTCCCCCTCCTCCCCCGCATGCGGTGGAGGGGGCGAGGGACAGAACGCGGCGCTTGCCCCGCCACCTCCACCATGCTGCGCATGGTCCCCCTTCCCCATACGCTGCGCTATGGGGGAGGAGATTCCGCTACACTCGCCCCATGTTCGTCACCCGCTTCGCGCCGTCGCCGACCGGCGGCCTGCACAAGGGCCACGCCTTCTCCGCCATGCTGGCCCATGACGCGGCGCGGGCGGCAGGCGGGCGCTTCCTGCTGCGCATCGAGGACACCGACTTCACCCGCTGCCGGACAGAGCATGAGGTCGCCATCCTCGAGGATCTCGCCTGGCTGGGCCTGACCCGGGACGGCCCCGTCCGGCGCCAGTCGCAGCACCGTGCCGACTATGACGCGGCGCTGGCGCAGCTGCGGGAGATGGGCGTGCTCTACCGCTGTTTCCGCACACGCAAGGAGCTGATGGCCCTGGCCGGGGTCGCGCCCCAAGCCGGCGACCCGATCGACGCCCGGGCCTTCGCCGGCGGGCCACCCGATCCGGCGGACGAGGCGGAACGGCTGGCGGCGGGCCAGCCCTTCGCCTGGCGCCTGTCCCTGTCCGCCGCCGCCGCGCACCTCGGTGGCTTCGACCATCTGGACTGGATCGAGGAAGGCGAGGATCCCGGCCGCCACACTGCCCGGCCCGAGGCGCTCGGCGACATGGTGCTGGGCCGCAAGGACATCGGTGCCGGCTATGTCATCGCCTCGGTGATCGACGACGCGGCGCAGGGGGTCAGCCACGTTATCCGCGGCGTCGATCTGGTCGAGACCACCTCGGTCCAGCGCGTGTTGCAGGCGCTGCTGGGTCTGCCGACACCGGTCTACCGCCACCACCGGCTGCTGCTGGCCCCGGACGGCAAGCGCCTGTCCAAGCGCGACAGGGCCGAGACCCTCGCCGCCCTGCGCGACCGCGGCGTTACGCCCGCTGACTTGCGACAGGAGCTGTTCGGGTGAGCTCTACCGCTTGCCCTTCGGGGCCCCGGTGCGGACCCGACCGGAGCGGGAGACCTGACGGGCACCGCCACGAGCACGCTTGCCCAGCACCGCCGAGGTGCCGGCTTTCTTCGAGGCGCTGGCCTTCAACCCCGCCAGCGGCTTGACCCGCACCTTGGGGGCCGGCTGCGGCTTCGGCGCGGCTTCGGCTTTCGCCTGGAGCGCCTTGCCGGGCAGGCCGGGGGCCTTCTCCTCCTTCGGCGCCTTGACCTTCCTGGCCACCGGATAGACCGGCCGTGCCGCCCGAGCGCGGACCAGCCCAGCCTTCTCGCCGCCCTCGGCATAGGGATTGGCCCCGGCCTTGACGGTCAGGCGGATCGGCGTGCCCCACAGGTCGAAGCTCTCGCGTATTCCGTTGACCAGATAGCGCTTGTAGTGATCCGGCATGGCCGCGGCGCGGCTGGCGAACATGACGAAGGTCGGCGGCCGGGCCTTGGTCTGGGCCACATACTTGGGCTTGACTCGCTTGCCGTCGACGGCGGGCGGCGGGTGCCTCTGCACCGCCAGTGCCAGCCAGTCGTTGAGGTCGCGCGTCTTGACCCTGGCCGACCAGGTGTCGTGGGCCTCGATCACCGCCGGCATCAGCCGCTCGACGCCGCGCCCGGAGAAGGCCGACAGGGCCACGAAGGGCGCGCCCTTCAGCTGCGGCAGGGTACGCTCGGCTTCGGCCTTGAGCGCGGTCAGGCGGGCCTGCGGCTCGTCCTCCAGGTCCCACTTGGCGATGGCGTAGACCAGCGCCCGGCCCTCGCGTTCTACCAGATCGGCCAGCTGCAGGTCCTGGGTGTCGAAGGCGTTTTCCCGGTCCATCACGAGGATCACCACCTCGGCGAAGGTAATGGCCCGCAGGGTGTCGGCGACCGACAGCTTCTCCAGCTTCTCCTGCACCCGCGCCTTGCGGCGCAGCCCGGCGGTATCGACCAGGCGGATGGCCCGGCCCTCCCAGGTCCAGTCTACCGAGATGGAGTCGCGGGTGATGCCCGCCTCGGGCCCGGTCAGAAGCCGGTCCTCGCCCAGCAGCCGGTTGATCAGGGTCGACTTGCCGGCATTGGGCCGGCCGATCACGGCGATGCGGATCGGCTTGTCGGCCTCCTCCGCGGCTTCAGCCTCAAGGTCCCCGATGGCGGCGGCAACGGCGGCGTAGAGGTCGGCCATGCCCTCGCCATGCTCGGCCGAGATGGCCACCGGCTCGCCGAAGCCGAGGCTGTGCGCTTCGCCGACGCCGCCGCCGGACTCGCGACTTTCCGACTTGTTGGCCAGCAGCACCACCGGCGTCTCGATCCTGCGCAGCCGGTCGGCAAAGATCCGGTCCAGCGGCGTCACCCCCTCGCGCGCATCGACCATGAACAGGATCAGGTCGGCGTCCTCGATGGCCGCCTCCGTCTGGGCCCGCATGCGCGCCTCGAGGCTCTCGTCGGTGACGTCTTCGTAGCCGGCTGTGTCGATCAGGGTCAGGGCCAGATCACCCAGCTGGCCTTCGGCATAGCGCCGGTCGCGCGTCACCCCCGGGCGATCATCGACCAGCGCCAGCCGCTTGCCGACCAGCCGGTTGAAGAGGGTCGACTTACCCACATTCGGGCGACCGACGATGGCGACCTTGACGGCCATGTCAGTCCAACCCGGATGTCAGCTGATGGCCACCAGCTGACCTGCGTCGGTGACGACGTAGAGACGGCCGTTGTAGGCGATGGGCGGGGCGTGGATCGGATCGCCGAGGCGCAGGGCCGCGACTTCCTGACCGGTCTTGGGATCGAAGGCGACAACGTCGCCGAACGAGTTGCCCAGCACCAGACGGTTGGAGGCGAGAATCGGACCGGTCCACTGCGGGCGCACGGTACGGTCGCCGATGCCGAGGAAGCCGCCCTTCTGGCGCGTCCGGCCCTCGTTCAGGTCGCGGGTCCAGTAGACCTGGCCGGACTCCCGGTTGACCACAGTCAGCTCGCCGGTCTTGGAGACCACATAGACCACGTCGCCGACCGGCAGCGGGGCGTTCACGCCGGCAATCGGCAGCTCCCAGCGGCGCGCGCCGCTGCGCTGGTCCATGGCTGCGATGACGCCCGAGTGGCTGACGGCGAAGACCGTCCCCCGGCTGATCACCGGACGACCGGCGATGTCGCGGATCTCGGACAGGGCGCTGGTCCGGCTGGTGCGCGACAGCACCTCGGACCAGACCGGCTGGCCATTGTTTGCGCGCAGCGCCACGACCTCGCCCGAGGCGAACGGGGCGATGACGGTGTCGGCCAGCACCGCCGGACTCGAGGCGCGCATCAGGCGCGCCGGCTCGGGGATGCCGCGATAGGTCCACACTTGCTGCCCGGTCCGGGCGTCGAAGGCGTAGAGCAGGTTGTCGATGTCGACGACATAGATGCGGCCGCCTGCCACGGTCGGGGCCCCGTGGATCGGCACATCGACCCGCGTCTGCCAGACTTGCGCCCCGGTCGCAGCGTCCAGAGCCGTCACCACCCGGTGGCCCGAGGCCACGAACACGCGGCCACCGCTGACGGCCACGCCGCCGCCGAAACCGCCGTCCTCGCGCCCCTCCGGCCGGATGTCGGTCCGCCACACGCTGCGGCCCGTCTCGTCGGTGGCCCGCACGCTACGATCCGCGTCGATCGTGTAGATGCGGCCGCCGTCGGCGACCGGCGGGCCCATCAGCTGGCGCGGCCGGGATGAGCCGGCACCGATGCTAGCGCGCCAGGCGACGGTGAAGTTCGGTGCCGCGATGACGTGCTCGACGTTGTTCTCCGCGTTGCGGCCCGGCTGGCCCCAGCTGGTGGCGGCGACCGGCCCGGGCAGGAAGAAGTCGCGGCCGGCGAGCGCCGCCGAGGGTGCAAGCTGCTGCTCGAACTCCAGCACCGACACGCGTTGGCCTTCCGAGGCCGTGGCCGTTGGCTCGTCATCGCCGCCGAGGCCGAACGGCAGGGCGCGCCGGACCGTGCCGCAGGCCGCAAGGCTCAGCGCCACGCCGCAAACCAGGGCGATCTTGAGGGCGCGGTCGGCCGTCAGGGAACGGGACATGATCATGCGATCGGCTCTCGTTGGGTCACGCGACGGAATCACCCGGCAGGCGCCGGGTCGGGAACGGGGGACTCGCCGGCAGCAGGCACCGGAGCCGCGGGCGTCGGCGCCGCCGAGGCGGCCGCGACGATGGCGGGGATGGCCGAGGCCGTGCCCGAGTCAATCGCCTGGATGGCCGCCTGGGCGCGCTGCCGTACACTGTCCGGGACATCCTGCCCCAGCGACAACAGCACGAAGGTCTCGCGCGCGGCCGGCAGCTGGTTGTGCTGCAACCGGGCCAGGGCCAGCGCCTCGCGGGCGTAGGCGGCGTAGGGACGACCGTCGGCGGTCAGCGGCTCCAGCCGCTCCGTCAGGTCCTCGAGCGGGGCCGTGTCGAGCACGAGGAAGGCGGCCTTCAGGGCGGCCATGTCGCGCAGGATCGGATCGCCCGTGGCCTCGGCCGCCTCGTCGAGCAGGGCGAGGGCGTCCTCGGTGCGGTTGGACTGCAGGGCGATGCCCGCGCGCTGGTTCAGCGCCAGGGCGCGATAGGCCCCGCCACGCTCGGCAGCGGTGTTGAAGGCGCTCTCGGCCGCGGCGAGATCGCCCTGCTGCAGCGCCTGCACGCCCCGGTCATAGTCGACCGAGGCCGCTTCGGCCTGGCGGGTGCGCCAGCTGTCCCAGCCCCAATAGCCCAGGGCGGCAATGAGGCAGACCAGTAGAACGGCACCAATCACCGGCCCCCACCGCTTCGCCAGCCGTTGCCAGCGTTCGGAGCGCAGCTCCTCCTCGACCTCTTCGAAGACGTCAGTCACGGATGTCGTCGCCCCTGATACGCTGTCAGCCTGAAAGTCGCGCGACCCTAGTGGCTCGCCCGCCGCCCCGCAACGCGTGCGTTGCGGTCTTCCGCTCGATCAGGCGGTGTTCGTCGAGAAGTAGGTCTCGACTTCGGCAGGAAAACGGCGGGCGCGCACGTCTGAAGCGTACCTGGCGACGGCCCGGTCGATGTCCGCGCGCTGGTTGCCGTAGCGACGGACGAATCTGGGCGTCCAGTCAAACAGGCCCAGCATGTCGGGGGTGACGAGGATCTGCCCGTCGCAGGCGGCCGAGGCACCGATGCCGATGGTCGGGGCGTCGATGGCCTCGGTGATCTCCCGCGCCAGCCCCTCGGCCACCCCCTCGACCACCACGGCAAAGGCCCCGGCGTCCGCCGTGGCCTCGGCCTCGGCCAGCACCCGGAGCCGCTCGGCGTCGGTTCGCCCCTTGGCCTTGAAGGCCCCGTCGGTCAGCACCGCCTGGGGGCGCAGGCCGACATGACCCATCACCGGAATGCCGCGCTGAACGAGGTAGGCGATGGTCTCCGGAACGGTCGGACCGCTTTCCAGCTTCACCGCCTGGGCCCCGGTCTCCTTCATCACCCGGGCACAGTTCTCGTAGGCGATCTCGCGGCCGCCCTCGTAGGATCCGAACGGCATGTCGACCACGACCATGGCCCGCCGTGCGCCACGCATCACTGCCTGGCCGTGCAGGATCATCATGTCGAGGGTGACGCCGACCGTATTGGGCAGGCCATGCACCACCATGCCGACGCTGTCGCCCACCAGCAGCAGGTCGCAGTGCGCGTCCAGCACCTCGGCCGTCGGGGCATCATAGGCGGTAAGACAGACGATCGCCTCGCCCTGGCCGCGGCTCGACTTTCGGGCGCGGATGTCCGGCGCGGCGAGACGGCGGACGGTTTCGGGCTTCTGACTGGACATGGGCGATACTCCTTGACCCCTAGCATAGGCGCTCCGGCCGGGGGGCGTCACCCCGGCCGTGCCGGGGTCACGCTTCCTGCAGCAGCCGCATTGCCGCCACCGCCAGCAGCGAGATGGCCAGGCCGGCGGCGATGAAGACCGAGGCCCCACCGAGGCTGCCGGACATCGCATCGCCAAACACGCCGCCCAGACCGGCCTGCTCCAGCGCCCGGGTCGCCTCGACCCCGGCGCGGCCGGCCACGGCGGTCAGGCCGCCGTCCGGGCCCGCCCCGGCTTGAAGGGTCGCGCTGTTCGGGGCGAAGCGGAGATTGATCACGGCCAGCTCGCGCACGGCCACCAGCCCGCCCAGCGTCCCGGCTGCCGCGAGCACCGCCGCCCGGACCCGGCCGCCGCGCGCCAGCCGCGCCTGCACCTCCGCATGGAACAGCTCAGCGTCGGGCAGCCGCGGCGTCTCGGCGAACAGCCGCTCGATGCCGGGGTCGAACTCGTCAGCGGACATGACGTGCTCCTTGCGGGTGCGGCTCCAGTCGGGCGCGAAGTCGATCCAGACCACGTTTGACATGAGATTTCACCGTGCCCAATGGAAGCCCCAGGGTCGTCGCGATCTCGGCGTGCGTGAGGCCCGCGCCGTGGCACAGGGACACGCACAGCCGCTCCGCCTCCGGCAGGGCCTTCAACGCCTCATCCAGATCCAGTCGGCCGCCGGCGTCGACGCCCCATGCCCCCGGTTCCGGCTCGCCCTCCAGCTCGGCCACATAGCGGGCGTTATGGCGGATGCGCTTGAGGTACAGCCGCGCGGCGATGCGCTTGACCCAGCCGACGAAGGCCCCCTCGCCGCGGAACTCGGCGCAGCGCTCGAAGGCCTGCAGAAAGGCGTCCTGGGCCAGGTCGTCGGCAAGTGCCGGCTGGGCCCCCATGCGGCGCAGGGTGACCCGCACCGCCGAGCCGTGCCGGCGCACCAGCTCGCCGAAGGCGCCGCGGTCGCCGCCGGCCGCCAGGGCGACCAGCTCGACATCATGCAGGGGCGTCAGGGCCCGGGCCATGGCGATCGTCCTCCCCGATCCCGGTCAGTCGCGGTTCGGGTTGAAGAAGCTGAGGACGACGAACGCCAGCCCGATCATGGCCGGGATCGCCGCCACGCCAAGCATCGGATAGAGGGTCTTGTCTTCCTCCATGCCGATCGCATAGCCGAGCAGGGCGATGCCGGCCGCCGCGGCGAGGGTCAGCACTCCCCGGCGCAGGTCCTTCGTCCTTGACGACAGGTTCTGGGCGATGTCCCGGGTCAGGGTCTCGATCACCTCCGGCGGCAGAGGCTGGCCCTTGTCCAGCGCCGTCCGCACGGTCAGCTGCACCTCGCGCCGCTCACGCGCCTTGATCAAACCCGGCCCCACAACGATCGCCACCAGCGATCCGAACACGGCGAAAACAGCAAAGATAACAATGTACTCTTCCATCGTCCCGAACTCCCTTTCCTAAATGATCTTTCGTGATGACCCAGCCTCGCGCCGGGCCCCTTCGACGACAAGAGGCCGTGAGCCGGGTTTGCGGATGCAGGGCGGCGCATGAAACCTTGGTAATGCGGCGGGCCGGCCGGCACCGGACGCGCGGCAGACCTGGCCTGCCCGGTCGACGTTGCGGCGTCGGACAACTGCCGCACCAGGCCGCAAGTGGGGCCGGTTTACAACGAGAACGACTGCCGCTGGGTCGCGTGTCACCGCATCGACCGACAATTACCGTCGCCTTGCCGCGCCGGGGGGCGTGCGGGCCATCGCGCCGCATGCGGCTGATCGGGTGCCACTATCGACCGAGAGCGGCCGCCCAGACGTCGGGTCCGAACCCGATCAGGCGGCGGTCGCCCAGATCGAGGATCGGTCGCTTGATCATGCCCGGCTGGGCCAGCATCAGCGCCACGGCACGGTCGGCATCCAGGCCGGCACGGTCCGCCTCCGGCAGGCTGCGGAAGGTGGTCCCGGCCCGGTTCAGCACCGTCTCCCAGCCCAGCTCACCGACCCACGCGCGCAACTGCACCGGGTCCAGCCCGTCGGCGCGGTGATCATTGAAGCGATGCGCCACGCCCTGCGCCGTCAGCCAGGCGCGGGCCTTCTTGACCGTGTCGCAGTTCGGAATGCCGTAGAGGGTGATCATGCGAGGGGGCTCCGGGAGTTCAGGCTGGGGGGGGGACGGGGCAACCTGACGACCTGGCTTGTCTTCGTGCCACGCCGCCCGATGCAGGTGAATTTGATCCTGCCGGCTCAGACTTTGGCTTCCGCTGCCAGCAGCCACCCAACCACCATTCGCTCGAAATCCACATAGGGCGTGTTTTCGGGGTCAAACTCGAGATCGGCGGCCAGGGTTGGCAGGTCGCCCGCGAAAGCCTGATACAGCCGGGCCACCCGATCACCGCTCGGGAGCTGCCGCCTGGAGACGTTGGCCAGCCAGTCGCGCGTTTCCCGCAGCGCCAAAAGCGCATCGCCGTTGTGGGCATGAATGTCCATCCCGGCGAGATCCGAGATGAACTTCTGGTAGCGATAGCGCTCCACATCCAGGATCAGAAGGCGCTTGACGCCTTGCCGCGGCCCTCCGAAGCGTTTCGCGCCAAGAAACAGCCCCAGCTCAAGAGGCATGTTGAAGCGAGGCAGCCCGTGCACACGATCCAGCTCGGTCCTCGACAGGTCGTGGATGCCGAACCGGCATTCCTCGACGAGGCCATACAGCTTCTCGATCCGTGTCTGGCCGCCGTCGTCGAGTTCCATGGCCGATCGCGGGCGAAAGCCGCTGGCATAGATCGCGAACACAATCGCACGGAAAATCGGCTGGTAACTTACGTCGAACGGGCAGTTGATGAACACGTCATCGACCGATGTCGCCCGCCGGGAGACCAAGGACTACCTGTTTCTGCCCTGAACGGCCTTGGCGGCCTTGCTCGCTTCCAGGACCGTGATCGAGCTTCCCTTGGACGCCGGTCTCAGCACAAAACGGCCCGTCGCCGCACTGCGCCCGGCCACCCGTTCGCTGGCCTTGCCGGACTTGCCCGGTGCGGTCTCGCTGGAGGTGCTCATCGACTGGATTGTGCTCCGTCTCAGCCCTGCCAGCAAGGGCGCTGCGCTCAGCCGGCCCACCCCTCCACCACCGCCCGCAGCGGGGCCGGCAGCGGCGTCGGGCGTCGGCTGGCACGGTCGACATAGACATGGACGAACAGGCCCTCGGCCGCCGCCTCGGCCTCGTCCTCGCGGAACAGGCCGATCTCGTAGCGCACGCTGCTGTTGCCGACCCGGGCCACGCGCACCCCGGCCGTGACCCGGTCGGGGAAGGCCAGCGAGGCGTGAAAACGGCAGCCGGTCTCGACCACCAGGCCGATCACCGGCCCGGCGAAGATGTCCAGCACCCCTGCCTCGATCAGCAGCCGGTTCACTGCCGTATCGAACAGGGCGTAGCAGACCACGTTGTTGACGTGGCCGTAGACGTCATTGTCGCCCCAGCGGGTGTCCAGCGTCTCGAATACCCGATAGTCCGTCCGTCGGGCCCGCCCCGGTCTGGCCGCTGTCGTCTCGCTCATCCACGCCTCCGCTGCGCCGCATCTTGGCCGAGGTCGCGTCAGCAGCCTAGGGTGCGGTGATGAAGACCCGCGCCGCCGTCCTGACCGCCTTGGGGGCCAGCCGGCCCTACAGCGAGAGCCGCCCGCTGACCCTCGCCGAGGTCGAGCTCGACCCGCCGGGCCGCGACGAGGTGCGGATCGCCGTGCGCGCCGCCGGCCTGTGCCATTCCGACCTGTCGGTGATCAACGGCGACCGGCCGCGACCTGTCCCCATGGCGCTCGGGCACGAAGCGGCCGGGGTGGTCGAGGCGCTTGGCCCCGGAGTCGAGGATCTCGCCGTGGGCGATCATGTGGTGACCGTCTTCATGCCCTCGTGCGGGACGTGCGCCCCCTGCGCCGAGGGCCGGCCGGCCCTGTGCGAACCGGGCGCGAGGGCCAACGGCAACGGCGAGCTGCTGGCCGGCGGCCGGCGGCTGGCCTGCGACGGCGCGCCCGTGCACCACCACCTCGGCTGCTCGGTCTTCGCTGAACACGCGGTGGTGTCGCGCCGCTCGCTGGTGCGGGTCGATCAGGACCTGCCGTTCGAGCACGCCGCCCTGTTCGGCTGCGCCGTGCTCACCGGCGTCGGTGCCGTGGTCAATACCGCCGCCATGCGGCCGGGCCAGAGCGTCGTCGTGGTCGGTTTGGGCGGGGTCGGTCTCGGCGCGGTGCTGGGGGCGCTCGCTGCCGGGGCCAGCCCGGTCGTCGCCGTCGACCTGTCGCCGGACAAGCTGGCCCTCGCCCGCACCCTTGGCCCGGTCCAGACCGTCGATGCGGCCGCCCCGGACGCCGTCGAGCAGGTGCGCGCCCTGACCGGCGGCGGGGCCGAGGTGGCGATCGAGATGGCCGGCGCGGCCCGAGCGCTGGAGGCGGCCTGGCGCATGACCCGGCGTGGCGGCCTGACGGTCACAGCCGGCCTGCCGCCCCCCGACGCCGCCCTGCCGGTCAACATCGTCTCGCTGGTGGCCGAGGAGCGCACCCTCAAGGGCAGCTATATCGGGACCTGCGTGCCCTCCCGCGACATCCCCCGCTACATCCGCCTGTTCCGCGAGGGGCGGCTGCCGGTCGACCGGCTGGTCTCGGACGTGATCGGACTGGAGGACCTCAACGCCGCCTTTGACCGCCTCGCCGAGGGCCGGGCCGTGCGCCAGGTGGTGCGGATCGGGGCGGACGGCTAGAGCCCGGACATGCCCTCGCGCCGCGCCCTGCTCGCCACCGCCCTCGCCCTTGGCCCCGCCGCCCTGGCCGGATGTCAGCGCGCGCCGGCTCCGGTTCGCGCCGGCGGGGTTCTGGCCGCAGGCCAGCCGGCGGCCCTGCTGATCTTCACCCTGGCCCCGGAGCGGCTGATCGGCTGGCCGCGCCGGCCGGTGGCCGAAGCGCTGGCCCTGCTCTCGCCCCTCGCCGACCGGCCCGAGGTCGGAGCCCTGGCCTCGGGAGGACGGCCGATCGATCTTGAGGCGGCGGCCGCGCTGGCCCCGACGCTGGCGCTCGACTACGGCGATGTCGACGCCGACAGCCAGGGTCTTGCACGCCGCACCCGCGCCGCGCTGAACCTGCCCTACCAGCTGATCGACGGCCGGCTGGCGCTGAGTCCGGCCGCCTTCCGCGAGGCCGGACGCCGGCTCGGGGTCGAGCTGCTCGGCGAGGCCCGCGCCGCCGACGCAGAACAGCTGCTGGCGGCCCTGCCCCGCACCGGCGGCCCGTCCTTCTACCTCGCCCGCAGCGGCGACGGGCTCGAGACCGCCTTCCCGGGGGCGCTCGCCGTCGAGGCGCTGGAGGCCGGCGGCTGGAGCAACGTCGCTGTCGGCGGAGCCGGGCTGGGGCGCGTCACGGCGGAGCAGCTCGCGGCCTGGGACCCGGAAGTCATTGTCACCCAGGACGCCGTCTTCGCCGCCGCGGCCGCCGACCAGCCGCTCTGGTGCCGCCGCCGCTCGGGCGCACGGCGCCGGATCATTGTGCTCGCGTCGCGGCCGTTCGGCTGGATCGATGGGCCGCCGTCGGTCAACCGTCTGATCGGCCTGGCCTGGCTCGGATCGCGCGATCCGCTCGGCCCGCCCGATCCGGCCCTCGCCGCCAACGTGGCCGGGTTGCATGAGCGCCTCTACCATCGCCGCCCGACGCCGGAGGAGATGCTCGGCCTGCTGCCCCGGGTGCTCGCGTGAGCCGCGCGCTGAAGGCGGTCGTCCCGCTTTTCGCCGCCCTCCTCGCCGTGACAGGGCTGGCGCTGGGTGCCCTCATGCTCGGGCCGCTGCCGACCTCGCCCGCGGCCCTGCTGGCGGCGGCGGCCGGTGCCGGCGACTCCACGGCGCAGCTGGCCCTGTCGCTGCGCCTGCCGGCGGTGCTGACCGCCGTCGTCGTCGGTGCCGGACTGGCGCTCGCCGGTGCCACGCTGCAGGCCCTGTTCCGCAATCCGCTGGCCTCGCCCGACCTGCTCGGCGTTTCTTCGGGAGCCGCCGCCGGGGCCGCCCTCGCCCTGCTGGCCGGCCTCGCCCCCTGGGCGATGCAGGGTGCCGCTTTCCTCGGCGGGATCGCCTCCGGCACCCTGACCCTCGCCGCCGCCGCCGCAGTGCGGAGCGGGGATCCGCGACTGGCCCTTATCCTTTGCGGCGTGGTGGTCGGGGCGCTGGCCGCCGCCCTGCTCGGCCTCGCCTTGCTGGCTGCCGATCCATACACGGAGCTGCCGACCCTGACCTGGTGGCTGCTCGGGGCCTTCTCACGCGCCACCCTCGCCGAGGCGGTCGTCGCCCTCGGCCTGACCTCGGCCGCCGCGGCCGTCCTGCTGACGCTGGGGGCGCGGCTCGACGCCCTGGCGCTCGGCGAGGACCAGGCGCGGGCTCTCGGCCTGCCAGCCCGGACCCTGCGCCTGCTGGCGCTGGCCACTGCGGCCCTCGCCACCTCGGCGGTGGTGTCGATCAGCGGCCTGGTCGGCTGGATCGGCCTGCTGGCCCCACACGCCGCACGGCTGCTGGTCGGCGAGACGGCCGCCCGGCTGCTTCCGATGAGCGCCCTTCTGGGTGCCGCCGTGGCCCTGATCGTCGGCCAGCTGGCCCGCGCCTTCGGCCCGGCCGAGATCCCGGTCGGCCTGCTCACCGCCCTGGTCGGGGCCCCGGCCTTCCTCGCCCTGTTCATCTCCCGCGCGGGGCGACGGCCATGAGCGGCCTGCGCGCCGACATGCGCGCCCATATGCGCGCCCGGGGGCTGGTGGTCGGCCGCGGGGCGTTCCGCCTCGGCCCGCTGGAGCTCGACCTGCCTCCCGGCCGCCGTCTGGCGGTGCTCGGGCCCAACGGGGCCGGCAAGTCCACGCTGCTGCGCACGCTCGCCGGGCTGACGCCCGCCCTCGACGGCACCCTGTCAGCCCCGCGCCCGGCGGCCCTTCTGCCGCCGCCCGGCGAGGTCGAGGCGGCCTTTCCCGTCCGGCATATGGTGGCGCTGGGCCGCATCGGCCGCAGCCCGTTCGCGCCCGGCCCGTCGCGCGCCGACCTGGCGGCGGCGGAGGCGGCGCTGGACCGGCTGGGCGTCGCCGACCTCGCCGACCGGCCGTTCGACCGCCTGTCGTCCGGCCAGCGCCAGCTGGTGCTGATCGCCCGTACCGCTGCGCAGGGCGGGGCGCTGGTACTGGCCGACGAGCCGACCGCGACCCTCGACCCGGTCCACGCCGCCCGGGTCGCCGCGGCGCTCGACGCCCTCGCCGGCGAGGGTGCCCTGGTCGTGATCGCCACCCATGACCTGGCCCTCGCCGCCCGCCAGGACGCGGTGCTGCTGCTGACCGACCCGCCCCGGACGGGTCCGGCGGGGCAGATCCTGACCCCGGCAGCCCTCGCCGCGCTCTACGGTGCCCCCCTCGCCGTCTGCCCCGGCTGCGGCCGGCCGCACGGCTGAAACGAATTTTCATTGCGCGCCGGGGCCGCTTCGGGCCAACGTCCGGGCAACAGATCCGTGTCGACCGGTCGCACCCTCCCGGGCGTGACCGTAACGAGCGAACCCGCGGCCCCTCAGGACCGGCACAGCCGGACGGCCGACGTCATCCCAGGAACCGCAGCACCGCCGGGTCGCCCGGCGCAGGACCTTTCATGACCCAAGCCACCGCCGCACCGCCGCCTCCGATCAAGGGCTCCGGCCTCGCCTTCGCCTATGTGACCACCCTCTTCTTCGCCTGGGGCTTCGCCACCTCGCTGATCGATCCGCTGATCGCGGCGGTGCGCAAGGTGTTCGACCTCAGCTTCGCCGAAGCCACCCTGACCGCCTCGGCCTGGTTCATCGCCTATGCCGTGGTCTCGGTGCCCGCCGCCGCCCTGCTGGGCCGGCTGGGCTACAGCCGGTCGATCATCGCCGCCCTGACGGTGATGGTGGTCGGCTGCCTGCTGGTGCCCGTGGCGACCATCGTCGACTGGTATCCGGGCGTGCTGCTGTCCCTGTTCATCATCGCCTCGGGGGTGACCCTGCTGCAGGTGGCCGCCAACCCGCTGGTCGCCGCCCTGGGCGCGCCGACGACGGCCCACGCGCGCCTCAACTTCTCGCAGTTCTTCAACTCGCTCGGCACCACCCTCGGCCCGTGGCTGGGCTCGACCGTGCTGCTGACCGGCGGGGTATTCGCCGCCGGTGCCGTGGTCACCGCCGCGACCCGGGCGGAGTCGCTGCGCAGCATCGACCTGGCCTTCCTGGGCCTCGGTGCCGTCTTCGCCGTGGTCGCGGTCTTCATCTTCACGGCGCGCAGGAAGATCAACGCGGCCGCCGCGGCCGCCGGCGGCGACGTGGGCATGGCCTCGCCGCTCAAGGCCTTCACCTCGCCCTGGGCCCTGTTCGGCGGCCTCGCCATCTTCGTTTATGTCGGATCGGAGGTGACGATCGGCGGCCTGTTGACCAACTTCCTCGCCAGCCCCTCCATCCTCGGTCTGCCGGAGGCGGACGCCGGGCGCATGGTCAGCCTCTACTGGGGCGGGGCCATGGTCGGCCGTTTCATCGGTGCCCTGCTGATGACCCGGGTCCGCGCCGGAGTACTGCTGACGATCAACACCGCGATCGCCGCCGCCCTGTGTCTGGTGGTCACCCAGACCTCCGGCGAGACGGCAGCTTACGCCGCCATCGGCATCGGCTTCTTCAACTCGATCATGTTCCCGACCATCTTCACCCTGACGCTCGAGCGCTCGGGAGCCCCGGCCTCGGCCACCTCGGGCCTGCTGTGCACCGCCATCGTCGGCGGCGCGGTCCTGCCGATCCTCGGTGGCATGGTGGCCGATGCCTCCGCCACCCTTAACCCGGTCTTCTATGTGCCGCTGGTCGGCTACGCCGTCCTGACCGCGTTCGCCCTGGCCGCCGCCCGCAGCAAGGCCCGGCACGAGGCGGGGGCCGTGGCGGGCGGGCACTGACGTTCCTTCTGCTCCCCCATTAAGGGGGAGGAGATTCACCTACCGGCACATCTCCACACAGGCCCGGGCCAGCACCTCGGCGCTGTCGGCCAGCGGCGCGTCGAGGTCGTTCGGGCCCAGCAGCAGCGGCACCTCGGTGCAGCCGGCGATCACCGTTCCGGCCCCCGCGTCCAGCAGCGCCTGCCCCAGCGCCCGCATCTCCGCCCTTCGATCAGGCCCGACATCTCCGGCCTTGACCGCATAGACCAGCGCCATGAACCGCTCCTGGTCAGCCTCCTTGAGCAGCACCGGCATCAGCCCCGCCGCCGTCAGCGCCGGGGCGTACAGCGCCCGCCCGCCGCCCGTGGCCAGCACCCCGATCGCGGCCGCCCCGGTGGCCTTCGCCGCCGCCGTGGTCGCGGCGATCATGTCGATGAAGGGCAGGCCCGCGGCGCGGATACCGGCCGCCTGGGCGTGGGCGGTGTTGCAGGGCATGGCCAGCACCTCGGCCCCCGCCGCCGCCAGCCGCCTCGCCATGGCCCCCAGCTCCACCTCCGCCTCGCCCGGCCGGGTGTTGCGGTCCGGAACATGCGGGTTCAGGTCCATCAGCACCCGGATATGGTCCGCGTCCCCGGTCGCCGGGGTCAGGGCCTGCAGCCGCGCCAGAAAGGCCACCGTCGCCGCCGGCCCCATACCGCCCAGCACGCCGAGAGTCTTCATTCGCCAGTCGCCCCGCCGCCGTCAGCGACCCCGGCGTCCCTCAGCGCCCGGACCGTCCGGAAATGCAAGGCGGCAGTGAGCCGAAAAAGCCCGACAGCACCAGCACGGCGTGCCGCAGCCGGCGTTCCGGCGTCGTGCAAACCGGCGACCCCGGCGTTGCGTAACGCCGGTCCGCGGCGTATGGTCGCAGTCAGGCATCGGGGGGTGGTCATGACAAACTCGAACAGCGCGCCGGTTCAGGCGGGCGTGGCGACGAACGCCTTTCCCAGACTGGCCGTCGTCATGGTCCTCGTGGTGGTGGCGGGGTTCTCGCTGCAGCTGGCGAGCGGACGGTCCAGTTTCGACGCGCCACCGTTGGTCCATGCCCACGCCGTGGTCTTTATGGGCTGGCTCGTCATTTTCCTCACCCAGAACCTGCTGATCGCGACCGGCCAGGTGCGCTGGCATCGGCTGCTGGGGTGGCTGGCGGCGGCGTGGTTGCTGCCAATGCTCGCGCTTGGATGGCTGGTCACGGAGGCCCTTGTTCGCCGGGGCGAGGCACCGTTCTTCTTCCGCCCCCTGCAGTTCCTTGTCTTCGACCCACTGTCGCTCGTGACCTTCGTCGGCCTGACCCTCGCCGCCGTCATGCTGCGCCGGTCGACGGGCTGGCATAGCCGCCTGCATTACTCGGCCATGGCGATCCTGCTGGGGCCTGGCGTCGGGCGACTGTTGCCGATGCCGCTGTTGATGCCCTGGGCCTGGGAAGCCACGGCGGCCGTCACCCTGCTCTTCCCGTTGATCGGGATGGTCATCGACCTGCGCAAGACGGGACGGATCCACCCGGCGTGGATCTGGGGGTTCGGGGTGCAGGCGGCGATGGTCGTCGCCGTGGAAGCCGTGACCTGGTCGCCACTCGGCCTCGCCTTCTACAACTTCGTGGTCGCCGGCTCCCCGGGCGCGGGCGTAGCCCCGCTCGACTTCCCGCCCCTGCCCGGACCGCCCCCGCCGGCCTGAGGCCCTTTCGCCAGCTTACGCCCGAGGATGATCCAGCGCGCCGGTCAGCTGCGACTGGTAGCCGGCCAGCCCCTGGGCTCCGCCGGTGTGCAGGAACACCACCGTCTCGTCGGCGAAGCGGCCCTGCCGCGACAGGGCGATCAGCCCCTTCATGGCCTTGGCCGAATAGACCGGATCCAGCAGCAGCCCCTCGCTGCGCGCCGCCAGGGTCAGGGCCTCGATGACCTTGTCGTCGATGAAGCCGTAGCCCTCCCCGACATAGTCGCAGTCGGCGACCACCATCTCCGGCGTCACCGCATCTGGACGGCCCAGCAGGGCGGCGGTCTCGCGCGCCAGCTTGAGGACATTCTCCTCCTGCTTCGGCTTCGGGGCGCGCACGCCGATGCCCAGCACCGGGATGTCCGCACCCATCACCGCCAGCCCGGCCACCAGCCCGGCATGGGTGCCGGCGCTGCCGGTGGCGGTGATGATCCGGTCGATCTGCAAGTCCATCTCGTCGGCCTGGGTGACGATCTCCCGGGCGCAGTCGACATAGCCGAGCGCGCCGACGGGATTGGAGCCGCCGCCGGGGATGACATAGGGGTTGCCGCCGCGGGCGCGCACCGCCTCGGCGGTGATCTCCAGCTCGGCGGTCATGTCCGAGCCGCCCGGCACGGTGCGGATCGCGGCCCCGAACAGCCGGTCCAGCAGGACGTTGCCGTTCTCCACATAGTCGGCCGAGGTGAAGCCTGTGCGGTCCTCGAGGATGATCTCGCAGGCCAGCCCATGGGCCGCCGCCGCCGCCGCCGTCTGGCGCACATGGTTGGACTGGGTCGCGCCCTGGGTTACCAGGGTGTCGGCCCCCGCCTCCAGCGCCGCGCCGAGCAGGAACTCCAGCTTGCGCGTCTTGTTGCCGCCGCCGGCCAGGCCGGTGCAATCGTCGCGCTTGATCCAGACATCGACGCGCAGGGCGTCCGACAGGCGCGGCGCAGGCTCCAGCGGGGTCGGCAGATGCGCCAGTCGGACGCGCGGAAAGCGGGCGAGATGCATGGAGAGCCTCCGGTTTCCCTGCGCTTATCCCGTCTGCCCTCGCCGGAGAAGACGCCATTGGGCACAGGCCGGCGGGGCCGGACGGATGCGGCGCCCTTCCTCCCCCGCAGGGGGAGGGGGACCGCCGAAGGCGGTGGAGGGGGGCGATCCGCAACCGCAGCGCTCATCCCCCCTCCGTCTCGCCGCATGGCGGCGAGCCACCTCCCCCTGTGGGGGAGGAATTCCGCGACACGACCGCCCCGCCGCGACCCGCACCCTGTCTCGCCCGCCGCGGGAACCGTCCCGCCCCCCGGGTGTTCTCCCGATGCGCCGCCGACGTCATCCCCCCGTCCCGGCGGCGCGCGAAGCGGCCCGGCGCATATCGCCCCCCCGACAGACCGCCGGGCCGCTTCCCCCTTCTCCCCGCCCCCCCTCGCTTGCGCTTGACCGCCCGCGCCATCCGCGTAGGGTCGACGCGTTCTCCCGGGGGCCGCGTCAGGCGGCTGAGATAGGGCCGCGCCCTGACCGGTCGAACCTGATCCGGGTCATGCCGGCGAAGGGAGCAGACGCAGGGCCGCACGGCAGCCCATCGTCATCCCCGCGACAGCGGGGACCCGGAGTCGGCGCGCCCCCCAACCGGAGGCCGCCATGAACGTCCACGTCGATCCCGCCCAGGACATCCAGAAAACCCCGCTGGCCGAGGCCAAGCAGCGCGTCGCGGACGCCACCGGCTCGGTGCCGACCGGGCCCCGCCCCGGCGGGCGCAAGATCTACGAGGCCGGCGTCCTCTATCCGCACCTGCGCGTGCCGCACCGCGAGATCGCCGTGCACCCCTCGGCGAACGAGCCGCCGGTGGTCACCTATGACGCCTCGGGCCCCTACACCGACCCGGAGGCCCGCATCGACATCGACCGCGGCCTGGCCGAGGTCGTGGGCGTCCAGTGGCGGCTGGACCGCGGCGACGTCGCCGTCGAGACGAACCGGCGCGAGGTCAAGCCGGAGGACAACGGCCATGCCTCGGGCAAGCACCTGGCCCCGGCCTTCGACGACAGCCGCCGCACCGTCTACCGCGGCCTCAACGGCCGGCCGGTGACCCAGCTGGAATACGCCCGCGCCGGGGTCATCACCCCCGAGATGGAATATGTCGCTATCCGCGAGAACCTGGCCCGCGACCGGGCCCGCGAATGGATCCGCGACGGCGACCCGATGGGGGCCGAGATCCCCGACTTCGTCACCCCGGAGTTCGTGCGCGACGAGGTCGCCCGCGGCCGCGCCATCATCCCGGCCAACATCAACCACCGCGAAGTCGAGCCGATGGCCATCGGCCGCAACTTCCTGGTCAAGATCAACGCCAACATCGGCAACTCCGCCGTGCTGGGCGCGGTCGCCGACGAGGTCGACAAGCTGGTCTGGGCCACCCGCTGGGGCGCCGACACGGTCATGGACCTGTCCACCGGGCGCAACATCCACAACATCCGCGACTGGATCATCCGCAACAGCCCGGTGCCGATCGGCACCGTGCCGATCTACCAGGCGCTGGAGAAGGTCGGCGGCGTGGCCGAGGACCTGACCTGGGAAGTGTTCCGCGACACCCTGATCGAACAGGCCGAGCAGGGGGTGGACTATTTCACCATCCACGCCGGCGTACGGCTTCCCTTCGTCCCGCTGACGGCCAAGCGGGTCACCGGCATCGTCTCCCGCGGCGGCTCGATCATGGCCAAGTGGTGCCTGTCGCACCACAAGGAGAACTTCCTCTACGAGCACTTCGCCGAGATCTGCGAGATCATGCGGGCCTATGATGTCAGCTTCAGCCTCGGCGACGGCCTGCGCCCCGGCTCGATCGCCGACGCCAATGACGAGGCCCAGTTCGCCGAGCTGCGCACCCTGGGCGAGCTGACGAAGGTGGCGTGGGATCACGGCTGCCAGGTGATGATCGAGGGCCCCGGCCATGTGCCGATGCACAAGATCAAGGCCAACATGGACGAGCAGCTGAAGCACTGCGGCGAGGCGCCCTTCTACACCCTGGGGCCGCTGACCACCGACGTCGCCCCCGGCTATGACCACATCACATCGGCCATTGGTGCGGCCATGATCGGCTGGTTCGGCACGGCCATGCTCTGCTACGTCACTCCAAAGGAGCATTTGGGCCTGCCCGACCGCCAGGACGTCAAGGACGGGGTCATCGCCTACAAGATCGCCGCCCACGCCGCCGACCTGGCCAAGGGCCACCCCTCGGCCCGCGCCTGGGACGACGCCCTCTCCCGCGCGCGCTTCGAGTTCCGCTGGGAGGACCAGTTCAACCTCGGCCTCGACCCGGAAACCGCCCGCGAATACCACGACGAGACCCTGCCGAAGGAGGCGCACAAGACCGCCCACTTCTGCTCCATGTGCGGCCCCAAGTTCTGCAGCATGAAGATCAGCCAGGACATCCGCCGGGACGCCCAGGCCCAGAACGACGCCGGCGGGAGCCGGGGCGCGGACGAGGCGGAGGCCGGCATGCGCGAGATGGCCGAGAAGTTCCGCGCCGGGGGCGGGGTGGTGGAGGTGAAGGTTACCTAGATGCGTTGCTCACAAAGCTCCATCTTTCGTCCGCTAAGAGGCTGAGGAGATGCAGAGACGCAGTGGTTACGGCTCGGGAGCGATTTGGGTCAGCTACACGTCTTGGAGATCTAAAGTCACCGCCCGTGGCAGCATCGGCCAGACTGGCGAGAGCTAGAACAGCTGGTGCCTCGCTGTCTTTGTACAAACTCGGCGCGCCCGACTTCGCGGCCAGCCGAACCAACTTCGTTACATCACCCAGAAGAAACTCTATCCGCTCCTCTTGGACGGGTGAAACCTTCTTATCGTACCTTGCAAGCCAGTACGAGGAAGCCTCAAACTGTAGCAGTTGAAGCTGAGCTCGAAGTATATCAACTGTTTTGTAGAAATGCTCTCGACGCCCCTTCCAGCGCTCAAGGGAACGAGGGATCGCCCAGCTTACCGCTATGGCAAGCAACGCTGGTGGAAGAATCTTATCGACGATCCATCGTAAAGCGGGCAGCCACTGCGGTTCAACACCCCCATCAACAGGCACGGAGTTGATGGTGACGAAGATCGATTCGACTACTTCAGTTAGCCCGCTCACGGCGCCCTGCTGCTTCCTTCATAAAGCGAGCCGCCAAACTCAAGTAAGGCCACAAATCGGGGTCGTCTGCTCGGAGCTTCAGCGCTGAGTTTAACTCAGAGGCCGACCAGTCCGTGGTCCGAAACAGGCCGCCAAATGCCTCTTCAAGAAACGAGCTGGGCACTCCTGCCACGCCGTCCAGCACCACGACAAGCGCTTCCCGACCGGACATCGCCTCCCTGAGCCAGGGGATGAGAAAATCCTCCCGAAACTCCTGCCCACTCCAAGGGCCATCGTCTCGGTACCTTCCCCCCAGGAAAGGCGAAAATTTCTCTGCCAGATGAACGATCACGCCAACGGCCTCTTGGGGACTTCAACAGGCAACGACAACGTCCAATGAACAAGCGTACCCGGGAAAGGATTACGATTCACTTTCTTAAACGGCTTCCCGCGTCCAAAGTATGTCACGTCCCCACGGCCACTCATGATCCGAACCGACGAATTTGGAATGTCCCTCACAAGCTTGCAGATTTTCCAGAGGCCGTTGCCCCGCTCAGCGCGCCCGGTGGAAGTCCTGCCGTACTTAATGCCGCCCACAATCACGTCACCGTCGTCAAACTCCGGCGGGCAGATCCTGCTGATGACCTCCCAAAGCGGCTTCTTTGGAAGCGTCTCGGCGATCCCCACTCCTTGGTCGTAGACGGCATACTCCAATTGCTCACTTTGGGAAAAGTACGCACCGGCCGCCCACCAGCGATCCCTTGAAATCGGCTCAACGCGAGGTGGCATCACTTCCGGATATGCGTGACCCTTAACGTTGGCGACAGCCTCCATCAAGGCCCCGTAAAGCGCTACCCTCTTTGGGGTGCCGCCAGCGATCGCCTTCAGGCGCTCAATGACCGGATCGACTTGAGCGCCATCGACGACGGTGTCGCTAGCGAAGGGGACGAAGCGGGGCCCGTCAGGGTCTAACGCATCCTCGTCGCAGGTTCTCGCTTGAGCTTGGACAAGATCGTAGAAGCCCAGCATTTCCAGAGATCGCCGAACACCTAGCGGCCAGCTTGCATCATCAATAACGGGCCGAAAGTCGGGACTGGCCAAGTTGCCGCTATGATACTCGGCAACCAGAACGAGAGCTGCATCGAGATACATTTGGTCCACAGAGGACATATCGATCACGAGGCTGCGCGGACGCCCTGGTCCACTGTCGTTATTGACAAATCGACGCCATCTGTAATCGTAAAGAAAGCCCAAGCACTCATCGTAGTTGCCCTTAAGAGAGAGCACGCTGGGTGCCTTCAAAAGAAGAGCGCGCCTCGGGGGAGCCTCTGGGCTGTGAAACAGGCCCCTTTCTGCGATCGGCAACGGCAGTCCGTCACGGGCGAACGCCAGCCTTGCCTGCGCCGCCCTGGCGTATATCTTCTGTTGATCCCGCTCGATCTGTGCCGCATTTGGCTTTGGCTGACGCAGCGTAGGTACACGCCCGGCCTTCGTAGCTCGCCGCATCTGAATGCGCCGCCACTTCCGTCGGTTATGGCGGAGGCGGCACCTTTTGGCTTTAGGACTAAGCCGCTTCAATGATCGTTTCCTTTTGCGGCTGCGATGTGATGTTCGACTCGCATCCTAGAGTAGCATCCACGAGGGGGCACTGCCCAACGTGCTACAACGGAGTGCTCGCCCCAGTCAGCATATCGCGGACGTACCGCGAGCCCCGAGACTAAACCGCTCCGGGAGTTGCTTTCGGATTCGGAACTGCACTCGTCGGGCTTATGACGAGGATAGAGCGTCGTGCGCAGCGTATCGCGCTGCACCCTGCTGCGCAGGCCCCCCTACTGCATATACTGGGGAGCGCGCCGGGGTCCGTCGCAAGAACCGTAGCTACGCCCCCGCCTCCGCCGGCGCCCCCGACTCGAGATACTCCACCCGGCCCCTGAGATCGTCGATCTCGCGCTGCATGCGGTCGATGCGCACGGCCAGGTCGATGTCCGTCTCCCTGGCGAACTGGGCCTCGGCATAGGCTTCGCGCGCGAGGTGATCGCCGTCGTTCTCGCCGCAGCCTGCCAGCGCCAGTACCGCCGCGAGGATCACGCCGCAGGTTCTCAACATGGATCAGCCTCCCCCATGAGGTCATCCTGAAGCCACGGCCGGTGATGTCCAGCCTCGGGGCGCCGGGGCGCGCCTCTCCTCCCCCGCGGGCCGGGGGAGGGGGACCGCCCCCGGGTCTCGCCGAAGGCGAGCCCGAAGACAGGCTCCGCGGTGGAGGGAGCGACCGCCGGCGCCGCGCCTGACCTCGCCCCCTCCACCGCCTTCGGCGGTCCCCCTCCCCCCTACGCTGCGCTATGGGGGAGGAGAGAGGCGGTTCTCTTCTGGCGTCGGGAGAGGGGGCGCGCGGCGACAGCGGTGCGTCTCCCCCCTCCGTCTCGCCGCGATGCGGCGAGCCACCTCCCCCTGTGGGGGAGGAATGAGCGGTGCCGGGGCGGGACGCCTCTGGGTCCTCTGTGTCTGTCTCCGTGCCCTCTGTGATGAACCGTCGACGGCAAGGACAGCCGCCCGGCGTCGGCGCTGGCCCCCCTCATCCGTCATGCTCCGCATGACACCCGTCGTCGGATCGCATGCGATCCTCCTCCACCCACAAGGGGAGAAGGAAGACGCCCTACCGCCTACCCCCTACCCCTCCCCCGCCACCTTCCGCAGCGCCTGCGCGAACACCGCCGCCGGCTGGCCGCCGGTGATCAGGTATTTGCCCTCCACCACCACCGCCGGGACCGCGTTGATCCCCCGGGCGCGCCACAGCTGTTCCTCCGCCCGCACCTCCGCGGCGTAGCGGCCGTCGGCCAGCACGGCCAGGGCCCCGGCCCGGTCCAGCCCGGCGGCCGCGGCCGCGTCGGCCAGCACCTCCGCCGCCGCCAGCGCGCGGTTGTCGGTGAAGTGGGTGCGGAACAGCGCCTCCTTGAGCGCCCGCTGCCCGTCCCGCCCGGCGGTCTCCAGCGCCCAGTGCAGCAGGCGGTGGGCGTCGAAGGTGTTCCAGATGCGGCTGTCCGGCCCCATCCGCATCTCGAAGCCGGGCCAGGCCTCGGCCGCCCGTTCGGTGATCATGGCCCGGTTGGCCGCCGACTGCTCCGGCGTGGAGCCATACTTGCGGGCGATATGCGCGCCGATGGTCTCGCCTTCCGGGGCCATGCCGGGGTTCAGCTCGAACGGGCGGAAGGTCACCTCGGCCGTGATCCCCCCGGCCTGCAGCGTCGCCAGCGCCGCTTCCAGCCCGCCCAGCCCCACCACGCACCAGGGACAGACCACGTCCGAGACGAAGTCGATGCTCAGGGGGCGAGGGGCGTCGGTCATGGGGGGCTCCGGGGGCGGCTGGAGACTGGACTGTACCCGTCCCGCAGGGTCAAGGGACCACAACGGGCGCAGAGGCGCCAACGCCTCTCCCTTCCCCCTCGATGGGGAAGGGTCGGGGATGGGGGTGGGAACACGGTCGTTGGAAGATGTGGCGCCCGGGGCGGGCGCGCCTCCCTCGCCCGGCCTGTCCGGGGCGCGCCCCCGGGCCGCCCCCCCCCCCCCCCCCCCCCCCCGGTGGGGGGGGGCGGGGGGGGGGGGGGTGGCTTGGTGGTCCCCGGCCCCGGTGGCTATGGGTTTCACCGGGGGCGCGGGGCCCCCACGGCCGCGCCGTCCCCCGTGGTGGGGGTTGGGGGGGGGGTTGGGGGTGGGAACACGGTCGTTGGAAGATGTGGCGCCAGGGGCGGGCGCGCCTCCATCGCCCTGCCTGTCCGTGTCGCGCCCCCACCCCCACCCAAACCCTCCCCCATCGAGGGGGAGGGCTTTCGGCGCGCCGGCGCAGAGGTCCCGCTGTGCCCGCCGTGACCTCGCTGTGCCCGTTGTGATCCCTTGATCGATCGCTCGACGCCCCCCGCACGAAATGTCGCACCCCCTTTGCCGCCGGCCCGCCGGCCCGGCTAAGAACTGTGACATCATAACAATTCGAGGTTCCGCATGACGCCCGCCCGCCGCCTGGCGCTCGCCGCCGCCCCGCTCGCGCTCGCCCTCGCCTGCGCCGCCTCTCCCGCTCTTGCCCAGTCTTCTGCAAACAACCTGGGTGGCCGCGACCCCGGCAACGCCGGCCTGACGGCCATGGCCCCGGCCTCGACGGTGCGGGCGGTGAGCTTCGTCGCCGAGGCCCCGGCGGGCGGGACCCTGGTGCTGCCGCTGGCCTCGGCCGCGGACCTGGAGACGCGCGGTGCCAGCCTCAGCGCCGCCGACCGCGCCATCGTGGCCCGGGCCCTGACCCAGGCGGCCTTCGGCTATGGCGCGCGCGACACCCTGACCGTGCGCGGGCTGGAGAGCGTCGAGCGGCTGCAGGTGATCGGCCTGGGCTCGGGCGCGCTGGACGCCTACACCGCCGGGGCCGTGGCCGGGCGCGCCCTGGCCGGCGAGGCCGGGGCCGTGACCCTGGCGGCGCAGGGGCTCGACGCGGCGCTCACCGCCGAGCTGGCGACCGGCTTCGGCATCGCCGCCTATCGTCCCGACCTGCACAACACCACCCGCGCCCCGGCGCCGGCGACGCCCCTGACCGTGGTCACCGGCGACGCCGCCGGGGCCGCCGCCGCCTGGCGTCGCGGCGAGGCCCTGGTCGCGGCCATGCACTTCGCGCGCGACCTGTCGAACGAGCCGGCCAACATCCTCTATCCCGAGACCTTCGTGGAGCGCACCGAGGCGGCCTTCGAGGGCCTTCGCGGGATCGAGATCACCGTGCTGGACGAGCGCGACATGGAGCGGCTGGGCATGGGCGCCATCCTCGGCGTCGGCCGCGGCTCGGAGCGTCCGCCCCGCATGCTGGCGGTGCGCTACCGCGGTCCGGGCGCCGGCGGCGACGGCCCGGTCGTGCTGGCCGGCAAGGGCATCACCTTCGACAGCGGCGGCATCTCTATCAAGCCGTCCGCCGGCATGGGGGCGATGAAGATGGACATGTCCGGTGCCGCATCGGTGGTCGGGGCCGTGCTGGCCCTGGC
Organism: Brevundimonas sp.; assembly: GCA_027531145.1. Lineage (GTDB taxonomy): Bacteria > Pseudomonadota > Alphaproteobacteria > Caulobacterales > Caulobacteraceae > Brevundimonas. The sequence goes on along the minus strand of JAPZRF010000034.1, from coordinate 37,386 downwards.
CCGCGCGGGGGCCCCGGTGGATGTGGTGGCCATCGCCGCCCTGGCCGAGAACATGCCCGACGGCCGCGCCATCCGCCCGGCCGATGTGCTGACCGCCTACAACGGCCGCACCATCGAGATCATCTCCACCGACGCCGAGGGCCGGCTGGTGCTGGCCGACGCCATGTCCTGGGCCGACGCCACGATGAACCCGGCGGCGATCGTCGATGTCGCCACCCTGACCGGGGCCGTGGGCACGGCGCTGGGCGATGACTACGCCGGCCTGTTCAGCCGCCACGACGCCCTGGCCGACCAGCTGGACGCCGCCGGCCGGGCCACAGGCGAGCACCTGTGGCGCCTGCCGCTGCACCCGACCTACGCCCGCGACACCTCCTCGCCGATCGCCGACATCAAGAACACCGGCGACGGCGGGGCCGGGGCCGGCACCGGGGCCCACTTCCTCGGATTCTTCGTGCGGCCACAGACGCCCTGGGCCCACCTCGACATCGCCGGGGTCGACAATGTCAGCGGCGACGCGACCCGCCCGGGCGGGTCGGCGGGCTTCGGCGTGCGCCTGCTCGAGCGCTTCGTCCGCGAGTTCCGCCCCGTTCCGCGCGAACCGGGCACGGGCGGCAGCTGAAAGGGCGCTCCTCCCCCATGCCATGGGGCGTAGCCCCGGTTGAGCGACAGAAGCCCTCCCCCTCGAGGGGGGAGGGTTTGGGTGGGGGTGGACTCACGCGCTTTCCGGCAGGCGCATGAGGCGGGACCGCCTCCAGCGGTCTCTCCACCAGACGCCGCGCCCCCACCCCCATCCCCGACCCTTCCCCCCTCGAGGGGGAAGGGAGGGAGGACGGCGGGTTGGGCCCCTACCCCCCGCGCCGCCGGCGCATCCCCTAGACGTCCACCTCGGCGTCCAGGGCGTTTTCCTGGATGAACTCGCGGCGCGGCTCGACCACATCGCCCATGAGCTTGGCGAACAGGTCGTCGGCGTCGTCGGCGTGGTCGATCTTGACCTGCAGCAGGGTGCGGGCGTTGGCGTCCAGCGTGGTCTCCCACAGCTGTTCCGGGTTCATCTCGCCCAGACCCTTGTAGCGCTGGATCGACAGGCCCTTCTTGCCGGCGTCGAGCACGGCGTTCAGCAGGTCCAGCGGGCCGCGGATGTCGGTCGACCTGTCCTTGCGGCGATAGACGGCCAGGCCCTCGAACACGCCCTGGAAGGCGCGGCCGCGCTCGGCCAGGCGGCGGGCGTCGAGCGACCGGATCAGCGTCTCCTCCAGCACGATGCTCTCGGACACGGCGCGGCGGGTGCGGCGGAAGGCGACGGCCCCCTGAAGGCCCGGCTCGCCGGTCCAGGGGCTGTCGCCGACCTCGGCGAAGCGATCCATCCGGGCGGCGGCAGCCGGGGCCGCGGCGACCGGGTCGCCCGCCTCGTCGAACAGGCCGGCCAGGGCCGCCTGCTCGATGGCGAAGGCCGGGGCACGGGTGGCCAGACGGTCGACCAGACCCTTGAAGGCCTTGGCCTCGCGCACCAGCGCCTGCAGGTCCAGGCCCATGCGGCGCTCGCCACTGGCCAGGTCCAGCTCGGCCTCGGCGGAGCCCTCCTCGATCAGATAGGCGTCCATCTCCGCCTGGTCCTTGAGGTAGCGGTGCTGCTTGCCCTTCATCACCTTGTAGAGCGGCGGCTGGGCGATATAGACGTGGCCGCGCTCGATCAGCTCCGGCATCTGCCGATAGAAGAAGGTCAGCAGCAGGGTCCGGATGTGGGCACCGTCGACGTCGGCGTCGGCCATCAGGATGATCTTGTGGTAGCGCAGCTTCTCGGCGTTGAAGTCGTCGCGGCCGATGCCGGTGCCCAGCGCCAGGATCAGGGTCCCGATCAGGTCCGAGCCGAGCATGCGGTCAAAGCGCGCACGCTCGACGTTGAGGATCTTGCCCCGCAGCGGCAGCACCGCCTGGTTCTCGCGGTTGCGCGCCTGCTTGGCCGAGCCGCCGGCCGAGTCACCCTCGACAATGAACAGCTCGGACTTGGCCGGATCGCGCTCCTGGCAGTCGGCCAGCTTGCCCGGCAGGGAGCTGATCTCCAGCGCCGACTTGCGCCGGGTCAGCTCGCGCGCCTTGCGCGCCGCCTCGCGCGCCGCCGCCGCCTCGATGATCTTGGAGACGATCAGCTTCGCCTCGACCGGGTGCTCCTCGAACCACTGGGCCAGCCCCTCCTGGCACAGCCCCTCGACCGCCGGCCGGACCTCGGAGGAGACCAGCTTGTCCTTGGTCTGGGAGCTGAACTTGGGGTCCGGCACCTTGACCGACAGCACGCAGGTCAGGCCCTCGCGCGCGTCCTCGCCGGTGACCGAGACCTTCTCCTTCCGGGCCGAACCGGCCTGGTCGATGTAACCGCCCATGACCCGGGTCAGGGCCGCGCGGAAGGCCGAAAGGTGCGTGCCCCCATCCCGCTGCGGGATGTTGTTGGTGAAGCACAGCATGGTCTCGTGGTAGCCGTCGTTCCACCATAGGGCGAGGTCCAGCTCGATGCCGTCCTTCCGGCCGCGGATGACGATGACATCCTTGAGGATGGGCGACTTGGACTTGTCGAGATGGCGCACAAAGGCCTCGACGCCGCCTCCGTAGTGGAGGACCTCCTCGAACGGCTCGACCCCGCGATGGTCGGCCAGCCGGATCTTCACGCCGGAGTTCAGGAAGGCCAGCTCGCGCAGCCGGTGCTCCAGCGTCTTCAGGTCGAAGTCGATGGTCGAGAAGGTCGTCACCGAAGGATAGAAGGTCACTTCGGTGCCGGTCAGAGGCTGGCCGGCGCGCGGGCCATCAGGGCGGGTCGGGGCCTCGCCGGTGACCTTCAGGCTCTCGACCGTGTCGCCGCGCTCGAAGCGCATCTCGTGACGCTTGCCGTCGCGATAGATCTTCAGCTGCAGCCAGTCGGACAGGGCGTTGACCACCGAAACGCCGACGCCGTGCAGGCCTCCGGAGACCTTGTAGGAGTTCTGGTCGAACTTCCCGCCGGCGTGCAGCTGGGTCATGATGACCTCGGCCGCCGAGACGCCCTCGCCAGGGTGGATGTCGGTGGGAATGCCGCGGCCGTCGTCGGTGACGGTGACCGAGCCGTCGGCGTTGAGGATCACCTCGACGCGGGTGGCATGGCCGGCCAGGGCCTCGTCGATGGCGTTGTCGACCACCTCATAGACCATGTGGTGGAGGCCCGAGCCGTCATCGGTGTCGCCGATGTACATGCCAGGCCGCTTGCGCACGGCGTCGAGGCCCTTGAGCACCTTGATGGAGTCGGCACCGTATTCGGTCTGGCCGGCAGCGTCGGCGGAGGTCGGATCGGTCATTCAGGTCGTATTTCGATCAGGCCCGGGCGGGCGGACGAGCGCAGCCGGCGGAGGGCCGAAGCCCTGCGAATCCCGACCGTCGCGAAGCTTCCGGATATAGGGTTTCGTGCAGGAAATGGCGAGGAAAAGCGGTGTCTGTCCCGTTCCGGAACAGGCCCTCTGTCACCGTCCGCGCACAAATCGGTGATCGGCTTGACACCGGGGCCTGGCGGTCGCGTTCTATCCCCATGCAAGTCCAGATCAGTGGCAAGCACGTAGATGTCGGCGAAGCGTTAGGCTCGCGCATCACCCAGGAACTCAACGAAGGAGTCGGCAAGTTCTTCGAGCGCGGCGGACAGGACGCCGAGGTCGTGGTGACCAAGGACGGTCACATGTTCAAGGTCGATTGCTGGGTGCGTCTCGCATCCGGCCAGACCCTCTACACCACGGGCCTCGGCGGCGACGCCCACGGGGCCTTCACGGAGAGTCTCGACAAGCTCGAGAAGCGCGTCCGCCGCTACAAGCGGCGCCTCAAGAACCACCACGCCGGCCCGCGCGGCCTGTCCCCGGAGAAGGAGGAGGACGCCGCCCGCGCTGTCGCCCGCAGCTTGGTGCTGCGCGACCCCGGCTCTGTCGAGGATGATCACTTCGGCGACGCTGGCGGCGAGGAGGAAGGCCCGCCGGCGGCCATGGTCATCGCCGAAACCGAGGCGCGCATCACCACCTTGACGGTCGGCCAGGCGGTGCTTGAGCTCGACGTCACCGGCTATCCGGTGCTGGTGTTCCGCAACGCAGGGCATGGCGGCCTGTCGGTGGTTTACCGGCGACCGGACGGCAACATCGGCTGGATCGATCCGGAACGGACCCGGCCCTCCAACGGGGCCGGCCACTAGCGGGCCCCCTTTGCAAACCGGGGCGGCGCGTATAAAGGGACGCCGCCCCGCTCAGGGTCCGCTCAAGAGTCAGGCTCAGCGTCATGGATATTGTCGAGTTGCTGGCCCAGGACGGCGTGGTCCTGCGGACCGGCGTGTCATCCAAACGTCAGGCCCTGAACGCCCTCGCCACCCTGGCGGCGGAGCAATTCGGCGTCGAGGAGTCCCGCACCGTCGAGGCCCTGCTCGAGCGCGAAGCCCTGGGCTCGACCGGGCTGGGCGGCGGCGTCGCCGTGGCCCATGCGCGGATCGAGGGCCTTGAGCGCGTCTGCGGCCTTTTCATCCGCCTCGACCAGCCAATCGCCTGGGCCTCGGTCGACGAGCGACCGGTCGACCTGATCTTCGGCCTGTTCGCCCCACCCCGCGAGGGGGCCGAGCATCTGCGCGCCCTTGCCGCCGTGTCGCGCTTCCTGCGCAGCGCCGAGCGGCGGGAGCAGCTGCGCGCCGCCGGCTCCGCTGACGAGATCCTGGCCCTGTTGGTCGACGCGGCAGCGGCCCGCGCGGCCTGACGGGCGGCTGGAATGCCGCCGGAAGGGGCCGACAGGGCTCGATTGTTACGCCGTAACTTTGTAGGGGGTGGTCATGGTGCCTGCCCTCACCGATCCCCTGGCCCTGTCCCTCATAGGGGGCGGCTTCGCCACGGCCCTGCTGCATGCGGCCCTGCCGACGCACTGGCTGCCGTTCGTGCTCGTCGCCCAGGCTCAGGGCTGGCGCACGACCCGGCTGACGGCGGTGACCACCGTCGCTGCCCTGGCCCATATCATCTCCACCGCCCTCGTCGGCCTGCTGATCGTCGGGGCCGGCCTGGCGCTGGAGACCTGGGTCGAAGGCCTCGCGCCGCGCCTCGCCGCCGTCTTCCTCGCCCTGCTCGGCCTGTTCTACCTCCTGCGCAGCCTGCGCGCCCCGGCGCTGGCGGGCGCGGCCGGAGCCCTCGGCGAACCGCCTGCTGCGCCGGGCCACAGAACCGCCGCCCTTGGCCTCATCGCCTTGCTGGCCCTCTCGCCGGGCGAGGTGCTGCTGCCACTCTACCTGACCGCGTCAGACCAGGGTGCCGGCGTCATCGTCGCCCTGACCCTGGCCATGGCGCTGGGCACGGTGATCGGCATGCTCGGCCTGGTGCTGCTGGCCCGCGCCGGGGCCCAGGCCCTGCGCCTCGACCGCTGGGCCCGCTACGAGCGGGTGCTGCTGGGCCTCGCCCTGCTGGGCCTTGCCCTTTTCGTCGCCCTGCGCGGCCATTAACCCGAGTCGGTTGAGTTGGACGCCGTCCAACTCGGCTCGGATTTCGGTCCGGCTTAAACTGAGAGTCTGATTCACGGCATCGACAGAGTCGCAAAGCGATTCCATCTCAACCGATCAGGCTCTAGGCTGATCACATGGCCCACGACGCCGAGCCCGCCGGACACATTCACGCCCAAGGCCATCACCATGGGCATGGACACGGCCACGGGGAAGGGCACGGTCATGGGCATCGACACGGCCATCAACACCCTCACCACGCCCCGGCTGACACCGGCGACTGGCGCTACCTCGCCGGCCTGTCGATCAATCTGGTGTTCGTCATCGCCGAGGCGGCGTCGGGCCTGATCGCCGGTTCCGCTGCCCTGCTCGCCGACGCCGGCCACAACCTGTCCGACGTGCTGGGGCTGGCCATGGCCGGCGGAGCAGCCTGGCTGGCCAGACGCGCCGCGAGCGCCCGGCGCACCTACGGCTTCGGCAAAGCGACAGTGCTGGCCGCCCTCGCCAACGGCTTGCTGCTGCTGGCCGCCTGCGGCTTCATCGCCTTCGAGGCGATCGAGCGCCTGGCCGATCCGCGCCCGTTGAAGTCCGGCATCGTCATGGCCGTGGCCGGACTCGGCTTCGTCATCAATCTGGGTACGGCCCTGCTGTTCCTGCGCGACCGCCACACCGACCTGAACGCCCGCGGTGCCTATCTGCACATGCTGGCCGACGCCGGTGTGTCGATCGGGGTGGTCATCGTCGGTGCCGGGGTAATGCTTACCGGCTGGACCCTGCTCGATCCGATCGCCAGCCTCGTGATTGTGGCCGTGATCTTCCTCGGCACCTGGGGGCTGCTGCGCGACTCGGTCGACCTGGCGCTGGACACCGCCCCGGCCGGCGTGGACGTGTCCGCCCTGCGCGCCGCGCTCGAGAGCCTGCCGGGTGTCAGCCGCGTGCACGACCTGCATGTCTGGGCCCTGTCGACCACCCGCACCGCACTGACCGCGCATCTGGTGCACGAGCGCACCGACGCCGACACCCTGCTACGCGAGGCCCAGGCCCTGGTCCGCGACTTCGGCGTCGGCCATGCGACCCTGCAGCTCGAGACGACAGAAGGGCCTGACTGTCCTGGCTGCTGATTGTGAAATGTGCTGGTGAGCAAGGGGTGAGCATCGCCCACCCTTGCTCACCCCTGCGCTCACTGGCACGCCTCACTCTCCCGGCGCTGGCGATCGTCGCCCGCCCACCCTAGATGGGCGACATGAGCGACAAGATCCCCGTGACCGTGCTGACCGGCTACCTCGGTGCCGGCAAGACCACCCTGCTGAACCGCATCCTCACCGGGGACCACGGCAAGCGCTACGCCGTGATCGTCAACGAGTTCGGCGAGATCGGCATCGACAACGACCTGGTGGTCGGCGCCGATGAGGACGTGTTCGAGATGAACAACGGCTGCGTCTGCTGCACGGTGCGCGGCGATCTGATCCGCGTCGTCTCGGGCCTGATGAAACGCCAGCGACCCGACAAGCCCGCGTTTGACGCCATCATCGTCGAGACCACGGGCCTGGCCGACCCCGGCCCGGTGGCCCAGACCTTCTTCGTCGACGAGGACGTCAAGGCGAAGACCCGGCTCGACAGCGTCACCGCCCTGGTCGACGCCCGCCACGTCATGGCGCGGCTGGACGACTCGAGGGAGGCGCGCGAGCAGGTGGCCTTCGCCGACCGCATCCTGCTGAACAAGACGGACCTGGCCACCCCGGCCGAGCTGGACGCGGTCGAGGCGCGCCTGCGCAGCCTCAACCCGCTCGCCCCCATCCTCCGCACCGAACGCGCCGCCGTGCCGCTGGACCAGATCCTCGACATCGGCGCCTTCGACCTTGAGCGCGTCGTCGAGGTGCGGCCGGACTTCGTCAATCCGCCCCACGGGGCCGAGGGCCACGTCCACGATGAGCACTGCGGCCACGACCACGACCATGACCACCACCACGGTCACGGGCACGACCACGCCCATGACCACGCCCACGGGCCGCGCGGCCACGCCCACAACGATGACGTCCGCGGCGTGGCCCTGTCGCTGGACCGGCCCCTCGATGGCCAGAAGTTCACCCGCTGGATCGACGAGCTTCTGGCCACGAAGGGCCAGGACATCCTGCGCGCCAAGGGCATCATCGATGTCGCCGGCGAGGACCGCCGGCTGGTGTTCCAGGCCGTGCACATGATCCTCGAGGGCGACCTGCAGCGCCCGTGGGGCGCGGACGAACGCCGCTGGAGCCGCGCCGTCTTCATCGGCCGCGACCTCGACGAGACGGCGCTGAAGGCCGGCTTCGAGGGCTGTCTCGCTTGAGGGTAAGGCAGTTTTGCCTTACCTTGTGGTCAGGAGGCTTGCATGGTCACCCTGACCCTCACCGCCAAGAACCAGCTGACCCTTCGCAAGGAGGTCGTCCGGCACCTCGGCCTCAAGGCGGGCGACAAGGTCGAGGCGCAGTTGCGGCCCGACGGCCGGGTTGAGCTGGCGCCTCACAGACCGCGGACCGGCAGCATCGCCGACGCCTTCGGCATCCTGGCCGTCAAGTCCGGCACGCCGGCTCTCACCATCGAGGAGATGAACGAGGTGATCTCCGAGGGCTGGGCCGGCAAGGCGCCCCGACGCTCTTGAAGATCTCCCCGGACACCAATGTCCTGGTCCGGGCCGTCATGAATGATGACGCCGCCCAGGCCGCGATCGCCCGGCAGTGGCTTCTGGATGCCGAAACGATCGTCCTCACCCTCCCGGCCCTGTGCGAAACCGCATGGGTGCTGAAGAGCTATTTCGGGGCGACGAACAGGGAGATCGCCCTCGCCATCCGCACGTTGACGGGAGCCGCCAACGTCGTGACCGATACCGACGCCGTCGCGGCCGGACTGGGCTTGCTGGAGGCCGGGGGCGACTTCGCCGACGGGGTGATCGCAGCGTCAGGCATCGCGATGGGCGCGGACATGTTCGTCACGTTCGACCGGGCCGCCTCGGCGCATCTGGCGCACCTTGGAATTCCGGTCACCCTGGCGGGGCCGCCTCAGAAATAGGCGACCAGCCGGCCCAGCACGACCACGCCCAGCCACAGGGCCAGCGACACCGCCGCGAGGATCCGGGCCCCGGGCGGGATGCCCCCGTCCAGCCGCCGGAACATGCTGCAGAACGCCACGGCGTTGACCCCCGCCAGACCGATCAGGCCCAGCTTGGCGGCGAACAGCGGCGAGGCGGCCATGGCCCGGGCGTCGGCGGCGAACATCAGCACCCCGCTGACCACCATCAGGGCGAACCCCGCCAGCGCCAGCGGCGTCACCACCTCGGCCAGGGTCTGGGGTGCCAGCCGCCGGCCGTAGCCGAGCAGCCGCAGGTCGAGCAGGCCGATGCCGCCGACCAGAAGCACCGCCCCGATCACATGGGCGGTGTTGGCGACCGGATAGACCAGCGCCTCGGACCCGGCCCAGTCGGCCAGGGCCGAGGCCTCGATAGCCGCGATCAACTCGAGCGGGATCAGCGCAGTTCGACCGTCTTGCCGCCGGCGGTGATCCGCTCGGCGCGCATCTCGCGCGTGCCGTCACGGCGCGGGTAGCCCTCGACCGTGACGGTCTGGCCGACGGCGATGTCGCCCTCGACGAGGCCGCGCGTCTGCATGCGCGAGACCGGCGCGAGCACCACGTCCCATCGCTGGCCCTCGATGGCGATGACGAGGGCCCCGTGCGGGCTGCCCCAGCTCGACTCCAGCACCTCGGCCGTCGGCCGCATCACGCGCTCGGCGTCATAGGAGCTCCAGCCGTGGTGGGCGACGGCGGCGGTGGCGACGAGGGCGGCGGCGGCGAAAGCCAGAGCGGCCGGTCCGAAACGAAAGCGCATGCGAAACCTCCCGGATGTCCCTATGAGTCCAGATTACCCCGGCGCGGCCCCGCGACAAGGCGGCGGAACGCCGCTCGTCAAGGAGAGCCTCGTGACTGATCTGAACACGCCCGGCCTGCGAGCGCCGCAACCGTGACCGCCTGGCTGGATCCAACCCGCGAGATCATGGCCGCCTTCCGGGACCTGCCGCTGGACCGGCCCGTGCACATGATCAACCTGCTGCGCTTCCGCGCGCACGCCGCCTATCCCGACGATCACGCGGACGCCGGGGCCGGCCGCACCGGCGCCGAAGCCTACGCCGCCTACGGCCGCGCCGCCGCAGGCCCCTTCGCCCGCGCCGGCGGCCGCCAGGTCTGGCTGGGCGTCCCGGAGCTGACCGTCATCGGGCCGGCGGAGGAGCGCTGGGCCCTGGCCTTCATCGCCGCCTATCCCACCGGCCAGGCCTTCGTAGACATGCTGCGCGACCCCGAGTACCGAACCGCGGTGATCCATCGGCAGGCGGCGGTGGCGGACTCGCGCCTGATCCGCACCGCGCCACGCACGCCTGCCGCCGGCTTCGGAGAGTCCGAATGAGCCGCTGGAGCTTCGACGCCCAGGTCACCGCCGCCGACCTCGACGCGGGCGGAGCTGTCTTCGCCCTCGGCGACGGCTCGGTCCGCTTCGCCTCGGGCGAGCGTCAGGACGCCCACGACGGGGCGGTGCTGTCGGCGGCCGTGCACCCGTCCGGCGACGGGCTGGTCACCGGCGGGGACGATGGCCGCATCGTCTGGAGCCGGCGCGACGGCACAGAGGTGCTGGCCGAGGTCCCCGGCCGCTGGATCGACTCGGTTGCCACGGCTCCGGAGACGGGCCTGATCGCCGCCGCCGCCGGCCGCAGCCTGGTCGTGCTCGACGCCGCCGACCGCGCCTTCCGCCGCGACCATGCCGCCGAGCGCACCCTCGCCGCCGTGGCCTTCGATCCGAAGGGCCGGCGCGTCGCCGCCGCCACCTATGGCGGGGCCCTGGTCTGGTTCGCCCGCATCGCCGAACAGCGCCCGACGCTCTACAAGTGGGGCGGCTCGCACACGGCCGTGGCCTGGTCGCCGGACGGCGCCTTCCTGATCACCGCCATGCAGGACAACCAGCTGCACGGCTGGCGCCTCAAGGACGTGCGCGACATGCGCATGGGCGGCTATCCGTCGAAGATCCGCAACATGGCCTTCCTGTCGAAGGGCCAGCTGCTGGCCACGCCGGGGGCCCAGGGGGCGGTGCTGTGGCCCTTCGTCGGGGCCAATGGTCCGATGGGGCGCGAGGCCACCGAGATCGGCTTTGACCAGTCCGCCATGGTCGCCCTGGTGGCCGCCCGACCGGCCCACGGCCGGCTCGTCGCCGGCCTCGACGACGGCCGCGTCTGGGTCGCCGACCCGACCGCCCAGGGCCTCGACTTCGTCCGCGCCGACAAGGGCGCCGCCATCACCGCCCTGGCCCTCTCCCCCGACGGCCGGCAGGTCGCCTGGGCCGACGAGGACGGCGAGGCGGCGGTGGCGGAGGTCGGGCAGTAGAAGCGTCGCACGGCCCGGATTTCGCCGGATTTCTCCCGTCTCGTGACACAAGGGGAGGATGAGTCATGCAACTTTCACGCAGGCGGGTGGTCGCCGGCCTCGGGCTAGCGAGCCTCGCAGGGCCCGTCGCGGGCCGGACGCAGGAGCCGCTGGACGCACGCAACCGCTTCCTTCGCGCCAATCTCTATCTGCCGGAGTACCTTGAGCAGAAGGCTGCCTATGAGGCGGGCGACGCCCGTGCACTGGGCCGCCTGGCGCAGCATGCATCTCTGGTGGGCGATGAGGGTCTCGCCACGCGCGCGCCGCTCCCCGGCTCGCCGCCGCGCGACATGCCCCCGCTGGAGAGCGCGCCGGCCATCGCCACCATCGTCGAGCGGGCCCGTGACGCCCGCATCGTCATCCTGAACGAGGCGCACCATGTCTCACGACACCGGCATTTCGCCGAACAGGTGCTGACCGCCCTGCGACCGCTCGGCTTCAGCGTCTTCGCCGCCGAGACCTTCTCGTGGGGACCGGACGCCCCGCCGGGCTCTGTCGATACGCTGAGCCGCGGCGAAGCGTTCCGACCGATCCACGGCTACTACAGCCTCGACCCGGTCTACGCTGAGGCGGTCAGGACCGCGCTCGACCTCGGCTACCGGCTGGAAGGCTATGAGGACGTCGGCGAGCGTGATCCGGACGCCGACCGGCGCGAGCGGATCAACCGGCGCGAGGAGGCCCAGGCCCGCAACTTCATCGCCAATGTGCTGGAGCGGCATCCGGACCAGAAGGTCTTCGTCCTGTGTGGCTTCAACCATCTGATCGAGAGCCCGGTCGACGAGCTGGAGTGGTTCGCCAGCCGACTGAAACGACTGACCGGCATCGATCCTCTGACGATTGAACAGTCGGGCAACTATCCGGCGCTGGATCCGGCCTTCGACCCGCCGCTCACAAGGGCCGTGCTGGAGCGACTGCAGCCGGAGGCGCCCGTGGCCGTGTTCGAGCCGGGAGGGCGGGCCCTGACCACCGATCCCTATCTCGACCGGGTCGACCTGTCGGTGTTCCACCCGCGCCTCGCCTCGCCCGACGACCGGCCCGGCTGGCTGCACGCCGACCCGACCCGGCGCGCCGTACCGGTCACCCTGCCGCCGCGGACCGGCGTCGCGCTCGCGCAGGCCGTGCGGATGAACGAGGGCCTCGGCGCCATCCCGTCCGACCAGACGCCGGTCGCCCCGGAGCGCACGACCGTGACACTTCTGCTCAAGCCGGGGGCCTACCTTCTGACAATCGAAACCCTCGACGGCCTGAGCGTTTTCGGCAGCCTCAATGTCCCCGCCTAGAGGTTCAGCAACGCCGGGTCGCCGCCCTGGGCGGCGATGTTGACGCTGATGGCCTTTTCGGCGGCGTAGCGGATCAGGCTGTGGGGGCCGCCGGCCTTGGGCCCGGTGCCGCTCAGGCCCTCGCCCCCGAACGGCTGTACCCCGACCACCGCACCGGTGATGCCGCGGTTGACGTAGACATTGCCGGCCGGGACCAGGCGCATGACCTCCTCGGCGAAGGCCTCGATGCGGCTGTGCACGCCGAGCGTCAGGCCATAACCGCGCGCCGCCAGCCTGCCGGCCACGGTCTTCAGCTCGGCCGGGTCGTAGCGGTGAATGTGCAGGATGGGGCCGAACACCTCGCGCTCGAGGAAGTCCGGCGTCGGGATCTCGGCGATGGTCGGGGCGAACAGGTCGCCCTTGTCGGCGCCGGCGGGCAGGGCCGCGCGGGCGATCACCTTCGCCTCCGTCTCCAGCCGGGCCACATGGGCCTCCAGCGCCCGGCGGCTCTCGGCGTCGATGACCGGGCCGATGTCGGTGGCCGGGTCGGCGGGGTCGCCCAGCACCTGCACCGCCAGCGCCCCCTTCAGCCCCTCGATCAGGGCGTCGGCCGAGTCCTTCGGCACATACAGCACCCGCAGGGCCGAGCAGCGCTGCCCGGCGGAGCCGAAGGCCGAGAGGATGACGTCGTCGATCACCTGTTCGCGCAGGGCCGTGGTGTCGACGAACATGCCGTTCAGCCCGCCGGTCTCGGCGATGAAGGGGATGATCGGCCCGCGCCGTTCGGCGAGGGACCGGTTGATGGCCCAGGCCGTCTCGGTGCCGCCGGTGAAGGCCACGCCGTCGATGGCCGGGTGATTGACCAGCGCCGCGCCGACCGTTTCGCCGCGTCCGGGCAGCAGGGCCAGAAGGTCGGCGTCGAGGCCGGCCTTGTGGAACAGGCGAACCGCCTCGGCGGCGATCAGCGGCGTCTGCTCGGCCGGCTTTGCCAGCACGGCGTTGCCGGCGGCGAGCGCCGCGGCGATCTGGCCGGTGAAGATGGCCAACGGGAAGTTCCACGGGCTGATGCAGGCGAACACGCCGCGGCCGTGCAGCACCAGGGCGTTGGTCTCGCCGACGGGGCCCTTGAGGGGCTGCTCGCCGCCGAAGTCGCGCTCGGCCAGCATCGCGTAGTAGCGGCAGAAGTCCGCCGCCTCACGCACCTCGGCGACGCCGTCGTTCAGGGTCTTGCCCGCCTCGCGGGCCAGCAGGGCCACCAGCCGGTCGAGGTCGGCCTCCAGCGCATCGGCCATCGCGCGCAGCACCGGGGCGCGACCGGCCCCGCCCTTGCGGTCCCAGCCGATCTGGGCCGCCGCCGCCCGTTCCGCCGCCGCATCGACGTCGGCGGTCGTCGCCTCGGAGGCATGGCCCAGCATCTGCGTCCGGTCGAACGGACTGGTCACCGGCCGGCTGTCGACCCCGGCCAGCAGGCGGCCGCCGACGATCGGCCCGGCGGTCCGGGTCTCGGCGTCGACCTTCGCCAAGACGGTGGCATGGGCGGCGCGTTCGGCGGCCTGGCTATAGTCGCGGCCGAGGGAGTTCTGGCGGTCACCGTAGAGGTCGCGGGGCACGGGAATCCGGGGGTGGCGGTCGGGCTGGGCCTCGACCTGGGTGACAGGATCGGCGGCCACAGCGGCCGCGGGCACGCGCTCGTCCAGCAGGGCGTGGACGAAGGAGGAGTTGGCGCCGTTCTCCAGCAGGCGGCGAACCAGATAGGGCAGCAGTTCCTCATGGCCGCCGACGGGCGCATAGGCGCGCACGGTGATCGACCGGCCGTCCGGGAAGGCTTTGGCCACGGCGTCATAGAGGGCCTCGCCCATGCCGTGCAGGCGCTGGAACTCGACCTTCACACCCGACCGGCGCGCCATGTGCTGGACCGCCGCCAGGGTGTGGGCGTTGTGGGTGGCGAACTGCGAATAGACGTGCGGCGCGCCGCGGATCAGCAGGTCGGCGCACACCAGGTAATTCAGGTCGGTCGCCGCCTTGGTGGTGAACACCGGATAGTCCGGCCGGCCCAGCACCTGGGCGCGCTTGATCTCGCTGTCCCAGTAGGCACCCTTGACCAGACGCACCATCAGCCGCCGGCCGCTGTCACGCGCCAGCTCGACGATCCGCGCCACCGTCTCGGGGCCGCGCTTCTGATAGGCCTGCACCGCCAGGCCGAGCCCGGTCCAGCCGCCCAGCTCCGGCTCGCGCGCCAGCCGGTCCAGCAGCTTCAGCGACAGGGCCAGCCGGTCCGCCTCCTCGGCGTCCATGGTGAAGTTGATGTCGTGCTGGGCGGCGATCAGGGCGAGACGCTTCACCCGCGGGTACAGCTCGTCCCAGACCCGCCCCTCGTGAGTCGCCTCATAGCGCGGCGACAGGGCCGACAGCTTGACCGAGACCCCGTGCCCGGCCTGCGGCCCCTGCCCGCGCGCCGTCTGGCCCACCGCCTCGATGGCCACCGCATAGATGCGCTCGTAGCGCTCGGCGTCGGCCTCGGTGCGGGCCCCCTCGCCCAGCATGTCGAAGCTGCACAGCCAGCCCTCGCGCGCCGAGCGCTTCAGGGCCGCATCGATGGTGCGGCCAACCACGAACTGTTCGCCCATGATGCGCACGGCCTGGGCCACGGCGCGGCGGATCACCGGCTCGCCCAGCCGCCCGGCGACACGCTTGAGGAAGCCCGACAGGTCGCGGCGCGCGTCCTCGTCGACATCGACCAGCTTGCCGGTCAGCATCAGCCCCCAGGTCGAGGCGTTAACGAACAGGCTGTCCGACTTGCCCAGGTGGCTGGCCCAGTCGGCCGAGCCGATCTTCTCGGCGATCAGCCGGTCGCGGGTGTCGTCATCCGGGGTGCGCAGCAGCGCCTCGGCCAAGCACATCAGGGCCAGACCCTCGCGGGTGCCGAGGCTGAACTCCTGCAGGAAGCTCTCGACCACCCCCTGCCGCTGCGGGCTCAGGCGGGCGCGCTCGACCAGATCGATGGCCCCGCCGACCACGGCGGCGCGTTCGGCGGCGTCCAGCGACAGACCGGACAGGTTGCGCGCCACCACCGCGCGCTCGTCCTCGTGCTTGCCATGGTCCAGCATATCCCAGGCGGCGAGGGCGGAAGGGGCAGCGGCGGCGCTCATGCGGTTCAGACCCGTGGATATTGCCGCTCGATAATCCCGGTTTCGCCAAAGGTGCTTCGTATGTTAGGCTTAATGGCCGAAGATCGTTCGCCTGAAGGCCCGAATTCCGATGATCGAGATTGACGCCGTCGACCGCCGCCTCCTCCGGGTGCTGCAGTCCGACGCCCGCATCTCCAACGCCGAGCTGGCCCGGCGCTGCAACCTGTCGGCCGCCGCCTGTTTCGAGCGGGTGCGGCGGCTGCGCGAGCGCGGTGTCATCACCGGCTACGCCGCCATGGTCGATCCGGCCCTGGTCGGCCGCGACCTGCTGATCTTCGTCGAGGTGCTGCTGGACCGGACCACCGGCGATGTGTTCGAGGCCTTTGCCGAATCCGTCCGCCGCCAGCCGGAGGTGCTGGAGTGCCACATGGTGGCCGGCGGCTTCGACTATCTGATCAAGGCCCGGGTGGCCGACATGGACGCCTACCGGGCGTTCCTGGGCGATGTGCTGGTGCGCATGCCCGGCGTGCGCGAGACCCGCACCTACGCCGTGCTGGAAGAGGTCAAGTCGACTACGGTGCTGCCGCTGTGACGCCGTCTCGCCTTCCCCCGCCGGATTGTCTAGAAGATCGGGTTCGTGAAACGGCAGGGTCCGCCGAGAGCATGCGCATCGTTCTGGCCACTGACGCTTGGGAGCCCCAGGTCAACGGCGTCGTCCGCACCCTCACCCGCACGGTCGCGGAGTGCCGCGCCATGGGCCATGAGGTCGAGGTCGTCGAGCCGAGCCAGTTCAAGACCATTCCCTGCCCCACCTATCCGGAGATCCGACTGGCGCTGGGTGCCGAGGAGGAGATCCGCGAGCGGCTGCGCGCCTTCGAGCCCGAGGCGGTGCATGTCGCCACCGAGGGGCCGATCGGCATTGCCACCCGGCGCATCTGTCTCGAGTGGAAGCTGCCCTTCACCACCAGCTACCACACCAAGTTCCCCGAGTATGTCTCGGCCCGGTTCCCGATCCCCGTGCAGGTCGGCTACGCCTACATGAAGTGGTTCCACAAGCCGTCGGGCCGGCTGATGGTCGCGACCCCGACCCTGCGCGACGAGCTGGTGGCGCACGGCTTCCGCAATGTCTCGCCCTGGTCACGGGGCGTCGACACCGAGCTGTTCCGCACGGACATGGTACCGATCTACGCCGAGCTGGGCGGCGCCGACTGGCCACGCCCCTTCTGGCTCAACGTCGGCCGGGTGGCTGTGGAGAAGAACATCGAGGCCTTCCTGACGCTGGACCTGCCGGGCACCAAGATCGTGGTCGGCGACGGCCCCGCGCGCGAGGACCTGCAGACCCGCTTCCCCGAGGCGAAATTCCTCGGCGCCCGCTTTGGCGAGGAGCTGGCGCGCTGCTTCGCCGACGCCGACGTCTTCGTCTTCCCCAGCTGGACCGACACCTTCGGTCTGGTGATTCTCGAGGCCATGGCCACGGGCACCCCGGTGGCGGCCTTCCCGGCGCACGGCCCGATCGACATCATCCCCGGCTCCGACGCCGGGGCCATCGACGATGACCTGCGGGTCGCCTGCCTGGCCTGTCTGGAGCTCGACCGGAAGACCGTGCGCGCCTACGCCGAGAAATTCAGCTGGCGCGCCTCGGCCGAGGAGTTCGTGCGAAACCTGCAGGCCTATCCGGAGCCCGAGCGCGGCCGCTTCTGGCGGCGGCTGCGGCGGCTGGCCCGGGTGCGGGGCCGCGCCGCCTGAGGCGAGCGAGACCGCACCGTCACATATCCGGTCTAGACAGGCGGCTTCCCGACCCCTGAGGCCCGCCATGTTCCGGTCGATCCGCGCCACCCTGCGCCTGTCCGCCGCGGCTGCGGCCCTGGCCGTCGCCGGCCCCGCCTTCGCCCAGACCCCGCCGCCGGCCGCGCCGGTCGAGGATACCTGGTTCGCCGACGGCCGCGCCGTGCTGGCGCAGCGCCTGGCGGTCCGGCCGATCGAGGGCCGGGCGCGCAACGTCATCCTGTTCATCGGCGACGGCATGGGCGTGTCGACCATCACCGCCGCCCGACTGCTCGGCGCGGAACAGGCAGGTGAGGCGGGGAGCAGCCGCCCCCTAGCCATGGACGGCCTGCCGCATGCCGCCCTCGTCCGGACCTATACCCATGACGCCATGGTGGCCGACTCGGCTGCGACCGCCACGGCCATGGTCGCCGGTGCCAAGACCCGCAACGGCGTCCTCAACGTCGCCGCCGCCGCCCCGGCGCGAGACTGCGCCGCCGCCCTCGCCGCCCCGCTGGACACCCTGTTCGCCCGGGCCGAGCGCGCTGGCCTGTCGACCGGCGTGGTCACCACCGCCCGCGTCACCCACGCTACCCCGGCGGCGGCCTGGGCCCACAGCCCGGACCGCAACTGGGAGAGTGATCGCCAGCTGCCCCCCGCCGCCGTCGCCGCCGGCTGCCGCGACATCGCCCGCCAGATGATCGAATGGCCGTACGGGGACGGCCTCGATGTGGTGCTGGGGGGTGGCCGCGTCTACTTCATGCCTGAAGGCCAGCCCGACCCCGAGACGCCGTCCCGCAACGGCCTGCGCCAGGACGGCCGCGACCTGATCGCCGAGTGGCGCGCGGCCAACCCGGCGGGTGCCTTTGTCATTGACCAGGCCGGGTTCGACGCCGTCGACCCCACCCGCACCTCGCGCCTGCTCGGCCTGTTCGAGCCGGACCATATGCGCTTCGCCCACGCCCGCGAGAACGAGCCGTCGCTGGCCGAGATGACGCGCAAGGCGATCGCCGTTCTGCAGACCCGCGGCGAGGGCTATGTGCTGATGGTCGAGGGTGCCCGCATCGACCACGCCCACCATGTCGGCCAGGCCGGCGCGGCCCTGCAGGACACCCTCGCCTTCGACGCCGCCGTGCGCGCCGCCCTCGAGGCGGTCGACCTGCGCGACACCCTGGTGATCGTCACCGCCGACCACAGCCACAACCTGACCCTCACGGGCTATTCGCCGCGCGGGGTGCCGGTGCTCGGCCTTGTGACCGGCGCGGACGGCGCACCGATGCGGCTGGCTGACGGCAAGCCGGCCACGGTGCTGAGCTACGCCAACGGCCCGGGCGGGGCGATGGGACCGCGCGCGGACCTGTCAGACGCCGATGTCGACGATCCGGGCTTCATCCACCCGGCGCTTGCGCCCCTGCCCTCGGCCGCCCACGGCGGCGAGGACGTGGCGGTGCTCGCCGCCGGGCCGTGGGCGCACCTGTTCGGCGGCGTCATTGAACAGCACGTGATCAATCACGTCATGGCCCATGCCATGGGCATGTATCACGAGTGAGGCCGGCGGCCCGCCCCGGATCGCCGGGGCGGGCGGGTCCGGTTACTCGGGCCGGGCCATGGCCGTGCCGGACTGGGCGATCTGGCGCTGACGGACCAGCTCCTCCGGCTGCAGCGGGATCAGGCCGCGATCTTCCAGATAGCCGCCACGGCCAGCCGAGGCGTCCGAGACGAACTCGTTGACGAACTCCTGCAGGCCCGGGATCACCCCGATGTGGGCCTTCTTCACATAGATGAAGAGGCTGCGCGCCAGCGGATAGGAGCCGTCGGCGATGGTCTCGACCGACGGGGCGATGCCGTCGATGGTCTCGGCCTTCACCGCATCGCGGTTCTGCTCGAGGAAGGAATAGCCGAACACGCCGACCGCGCCCGGGGTGCGGGTCAGGGTCTGTAGGATGGCGTTGTCGTTCTCGCCGGCGTCGATCCAAAGACCATCCTCGCGCAGGGTGTGCGAGACGGCCTCGAAGCGATCCTCGTCCGACGCCTTGAGCGCGGCCAGCTCCGGCAGGCGCTCGGCGCCCGGCCCCATGCCCAGCTCAAGGAAGGCGTCGCGGGTGCCCGAGGTCGGCGGCGGGCCATAGACCTGGATGCGCTGGGCCGGCAGGGCCGAGTTGATCTGGCTCCACTGGGTCGCCGGATTGACAGCCAGGGCACCGTTCACCGGAACCTCCTTCGCCAGGGCCAGGTACATGTCCTGCAGGCGCAGGTCGAAGGAGGCCCCGCTGCGCGCCGTGGCCACGACGATCCCGTCATAGCCGATCTGCAGCTCGATGATCTCGGTGACGCCGTTCTGCGCGCACATGTCGAACTCTGACGCCGTCATGCGGCGCGAGGCGTTGGCGACGTCCGGGGTGGCCGGGCCGATGCCCTGGCAGAAGGCCTGGATGCCGCCGCCGGTGCCCAGCGCCTCGACGCGCGGGGTGGCACCGCCCTGGTTGCGCGAGAAGGTTTCGGCCACCCGGGTGGTGAAGGGGAACACGGTCGAGGAGCCGGCGGCCCAGACGCCGTTGCGGGCCTGGCCGGTGCCGCCGGTGTCGCCGCAGGCGGCGAGCGCCAGGGTGCATAGCGCCGCGCCGGCGGCGAGCAGGGTGCGGATCATGATGGGATCTCCCGGTCGTCCAGAGGCTGGACCTGTTAGAGTAGACGTTTACGCATGGCCTGTGACAGCAGATCGATCAGGGTCACGGCGATCACCACGACGATGACCACGGCCGATACCGCGCGGAAATCAAAGGCATTCATACGGTCGAACAGGACCTGGCCGATCCCCCCGGCCCCGATCAGGCCCAGCACGGTGGCCGAGCGGCTGTTGGACTCGAAGCGGTAAAGGGCGAAGCTGGTCCACAGCGGTGCCACCTGGGGAATGACCCCCCAGACAATCTCCTGTAGGCGCGAGCCGCCGGTGGCGCGCACACCCTCGACCGGCCCCTTGTCGATCGACTCGACCGCTTCGGAGAACAGCTTGGCCAGCACGCCGGCCGTGTTCAGGGTGATCGCCAGCACCCCGGCCAGCGGCCCGAGCCCGACGGCGACCACGAACAGCAGGCCCATCACCAGGTCAGGTACCGAGCGCAGCAGGTTCATCACCCAGCGCACCGGCTGTACCAGCCAGACGGGGGCGATGTTGCGGGCGGCGGCCAGGCCCATCGGAATGCCGAGGAAGACGGCCAGAAAGGTGCCCCACAGGGCGATCTGGACCGTCTCCCACATCTTCTCGACGAACAGGCGCCAGTCGCTGAAGTCCGGGCGCAGCAGGTCGGCGGCGAAGGTCCGGATGTTGGCCGAATTGGTCACCAGCCGGCTCAGGTTGCCGAGATCGACCGCCTCGACGCTCCAGACCAGCAGCGCCGCCACGCCGCCCCAGATCAGGACGTCCATGGCCCAGGCGACGAGGCCCCGGCGCGGCGGCGGCGGCACGCCGGCGTCGCGGATCGGGCCCGCAGCGGCACTCAAGGCTGGACCTCTCGGCCGGCGCGCAGACGGGTCAGTTCGGCCTCGGCGGCAGCCACGGCGGCCGTGTCGCCAGCGGCCCGCGCCTCGACCAGCGCCTGATCAGCCGCCATCTCGCGCACCGGATCGAGGTACGAGCCGTCGGCGGCCCGGAATTGCGAGTAGTTCAGCCCGCGCAGGATCTCCCGCTGCCGCTCGGCCTCGGCACCTTCGCCCTGGCCATAGGTGATGAAGAAGGTGCGAATGCGCGCCTTCAGGGCCGGATCGAGGTCGCCGCGCACGAGGATACCGGACTCGGGGATCGGCGGCGATTCCCAGATGTCCTGTAGCTGGGCCGCGATCTGCGGATTCTGGCGCTCGAGGAAGACGGTATTGACCGTGTTGGAGGTGGCCACATCGACCAGGCCGTTGGCGACGGAGAAGGCATTGGCCTGGTGGTTGGCTGCACGCACCGTGGCGAAGCACTGGTTCGGGTCGATGCCGCGCGGGTTGAACAGGAAGGTCATCGGCGCGAGCGTGCCCGAGGTCGACTGGGCGTCGCCGATGCCGAAGTCATGGCGCTTGCCGCAGGCCAGCACGTCGTCGAGCGTGATGCCCGAGCCGACCTTGACGATCAGGGTTGACCGGTAGCTGTCGCGACCCTCCAGATCGACCGTGCGGGCCACCACCTCGGCCCCGGCGCGATCGATCGCTTCGATCGCCGGCTTGGCCGAGAACCAGGCGACATGGGTCTGACCGCCGCGCATGGCTTCCACCAGAATGGTGTAGTTCGAGCCGAAGTAGGGCTCGACCGGCACGCCGATGGCCTCGGACATGTCCTCCAGCAGCGGGGCCCACATCGGGCCGGCCGAGGCCTGGCCTTCGGCCGAAAGGATCGAGAACACCAGCTTGTCGGGCGCGCCGGCGGGCGTGCGCTCGCCGGCCGGGCCACAGCCGGCCAGGCCGAGCAGGGCGGCACCGACGAGGCCGCCAAGGAGACGACGGGACAGGATCGGGCGGCTCATGACTTGGTCTCCCAGAAGGCGTCTTCGTATTCGGGGCCGTAGATATCGATGAGGATGCGGGTGTCGAGGCGGGTCGAGGGGCCGTCGTACACGACCTTGCCCGCCTTCAGCGCCACGACGCGATCGCAGTAGCGCAGGGCGTAGTCGACCTGGTGCAGGGTGACTATGACCCCGAGACCATCACGCCGGTTCAGCTCGACCAGCAGCTCCATGACGCGGCGCGCCGACACCGGGTCCAGCGAGGCGACCGGCTCGTCGGCGACGATGCCGCGGGCCCCCTGGACGAGGGCCCGGGCGATGGCCCCTCGCTGTTGCTGGCCGCCGGAGAGGGTGTTGGCCCGCTGCGCCGCATAGTCGGAGACGCCGACCCGATGCAGGGCAGCCATGGCGCGACGGCGATCCTCGCCTGGCCACTGGCCCAGCAGGCCCCGCCACGCCGGCAGGCGCCCGAGCGCGCCAAGCATGACGTTGGTGAACAGGCTGAGTCGTCCCACCAGGTTGAACTGCTGGAAGATCATGCCGACGCGGCGCCGCGCGGCGCGGGCCTGACCGGTCAGCCGGCCGTTCTTCTGCACGGCCTCGCCGAACACCTCGATCACGCCGGCACCTGCATCGATGGTCTGCAGCCCGGTGATCGAGCGCAGCAGGGTCGACTTGCCGGACCCGGAGGGCCCGATCAGGGCCACCATTTCTCCGGCGGCGACCTCCAGGGAGACACCGTCGAGGGCCTTGCGGGAGCCGAAGGTCTTGGAGACGTCCCTGACGGACGCCAGGGCGGGAGAGGAGGTCATCAGTCGCGCGTTCGGCCGTTGACGGGGCGCGCCCGGCGGGCCCGGGAGGGCCCCTCCGGGCAAGCCCTAATCGCACACCCGGCCGGGCGGCGTCCAGCGCGCCGCCCGGCCGGGCGGCGGAACCCGGACCGAAATCGGTTGGCCTCGACGAGGTCCAGCCGGGCCCGGATCTCGGTTCGGTTTCAGGCGGGAACCTGGGTCACGGCCCCGGTGGATTCGCGGGGCGAACCCACCTCAACCGGTCAGGCTTAGCGGTTCGAGCGGACCTCGACCGGCAGGCCGAGCTGCTCCAGCTGCGGACGGACGATCTGGGCGTCGCCGACCACGACCCAGACGAAGCGGGTCGGGTCGATGCGGCCCCGCACAGACCCGTCGAGCGCCTCGCGGCTCAGCCCGCGGAAGCGCGCCCCCGCCTCTTCCCAATAGGTGTCCGAACGGCCGAACAGGGCGTTGCTGCGCAGGGTGTCGAGCACGGCCTGGGCCGTCTCGAACTGGCCGGCGAGACGGCGCGAACCGGCCTCGGCGATGCGCTGCAGTTCCTGCTCCGTCGCGCCTTCGGTCCCGAGATAGGCCTGATGCACGGCGATCAGGGAGGCGATTGAGTCGCCCGTTCGGTCGGCCTGGACCGGCGCATTGATCACATAGGGCAGCGGTCCCTCGACCCCGGTCGCGGCGCTGCGGGCCCCGTAGGACCAGCCGCGCGTCTCGCGCAGGTCGGTGTTGATCCGCGACGAGAAGCCGGTGCCGAGCACCTCGAGCGAGGCGTTGAGCACGAGGCGGTCATCGCTGCCGGTCAGGCCGAGCACCTGGCCGCCGAGGATCAGCGACTGCGGCGACTGGGGCCGGTCGACGAGGATGATGCGCGACGTCACCGGGGCCGGGGCCGCCCGGGCCTTCTCGCCGCGCGGGACGGCCGGAGCGTTCCAGTCGCCGAACTCCGCCTCCAGCGCCGCGGTCATCTCGGCCAGCGGCCGGTCCGAGACCACATAGATGGTCGCATTGTCCGGGCGGATCCACGACTGGTGGAAGGCCTCCAGGTCATTGACCGTGAGGGCGCGGACGTCATCCGCCTCGCCGAGACCGCTGGTCGGACGGCCGTAGGCCGAGCCCTCGCCGTAGAGGGCCGCCCACAGGGCGCGCGAGCCGAGCCCGCCGGGCGAGGACATCTCGCCGGCGATTCGCGACAGTAGCTGGGCGCGCAGCCGGTCGACCTCGGCCGGGATGAAGTCCGGCTGACGGATGACCCTGGCCAGCAGATCCAGCGACGGGGCCAGGTTCGGCGACAGGGCCGTCAGGCTGACGACGGTGCGATCCAGCGAGGCGCCGGCGTTGATGCTGGCGCCCAGACGCTCGCGCGTCTCGGCCAGAGCCAGGGCGTCGAGCCCGCCCGCGTTCTCGGTCATGGCGTCAAGCATCAGGGCCTGGAGACCCAGACGATCGACCGGGTCGGCGGCCCAGCCGACGTTGAACTCGACCGCCACGCGGGTGGTCGGGGTCGCCGCCGCCTGGCTGAACACCACCTTGATACCGTTCGACAGGGTGGCGCGCTCCACCGCCGGGAAGTCCAGATCGACCACCAAACCGAGGCCCGGCATGGCCGGACGGGCGGTCGGGGTATAATCCGGCGGCGCAGCGCCCGCCTGCTGGCCGCTCGGGGCGGCCTGGGCCTCGACATAGGGCTCGCGCTCGCCCGGCTCGACCTTGAGGGCGAACACCGGACGGCTCAGCCAACGGTTCATGGCCTCACGGACCCGGGCCGGGGTGACCTCGGCGTAGGCGCGCAGCTGGCGCTGGTAGAAGGCCGGATCGTCGGCATAGAGGGTGCCCTCGGCCAGTACCGTGGCGCGGCCGCCGAAGCCGCCGACCTGCTCCAGGCCGTTCAGACGCTGGGCCACCTCCTGGATGGCGACGCGCCGCACCTCGTCCTCGGTCGGGCCTTCGGCGAGAAACTCGGCCAGCACCTGTTCGGCCCGGACGGCGACGGCGTCGGCGTCCTGCCCCGGCTTCACGATGACGGTGATGTCAAAGAAGCCGACGCGCTGGAACGTCTGGTACGACGCAAAGACCGACACGGCGCTCTGGTCGCCCCGCACCAGGGCGCTGTCGAGGCGCGAGCTGAAGAGGCCGCCGAGCACCGAAGCGCCGACCGCGAGCGGAATGGCGTCGGCGTCCAGCAGGCCGGGGCCGGTCCAGGTGCGCTGGACGCGGACATTGGCGACGCGGTCGCGCATCACCCGGCTGACCGGTGCCTCGAGGGTCGGCACGGCCGCCTGGGCCGGGATGTTCTGCGGGCCGCGCGGGATCGGGCCGAAGTGGCGCTCGACCAGGGTGCGCGCGGTGGCGGCGTCAACGTCGCCGGCCAGCACCAGAACGGCGTTGTTCGGGCCGTAGTTGTCGATGAACCACGTCCGGACGTCATCCAGCGAGGCGGCACCCAGATCGGCCATCGAGCCGATGGTGGAGTGGCGGTAGGGGTGGCCCGCCGGGAAAAGCGCTTCCAGCCGGGCATACTGCACAAGACCATAGGGCTGGTTATCGTTCTGGCGCTTCTCGTTCTGCACCACGCTTCGCTGGGTATCGAGCTGCTCCTGGGTCAGGGCTCCGAGCAGATGACCCATGCGGTCGCTCTCCAGGAACAGCACCTGCTCCAGCGCCGGGGTGGCGACGGTCTGGAAGTAGTTGGTGCGGTCGAAGTGGGTGGTGCCGTTGAGGTCGGTGGCACCCATGCCGACGAGGCGGGTGAGGTAGCTGCCCGGGGCGTTCTCCGAGCCGGAGAACATCAGGTGCTCGAACAGGTGGGCGAAGCCCGTGCGGCCCTGCGGCTCGTCCTTGGAGCCGACGTTGTACCAGACCGACACCGCCACGATCGGCGAGGAGCGGTCGGTGTGCACGATCACGCGCAGGCCGTTGTCGAGGGTGAAGCTCTCGTACGGGATGTTGATTCCGGCGATCAGCTCCGACACCGGCGCCGCCTGCGGCTCCTGGCCGGTGGCGACCTGCACCGCCGGCGAGGCGGCCAGGGCCGGCGCGGCATGCGGCGCGGCGATGGCGAGCGCGGCGGCGAGGGTGATGGCTTTGGCGGTCAGACGCATGGACGTTCCCCGGAGACAGCGCCGCGTCAGGGTCGCAGCGTTTTTGCGGAGCGTTAACCTATAACCTCCATGTCGCCGCAGCAAGCCGCCGCGACGCAAGCTCCGCCCTGAAATTACCGCTTTACATGACGGCCCGATGACCTCATATCGCCCGCTTCCGGCGGACCCCGTAGGTCCAATCTGCGCCGCTAACGCCGGGTCTGGGTTCAACAACTATCAGGGGGTTACGTGAGTTGCGCACGTACCAGCTTCCCCTGGACCTGGTCCGTGAGCGGTCTCCGGAGCGTCCCGTCGCGCTTGTGCGGCCGCGCTCCGTTTCCGTAGCGGCGCGCTGGTTCCAGGATAATCTGAAGGCCGAGGTCTTCTATGCGGTGAAGGCGAACCCGTCGCGCTGGGTCATCGAGACTCTGGTCGAGGCGGGCGTGACCGGCTTTGACGCCGCCTCGATCGCCGAGATCGAGCTGGCGCGCTCGGTGCTGCCGGAGGCGCGCATCGCCTTCATGCACCCGGTCAAGAGCCGGACGGCCATCACCCGCGCCTATTTCGACCACGGCGTCCGGACCTTCTCGCTCGACTGCGTCCAAGAGCTGGCCAAGATCGTCGAGGCCACGGGCGGCGCCGCCGATCTGAACCTGATCGTGCGCGTGGCCGTCTCGGCGGATGGCGCGGCCTACACCCTGTCGGGCAAGTTCGGCGTCCCAGTGGACCAGGCCCCGGCCCTGCTGCTGGCCACGCGCCAGGCGGTCAGGGACGGGCTGATGGGCGTAAGCTTCCACGTCGGCAGCCAGTGCATGCGCCCCTCGGCCTATGAGGCGGCCATGGCCCAGGTCGGACGCGCCATCCGCAAGGCCGGCGTGTTCGTCGACATCGTCGATGTCGGCGGCGGCTTCCCGTCGGTCTATCCGGGCATGGTCCCGCCGGACCTGCGGGAGTACGCCGACGCCATTCACCGCGGCTTCGCCGAGATGCCCGTGTCGGAAACGACCGAGCTCTGGTGCGAGCCCGGTCGAGCCCTCGTGGCCGAGAGCTCCTCGGTGCTGGCGTGCGTCGAGCTGCGCAAGGGCGACGCCCTGTACCTGAACGACGGCTCCTACGGGGCCCTGTTCGACGCCACCCACTCGCGCTGGCCCTTCCCCACCAAGCTGGTGCGTGAGGGCGACGCCGCGAGCGAGCTGAAGCCGTTCCGCTTCTACGGGCCGACCTGCGACTCGATCGACCACATGCCGGGGCCGTTCTACCTGCCGGCCGATGTGCGTGAGGGCGACTTCATCGAGATCGGCATGCTCGGTGCCTATGGCGTGGCCATGACCACGGGCTTCAACGGCTACGGCGAGCACGAGATCGCCATGGTCGAGGACGCGCCCATGGCCTCGCTCTACGGCCTCGCGCCGCGCTCCATCCCGACCGTGCGCACCACGGCGGAGGAGCAGGCTCGCAAGGTGGTTCGCCTGTCGCGTCCGAAGGGCAAGGCGGGGCAGCGCAAGTCGCGTCGCCGCTGAATCGTCATTCAGGCGTTGTAATCCGCAGCGGCCCGTCGCTCCGTCCGGGCCGCTGCTTCTTTCTGACGACGGGCGCTCAACCCAAAGGGAAACCCGCGAGATGAACGCTCCGGTTCAATCGAACATGAAGGCCCAGCTGCTTCAGAACACCGTCGAGCACGTGGACATCACGTCCTTCGACGCCCGCCCGATCATCGACTCGATGCGCAAGATGTCGTTCTCGAGCCGCGACACCGCGCGCGCCGCCGACATCTTCAACATGGCGATCGAGGACAAGGACTGCTCGCCGTGGCTGATCCTCGCCGGCTCGACCTCGGCCGGCGGCTGCATGCATGTGTACCGGGACATGGTGAAGTTCGGCATGATCGACGCCGTGGTCGCCACCGGTGCCTCGATCGTCGACATGGATTTCTTTGAAGCCCTCGGCTTCAAGCACTACCAGGCCGCCGGCCCGGTCGACGACAACGTCCTGCGCGACAACTACATCGACCGGATCTACGACACCTACATCGACGAGGAAGAGCTCCAGGCCTGCGATCACACCATCTACGAGATCGCCAACCGCCTTGAGCCGCGCGGCTACTCCTCGCGCGAGTTCATCCGGGAGATGGGCAAGTGGCTGTCGGAAGGTAACGCGAAGAAGGAAGGCAGCCTGATCCAGACCGCCTACGAACTGGGCGTGCCGATCTTCTGCCCGGCCTTCGTCGACTCCTCGGCCGGCTTCGGCCTGGTCAAGCACCAGAAGGAGCGGGCCGCCGCCGGCCAACCCTACATGATGCTCGACGCCATCGCCGACTTCCGCGAACTGACCGATATCAAGATCGCCGCCGGCACGACGGGCCTGTTCATGGTCGGCGGCGGGGTGCCGAAGAACTTCGCCCAGGACACCGTCGTCTGCGCCGAGATCCTCGGCATCGAGGCCGACATGCACAAGTACGCGGTGCAGATCACCGTGGCCGACGTGCGCGACGGCGCCTGCTCGTCCTCGACGCTCAAGGAAGCCGCCTCCTGGGGCAAGGTCTCGACCACCTACGAGCAGATGGTGTTCGCCGAGGCGACGACCGTGGTGCCGCTGATCGGCTCGGACGCCTACCACCGCGGGGCCTGGAAGGGCCGCGCCCCGCGCCGCTGGCAGGCGCTGTTCGAGACGGCCTGACCTTCCGGTCTGAAGACACCTGAGCACGGTCTGGCCCGGTCCGCCCCTGCGGATCGGGCCTTCGTCCTTTCGGGAACCGGTGCGGCGGTCCGCCGGCTTTCAGGGCTAAGGAGAGCGCCGTTCCCGCGGCCGACGCCCCGAAGGACAAAGTGACGCGGCGTCAGGCGCACAGACCGGAAAGCCCGCCGAACGGCCCCCGGCCCGGGGTCACGAGGTCGAGGCCCCCACCGGCTGAGGCATCTCGCCTTGCGGGCGCCTTGTGAGCGCCACAGCCGGGCGCCAAGACAGCGGCTCGCCCGTGTCAGGAAAGCTCATGCCTCGCCTGTCGTCCCTCGCCGCCGGTCTTGCGCTCGTCAGCCTCGGGATCGCCGGCTGCAGCGAGTCGGGGTCGCGCGCCGAGGCGGCGGGGGCACCGGACACCATGTCAGAGCCCGCTGCTCCGGCCGCCTCAACCGCCGCCCCGGTAACGACCGCAACCCCCACCGGCACCGACACCCTGGCGGAGGACAGCGCCGGTCCGGCCTTCGCCGCGACCTACCCCGGCGCCGAGATCGAGCAGGCCACCCTCAGCGAGGCCGACGGTGCCGCCGGCGGCCTGATGGTGTTCACCACGGAGGCCCCGGCGGAGGAGGTCATCGCCTTCTATCGGGCCCGGGCCGAGGCGGCCGGCCTCGCCCCGACCATGGCCATGGCCCAGGGCGACACCCAAGCCTATGGTGCCGCCCATCCGCAGTCCGGAGCCACCCTGTCCGTGGTCGCCTCGCCCGACGGCGCACGCACCTCCGTGCAGCTGAGCTGGAGCGGGGCGACCGCCCCCTGAGCCTGCCGCCGGCTGGCCCGACCTCAGGCCGGGCGCGGGGCGGTCAGCGCGCCGTAGAGGTCCGTGCGCCGGTCGCGGAAGAAACCCCAAGCGGCGCGGTGGCGATCCAGGAACTCGAGATCGAAGGTGCGCACCAGCACCCCCTCCTCGTCGCGCCCGAACGCCTCGACCAGATCGCCGCGGTGGTCGGCGATGAAGCTGGAGCCGTAGAAGGTCTGGCCCGTCGCCGTGGCGTGCTCCGTGCCGATGCGGTTGGCCCCGACCACCGGCACGACATTCGACACGGCGTGCCCCTGCATGGCCCGCCGCCAGGGGTCGGCGGTGTCGAGCTCCTTGTCATGGGGCTCGGAGCCGATGGCGGTCGGGTACATCAGCACCTCGGCCCCCTGCAGCATCATCGCCCGGGCGGTCTCCGGGTACCACTGGTCCCAGCAGATGCCGACGCCGATCCGCCCGAACCGGGTCGACCAGACCTTGAAGCCGGTGTCGCCGGGCCGGAAATAGTACTTCTCCTGGTAGCCCGGCCCGTCGGGAATGTGGCTCTTGCGGTAGACGCCCAGCGCCTTGCCGTCCGCGTCCAGCATGACCAGCGAGTTGAAGTAGTGCGGCCCCTCGCGCTCGAAGATCGATACGGGGATGGCCACGCCCAGCTCCGCCGCCACCGGCTGCAGGGCGGTCACGCAGGGATGCTCCGCCCACGGATAGGCTGCGCCGAACCACTTTTCCTCCTGCGAGACGCAGAAGTACGGCCCCTGGAACAGCTCCGACGGCAGGATCACCTGCGCGCCCTTCGCCGCCGCCTCGCGGATCAGTTCGACGGTCTTCCTGATGTTCGCCGACATGTCCTCCCCGTAGGAGGTCTGGATCGCGGCGACGGAAACGGTTCGGGTCATGGGGGTCCGGTGAAGAGTGCTGGTGCTGGTGAGCAGAGTGCTAGTGAGCAAGAAGTGAGCAGGTCAGCTTGAGGACGGCGTATCGCCAAGGGATCTGAGCAGGCCGGTCGCCATCCGTCCCAACTCGAAGAGGTCGGCCGCGACGGACTCGTAGGTGGGCCGATCGACGTAGCCGAGCCTGTGCGCGACGAGCAGGAGCGTCTCGAGTTCCGCCAGCGAGCCGCGCGCTACGCCGACGAAATGTCGGAACTCTCCCGTCGTCCTTCGCCCCGCGCCCTCCGCGATGTTGGCCGGAACAGAGACGGCAGCCCGCCTGATCTGGTTCACCAGCCCGTATTGCTCGTGCTTGGGCCACGTCGCCGTCAGCCGATAGAAGGTCTCCGTCAGATCGACGCCGATCTGCCAGACCTTGAGATCACGATGGCTGGTTGGCGTGCTCACGCCTTGCTCACTAGCACTCTTCACTCATTCCGGCTCCTGCTGGCTGATGCAGTGGAAGGAGCCGCCGCCCGTGAGGATGGCGCGCGAGGGCAGAAGGATGATCTCCCGGTCGGGGAAGGCGGTCTTCAGCGCCTCGCCCGCCAGCCCGGCGGCGCGGTCGTCGCCATAGGTCGGCACGATGACCCCCCCGTTGGCGATCAGGAAGTTCATGTGGCTGGCGGGAACCGGCCGCTCGTCCTCGTCCAGCACCAGACCCGGCGAGGGCACGCGCAGCACCCTGAAGCCCGCCGCAAGCAGGTCGCGGGCGCAGGCGTCATAGACCTCGGCGTTCGGATCCTTGCGCCCCCAGGCCACCGGACAGGCTACCAGCCCCGGCCCGACGAAGCGGGCCAGGTTGTCGACATGGCCGTCGGTGTGGTCGTTGAGCAGGCCGTCGCCGAGCCAGACCACCCGGTGCGCGCCCAGCGCCGCCGCCAGCGCCGCCTCGGCCGCCGCCTCGGTCCAGCCCGGGTTGCGGTTGCGGTTGAGCAGGCACTGGCGCGTGGTCAGCACCGTCCCCTCCCCGTCGTGGTCCAGCGCCCCGCCCTCGAGGATGACGTCGTGGCGGGTCAGGGGCACGCCGGAGGCCGCGGCGATCTGATCGGCCACGGTGTCGTCGTGCTCAAGGGCGTACTTGCCGCCCCAGCCATTGAAGCGGAAGCCGGCGGCCGAGGCCGAGCCGGCGCCGAAGATCGGGCCGGTGTCGCGCAGCCAGATGTCGCCGAAGCGGCCGTCGACCACTTCGATCCCCTCGACCCCGGCGAAGCGGGCGCGCGCGGCGTCCAGCACTTCCGGAGCGCCGACCATCAGCCTGACCCGCTCCCGTCCGGGGCCGGCCAGGGCGCGCACCAGCGCCTCGACCTCGGCCCGGGCCGCGTCCAGGTCGTCCTCCCACAGCTCGGCATGGCTGGGCCAGCCGACCCACATGGCGCGGTGCGGAGCCCATTCGGCGGGCACGGGCAGGGTCATGGGCGGCTTCCTGGGCGGGGGCGCGGGCGCGCGGGCGAAGGACGAAGCGGGCGCAGATAGCCACGACCGGGCCCGGCTTCAACCGTCGCCGGCGAAAACGGGGCCAGACAGGGCGGCGGACAAAGAGAAAGGGCGGCCCGTCGCCGGACCGCCCCTTCCCGTAATCCCTGACCGGGACCGCGCCTTAGAACTCGTAGCGCAGGCCGACCTGGATGGCCCACAGCGACCGGTCGTTGTTCCGGTTCAGGTTGTTGGCCGAGGTGTTGTAGTTCGAGTAGCGGTAGCCGGCGCAGACCGGGTTGGAGCCGGTCGCCGCCACACCCGCGGCGTCGGCGCACTGGGCGCTGACCACGCGAACCGTGTCCGAGAACTCTTCCACGATGCCCCATTCGTCGTTGAGCAGGTTGGCGACGTTCTGGATGTCGGCCACCAGCCGGAAGCGACCCGGCAGGAAGGGCGCCGGCAGCTCCTGGCTGAACTGCAGGTCGATCTGGTAGATCTCCGGCTGATCATCCGAGCCCTGGCCCTTGCCGACGATGGTGCCTTGCTCGAGGCCGAACTGCTCCACGAAGGCCCGGACGCTGTCGCGGGTCGCAGCGCTGTCGAAGGTGACGAAACCGACCGTCAGATCGTTGGGGTTCGGGTCGGCCGCGAAGTTCGGAACGTAGAACAGGTGGTTGGCCCGGTTCACGCCGAAGGTCGAGCCGCGGCCCGACGCCGGGTCATTCATCACGAAGCTGATCGGACGGCCGTCGCGGATTTCGCCGAACAGGTTGAAGCGCGTTTCCAGCTCCGGGAAGAACTCCCGGCTATAGCTGAACTCGGCCTTCCAGCGGTTCTGGATCTGCTCGAACGAGGTGCCGTAGGCTTCCTCGTTGGGGTCGAGGCCGGCGGCACCGGTCCCGTACAGCGAGCTGGCGGTCGAGGCGAAGCGGGCCCCCGACACGCGGTCCTCGATGTTCGAGCGGGCGTAGCCGACCAGCACATCCAGGCCGTTCTCGAACGACTTGTTGGCGCTCAGGGCCAACGTGTAGCCCTCGCCTTCCTTGGTGTTGAAGGCGACGATGTCACGGTTCGAACCGGGGTTCACCGAGGTGATGCCGGCCGCGGCGCGCTGGGCAGCGGTGCCGCCGATGCCGTCGTAGCGGATGCGGCCGTCCGGCGTGCGCTGCACCTGGCCATTGACCACCAGCGGGCTGGCGCGGAAGTCGCGGAAGGCGAGGCCATCGTTCACCTGGGTGAAGACCGCGTCGAAGTTGACCGTCCAGTTGTCGAGGAAGCGGGCACCGTACTCCGGCAGGAAGCCTCCGGCCCAGTTCTCAGGCAGGTCAACCGTAGCGGTCAGGAAGTACTTCCAGTCCGACGGGATGTCGAAGCCCGGGATCAGGGCGTTGGTTTCCGACGTCGGATTGACCGTGGCGCCCTGCTGGAAGGCGGCGACGGCGGCCGGGATGTCGTAGCCAAAGCGCGGATCGGCGCGGTTGATGTTCAGCGCCGCGGCGCCGATCGCCGGGGTGAAGCCCGGAGTGCCCGTCGTCTCGCGGAAGGTGCCGTCCGCGTTGCGCTCGATCTGGATGCCGGCGGTGATGGCGCCCGTGTTCGAGAAGCTGTTCGAGATGAACACGTCCGGGATGCCGCCCGAGAACAGGCCGGCACCGGCGCGGACCCGCAGCCAGTCGCTCGCGCGCCAGTCCAGCGCGGCGCGCGGCATGAGGATGCCGATCCCGGCGTAGGTGGTCTGGTTGTCGAAGCCGCGGCGGTCACGGAAGGGCTGGTTAAACGCCGGCTTGTCGTCGCTGGTGTACCAGTCGTAGCGGGCGCCGGCCGTCAGGGTCAGGTCCGGCGTCAGCTGCAGGGCATTCTGGGCGAACACCGAGTGCAGGGCGTAAGCGAAGTCCGCCGCGCCGTCATTGGCGTTGCCCGTGATGGCGTTCGAATAGATCAGGCGGCTGGCGCGGCCGGCCTGGAAGTCGGCGACCGAGTCGAAATAGTAGGTGCCGTCGCTGTTCGGCACGAAGATGTTGAAGATGTCGATGAACTGGCCCTGGTAGCCGAACTTCAGCAGGTTGTCGCCGAAGCTGTACTCACCCTTGGCCTGAATCTGCAGGTTCTCGGTTTCGAGGAAGTTGGCGTGACGGAACTGGTCCGGACCGAACCGAACGACCGAGGTGGCGCCGCAGCTGGTCAGGGTATCGCCTCCCGAGTTCACGCTGGTCGGCGCGGCGCAGACGGTGATGTCGGCGAACTCCTGGCCGGACGGCGGCTCCTGCAGACGCTCGTACTGGCGCAGCGAGACGCGCAGCTGGGTGTTGAAGTTCGAGGTCCACTGCGAGTTCAGCTCGGCGGCGTAGGACTCGTCGGTCTCGCCGTTGAGGTACCACTGCGAGTCCAGACCGGCCGACGTCTGGCCGAGGTTGGTCCGCGAGATGATGCCCGAGTTGGCGTAGCGGTAGGTCAGCGACAGGCGGTGATCGTCGTTGATGTTCCAGTCGATCTTGGCCGAGTACTTCTCGTCCGTGATCGGCTTGCTGGCGGCGATGGTACCCGGCTCGAAGTCCGAGGCGTAGCCGTTGCGGAAGATGTCGGTGATCGCCGTGATCTGCGCTTCGGTCAGACCACGCACCTCGTTGGCGAAGCCGGCGCCGGCCGGACCGCGGTCGGTACCGTCCTGGGTCTCGTAGGTCTCGTAGGACAGGGCGAAATACAGGGTGTTCGGGATGATCGGGCCCGAGAAGAAGGCACCCCAGTTCTCCTGGGTGATGTTCTGGTTGATGTCCTGACCGCGGATCGAGTCGCCGACCATGCCGTCGTTCAGGTAGTTGACGAAGGCCGCGCCCTGGAAGTTGTTGTTGCCGGAGCGCAGGACCACGTCGAGGGCACCGCCCTGGAAGTCGCCGTTCTCGACGTCAACCGGCACGGCCGTGACGGCGAACTGCTCAATGGCGTCCAGCGAGATCGGGCCGCGGCGGGTCGGGGTGCCGCCGGTGTTCAGGCCGAAGTCGTCCTGGGCCTGCACGCCGTCGATGGTGATGCGGTTGGTGCGCGGGTTGGAGCCGGCGATCGATATGCCGCCGTCGCCGCGGGTGTTCTGCGACACCAGGATGTTGCGGCGGGCCAGGTCGCGGATGTCGCGGTTGACCGACACGACGCTGGAGACGTCCTCGCGGTCGAGGATCTGCTGGGCACCGGAGTTGTCGCGGGTGGCGTCGCGCAGGCCGATAACGACGATTTCGTCCACGACCGTGGCGCTGGCCAGATTGATGGTCACGCGGGTGGTGTCGGCGACCGCCAGGAACACGCCGTCCAGCGACTCACCGCCGAAGCCCGGCGCCGACACCTGGATGACGTAGGGACCGCCGACGCGCAGGCCGCGGGCGTCGAACACGCCGGTCGCGCCCGTCACGGTGTTCGTCGTCGTGCCCGAGGGCTGGTGCACCAGCGTCACCGTGGCGCCGGACACCGGCGCGCCGGACGCATCCAGCACCTCCCCGCGCACCGCGGCGGTGGTTTCCTGGGCGTACACGGCCGAGGCGGCCGTGAGCATGATGGCGGCGGCCGAGGCCCCGTAGGCGAGCTTGCGCAGCATGTCGGTCAGATCCCCTGTTCCCGGCCGCCAGCCATGACCGGTCGTCGGTCAGTCGGAGGGCGACGGATAGCAATGCCGCCGCCTTAGCCCCGCAGTTGGAAGCGGAGACGACGATGGGATGACAGTCGTGTGACAGCGCCCCGGGGTGGCCGATGCGCCACACCCTGCCGGGCTCGCGGGGGGAGTCAGCGCCCCCAGACCTCGCGCAACCGGGCGTCTCGCCCGCAGAAGCGGCTGTAGCCGCCGTAGCGCACCGGGTTGCGGCGGGCGAAGTTCTGGTGCTCGTCCTCCGCTCGCCAGAACCGGACAGCGTCGCGCATGGGCGTGACAAACGGTCGCCCGACGAGCGCCGCCTGCGCTGCCCGCTGCGATGCCTCGGCGGCCGGTCGCTGGGCCGCGGTGACAAACACGGCCGTGGCGTAGGGCGCGCCCCGGTCGCAGAACTGGCCGTCCGGGTCGGTCGGGTCGATGGTGCGCCAGAAGCCGTCCACCAGCTGGCGGTAACTGACCCGCGCCGGGTCGAAGGTGACCTCGACCGCCTCGACATGGCCCGTACCGCCCCGCACCACCTGGTAGTAGGTCGGGTTGCGCGTCCGGCCGCCCGTGAAGCCCGACACGGCGGAGACCACGCCGGGGATGCGCTCGAAGTGCGCCTCCACCGACCAGAAGCAGCCTCCGGCGAAAACGGCGGTCTCGCGTCGGCCGCTGTCGCGGTCGCCGGGCCCGGCCGCCTGGGGCGCCGCCTCCGGCTGGCCGGGCGAACAGGCCGCGAGGGCCGTCAGCGCCAGCGCCAGGACGAGGCGGCGCCGCGACAGGCCCGAAACCGCGGCTGAACTGTCGAAGGTCGATGTCATGGTCTGGTCCCTGGCCGGAAACGCCTCGATGGAGATACGGCGGCGGTCCGGTCGAGGTTTCAGCCGCCCTTGGCGACGACCTTGAGACGGGCCGATGTGGTGCGCCGGGTAGCGAACACCTCGGCCAGCCCCTCCGCCGTGGTGCCAACCAGCGCCGGATCGTGGAAGCTGCCGTTGACCTGGGACCGGCCGATCACATGGGCCCGGAAGCGTTGGAACAGCTTCGCGTCCGCCGCCTTCGGCGCCCGCCAGAAACCATCGAGCGGCTGCGGATCGGTCAGGCCGGGGAAGTCGAAAAAGGCGCTGCCCAGCACCTTGACCGGCGTGCCGAAGCCCAGCGCCGACAGGGCGGCGCTCGAGTTGTTGACGACCATGCCGCGCGAGGCCCGGCACAGCTGCGCCAGGTTGCCCCCGTCGATGAAGTCCACGCGCGCTTCGACGCCGTGTTCGACGGCCAGGAAGCGAACCACCTTGGCCTGGTTGATCAGGCCCGGATCGAGCGGGTGATTCTTCACCACCAGCCGGCAGTCGGCGGGGGCCGACCGGGCGAAACTCGACATCACCTCGGCCAGGAAGGCGGTGTTGTCGGCGAACCGCGAGTAGCGGATCAGCTGGACGTCGCCCTCGCGCTGCAGGCAGGCGAGGAAGAAGGGCCCCTTGGCGGCCAGTACGTCGGCGTCGACATGGGCCGGCGAGGCGAACCTCAGCCGGATGAAGCGGCGGATGTGACCCAGCGCCTGGGACAGGGCCGGGTGCGTATAGGGGCGGGAGTAGTGCCGCCAGCCCGGCCGGCAGAGCATCTGCAGCAGGTGATAGACGACGATGTTGCGCACATGGTGTGGCAGGACGCGGCCGACCCGGTGGCGGGGCTCCGGCGGCGCCATGGGCGTCTGGTACCCGGCGGGCGCTCGGGGCAGGCCGCTCCGGGCGTTGACGCCGTTCTGCTCGATAGTGATCCAGTCGGGACGGAAGTAGCCGTTCTCGAGCACCCACACCCTGGCGTCGAGCGCCTCGGCCTGGACCAGCACACCCTGGTTGTAGGGCCCGCCCTCACCAAAGACGAGGATGTCCGTGTAGCGATCAGCCAGGCGACGCAGGCGTCCTGGCCAGGCGGCGGCGGGCAGGTTGAACGGGATACGGTCCCGGTCGCGCCAGTCGAACAGGTCGCCGGCGTTGAAGATCATCCGCGACACCTCGGCCCCGCGCGCCCTCAGGACGCGCGCGAGGGTGCGCGAGAAGCGCCCGAACGGCGCGGTCACGATGAGGAAGCTGCGACCGGTCAGGTCGCTGTCCGCTTCCGGGACGTCCGGGGCCTGTGACGGCACGAGCCGAGCGGTCCAGCCCGGGGCCGGGCCGGCCGACGTGTCCCGGCTGAAATCCGATCGGGTGAGCATGTAGAGACCGACTCCTGCGACCCGGCGACGCCTGGGTCCCCCTGGCACCGACGCGTTCCCCGCAACAGGGAGCCTAGACGGACGACTCGGGCGGCATCAACCCCGCAAACGCGACGGGCTGGTTGACCGGGAGAGACTGTGGCGGCAAAGCCCCGGAGCCGCGGTGGCTCCGGGGCAGTCGTCATCAGAAGTTGATGTCGACGGTGGCGCGACGGTTGAGGGGCTCGCGGACGCCGTCGGCGGTGGCGCGGGCCAGTTGGGTTTCACCGCGGCCGTCGAGGGAGACGACGCCG
>JAPZRF010000028.1 GCA_027531145.1 Brevundimonas sp. | reverse complement strand
GGGACAAGACGCGGCGCTTGCGGTCGCCCCCTCCACCGCCTTCGGCGGTCCCCCTCCCCGCAAGCGGGGGAGGAGAGGGGGCTGATGAGGGGTGTCAGCGCCCCGGGGTGCCGCGCGGGATGCGCTGGCCGCTGTGCGCTGGCGACGGCACGACTTCAGCATGGGCGCAGGCTAACGCAAGACGTGTGCGCCGGGGCCCCTCATCCGGGTGCCTGCGGCGCTCACCTTCTCCCCCAAGGGGAGAAGGAAGCATGGCGGCTTGCTCCCCGCCCCGGCCGGGTCTAGACCCCGCGGCATCCGTTTTCGCAACGCACCACGACCCCGGAGGCCTCAAATGGCTCGCGCGAAGATCGCCCTCATCGGCGCCGGCATGATCGGCGGCACCCTCGCCCACGTTTGCGCCCGGGAGGCGCTCGGCGACGTCATCCTGTTCGACATCGCCGAGGGCACGCCCCAGGGAAAGGCGCTGGACATCGCCGAGGCCACCGCCGTGTTCGGCCAGGACGTGGCCCTGAAGGGCGCCAATGACTATGCCGACATCGCCGGGGCGGACATCTGCATCGTCACCGCCGGGGTGCCGCGCAAGCCGGGCATGAGCCGCGACGACCTGCTGGGCATCAATCTGAAGGTCATGAAGGCCGTCGGCGAGGGCATCAAGGCCCACGCCCCGAACGCCTTCGTGATCTGCATCACCAATCCGCTCGACGCCATGGTCTGGGCGCTGCAGAAGTTCTCGGGCCTGCCGAAGAAGAAGGTCGTCGGCATGGCCGGGGTGCTGGACTCGGCGCGCTTCGCCTACTTCCTGGCCGAGAAGACCGGCGTGTCGGTTCAGGACATCCACGCCTGGACCCTGGGCGGTCACGGCGACGACATGGTGCCGATGGTGCGCCACTCGACCGTCGGCGGCCTGCCGCTGCCAGACGCGGTCAAGGCCGGCTTCATGAGCCAGGCCGAGCTGGACGCCATCGTCGAGCGCACGAGAAAGGGTGGCGGCGAGATCGTGGCCCTGCTGAAGACCGGCTCGGCCTTCTACGCGCCGGCCGAGAGCGCCATCGCCATGGCCAGGTCCTATCTGCTGGACCAGAAGCGCGTCCTGCCCTGCGCCGTCTGGCTGTCGGGCGAGTATGGCCTGTCGGACCTGTACGTCGGCGTGCCGGCCATGATCGGCGCCTCGGGCGTCGAGAAGATCGTCGAGTTCAGCACCGACGAGTCCGAGAAGGCCATGCTGGCCAGGTCGGTGGACTCGGTGAAGGGCCTGATCGAGGCCTGCAAGCAGATCGACCCCAGCCTGGCGTAAGGCGGCTGCACGGTCTTCAGGGGGCGGGCACCGCGAAGCCAACGTGCACGGCGAAGCGGCGGACGCCCTCGACCCACAGGGCGGTCGGGGTGCCGAGGGCTGCGTTCGGCTCCCCCGCGTCGAGGATCAGGTCGTACTGAACCGTGGCCGCGCCGTCCGCGGCCCAGGCCTTGAGGAAGCGCTGGTCGCGGTTCCAGGCGGCGACCGCCTCCGCCGTGGCCCCCGGTGCGGTGAAGCGGGCCGAGAACTGCGCATCGCCGCACACCGCCGTCGTGCATCCCGGAAACGCCAGCCGCCAGTTGAGCGGGCCGTCTCGCACCTGCAGATGCTTGCCGTCAGCGTCGACCACGGGCTCGCCCACCTCCGCCCCGACCGAGATCAGCCACGCGCGGGTGTCGGCGACGGAGAGGCCCTCCTGGGCCGCGGCGGGCAGGGTGAGGCCGGCGAGGAACAGGGCGGACAGCAGGGCGGGGCGCAGGGTCATGCCGCTGTTGCAGCACTGAAAGACGGCGAAGGCTAGACCGGGGGCCGTTCGCCGGAGCGCTGCTCGATCCAGGCGCGGCTGCTCATCTCGTTGAGGCGCGAGACGGTGCGCTCGAACTCGAAGGCACCGATCCCCCGCGGATAGAGGGCCTCGGGCAGGGCGGCGGCCAGGGTCACCAGCCGCACCTTTCCCTCGTAGAGGGCGTCGATCAGGGTCACCAGTCGCCGGGCCTCGCTGTGCCGGCCCTCGTCCAGCAGAGGCAGGTCCTCAAGGAACAGGGTGTGGAAGCGCTCGGCCAGGGCGAGGTAGTCGTGCGGGCCCAGCGGGCGGGCGCAGAGGGCCTCGAAGCTGGCGCGGGCCATGCCCCCGACGGTGCGGTCGATCACCACCTGGCGGCCGTCGACCCTGAGCACGGCCGGCTCCTCGGGCTCGTCGCCGCGCAGATCCTGCCACAGGTGGTCGAAGGCCTGACGACGGCCCATGTCGTCCGCCGGCGCGTACCAGACGCGCGAGCTGCCCAGCCGCCCGACGCGCCAGTCCTGCGGCCCGGCCACCTCGACCACCTCGCAGCGGTCGCGGATCAGGTCGATGAAGGGCAGGAACAGCTGGCGGTTTATGCCGTCGCGGTAGAGGTCGCCGGGCTCGCGGTTGGAGGTCACCGCCAGCACCACGCCCTGGTCGAACAGGGCCTCGAACAGGCGGCCCAGGATCATGGCGTCGGCGATGTCGGTGACCTGCAGCTCGTCGAAGCACAGCAGCCGGGCCTCGCGGGCGATCAGGTCGGCGACCGGCCCGATCGGATCATCGCCGCGATGCTGGCCGAACACCCGCCGGCGGGCGGCGGCGTCACCCTCGCGCCACTGGCGGATCAGGTCGTGGATGCGAGCCATGAAGGCGTGGAAGTGGGCCCGCCTGCGCCGCGGCTCGGGCGCGCCGGCGTAGAACAGGTCCATCAGCATGGACTTGCCGCGGCCGGGCGGGCCCCAGAGGTAGAGGCCGCGCACCTTAGGGCGGCCGCCGAACAGATCGCGCCGGCGCAGCCGGGTCTCCAGCGCCTCGAGATGGTCGAGGGCGGCGGTCTGGGCCGGATCGTGCTTCAGGCGACCGGAGTCGAGTCGCTCGGCATAGGCCTTTCGGAGGGCGGAGGGCATGGTCCGGGCTTGAAGGGCGCTGGGCGCGGTGAAAAATCGTTGCTTCGCAGACGCGAAAGCCTACATCAGAAGCCCTCTACAGAACCTTGCGCGGTCGCCTGGCGGCGGCCAGCCTCTCGCCGAAGGACCTCGCCATGGGCTATCGCGTCGCCGTCGTCGGCGCCACCGGAAACGTCGGCCGCGAAATGCTGGCTATTCTCGACGAGGTCAAGTTCCCGGTGGCCGAGATGCATGCCGTCGCCTCGCGCCGCTCGAAAGGCGTCGAGGTGGCGTTCGGCGATGGTACCGTGCGCTGCGAGGACCTGGATCAGTTCGACTTCTCGAAGGTCGACGTGGTGCTGATGTCCGCCGGCGGGACGGTCTCGAGGGCGTGGTCGGAGAAGATCGGCACCGCCGGCCCGATCGTCATCGATAACTCCTCGGCCTTCCGCATGGACCCGGACGTGCCGCTGGTCGTGCCGGAGGTGAACCCGG
This sequence comes from Brevundimonas sp., assembly GCA_027531145.1. Classification (GTDB taxonomy): domain Bacteria; phylum Pseudomonadota; class Alphaproteobacteria; order Caulobacterales; family Caulobacteraceae; genus Brevundimonas. Next base: position 21,726 of record JAPZRF010000028.1, on the reverse strand, counting down.
AAGCGATCCGGGATGCCCGCAAGAAGAACATCATCGCCAACCCTAACTGCTCGACCATCCAGCTGGTCACGGCGCTGAAGCCGCTGCACGACGCGGCCGGCATCCGCCGGGCCGTGGTGTCGACCTACCAGTCCGTGTCCGGGGCCGGGAAGGACGGCATGGACGAGCTGTGGAACCAGACCAAGGCGGTCTATGGCCTGGGCGACACCACGCCGAAGAAGTTCCCCAAGCAGATCGCCTTCAACGTCATCCCCTTCATCGGGGCGTTCCGCGACGACGGCTATACCGACGAGGAAGCCAAGATGTGGAACGAGACCCACAAGATGCTGGACCCCTCGATCCGCCTGACCGTGACCTGCGTGCGGGTGCCAGTGTTCGTCGGCCACTCCGAGGCGGTGACGCTGGAGTTCGATCGCCCGATCTCGCCGGAAGAGGCGCGCGCCGTGCTGCGCGAGGCCCCGGGCGTGCTGGTCGTCGACAAGCAGGAGGCCGACGGCTACGCCACTCCCGTCGAGGCGGCCGGCGAGTTCGCCGTCTATGTCAGCCGCATCCGCAAGGATCACACCGTCGAGCACGGGCTGTCGCTGTGGGTCGTGTCCGACAACCTGCGCAAGGGCGCCGCGCTGAACGCGGTGCAGATCGCCCAGCTGCTGGACGAGCAGGGCGTGATCCAGCCGACCAGCGGCTATCGCACCCTGACGGTCTGATCCGCATGGCCCGCCGGTCGCGGGCCTGCCCCGGGAGAGCCGCGTGAGCGCCGACGTCCGCCCCGCCTATGCGTCGGCCCTCGGCTGCTATGTGATCTGGGGGCTGATGCCCCTGCTGTTCATGGGCCAGGCCGAGGCGGGCTTCAGCGCGCTGGAGATTCTCGCCCACCGGGCCCTGTGGGCCGCGCCCTTCGCCGCGGCCCTGGTCTGGCTGGCGCGGCAGGGCGGGCAGGTCCGGGCGGCGCTGTCGCAGCCGAAACTGCTCGGCTGGCTGAGCCTGTCGACCGGCCTGATCGGCATCAACTGGGGCGTCTACGTCTGGGCCACGACCCATGAGGCGACGCTGGAGGCCAGCCTCGGCTACTACCTCAATCCCCTGCTCAACATGGTGGTCGGGCTGTGGCTGTTCCGGGAGCGGTTCGACCGCTGGGGCTGGGTGGCCATCGCGCTGGCCGCGGCCGGTGTGGCCCTGCAGGCCCTGGCGCTGGGCCGGCCGCCGTGGATCTCACTGGTGCTGGCGCTCAGCTTCGGAGCCTACGGGGTGATCCGGAAGCGAGTGCCGATCGAGGCCCAGAGCGGCCTGCTGATCGAGTGCCTGATCCTGATCCCGTTCGGGGTGGCCTATGTGGCGTGGCTGCAGGCGTCGGGGGCCGGCCATGCGCTCGAGACCCCGGGCAACGCCGGCTGGGCCCTGCTGAACGGTCCGGCCACGGTCATTCCACTGGCCCTGTTCGCCTTCGCGGCGCGTCGTCTTCCACTGTCGACCCTCGGCTTCATCCAGTTCCTCGCTCCGACCCTGCAGTTCGGCATCGGGGTGCTGGCCGGCGAGGCTTTCACGCCGCTGCGGGGGCTCAGCTTCGCCTTCATCTGGGGCGGGGCCCTGGTGTTCGCCGTCGGGGCCTGGCGGCGGAGCCGGTGAATGGTGCCGACTGACGAGGTCGTGCCCCCATGACCCCGTCACCCCCGGGCCAGGACGAAACGACATTCAGCGCATCCAGAGCATGGAAGCTGCCATGTGGACGAAGGCGAGGTCGTGGCTCGCAAGCCTGTCGAAGCATGTTGCGAAGCGGCGCAAGTGCCTGAGCTTGTTCAACCAGCATTCGATGCGGTTGCGGAGCCGGTAGACGAGCGGATCGTGGGGGATCGGGGCCCGCACAACAGTCAAATCCAGCATCAGGTACTGGTTGTCCCGGTCCCTGATCAGATCGTCGAACACCTTCTCCCAGACCCCCGCCGCTGCCCAGCGGCTGAAGCGCTTATGCGCCGTCTTCCAATTGCCATAGCGCTCTGGAGGGTTCTGCCAGTGGGCGCCGGATCGCAGCACCCGGAGCACCCCGTTCACAAACAGCCGGTTGTCGGCCCCCGTCCGACCGGGTCTGATGCCTTCCCTGGCAGCAGCGGCTCGATACGAGCCGACTGCGCCTCGTCCAGTTCATAACGCTTAACGCCCATCGCAGACCTCCGCCAAGGCGGAGACCTATGAATCACGCATCCGGCGATCCGTGAATCCCTGAATGTCGATTGGACCTGGCCTGCGCGAAATGTTCGCGTGGAGGTGAGGCGAGACTAGGACCACAGGTTTCCTGAGCCTGGTTTCCCAGTCCACTTTAATGATTTATTGGTCATCTGAAGTCTGGTCCCTGACGAGCTCTATATGATTGGTCAGAGCGGCGCGTGCGCGCTTTGCGGACCGATTGTGTTGGACAACACGCCGATCCTTTCCACTTTCAACTCCACCCGATCTCCCGGTTGGAGGAACGACCAGAATTCTATGCCGGTTCCATCACCGACCGCGCCACAAGCTAGTATCTCGCCCGGCTGCAGCGCCTCACCCCGACTTGCGTAGGATACAAGCCTACTGAACGAATGCGCGGCTTCTCCAGCCTTCGCGCGTCCTCGTTCAACCCCATTCACGGATACGACCATCTCAGCCGTTGCAGGGTCGCCCATTTCATCAGCGGTGACGATCCAGGGCCCAAAGGCGTTCGAGCCATCAAAGTCCTTACCCTTGGCTGGCCCGGCGGATGGCCCAAACCCTACTTCAGTCATCAACGCGTCGCGCGCGGAGAAGTCGTTGAAAATTGTGTAGCCAAAAATGTGTTCGGCGGCTCGCTCAACGGGAACGTCGATCCCTGGTGCGCCAATAATGATGGCGATCTCGAGTTCATAGTCGAGCATGCGCGAATAGGATGGCCAAGGGATCGTGTCGTTCGGCCCCGAAATGGCAAGATGGTTACCCTTGTAATAGACTGGAACTCGGAAAAACTTCTTTGGTGCCTTTATCAAGCCAAGCGCACTCACCAAAACGAACAAGAACGGATTCATCTTGTGCCTGAGTACGCTGCGGAAAGCCTGAACCAGGTGGCGCTCATAAACACTGAAGCAGCGTAAACGCGGCGGCCGAAGCAACGGCGCGCGCAGGCGCACATCAGTTAGCGCAATCCAGTCCACCCCAGCGGGCAGCGCCCCTGTCGCCCAAGCTTCTAGCTTACTGAGCGCGACGGGTCCCGCCTCGATAAGCTCAAGCATAGACCTATATGCCCCTACAGAACCCTGATGGGCCTTTGCCAGACGCCCAGCGTCAAGAACCGCCGCGCCATCCGGCGAAACGACGCCAAGGCGCGGCGCCAAGCCAGCTTGCTCAAAAGTCACCAACCTCATGGTTCCGCCCCATTGACACGTGCACAGAACTGTCAGCATAATCGACCATAATGTCAATATCACCGCATCCGAAGAGCGCCGCGGGGACCAAACCCATAGAGGTCGCCATTGTGGGCGCCGGTCCGGTGGGGCTGACGCTTGCGGGGTTGCTGCGAAAACAAGGGGTGGGCGTCACTGTCTATGAGCGCCGCGCCGGACTCCATCGCCAACCCCAGGCGCATGTCGTCAACACACGCAGCATGGAGGTATTCCGAAGGCTGGGAATTGATCGGCAAGTGGTTGCTGCCGCCGCGCCAATGGCGAAATTGCGCGCCATCACCTGGCGAGAGAGTGTCGCGGGCCGTGAGTTCGGCATCCTCAGTCTCATGGGCGGCGAAGCCGATGAGAGGATGCATCGACTGTCCCAGAGTCCAGCCACTTTCGTGAACATCGCACAAAATGTGCTTGAGCCGCTGCTTTACCGTCGATTGGTGGAACTTGGCGGCGACGTGAAGTTTGGTCACACTATCGTGGGTGTTGATCAGAGCCAAGCTGGCGTCTGTCTTGAAATCAATGCAGACGCCGGCGGTGAGTTCGCATCTACTGCTGATTATATCTTAGCATGCGATGGCGCCGGCAGCTCGGTGCGGCGAGCGCTCAGCATAGAGATGGTCGGCCCCACATCGCTGCAAAAACTGATCACCGTCTACTTTCGAGCGAATCTTGATCGATACTTTCGCGGCAGCCCTGGCCCGGTTCATTGGATTGTCGGTCCGGATATTCGTGGCGTGTTGATCGGCTTTGATATGTCACGTGTGTGGGCGCTAATGACACCATATTCAGAACCGGACCGGCCCGAAGACTTCACTTCCGACGTTGTGGAGCAAATGGTGCGGAAGGCGATCGGCGATCCAGACGCCGAGTTTGAGATCTCTTCCGTTTGCAATTGGAATATGAGCGCCCAAGTGGCGCAATCATACCAAAGTGGAAGAGCATTCCTGGCCGGGGATGCAGCGCACAGGTTTCCGCCCTCCGGAGGCCTTGGGTTAAACACTGGCATACAAGACGCCTACAATCTTGCTTGGAAGCTTTGCGCAGTCATTAAAGGTCACGCACCGTCCACTCTGCTGGAAACATATGAGCAAGAGCGCCGGCCCATCGCTCTAATCAATTGCGAGCAAAGCCTCTGCAATTCCATGCGTATGGGCGAGGTGGATGCTGCGTTGGGCGCGTCGAGCATGTCGCCCGTCCGCCCGATCGATGCATTACACGAAGTGACGCCCTCGCCCGACCTTGGCCTTGACGGCGATCATGCCGAGGCAGTGGCCAAGCGCGCGGCTGTTGCGTCAGCTATAGACGCCCAAATTGAACACTTCGATTCTTTCGGCCTCGATCTCGGCGCCAGCTACGAATCCGGCGCTCTGTCACCCGACGGCACCGATGCCCCGCCAATTTCCGTGCGGCGATACGACCCCAGCGCGCGCCCTGGCGCGCGCCTGCCGCATGTTTGGCTGGCGTGCAGGGGCAAGCGCGTGTCGACGCAGGACCTCGTGCCCGACGAGGGCTACCTCTTGATTACCAGAGATAAGCTCAAGAACTGGCGGTCCGCAGTGGCTGTCGCATCCGCGGAGATTGGTCAGCCAATCCGCCACGTTTGCATTGGTCCCGGTGCCGATTTCGAGGACCCGCAAGGCGCGTGGGAACGCGTCTGCGGCTTTGACAAGGAAGGTGCCCTGCTTGTTCGCCCCGATGGACATGTTGGCTGGCGCGCCTTGGTGAAGCCAAAAGACCCGACCGTCGCACTCGTCACCGCGCTGAAGAGTATCTTGCGAATTCGGCAAGGCGTGAGCGCAGATCGGCAGCTTGTTTCAGCCCGGGAGACCCAATGACAAAGCATGAAACACAGACATTTCAGAACAGGCGCGAGGGCCAAGTCTCGCCAGCGAAGCTGGCGCATATCGTATTACGCACGCCGCGTTACGATGAAATGATCACTTGGTACATTAAAGTTCTGGACGCAAGCCTCGCCTTCGGCACGCCCCTTATTTCCTTTATCACCTATGACGACGAGCACCATAGGGTAGCGTTCGTCAATATGCCGCAGATAGGCGACTGTGATCCCATGGCGGCGGGGCTGGACCATGTTGCCTTCACATATGGCTCGCTCCGTGAACTCATCGCCACCTATGAGCGCCTCAAGAAGGATGATCTTCTCCCTGGTTGGTGCATCAATCACGGGCCGACCACATCGCTTTACTATAAGGATCCAGATGGCAATCAGGTCGAACTCCAGATTGACAATTTTGCTACCGAAGATGATCTCAACGCGTGGTTCCAATCGGGGATGTTTCAGGCCAATCCGATCGGTGTCGAGTTTGATCCCGACATCCTCGCTGCAAAATTCCATGCGGGTACACCGTTGAGCGAGTTGGTGAAACAAGGCGCTACCAGCTAACCCGATCTATCCAGAGAAAATCACTTGGCGCACTCCAGAAGCGGATGCCCAGACGAAGGCCCTTTGGACGTAGACGGTTCTGGTCACCAAATCGAGGGCGGCGACATCACTATCGACACATGGGTCATGGAACATGTCCGAGTACGGTGTTTGCTGATTCTTTGGCCGATATCTAAAGTCAATACACTCACCATTGTGAATACATCGCGTTGATTGAAATCCGCACAGGTAATGATAATTGCGAGCGTTCCTGTTGTCATTGCTGAAAAAAGGCGTTGCTGTCACCGATGAAGACAGCCGCGCGGAATACATCAATCGAACCCTTGCGGCCGAGCATCGCGATGCAGCATGACGTCCTTGACCGCGGTTACTTTCATTGGTCCGTCTTCGACAGATTGGAGTGGAACTTCGGATATGCCTCGAATTATGGCGTGATCGCTGTCGATCGCACAGCCACGGTCCGAACCCCAATACAAAGTGTCCGCACAAAGCGTCCCCCTTCTTGGTAACCTTGGTAACATTGCCAATTCAAACGCGCCCATTATCTAATAGAGTGAAAACGAGGAAAATTATATGACCGCCGAAATCAATCTGAATAATGTCACCACAACAATCGCTGAAGTCGCCGCTAATTTGGCCCCGATCGGCAAGAAGGTCAAAATGGATGTCGGGTTCGCGGCACCTATCATCTATGACGGCACAGTCACGCCCGCCAAAGTTGACAACGTGGACCGCGAAACTGACACCACCATCAGAATGGACCACGCAACATTCCTGGCGCTCTCGCAAGGTCAGACCACGGGACCGGCGGCGGTGATGGCCGGCAAACTCAAGATCACAGGCGATATGGGTGCCGCCATGGCGTTCCAAGGCATCATGGATCGGGTGCAAAAGGCCTACAAAGGTGGCTAAGCGCGCCGAGAACGCGCGCGCCGCATAGAAGAGGAGCATCGAATGGCCGTCACCTTGCACCACAATGCGATGTCGACCTGTTCGCAAAAAGTGCGGCTGGCGCTTGAGGAAAAGGGCGTTGTCTGGACCAGCGCGGAACTAAATCTCATCGCCCGGGAGCACAAGGCTCCCGAATATTTAAAAGTTAACGCAAATGGCGTTGTGCCGACCCTGCAGGTCGATGATCAGATCATCACATAATCAAGCATCATCAACGAGTACATCAATGATGCGTTTTCTGGCGCTGCCCTCATGCCCGTCAACGCACTCGAGCGCGCTCGAGCACGCAGCTGGATTAAGCAAGTCGATGATGGCGTTCACTCCGCCTGCGGGATCCTCACCTATGCGACGGTGATGAGAGCAGTGATGATGTCTCTGCCGCGAGATGCTGTGCTCGCCGATATCGCCAAGACGCCTGATCCTCATGCGCGCGCCGTCAGAGAATCGCTGTTTGAACACGGCGTGGATGCTGCTGAATTTGGAGGCGCACTCGATACGTTGCTTGACTACATGGCTGCCATGAATAATGCGCTTGCCTCGACCATATGTCTCGCTGGGGATGGATTCAGTCTAGCCGATTGTTGTGCCTTGCCTTATGTCCTGCGCTTCGAACATATGGGCCTGTCCCGAATTTGGAGCGACGGTCGCAGGCCGCACTTGCATCGCTGGCTAACAGATGTGCAGGCGCGGCCTTCGTTCGAACTTGCGGTGGACAAATGGATGCCAGCGCAAGCGCTGGGCATGTTTGCCATGGCGGGCGAACAGATCGCTGCGAAATTGAACTGATCGGCGGCGAGCAATTCGCGACGTTGAGCCAAGGTTTGTGAACAGCCGGATTGGAGCCCAGGCAGACTGTACCCACTTGATCGGTTGTGGTGCGCCGTCCGACTGGCACATCGAAACATGCCGCCAGACTTTGCGCACGCCATAGACGCCGAAGTTCTCGGCGAACACGCGCCACCTCGGGCCGGAGTGCTTCGTCGCGCCGGGCCCGAGCCGGACGCCGGGCAGGATCGCGACGTCGGGCGGCATGCTCGTGATATGTCGATGGGCGATCGGCAAGCCCCTGCAGATCCGCTCGACCCTTTCGTTCAGTGTATGCGCCGAGCAACCGATCTTGCTGAACCGCCCCGGGTTTGTTGGAGGTCTCAACTCCTGAGAGGAAGAGGCCATGACAAGCAAGACGACGAACAAGTTTTCGCCCGAGGTTCGCGAGCGGGCGGTCCTGATGGCCGGGATCAACCTCGCAGGACGGACCCCTCCCGTCGGTCTTGGGCTGGTGCTGGTTTTGGGCTGCGGCCTGCTGCATGGACTGGGGTTCGCCTCGGGCCTCGGCGCCCTGCCCCCCGATGCCTCGACTCGACTTTCGACCCTCGCAGGGTTCAACCTTGGCGTTGAGGTCGGACAGCTGGTGTTTCCTGGCGGCGTCCTGCTCGCGGGGCATCTCGTGGGGCGGCGCGCGCCAGGTGCCCTTCGCGCTGCGGCGTCGCCCGTCGCCTCCGCGCTCGCCCTGGTCTTCGGCCTTGCCCTCACGGTGGAGCGCCTGGTCTCCGGCTGAATCCGGAGCGCGCGCCGAGGGTTTCAGACCTCGAAGCGGTAGCCCACCCCGTACACAGAGACGATGCACCGGGCCTGAGGATCGACCTTGGCGATCTTCCGGCGCAGGTTCTTGATGTGACTGTCGATCGAACGGTCGCTGACATCGCGGAGCTCTGCACCCAGCCGGTCCAGAAGGCTGTCCCGGGTGAACACCCAGCCCGGCCGGCGCATGAGGGCGGCGAGGATCTGGTACTCCGAACTTGAAAGGGAGAGCCAGCGGCCCCGCCAGGCGATCCGCCGGCCCGCCGCATCCACCACATAAGGGTCGGCGGCCGGGTCAGTTCCCACCCTGCCCCTGGACCGGCGCAGGAGGGCGGCGACCCGCGCCATAAGCTCCCGCGTTCCGAAGGGCTTGCAGACATAATCGTCAGCCCCCGCTTCCAGGCCAGCCACCTTGTCCGCCTCCTCTGCCCTTGCAGTAAGGATCAGCACCGGAGCGGTAGAGAACCCGCGAAGCTGCCGGCAGACGGCCGGTCCCTCCATTCCGGGAAGCATCCAGTCGAGGATGACCAGGTCCGGGGGTTCATCCTCCATAGCTCCCAGTGCTCGACCTCCATCCCGGTAGGACCGCACTTCATGCCCGGCGTCGCGCAAATAGTCGGCGATCACCGCGCTGATCTTCGGATCGTCCTCGACCACATAGATGCAGGCGGTGGATCCAGGCGCGCTCACGCCGCCGCCCCTTTCGGCAGGTTGACTTCGATCCTCAGGCCTCCGAGCTCTGACGCCAGCGCGCGGATAGCGCCCTCATGGGCGCGGGCGATCACCTCGCATATGGCGAGCCCCATGCCGCTTCCGCCAGCCTGGCGGTTGCGGTCCGGCTCAATCCTGTAAAGGGGTTCGAACAGGCGCTCGAGGGCATCCCGCGGGGGGGCGGGGGCCGTGTCGTCCACGGTAATGGTGAATCCCTGTCCCTCGGTCCGTCGAAGGGCGATGAGGATCCGGCCTCCGGACCACGTGTACTTAACGCTGTTGGTCAGCAGGTTCCCGATCATCTGCTCCAGCGCCCGGCGATCTCCCCGGCAGGGTGCGTTTTGAATCCCTCCGAGATCAATGGTGAGAGTCAGGCCCGCGCTTTGCACAAGGACATCGAAGCGTTCTGCAGCCTCATTAAGAAGGGCGGCGAGGTTGAACCAGTCGCTACGGTCCGGCGTCCCGGATAATCTGGCGACGGCGAAGACATGCAGGTCTTCCAGGAGCCCGGAAAGGCGGGCGGCTTCTTCGGCCAGGGATCTGATGGCGTCTGGCGTCAGTGGACGAACGCCATCCTGCAGGGCCTCGATCTCGGCGCGAAGGGCGGTGAGTGGGGTGCGCAGCTCATGCGAGATCTCCGCCAACCCGCGTCGCCGCGCTGCGTCCATGGCTTCGAGTTCCGCCGCCATCTTGTTGATGTTGCCCAAGGTCTCGGCCACTTCGACGGGTCCTTGCTCCCGGAGCCGGGTCCGGAATTCGCCCTTGGAAATGGAGTCGGTGACCCGCCGGATCTCCCTAAGGCTTCCTCCCGCGGCCCGTGCGATCCAGAACGCCGCCAGGCTCCCCACCCCGAGGATCAATGCGCCGGCCAGGATCACATGCCTCAGCTGGCGCTCCAGGAAGCCAGCATCGGCAGGCGTGGACAGTCGTGGCGGCAGGATGAGGCGGGCCTCGCCGACCTGCATCCCCCGCACCACAATGGGCGCCCTCGGCATTACGGCGTGATCGGCGATCGGAAGCGCACCCGAGGGACCCAGTAACGTCCGGCCCTGGTCATCGAGCACCACTAGGCGCGACGCGAACTCCATGGGTGGGGCGAGTCGTTCAGGCGCCCCAGGGATTGGGCGCGGCGGATCCGGACGGTTCTCTATGGGCAGGTCAAGACCGGGCAGGCCCCGGAGCAGGTCCGGGTGGTCGGCCAGTCTGATCGGACCTGGCAGGGCAGAGAGCCTGCGCTCGAGGTTGGCGACATAGGCCTTGAGGTCAGCGAGGTCCCGCGCAAGCAGATAGTCCTGGAAACCCTGTCTCAGGTTCAGGGCCAACGCCAGGGCCATGACCGTCGTAGTCCCTACGGCGGCGACCATGATCAGCAGAAACACCTGATGGGCGAGGCGGAGCCTCATTCCGCGTATTCCCTTGAAGGCGCGCTAATATCATCCTGGGCGCGAAATGAGGAAAGACCGTGGACATCAAAGATCGGTAAAGCCCTCCGGACTCGCCGCCTGAAGACTCGCCACGCGGACCGGCGGCGCGACCGCTGAGGAGGTCCCGCCGCCGGGGTTCAGCCCGGGGAGTATCAGGCCGCCGTCATCCACCATCCCAATTTGTTGTCCGCGTCATCGGGGACCGTGGCCGTCAGGAGGTTCTGCAGGCCCCCGACTGCCGGGGGCGGCCTCGGGGCTGACTCGGATCCGGCACCTTCAGGTCCGCCCTTGCGCATTTCGTTGAGGGCGCCGCCGATTTCCTCGGCGCTCAGTTCACCATCTTCGTCCCGGTCGATCCTGGCGAGGCTCTCGCTGATGTCATCGGGAGCCTCGTCACCGAGTATCGACCTCAGCTCCTCAGTGCTGAGACCGCCGTTCCCGTCGGCATCTGCGGCCTTCAAGAGCTTGCTGACCGGATCCGCGCCGTCCCCGAGCTTGTCGGGGCCAATGTCCTGAGCGCTCAAGAGTGCTGACATCGTACCGGACGTCAGCCGCCCGCCCGCCGGACCCGGCGGTGGTCCTTTCTGGCCCTGCGGACCGCCTGTGGGCCCCGCTCCGCCCGGTCCACCTTGTGGCGGCTGGGCTCCGGCAGGTCCGGTGGCGCCTACGCCCCCGGCCTTGCCCAAGAGGGCCGAGAGCATCTGCCCTGGCCCGCCAGGGGAAGGCCCCTGGCTTGCTTGTATCTGCATGACTGATCCCTTCCGGGGGGCTAACCCCGCCTAAGCAGACTGCCCGAAATGGACGGCTGCGAACCAACCTTCCCACAGGACCGTGGTGAAAATTAGGGTTAGCAAGTCATTAAAGCGACAACTGGTGATATGCCCGCTTCTGTGCTCTATTATTGGAAAATTCCTATGAAAAAATTCTTGTATTGTTGAAACAAAGACATTCATGCGCAGGTCAGTAAATCTAGTTAGGGCGCTTTTTGACAGTTTGTCTGAAAATCAATGACGCACTGAGCGGCAAACTACCGAAGCTGTTGCCAGCGCCCCCGCTTCCTGACGTCAAGCGGCCGCGTCATGCTCCTGACGCGCCGCCTCCCAGACTTCCCGGGCGGCGTCGGCGTTGAGGGCGGCGATCGCCAGGCCGACGATCAGGTCCGGCCACGCCGAGCGCCAGACGAAGGCGGTAACCAGTCCCGCGCCGATGATGGCGATGTTGGCCAGGGCGTCGTTGCGCGCCGACAGGACGGCCGCCCGCGTCAAGCACCTCGGCCGTGAGCTTGTTCAGAGTGTCCATGCGTCCTCACTGTGAATGCATGAAGCAGAATCACGCGAGCTCGCGGTGGGCCGACAAGACAATTCGCTGGCTGCCCTAAACATGAGCGCTGGGGTTCAGCGGCCGCTGCTGGAACCACGCGGAGTTTGGGGCTCACACTACCAGCTTCACCGGTCGTCCCGACCACGTGGGTGCGCGCCCGAGCCCGCCCCCAGCCGCCAGCTCCCCCACATTGAGTGGGCCGATGGCCTAAATGCGGATAGGTGTGCATGGCTAGCACGGCAGCCCTCCACGGCCCGCGATCGGGCTTTCGCCGTAGATATCTGGGGGGATAACAGGGGGGGGTGCCCCAGCAGGGACGAGCCTAACCCCTTGAAAAGAATGGTGGACGCGACAGGGATTGAACCTGTGACCCCTACGATGTCAACGTAGTGCTCTCCCGCTGAGCTACGCGTCCGCCAAGCGGTCCGGCCGCGCCGGATCGGGAGCGGGGGCTATAGCCGGACGACGCGGCCCTCGCAAGGGGGCCCGCACGGCCGCTAGCGGGGCTGGGTGCCGCAAGCGGTGCGAGGCTCTGCGGCTCCTGTATATAGACAGAATACAGAATGTAATTTTTGCAACAGATATGTTAGTATTCAATTACGGTCGATCCCAACAAGGATTGTGACGCAACATTTCCGCCATTGTCACGCCTCTATTACACACAAGGTCTAGTCAGTCGTCCCCAGGGTTGCTGGGGTGCGTCGTCCGTCGCGCGGTGACCCGATCTTTCAAGCGATGGGGAAACATCGATGCTTCGACTGACCAAGGTTCTGATGGCCGGCTGCGCCGTCCTGGCGCTGGCCGCGTGCGGCGGCGGCGCTGAAGTCGCCTCGCCGGGCGAGGGCAACTTCGGCAACGGTGGCAACACCGGCGGCGGCAACACCGGCGGCGGCACGACACCGCCCCCGGGCACCCCGGCCGCCAGCTGCCCGACCGGCACCACCAACGTCGGCACCGTGGCCAACGGCACCCTGCGCGCCTGCCAGCTGCCGAACCTGATCGTCGGCGCCCTGGCGCTGCCGAACACCTCGGGCCTAGTGTACGCCATCAACGGCGTCGTTCAGGTCGGCGTCGACCGCGGCATCGCCGGCACGGGCGGCCAGGAAGGCATCCTGACGATCGATCCGGGCGTGCGCCTGTTCGCCTCGCAGGGCTCGGACGCCCTGATCGTGAACCGCGGCTCGCAGCTGTTCGCCGAGGGCACCGCGACCAACCCGATCATCTTCACCAGCCGTCAGAACATCGAGGGCCAGACCACCGAGAACTCGCAAGGCCAGTGGGGCGGCATCGTGCTGGCCGGCCGTGCGCCGCAGGCCAACTGCCAGCTGACCGCGCCGGTCACCTGCACCGGCTTCGTCGAGGGCGGCACCCAGGCCTCCTACGGCGGCAACACCCCGGCCGACAGCTCGGGCCGTCTGCGCTACGTCCAGATCAGGTTCTCGGGCTTCGAGGTGTCGCCGGGCAACGAGCTGCAGGGCCTGACCACGGCCGGCGTCGGCTCGGGCACGGTCATCGAGTACATCCAAGTTTACAACAGCTCGGATGACGGCATCGAGATCTTCGGCGGCACGCACAACCTGCGCTACATCGTGATCAACGGCGCCGACGACGACGGTCTGGACACCGACACCGGCTGGCGCGGCGCCTCGCAGTTCGGCATCGTCACCCAGCGTCCGACGACCGGCACCAGCCGCTCGGCCGGCTTCGAGTTCTCCGCCGCCCCGACTTCGGTGCCGCTGGCCTCGCGCCTGAACTCGCAGCCGAAGATTTCAAACTACACCCTCGTCGGCCGCCAGTCGACGATCAACGCGCACACCGTCGCCCACTTCGACTCCGGCTCGAAGGCCACGGTGATCAACTCGGTTTTCACCAACCCGACCGGCTCGGTCTCGGGCTGTCTGGACCTGTCCGACGCCGACACCATCTCGGTGGCCCCGGTGTTCCGCTCGGTCTTCATGTCGTGCGCGATCCCCTACCGCACGCAGTCGGGCCAGGCGGCGAACGTGCCGGGCGTGTTCAACGCCGGCACCAACAACACCTCCAACGGGACCTCGACCCTGCAGGCTCCGGCCTCGGGCACCTCGATCTCGAACCAGGACCTGAAGTTCATCAACGGTGCCAACGAGAACGCGGTGACGGTGACGGGCGCGCCGTCGATCGATCCCTACTTCGTGCCGGTGACCTACATCGGGGCGGTGCAGAGCCAGAGCGACACCTGGTGGCGCGGCTGGACCTGCGGCCTCACCGCCGGTCTGAACTGCTGAGGATGAAGCCTGGGGCGGCGGGGCGACCCGCCGCCCTTCATCCTTCCGTTGTTTCTCTCGCAAGGCGCAGATCATGAACAAAATTTCGCTTTCGTTGAGCGGACTGCTGCTGGCCACGACCGCGATGATCGCGCCTGGCCTCGCCGCCGCCCAGACCGCCCCCGCCCAGGATCCCCAGGACGACGTCGCCACGGTCGAGGAGATCGTGGTGCTGGGCCGTTTCATTCCCGAGCCGCTGCGCGAGACCTCCGAGGTCGCCGCGTTCCTGACGGCTGAAGACATCCAGCGCACCGGCGACTCCAATGCCGCCGAGGCCCTGACCCGCGTCACCGGCCTGACCATCGTCGAGGACCGCTTCATCTATGTGCGCGGCCTCGGCGAGCGCTACTCCTCGGCCCTGCTCAACGGCTCGCCGCTGCCCAGCCCCGAGCCGCTGCAGCGCGTCGTGCCGCTGGACCTGTTCCCGTCCAACATCCTCGGCGGTGTCACTGTCCAGAAGACCTATTCGCCCAACTACCCGGGTGAGTTCGGCGGCGGCGTGATCGACTTGCGGACGGTCAAGGCCCCGAACGAGCCGTTCTTCAACTTCAGCGGCGGGATCGGTTACAACTCCGAGACCACCGGTCGCGACAACCTGACCTACTACGGGGCCCAGTCTGACTGGACCGGCTTTGACTCCGGCGTGCGCGACGTGCCGGGCCCGCTGGCCATCGCCTTCGCCCGTGGCCGTCAGATCGGCCAAGGCAACTTCAGCGACCGTGAGCTGCAGCTGATCGGCCAGTCGCTGGTGAACGCGCCGCTGCGCCTGCTGCAGTTTGACGAGTCGCCGGTCAACTGGGGCCTCGATGTTGAGGGCGGCTTCTCGCATGACACCGGCATGGGGACGATCGGCATCATCGCCGTGGCTGGCTACTCGAACAGCTGGACAGCCCGCGAGGGCTTCCAGGAGGCGGGCCTGCTGGACGGTGGTGCCCTTGAGGCGGGCACCGCCTACGAGTTCGCGTCGGGTCAGAACGACGTGCAGCTGAACGCCCTGACCTCGATCGCCTTCTCGACGCTCGACCACGAGGTCAGGTGGACCAACTTCTTCGTCCGCTCGACGACCAAGGAAGCCCGCAGCCGCGAAGGCTTCAACCTGGCCTTCGGCGGCGAGGTCCGTCAGGACTTCACCGAGTACTTCGTCCGTCAGCTGTTCTCGACCCAGCTGGCCGGCGAGCACAGCTTCCTCGACGGTGCCCTGGATGTCAGCTGGCGCGGATCCTACGCCGTGTCGGAACGCGACGCTCCCTACGAGACCCAGTTCGGCTACGGCCGGGCTGCGGACGGTGCGTTCATCCACGACATCGACACCAACCTGATCTCGTTCAGCGAGCTGAACGACGAACTGTACTCGGCCGGGGCAGATGTCAGCTACACCCTGCCCCTGTCGGACGCCCGTGACGCGGTATTCTCGGCCGGGGTGGCCTGGCTCGACAACACCCGTGATTCGGAGCGTCGTGACCTCAGCTTTGTCGCGCCGCGAGGCCTGACCGACAGCCAGGTCCGGTCGCGGGTCGACTTCCTGTTCTCGGACTTCAACATCAACCCGAACACCCTGGTGATCCGGGAATCGACGAACGCCGCCAGCGCCCCCGCCTATGGGGGCGAGCTGACGGTGAACGCCGCCTATGTCCAGGCCGACGTCGAGGTGATCCCTCTGGTCCGCGTCTCGGCCGGCGTGCGCTACGAGGACGCCGAGCAGCGGGTCATCCCGATCGACCTGCTGAACACCGGCCTGCTGTTCACCCCGACCTCGATCGAGGAGCAGTACTGGCTGCCGGCGGCGACCCTGACATGGAACTTCGCCGAGGATCTGCAGCTGCGCCTTGGCGCGTCCCAGACCATCGGCCGGCCGCAGTTCCGCGAACTGGCCCCGCAGGCCTACACCGATCCTGAGACTGACCGTCGCTTCATCGGCAACCCCTACCTCGTCGACACCGAGCTGACGAACTATGACGCGCGGGTCGAATGGTACTTCGAGCGCGGCCAGTACCTGACCGCCGGCATCTTCTACAAGGAGCTGAAGAACCCGGTCGAGGCGACGATCAATGAAGTCGCCCTTCTGGAGTACCAGCAGACCTTCCTGAACGCGCCGCAGGCGACGCTGATGGGCTTCGAGATCGACGGGAAGAAGTACTTCGACTTTCCGGAGGCCGGCCTGCCCTTCATCGCCGACAAACGCTGGCTGATCCAGGCCAACTACACCTTCACCGACTCCGAGATCCAGGTGGATGCGGGTGACCGGGTCCTGACCCTTGGCGGTCGGGGCATTCCGGAGCCGGCCAACTTCTACCTGACCGACGGAGCCCGACTGCAGGGCCAGTCCGAGCACGTGGCCAACCTCCAGCTCGGATGGGAAGACGACAACGCCCGCTCGCAGGCGACCCTGATCGTCAACTATGTCTCGGACCGCATCACGGCGCGGGGTCCGGGCCTCGGCGGCAACCGCCTGCCCGACTTCATCCAGGAGCCGGGCGTGTTCCTCGACCTCGTGTATCGCAAGGACTTCACGGCCATGGGCCGTGACCTTGGCCTGGCGGTCGAGGCCCGCAATCTGCTGGGCACCGAGTTCGACGAGTATCAGGAGCTGGGCAACAAGATCCGGATCAACCAGTACGATCTGGGTTCCAGCCTGTCGGTGAGCCTGACCGCCCGCTTCTGATCAGGGCGTCAGCGTCGTGTGTTTACCGCCCCGTCCGGGTTCTCCCGGGCGGGGCGGTCGCATTGTGGGCCTCCGCCGTGGTCGCTAGAACCCTCCGCAAGGAGAGACGCCCATGACGACGCGATCCGACGCGCCCACCTACATCACCGGCTTCGGGGCCCATGTGGAGACCGAGGCGGTCGCCGGGGCCCTGCCGGTCGGCCGCAACTCGCCGCAGCGGCACCCGCTGGGCCTGTACGCCGAGCAGCTGTCGGGGACGGCCTTCACCGCGCCGCGCAGCGAGAACCGGCGCAGCTGGCTGTACCGGCTGCGTCCCAGCGCCCAGCATCCGCCCTACCGGCCGTTCCCCCAGGGTCAGCTGCGCTCCGGTCCGTTCGACGAGGTTCCGCCCAGCCCGAACCGCCTGCGCTGGGACCCGCTGCCGTTGCCGGACGCGCCGACCGACTGGGTCGAGGGCCTCGTGACCTACGGCGGCTGCGGCGACGCCGCGACCCAGGGCGGGGTGGGGATCCATCTGTACGTCGCCAACCGGTCGATGGTGGACCGGCTGTTCTACTGCGCCGACGGCGAGCTGTTGATCGTGCCGCAGGAAGGGACGCTGATCCTGAAGACCGAGTTCGGCGTGCTGGAGACCCCGCCGGGGCATATCGCGGTGATCCCGCGCGGGGTGCGCTTCCGAGTCGAGGTCGAGGGGCCGGTGCGCGGCTATGTCTGCGAGAACTACGGTGCCCCGTTCCGCCTGCCGGATCTGGGGCCGATCGGGGCCAACGGCCTGGCCAATCCGCGCGACTTCGAGATGCCCGTGGCCTGGTTCGAGGACGTCGACCGGCCGACCGAGGTGGTGCAGAAGTTCCAGGGCGCACTCTACGCCACCACCTTCGACCACAGCCCGCTGGATGTGGTCGGCTGGCACGGCAACCACGCGCCCTACCGCTATGACCTGGGCCGGTTCAACACCATCAACACGGTCAGCCATGACCATCCGGACCCGTCGATCTTCACGGTTCTGACCAGCCCGTCGGACACGCCGGGCACGGCCAACTGCGACTTCGTCATCTTCCCGCCGCGCTGGATGGTGGCCGAGGACACCTTCCGCCCGCCGTGGTTCCACCGCAACGTGATGAGCGAGTTCATGGGACTGGTGCATGGTGCCTATGACGCCAAGGAGGGCGGCTTCGCCCCCGGCGGGGCCTCGCTGCACAACTGCATGAGTGGCCACGGCCCCGACCAGGCGTCCTACGACAAGGCGGTGGCGACCGAGCTGAAACCGCACAGGATCGAGAATACCCTCGCCTTCATGTTCGAGACGCGGTGGGTCATCCGGCCGACCGCCCGGGCCATGGAGACGCCGCAGATGCAGCTGGACTATGACGACGTCTGGCGAGGGTTCGCCAAGGGCCGCGTCGACTGAGGGAACCGGCGCCCGCGGCGTGACATTTCCCGATGTCTCTCGGGCAAGCCGGACGTTGGCGGTCACATCAGTGCTACCGGGCCTGATCCCGCGAGGGCAAGCCGGCCGGAACCGGCCCGAGGCCCCCGCCCGCGTCATGGCCCCGTCACCGAATCCCGGTTATGCAAAGGCGTTTGCCTGACCGTACCCCGAAGGAGATCTGCCTTCAGTCGCGTCACGTCGCCTCTCTGCCGTAGCGCCGCCGGCGCGGGACGGACCTGATGCAGGTCCTCGTCAATCCCCCGTCGGGCTGGCCCGCGCTCGTGCTCAACGCCGACTTCCGGCCGCTGTCCTACTATCCCCTCTCGATCTGGCCGTGGCAGGAGGTGGTCAAGGCGGTATGGCAGGACAGGGTCGATGTGGTCTCGACCTATGACAAGGTGGTGCGCAGCCCCTCGATGGAGTTCCGGCTGCCCAGCGTGGTGTCGCTGAAGAGCTACATCGACCAGGATCGGTCGCCGGCCTTCACCCGCTTCAATGTGTTCCTGCGTGACGGCTTCCGCTGCCAGTATTGCGGTGCCCAGGGCGACCTGACGTTCGACCATGTGGTGCCGCGCTCGCGCGGGGGACGCACCACCTGGGACAACATCGTCGCCGCCTGTTCGCCGTGCAACCTGCGCAAGGGCGGCCGAACGCCGGCCCAGGCGGGGATGCCGGTGCGTCGCCGGCCGGTGCGGCCCAGCGCCTGGCAGCTGCAGGACCTGGGGCGGCGCTTCCCGCCCAACTACCTGCACCAGAGCTGGCTGGACTATCTGTACTGGGACATCGAGCTGGAGCCTTGAAGGGCGCAGTGGCGGAGTCAGGCCTGATCCATGTGCAGCGACATGCGAATCAGGGCCGGAAGGTTCGCCGCGCCCATCTTGCGCATGACGTTGGAGCGAAAGATCTCAACCGTCCGCGGGCTGATCGATATCGTGGCGGCGATCTCCTTGCTGGAGCGTCCTTCGACGAGGGCATCGAAGACCTGGCGTTCGCGCGGGGACAGGCGGGCCAGTCCCTGACGCACCGCCTCGGCCGCCGTGGCCCGGTTTCGGTGCCTTTCGATCAGCCTGAACGCGGTCCCAAGGGCCTCGATCAGCCGCTGCGGATCGAACGGCTTCTCTATGACGTCGACGACGCCCGCCTTCATCAGGGCCACGGCAGTGTTGACGTCGGCGTGGTCGGTGATCACCACGATTGGCCATCGCTCGCCCTTGAGGCCGAGCAGTCGATGCGCCAGGTCGAGTCCTGACAGTCCGGACCTGCGCACGTCCGTGAGTACAAAGGCGGAGTGCGAATCGGGCAGCTGCTCGAGAAAGTCCATGCCGCTGGCCCAGCCGCGTGCGCCGATGCCCTCGGCGCGCAGCATTTCCACAAGAGCGTCGCGCATGGCGTCATCGTCGTCGATGACGAACACGGGATGGGTCATGCGGCGGCCTCCCTGGCACTCTCGCCGGGCAGGGTGAAGTGCAAGGCGGCCCCGCCGGGTGGGCCGTGATCCACGTCCAGGATGCTCCCATGGGCCTCGATGATCCTCCGCGTGACCGACAGGCCGAAGCCCGTGCCGGCCAGCCTGGTGGAGATCAACGGGCGGGAGATGGCATCCACACGGTCGGGGGTGACTTCGGGCCAGTTGTCCTCGACGCCGGGTGCGCAGCGCCGGCAGTCGAGGCGTCGGCCGCCCAAACCTACGCGCCGGGCGGCCTGGCCGGACAAGGCCTTCACGGCGTTGCGGACCAGGCTGGTCCGGGCTTGCTGTACCCGGATCCGGTCAGCGTGAACCGGGTCATCGTCATCCTCGATGTCGATCCCGCGCATCGCACCCTCGCAATTGGACACGGCCATGGGCCCCGGCATGTCCACGATCGGGAGAGGGACGGTGTGCAGCGCGGCGAAGTGCCGGTCGTCTGTCGTGCGCATCATCTCTCCCGCGGGAGTCGCCGGCCAAAGGGCTGGAACATGGCGCAGATGTCAGGCGACAAACCTTTCATCTGTTGAACCCGATTACCGGGGCTTCCGGAGGCGGCGCAGGGAACGGCCCCGTCGCAGTCGCCCCAGCCATAGACATCCCGTATATCAAAGCATGTCGGATCGTGATCGTGCAGGCTGAAATCGCGCGTCGATACACCGGCCAGCGCTCTCCTGAATCATCTTTCGCACAGGATCGCCGGATCATGCACCTCGACCATGGTGGCTGGAGCATGAAGGGTAACAGGCACAGCAGGCCGCCCGACAACACGGGATCCGGTTCTGACTTCCAGGCCGCGGGAAGAGACCGGAACCGGCCGGCCCGGACAGGGTGCAACCCTGCCCTGGATTTCGGTCCGGCTTGAGACGGGAGCCTGATCCACGGGATCGGCGGAGCCGTGAAGCGATTCCGCCTCAACCGATCGGGCTTGAGGTGATCGTTCCCGCCTTCTCGCCCAATGACTTTTCTCTGCCCCGTTGGATGAGCAGTCCCCCGCAGAGCGATGCTCACGTACGGCAGGAGGCCGGAGGGTCGTACAGGCGCACGACTTGTCAGTTCGAAACAGCCTGCAGGGCGCTTGTCACAGCCGAAGCTTTCGCCGTCGCCCCGTCCGCCACGCGGGATTAGGGCCCGATTAAGCATTGGCACGCATTCTGCCCCCAAGACTTAAGAATCACGGAGCGACCGCCGATGTCCGTCAAGTTCCGCCTTCTCATGGCCCTCCTGGTACTCGGGATTTCCGTGGTGGCGATTGCAGGGAGCGCAGGCTACGCCGGCTGGCAGGGCAGCCGACAGCTCGACACCATCCTCGCCGACCGCGTCGTACCTTTGAAGCAGCTGAAGATCGTCAGCGATATGTATGCGGTCAACATCGTGGATGCGGCCCACAAGGCCCGGTCCGGCGAGTTCTCCTTCCCCGAGGCGCTTGAAAGCCTGAGTGATGCGAAACGCGCGATCGACGAAAACTGGAGCGCCTACGAGGCCACCCGGCTGACCCCGGAGGAGCAGGAACTGGTCGAGGCCGCGGGCCAGAACATCCCGGCCGCTGACGCCGCCGTCGCCGACCTTGAAAACATCCTTCGCGCCGGCGACCGGGCGGCGCTCGAACAGTTCGCCACCACCCGACTCTACCCGACGATCGACCCGGTCACGGCTTCCGTCAGCAGCCTCATCGACCTGCAGGTCCGGGTCGCCGGCGAGGACGGGGCCAAGGCCCAGCAGCTATTCGGTTTCACCAATACCTTCAACACCGTCCTTGGTCTGGCGGCCCTGATCATGGTCGGCCTGACCACGGCCTTTGTGATCCGCGGCGTGACCGGGCCGCTCACCACCCTGACCAACGCCATGCGGCGGCTGGCCGGCGGCGACAACGACGTGGCGATCCCAGCCGACGCCCGGCGCGACGAGCTCGGTCAGATGGCGCGCGCGCTGGTCGCCTTCCGCGACGCCGCCGTCGAGAAGCTGCGGGTCGAGGCCGAGGCGGCCGAAGCCCGCGAGCAGGCCGAGATCGAGCGCAAGCGCAACCTGACCGCCACCGAGGCCCAGGCCGAGGCGCAGGCGCTGGTGGTCAACGG
>JAPZRF010000046.1 GCA_027531145.1 Brevundimonas sp. | reverse complement strand
GCCATCAGAATTCCTCCCAGCCGTCTTCGCTGGCGGCCGGCTGGGCCTTGAGGGCGGCACCGCCGTGGCCGGTCGTTCGCAGCTGGGGTACGGGGGCGGCGGCGGGGCGCGGAGCCGGCCGGGTGGGGGCCCGGGCCGCGGGGGCCGCGGCGGTCGGGGCCGGCGTCGCGAAGCCGGCACTGCGGGCCGCGGGCCCGCCGACATTGAAGCGGTCGACCGACTGGGCCAGGGCCTCGGCCTCACGCGACAGGCTGTGGCTGGCGGCGGTGGTCTGTTCGACCATGGCCGCGTTCTGCTGGGTCACCTGATCCATCTGGTTGACGGCCGTATTGACCTGGCCGAGACCGATGGCCTGTTCCTGGGCCGAGGCGGCGATCTCGGAGACGAGGGTGTCGATCTCGGCCACGCGGTCGACGATGCGCTGCAGCGCCTCGCCGGTCTGGCCGACCAGCGAGACCCCGCTGCCGACCTGGGCGGTGGAGGTGGTGATCAGGGCCTTGATCTCCTTGGCCGCCTCGGCCGAGCGTTGGGCCAGGCCGCGGACCTCGGTGGCCACCACGGCGAAGCCGCGACCGGCCTCGCCCGCCCGGGCCGCCTCGACCCCGGCGTTGAGCGCCAGCAGGTTGGTCTGGAAGGCGATCTCGTCGATCACGCCGATGATCTGGCTGATCTCGTTGGCTGACTTCTCGATGGCACCCATGGCGGTGACCGCCTCTCGCACGACGGTGCCGGAGGATTCCGCGTCGCCGCGGGCGGCCTGGACCACGTCCGAGGCCTGGCGGGCCCCCGAGGCGGTGCGGTTCACCGTCGCGGTGATCTCATCCAGCGCAGCCGCCGTCTCTTCCAGCGAGGCCGCCTGCTGTTCGGTCCGGCGCGACAGGTCGTCGGCCGCCTGACTGATCTCGCTGGAGCCCGAGCGGATGCCGCCGATGTTGCCCAGGACCACGGTCATGGCGTCGCGCAGCTGCTCGACCGCGGCGTTGAAGTCGGTCTTGAGCTTGGCGTACTCGCCGGGGAAGTCGGCGGTGATGGCGCAGGTCAGGTCGCCCTGGCTCAGGCGCGAGAGACCGTCGGCGAGGCCGTTGACCACCAGCGCCTGCGCCTCGGCCTGGGCCTCGGTGGCGGTCAGGTTGCGCTTGCGCTCGATCTCGGCCTGCTCGCGGGCTTCGGCCGCCTCGGCCTCGACCCGCAGCTTCTCGACGGCGGCGTCGCGGAAGGCG
>JAPZRF010000030.1 GCA_027531145.1 Brevundimonas sp. | reverse complement strand
GGCGGCGACGCGGCCGTCTCCGCGCAGCGCCTCGGTCGGATAGTTGCCGAACAGGGTGAAGGGGTCGGGGCGTCGCGGGTTCGGCTGGCGTTCGCGCATCACCCGGGCATCCGGACCGGCGGCCTCGCGCACGGCGTTCATCTCGTCCCACAGGTCCTCGTACTGGGGAATGATGGCTGCCCAGTCGAACACCTCCCGCGCCCGCTGACGGGCCGCGTCGCCCATGCGCCGGCGCAGGTCCGGGTTCTGGATCAGGTCGCCGAGCGCCCGCGCCGCCTCGCCGACATCCACGGCGATCAGCTGGCTCGCGCCCCCCACATAGTCGTGATAGGCCAGCGCCATCGAGGCGTATCGGACGGCGAGATCGTAGCCATACCCCGGCGGCGGTGCCCAGGTCGGGATGCGGAAGCCGTCGATGCCGTGGCGGACCGTGTCCTTGTATCCGTTCCAGTCAGACACCACGGTCGGCAGGCCCGCCGCCATGGCCTCCAGCGGCGTGAGGCCGAAGGTCTCCTGCACATTGTCGGTGAGGGACAGGAAGATGTCGCCGGCGGACCAGACCGGAAAGCGCACCTCGGGGCTGCGGCCGTCGAGGGTGATGTAGCGCACGCCGGGGCACAGGGCGCTGACCTGGGCATGGAAGTCCTCGCCCCACCCGGCGTTCAACCAGACGACGGGGCGATCTGCGGCCGTGGCGGCCTGTTCCAGCGCCAGGGCCATCGGCACCGGGTTCATCTTGTTCTTGGCGCTGAAGCGGCCGACGTAGAGCACGACCACCGCCTCGTCCGGGATGTCATGCGCCCTGCGGATGCGAGCGCGCGCCTCGGGATCGGGCGCGAAATCGTCGGCATTGAGTCCGAGCGGGATGGTGACCAGCTGCGGCTCCGGCAGGTGCCGGGCCCCGAGGCGGCGCTCGAGGTCGTCCCGCACGGCGTTGATCTGCCACTCGGTGGCGGACCGGACGGCGCTGGAGGTGCAGATCAGCCGGTCCCAGGCCTCTATCGGCCCGCTGACCAGATCGCCTATGGCGTCCATCAGGGCGTGCTCGGCCGTCGTATGGGTGATGCCGCTGACCCCATAGGCCTTGGGGTGGGCGCAGGCGCGGCGCAGCCAGGCCTCGCGCGCGAGATTCGGCGTCGGATAGTGCACCACGCCGACCTGGCCCAGGCCGGACCGGTCCAGCTGGTCGATCCAGGTCACCGGACGATCCACCTGCCAGATGCGCGTGACCAGCGGCTCCAGCTGGTCCCGGGGCCGGCCGGCGACGTTCCAGAAGTGGAACCGCTCCGAGCGGCTGTGGCGCAGGTAGCCGCGCAGGAAGCTTTCCCCCGCGGCGTGGCGGCCCATCAGGGTGGGGCCCCGCGTGTCGAAGGCCTCGGGGTTCAGATAGATCACCGCGCGCGTCATGCCACGCCCTTAGCCGCTGGCGGGGAACGCGCCTAGAGCCTGACCGGCAGAGGGTGCCTTGGTTCGGGTGCCCGCCGTGGCCGTCACGCAGGCGCGCGCCTTAGCCGGACCGAAATCCGGGCCGGGTTTGACGGCGGCCAACTCGGGCGATGGCGGTCCAGGTTGAGCGGTGGCGGGCGGGCGGCGTCGGCCCCGAAAGAAGAAGGGGCCGCAGCTTGCGCCGCGGCCCCCAGGTCGTCCGGTTCCGGAGAACCGCCTTAGATGATCGAGTCCGCGCCGACGTTGGCGAGGGTCGTGTTGAGGATGCGGATCGCATCGTTGGCGGCCGAGCCGGTGCCGTCGAGGTCCGAGAAGACCCAGACGTCGGCGCCGACCTGCACCACGAAGACCGTCACAC
>JAPZRF010000029.1 GCA_027531145.1 Brevundimonas sp. | reverse complement strand
GTTCTCGACAGTTGCGTTATTCCCTTGGACATAGACCCCCGCCAACTCTCCGGAGATCGTCGTGCCTTCTGCGATCTTCATGCCATCGATCAACACGCCATCGACCTGAATATGAATGCCGCCAGTCAGAACCGATTCAGCAACACGGGTATCGCCCGCATCAGTGCCTGCATTCGCACCACGAATCGTCAACGACTTGTTGACGCTGAGGTTCTCGGTGTAGGACCCGGCTCCGACAACGATGCGATAGCCGTCGTCCGCCGCATCGATCGCCGCCTGGATGGTCGTGAAACCGCCCACCAAAAAGTCGTTGTCGTCGAACAACCGGACTGTACTAAAGATGCCAGCGACTGGAACCGTCACGTCCGCGAATTGCAAGAATTCGACGTTCTGAACTGTATCCGTGCCGTCGGGGGATCCGCTACGATTGTCCACGATTGTGAAGTTGCTGGCCGAGCCACTGGTCGTATAGTCGTCAAAGTCACCAGTGTAGATCGCTGTATCGGTACCCGCGCCACCTTCAAGGTTGTCATTACCCGCGCCACCATTTAGGGTGTCGTTGCCGTCGTTGCCGGTGAGGACGTTGCCGCTGGCGTTGCCAGTGAGCAAGTTGTTGCCAGCGTTGCCCGTGAGGTTCGCAGCCCCGTCGCCCGACACCGACACGTTGCCGTTGGTCACCGAGGCATCGAGTACCACGCCCGTGAAGCCCGTCACGTCCGTCGGCACGTTCACCGTCAGGCCGTTCACCGTCGCGGTGGCCGAGCCCGCCGCGTAGGCACCGGTCTGCACCCACACCGTGTCGCCCGCGCTAGCCGCAGACACAGCGTTCTGCACGCTCGCCTGGGTCGCTGGACTCACGAAGCTGCCTGGTGTTATGAAGACGTTGCCATCCTTGAGGATCACTTTGCCATAGGTACTCACGTCGACGCTATCAAACACCTTGTCGGTGATCGTGAACGCATCGGCGGTCGAGAGCGTCGCACCGGCCGCGATTTCGCCAAATGTCGCGGCGGTGCCGGTGATCGTGGTCGAGGCACCAGAATTCACCACATAGGCCGTCAGCGTCGAGGCGAACGTCGTATTCCCGATGCTGAAGCTCGCGGGGTTGCCCTGGGCTGAACCATAGGAGAGCAGACCCACGCCCGTCCCGGCAATCGACACGTCCGACATAGTTACGCCGGAGATGTTGTTGGCGATCGACAGCTGATAGGTGCTGCCGGTGATCGAACTGTTTGTGAGGGACAGCCCGGAGAGGCTCGCTGGGTTCGTGTTGTAGCTCGGCGCATCGTTCCGTGCCGTGATCGCCACACCAGCACCGGTCGCCGTGCCTGTGCCAGAGTTGTTCACCGTCAGACGGGTGAA
This sequence comes from Brevundimonas sp., assembly GCA_027531145.1. Lineage (GTDB taxonomy): Bacteria > Pseudomonadota > Alphaproteobacteria > Caulobacterales > Caulobacteraceae > Brevundimonas. The sequence continues at coordinate 2,686 of JAPZRF010000029.1, read as the reverse complement.
GGCGATGTTCGCGAAATTACCGTACTTGAGGTTGACGTTGATGCCGTTCGGGCTGGTCACGCCATAGCCGCTGCCATCCACGATGATGTCCGTGAACGTGGCGTTGTGCAGCTTCTCGGCATAGAGCCCCTTGAACTTGTTGTTGTTGAACGTCGTGTTCGACACCGTCACGTTCTGGAAGTCGTTCTGGTTATTCGTCCGTGCGCTCGTTGCGTTGATCATCCAGCCGTAGTCGTTGTCATTGAACGCACTGTCGGTGATCGTGACGTTGTTGGCCGCACCCGACGTGGCCGACCGCAGACCGATCTGATTGGAGGACGCGGTGACATTGGTCATCGTCAGGCCGCTGATCACGGCATTGTTGTGAATCGTGATACCGTAGCCATGGTTGGTGACGACGAGGTTGCTCAACGTGAGGTTCGATATCTCGCTGTTGCTGTAGATGCCGACGTTGCTCGTGGACATATTGCTGGCACCCGCAATCCGCAGGTTGTTGATCGTCACGTTGCTGGCCGTGACCGTCAGCGCCGTGCCGGACGCTGGGGCGAGGATCGTGTTCGACGTGGCGTTACTGCCGCTGCCGACGCCGATCAACGTCAGAGACTTGTTGATGGTGATATTTTCGGAATAGGTACCCGCCGCCACTAGGATCGTGTCACCCGCACTCGCTGCGTTAATCGCCGCTTGGATCGTGGCAAAACCGCCACCCCCCACGAGCAGGAACTTGCCAGCTTCGGCACCATCAAGGATCTCAACATTGATCAGCTGATCTGTGCCTTCGGCGGTACCTGTGGCCACCTGCCAGAAAGTCGGCTGTTTACTGATCATCTCTTTCGTCAGTGACACTGTATAGGTCGCCGTGTCCGTCCCGGTTCCGCCATCGAGTGCATCGTTGCCCGCACCGCCGGAGAGCGTGTCGTTACCGCCATTGCCATAGATCAGATCATCACCATCGAGACCGTTAGAAGTATCGTTACCATTATCAAGAACAATATTGTCGTCACCAGTAGTTCCATTAGTGATGTTATCATCGAGCAGATTTCCATCAAAAATATCAGTAAAAACTGGATTCAGAAAAGGTGCCACTTTTCGTGCCTCGCTATACAAATTACTATCTAGGCGCAGCCTTTCTCGTCAAGGTGAAGTGCAGACCAATCCTTGCTAATCAGGTATTTCAGATGCAAGAACGAGTCTCATATGTCCGAGAAACGCTGTATTCTACCCAGATAGTTCCCACTCTATATCTAGTAGAACTATTCGCTGCATTTCCTTAAAACTCTGTAACATTAACAAAGAGCCGATACTCTGCACATCTTCATATACTTCTATATATAATTAATTTTTTCTGAGAAAAAACATTGGCTCTTCTAGGTTCTGTGTGATAAGTTTAACTTACATAGCATCGATCAATCTTGGTGTCCTTTGTGGTTCGTTCCACCCCCTCGCTAGGAGGAATGTATCTTAGAATACGTTTTACCCACTAAACCCAAGAGAGTCAAACATTACAATTCTTCACCTTGATAAATCCGAATTTCCCTTCTATTGCATTGCGAAAACTCTCGTCCTCTTGCGCTTGTTTTTTTTAGTTCAGTGCTTCGATTTTTCGGTGGTCTTCCCAAGGATAATCTACTTAATCTTATTCCTCTTTCCTTACACCATGCCAAGTTTTCTCTGGTTCGATAAATTTTATCAACATGAACGGATTCTGGATAACAACCATAGGTCTCTTTAAAGTTTTTTACTTGCGCTTTCAAAGCTTGAGATTCATTAAAGTTTTCCCAAGACAAACGGTGTAAAAATACATAATGATCTACATAAGACACCGAGAGCTTTGCCCCAAATTCCGTCAGTTTTCCGGCTTTACCTCTGACGATAGGACGTACATGAGGTTGACTTAAACTGACAATTATCTGGTCAACCCTTGTTTTGTTCTCTGACCACATCTCCCGTTGTTGACTTCAGACTTCTTCAATGACTAATAGCACTTTATATTGTCTTTTACTTAAACAAGTTAAGGAAGCTCCTAATTCAATTAGTTGGTCTATATAACCTAAGTTTCTTTGAATATATCCCAATTGTTAGCCAATGACTTTCCGTCTTTCTTTTGGAGATTGACGAGGTTTTTTAGCGACTTTTAAATAGTTTTTTCTCGCTATTTTTCGGGAATTTCTTGGTTTATTAGTTAACTTTTCTTTGGCTTCTTGGTAGAGACAATCTAGGATTTTTCCGTGCTTTGATGAGCTTGATTTAATAGGTCTAAATCTGTAGGATACTTAATATCGGCAGGCGCACAAGTCGCATCTAATATTAATTTTCCTGCATTGGGCTGCTCCCTTTCTTCTCCTCGCTCTTCTGCTCTGGCAAAAAAGGGCAGTTCAAATAATTCGGATTCTGATCGAGTTGCTGTGGAGATACGATACATCTGTGCTGAATAAAAAAAGTGCCTGGCTTTTAGGGTATTTTACCTTTTTTTGGGCTTTTTTTCTCGACCTTATTGAGTCGAAACCTTTTTCCTATCGGCATTTCAGGCTTTTTCAGCAAGCCCTAAATAGGGCTTGCTGAATAAATCTAAAAACCTTGTTGGATAAGGCTTTTAGACTTTTTTGACCTCAAAAAGTGCCGACCATTGGAGGGATCAGGGGTAAAATTCAGGTACTTTTTCCCTGAAAATTAGGTAACTGACTAC
>JAPZRF010000035.1 GCA_027531145.1 Brevundimonas sp. | reverse complement strand
CGTGCGGCTGAACCCCGCGGCCGGCCGGCTGCGCAACCTGATCAGCTCCACCGGCCGGCCGCTACCGCCGGCGCTGGAGATCAGCTACCAACCCCCCGGGCTCTCACAATGATCGAGGGACCGGCGGGGGGCAGGTCACACGATCCACCCGCGTCATATCGCAAACCATGATAGCCGCATTCAACTTCGTCGTCTTTGAGTCGGCCCATTGAAAGAGGAAGCTTTCGATGGGCGCACGCATCCTCAAGCGCTATCGGCGCTCCGCTCATCGAGCGGAACAGCACAACGTGCTCATCCAAGAGCGCAACTCGTAACAACGAACGATCAACATCCGCATCGGATGCCGCGACATACCATGCGTTCCTGAAAAACACGCTTGCCTGCCTTCCGCCGCCCTTCAGCCCCCGGACGCTTCCGAAGCGTCGGACCAAATCGTCTTAGCTGGCAACTGCTGACCCTGTCTTGGCCGACCCTTCGCTTGTGCCTTCGGACCAAATCTCGCTCGATCACCGCCATCGGTTAGCGATCGCAGCGCGCGGCGCCCTTGCACACCAACTGGCGACCGGACTTGTGCAATCCGACTAGGCGGGTGTGCGGTAGGTTCTTTCTTTGCCATCTCCGTTTTCTTGCGCCTGTGCATGACCCAACGTCCGGATCATTGGAGACAAGAGCGTGAAATCACACCGAAGCACTTGGCGCGCACAGCCCGTAGTATGTTGCCCCTTTCATGCCCTTACGCTTGGCTTCGTGGGCGGCATACGCTGTGAAGCGGTGGCGCCAAACGAGGCGCCTCCCTCCTTCGCCGACAGCACGCCAAAGCAAGTGTCGGCGCATTGCCGCGCGACCGCAGGCGAAGGGCGCGATTTGGTAGCCCCTGCGGATGCCCAGCTCTCGACCGTCATCCGCGGCGTAACGGTCATCCCCATGATCGGCCCTACGAGACTACCTAATCATGATGTCGTCATTCGCGGCGACAAAATTCTCTCAGTAGCACACACCGGCGCATACACACCCGATTCCAACGCACGCATAGTCGATGGCGCCGGCAAATTCCTTGCGCCCGGCTTGTCCGACATGCACGCGCACCCCGCCGTCATCATGTGGATCGAGACGATGGTGGAGCGCTTTCCTGGGCTCGGCGAGCCGGAACGCTTCACTCTCCCCGCAGGCCTCTTGATGCTGCAACAGCTCGCCGCCGGCGTTACGCGGATCGAAGTGATGGCGGGCGATCCCGACATGCTGTTTCTGCGTGATGAGGTAAAGGCGGGGCGCATGTTGGGTCCGGTCATGCGTGTCGGCTCGCCAATCATCGATGGCCCAATCCCCATTCAGTCTCCCAAGATGAGCTGGCTATGCGGCGACGCCGAAGGTGGTCGTAAGGCGGCACAGCTGATTGCTCAGCTAGGCTACGATTTCGCCAAGCCCTACAACAACCTCCCTGCTGCCGCATACGAAGCGCTTATGGAAGAATGTGAAGCGCGCGGAATTCCAGTCGTTGGCCACGTTCCGCTCGCGGTCGGCGTCGATGCTGCTGTTGCAGCTGGACGACAGGACATCGCTCATGTTGCCGAGCTCTACCACTGGCTAGACGGAGCGGAGCGCTCGGACGAATCGCGACTCAAGCGCCTCGCTGGCCAGATCAAACAGTCTGGCAAATGCGTCCAACTCACCACGGCCGTCGGCGGTCGCATCGAACTCGTATTCTACAAGGATAAGACCCAGGCCGACTTCCCGGACACGGCTTTCTGCAATCCCTTGATCAACAAGGTTTGGGATACATCAACGCCTGCGATGCAAGCCGTCAAAGCGCTACCGCATCTCAAAACCCTTGCTGATGACGCGGAGCGGCTCGGCTATCTCGCGGCGCGCACCCTTCACGAGGCGGGCGTGAACTTGGTCACGGGGACCGACGCCCCGAACTCATTCTTGGCGGATGGCTTCTCCATGCACGAGGAACTTGAGAACCTCGTCATGCATTGCGGATTCTCGCCGTTTGAAGCTCTTAAGGTCGCGACCGTCAACGCGGCCGCGCAGCATGGCGAAGCCGGTAGAGCCGGGATTGTCGCCGAAGGCGCTTTCGCGGACCTCATCCTGCTCGATGCCGACCCCCTTCTGGACATCCGAGCCACACGCTCGCTCTCATCAGTGTGGGCGCGTGGGATGTATCTATCGCACGGCGCGCTCGCAGAGGCCCGCAGGCGTATTCTGTCCGCGTTCGACGCGATGCCGGTGCCTCAATGAGTTCGATCGCTTTTGTTGGTGTGGGCGTCGTGGACGTCGAAGCGGGTCAAACGAGGGATCGTCAAACTGTCATCGTCCGGGACAAATATATACAGGACTTGGGACCGACGGACGAATTGCAGCCGCCGGCCGACGCTTTCCAGATCGACGGGCGCGGCAAGGTTCTGATCCCCGGACTTGCCGACATGCACGTCCACATAACGCCTCACGCGCCCTCTCCTGGTGTCGACGAAGACGAGGCATTGCGTCGTGCGCGCGAGTTTCTGCTCGTATGCCTTGCGAGTGGCGTGACGACCATCCGCAACATGGCTGGTACGCCGCTTCACCTCAAACTACGCGATGAGGTTGCGACCGGCGTCACCATTGGACCGCGCATTCTAAGTTGCGGGCCGGTGCTTGAGACTCGCTTTACGTTCGCGGAGCTAGCCGAGTTCGGTGAACTGGTGCGGACACCCGAGGAAGGCCGCATCGCCGTTCGTTCACATAAGCTCGCCGGCTTCGATTTCATCAAAGTCTACAACGACATCGACGCCAACATTTATGACGCGATCATTGATGAAGCGCGCAGGACGGGCATCCCAGTCGTTGGGCACGTGGCGTTTCAGAAAGGACTGGATGGGGCGCTGGCCGCCAAACAGGATTCAATCGAGCACCTCCGGTCTTACGATTTCGCCGTAGACACCCGATCCAGGGACACCCCGCGTGCGCGCTTCGAAGGTTGGCTCTACACCACGCCGCAACGGATTTCGGAGTTAGCCGAACGCACCGCCGAAGCGGGTGTTTGGAACGCACCCACGCTGGTCGTAGAACGCTCATTGCGAACCGACGAAGAAATGAATGAGGTGCGCGCGCCTATCCCGGACGAACTGCCTGGCTGGCTCAAGCATGAGCTTGAGGCAAGCGACCTCGAACCGCTTTTCACGGCCACGCAACGTGAAGTCCTTGGTGCGGGCCGCGACGCCAGAGCGGCAATGGTGAAAGCCCTTGATGACGTGCGCGCAGGTCTGCTCGCCGGAAGCGATTGCCCTGGCTGCCGCCTCGTTCCCGGACGCTCTTTGCTGCGCGAACTTGAGCTCTTCGTCGACGCTGGATTATCACCGGCGCGCGCGCTGCTCACTGCTACGGCGTCGGCTCAACAATTTCTCGGATGTAAAGATGCCGGGCGCATTGCGCCAGGCATGCGCGCCGACCTAGTCCTGTTGAACAACGATCCACTGGTGGACATCAAAGCCCTGCACCAACAAGCCGGAGTCCTAGTGGCCGGACACTGGTTGCCGAAAGACGAATTGGCGCAGCGCCTCTTGGGCAATTGAGGACGGGGCCGACCTAGGTTTGAGTATTGCGCTGCGAGGTCCGCTTTCTTCGCTTTGACATTGTGAGCTGGGTATTTCTTCGCGCACCGCCACCGCCGGTGACGTGACCCCCGTTTCTCATCCAGCCATAACGAGAGTCCTTGGGTGATCTGAGCTTGGGTTGGTGGGGTTGGCAATAGGCCGGCCTGCGCAGCCATCAACCAGCGCAGCAGGCCGGCCGATCTGTCCGGTTAGCGTTCT
>JAPZRF010000016.1 GCA_027531145.1 Brevundimonas sp. | reverse complement strand
TCTACACCCAGCGACATCTGATCAACCGATCCACTCTCCGCCGCTTTCGCGCCGGAGCGAACACCGCATGGGTGGCCGCTACGGCCTGAGAAGGCAGGGCAGGGTGAGCTGCGGCCGGAGGCGGTTAACCTGACAGCGCGTGCGCGAGCGCGCGGAGTGGGCGAGATGATACCGAATGAGCGCCTCGCCGAGCACTCGGTCGTGATTTCGGAAGACCTGATCGCCGCCTACGAAGCCGCAGACTACTGGGTTGATCTGCCGTCCGGGCGGGCCGCTCTGAACGTCGGCAAGCCGATGCCATCGGCCCCCGAACTGCCGGAGGGAACACGATTGGCCATCGTCACGGCCTGTAATCCGTTCAGCAGGCCGCTCGATGCTTCGGAAAACGCAGCGCGGCAGAAAGCGCTGATCGAGGTGGTTGAGGCGGCCGGATTGGCGTGGTTTCCGGCCGCCGGAACAGATCCGTCAGGGGCTTGGGAGCCTGAGCCGAGCGCGGGCGTGATCGGTGCGTCCGAAGAGCAGCTCGATGACTGGATGGAGCGTTTTGGACAGAATGCTGTCGTCGTGGGCCCTGGCGGTGGGCAGGCCGGCCTGAGGTTTCATCCTCGGGCAATGATGACGCGTGAGCGACCTCAGCGATTGTTCCACGCAGACCCGGGCAACGGAGGTTCGACGACCCGATAGAAGGTGCGAGGGCATTTGGTTCTCGGACCAGACCAGGGGATGGATCACTTCGAGGGCGCAGACCAGTCGAGGGGAGGGGGTTCGGTCGCGCCAGCGATAGAGCCCGACCCGTCAGGGGGACGCCCGGATTGCCATTACCTTTACGCCGCGAAGCGGCGTTCGCCGCCTGACGGCGGCAAGGGCTCGGCGAGAGGCGGTCCGTATGGTGTCACTTGACACCGAACAACTGTTTTGATAGCTTGGGCTATGAAGATCAGGAACGTGGTCCACAAGGGATTGCGACGTTTCATCGAAAGCGATGATGCCCGCGGGTTGCAGCCCGCCGTCGTGTCCAAGATCCGCCGCATGGTGACTTTCCTCCAGGACATGGAGCGAGAGGACGAGCTGCGGACGGTGCCGAGTTGGAAAGCGCATCTGCTGACCGGCGATCGCAAGGGCGCCTGGAGCCTGTTCGTGACGAAGAACTGGCGAATGACGTTTCGGATCGATCAGGACGAGATCGAGATCATCGACCTGGACTACGAGGATTACCACTAGGAGGTGGCCATGAACGCGATTTCTGGTTTCCGCTTGAAGAACCCTGCCCATCCGGGCGGCTTTGTGAGGCACGAGATCATTGAGCCTCTGGGGCTGTCGGTGACGGCAGCGGCCGAGGTGCTGGGGGTGACGCGGGCGACGCTTTCGACGCTGCTCAATGAGCGTGCGCACCTGTCTCCGGAGATGGCCTTGCGGATCGAAAAGGCCTTCGGCGTGTCGATGGATACGCTGATGCGGATGCAGAACAGCTACGACATCGCCCAGGCCCGCAGCCGGGAAGGGGAGATCAAGGTCGCGCCCTTCAAGGGCAAGCTGCTCGATCCCGAGCCCGCGATGATTTGACTTAACCGACACACCAATAGACTGCCGTGCGCAGAGCGTGGCAGCTGGAGGAGGGGAACGGGCGGCTGAGGAAGCGGGTCGCGGGGCATCAGGACGCCGCAGTACGAGGGTGGAGCCCTCTCCGCCAACGTGGTGTCACCCTCAGTGAGGCGTGGCGGTCTGCCACCAGTTCCTTCGCCCTTGCCAATTCACCACCCGCGCCAGTTCCACTGCTCGATCGGCGGCAGGCGACTGAACGGGATCGAACCGTCGCTGAGCGGGTCGATGGCGTCGGCTTGCGCCAGGGCCCATTCGCGCCATGCGGCATAGTCGTGATGCTGAGCTGCTGGTGAGGCGTCTGCTGCGGCCACACAGGCCCGCACGGCCTGGGCCTTCGCATAGCGATCGGCTTGCCGCTCGAGACGATGTCGTAGCGCTATCTCGGCCTCCCGGTAGGCTTCCTGCTTCTTTCGGATGGCCTCCGCCTCCAGCCGGCGCTGGTGTTCCAGTTCGCGCTGCTCGCGCCGCACGCGCTGATCTGCGACTGCGGCTGCCAGGTTCGCGACGATCTGCGCGAGCTGCGCCTCCAAAGGGGTCTTTAGCTCCCTGTACTCGGACGGGACCGAGACCCAGTCGCGGATCTTCAGCGTCAGTTCGTCAGAAAGAACCGTCGCGCGGACTGTCTTTCGCTCCGGCTGCCACCGCAGCTCGTCCAGATTTGCAGGGCGATGGATGACCTTGCTGCGGACGTAAATGCGGAAAAGCACGGCGTCCTTGCCCTGTCGGACGACGAGCCACTCGCGGTCCTCGGCGAGTTCAAAGCCGCGCGCCTCCAGAGCCTTGAGAAGGGTGCTCGTGATGCGCAGCCGACGTCGCGCCAACGGCGTCGTCAGGTCCTCAAATCCGCTCACGCTCCAGCCGCGTCGCCGGTAGTCGCGCCGGCGCTCGGCATCCCGGTAGATCCAGTCATCGACAATCGCATGAGGCGTTCTCAGGTTTTGGGCGATGCGGATTTCCGGTCCTTCGATCGCCTCTGCAGCCGCTTCGATTACGGCCCTGGACAGCGCGGGCTTCGGGGCAGGCGGAGCGATCCGGACTTGCGCGCCCTCGGGGCGGGGCGGCAGCGGCGGGCGCGGCGGCAGGGGCTTGCCGTGGTGGCGCTTCGCCCACCATCCCCGCGGAGGAACAGGAATGCCGGCGGCGCGGCAGGCCTTGGCGAGACCAACGTCCGATACGCCAATGCTGCTGGCGATGGTGCGCATCGGCTCGTTCCAGACCCGCTCGTACAGCTCCTGGCGCGTGAAGACGTGACGGGGCATGTCGCGGGTATCTCCTGCTGGTCATGGTCGCTGTTGAAGCTACCGCAACCCTGCCGGCGGGGCCGTGGCGCGACCCAGTGGTCGTCCAACCAGCTGTTCGGGTCGGGCCTGGCCGAACGCCACGCTGACCGTAAGGGGTGTGGCCGGATCGTGTCTTATGGGGCGCCGGCCGTGCGGCTTCGTGGGCGGCGCACACGCTGGCGCCGGGCTGGAGCGCTACTGGACGCCTGCCGTGCCAGCAGGTCGTCAAGGCTGCTCGCAGGGGGAGGCCGGAAGAGCTTTTCGAGATCCTGTTCGCACCGAAGCGCGACTGCAGCCCGGACCATGTCGTTGAGCGAGGCGCGCCCCTCGGTCTCCAGGCGACGCCAGGTCCGGTGGGCGACGCCAGCCCGGCTGGCAGCCTCTGTCTGCGTCCATCCAAGGGCGATCCGGCGGTCCCGCAGCCGGCCAGCCAGCTCAAGCAGGATCTCGGGAGGGGTTTTTATCATCGGCCAAATGTGGCCATTTAAAGGGGTGAGTGCAAGTTAAATGGCCAAATGCGGCCGTTCATGGCGACGACTTACAGTCCACGGCTGTGCTCGATTGGGCGATCGGGCAGGGCGCGTTCGCCGGGGCGGCTTTTCTGGGAGAGGTTATTTTGGGATGGCGGCGAGCCGTTGTGCTCGCCTCATGAGTGGCGGATGCGCAACCAGCCGATTGAGCACATCGAGCCTGCGGAGATTGCCCGCCGCATACTCCGCATAAAGTGCGGAGTATGCGGTTGCCTTTGCGGTGATTGTCCGGCATATTCTCCGCACGGAGCGCAGCGAATATGCCGACTTACATCCACGAGCATAGCGACTGGCCCAACTTCAAGTGGGACATGGACGCCATAGCCGAGCCGCTCGCCGCCGTTTCGCGGCGGCAGGGGCGGCTTATCGGCAGGATGGAGGCTCTCGGCTTCAGTCTGCGTGAGGAGGCGGTTCTACGCACCCTTACGCAGGACGTCCTGAAGTCCTCCGAGATCGAAGGTGAAACCCTCGACGCCGACCAGGTTCGATCATCGATCGCCCGCCGCCTTGGCATGGACATTGGCGCTCTCACGCTGGCCGATCGCAACGTCGAGGGCGTCGTCGAGATGATGCTCGACGCGACCCAGAACTACGATCAGCCCCTTACGGCCGAGCGTCTGTTCGGCTGGCACGCAGCGCTCTTCCCGACGGGATACAGCGGTATGAACAAGATCACTGTCGGCAACTGGCGCGATGATCGTGACGGACCGATGCAAGTCGTGTCCGGTCCCATTGGGCGCGAAAGGGTGCACTATGAGGCCATAGCGGCATCCGACGTCCCGGCCGCCATGAAGGCATTCCTCGACTGGTTTGATAACGCGCCGGCCATAGACCCTGTTCTCGCTGCAGCGGTCTCGCATCTCTGGTTTGTCACCATCCACCCGTTTGAGGACGGCAATGGCCGCGCGGCTCGCGCGATAGCTGACATGGCCCTTGCGCGGTCAGAAGGCACGCGGCAGCGCTTCTACTCTATGTCCGCACAGATTCGAGCCGAGCGGAGCGCCTACTACGACATGCTAGAACGTACCCAGAAGGGCGACCTGGACATCACCCGTTGGATGCTCTGGTTCTTGGCTTGCCTTGACCGAGCCTTCGACCGCGCCGAGGAAACACTGGCCGGCGTCCTGCGCAAAGCGGCCTATTGGGAGACCCACGGAGCCCAGGAAATCAACGATCGTCAGCGGCGTATCGTCAACGCGCTTCTGGATGGGTTTGACGGGCATCTGACGTCCTCCAAGTACGCCAGGATCACCAAGACCTCGCAGGACACCGCGACCCGGGACCTGAACGCCCTCGTTGCCAAGGGCATGCTCGTCAAGAGCCCTGCCGGCGGACGTAGCACGAGCTACTCGCTGCCAGGCCCCGCTTAGGCGCTCTTGTCTCATGGCTGCGATTGCGTCCGGCGTGGCCATCGTCCGCTTGCGCGTTTCGCTGGCTTGACCGGCACAGGCTCGCAAATTTCCTTAGCAACCATCTTCCCTGATGGCGTGTGCATTCGCGCCAACTCCCCGGAACCGTGATACTCGAAGGCTGGCGTCTTTGGGGGAGGGCGGTCGGGTGCTGACAGTCTAACGATAGAAAGTCTCCAGTCAGGGCCTGATGGCCAGGAGGCGGAATGAGCCCGATCAGTTTCAAGCGGCATCGGTTCCCGGCTGCCGTGATCGTGCAGGCGGTGCGTTGGTATTTCCGCTTCACGCTCAGCATCCGCGATGTCGAAGAGCTTATGGCCGAGCGGGGGATCGAGGTCAGCCGCGAGGCGATCCGCTGCTGGGTCATCAAGTTCGGACCGTTGATCGCTGCCAACCTGCGACGACGCCGCTGTCCACCAACGGGCCGTTGGCACCTCGATGAGGTCGTCGTGAAGATCGGCGGCCGGCGGATGTATCTGTGGCGCGCTGTCGATGACGAGGGCGAGGTGCTCGACGTCCTGGTCCAGAAGCGGCGGAACAAGCAGGCGGCGCTGAAGCTCTTACGTCGTCTCCTGCGAAGCACCGGGGTACACCCGGACGCGATCGTGACGGATAAGTTGGTCTCATATCGGGCGGCAATGAAGGTCCTGAATCTGCAGGGTCGTCACCGCCCTGGTGGAATGCGGGAGAACAATCGCGCTGAAAACTCGCACCTCATGATCCGACGACGAGAACGCAAACAGCAGAAGTTCAAGTCGCAAGGCTCAGCCCAGCGTTTCCTCTCCAGCCAGGGTCCGATCTATAACGCGTTCAATCTGCAGACCCACCTGATCTCCCGAGCCGGCCTTCGCACTCTGCGCGGGCAGGCAAACGACGCCTGGACGGCGGCAACGCAGGCCGCCTGAAGCGGGAAGGGGAGAGCCGTTTTCGGCTCGGCCGACTTAAGTTGTCAGTTCCAGCCGGCGGGCTTCAGCCAAGGTCGTGAGGGGGTAGCCTCCGAGGCCCATCTCGAACCGCTTTCGCCCGCGGCGCCAGATGAACAGCCAGCTCCGGGCGCCGCTCGGCCGGACCGAGATGTATAGGCCGCCTCCGTCTGTAGTTAGTCCAGGTCCTGCCGAGCGTACGGTGGCATCCTTCAGGCGATGTAATCTTCCGAGTCGCAATGTAACCCCAACATCATCCCCAACCTCGTTCGCGGGCTGGTGGTGCCTGGTATTGCGAGGTTTTTGTCCTGTTGGAAGTCAAAACTACGCGGAGTATTGCGCGTAGAGGGGTTATGGGGGGTCGGAAAGGGTATGAGTTGCTTCAACTATACTAATACCCGCGGAGCCACTCGGCCCCCTCCCCCCACTGCTCCCGCCCGTCCAGGCGAGAAAAAAGAGGCCCGGCGAGCGCCGGGCCATCGAGGCTTGGTGATGGTGGCGTGTTCAGGGAACACGGGTCGTCGATGGGCTGATTTGGTTAACGCATCCTTGCGCGGTTAACGCCTGTCACGCCTGCCCGTTAACGTCGTCCTTCCACGCCGCCTTGACGCGTTCGGGCGCAGGATGGCCGTCATGTCGACGGACCCCGTCCTCTATGCGCCGACCCGCCTCGCCGACCGGCGACGGGCCCCGCGCGCCGCCTATCGTCAGGCGCGGCGGGTCAGCGAGCGCACGCGCCTGCTTGGCGAGTGGGTCGATCTGGTGCGGCCCGAGGAGGTGATGGCCCTGATCCGCCGGCGCATCGCCGGGCGGCGGCGCACAGTCATCGCCAACCATAACCTGCACAGCCTGTATCTGGTGTCGCGCGACGCCGGCATGCGCGCCTTCTACGACCAGGCCGAACTGGTCGAGGTGGACTCGCGCCCGCTGGTGGCGGTGGCGCGGCTGCTGGGCGGGCGCAGCCGCAGCTTCCATCGCTGCACCTATCTGGACTGGCGAGAGCACTTCTGGTCGCTGGCGGATCGCCACGGCTGGCGGGTGCAGTATGTCGGCGGGGCGCCGGGCGTGGCCGCCGAGGCGGCGCGACGGCTGTCGGCCCGCTATCCGGGCGCGGTCATTGATGTGCTCGACGGCTATTACGACATGAACCGCACCGGGCCGGCCAATGTCGCCGTGGTTGGCCGGGTGCGCGCCTTCGATCCCCATGTCCTGTTCGTCGGCATGGGCATGCCGCGGCAGGAACGCTGGATCGCCGAGAACCTCGAGGCCCTGCCGCGGGCGGTGATCCTGTCGGTCGGCGCGGCCTTCGACTATGAGGCCGGGGTCCAGGCCGCGGCCCCGCGCTGGATGGGCCGGGCCGGGCTGGAGTGGGCCTACAGGCTGGCGCGCGATCCGCGCCGGATGTGGCGGCGCTATCTGGTCGAACCCTGGGCCCTGCTGCCGGCGCTGGCCGATGACGTTCTCGCCGCCCTCTCGCGCCGGGACTGACACGAGCGGGCGAGGTCAGGCGCTCGCCGACGCCTCAGCCAGCGAAAAGCCTTCATCGCGCCAGCCCGTCAGTCCGCCCGCCATGATCTTCACAGGACGACCAAGGCTGGCAAGGCGAAGCGCGCCACGCGCCGCGCCGTTACAGTGCGGTCCGGCGCAGTAGGTGACGAACAGTGTGTCCGCAGACCAGTCCGCCATCCGAGATGCGACGATCTTGCCATGTGGCAGGTTGATCGCGCCGGGCAGATGGCCGGCGGCAAAGAGCGCCGGCGAGCGGACATCAAGCAGTACGAAGTCGGCGCCCTTTTGAAGGGCCTCGTGCACGTCCCAGCAGTCGGTCTCGAACCTGAAGGCATCGGCGAAATGCGCCTTCGCCTCGTCGGAGGGGGCGGCGGGCGCCGCGGTTACGGCTGTGGACATGAAGGCCTCCCTTGCAGCTTTCGGGGGTAACCCTCGGCCTTCTCCCTCGCCTTCGGGAGTGGCAGGATCGCCAGACATGCGCCAGATTTCGCCAATCGCTGCCGGCGCCCTTCGCGGGCCTCTGGTGGCGGCCCTTGTCTACGATGGGCTTTGCACTTTCGAGTTCGCCATCGCCGCCGAGATCTTCGGGCTCGCCCGCCCGGAGATGGGCGAAGGGTGGTACCGCTTCGCCGCCTGCGCCATTGAGCCCGGCCCCCTGGACGCCTAGGGCGGGCTGCGGATCGAGGTCAGCGGCGGACCGGACCTCGTCGCTGAAGCGGATCTCATAATCGTGCCCGGCTGGAAGGGCACCGACGTTCCCGTGCCGCAAGCCCTCACCGAGGCCCTCATCGCGGCGCATGCCCGGGGGGCGCGGCTCGCCTCGATCTGCTCCGGGGCCTTTGTCCTCGCCGCCACCGGCTTGCTCGACGGCCGGCGCGCCGCCACGCACTGGCGCTATGCCGATGCGCTCGTCGAAGCGCGCCCGGCCATCAGCGTCGATGCGTCGGTGCTCTATGTCGAGGAGGGACGCGTGCTCACCTCCGCCGGGTCGGCCGCCGGTATCGACCTGATGCTGCACATCGTCAGGAACGACTTCGGCCCCGAGGCTGCAAATGCGGTTGCCCGGCGGCTCGTGATGCCGCCGCACAGGAACGGCGGACAGGCCCAGTTCATTGAGCGGCCGGTCGCCGGGCGCCCCGGGAGCCGCCTCGCGCCCCTTCTCGACAGGATCCGCGCAGAGCCCGCGCGTCGGTGGACGGTGAGCGAGATGGCGCGCACGGCCGTGATGAGTGAGCGCAGCTTCATGCGCCGTTTCGCCCAGACGACCGGCATGTCGCCGGGGGCCTGGGTCATTGGCGTCAGGACCGGAGAGGCGAAACGTCTGCTCGAGGCGACCCGGCACCCGATTGAAGAGGTGGCGAGGATGGCGGGGTTCGGCAGCGTCAGCGCGCTCCGGCATCATTTCGTTCGCGCCGTTGGCCTCGGACCGCGCCAGTATCGCGAGCGGTTTCGGCAGGGCCGCTGAGCGCCGGCGGGGCTTCCCTGCAGGACGTGCGCTGCTGCCGGGCTGCAAACTGCGCCGGGGTCGATGGAGCCAAGTGCTTGATTCGCGATGGAGGCCTGAGCCGGAATCGAACCGGCGTACACGGATTTGCAGTCCGCTGCGTAACCACTCCGCCATCAGGCCGCCGGGGCCGCGGGGGCCGGGCGTCGTCGCGAGGGAGGGTGGCTATCAGATCGCATTGTCGCGCGCAACGCACGCTCCTATAAGCGGGCCAGATTCCCCGACCCATTCTTCTCCGAGAGCCGAGGCCCCTGATGGATTTCGCCGCCGCGCGCAAGCAGATGGTGGACGCCCAGGTCCGCGTGAACGACGTGACCAACCGCGCCCTGCAGGCGGCGCTGCTGACGGTGCCGCGCGAGCGCTTCTGCGCGGCGGAGCGGGCTTTCGCCGCCTATGCCGAGGTGCAGCCGGAAATCGCCGGTGGCCGACGGCTGATGCTGCCGCGCGACGTCTCCAAACTGCTGCACGCGCTGGACATCCAGCCGGGCGAGCGGGTGCTGGCCCTGGCCGCGCCCTATGCTGCCGCGGTGGCGGCGCAGCTGGGCGGCGTGGTGACGGCCCAGGACGATGACGCCGCGGTGCTGGCGGTCGTCGGCGAGGGCCTGGCCGGGGCCGGCGTGACCGTGGTCGAGGCACCGCTGGCGACGCCGCACGGCGGCGACTACGACGTGATCCTGAGCGAGGGTGCCGTGCCGGGCCGGCCCGAGGCCTGGCTGGCGGCGTTGAAGCCCGGCGGCCGGCTGGCGGTGGTGGAGCGCCAGGGGCCCGGTGGTCGCGCGGTGCTGTATGTGCGAGGACGCGAGGGCGTGTCGCGGCGCGAGCTGTTCGATGCGGCCCCGCCGATGCTCGCCGCCCTGCGGCCGGTGCCGGCATTCGAGTTCTGAGGCGCGCCTTCGGGATCTGGTCCCGGCCGGGCTCGCGTGACGAAAACTTAACTGGCAAGCTGGCGCGGGAGTGCGCAGTTACGGCCGGACAGATCAGGTTCGCCGAGGTGCGGACCCCGGATGGGATGACGACATGCTGAACCGCACCCGCGCGATCGTTTCGGCCGCCGCCCTGGCCCTGGGGGCCGGCCTCTTCGCCGCCCCGTCGTCGGCGGAGAGCCTGCGCGACGCCATCGCCTTGGCCTACCGCACCAATCCGACCATCCAGGCCCAGCGGGCGCTGCAGCGGTCGCTGGACGAGACAGTTGTGCAGGCCCGCGCCGAATTGCGGCCGGAGCTGAATGTCTCGGCGACGGCGAGCTACAGTCGCAGCGACGTGGCGGGCACCGGCCTCGACCTCGACGGGGACGGCGTGACCGACATCACCACCGGTGGCGTGACCGAGACCGACAGTGGTGCGGTCTCCATCGGCCTGCGGCAGACCCTTTACTCGGGCGGCCGGGTGGCCCGGAACATCAGCGCCGCCGAGGCCGGGGTGCTGGAGGGCCGCGAGACCCTGCGCGATGCCGAGCAGCGGCTGGTCGTCACCGTCGTCCAGGCCTATGTCGACGTCCTGCGCGACCTTGAGATCCTGCGCGTGCGACAGGAGAACCTGCAGGTTCTGCGACGCCAGCTGGAAGAGTCCAACGCGCGCTTCGAGGTCGGGGAGATCACCCGCACCGACGTGGCCCAGTCCGAGGCCCGCCTCGCGCAGTCCGAGTCCGACCTGGCGTCGGCCCAGGCCCAGCTGTCGACCTCCCGGGCCGCCTACGCCGCCGTGGTGGGCCAGACCCCGTCCGAGCTGCGCGCCCCGACGCCGCTGGCCGGACTGCCGGCCGACTTCGACTCGGCACTGGATGTGGCCCTGCAGCGCAACCCAAGCTTCCTCGCCGCCGTCTACAATCAGCGCCAGGCGGAAGCGGGCGTCGCCGTTGCCCGCGCCGCCTACGGGCCGACGGCCAGCCTGACCGCCTCCTACGGCGGCAGCGACCAGCTGGAGGGCTTCGACCCCAGCCGCTCGACCCGCTTCAGTGCGGGGGCGTCGGTCTCGGTGCCGCTGTTCACGGGCGGTCTGAACCGCTCGCGCGTCGCCCAGGCCCTGGAGCAGGCCACCGCCGCCCAAGCCCAGGTCGCGGCCGAACGTCGCTCCGTTCTGCAGTCGGTCAGCGCGGCCTTCGCCAATCTGGTCTCGTCGCGCGCCGGGGTGACCGCCAACGAGGAGGCGGTGCGCGCCGCCCGGGTCGCCGCCGAGGGCGTGCGCCAGGAGCAGCAGGTCGGCCTGCGCACCACGCTGGACGTGCTGAACGCCGAACTGGAGCTGCGCTCGGCCGAGATCAGCCTCGCCGTGGCCCGCCGCAACGACTACGTCGCCCAGGCCCAGCTGCTGGCCGCCATGGGCGTCCTCGACGCCGCCAGCCTGGCCGAGGTCGAGACCTATGACGCGGCGGCCAACTACGAGCGGGTTCGCCGCCGCGGTGCCCTGCCGTGGGACTTCGTGGTCGAAACCCTCGACCGCCTGGGTGCCCCGGCGATCCGTAGCTCGTCGGCCGGACAGTCGGCACCGATCGACCGCGACCTCGGCGCCGAGGTTGTTCGCACCGCGCCCTGACCCCGCGGCGCGGCCGGCCCCAGGTTAACCATACGGGCGAAAACCGTCGTTGATTCCCGACGCCTATGATGCGACGACGGAAAGGGGGCGGGCGTGCGCCACGCGCGCGCCGCCTTCGGAATTCTTCACCCGCGAGAGCGTCATCGGGGCCGCCACATGACCGAACCATCGTCCCAGGAACCCACGATGGAGGAAATCCTCGCCTCCATCCGCCGGATCATCTCCGAGGACGATGCGGGGGCCGAGCCGATGCCGGCCGCAGCGCCGTCGCCCGAGCCGGCGCTGCGGCCGGTGCCCGACCCCGAGCCGGTCTTTGCCGAGCCGGAACCCGCGCCGATGGCCGAGGTCCCGGCCGAGGAGGAAGAGGTCCTTGAGCTGACCGAGCGCTATGAGCCGGAGCCCCCGGTGGAAACCATTGGCGACCTCGACGTCGCCCCGGTGGACCCGGCACCGGCTGCTCGTGCCCCCGTCACCGCTCTTGCAATGTCCGGCGAGCCGCTGGTCGATGATGGCACCGCAGCGACCGCCGCCTCGGCCTTCGCCGGCTTCGCCGCCAGCCTGCGCCGTCCCGAGCCGGCGGCTGACCTGCCTGTCGGTGCCGGCACCTCGCTGGAGGCCCTGGTCGGTTCGCTGCTGCGTCCGATGCTGAAGGACTGGCTCGACGCCAATCTGCCCGGCATCGTCGAGGAGCAGGTACGCAAGGAAGTCGAACGCATCGCTCGCAGCGCCGGCTGAGCCTCCGCGACCTTCGCGATCCCTTCAGGGGCGGCTCCCGGCGGGGGCCGCCCTTTTCCTTTGCGCAGATGCCCTCAGATAGCGACACGCCGCGCGTGTCGCGGTAGGGCCAGAAGAATGACCATGCTCGACAAGACTTTCGATCCGACCGCCGCCGAACCGCGCCTCTACGCCGTCTGGGAGGCCAGCGGCGGCTTCGCCCCGCGCACCGAGGGGGCCGCCGGGGCCTATTCGATCGTGATCCCGCCACCGAACGTGACCGGAAGCCTGCACATCGGCCATGCGCTGAACAACACCCTGCAGGACATCCTCGCCCGCTATCACCGGATGAAGGGCAAGGCGGTGCTGTGGCTGCCCGGTACGGACCACGCCGGCATCGCCACCCAGATGGTGGTCGAGCGCCAGCTGGCCGCCGCTGGCAATGTCGGCCGTCGCGAGATGGGCCGCGACGCCTTCGTCGAGACGGTCTGGAAGTGGAAGGCCGAGAGCGGCGGCACGATCGTGCGCCAGCTGCGCCGGCTGGGTGCCAGCTGCGACTGGAGCCGCGAGCGCTTCACCCTCGACGAGGGCCTGTCGGCGGCGGTGCGCAAGGTGTTTGTGCAGCTGTACAGGGACGGCTTGATCTATCGCGACAAGCGGCTGGTCAACTGGGACCCGCACTTCCAGACGGCGATCTCGGACCTGGAGGTCGAGCAGAAGGAGGTCGACGGCACCTACTGGCACTTCGCCTATCCGCTGGCCGACGGCGTCACCTACGAGCATCCGGTCGCCTTCGACGCCGAGGGCAAGCCGACCGAATGGGAGACGCGCGACCATATCGTCGTCGCCACCACCCGGCCGGAGACCATGCTGGGCGACACCGGCGTAGCGGTGCACCCCGACGACGCGCGCTATGCGGGACTGGTCGGCATGGCCGTGATTCTGCCCATCACCGGTCGCCGCATTCCGATCGTCGCCGACGCCTATGCCGACCCGGCCAAGGGATCAGGCGCGGTCAAGATCACCCCGGCGCATGACTTCAACGACTTTGGCGTCGGCAAGCGCGCCGGGCTAGAGACGATCAGCATCCTTGATACGAAGGCGGCCATCGACATCCTTCCGTTGTTGGCTGAGCGAAATCTCAGGACTGGCGATGACCCTTTCCTCGATAGCCTCTGGGGGCTTGACCGTTTCAAGGCTCGCCAAGTGATCGTCGAGAAAGCGGAGTCGGACGGCTGGCTTAGGAAGATCGAAAAGAGTCGCCACGTTGTTCCGCACGGTGACCGTTCCGGGGTGGTGATCGAACCACTTCTGACTGACCAATGGTACGTCGATGCACATACGTTGGCTCAGCCAGCAATCTCGGCGGTCGAAAAGGGGGCAACCGAATTCGAACCGAAGTCCTACGAGAAAATCTACTTCGAGTGGCTTCGCAACATCGAGCCATGGTGCATCTCTCGGCAACTATGGTGGGGACACCAAATTCCGGCTTGGTTTGGCTACCCGAGCAAACCGCAGGAGATCGACATGGGCGATCTGCGGATATTCGTCCATCAGACGGAAGCTGAAGCAAAAGCGCTGGCGGAGGCCGAGTTCGGCGAAAAGGTAGTTGTGCTTCCCAGCAAGCAGGCTGCGCTTGAATACCTCGTTAGTCGTCAAGGCGATGACAACACGCACGCCATCTGGCGGGACGAGGACGTGCTCGACACCTGGTTCTCCTCCGCCCTGTGGCCCTTCTCGACCATGGGCTGGCCCGAGGAGACGGAGGACCTGAAGCGCTTCTACCCGACGTCGGACCTGGTCACCGGCTTCGACATCATCTTCTTCTGGGTCGCGCGGATGATGATGATGGGCCTGCATTTTACGGGTGAAGTGCCGTTCCGGCGGGTGATCATCAATGGCTTGGTCCGCGACGAGAAGGGCCAGAAGATGTCGAAGTCCAAGGGCAACGTCATCGACCCGCTGGAGATCATCGATGCGCTCGGGGCCGACCCGCTGCGCTTCACCATGGCCATCCTGTCGGGCACGCGCGACATCAAGCTGAGCCGCCAGCGCATCGAGGGCTACCGCAACTTCGGCACCAAGCTGTGGAACGCCGCCCGCTTCAGCCAGATGAACGGTTGCGAGCGCGTGGCCGGTTTCGACCCGGCGACAATCGGGGGCGCGCTGAACCGCTGGATCCGCGGCGAGCTGACCCGAACCGAGCGGGCCGTGTCGGCGGCGCTGGAGGACGGGCGCTTCGACGAGGCGGCCCAGGCGCTTTACCGCTTCATCTGGAACGTGTTCTGCGACTGGTACCTGGAGCTGGCCAAGCCGGTGTTCAGCGGCGCGGATGAAGCGGCCAGGGCCGAGACCCGGGCCATGACCGCCTGGACGCTGGACCAGACGCTGAAGCTGCTGAACCCGATCATGCCCTTCATCACCGAGGAGTTGTGGGGCGAACTCGGCAAGGTCGGGTCCACACGCGACGAGGGCCTGCTGCTGACCGCCGCCTGGCCGGACCTGCCGGACAGCTTCATCGATTTGGCAGCCGAGGCTGAGATCACCTGGCTGGTCGATCTGGTCACCGAGGTGCGGGCCCTGCGCGGCGAGATGAATGTGCCCCCCTCGGCCAAGCCTACCCTGACCTTCGTCCAGCCCGAGGCGGCGACAGCAGCCCTGGCGGCGCGGCATCGCGACCTTATCCTGACCCTCGCCCGGGTCAGCGGGGCCGAGAGTGCCGAGGCCGCTCCCGCGGGCGCGGTGACGATCGTCTCCGGCGGCGCGACCGCCGCCCTGACCCTGGCCGGGATCATCGACCTGTCGGCCGAGCGGGCCCGGCTGGAGAAGGAGATCGCCGCCTTCGACAGCGACATCGGCCACGTTATGAAGAAGCTGGGTAATCCGAACTTCGTCGCCCGGGCCGCGCCCGAGGTGGTCGAGGAGCAGCGCGCGAGGCTGGCCGAGGTGGAAGGCGGCAAGGCCCGTCTGGCCCAGGCCCTGGAGCGGCTGAAGGCCATGGGCTGAGGCCGTGATGACCCGACTGGACGTCCTGCTGGTCTCGCGCGCCCTGGTCCCCAGCCGGGCGCAGGCGCGCGCCGCCATCGAGGCCGGCGGGGTGACTGTCGACGGGCAAGTCGAGACCTCGGCGTCGCGCAATGTCGCCGACGATGCCGTCATGACGGTCGAGGCTGCGCACGACTATGTGGGCCGCGGGGCGCTAAAGCTGGCCCAGGCCCTGGACCTCTGGGACGTGCCGGTCGCCGGACGGATCGTGCTCGACGTCGGGGCCTCGACGGGCGGCTTCACCGAGGTCTGTCTCAGACGCGGCGCGGCGCGGATCCATGCCGTGGACGTCGGCCACGGGCAGCTGCATTCCAGGGTCGCTGCCGATCCGCGGGTGGTCAATCTGGAACGGACCGACGCCCGCATGCTGGACACCACGGTCATGCCCGAGGCCCCCGGGCTGATCGTCTGCGACGCCAGTTTCATCAGCCTCACCAAGGTGCTGCCGGCGGCGCTGGCGCTGGCGGCCCCGGACGCGGACCTCGTGACCCTGGTCAAGCCGCAGTTTGAGATGAAGTCGCGCGCGGACGTCGGCCGTGGCGGGGTGGTGCGCGACGAGGTGGCGCGCGCCGCAGCGCTGGCCCGTGTCATCGCCTGGCTGGAGGGGGAGGGCTGGCGCGTCCTCGCCACCGCCGACAGCCCGATCACCGGCCGCGACGGCAACCGCGAATACCTGCTGCACGCGAGGCGGTAAGGGGGCTCCTCTCAAGGGATCGCAGCGGACACGCCCATTCCTCCCCCGCAGGGGGAAGGGGACCGCCGCCGTTGCGAGCCGCCCCCCCTCCGTCTCGCCGGCTGCGCCGGCGAGCCACCTCCCCCTTTGGGGTAGGAACTCGGCGGCGCAGCGCCGCGACACCGTTGTGTCCTCTGTGGCTTTCGTTGTGCCCGCTGTGATCGCTTGACCGGGACAGACCATCCACCCGGCCTCGGTGCTGGCACCCCTCATCCGTCTTGCTCCGCATGAGACCTTCTCCCGCAAGGGGAGGAGGAGACAGGGATCCCAAAGACAGAAAAACCGCCGGCGGATCGCTCCACCGGCGGTTCCTCACGCCTCGTCGATCGACAGGGGGGCTGAAGATTAATCGACGACGCGATAGCGGCCCGAGGCGTCGGGGCAGGTGCGCACGTAGCGCACGTCCTGACGCCCGTCGGGAAGGGTGATGCGGCTCTCGGCCAGGCGGCAGCCGTCGGCTGCGCCATAGTCGGTGGTCGAGGTCGGGTAGCCGCGCGAACGGTCGTCGCGATAGCCGTAGTCGTCGTCCCGGTCGGGCCGCGAGCGATCGTAGCGGTCGTCGTATCGATCGCGCCCGTCGCTGTAGCCATAGGCGTCGCGACCGTGGTCGGCGGCCGGGTAGGGCTGGACCGATCCCGGACGGCAGGCGGCCTGGCCGCCGCCGACGCCGGCACCGATCGCGGCCCCGACGACCCCGCCGAGGACGCTGCCCTCGGTGCGGTTACCGCGGGCGGCGATCTGGGAGCCGGCGATGGCACCTATGGCCGCGCCGATCAGACCGCCGGCGGTCTGACGCTGGCGCTGGTCACGGACGCAGGGGTCGTAGTAGGCCGGCCCGGCGCGGTAGTCCTGACGGTCGTAGCCGTGCGCTGTGTAAGGATAGGGGCCATAGCTCTGCGCGGAAGCGAGGGGCGGGGCCGACACGGCGGCCAGGGCGGCCAGTCCGGCGAGGGCGAAGCTGAAACGGCGATGAGCGACCATGATCCTGTTTCCCTCTGTCGCGGAGGCCGCCGGTCCGTCGGCGTCGCTCCATGGTGTCCGGTGTAGATCGGCCAAGCTGAACGGGTTTTGAGCGCGCCGTTCATCTTCGTTCATGTTTCGACGCGGGTTCCGGCCGGGGCCGTCGCCCTCTATGGAGCCCCGATGCGGCAGTCTCTGACGATCACCCGGCTCGGGGCCCAGGGCGACGGCGTGGCGGACATCCCGGCAGGGCCCGTCTTCGCCCCCCTGACCCTGCCCGGCGAGATGATCGAGGCCGAGGTGCGCGACGGCCGCGCCGAGGACATCCGCCGGTTGACGGACAGCCCCGAGCGCATCGTCCCAGCCTCGCCCCACTATGGCGACTGCGGCGGCTGTTCGCTTCAGCATTGGGCCCCGGTGCCCTATCTGGCTTGGAAGCGCGAGCAGGTTCGGCTGGCCCTGGCCCGCGAGGGGCTGACGACGGAGATCGGCGACACCGTGGCGACGGCCCCGGGCACGCGCCGCCGGCTGGCCCTGCACGCCCGGCGTGGCCCCAACGGCCGGACCCTGCTGGGGTTCAAGGCGCGGCGCTCGTGGCGGCTGGTGGCGGTCAGCGCCTGCCCCGTGGCCGATCCGCGCCTCGTGCGCGCCTTTCCGGCTCTGGCCGAGGTGGCGACGCCTTTTCTCGAGCACCCGAAGTCGGCCCCGACCCTGCATGTGACCTGGACCCTGACCGGGCTGGACGTGGATGTGACCGGGGTGGAGCGGCGTTCCGGCGGTCTGTCGCGCGACGCGCAGATGCGGGCTATCGAGGCCGCCGGCCGGGCGGATCTGGCGCGGCTCAGCCTGGCCGGGGAGACGCTGGTGATGGCCCGGCCGCCACGCATCGCCTTCGGCCCGGCCACGGTCGCCCTGCCGCCGGGAGCCTTCCTGCAGGCCTCGCCCGAGGCCGAGGCGGCCATGGTCGAGCGGGCGGTGGCGGCGGTGGCAGGGGCGCGGCGTATCGCCGACCTGTTCTGCGGCGTGGGCACCTTCACCCTGCCGCTGGCCGCTGTCGCCCCGGTGATCGCCGCCGACGCCTCGGCCGAGGGGATTGCCGCCCTTAAGGCGGGCGCCGCCGCTCCGGGGCTGAAGCCGGTCACGGCCGAGGCGCGCGACCTGTTCCGCCGGCCGCTGTCGCCGCAGGACCTCAAGGGCGTCGAGGCGGTGGTATTCGACCCGCCGCGCGCCGGGGCGCTGGAGCAGACCCGCCAGATTGCCGCCAGCGCCGCGTCGGTGGTGGTCGGGGTGTCGTGCAATCCGGCGACCTTCGCCCGCGACGCCCGGGTGCTGGTCGAGGCCGGCTTCCGGCTGGAGGCGGTGACGCCGGTCGACCAGTTCCTGTGGTCGGCCCACATTGAGCTGGTCGCGGTGTTCCGGCGCTAGAGTGCGGCCAGCAATTCCGCCGCGAAGGTCGACAGTGTGTCGTCGCGGGCACCCATGACGACTATGCGGTCGCCCGCTTGCGCCAGCGCCAGCAGTCGGGCCCCGCAGGCGGCGCGGTCGGGCAAGGCCTCGGCCTTGACTCCGCGCGCCACGAGGCCGTCGACGATGTTGCCCGACGAGACGCTGCGGTCGGTGGTGCCGCCGTAGTAGACGGGCTCGGGCATCAGCAGCACGTCGTCAGGCCGCAGCAGGCCGGCGAAGCCATCGATGAAGTCCTGCCGCATCAGCTTCAGCGGGCCGAAGCCGTGCGGCTGGAACAGCACCAGCAGCCGGCCGTCGAAGGCGTGCAAGGTCTTCAGCGTGGCGGCGATCTTGTCCGGGTTGTGGGCGAAGTCGTCGATGACCGTGACGCCGTTGCGGCTGCCGACCAGCTCCAGCCGGCGGCGGATGCCGGCGAAGCGCGCCAGCGCCGCCGCCCCGTCGGCGACCGGCACGCTCAGCGCCTCGGCCGCCAGCAGGGCGGCCAGGGCGTTGGCGACATTGTGCGCGCCCGGCTGGGTCAGTCGCACCGGCAGGTCCAACCCGCCCGGGGTGCGCAGGGTGAAGCCGATGCCGTCGGCCAGCGGCAGCAGTTCATGCGCCGACAGGTCGGCCGCGGCGTCCCCGAGCGAGAAGGTGCGGACCGTCGTTGCACCATCCGCCGCGCTCCGGGCCAGCGCCGCCGTGCCGGGATTGTCGAGGTTCAGGACCGCCGTCGCCGCCCGCCCGACGTAGCCCCCGAACAGGGCCTCCAGCTCCTCCATCGACTTGTGGTCGAGCGAGATGTTGGAGACCACGGCCACGGTCGGGTCGTAGCGGGCGATTGAGCCGTCGGACTCGTCCACCTCCGACACGAACAGGTCCGGCCGGCCGACCCGGGCGCTGGCGAAGGGGTGGTCGGCGTCGGCCCAGTTCTTCATCACCGCGCCGTTCATGACAGTGGGCTCCAGCCCCGCCTGGTCGAGGATCCAGGCCAGCATGCCGGTGATGGTCGACTTGCCGCTGGTGCCGGCGACGCCGATCGAGGTGGCGGCGGCGTTGAACAGGTCGCTGAGCAGTTCCGGACGCGTAAGAATGCTGGCACCGATGCGCCGGGCGGCGGCGATGTCCGGCACCGTGTCCTCGACCGCCCCGGTGGCGATGACCAGCTGGTCCGGCCGGGTCACGCCCGAGCCGTCCTGGGGATGCAGGCGCACGCCCTGCGTCTCCAGCCAGGCGAACTTGTCCGGCGAGCGACCCTGGTCGCGGGCGCGGTCGGAGCCCTCGACCGACGCCCCGCCCGCCTTGACGATCATCGCCAGCGGCAGCATGCCTGAACCGCCGACGCCGCAGAAGAAGTAGGCCTTGGGCTGCGTCATCGACTTGATCCGGATGGGCGAAACGGCGAAGGCTGGGACGCCTGACTAGCGGTCCCTCCGGGACCTGACCAGAGCGTATCCGGCGCAAGGGAGAGCGGCGTGTTCAAGATCGGCGTGGTCGCCGCCAGCTCCCGGGTCTCTCCCGAAACCGTCGAGGGCATAAAGGCCTGGATGGCCGAACATGTCCCGGGCGGCGACCCGGCGCTGGTGTTCCATCCCTCCCTGCACGCCAAGCACGGCCACTTTGCCGGCGATGACACGACCCGGGCGAGGGCCCTCGTCGAGTTCGCCAACGACCCCCGGCTGGACGCGATCTGGTTTGCACGTGGCGGCTACGGCTCTTGCCGAATCGCCGAGGCAGTTACCCCGCAGCTCGGCCCCGAGGCGCGGGGCAAGCGCTACCTCGGCTATTCCGACGCCGGCAGCCTGCTGGCGGCCATGTACAAGGCTGGCTTCGAGCATCTGGCGCACGGGCCCATGGCGGCCGACGTGCGCCGCGGGGTCGAGACCGGCCGGCGGGCCCTGGCCTGGCTGACGGAGGGTGATCCGGCCGGGTTCGAGCCGTCGCTGGCGGCCGATCCACGGCCGGCGGCGGCCTTCAACATCACCATCCTGAGCCAGCTGCTGGGCACCCCGCTGGAGCCGGATCTGACGGGCCATGTGCTGATGCTGGAAGAGGTTTCCGAGGCGGCCTACCGCATCGACCGGGCGATGTTCCACATTACCTCCCAGCCCTCTATCCGCCAGGTCGCCGGCATCCGTATGGGCCGGGCCTCGGACGTGACGCCGAACGAACCGGACTTCGGCATGACGGCCGAGGAGATCGTGCGCTTCTGGTGCGCCCGCTCGGGCATTCCCTACCTCGGGCCGGCCGACATCGGGCACGACGCCGACAACCGTATCGTCCCTTTCGGGAAACGCTAGGGATGGCGGTGTTCACGCCGGTGACGCCGGCCGAGGCTTCGGCGTTTCTGAAACACTATGACCTCGGCGGGTTCCGCACGCTGACCCCCATAGCCGAAGGGGTCGAGAACTCGAACTTCCGGCTTGAGACGGACTCCGGCCACTTTGTGCTGACCCTGTTCGAGGGGCGCACCGATGCGGCCTCGTTGCCCTTCTGTCTCGGCCTTACCGGGCATCTCGCGCGGGCCGGGCGACCGGCGGCCGAGCCGGTCGCCGACCTCAGAGGGGGCCTGACCGGGGTGTTGAACGGGCGCCCCGCGGCGGTGGTGCGCTGGGTCGAGGGTGCCTGGTTGCGCGGGCCGTCGCCGAACGAGGTCGCTCTGGCCGGGGCGGAGCTGGCGCAACTGCACCTGATGGCCGTCGACTTCCCCTTGCGGCGCGCCAACCCCGTCGGGCCGGCGGCGGCGGCGGCTCTGGCGGGGCGCTGCCGGACGCGGGCGGAGGGTGAGGATGCGCACCGCCTCGATATGCTGGAGGCCGAGGTCGCCCGCTGGGCCGACCTGCCGGACGACCTGCCCGGCGGGGCCATCCATGCCGACTACTTCCCGGACAATGTCCTGTTCGACGAGGGGCGGGTCTCGGGTGTGATCGACTTCTACTTCGCCTGCACGGGACCCTGGGCCTACGATCTCGCCATCGCGCTGGCGGCCTGGGCCTTCGACGCGGAGGGCGGCCTGCGGGCCGAGGCCTTCGCTGCCTTCCTCACGGGCTATGAGGCGGTGCGCCCGCTGTCGCCAGCGGAGCAGGCGCGGCTGCCGGCGCTCGGTCGGGCGGCGACGACGCGCTTCACCCTCACCCGCCTGCATGACCGGCTGTTCCACGACCCGGCGGCGCTGGTCACGCCCAAGGACCCGATGCCCTTCTTCCGCCGACTCGAGACCTGGCCTGCCTGAGCGCGCCGGGGCGGCTCAGAGGGCAGCGAGCACGGCCGCCAGCTTGGGCTGCACCCGTGTCAGGCGTTCCGGTTTGCCGGTCAGGCCCTCGAGCACCCAGGCCGGGGGCGGATCGCGGTGGGTCGAGTCGCGCACCGCCTCGGCGAACTTGGCCGGGTGCGCCGTGGCCAGGGCCATGACCGGGCCCGTGGTGTCGAGCCGCCGCGCCGCCGCCAGGGCGACCGCCGTGTGCGGGCAGACGATCAGCCCGGTTTCGGCCAGGGTGCGGCGCATCTCCTGCGCCGTCTCGGCCTCGCCCACCGACTGGGCCCCGACCTCGGCCCGCAGGCGCGCCAGCAGATCGTCGCCGAGCCGCACCTCGCCCTCGCGGGCAAAGGTCTCGAACACGGTGCGGGTGCGCTCCGCATCGCGGCCGGTCGCCTCGAACACCAGTCGCTCGAAGTTGGACGGGGCCTGCACGTCCATGCTGACGCTCATGGTCGGCTGGGCCGCCGCGCGGGCGTAGACGCCGGTCTCCAGCGCCCGGGCCAGGGCGTCGTTGCGGTTGACCGCGGCCACCAGCCCGCCGACAGGGACGCCCATGCGCCCCGCCGCCCAGCCGGCAAAAGCGTCGCCGAAGTTGCCGGTCGGCACGACGTAGGTCGCAGCTCCGGTGACGCCGCGCGACCGCAGGGCGTGAGCGGCGACGGCGTAGTAGGGGATCTGCCCCGCGAGCCGGGCCCAGTTGATCGAGTTGACCGAGCTGACCCGGCCGGTCTGGCGCAGCGGCGCATGGGCCAGCAGCTGCTTCACCAGCCGCTGGCAGTCATCGAAGTCACCCGCGACGCCGAGGTTGAGGACGTTGTCCGCCATGCAGGTGGTCATCTGCCGCCGCTGCACCGGCGAGACCCGATCCAGCGGATGCAGCACGACCAGACGCACCCGGCTCATGCCCTCGAAGGCGCGCACCGCGGCGGCCCCGGTGTCGCCGCTGGTGGCCACGAACAGGGTCAGCTGCTCGCCGGAGCCGGTCAGGGCCGCCTCGGTCAGGCTCGCGGCCAGCTGCATGGCCAGGTCCTTGAAGGCGGCGGTCGGGCCGTGATGCAGCTCCAGCAGGCTGAGCCGTTCGGACAGGCGCACCACCGGCGTCACCTCGATGGCGTCAAAGCCGGCCACCAGGCGCGAGACGGCGCGGTCAATGGCGTCGGCTGGCAGGGCATCGCCGGCGAAGGCGCGCATCACCTCGCGGGCGGTCACCGCATACTCCCCGCTCTGCGCCTCGGGCGACAGGGCGGGCCAGGTCTCGGGCATGTAAAGTCCGCCGTCGGGCGCCAGACCGCTCAGCAGGGCGTCGGTGAAATCCGCCTCGGGATGGCCGGAACGGGTACTGAGGTAACGCATCCCGTGCTCTTAGCGGGGCTCGGGGCCGACGTCCAAGCCTGACGACGGTGCCATCCTCCTCGTGCGCAGGCAATCGCGCATCAACGGGGTGTTGAAAGCCCCGGGGGCCAAACCGGCGCGTCATCCTTGCGTCTGATCCCTGCGCGCCCGCCGCAGCTCCGGCCGACTTTCGCGGCCAAGGAGGCTCGAAGCTCGGGCGGAAGCGAGCGCCAGTCGACATCCCGCAGCGCCGCTTCCAGCGCGTACAGCAGATTCAGGCTCGCGCCCGGGGCCGCGGCCATGCGGACTCGGGCATACGCCTCTACGGATCCGAGAGCGCGTAAGTCGCCTTCGTCGGCAATTCCGACGCTCCCGAGCCAGCGTACCGAAACGACGCCGAGCCCCTTCAGTTCTCCGAGAGGTCTGACGGTCATGGGTTTGCTGCGCTGCGGACCGAGGCGAGGAAATCGCTGAGCTGTTTACCGCGCTCGCGGCTGAATGGCTCGCCGGTTCCGCAGGCCATGATGCGATCGAGACGGAACACCCTGAAGTCCGAACGCAGCTCACACCAGGCGGCCAGTGTCCAGGCCAGGCCCCAGTGTTCCAGGCTGAGAGGGCGCACTGTCCTCTCGGTCTCCACCTCCGCACTGTTGCGATAGGTAATCGTCAGGCGCCGTGAATGCGCGAGGGCTTCCCTGGCCGTTTTCAGGACCTTGCGCTGCCGGACGGTGAGCGATGACGGGGCATGGAACGGCGCAGGATCACCCCCGAGCTTGTGCAGCAGTTCCTCCGCGGCTTCCGCGATCGCCTCGTCTCCATGCGCCGCCGCCAGTGCCACGCCCCATCGGAGAGCTTCGTGTTCGATTCGCGTCAATGCGAGCGGTGGCAGGAAGAAGTCGTCCCGAAGCAGATAGCCGACGCCGCGCTCTCCATCGATCGGCGTGCCGTTGGCCTGGAGGTCAGCGATGTCCCGATAGATGGTGCGAGCCGAGACCTCGAGGTGCCCAGCGAGCCACTCGGCCGTGCGCAAGCGGCCGCCCCTCAGCGCCTGAAGAAGGGCCAGGAGGCGGTCCGCCCGGCGCATCTACCGAGAGACCAGAATACGTGCGTGACGCATGACCACACTTGACCCGTCGATCAACGCCATGAAGCCTGCCACCTGTGGTGCGGTCATGATCTGATCGGCAGCCGCGGTCGCCGAGGCTGCATCGGCCCACTCGATCAGGTCGAGCAACGCGCCGTCTTCGAACTGCGCCAGTCGCCGCCAGCGGAATCCCGGCTGCGCGCGCAGCCAGGGATCCATGTCCTGTACGGCTCGATGCAGAGCCGCTGCGCCTCCCGATGTGCGGAACTCAACAAGTTCCAGAACAGGTTCACTCATGTGCTGGGGCTCCTTTCTGTCCCCGACGCCTTATGGATTAGCGCAACTGACAGCATGGCGTCAGGAGCATGCGGCTGAGGCCGGACGAACCGTCGCTTCGGCCCCCCTGGATAGGCTGCGGGCGAGGATCGGTGGGCGAAGAGTTGACGTTGGCTCTCGATCGGCGACAGGCCAGCGTCTTCAGGGCTGCAGTTTGCGTAAAGCGGGTGACTGAACTAACTCGGCACCGGTTCAGGTCTTGGCACGCAGCGTCCGGCAGACCAACAATGACCCCGGTACAGGCAGACCGTTTGAGATGGACCGCCGTTTTTCCGTCGCGCCGATGATGGATTGGACCGACCGCCACTGTCGGGCCTTCCACCGCGTGCTGAGCCGGCGCGCCCTGCTTTACACCGAGATGGTGACCGCCCCGGCGGTGATCCATGGGGACCGCGGCCGCCTGCTCGGCTTCGACGCGGTGGAGCACCCTGTGGCACTGCAGCTGGGCGGCTCGGAGCCGGCCCAGCTGGCCGAGGCGGCGCGCATCGGCGCGGATTACGGCTATGACGAGATCAATCTGAATGTCGGCTGCCCGTCCGACCGGGTGCAGTCGGGCCGCTTCGGTGCCTGCCTGATGCGCGAGCCGGACCTTGTGGCCGAATGCATGGCGGCGATCCGCGCCACCGTCGCTATCCCGGCCACGGTCAAGTGCCGCATCGGCGTCGACGACCAGGATCCGGTCAAGAGCCTGTTCAGGCTGGTCGACGCCTGCGCCGCGGCCGGCGTCCGCCACTTCATCGTCCATGCCCGAAAGGCCTGGCTGCAGGGTTTGTCGCCGAAGGAGAACCGGGACATCCCACCGCTGGACTATCCGCTCGTGCACCGGCTGAAGGCCGAGCGGCCGCTGCTGGAGATCGTCCTCAACGGCGGCCTGGAGACGCTGGACCAAGCGTTGGAGGCGAGCCGTGGCCTGGACGGCGTCATGCTGGGGCGCGCGGCCTATCACACTCCGGCGCTGCTGGGCGAGGTCGATCGGCGGGTGTTCGGCTCGGATGCGCCCGACATTGACGTCCATGCGGCGTTGGAGGCCTACCGGCCCTATCTGGCGGCGCGACTGGCCGAGGGCGTGCCGCTGGCGGCCATGGCGCGGCACATGCTGGGCCTGATGCATGGCCGCCCGGGCGCCCGAGCTTTCCGCCGCATCCTGACGGTGGAGAGCGTCCGCCCGGGTGCCAGCCTCGAGGTGGTCGACGCCGCGGCGGCGGCGGTGCGCGATGCCGAGGCGCGCCGGACAGAGGCGGCGTGATCCCGCCCATCGGCGAGCTGGCGCTGTTGATCGCTGCCCTGGCCGGAGCGGGCGTCTTGGCCGGGCTGGTGGCCGGGCTGTTCGGGGTCGGCGGCGGCACGGTGATTGTACCGGCCCTTTTCTATGCCTTCGCCGTGCTCGGCCTCGGCGGCGAGGCCAATCTGCACGTGGCTGTCGGCAGCTCGCTGGCGGTGATCATCGCCACCTCCTGGCGGTCGTTGCGGGCGCACAGGGCGCACGGGGCGGTGGATGAGCGCGTGCTGCGGCGCTGGACGCCGTGGGTGGCAGGTGGGGCGCTGCTGGGCGCGGGCCTGGCGGGAATCGCGTCGCAGGCGGCGCTCGGGATCGTCTTTGGCGTCAGCCTCGCGGTGGTAGCGGTCCAGATGGGCCTGCTGCCCGAGCGGCTCACCCTGGCGCGCGACCTGCCGGACGGCTGGGGCCGGCGCGGCCTCGGCACGGCGATCGGGGGGCTCTCGGCCATGATGGGGGTCGGCGGCGGGTCACTGGGCGGGATGGTCATGACCCTGTGCGGCCGGCCGATCCATCAGGCCGTGGCGACAGCCTCCGGCTTCGGCCTTGCCATCGGTGTGCCGGCGGCGCTGGGCTTCATCGTGGCCGGCTGGAGCGCAGACGGCCGGCCGCCTCTGTCGTTGGGCTATGTCAATTTGCCGGCGGTGCTGCTGATGGGAGCGTTGACCACGGCCGTGGCCCCATGGGGTGCCCGGCTGGCCCACCGGCTGCCGAAGCGAGCCCTTCGTCGGGCCTTCGCCCTGTTCCTCGCCCTCACAGCCCTGTCGGTGGCGCTCAAGGCACTCTGAAGGCGCCAGGCTTCAGGGGCGCAGGATGAGTGCGTCCTGCCGCGCCTCGAAGGCCGTGAGCCGGCCGAGATAGCTCATGCCCAGCAGGGAGTGGGGCAGGCCGTCGGCCACGACCAGGGCCTCGACATCTTCCAGCATTACCGCGCCGATGGCGACTTTCGCGAGGCGCACCGGGGCCGCGCGGGTCTCGCCGCTGGCGGTGCGCACGCGCTGGACATAGGCCTCGGGGGTGGGAGCCACGCCGAGGCGGGCCGCATCGGCGGCGGTCAGGGCCACGAGACTGGCGCCGGTATCGACCATCAGGCGGATGGGATGCCCGTCGATGACGCCGTCAGCCCAGAAGTGCCCGTCGGCCGCCTTGGGTGCCTCGGCAACTGCGCCGGAGGCGGCCGGCGTGTCGAGCTCTCGCATCCAGCCGGCGGTGAGCACGGCGGCGGCGGTGGCGACGCCGACGACAATGAGCGACTGGCGGCGAACGGGCATGGGCCTCACGCGGACACGACCGCGTTTCTGCGATCCTCCATCTTCTAGCCCAAGGCCTGTTCGCGTCCGGTCAACGGAAATGGTCAAAGGCTTTGGTTAGCGTCGCTTAAGGCCTCCGGTCAGCGGAACGCCTCCGGCAGCCGGTCGCGCCGGCCAGGCAGATCGGCGAGAATGTTGTCGCGCGTCGCGTCATCCAGCTTAGCCCAACCGGCGATCTCGCCAAGCGTGCGAAGACAGCCGAGGCACAGGCCCGAGGCACCGTCGACGGTGCAGACCTTGATGCAAGGGGTCGGGATTGAGGGGATGTGTGACATAAAGAAAAAATACCCTCCGAAACCGGATCAAAAAACTTGCAATCGCTTGCGTCGAGAGGCATTCTAGACTCCGACGCGAAACGACTATGAGGGTTAGATCCCCTGGAAGCACGCCGTGTCTCCTCTCATCGTTCCAGACAGGAGACGCTTATGGACGACCGTGAGAAAAGACTGCAGCACGCCATGGTGTCCTTCGCCATGCTCGGCGGACTGCTCGTGCGATCGCCCTATCCCCACTCGACGCCGTCCAGGGCTTTCGAGCCGCTGAAACCGCCGAAGCCGCCGAGGGACTGACACGTGGTGTGCGGCCTGCGACCTGCGGGCGCGGTCATCAAGCGTTAACTGCGGCGCAACCGACCTCGGTCAAGGTCGCGGCGACATGTCCGCTCCCCGGTCCAGACCACACGTGCTGAAGGCCGCCGTCGCCCTGACGGCGGCGGCTGCTGCCGCCTTCGCGCCGCTGACCCCGCTGACGGCAGCGCTCGCCCAGGAAGCCGACGAACCCGTCCTCGAGCCGCTGGCCATCCGCCTCGGCCAGAGCGACGCCTTTGCCCGCCTCGAGTTCGCCGGCGTCGTGGGCGCGCGCGCCCGGGTGCGCCGCGAGGGCAGCACCGTGGTGGTGCGGTTAGGCACGACGGCCGCACCTGACCTGTCTCGTCTGCGGCTGGATCCGCCGCCGGCAATCGAGGAGGTCCAGACCCGCTTGGTCCGTGGAGGCACCGAGATCCTCATGACGCTGAAGCCGGGTGCCGACGTCCGTACCGGCAGCGCTGACGGGGTGGTGTGGCTGAACCTCTACGCGCCCGGGCAGGCCCCGGCACCGGCCGCGGGCGAGGCGTCCGTCGCCGCCTCGGCCGTGGTGCGTGCCCAAGTCTATGGCGACCGGCTGGACATCGGCTTCGGTTTCGGCAATCCGGTGCCGGCGGCGATCTTCCGCCGGGGCGAGGCTGTCTGGGTGGTGTTCGATGCGCCCGGCCGGCTGGAGGTCCCGCGCGACCTTGATCTCGGTCCGGCCACGGACCTGCGCTGGGCCGCCGGACCGGATTACGTCGTGGTGCGCATCGCTGCGCCTGCCGCCCTGCCGGTGTCCGCGCGCGATGAGGGCAGCGGCTGGGTCGTCTCGATCGGCGGCCTCCCGACCGGCCGCGGTGGCGTGGCCGTTGCCCGTGAGGATGACTCCGGACCGACCGAACTGGTGGCCCAGATGCCGGGTGCCACCCGCGCCATCTGGTTGACCGATCCGCTGGTCGGTGACCGCTTCGCCGTCATCCCCGCGCGCGGCCCGGCCAAGGGTTTGGACGCGTCGCGGCGGACCCGCGAGCTGACCCTGCCGGACACGGCCCAGGGCCTCGCCATAGAGACCGTCGTCGACGACCTGACTCTCCAGGTCGAAGGCGATCTGGTGCGCATCGGCCGCCCGGGCGGGCTTGTCCTGTCGCCGCCCTCGGCCGCGCTGGAGACCGCCGAGGCCACGGACGCAACCGCGCCGCGCCGGGCCGACTATCCGGCGCTGATCCTGGAGCGTTGGGCCGAGGTGGGCGAGGACGGCTTCCTGGCCCGGCACCGCGCCCTGCAGGCGGCGGCGCTCGAGGAGGAAATCGCCTCGGCCGAGAACGGCCGGACCCCGATCGAGGCGCGACTGGCCTTCGCGCGCTTCCTGCTGGCCAAGGACCTCGGCTTCGAGGCGATCGGGGTGCTGAACGCCCTGGCGTCGCAGCCCGGCCTGTCCGGCGAGCCGGAGTTACGCGGCCTGCGCGGCGCGGCCAAGGCCTCGGTTGGCCGGCTGGAGGAGGCGAGCGCCGACTTCGCCGCCGGCGGTCTGGCGAGCGATCCCTCCGCCCGGGTCTGGCGCGGCTACATAGCTGCCAACCAGGCGGACTGGGAGACGGCCCGGCGGGAGTTCGCCGCCGGCGCGGCGACCATCGACGCCTTCCCGCCGGTCTGGCGGGCCCGCTTCGCCGCCGCGCACGCCCTCGCGGCGGCTGAGACCGGCGACCTCGAGACAGCCTGGGCCCTGCTGTCCTATGCCTTCGCCCAGGACATACCCCCCGAGGATCAGCTGGCGGCGCGCCTGATCCAGGCCAAATGGTTCGAGCTCAAGGGCGAGCGCGCCCGCGCGCTGGCGGTCTACAAGGCTGTGGGCCGGGCACCGTTGGACGGCCTGTCGACGCCCGCGAAACTTGCCGCCGTGCGCATCGAGCTGGCCAAGGGCGAGATCGATGCGATCGAGGCGGCGCGGCGGCTGGAGCCCCTGAAATGGCGCTGGCGCGGCGACGCGACCGAGCTTCAGCTGATCCGGACGCTGGGCCAGATCTACCTGTCGCAGGGGCTGTATCGCGAGGGGATGGCGACCCTCAAGGCCGGAACCGGCCGTCTGAGCAGACTGCCCGAGGCGGCGGCGGTACAGCAGGACCTGGCGGCGGCCTTCCGAACCCTGTTCATCGAGGGGGCCGCGGATGGCCTGCAGCCGATCCAGGCCCTGGCTCTGTTCTACGATTTCCGCGAGCTGACCCCGGTGGGGGCCGAGGGCGACGACATGGTCCGGCGCCTGTCGCGGCGCCTGGTGTCCGTCGATCTGTTGGGCCCCGCGGCGGAGCTGCTGCAGTACCAGGTCGACCAGCGCCTCGACGGCGTGGCCAAGGCCCAGGTCGCGACGGATCTGGCCACCATCTATCTGATGAACCGCGAGGCGGAGAAGGCGCTGCAAACGGTCTGGGCCTCGCGCACGACCCTGCTGCCCGGAGCCCTCAACGCTGAGCGGCGTGCGGTCGAGGCCCGGGCGTTGATGAGCCTCGGCCGCTACGATCACGCCCTGGAGGTGCTCGGCGACGCGCGCGATCCGGCGGCCGATGACGTGCGCGGCGACGTCCTGTGGAAACAGGAGAGGTACGCCGAGGCGGCGGGATTGTACGAGCGCCGGCTGGGCGACCGCTGGCGCGCCGGGGGCCGTCTGGATGCCGCGGATGAAAGCCGGCTGCTGCGGGCTGGCGTCGGCTATTCGCTGGGCGGAGACGCCGCCGGACTGCGCCGCCTGTCGACCAACTACGGCCCGTTCGTCGAGAGGGCCCGCAATCGCGCGGCCCTGCGCGTGGCTCTCGCGATCGGCGACGAGCCGGTTCCGGCGGGAGATTTCGCAGCCATGGCCGCGCGGCTGGATACCTTTACCGGTTGGGTCGGGGAGATGAAGACCCGCTTCCGGCAGCAGCAGGCTGTGGCCCAGGGCGGGGCGGCTGCACCGGCTGCCGGAACGCAAACCGGGGCCGGCGCTACGGCGCCGGCCCCGGCTCGTCAGGCCGCCGCTGCGGGAACCTGAGGGTTATCAGGCGGGAAGTCGCGCCTCCTGCGCAGGATCAGCCGTTGACGGCGTCCTTGAGCGGCTTGGAGACGCGGAAGCGCACGGCCTTCGAGGCCGGGATCTTGATCGTCGCGCCGGTGGCCGGGTTGCGGCCCTCGCGGGCGGCGCGCGCGGCGGTGTCGAACACGCCGAGGTTCGAGATGCGAACTTCGCCGCCAGACTTCAGGCTCTTGTGGATGTTGTCTACGATCGCGGCCAGCACGCGGCCGGCGTCGGCCTGCGACACGCCGGCTTCCTTGGCGACGGCGGCGATCAGTTCAGCTTGAGTGGTCATTTGGGTCGTTTCCGTTTCTGGTCGCCCGAATCCGGGCGAAGGCCGACCGATCAACACGCGTTTCCCCCGCCTTGGCAAGCTGCAGCGCCGAAGACGCCCGCGCGGACCGGGGATTCAGCCGCTTCCCGAGGCCGACTGGAAGCTTTCGACGAGGCTTCCGGCGACGAGCCGCCAGCCGTCCACCAGGACGAAGAAGATGAGCTTGAACGGCAGCGAAATGATCACCGGCGGCAGCATCATCATGCCCATCGACATGAGCACGCTGGCGACCACCAGATCGATCACAAGAAACGGAACGAAAAGAAGAAATCCGATCGTGAAGGCCCGCTTCAGCTCGCTGATCATGAAGGCCGGAATGACGGTCCGCAGGGGCAGGTCCTGGACGTTCTCCGGGGCCTCGATGCGGCTCAGCCGGACGAACAGTCCGAGGTCCCCGGGCTCCACCTGGGAGAGCATGAAGGTCTTTACCGGCTCTGATGCCGCATCGAACGCCTGCGGCAGTTCCATCTGCTGGTCAAGCAGGGGGCGGATGCCCGAATCATAGGCGTCCTGCCATGTCGGTGCCATGACGATGGCCGACAGGAACAGGGCCAGGGATACCAGCACTGCATTGGGCGGCGACTGCTGCAGGCCGAGCGCGGTCCGCAGCAGCGAGAGCACCACGATGATGCGCACGAAGCTGGTGGTCATGATGACGATCGACGGTGCCAGCGACAGGACGGTAATCAGGCCGACCAGCTGCACGACCCGCTCGGTCAGCCCGGCACCGGTACCTAGGTCGATGTTCAGGGCGGAGCCGCTGCCGCCGGCGGCCTGGGCCAGGGCGGCGATGGGCCAGGCGAGGCACAGGGCGGTCACGATCAGCGACAGCAGGGCGGCGCGCTTCAGCTCGGCCCGGGTGGGCGGGGCGAGGAGCCCGGATTTCCCGCTCTGGCGGCGCGTGACGGAACTTGCCGTCATTTGCCCGGTCCCCGCGGCTCGATCAGCTCCCGGCCCTCGCCCAGCAGGAGCAGCCTTTCCTCGGAATCGACCCGCACCAGCACGAGGCGGCGCGCGGGATCGAGGACGAGGGTCTCGACCACCTGCAGCCGGCGTTCGCCGCGCGGTGCCTGCAGCCGTGCGAGCAGTTGCGGCGCGTAGCGACGCGCGCCCCACGCCACCAGCCCGATCAGCCCGAGGGTGAAGGCGAGGCCGAAGGCGGCGCGAATGAAATCGAGAAGCTGCATCGGGTGGCCCGGTGGATGAGGACCCGAGTGTTAACGGGGACGGTTAACGCCGCGTTGAGATAACCGGCTGTTAACCATGGCCCCGGCAGTTTCTGCCCGGACCTGCATCGGGCAGGATGCGGAAGGACCGCGGGATGAGCGTCAACGATCTGCCGCTGATGCAGGCGCTCCGGGGTCGGCTGTCGTGGCTGGACCAGCGCCAGCGCGTGATCGCCGAGAACGTCGCCAACGCCGACACGCCGGGCTATTCGGCGCGGGACCTGCGTGCGCCAAGTGACTTCGCCCGGGCGCTGCAGACCGCGGGCGGCCTGCAGATGGCGCGCACGACCTCGACCCATATGACCCAGCCCAATCGTGGCCCGGGGCGTTTCGAGGCGCGCACGACGCCGGACTCCGAAACCACGCTCGACGGCAACTCGGTGGTGGTCGAGGAGCAGATGCTGAAGATGGCCGAGAGCCGCTTGGCCTATGATGCGGCTATCAGCTTCTACCAGAAGTCCATGCAGATGGTCCGGCTGGCTGCGCGCCCGCCAGGCCGCTGATCCCGGCACAGGAGAGACCTGAATGAGCGATCCCGTCGCCCCCCGGAATCCGGCCATGGTCGCCGCCGCGACGGCGCTGCGGGCCCAGCAGTCGCGCATGCGGGTCATCGCGGAGAACATCGCCAACGCCGAGTCCACGGCGCTGCAGCCCGGCGGAGAGCCCTATCGCCGGCGGGTGCCGGTATTCCAGGCGCGCGAGCTGGACGGGGCGACCGGCGTGGCCCTGACCCAGGTGCGCGACGATCCCGGCGACTTCCGGCTCGAGTACGATCCCCAGCACCCGGCGGCCAACGCCGAGGGCTATGTCCTGCGGCCCAACGTCAACACCCTGATCGAGAGCATGGACATGCGCGAGGCCCAGCGTGCCTACGAGGCCAATCTGAACGTCATCGAGACGGCGCGCGCCATGGAACAGCGCACCCTCGACCTGCTGAAGCGGTGAGGAGCTGACCCATGAGTCCGATGGCGGCAATCAAGGCCTACCAGGCGGCGGCAACGGGCGCGACCGGACCCGCCGGGGGTCCCGGCGAGGTGCAGGGCGGTCCCGGCTTCGCTGAACTGCTGGACGGCGTCATCACCAATGCGGTCAACCAGTCGCGCCAGGCCGAGCAGCAGATGAGCATGGCCGTGCAGGGGCGGGCCGAGCTGATCGACGTGGTGACCGCCGTGGCTTCGGCCGAGGCCTCGCTGGAAACCGTGATGGCGGTACGCGACCAGGTAATCCAAGCCTACCAGGAAATCATGCGTATGCCGATCTGAAGGCGGCGCAGTTCAGCTTTCCAGAGAGACCGCCTGCCGCTCCGCCGGTGCACGCCGCCGCCGCGACAGCCGGTCCTTGATCCATGTCTGGAGCGGCTGGTCGACAAGGGCGTTGAAGGCGAAAGCGAAAACGAAGGCAGCCAGAATTCCCGCGGCCCACAGGCCCCACTGCACCGTCTCGGACAGCCCGAGCCGGGCGATCATGACATTGGCCGCGCCAAACCAGGCGATTCGTACGACCTCGTTCGATATGAACAGGACGAAGGACATCACCGCGGCCCGTTCGACGAGGCGCGACGGGCGGTGCACCGGGATGGCCCCGGCACCCAGAAGGATCAGGCTGATGAACAGCAGCGACAGCAGGGCATGCTTGTCGAAGGCCTGCACCGTCGCCAGGCCGATCGCCGCCGACAGCAGGGTGATGCGCGCCAGGCGGGGCGCGATGAACACCCGCTCCGACACGATTGCCAGCGCCATGCCCAGCACGAACAGCGGCAGGGCGCGGATCAGGCCATAGGCGAGGGGCATCTGGTAGACCGCATAGCCCAGCAGCGCCCAGGTCACGGCATTGGCCAGGAGATAGAGGGCCGCGACGCCAAGCAGCGCGGTCCAGGGGCCGGGTCGGCGGAGGATCTGCAGCAGCCAGGGGAACAGCAGATAGCAGCCTATCAGGGCCGAGATCGACCATGAGGGCGCGTTCCAGCCGAGGCCGCCCGGGACGCCCAGAGATTGGGTCAGGGTCAGCTGCGCCGGCAGCTGATCCCAGCGGAACCATTCAGGGTTGCGCGGGGCAAAGCCGAATGCGCCGCCGACCAGCACGAGGGCGGCCAGTCCCAGACCCATCATGAGATGGGCCGGGAGCACGCGCAGCACGCGCTTCAGGAAGAAATCGGCCCCGGTCATCCGGCCGGTGGCCAGCTGGCCACCGTAGACTCGCATCAGTACATAGCCGGAGTCGATCAGGAAGAAATTGGTGAGCAGGAAGCCGCCGCGCTCGAATACCGGGTGCACGGTCTCGGCGAGGGCGTACGGGCCGGCCGCCTGGAAGTGGTGCAGCACGATCAGGGTGGCGACGATGAAACGCAGGGCGTCGAGCCAGCCGCCGCGCACGATCGGTGGCGGTGTCTCATAACGGGTCGAAATCGCGGTCCAGGCCATGGCGTGCGGGTCCTTCACGCCTGAAGCCGCAAGGGCCGCGCCAGCCCGGTTAGGGCCCTGTTAACCACGGCCCCGGCATTTTCTGCCCGGTGGCGACGGCGTCGCCACCGGGGGTTGGGAGTGTTTCATGAGCGGCGCGGAGGTTCTGGACGTCGGGCGCGATGCGCTCTGGCTCACCATCCAGCTATGCGCGCCGGTGCTCCTCGTCGGCCTGGCCGTCGGTGTGGTGATCGGCCTGTTCCAGGCCCTGACCCAGATCCAGGAACAAACCCTGATCTATGCGCCCAAGATCCTGGCCATCTTCGTCTCGATCCTGTTGTTCCTGCCGTTGATGGGGGCGCTGCTCGGGAGCTTCATGCGCGAGATCGCGGCCCGCATCTCGGGCATGTAGGGCGTGAACGCCTTCGCCACCGCCGATCAGGTCTGGGCCGGCGCGCTGATCTTCGCCCGCATCGGTGCCATCCTGATGC
This sequence comes from Brevundimonas sp., assembly GCA_027531145.1. Taxonomy (GTDB): domain Bacteria; phylum Pseudomonadota; class Alphaproteobacteria; order Caulobacterales; family Caulobacteraceae; genus Brevundimonas. Next base: position 61,662 of record JAPZRF010000016.1, on the reverse strand, counting down.
TGCTGCCGGGCTTCGGCGAAGCCTATGTTTCCCCGCGCATCCGCCTGTCGCTGGCGCTGGTCCTGTCCCTCGCCCTCTGGCCAATGGTCGCCGGTAGCCTGCCGGCCCTGCCCGTGAGCCTCGGCGGCATGGTCGGCTGGCTGATCCGCGAGGTCACCACCGGGCTGATGATCGGCTTCCTGCTGCGCCTGCTGATGGCGGCCCTGTCTACGGCGGGCGAGGTGATGTCGCTGCAGACCACGCTAAGTTTCGCCCAGACTGCCAACCCGCTGCAGGCCCAGCCGGCCACGACCCTGGCGGCCTTTCTGACCCTGTTCGGGGTGGCCATGATCTTCGCAACCAACACCCATCACCTGTTCATCGCCGGGCTGCTCGGCTCCTATGACGTGGTGCGGCCGGCGGCCCCGCTGGTGATCGAGGACTTCACCACCCTGGCCATCCGCACTGTCTCCGGCAGCTTTCTGCTGGGGGTGCAGCTGGCGGCACCGGTGATCGTCTTCTCGATCATTTTCAACCTCGCGACCGGGCTGGTCGGGCGGATCATGCCGCAGTTCCAGGTCTTCTTCGTCTCGACGCCGCTGAACGTCCTGTTCGGCCTGTCGATCTTCGCCCTGAGCCTCGGGGTGATCGGGACCGTCTTCATCGATCGCTACCGCACCATGGCGGGGCTGTTTGCGGGAGGCTCCGGTGGCTGAGGGTACCGATCCCGAGTCCAAGACAGAAGAGGCGACCCCACGAAAACTCGAGGAGGCCCGTCTCAAGGGGGACGTGGCCAAGTCGCAGGATGTGGGCTCGACCCTCGCCCTGCTGGGCGGGGCCGCAGTGGTGCTCAGCCTCGGCGGATGGTTTGCCGGGCGGATGGCCGGGCAGATGGTCGTCTTCATCGAGAGTCCGCACGAACTGACGGGCGGTTTCGACGCCGGTGCCGGCATCGAGATCGCCGCCAAGGGTATCTGGATCGCCGCCCCGATCATGGCCGCCGTGATGGTCGCCACCATGATCGGCGGCGCAGGCGGTCATCTGATCCAGTCGGGCCTGATCTTCAGCGGCGAGAAGCTCAAGCCCAAGCTGGAGAAGATCAATCCGATCGAGGGCTTCAAGCGAATCTTCGGCCCCGACGGCCTGGTTCAGTTCATCAAGACTCTCCTCAAGCTGATCGCGATCGCCTTGGTCTGCTGGTTCGTGCTGCGGCCCCACATCCGCGAGCTGGAGAGCCTCGCGGCGATGGGTCCGGCGGCCATACTGCCGCTGGTGCGCGATCTGGCGCTTGGGCTGCTGGTCGCCACCCTCGTCTTCCTCGCCCTCGCCTCGGGCGCTGACTACCTCTGGCAGAAGATGCGCTTCGCCAAGCGCATGCGGATGACCACCCATGAGCTGAAGGAGGAGTTCAAGCAGACCGAGGGCGATCCGCATGTGAAGGCGAAGCTGCGGCAGATCCGTATCCAGCGCGGCCGGCGACGTATGATGCAGGCGATCCCGACGGCGACGGTGGTGGTTACCAACCCGACCCACTATTCAGTGGCGCTGCGCTACAATCCGGAGATGGGCGACGGGGCCCCGGTGTGCGTGGCCAAGGGCGTCGACACCCTCGCCCTGAAGATCCGGGAGGTGGCCCGGGAGCACAATGTCGAGATCGTCGAGAACGTGCCGCTGGCCCGGGGCCTCTACGCCTCGGTGGAGGTCGACGACGTCATCCCAAGGGTCCATTTCGAGGCCGTGGCCAAGGTCATCGGCTTCGTTCTGCAGAAGCGCGCGCGACGCCGATAGATGATAGACTGGCTCGCCCCTGAAGGAGGAGAGCCATGACCCGTTCCCGCCTGACCGTCGTCCTTGCCGCCCTGCCGCTGCTGGCAACGCTGCTGGCCGCCTGCGCCACCGCCGGCGGTCCCAGCCGGTACCAGCAGGATCTCGAGGCCTACGAGGCCGAGTGCCGCGCACGCGATGGCATCCTGCAGCCGCGCAGTGGTGCTTACACGGGCCAGGCGCGCGCGGACAATGTGTGCGTCATTCGCGGCGGCAGCTACCGGCCCAACTGACGCCGCTCAAGTCCGCGGCCCCCACGGCCCCAAGGGCGGCGGTGGCGGCGGCTGCGGCAGGAACAGAGGCCCGAGCAGCAGGCCGAACAGGAAGCCCCCGAGGTGCGCCTCCCAGGCGATGCCGCCGCTGCCGCCCGTAGCCGCGATCGGGCCGTTGATGAGCAGCGCCAGCACCAGGTTGCTGAGGGCGAAGCCCTGGATCACGCCGCGGGCGTGGCGCGACCAGATCGCCGGGTCCGGGCCTCCGGCCGGGTCCAGCCGCGCCACCAGCCCCCAGAAGGCGCAGATGGCACCGGAGGCGCCCAGCATCGGCGTCGTCTCTCCCGGATTGAGGGCGAGGAACAGGCCGGCGGCGCAGAGGCCGCCGATAAGGAACAGCAGGCCGTAGCGCAGGAGCATCGGGCTGCGCGCCGGTCCGCGCCGCAGCGCCCGTACCACCGGAGGGCTGAGGGTCAGCAGGGCCAGGCTGTTGAACCCCAGATGCAGCAGGCCCGCATGGCTGACCATATGGGTCAGCAGGGTGTCGTAGCGTCCCTCGGCAAGGGTCTGGGCCGACAGGGCCCAGGGGATCGGCCCCGCCCCGCTCCGGATCTGCCAGCCGGCCACCGCCGCGAACAGCGCCGCCAACAGAAGGCCCGGCCACGCCCCGTCGCCCCGGGGTCGTCGGCGGCCGCCGGACAGGCGCTGCAGGGGAAAGGGCGAGCTCATCTTCCGAGCATGGGGTCCGTCCGCCGCGCCCGCCAGAGGCTGCGCTGTCAAGGCGCGCCCCTTCAGTCCCGGTTCACGCTCTCGACGGCAGGAAGGGCGAGAAGGTGATGACGGTGAAGGTGTCGCGGATGTGCGGCCGGGTCTGCACCTGCCGCGTCACGAAGGTGCCGATGTCCATGTCCTTTGGCAGCTGGAACTTGGCCAGCAGGTCGTACTGGCCCGAGGTCGAATAGACTTCCGACACATGCTCGACGTGGTCGACGATGTCGGCGGCCACGTCATTGGCGTGGCCCAGCTCGCATTTCAGGAAGACGAAGATGGCGGTCATCATGGCGGGCTCCTCCGGCGAGTCGTTAGGGGTAGGCGGTAGGGGTAGGGTAGGAAGAGCAGCCGCCAAACGCTGGTGCCCCATCCCTACGGCCTACCCCTACCGACTACCCCTCATGAGCCTTGACGCCGAATACGACAACCGGGCGCGCGTGCCGGACCATCCGCTGACCTTCGCCCGCTGGCAGGAAAGTGCCGCGGCGGCGCGGGCGGCGACGCCGCCGGTCGGGCTGGCCTACGGGCCCGGGCCGCGTCACCGGCTGGACCTGTTTGCCGCCGGGGAGGGCGCGCCGCTGGCGGTGTTCCTGCACGGCGGCTACTGGCAGGCGCTGGACAAGGGCTGGTTCTCGGGCCTCGCCCCGGCGCTCAACGCCCACGGCGTCAGCCTCGCCATCCCCTCCTACGACCTCTGTCCTGACGTGACCCTGGCGGAGATCCTCGCCCAGGTGACCGCGGCGGTGGATCTGCTGGTGCGCGAGGTCGCGGCCCCGGCGCTGGTGTTCGGCCACTCGGCCGGCGGCCATATGGCCGCCTGGCTGCTGGCGGAGAGCCGGGTGGATCGCGCCGTCGCCTACAGTGGCGTGTTCGAGCTGGAGCCGCTCGTGGAGACCCGCCTGAACGCCGGCCTGCGGCTCGACGCCCCGACCGCCCGAGTCCTGTCGCCCCGTTTCCGCAGCCCGCCGGCCGGGACCATGCTGGACTGCCGTGTGGGCGGCGATGAGAGCGCGGAGTTCCTGCGCCAGTCGCTCGACATGGCCGCGGCCTGGGGTGCCGGCGGCGTGGACACTCGCTACGCCGCGCTGGAGGGCCTGAACCACTTCACCGTGCTCGATCCCCTGTTCGATCCCGCCAGCGCCGAGGTGGCGCGGCTGGTGGGGTTGGTGCGGGGGTAGGGCGTTAGCTCTCCTCCCCCATAGCGAAGCGTATGGGGGAGGGGGACGATGCGCAGCATGGTGGAGGGGGCGAGTTCAGGCGCGGCGCTTGCGGTCGCCCCCACCACCGCGGAGCCTGTCCTCGGGCTCGCCTTCGGCGAGACCCGGGGGCGGTCCCCCTCCCCCGCACGCGGGGGAGGAGAGCTCTTCAGGCCCGCCTCGCCACGACTACGGCCCGGTCCAGGGCCTGCAGGAAGGCCGAGCGGTCGCGCGGGCCGAACGGCGGCGGGCCCCAGGTCAGGGCGCCCATCGAGCGCAGATGCTCGCCCACCATCCGCCCGGCCAGGGCCGATCCGATCGAGTCCGGGGAGAAGGCCTCGCCATTGGGCCGCAGCGCCTGGGCACCCGCCTTGAGGCAGCGGTCGGCCAAGGGGATGTCCGAGGTCACCACGATATCGCCCGGCCCCGCCCGTTCGGCGATCCAGTCATCGGCCATATCCGGGCCCTCGTCGACCACCACCTGTTCGATGAAGGGGGTGCGGCGCAGGTTGATCCAGCCGTTCGACACCACCACCGCCCGGAACCCGACCCGCTCCGCCACCCGGAAGCACTCTTCCTTCACGGGACAGGCGTCGGCGTCGATGTAGAGGATGTGCATGGGCCCTAATGGGCGCCTGAGGGTCGCGGGATCAAGACGCCGCGGCCCTTGTCGTCCCGGACGCCGCCGCGTGGCGACTAGCCGACCCGGCGGCCGAGGTTCCAGGCGAGGGGATGGCGACGCGGTGCGGCGGTGGCGCTCCACACCAGCACGGCGGTGGACAGCAGGATGCCGCTGACCAGCCCGCCGATGGCCAGCAGACCCCCGGGCGTGACCCGCACCTCCATGGCCAGCGACACAGGCCCGGCCTGCAGGTCGAGGCGGGCGTGCTGGGGGGCGTTCGGTGGGGCCTGGGGCGAGGCCGGGGAGGCGGGGGCGTCGTCGGTCATGGCGGGGAAACGCGCGACGCGGCGGTTGGCTTCGAGGGAGGCGGGTGGCACCGGAATGGGTTAGTCGTAGAAGTCGCCTCGCTGGCCGATCTTCTCGACGCTGATGACTCGGTCCTCGGGGTGAAGAACGTAGAGGGCGCGGTAATCGCCGACCCTCAGCCGGAAGCCGCGCCGATCCACCAGGGCCTTGACGTTACGGGCGGAGAGGGGATCGGCGGCGAGGTCCCGCAACGCCAGAAGCACGCGACGCTGCGCGTCCGGCGGCAGGTTGCGAAGGCCCTTCTGAGCCGCCCTTTCCAGCTCCACGCGCCAGCTCATGACCTTGCCCCCCCGGCCAGGCCCGTCGCATGGCCCGCTCAGGACGGGCCGGACAGGTCGAGGCCGAGATCCTCGGCCATGGCCTCCAGCGAGACGGCCTCGCCGGTTCGTCCGCGCGCGATCGCGTCGCGCAGGGCGCGCGCGTCGTGCGCGTCTTCCAGGGTCGCCAGCTCGGCCGGAGTGATCAGCACCGCCACGGTCCGCCCGCCCCGCGACACCGGCACGGGCCCGCCCTCGCGCGCCAGCTGTTCCAGCGCGTCGTCCAGGCGGGTTTCGGGCAGGGGGGCGGAGGACATGTCGGGAGTATAGCGCATCCGGGCGGGGGGTGCAGGTGGCAGGGGCCCGCGGCCCGCTCTCCTCCCCCATAGTGCAGCGTATGGGGGAGGGGGACCGTCCGGAGCCCGCAGGGCGACGGAGGGTGGAGGGGGCGAGGACAGGCGCGGCGCTTGCGGTCGCCCCCTCCACCGCCTGCGGCGGTCCCCCTCCCCCGCACGCGGGGGAGGAGCGTGGCGCTCCGCCCTTGAAGACAGCGAGGGTCGCCGGCGCGACGGCTCACGCCGACTGCACCCGCCGACCCTCATCCGGCCCTTCGGGCCACCTTCTCCCACAGGGAGAAGGGAAAGGGGGCGGCGCGCCGCTGGGTCCCCCGGTTCTGCGCTGGCAGGACGCGGCTTGCTGGAGCATGACGAAAGGCAGACGCTAGCCTAGGAACGCGAGAGAGGCTTATGACCGTCGATCAGACCCCAATAACCCAAGCGGGCATCAACGCGCTGGCAGTAGTGGATTTCAACCTCAACTTGGTCATGAGCCATAGACCTGGTGCTGAAATCACCGGACCGCCCTACGCCATCGTAAGCCAGCGCGAGATAGCCGAAGCACTTCAACGCATCTGCTCGAGTCAGGCGGTGGCATACGCTTGTTTGTTTGATGACGGCCACCGAGCATCGGAGGCCCCGAGACTTAGAAATCTAAGATTGGAACGCGTTCGTCAGATTCGAGATCGGTGTAAAGGCGTCGACCTAACTGAGATGCGAAGACGTGGAGTCAGAAACGCTCTGGCTCATTTTGATGAGCGCTATCTTAAGGCTCTCGTCGATCATGGAGGAAAGGGCGGGTGGCTGCAGGACCTCGCGCTGAGCCACAAAGCCGCTATTGATATCGGGCCAGACGCCGAACAGCGGATGATCCGAGTTTATGTTTATAACGAAGATGTCTTGTATCTATTCGGTGAGACGCTCCGCTTAAAGCGATTGCGCGGGGAGATTGACGCTATACTCGCGCGGCTTGGCTATGAGATCGATCAAAGTAATCGCCCCCCTCCCTAGTGCACCGCCGCCTTCCCCACCTCCAGCCCCTCCGCCCCCGCTGACACCGACACCACGCTGCCGTCCTCGATCTCCCCGGCGAGGAGTTTCCTCGCCAGGACGTCGACCAGCTCCTTCTGGATCACGCGCTTGAGTGGGCGGGCGCCGTACGCCGGGTCGTAGCCCTTGTCGGCGAGCCAGGTGAGGGCGCTGTCGTCGAGGTCCAGGGTCAGGCGGCGATCGGCCATGAGGCGCTCCAGCCGCGCCAGCTGGATGCGGACGATGCCGCCCATCTGGGTCCGGTCGAGGCGGTGGAACAGGATGATCTCGTCGATGCGGTTGAGGAATTCGGGGCGGAAGTGGGCCCGCACCGCCTCCATCACCAGAGGCCGCACGAGCTCCAGGTCCTCGCCCTCGGCCTGATCGGCCAGGGCGGCCGAGCCGAGGTTGGAGGTCATGATGATCAGGGTGTTGCGGAAGTCGACGGTGCGGCCCTGGCCGTCGGTCAGGCGGCCGTCGTCCAGCACCTGCAGCAGCACGTTGAACACGTCCGGGTGGGCCTTCTCGACCTCGTCGAACAGCACGACCTGGTAGGGCCGGCGGCGCACGGCCTCGGTGAGGGCACCGCCCTCGTCATAGCCGACATAGCCGGGCGGGGCACCGATCAGGCGGCTGACGCTGTGCTTCTCCATATACTCGGACATGTCCATCCGGGTGATGGCCTGGTCGTCGTCAAACAGGAAGCCGGCCAGCGCCTTGGTCAGCTCGGTCTTGCCCACGCCCGTGGGCCCGAGGAAAAGGAAGGAGCCGAGTGGCCGGTTCGGGTCGTTCAGCCCGGCGCGGGCGCGGCGCACGGCGTCGGCCACGGCGGCGAGGGCCTCGTCCTGACCGACCACGCGGGCGGCCAGGGCGTCCTCCATGCGCAGCAGTTTCTCGCGCTCGCCCTCCAGCATCTTGTCGACCGGCACCCCGGTCCAGCGGCTGACCACGGCGGCGATCTGCTCGGCGTCGACCACCTCGGGGGTCAGCGGCCCGGCGCGGTTGGTCTCGTCGGCTTCGGCGGCAGACAGCGCCTTCTCGATCTGCGGGATCTGACCATAGGCGATCTCGGACGCGCGACCCAGGTCGCCCTCGCGCTGGGCCTGGGCCAGTTCGGCGCGCAGCCGGTCCAGCGTCTCGCGCAGCTGGGCGGCCTGGCCGACCTTGTCCTTCTCGGCCTTCCAGCGGGCGGTCAGCTCGGCGGACTGGCCCTCGAGGTCGTCGATCTCGGCCTCCAGCCGCTCCAGCCGCTGGCGCGACGGCTCGTCGGTTTCCTTCTTCAGGGCCTCGCGCTCGATCTTCAGCTGCACCAGCCGCCGGTCGATCTCGTCCAGCGCCTCGGGCTTGGAATCGACCGCCATGCGCACCCGGCTGGCGGCCTCGTCAATCAGGTCGATGGCCTTGTCCGGCAGGAAGCGGTCGGTGATGTAGCGGTTCGACAGGGTGGCGGCGGCGACGATGGCCGAGTCCGAGATGCGCACCCCGTGGTGGACCTCGTACTTCTCTTTCAGGCCGCGCAGGATCGACACCGTGTCGGTGACGGTCGGCTCGTCGACGAACACCGGCTGGAAGCGCCGGGCCAGGGCCGGGTCCTTCTCCACGTGCTTGCGGTACTCGTCCAGCGTGGTGGCGCCGACGCAGTGCAGCTCGCCGCGGGCCAGGGCCGGCTTGAGCAGGTTGGAGGCGTCCATGGCCCCGTCGCTCTTCCCGGCACCGACGAGGGTGTGCATCTCGTCGATGAACAGGATGATCTGGCCCTCGGCGGCCGTGACCTCGTTGAGCACGGCCTTGAGCCGCTCCTCGAACTCGCCGCGGTACTTCGCCCCGGCGATCAGGGCCCCCATGTCGAGCGCCATCACCGCCTTGTCCTTCAGGCTCTCGGGCACGTCGCCGTTGACGATGCGCAGGGCCAGGCCCTCGACGATGGCGGTCTTGCCGACGCCGGGCTCGCCGATCAGGACCGGGTTGTTCTTGGTGCGGCGGGCCAGGACCTGGATCGTCCGCCGGATCTCCTCGTCGCGGCCGATCACCGGGTCGATCTTCTGGTCGCGCGCCGCCTGGGTCAGGTCGCGGGCGTAACGCTTGAGCGCGTCATAGGCGTCCTCGGCCGCGGCGCTGTCGGCGGTCTTGCCCTTGCGCACCTCGGCGATGGCGGCGTCCAGCTTGTCGGCGGGGGCACCGGCGGCGCTCAGGGCCCCGGCCGACTCGCCGCCCTCGCGGGCCAGGGCGGCCAGCAGCCGCTCGGTGGTGACGAAGGCGTCGCCGCCCTTCTTTGCGGCGGCCTCGGCGGCGCCGAACACCCGGGCGGTGGCACCGTCCAGATACAGCTGGCCCGAGCCGCCCTCGACCTGGGGCCGCTTCTTCAGCAGGGCCTCGACGGCGGCGTCGGCGGCCGCGGCGTCGCCGCCGGCCAGCTTGATGAGATTCCGGGCCAGGCCGTCGCGTTCCTCCAGCAGCACCTTGAGCAGGTGCTCGGGCGCGAACTGCTGGTGGCGGCGAGCCAGGGCCAGGGTCTGGGCGGATTGCACCGCCTGTTTGGCGCGGTCGGAATAGAGCTCAAGATTCATGTCATCCCCTGTCGGCGGATCGAGGTCAGCCTGACGCCCTCCCATGAGCGACGCCTTGCGATACCTCAAAGGTGGGTGTGGCCGATTTGCCGCACAAGGGGGCGGGGGCTCAGTCGGTGACGATCCGCACCCGGCGCCGCACGCTCACCCCGGCCCAGCGGTCCCAGAAGGGGTCAGGGCGCTGGAACAGGACGGCGAAGTAGATCACGAGCGTCCAGATCGCCGCAACGGTCAGCAGCAAGAGTTCGAGACGGCTGACGGGCAGCCACTCCGGTACCGCGTTCCACAGGGCCGGAACCAGATCTCCCGCGCTCTCGACGAGACCGATGAGGGCGAAAGGGCCGTAAAGCAGGCCGTTCCGCAAGAACGTGGCCCCGAGGCTCGCCCGGCCGCCCGTTCCGGCGCTTACAACCCGCAATCCCAGAAGGCGCTTGCCCGGCCCGCCGCCCCACAAGGCCTCCGCCACGGCCAGCCAGGCGAGCAGGAGCAGGTAGAACAGGTGGGAGAGATCGATCGTCCGATCGACCGGCTCTCCGGCGGGGCCGAGATTGTATTGTACGGTCTCCCGGTACGATACCGCGCCTTGCCAGATGAAACTCGTTCTCGCGTAGCCGCTCGTGAGCAGAACATCACAGCGCTCGACGAGGAACTCATCGGGAGGCCGATCAGGCCGCAGGCTCTGTAGCGCACTGTCGCCCGGCGTAAGGCGCAGCCTGTCCATGGGCGGCGCCGCCGGTTCATCAACGGGGGCGCAATAGGTCGGTACGAGCACCGGATCGCTGTGGCGGATGAACCCGCCGGTGGGCGTGAAGAGGGCGGCCGCGATCAGGCTGAGAGCGAGGCCGACGACAGCGAGGTCGATCGAGTAGGCGAACAGCCGGGGCCAGAACCCGCCGGACAGGCCGTTGACGCCGTCGCCCATGGCGTAGTCGACCCGCCGCCGGCGCTCGCCGTCTGTCATGGCCCCCGTCCCCCTCGCCTGACGTCAGACTATCGATGTTCGCGCCGGACACGCAAGGCGCGCATTCGGCGGCGCGACGGGGATGGGCTAGAGAGACGGGATGCCTGTGCTTGCGCTCGTCGATCCTGCGGTGCTCCTGCCCTTCGCCGCCGCCGCGGTGCTGATGGAGATCACGCCGGGGCCGAACATGGGCTGGCTGGCACTGACGGCCCTGGCGCAGGGGCGGCGCGCCGGGCTGGCGGCGGTAGCGGGCATCACCGTGGGGCTGGCGGCCTGGATGCTGGCGGCGACCGTGGGGCTGGCCGAGCTGCTGACCCGGGCCCCGGCCCTGTACGCCGCGGTGGCCTGGGGCGGGGTCGCCTTCATGCTCTATCTGGCGTGGGACGCCTGGCGTGGGCCGGGCACGCGGCTGGACGCGACCCCGACCAACGGTGCGGCCGGCGCGCGCGCCCTGTTCCTGAGGGGGCTGGTCGGCAACCTGCTCAATCCCAAGGCGGCGGCCCTTTACGCCGTTGTCCTGCCTGCCTTCATCGCCGCGGAGGGCGCGGCTCCGGTCGGCCGTGCGGCGGTTCTGCAGACCCTGACGCTGGGCCTGCTGCATCTGGCGGTCAGCGTCGTCGTGCACGGCGGCATCGTGCTGGCCGCGGCCGGGCTCGGCGGCCGGCTGCTGCGCCTCGCCGACCGGCCCTGGGCGCGCGCGGTGATGGCCGGCGGCCTCGCCCTGATCGCCCTGTGGCTGGCGTGGGAGACGGCGCGGTAGCCGCCTCCCGCCGCCTCACATGCCGGTCGGGCCGGTGGAGAAGTCGAACTGCTCCGGCTGGCGGCGCGGCGAGGAGCCGAAGGCGTAGCTCAGGCCGATATAGAAGGCGCGCAGGCGGATGTCCTGCTCCAGCTCCTCGCGGAACGCCGGGGTCTGGTAGATGGTGGTGGTGCTGAAGCTGTTGAGGATGTCCCGTGCGGTGACATTGAGCGACAGCTTCTCGGTCAGCTTGCGGCGGTAGCCGAGGTTCAGCATGCCGCCCGCTTCGCGCGTGCCCTGGGCCAGCAGCTGCTCGCCCTGCCAGAAGGCCGAGACCTGCAGGAAGTCGTCCGGCGTCGGCTGCCAGTTGAGGCTGACGCGGCCGCTGGCGAGGGTGTCGCTACGGTCCGAGCTGCCCGGCAGGCCGCCGGCGTCGATCTCCTGGTGGAAGACGTTGAAGCCGGCGTTGAACCGCAGGGTCGAGTTCAGGCGGCCGGCGGCCGTCACCTCGACGCCGGTGTCCCGGCGTCCGCCGAGGTTCTCCGGCCGGTTCAGCAACACGCCGCCGCCCAGGTCGCTGACGACCTGGGTGAAGGCCTTGTCCGTGTCCCGCAGATAGGCGGTGACCTGGTAGAAGTTCTGGCCGCTGCGCATCTGCCACATGGCCTCGAACGAGTCCGTCTCCTGCGGCTCCAGATCCGGGTTGCCCGAGCTGCGGTTCAGCGGGTCCACGTAGGAGACGAACGGGTTCAGCTGCGCCGGCTGGGGCCGCTGGATGCGGCGCGAATAGCTGGCGCGCAGGCTCTGGGTGTCCGACAGGGCGTACTGGATGTGACCCGTCGGATAGGCGCGGAAGTAGTCCTGCGAGGCCGACAGGCCGCCGGTCAGGTCGTTGATCTCGATGTCCGCCTGTTCCAGTCGCAGGCCGGCCTGGGCGGACAGCTTCTCCGACAGCGGCCGCTCCCAGGTGCCATAGAGGGCATGAACGGTCTGGCGCGCCTCGAAGCGGTTGCTGAGACCGGGCACGATCGTCACACCGCCGGCGGTTGTCCCGCGGCGCAGCTCGGTCTCCTGATCCGGGCGCTGGTCGTTGAGCTCGTAACCCAAACGCACCCGGCCGCCGTCAGCGGTGGGGCGCACATAGGCGCTGGTCAGGCCCAGCGTGGCCTGGTCAGTCTCCTGCGCGCTGCGCTCGAACAGGTCCGGGCCGGCAGGGGTCAGGAACTGCGTCCGCGACTGGCCCTCGCTCTCGTTGAGATTGCGGTCGTAGCGCAGCTCGTTCGACCATTCGTGGCCGGCGTCGTCGAAGCGGTGCACGATCCGGGCGGTGGCGCCCCAGTTCTGGAAGTCGAACTCGGACTCGCCGTCGCGGCGGAAAGCGTTGGTCAGGACGCCGCCGGCGTTGCGGCGCTCGGACAGCAGCGACGCGGGCCCGTCCCCGCCGAAGGCGACGCCGCGCAGCTCGCCGGTGATCGAGGTGCGGTCGGTCAGGCGGTACTCGGCGGTGCCGCGCACCACCGTGCCGTTGGTGTCGGAGGTGACGGGAGTGGTGTTGCGGGTGGTGGCGATCACCGCGCCGGTCGCCGGGTCCAGCTGCTCGCGCACGCTGTCGAACGACAGTTCGGTGGGATCCGAGCGGTAGCTCAGATCGCCGGACAGGGTCAGGCGGTCGCGCTGCCACGAGCCGCTGGCCCCTGCGTTCCAGCGGCCGTTGTCGCCGACGTTGGCGCGGATCGAGCCGGTCGTCTGCACCCCGGGCCGGGGCGCGCGAGGCTTGGAGATCAGGTTGATGACCCCGCCGGAGCCCTCGGGGCTGTAGGCGGCCGAGGGATTGGTCATGACCTCGATACGGGCGTACTGATCCGCCGGCAGCTGCAGCAGGGCCTGGGCGCGCCCCGGACCGGAGAGGATGCCCGACGGGCGGCCGTCGACGAGGATGGTGACGCTGGAATCGCCGCGCAGGGAGACGTTGCCCTGCGGGTCGACATCGACCGACGGGATGTTGCGCAGGGCGTCGGCCAGGCTGCCGGTCGTGGCCTGCAGGTCCTCGGCCAGGCTGTAGCTAATCGAGTCGATCGAGGAGCGGATGTCGGTGTTGCGCGCCGTCACTGTCAGCTCGCCGACGGTGGTCGGCTCCACCGGCTCGGCCGGTGCCTCGCCCTCGGCGGCGGCGGCGGCGGGTGCCGTAGTCTGGGCCGGAGTCTGGGCCGTAGTCTGGGCCGGAGCCGGCGTCTGCGGGGCCGTCCGGGCGGCCGGGGCGGGCGTCTGCGGCGCGCTCTTGGCGGCGGCCGTCATCGGCGCGGCGAGGGCCGGCAGAGTCGCGGCGGCGCCGGTCAGAAGGATCAGCTTGAGTCTGGTCATCGAGGATCCCCTTCGGTCGCCGGTAGCACCGTCATTGCTGTCTCCCCGTTACCAGTCGAGTCGCGCCGGACCGAGTTACATCGGGTTCACCTGGATTGCGGATTTGACATGGACCGGGCGGCGCGCGGCGCGATAGCGTCCCTCGCCTGCCCACGTCCGGAAGTCCGCCCATGTCCCTTCACCTGTCGCGTCGCGCCGCCCTGTCTGTCTCGCTCGCCGGCGTTGGGGCCGCGAGCGTTCCGTTCCGCGCCTGGGCGCAGTCGGCGGCCAATGACCACACCGATCTGGCGACCGCGGTCGACGCCTATGTGCGCCGCTGCCTCGAGGCCTTCCCCGACCAGCCGGGCCTGTCGGTGGCGGTGGTCAGGGACGGCACCGACGTGCTGACCCGCGGCTACGGGACGCGTCGTCTCGGCGGCCCGGCCGACGTCGACGCGCGCACCCTGTTTGCCATCGCCTCCAACACCAAGAACGTCACCGCCGCCGCCCTCGCCATCCTCGTCGATGAGGGCAGGGTGAAGTGGGACGAGCCGGTGCGGACCTACCTGCCGGACTTCACCCTGTCTGACCCCTTCATCAGCGAGCGCATCACCGTGCGCGACACCCTGAGCCACCGCGCCGGCTTCGGGCTCGGTGCCGGCGACTTGCTGTTCTGGCCCAACAGCGACCGCACCCGGGCGGAGATCATGGCGGCGGTGCGCCATGTGCCGATCGAGCACGGCTTCCGCGCCGGCTACCACTACTGCAACCTGATGTTCGTGGTGGCCGGCGAGATCGTCGCCGCCGCCTCCGGGATGCCGTGGGAGACCTTCGTCCAGACCCGCATCCTCGACAGGGTCGGTATGGGCGACACCGTGCCCTTCACCAGCCAGGCCGATCCGGCGCGCTCGGCCCTGCCGCATGGCCGCATCGGACCGCCGCTGCGCTACCAGGGCGAGATGACCCTGCTGGAGGACTCGATCGCCGGGATCTGGAACTGGGACGCCGCCGGTGCCGCTGGCAGCTTCGCCTCCAACGCCGTCGACTGGGCGAAGTGGATGAAGGTGCGCCTCGCCATGGGCGCCCTGCCGGACGGGTCGCGCCTGTTCTCCGAGGCGACCGCGCGGGAGATGTTCCGGCCCAACGTCATCGTCGGCTCCTCCGAGGGGCCGACAGCGGCCCTGCCCGGGCGGGCCATCACCTCGACCTATGCGATGGGGTGGTCGGTGCAGGACTATCGCGGCGAACGCTACATCACCCACGGCGGCGGCTCGCCCGGCGGCATCTCGGCCACGGTGCTGATCCCCGGCCGCAACGCCGGCTTCTCGATCTTCTCCAACGCCGAGGAGAGTTTCCTGCTGCGCGCCCTGCGCAGCGGCATCGCCGACATCGTCATGGACAAGGCCGGCTTCGACTGGATCGGCGACAGCCGTCGGCTGCTCGCCGAGGGGACCGGGCGGTCGCTCGCCGCGGCGCGCGAGATCGACGCGAAACAGGCCGCCGGGGTGGTGCCGTCGCTGCCGCTGGCCGCCTACGCCGGGACCTGGCGCGACCCCTGGTACGGCGACATCGTCATCTCGGAGCGCAATGGCGGACTCTGGCTCGACTTCACCCGCTCCAACGCCCTGAAGGGGCCGCTGGAGCCCTATGACGGCGAGACGATGCGCACCCGCTTCCCCGACAAGCGGGAAGAGGACGCCTTCATCATCTTCGTGCTGGAGAACGGCCGGCCGGTCCGCGCCACCCTGAAGGGCGTCAGCCCAGACATCGACTTCAGCTACGACTACCAGAACCTGCGGCTGACCAGGCTCTGATCTCCCCGCCGGGGGAGAAGGCAGGGTCACAGCTCGACGACCTCGCCGTCTTCCTTGGTGAAGCTCCCAGGGCGGCGGTCCAGCACCTCGAACACCCGCTCCGACGGGCGCGCCAGCACCACGCCGAGCGGGGTGGCCACCATCGGCCGGTCGACCAGGATGGGGTGGGCGACCATGGCCTCCAGCAGGGTGTCGTCGGAGACGTCCTCGCCCAGCAGGCCCAGCTCCGCCGCCGGCGTGCCCCTCTCGCGCAGGATCTCGCGGGGACGGGCCCCGCCCATGCGGGCCAGCAGGTCCTCCAGCTGCGCCCGGGTCCAGCCGGCCTTCAGGTACTCCACCACCTCGGGCTCCAGCCCCGCCTCGCGCACGGCGGCGACGACATTGCGCGAGGTGCCGCAGGCGGGATTGTGGAAGACGGTGACGGGGAAGTCGCTCATCGCGAGGGCTCCTTGAGGGCGTGGCGGCGGACGGCGGGGCCGGCCTCGTACCAGCGCCGGGTGCGGTTGACGATCCAGACCACCGACAGCATCACCGGCACCTCGACCAGCACCCCGACGACGGTGGCCAGGGCGGCGCCGGACTGGATGCCGAACAGGCTGATCGCGGCGGCCACGGCCAACTCGAAGAAGTTGGAGGCGCCGATCAGGGCCGAGGGGCCGGCGATGTTGTGGGCCTCGCCCGCCATCCGGTTGCCGAGATAGGCGAGGCCGGAATTGAGATAGACCTGGATCAGGATCGGCACGGCCAGCAGGGCGATCACCAGCGGCTGTACCAGGATTTGTTCGCCCTGGAAGCCGAACAGCAGCACCAGGGTGGCCAGCAGGGCGGCGATCGACAGCGGCCCGAGCCGGCGCAGCGCCCCCTCCAGCGCCGCCTCGCCGCGGGTCAGCAGGGCGCGCCGGGCCAGCTGGGCGAGGATCACCGGGATGACGATGTAGAGGCCGACCGACAGCAGCAGGGTGTCCCACGGCACGACGATGGCGGCGACGCCCAGGAGCAGGGCGACGATCGGCGCGAAGGCCACGATCATGATCGCGTCGTTCAGCGCCACCTGGCTGAGGGTGAAGTGCGGCTCGCCGTCGGTCAGGCGGCTCCATACGAACACCATGGCGGTGCAGGGTGCGGCGGCCAGCAGGATCAGCCCGGCGATGTAGCTCTCGATCTGGGTCTCCGGCAGCCAGGGCCGGAACAGTCCGCCGACGAACAGCCAGGCCAGCATCGCCATCGAGAAGGGCTTGATCGCCCAGTTGACCAGCAGGGTGACGCCGATGCCGCGCCAGTGCCGGCCGACCTGGCCAAGGGCGGCGAAGTCGATGCGCAGCAGCATCGGAATGATCATCAGCCAGACGAGGCCGGCGACCGGCAGGTTGACCTTGGCCACCTCGGCGGCGGCGACGGCGGCGAACAGGTCCGGGACCAGGGCGCCCAGCGCCACCCCGACGACGATGCAGAGGGCGACCCACAGGGTCAGCCAGCGCTCGAACAGGGTCACGCGCGGCCCCCGTCAGCGGGACAGGGACAGGCGGCCCGGGCGAGGGCCTCGGTGATTGGGGCGCAGACCGCCGGGGCCCCGTCGCAGCAGTCGGCGACCAGATAGGCGACCAGCGCCCCCATGCGTCCGGTGTCGGCGCTGTACAGGATCGAGCGGCCATCCCGCCTTGACCGGGCCAGTCCCGCCTGCGTCAGGGTCGCCAGCAGGGTCGAGGTGGTGTTGGCCGGGGCCCCGAGGCCGCGCGCCACCTCGCCCGCTGCGAGGCCCTCAGGCCCCGCCTGGACGAGGCGGCGGAAGGCGGCCAGCCGGCCGGGATGGGCGAGGGCCGACAGGGCGGCTACGGCGTGAGATGATTCCATAGTTCCAGAAATATGGAATCATTAGCTGGGGGGCAATGCCCTCACTGCGCCGGACGGCGACCGGCCTCGAGGATGGGCATGCCAGCCTCGGTCGGGATGTAGATGATCTGGCGGTCCTGCTGGTCGGCGGTCTCGCGCAGCATGTCGATATAGGCCCAGCGCAGGTAGTTTTCCGGCCCGCCGAGGCTCTCGGCCATGATGCGGTTGGCCTCGTTGGTGCCACGCGCCCGCTCGACCTCGGCCTGGGCGGTCAGCCGGGCGGCGTCGAGGGCGGCCTGGGCCTCCAGCACGCGGATGCGGCGGTTCTGCACCGCCTCCTCATAGGCGGCGCGACCGGCCATCTGCTTGCGGTAGACGTTGTAGGTCGGCAGGGCCCACAGGGCGCCCGCCACCACCGCCAGCCCGATCACCACCAGAACGATCGTCGATCCCAGTCCACGCATGTCGGCCTCCCCTGAATGAGGCGGGCAGGGTCGGGGCGACGGGCCGGCGCGTCAAGGGCGGGGGTCGAGCAGCAGCCCCGAGACGGTCGCCGCCAGCAGCCGGGCTGCGCCGGGCGCCCGGGCGACCCGGCCCAGTACATGGTCGCGGATCCACGGCAGCGTGTGGCCGTCGGCCTGGTAGAAGGGGGTGAAGACAAGGCTGAGCGCCTGGTACAGCCGCACATGCCAGCGTCGCGCCGCCGCATAGGCCCACAGGGCCGTGTCGCGCTCGCCGATCCGTTCGACGGCTTCCGTCAGGGCGAAGGCGTCCAGCAGGCCCATGTTCACCCCCTGGCCCAGCTGCGGGCTGGTGGCGTGGGCCGCGTCGCCGATGGCAGCCAGGCCCGGCGCGACCGGCAGGGCGAGGGTGTGGTGGCCGTAGCGGGCGAGGGTCAGGTCCTCCGGTGCCTGCAGCGCCTCGAGCACCGGCGCGCACTCGGGCCAGAAGCCCAGCACCTCGGCCTTCCAGGCGTCCATGCCGGCGGCGCGCCAGCGGTCATGGTCGGCGGCCTTCAGGCTCCAGAAGAAGGTGGCCAGCGGCGTCGTCTCGCCGGGACGCCGCCCGACCGGCAGCACCCCGATCATGCGGTCGGCGGCGCGATAGACCTGCTGCAGGGCCGAGGGGTCGAAGGCGTCACCGGCTGGCCAGGGCGTCGTGCCCCACAGGGCACCCCATGCCAGCGCCTGCCGACTCAAGCCCAGCCGGTGCCCGGCGATGCTGGAGCGCGCCCCGCTGGCGTCTGCCACCAGATCGAATGGGCCGCTCCGCCGGCCGTCGTCCGCCACCAGCCGGCCGTCCTCGACATCGACGGCGGTGAAGCCCGTCTCGAAGCCCACCCCGGCCTCACGGGCGGCGCGATACAGCACCTCGAACAGGGCGGCGCGGTGCAGGCCCAGCGCAGGCTCGGGCCGCTTCAGGTCCGCGTAGCGCACGTCCAGCACCAGCTGCCCGCCCGGATGCCGCCGCCCGGCGATGTGGTTCAGGGGCTGGCCCAGCGCCCGCACCTCGGGCTCCAGCCCCAGGGCGCGCAACACCGCCAGCCCGGTTGGCTGCAGCATGAAGCCGGCTCCCACCGGCGCTGGCGCGGCGAAGCGCTCGTGCACCACCACCTCGCGCCCCTGCCGCGCGAAGGCGAGGGCGGCGGCCAGCCCCGCAGGCCCTGCCCCGGCGATGCCGATGGTGCGGGGACGACCGCTCAAGCCGTGCGCACGCTCATCGCGCCGGGACCAGCTCGATCAGGTCGAGGTTGGACTCGGTCTGGGGCCAGGGCAGGACGAGGCGCCAGCGCTGCGGGCCGATGCGCTCGACGGCGGCGATGATGTCCCGGTCGGGCCGGCGGCCGTAGGAGTTGGCGGGAGGCTCGGATGCCAGGGACAAGGAGCCGAGGAAGACCATCCGTTCGCCATTCTCCGGGAACAGCAGACCGGCGGGGCGCTGCGAGCCGGTCAGCTTGGAGAACTTGAGGCCGGCGGGGGTTTGTTCGATGCGGCAGGCGAACCAGCCATAGACGACATAGCCGAGGCCGGCCTCGCCGCCCTGGGAGCCGAGCTTGACGGTGCGGCAGCGGTAGTCGCCGGCCGGCGGGGCCACGTTGGGCAGGGCAGCGCGCGGGTCGGTCAGGTCGCCGACGGCGGCGAGGTCGCCCGAGCCCGGGTAACGGCGGGCCTGCTGCAGGGCCAGCTCCCAGGCCGCGTCCAGGCGGTTCAGCCGGTCGCGATCATAGCCGGTGACGATGCTGCGCCAGTCGCGCAGTACCCGGGAGGCCCCGTCAGGGCCGGGCGGCGGCGGGGGCGGCGGCGGCGCAGTGGCGCAGGCGGCGGCCCCCAGCATCGCGGCCAGGGCGGCCAGAAATTGAGGGCGCATGGTCGTCTCCCCGATGGCGAGCGACGCCATATGGCCCTGCCCCGCGACGGGCAGCAAGCTGCGCCATGGCCGCGGCGGACCTACTCTTCCACGACCGCCGCAGGGCGGCGGCGGGGGGCGCGGCGGCGGGGGGCCAGCTCGGCCTCGTCGCCAGCGGCCTCGGGGGCCTCGGCGGCGGCCGGCGCGGGCGCCGGCGGGGCGCGGGTCAGGAAGCCGGGCAGGGCCAAGGCGTCCTTACGGGCATCGTCGCGGGCGTCGACCGGGGTCTCGGCTGCGCGCGGCACCTCGGCCCGGGGGGCGTCGTCGGCGTCGCCGGCTTCATCACCGCCCTCGCCGGGCTCGCGGCCCTCTTCGGCGAAGCGACGGTTGCGCTCCTCGCGGCGACGCTCCCAGCGCTCGCGGCGCGTCTCGCGGCGGCCGCCCTCGCGGGGCTCGCCCTCGCCCTCGTTGCGCGCCTCGTCGCCGTCGCGGGGCGTGCGCTCGGCGCGGTCCTGACGGTCATTGCGCTCCGGACGCTCCGGGCGGTCGGCGCGTTCGGGACGGTCCTGCCGCTCCTGCTGCTGGCGCAGACGCGCCTCCTCGGCCTGCTGGGCGGCGAGGAAGGCCGCAGCCTGGGCCCCGCTCTCGTCCTCGAAGTCGATGTCAAAGCCCTGGCTGCTCAGCTCGCGCTGGGCGATCTCGGCCACAGGCCGCTGCGGCTGCAGGGCGCGCAGGACGCGGAAATAGTGCTCGGCGTGCTGCAGGAAGTTCTCGGCCAGCACCCGGTCGCCGGAGGAGGCGGCGTCCCGCGCCAGCTGCATGTAGCGCTCGTAGACCGTCTGGGCGTTGCCGCGGACCTTGGTGTTCTCGGGGCCCTGCGAATCCCACGACCGGTTCGGGTTGGCGGCGTTGCCGCCGCCGCCGCCGCCCGGCTTGCGGTTCCGCCCGCGTTGCCGCTTCATGCCCTTGAAATCTCTCATGTCACGCCACCGTGCCGGGGAGGTGGGAGCCGCGCCCGGAGAGGCGCCGGTCCTGCCTGGTTCGCTGTTCCGCTTCGCTCGGGGCCGATCCCCGGTGTCGATGTGCTCGGAAAACCTGTGTCACCCGCGTGGTGCGCCTGCCGGAGGGACCGGACCGGCCGTCACGCGCCCCAGACGCCTTGGGGCGAGCCCGGGGGCCCGATCGACTGCGTTTGGGTGGGAGACTCAGAAGCCTTAGCGCGCGCCGCCGCGCATTCCAAGGGGGCGCCCCCGAAATCGCCCGCCGCGGCTGCGGCCGAGTGAACCGGCCGGGACCTTGCGCTCAGGCCGCACGCGGGTCCGGCCCGTTGGTGACCACGCGGTCGCGGTCGGCAAGGTCCCTGACCACCCTGGCCTCCAGCCCCGCCGCGGCGACCAGGGCGCGCACCGCCTCGCCCTGGTCCCGGCCGATCTCCACGGCGTAGAGGCCGCCAGGCCTGAGGATGCGGGCGATCTCGGGCGCAAGGGCG
The DNA here is from genome assembly GCA_027531145.1 of Brevundimonas sp. Classification (GTDB taxonomy): domain Bacteria; phylum Pseudomonadota; class Alphaproteobacteria; order Caulobacterales; family Caulobacteraceae; genus Brevundimonas. The sequence goes on along the minus strand of JAPZRF010000016.1, from coordinate 40,985 downwards.
CGGTAGGCGTCCAGCCCGTCGGCCCCCCCGTCGAGGGCCAGATGCGGGTCATGGTCGCGCACCTCGGGATCGAGCCCCGGGATGTCGCCGCTGGGGATGTAGGGCGGGTTGGACAGCACCACGTCGAAGCTGGCGTCGGCGAGTCCGGCGGCCCAGTCGGTGCGGATGAAGGTGGCGCGGCCGTTCAGGTCGAGGTTGGCGGCGTTCTCGCGCGCCACGGCAAGGGCCTCGCTGGAGACGTCGGTTCCGACGCCTTTCGCCGCCGGCCGCTCGGCCAGCAGGGCCAGCAGGATGGCCCCAGAGCCGGTGCCCAGGTCGCAGGCGGTGAAGGCCTCGCGCTCGCCCTTCGCCTTCAGCACCACGTCGAGCAGGGTCTCGGTGTCTGGCCGCGGGCTGAGCACGTCGGGCGTCACCGTCAGCAGGATCTTCCAGAAGCCCTTGCGGCCGAGGATGCGCGACACCGGCTCGCGCCGCAGCCGACGCTCGACCATGGCATCCAGCGTCGCCAGCTGCTCGGGCGTCACCGCCCGGTAGGGGTCGGTCAGGATGTCGACGCGGCCGGCACCGGTCGCCGCCTCCAGCAGCAGGCGGGCGTCGATCGCCGGACTGTCGATGCGGCCGGCCTTGAGGCGGCCTTGCGCGGCCTTCCACGCGGTGAGGAGGGTGTCGGACATGGCGGCTCCTTGCCGCGCCGGGGTCCGGCGATCAAGCGCAACGGCCTTTGCGCCTAACCCTCCCACCCCAGCAGCGGATCGACCGAGCCGGTTGTGACTGGGTGATACAGCGGCCGGGTCTGGCGATAGAGGCGCGTCGCCAGCGGCCGGCCCCAGTCGGCCTCGGCCCACAGGGTGCGGAACAGCGGCAAGACGAACTTGCGGCGACCCATGCCGGTCAGGAAGCCCTCGGCCTGGGGCACGGCGGGATCGTAGCGGTGCTGCAGGGCGATCTGCAGCCAGGCGAAGACGATCTCGGCGTTGCCCTCGGCCGTCAGGCCGAGGGTGGCCGACAGGTCGGCCAGCTGCGCCGGGCTGAGCCAGTCGCCCGCAGCCTCCAGCCCCTCCGGCCGCCAGCCGAGGAAGCGCAGCCGTTGCTGGGTGTTCCACTCGCCCCACGGCACGGTCGAGACCGGTGCCCCCGCGACGAAGACCGCCTGCGCCGCGGCGTCGACGGGCGCGAAGGCGTCCGACACCGGCGGGACCCAGTTCGACGGCATGCCCGGCTGGTAGATCCAAGCGTCCATCATCAGGCGGCTTTCCAGCGCGGCGTCGCCCTGGACCAGATGGGCGCGGATGTCCTCGAGGAAGCGCTCGGTGGTCATCGGCCGGAAGGCGTTGCGCTCGAAATAACCGCGCAGCCAGACGTCGAAGCGCTCGCGGCCGACCAGACGCTCGATCGTGCGCAGGAAGGCGGCACCCTTCTCATAGGCCACGTCGGTCGTGCCGTCGTCCGGGTCGCGGCCGGCGAGGTCGAGCTTCAGCCGGGTGTCGGCCGGGGGGAGGCTGGCGAGGGTGTACTGCAGGCTGTTCCAACCGAGCACCTGTTCCTGCAGCGCCCGGTCGCGGCCGTAGACCGCCTCCATGATGCGGTTCTCGAAATAGACAGTGAAGCCCTCGTTGAGCCAGAAGTCGTCCCAGGTGGCATTGGTGACGAGGTTGCCGGACCAGCTGTGCGCCAGCTCGTGCGCCACCAGGCTGACCAGCGACTGGTCGCCGGCGATGATGGTCGGGGTGGCGAAGGTCAGCCGCGGGTTCTCCATGCCCCCGAACGGGAAGCTGGGCGGCAGCACCAGCAGGTCGTAGCGGCCCCAGATGTAGGGGCCGTAGAGGGCCTCGGCGGCGGCCACCATGCCGGCGGTCGGAACCAGTTCACGGTGGGCCGCCGCCAGCTTCGACGGCTCGGTGAAGACGCCGGTGCGGTCATCGATCGCCTCGAAGGCGACATCCCCGGCACCGATGGCGATCAGATAGGGCGGCACCGGATTGTCCATGCGGAAGCGCCAGGAGCGACGGCCGGGCCCGGCGGGCTCGCCCTCCGGCGTCAGGTGGTCGGCGCTCATCACCACCTTTAGCGCCTCAGGGGCGGTGATACGGGCGGAGAAGGTCTGGCGGATGCCGGGGCTGTCCTGGGTCGGCACCCAGGTGCGTGTCAGGATGGCCTGCCCTTGGCTGAACAGATAGGGCAGGCGCCCGCCGGCGGTCTGGGCCGGGGTCAGCCACTGCAGCGCCGCGGCGTCCGGCCGGGTGGCGTAGACGATGACGAGGCGGCGCGTCTCCCCGGCGGCCAGCGGCCGGTCGAGGCGCACGGTCAGGGCCTGGCCGAGGGTCGGATCCTCCGCGCCCAGGGTGTAGGCGAGCGCGCGCCCCTCGGGGGTGCGCACGGCCTGCAGGTCGAGGTTGCGAACGTCGAGAATGATCTCCTGCGCGCCCGGCACGCCGGTAATCGAGAGGGTGGCCGTCCCGGACAGGCGGCTCGCCTCGAAGTCGGCGGCGAGGTCCAGCGCCACATCGACCACCCGCGCCACCTCCGGCCGGGCGTGGGAGTGGACGTCGCGGACATAGTCGACGGGGCGGGCGACGGGCGCGGACATGGCGGGCGGCTCCGCAACAGGGCCGCCGGCGCAGGCGGCGAGCGACAGGGCGGCGAGGGCGCATGCGGTCAGCAGGACGCGGGACATGGACGGCTCCGGGACTCGATCGGAGCGAACCCACGCCCTTCCGGCGCAAAGATCAAGCGTCGCTGCCGCCGGGGGGCGTCAGGCGGCGCGCGGCGTCTCCCCGTGGCGGGCGCTGAACAGCCGTCCATGCTCGGCCCACAGCACACAGGCCAGCGCCACCAGCCCCATGACCACAAAGCCGGCGGTCATCGGCACGACCGTGCCGTTGAACTGCTGGCCCATGGCGAAGCCCAGTAGTGCCCCGCCGAGGGTCGAGATCACCCCCTGCACCGAGGCCGCCGTCCCGGCGATCCGGCCCATGGGCTCCATCGCCATGGCACCGAAGTTGCCGGAGATCAGGCCAAAGCAGAACATGGTCAGGCCCTGCATGACGGCGAACACCCACACCGTCTCGCCGCCGGCGAGGGCGATGACGGTGTGGATCAGGGGCAGGGCGATGAAGCCCATCAGGGCGGCGTGAGAGATCAGGCGACTGCCCCGGCGCTCGACCAGCCGTGCATTGAGCAGCGAGGCCACGGCGATGGCCCCGGCGATTGCGGCGAAGATGAGCGGGAACAGCTCCGGCAGGCCAAAGGTGTCGAAGAAGATCTGCTGCGACGAGGTGATGAAGCCGAACAGGGCCCCCGACACGGCGGTCATGGCGAGGGTGTAGCCCATGGCCATGCGATGGGTGAGCACCTCGCGGAAGCCCTCGGCCAGCGGACCGAGGCGGATCGGGCGGCGGTTCTCCTCGGCCAGGGTCTCGGGCAGGCGCAGCAGGATCCAGGCGGCGACCGCCATGCCCGCCAGACCCAGCACCCCGAAGATCCAGCGCCACGGGCCTATCAGCAGCACCGCCGCCCCGACGCTGGGCGCGAGGATCGGTACGCCCAGGAAGACGAGGAAGCTCAGCGACATGACCCGGGCCATGGTGCGGCCGCTGTAGAGGTCGCGCACCACCGACAGGGGCACGGCCCGCAGGGCTGCAGCGCCGACGCCCATGCCGACCCGCGACAGGATCAGGGTGTCAAACGAGGGGGCGATGGCGGCCAGACCGCTGAAGGCCACATAGACGCCGGTCCCGACCAGCAGCAGCGGTCGCCGGCCGAATCGGTCGGCCAGCGGGCCATAGATCAGCTGGGCCCCGCCGAAGCCGAGCAGGTAGGCGGTGATCACCCACTGGCGCCTGTTTTCGTCCGCCACCCCCAGAGCCTCGCCGATGGCCGGGAGGGCCGGCAGCATGGCGTCGATGGCGAGGGCGTTGAGCGCCATCATCATGGCGATCAGACACACGAATTCGGTGAAGCCGGGGCCGCGCCGGACACCGTCGGTGGAAGTCGGGAGGGCGGGGGCGCTCATGCGGCGCAGATGCGCCCCCCTTCGCCGCCGCACAAGGCCGTCGCCGGTCAAATCGTGCGACGATGCTTGACCTCTGCGCCCCCGCGCCCGAACGAGAGGGGCTCACCGGAGAATGTCATGCCCCATAGCCGCCTGCAGGTCCTGTCCGCCCTCGAAGCCCAGGGCGTCTGCCCGGTGTTCTATCACGCCGACCCGGAGACCTGCCTCGAGGTGATCCGCGCCTGCGCCCGCGGCGGGGCCCCGGTGGTAGAGTTCACCAACCGCGGCGACTTCGCCTGCGACCTGTTCGGCGAGATCGCTCGCGAGCTGGGCCGCACCGACCCGGACGTGGTGCTGGGCATCGGTTCGGTGGTCGATGCGGGCACGGCCTCGCTCTACATCAATCGCGCCGCGCGTTTCGTGGTCAGCCCCTGCCTCGTCCCCGAAGTGGCGCGGGTCTGCAACCGGCGCATGGTGGCCTACTTCCCCGGCTGCGGCTCGGTCACCGACATCGGCGAGGCCCACGAGCTGGGCTGCGAGATCGTCAAGCTGTTCCCCGGTGCCTCGGTCGGCGGACCCGACTTCGTCAAGGCGGTGACCGGGCCCATGCCCTGGACGAAGATCATGCCGACCGGCGGGGTCGATCCGGACGAGGCCTCGCTGACCCGCTGGTTCGGCGCCGGCATCGTCGCCGCGGGAATGGGCTCCAAGCTGATCACCGACGCCGCCGTCGCCGCCCGCGACTGGGCCGGCATCGAGGCGAAGGTCCGCGACACCGTCGCCGCCGTCCGCCGCGTCCGCGGCGCCTGACACGCGAATTCCCCGTCGGCGCGCGCGCGGTTGAGGCGGTGCGCCGCCCGTGCATGATGTCTTGCCGTCCAAGGAGGCCCCCATGCAGCGCCCGCTCGGGACCGTGCTCGCCCTGATCCTCGTCGCGGCCATCGCCGCCTTCTTCGCCGCTCCGGCGGTGGCGTTCCTGGGGGTCAGGTCGGCGGCGGAGTCCGACGATGTCGAGGCCCTCTCGAAGCTGGTGGACTATGGTGCCCTGCGTCAGGCGCTGCGGCCGCAGCTGGGCGAAGGGCCTGCCGCTGTCCCGGCGCCGGGCTTCCTTGAGGACCCCGTTGAGGCCGTGCGCCGGCGCCTGGCGGAACCGCGGCCGGGCCCCGGCCCTGGCGTCGACGCGTGGCTGTCGCCGGCTGCCATATCCGGGCTGCTGCGTGGCGAGGGGCGGGCCGCCGCCCAGCGTTCGGGACCTAACCCGCCGCCGCCGGCGACGGGTGCCGCGCCTTGGCCGAAGCCCGTCTACTGGAGCATAAACCGCGCTCGCCTGGCCATCGACGCCGAGGGTGGCGGTCGGACGGTGTTCACCTTCAGCCGGGTCGGGCCCTATGATTGGCGTCTGACCCATATCGGCCTGCCGGACGTGCCGCCCGCCCCGATCGAGGCGACGCCGACGGGTTGACGTCGCTCCCGCTTCGTCCCAGCGTCGGGGCGCAAGAGAGACGTTCATGACTCGCGGGACCCTGTGGTTGGCTTTCGGCGGAGCCGTCGCCGCGACCGCCGTCCATGTGGCTGCGCCGGTGCTGGCGGCGCGCGACCTGGTCGCGGCCGCGAAGGCCGGCGACGCCGCCGGGCTGGAGCGCCGCGTCGACTTCCCGGCCTTTCGCGAGAGCCTGAAGGAAGAGCTGAACGCCCGGCTGATGCGCGAGATGCGCGACAGCGACGATCGCGCCGGGCGGGCCCTCGTCATGCTGTTCGGCCCGGCCCTGGTCAGCGGCGTGGTCGACGCCTTCGTCACGCCCGAGGCGATCGCCGTCATGGTGCGCGAGGGCGAGCCGCCAGCCCCCGACCTCAAGGGCGGGGCTGCTGCCGCTGTGACGCCGGAGCCTGACGCTGCCCCGCACGATCGCGTGCGCCAGAGCTATGGCTTCCGCGATCTCAACACCTTCACCTTGACCCTGACGCGCGACGACCGACCGGAGACGCCGGTCGTGCTGCTGATGCAGCGGCGCGGGCTGATCGACTGGAAGCTGGCCGGGATCGATCTGCCCGAGACCCCGGCCCGTGAAGGTCAGGCACCGCCCGCCGCCAGCTGATCGGCGATCCAGGCGTCCATGCGTCGGTCCAGCAGGTCGAGCGGCAGGGGCCCGTCGACCAGCAGGGCGTCGTGGAAGTCGCGGACATTGAAGCGCTCGCCCAGCGCCTGCTCGGCCCGGGTGCGGATGGCCCGCAGCCGGATCTCCCCGACCTTGTAGGCCAGGGCCTGACCCGGCCAGGCAACGTAACGCTGCAGCTCCGTCTCGATGTTATGCGGGGCGAGTGCCGAGTTCTCGGCGAAGCAGGCGCGGGCCTGGTCGAGGGTCCAGCCCATCGCGTGGATCCCGGTGTCCGCGACCAGTCGGCAGGCGCGCCACATCTCGTAGGAGAGCCGCCCGAAGCGCTCGTAGGGTGTCCGGTAGAAGCCCATTTCCTCGCCGAGGAACTCCGCATAGAGACCCCAGCCTTCGGTGAAGGCGGTCACGTCGACGGTGCGTCGGAAGTAGGGGCCGGCCTCGGCCTCCTGCTGCAGCGCGATCTGGTGGTGGTGGCCGGGCACCGCCTCGTGCAGGGTCAGGGCCGGGAGCTCATACAATGGCCGCTGGTCCAGCCGGCTGGTATTGACGATGTATCCTCCGGGCACGCCGCTCTCGGGCGAGCCGGGATGGTAGCGGCCCGTGGTCGTCACAGCCTCGATTTCCGGCGCAGTCGGCCGGACATCGTAGGGCAGGCGAGGCAGGGTCCGGAACAGGGTCGGCATGCCGCCGTCGGCGCGCTTGGCCATTTCCGAGGCCTTTTCCAGCAGATCCTCGCGCGACGTGGCGTAGAACTGCGGGTCGCTACGCAGGAAGGCGAGGAAGCCGGCGAAGTCGCCGGTCCAGCCCGCGGCTGCCATCTCGGTCTGCATGCGAGCGCGGATGCGCGCCACCTCCGAAAGCCCCAGCTGGTGGATTTCCGCCGGCGTCATGTCGGTGGTGGTGAAGCTGCGCGCCTGGAAGGCGTAGAAGGCCCCGCCGCCGGGCCGCTGGCCGATGCCGAGCGTTTCCGGCGCTGCCGGCAGATACGCCGTCTCGATGAAGCGCAACATCCCTCCCCGATGGGCGCGCACCGCGACGAGGGCGGCCTCCAGACGGGCGCGCAGGGCCGCCTGCTCCGCCGTCGGGATCGAGGATGGCAGCTGGGCGAACGGCTTCAGCAGCGGGTCGGTCAGGGGAGTGAAGGCCACATCGTTGCGCGCTGCCACCAGGGCGCTCTCGACCACCGAACGCGGCTGCATGAAGCCGGTTGCGATGCCGCGGCGGGCGGCGATCTCCAGCTGGTCGTACAGGGCCGGAATCGCCTCGACCCGGGTGATCCATGCCTCGGCGTCCGCCCGGCTGGTGATGCGCGTGGCGGCACCGATGTAGCCGAACATCGACCCGGGCCCCTCGTTGTCGAAGGCCAGGCGGCCGGCGTCGAGCGCAATGCGGTCAATGGACCTCTGCAGCACCCAGTCGAGGAAGGCGTGGTTCAGCCGGTCCCCGGCGTTGAGGCTACCCGGGTCGATGCCGGCCAGTCGCGCCCGGAACGCCTCGAGCCGCGGCTGCTGGGCGAGTTCGTACTCGCGCGACATATCGGGCCAGCGCGCCTTCGCGGCCGGATCTCCCTCCATCCCGGCCGAGACCGGATCGACCTCGCGCAGCCAGGCCTCATAGTCCGCCAGCAGGCGCGAGAGGGCGGGGTGTTCCGCCTGCGCTTCCGCCTGGACCGGTGCCGCGGGCCGGGCCTCGTGGGCGGCGACCGGGCTGGCGGCGAGGATGGCGGCGAGGGTCAGGACCCCCGCGGTGGACAGGATCAGGCGCATGCAACTTCCCCCTTGGTGGTTGGCCCGCATGGGGCCGGACCAGGGGGAGGGCGTCAACCCTTCAATGTCGCCCGCACGGCGTCCAGTCCCGCCTCGGCCAGCGACCCGTCCGGGGCGCCGCCCTGGGCGAAGTCAGGTTTGCCGCCGGCACCCTGGCCGCCCATGGCTATCACCGCCGCGCGGGCCAGATCGGCGGCATTGACCTTGCCGATCGTGTCCGCCGTGACCGCCACGGTCACGGCGGCCTTGCCGTCGGTGACGCCGATGAGGGCTACCACGCCCGAGCCGACCTGCTTGCGGAAGTCCTCGGCCACGCCGCGCAGGCCCTTGCCGTCGACGCCGTCCAGCACCCGGGCGATCAGCTTGACGCCGTTGATCTCCTCCGGCGCCGCATTGCCGCCCGAGCTGCCGCCCAATGATCCAGAAAGCGCCAGCTGCTTTTTCAGCTCGGCCACCTGCTTCTCCAGCGTGCGGACCGAGGTCTGCAGCGCCTCGACGCGGGCGGTGACATCGGCCGGCTGGACCTTGAAGTCCCGCGCCAGACCGCGGGCGACCCGGGCCTGACCCTCGACGTAGAGGCGGGCGGCCTCGCCGGTCAGGGCCTCGACGCGGCGCACGCCGGCGGCGATGCCGGTCTCCTGCACGATCTTGAAAAGGGCGATGTCGCCGGTGCGGGCCACATGGGTGCCGCCGCACAGCTCGACCGAATAGGGTTTGTTGCCAAGAACGCTTTCTGGGGTCAGGGCGCGGCCGAGGGTCAGCACGCGCACCTCGTCGCCGTACTTCTCTCCGAACAGGGCGATGGCGCCGGCCTCGATCGCCGCCTGGGGCGCCATCAGCCGGGTCTCGGCCGGGACGTTCTGGCGGATCACGGCATTGACCTCGGCCTCTATGGCCTCGATCTCGGCCTCGCTGAGCGGGGCGTTATGGCTGAAGTCGAAGCGCGCGCGCTCGGCGTCGACCAGCTGGCCCTTCTGGGCCACATGCGGGCCCAGCACATTCTTCAGCGCCGTGTGCAGCAGGTGGGCCGCGGAGTGGTTGGCGCGGGTCGTGCGGCGCTTCTCCGGATCGACCGACTGGGCCACCCGCGTGCCGATCTCGAGCCGGCCGGCGGTGATCTCGGCCGACAGGACGTGCAGGTCGCCGGCCTGCTTCCGGACGTCGATCACCTCGGCCGAACCGCCGGGCCATTCCAGCGTGCCGTGGTCGCCGGCCTGGCCGCCGCTCTCGGCGTAGAAGGGGGTGGTGTCGAACAACACCTCGACGATGGTCCCGGTCTCGGCGGCGTCCGCCGGGGCACCGTCCTTCATCAGGGCCAGAACCTCGCCCGAGCCGTCGACGGCGTCATAGCCGGTGAACACCGTCGGACCGAGGCGGTCGCGCACGCCCAGCCATTCGGCGGCGTTGGCCTGCTGTCCGGAGCCCTTCCAGTGCTCGCGCGAGCGGGCGCGCTGCTCGGCCATGGCCGACTGGAAGCCGTCGACATTGACCGAGAAGCCGCGGCGGCGGGCCTCGTCCTGGGTCAGGTCCAGCGGGAAGCCGTAGGTGTCATACAGGGTGAAGGCGGTCTGCCCGTCCAGCATGTCGCCGGCCTTCAGGTCCCGGGCGGCGTCCTCGAACAGGCTCATGCCCTTGGCCAGGGTCGAGCGGAAGCGGATCTCTTCCTGCTTGAGGGTGTCCTCGACGAAGGCCTGGGCGCGCTTCAGCTCGGGATAGGCCTCGCCCATGGACGACACCAGGGTCGGCACCAGCCGGTGCATCAGCGGATCCTGGGCGCCCAGCAGGTGGGCGTGGCGCATGGCGCGGCGCATGATCCGGCGCAGGACGTAGCCGCGGCCCTCGTTCGACGGGGTGACCCCGTCGGCGATCAGGAAGGACGACGACCGAAGGTGGTCGGCGATGACGCGGTGGCTGGCGGCCATGTCGCCGTCCGGGGCGGTCGAGGTGGCCTCGGCCGAGGCGCCGATCAGGGTCTGGAACAGGTCGGTGTCGAACACCGAGTTCTTGCCCTGCAGCACCGAGGAGATGCGCTCCAGCCCCATGCCGGTGTCGACCGACGGCTTCGGAAGGTTGCGAACGATCTGGTCGTTCTCCTTCTCGAACTGCATGAAGACGTTGTTCCAGATCTCCACGTAGCGGTCGCCGTCCTCGTCGGGCGAGCCGGGCGGGCCGCCGGGAACGTGATCGCCGTAGTCCCAGAAGATCTCGGTGCACGGGCCGCACGGGCCGTTGTCGCCCATGGCCCAGAAGTTGTCCGAGCCGGCGATGCGGATGACCTTGTCGTCGGAAAAGCCGGTGACCTTCTTCCAGATCGCCGCGGCCTCGTCGTCATCGATGTAGACGGTGACCAGCAACCGCTTCGGATCCAGCCCGAAGTCCTTCGTCACCAGCTCCCACGCCCGCTCGATGGCGTGGTCCTTGAAATAGTCCCCGAAGCTGAAGTTCCCCAGCATCTCGAAGAAGGTCAGGTGGCGCGCCGTGTAGCCGACGTTGTCCAGGTCGTTGTGCTTGCCCCCGGCGCGGACGCACTTCTGCGAGCTGGCGGCGCGCGGCGACGGCGGCCGGGCCGCGCCGGTGAAGTAGTCCTTGAACGGCACCATGCCGGCGTTCACGAACAGCAGCGTCGGATCGTTCTGCGGCACCAGCGGGGCCGAGTGCACCACCTCGTGGCCGTCACGGGCGAAGAAGTCGAGGAAGGTGGACCGGATGTCGTTCAGGCTGGCCATGGGAGAGACGCGCTGCGGGTGAGGGGAAGGCGCGCCTCTTACAGGGTTTCCGGACGAAGCGCATCATCTGCCCGCGTCGTCGCGGCGATGCTCGCCTGCGGCCAGGCGCAGACGTTCCGTCGCAGGGCGCCACGCCGGGCGTGGGCGTAAGAGCGCCGCATGACCCCGGTGGAGGTATGGTTCGACGGCGACTGCCCGCTGTGCCGGCGCGAAATCGCCCTGATGCGGCGACTGGACCGGCGCGGGGCCATCCGCTTCCACGATGTGGCTACCGGCGAGAGCGCCTGTCCGCTGGACCGGGCCACGCTATTGGCGCGTTTCCATGCGCGGGAGGACGGGCGGATGCTGTCGGGCGCCGCGGCCTTCGCCGCCATGTGGCGGGCCATTCCCCTGTTGCGGCCGCTTGGACTGCTGGCGCGCAACCGGCGGGTGCTGGCGGGATTGGAGCGGCTCTACCTGGCCTTCCTGAAGGTGCGGCCGGCACTGCAGCGGCGGCTTCGATGAGCGACTGGACCCCGACCCGCGCCGCCGGCCTTGAGCGGATGCAGGCCTTCGTCCCGGGCATGGGGCGGGCCTATGCCGTCGGGCGTAATACCGACCCCGGCCCCGGAGGTGCCTACGCCGTGTCGCGCCTGTCGCCCTGGGTGCGGCGGCGGCTGGTCGGCGAGGACGAGCTGGCCCGTGCGGCGCTGGAGGCGCACGGCCCGCGGGCGGCGGAGAAGTTCGTCCAGGAGGTGATCTGGCGGACCTACTGGAAGGGGTGGCTGGAGCTGCGGCCGCAGGTCTGGGACCGCTACCTCGTGACGCGGGACCAGGCCCGGGCGGCGGCAGCGCGCGATCCGGCGCTGGCGCGCGATCTGGCGGCGGCGGAGGCGGGGACGACCGGCATCGACGCCTTCGACGCCTGGGCGCGCGAGCTGGCGGAGACCGGCTGGCTGCACAACCACGCCCGGATGTGGTTCGCCTCGATTTGGGTCTTCACCCTGAGGCTGCCATGGGCGCTGGGAGCGGACCTGTTCCTGCGTCGGCTGATGGACGGCGATCCGGCCTCCAACACCCTGTCCTGGCGCTGGGTGGCGGGGCTGCAGACGGTCGGCAAGACCTATCTGGCGACGGCGGACAACATCGCCCGCTACACCGACGGCCGGTTCCGGCCGCAGGGTCTGGCGCGCAGCGCCGAGCCGCTGGTCGAAGCCGAGCCGGTCGGGCCGACGCGGCCGCTGCCGCCGGCGGCGCGCGAGACCCCGGCCGGGCCGCACCTGCTGCTGGTCACGCCGGAGGACCTGACGCCAGAGCATCTGATCGGCCCGTGGGAGATCGCCGGGGTGGCGCTGGTCGCTGGACCTGATGCGGCTACGGAAGGTCCGGCGCGGACGTTTCTGGACGGGGCGCTGGCGGACGCGGGGGCGCGGGCCGGGGCGCGCTATGGGGCAGAGCCGGTGCGGCTGACGATGCTGGACGGGGCGGCGCTGTCGGCGCGGGCGCGCGCCGTCGGAGCCATCGGCGTGGTCACGCCTGCCGCCCCGGTCGGACCAATGGCGACGGCGCTGGCGGCCGCCCGCGAGGAGCTGGCGACAGAGGGGCTGGCGCTGGTCGAGGTCCGGCGCGACTGGGACGCGGCCCTGTGGCCGCTTGCGACGAAGGGCTTCTTTCCCTTCAAGGAAAAGGCGCCGCAGGTGCTGGTCGGGCTCGGCCTGCCGGTCTGAGCGCGCCGGGGCGACGTCCAGAGGTCTCGACGCGCCGCAGAAAAAAGGCCGTCCGACTCCGGGGAGAGTCGGACGGCCAACCTCCGGCCCGGTCCGGGCGGGGTCGGTGGCGGGTCGCACGGACCCGGCCGGAGGGATGGGATGACACGGCCGCGAGGCCCGCCGCGCGGGCTCAGCCCTCGAGGTCCTGGCCCTCGTCCGGCTCCGGACTGCCCAGCAGCTCGTCGGCGATCCTGGTGGTCGAGGCGCGCACGGCCTTCTCGATGGCGTCGGCCACGTCCGGATTGGCCTTCAGGAACTCGCGCACATTCTCGCGGCCCTGGCCGATCCGCTGGCTGTCCCAGGAGAACCAGCTGCCCGACTTCTCGATGACGTTGGCCTTGACCCCCAGATCGATGATCTCGCCGATCTTGGAGATGCCCTCGCCGTACATGATGTCGAAGATCACCTCGCGGAACGGCGGCGCGACCTTGTTCTTGACCACCTTGACCCGGGTGGTGTTGCCGACCACCTCATCGCGGTTCTTGATCGCGCCGGTCCGGCGGATGTCGAGGCGGACCGAGGCGTAGAACTTCAGCGCGTTGCCGCCGGTGGTCGTCTCCGGCGAGCCGTACATGACGCCGATCTTCATCCGGATCTGGTTGATGAAGATCACGATGCACCTGGACTTGGAGATCGAGGCGGTCAGCTTGCGCAGCGCCTGGCTCATCAGGCGGGCCTGCAGGCCGGGCAGGCTGTCGCCCATCTCGCCCTCGATCTCGGCCCGCGGCGTCAGGGCGGCGACCGAGTCGACCACCACGATGTCCACGGCCCCCGAGCGCACCAGGGTGTCGGTGATCTCCAGCGCCTGCTCGCCGGCGTCGGGCTGCGACACCAGCAGGTCGTCGAGGTTGACCCCCAGCTTCTGGGCATAGACTGGATCCAGCGCGTGCTCGGCGTCGACGAAGGCGGCGGTGCCGCCGGCCTTCTGCACCTCGGCCACGGTGTGCAGCGCCAGGGTGGTCTTGCCCGAGCTTTCCGGGCCGAAGATCTCGATCACCCGGCCCTTGGGCAGGCCGCCGATGCCCAGCGCCATGTCGAGGCCGAGCGAGCCGGTCGAGACCGACTCGATCTCGTTCACCACCCCGCCCTTGCCCAGCTTCATCACCGAGCCCTTGCCGAAGGCTCGATCGATCTGGGAGATCGCCGCCTCGAGCGCCCGTTGCTTGTCGCCGTCTTCCTTGCCCACCAGTTTCAATGCCGCCTGCGCCATCGCTTTCGTCTCCCTTGCCATGATTCCCGTCTGGTTCCGGGAGAGACCCGCCATGGACCCGCCCCCTGTGATGAGACGCACTATGTGCACGGTTTGTTCCTGTTCACAAGATGTTCTCTTTTCGCTTCGAGGGGGAGCGAAAAGAGCGCGACCGGAACTGACGTGGTATCGTCTGGTCGTCCGGGCGTTTGCCGTTGCCGCTGCGAAGGGCGAGGAGATCACATAGCCATGGGCCTCTTCAGTTGGCTTTCCCGCAATCGACGGAGTCCCGTTCTTGAAGCGGTATCGGCCCTCCTGCCGGAGCCCCCCTCCCCCCGGCTGGCCGCCGCCATCGAGACTCTGGCCCGCGAGGTGACAGACAAGCGGCTGGGCCGAAGACTGGCGTCGCTGCGGCCCCACCTCATCCTGATCTTCGCCCGACAGGCCGAGGATGCGGGGCGCAAGCTCTCTGACAGCTACTGGACATCGGACCGGGGTCACAACGTGGGGCAGGATGTCTTTGCGGCCTACGGGGCCGCGCTGCGCGCCGTCCTCACCGTGCTGGACCGGCGACCCCGGTCGAGGACCCCGCTGCTGGATGCTGTCACGGCCGTTGAAGCCCTTATGCCGGCGCTGAGGATCGAACCCGCCGACCCCGACGGCTACGGCCTGGCGACCCTGCACGAGATCCGCCGGGACCTGGCCAGCCTGCTATAGTCGCGCCCGGGCCTGCGCCTGTACCGGGTCGCTATCCTCGAGCTGTGGCCGCGCGGTCCCGGGTTGGCCGAGGGCGTCTGCGGCGGAAGGACAGGGTTGCCTTGATCGCCGTTCAGGTCGGGCCGCCTGCGGCCGGCGGGGGTAGAGGCTCGACCAGGCGGCCAGTCAGGCCGAGCGTCCCGCCAGCCAGCAGGAGAGCGACGGCGACCAGCGTCAGCGGCCGGGCGAGTCGCGGCTCGGGGGCCAGCAGCCGGGCCCCGGCTCCGATCAGCAGCAAGAAGACGGCAGCCACGCCCGGCAGGTCCATGCCGATGCCGAGGATCACCGGGTGGGCCTGGTAGAATAGCCACGCGGAGACCAGCGCCAGCCCCAGGGTCAGGGGCGTGAGCGCCTGGAGCTCGCCGATCCGGGGAGCCAGCAGTGCCGCTGCGGCGAGCCCCACGGCGAAGACGAGCGCCGGCCACAGGAAGAGGAAGGCCGCGGTCGGGGCGATGAGCTGCGCGACGGCACCGATCAGCACGAGCACCACCATCCAGCCGACTGCGCCGGCGCGACGCTCCTCCGCCGGCAACGCCGGGGCGAAGGCGAGGCCGAGAGCGGCGGCGACGCAGACCAGCAGGGGGACGTCCGGTCCGGCGGCCAGCACGCCTGGCACGGCGAGGGCGGCGACCCCGGCAGCCTGCCAGCGCGGCCGCAGCCGGGCGCGGCCGAGCAGCACCGCCAGCAGCACCCCGGCGAGGGCCAGGCCGATGCCCGCCTCGATCCACGGCAGACGTCGCAGCAGGGTGTAATAGAGGTCGGCCCCGCCAGCGCCGTAGCGCTCGCCCATGGGGCCGGCGAGGCCGCGGGCGGCCCAGGCGGCGATGACCGCGACGACGGTGGCGAACAGGGCCTCGATGGCACCGCGACCGATGGCGGCGGGCGAGGCCTCGTCGCGCCAGCGCCAGACGGCGAGGCCGAACGCCGCGAGCGTCACGGCCAGCAGCCCCCAGCCGAGGCCCGCCGGATGCACCAGCACGACGCGCCCGAGCAGGTCGGCGAACACCACATTCCGGGTCGCCTGCGGCAGGGCCTCGGCGGTCAGGGCGAGACGGGCCAGGGTCAGGGCCTGGTCGCCGAGGTGCTGCAGCGCGCCCGGGTCCAGCGCCTCGGGCGTCGAGGCCGGCGAGTGATACTGGTCCGGCCGGCCGATGAAGGCGATGTTCAGCCCGGCGATCCCGCGCGCCTTGGGGATGGTGTAGTCGGTGCCGTTGGGCATGTTCTCATAGACCAGCGTGGCCAGGGCGTTGCCAGTGACGCCGCCCTCGACCTGGCCGGCGGCGCGGGCGAACAGGGCGACGGTCTCGGCATTGCCCGGCCCGGTCTCGAACATCATGGCGCGGCCGCCGCCGCCGCGCGCCTCCAGATTGATGACCAGGCCGATGCGGTCCCGCAGCGGGTGTTCGCTGAAGAAGGCGCGGGCCCCGTCGAGGTTGAGCTCCTCCGCGTCAGTCAGCAGCACCACCAGGTCGCGCTCGAACGGCCCTTCGGCCTGCAGCACGCGCACCGCTTCGAGGATGGCGGCGACGCCGGCCGAGTCGTCCGCGGCGCCCGGCGAGTTCCACGAAGTGTCATAGTGCGCCATCAGCAGGACCGCCGGAGCGTTGCGATCTCTGCCGGGCATGACTCCCACGAGGTTGAAGATGCGGCTGTAGCCGGCGATGGCCCCATCGCTCCATCGCTCCAGCCGCTGCGACGCCTCGGGCGACAGCACGCCGACCTGCACCTCGGGGGCGAGGTCCAGCTCGGTCATGCGACCGAACAGCCACGCGCGTACCTCGGCGTGCGCCGGCGTGCCGACCGGGTGCGGCTCGTCGGCGATGCGGCGGATGTCGACCATAGCCCGGCCGGCGGCAAACACGGTCGGCGGTGCATCCACCGGGCGGGCGGCGGGAACCTGCAGGGCCAGCACGGCCAGCGTGAGGCCCGCGAACAGCGCGCCGGCGAGCAGGGCGAGGCGGGACATGGGCGGCTCCGGGAAGATCCGGGGGCCAGCATAGCCGGGACAGATCGTCCCCGTCGATGAGCCGCGCGTCTGGCCGCGCTTCAGGCTGCGCGGCGGGCCGAGGACGGAGCCTTGACGTACAGGCCGCGCCGGCCGGCGACCGGCCGGAAGGCGAGGGTGTCGCCCTCGATACGTTCCTCGGCGTCGAGAAAAAGACAGCCGTCGCCAACCAGTCGGGCTTCGAGGCCCTCCAGGACGGCGGTGCGCCGGGCTGGCTCAACCTCGCTCAGGACATGGCAACAGAATACCACGTCGAAGCTCTGCCGCGTCTCCGGCGGATCGAGCAGGTTCTCGCGGACGAAGCTGATGCGGCTGCGCAGCTCCGGCCGGGCGCGCCAGGTGTCACCGGACTTGTCGAAGTGCGCCAGCATGCGGGCGGCGCTGAGGCCGCGCTGGATCTCGAACGCCGTGTAGACGCCGCTGCGCGCGCGCTCCAGGCCGGCGTGCGACAGGTCGAGGCCGGTGATTTCGACATCGACCCCGGCCTCGGCGCAGACGATCGCCATCGAGAACGCTTCCTGGCCGGTGGCGCAACCGGCCGACAGCAGCTTGAGCCGGGCCCCTTTGCGGGCGCAGCCGAGGGCCGGCAGCAGCTCACGCTGGAGCACCTCGAAGGCGGCGCGCTCGCGCAGGAACCAGGTTTCGAGGTTCAGCATGGCCTCGATCACAGCCCAGCCTAGCGAGGCGACCGGGCGGGTCCAGAGGGCCGCGAGCAGATCATCGACCGAGGCGAACCCCTCGCGTCGCGCGACCGGCCCCAGCCGATGATCGGCCAGATGCATCCGCGTGCGGGTGAGCCGCATCCCGGTGCGGGACGCGACGAGGGCCTGCAGACGCTCGAAGTGATCGGGCTTCATGGCGACGGGGCGGCTCCCACCTCGGCCAGCTTGGCGTGCAGGATGTCGCCGTCGAACGGCTTCATCACATAGTCGTCGGCTCCGGCCTCCAGGGCCTCGGCGATGCGATCCGGGTCGGTCTCTATGGTGCAGAACAGGACCTTGGCCGTCTTGTCACGCCACTGGGCGCGCAGGCGGCGGATGAAGGTCAGCCCGTCCATAACCGGCATGTACCAGTCGAGAAGGATGACGTCCGGATGGGTCGCGGCGCAGTAGGCGAGGGCCTCGGCACCATCGCCGGCTTCGTCGACCTCGAAGCCGAGATCCTCGATGATCCGCCGGGCCACCTTGCGGATGATCCGGCTATCATCGACAATGAGACAGGTCCTGACGTCCAAGGCCCGATCCTTCCAGCCGGCCCGACGCCGCGCTTCGTCTTCCATGATCGCGCTGCGGCGGTTAACGACCCGTTTGGAAGCCGGCTTAAGTCGGCATCAGGGCCGTCAGGACAACCCGCCCCTCGGTGGCATCCACGCTGAGCTGACCGCCGGCCTCGGTCACCGTCAGCCACAGCCAGTAGGGCTGGATCCACTGGCCCTGCAGCCCCTCGATGAGGGTGTGGCCGGACAGGCCGGTCACGGCTTCGGGTTTGAGCCGGGCGCGGGCACCCTCGGCCACGCCCTGCAGGATGAGGCCGCGCTCGTCCTGGCGGGCCGAGATGGCCGCGACCCCGCCGGATGGCAGGGCCCCGACGGCCACATAGGCGAGGTTGAGCAGGGCCCGGCTCTCCGGCTTGCCGAACTCGCTCACGCCGAGCGCCCAGGCGATTTGCGCGCGGCCGCCGGACAGCAGATCGTCGACCAGGCCTTTCAGGGCTTCCGCATTGAACCGCTCCGCCGTCGTCGAGGCCCCAAACGCGACCCTGGCGAAGTGCACCAGCGCCACCATCTTTCCGGCGCTCTGGCTGATCAGGGCCAGGGCATCATCGCGCATATCCTGGGCCGAGGGATCGCTGAGCAGGTCGAGGCCCGACGAGATCGCCCCCGCCGGGCTGATGAAGTCGTGGCACAGCTTGCCGGCGACGAGAGCGGCAAGGTCGACGGCGCGGACGGCGGCGGTCGGATCGGACATGGAGACCCCGGGGAGATGAAGGCGGACGCAAACTGGCCTGATTTGCCCCTTCGTCCAATCGCCCGGGCGGCGTACTACGAGGCCATGAGCCCAGCCACGACCGGTGATCCCGCCGCCGACCTTGCCTCCGGCGTCCTCGAGGCCGAGATCGCCGACCTGGCCGAGGCGGCCGGCGCGCTGATCCTTGCCTACTGGCGTACGGGGATCGTGGCCGGGCGCAAGGCCGACGACAGTCCGGTGACGGAAGCGGACGAGCGGGCCGAGGCCATGATCCTGACACGTCTCGCCACGCTCTGGCCCACCGTGCCGGCTGTGGCGGAGGAGGCTGCCGCGGCGGGTGCCGAGTTGCGAACCGGGGCCTGGTGGTGGCTGATCGACCCTCTGGACGGCACACGCGGCTTCGTCGCCGGGAAGGACGCCTTCACTGTCAACATCGCCCTGATGCACGAGGACTATCCCGCGGCCGGGGCGGTGACGGGGCCGGCGCTCGGCCGCAGCTGGGCCTCGGATCACCGCGGGACGGGGCGGGGCGCACGGACGCGCGCGCGCGGCGGTACCTGGCTACCGCTCGCGGCTCGCCCGCGACCTGCGGTGCCGGACATGTTGCTGAGCCATGCGGTCGGGCCGGCAGAGGCCGAGGCGCTTTCGGCCGCGCATGGGACCGCGCGCTGGCGCTGCGTCGATTCCTCGCTGAAGTTCTGTCTGATTGCGGCCGGCGAGGCCGACCTCTATCCCCGCACCGGTCCGACGTCGGAGTGGGATACGGCGGCGGGGCAGGCGGTGCTGGAGGCCGCCGGCGGGGCGGTGACCGACCACGAAAAAGCCCGGCTGCGCTACGGCAAGCCGGGCTTCCTCAACGGCGCGTTTGTGGCGCGCGGTGCCTGATTACTTCTTGGCGCGACCGGCGCGGGCCGGCTTCCGGCCACCCTGGCCGAGGCCCATCTGCTTGGCCAGCTCCGAGCGGGCGCGGGCGTAGTTCGGGGCGACCATCGGGTAGTCCTTGGGCAGGCCCCACTTGGCGCGATACTCTTCCGGGCTCATGTCGTACTTGGTGCGCAGGTGGCGCTTCAGCGACTTGAACTTGCGGCCGTCCTCGAGACAGATCAGGTAATCCGGCGTGATCGACTTCCGCACCGGCACGGCCGGTTCCTGCGGGGTGGGCTCCGGCTCGACCGGGCCGCTGGAAATCTGCGACAGCGCTGTGTGAATGTTCTGGATCAGTTGCGGCAGCGTCGCCGCCTCAACCGAATTGTTGCCCACGTAGGCCGACACGATGTCGGCGGTCATCTCCAGAAGCTCAGACTTTTGTTCCATACGAAAGTTTTCCAGATCAGTGTTGATGAAATCGTGCAGGCGGAGCCCGTTTACGGTTTCGCCGATACACGTATTCCCCGGCACGATCAACATCGTCTCACAAGAGCTGGTGCAGCCCTGTCCAGTTCACCCGGGCCGTCTGAAGTCCCGAGACAAGGTCAGGATGGCAAGTCTTTCCGGCGTCGCAAAGGGATCGGCTGCCTCTTCATCGCCCTCGCGAATCGCCTGAAGCAGGCGCGGCGACAGCGCCGAGGACAGCGCCCAGTTCCAGTAGCGCAGTACGGTCTGGGCCCGGTCCGCGGCCAGCATCTCCCAGGTCTGCTGCACGCGCTCCCAAGTCGGGTGGACCGCCCCGCGGTCGTCGGTCTCGGGACGGCGCAGGGCGCGCCAGAGGGCGGCCAGACCTTGGCGGTCCAGCCCGGTCGCCTTGCACAGGATCGCAACTGGCTCGCCGCCGGGATCGCCGAGGATCTTGGCACCCGTCAGCGGCTTGAGCCCGGACAGATAGGCGATCTCGGTCGCGGTCTCGCGGCTCAACCCATTCCGGGCGGCGTGGGCTATGGCGGCTTCCAGATCGGCGAACGGGCTTTTCTCGATCGCGCCGCGATTGCGCTGCCGGAGCTCGATGAACTGCAGGGCCTTGCGTGCCACCGGATCCGACCAGTTCTCGGTCGCCGCCATGGCGAGGACGTCCTCGGCCACCTCCTGCATCACCTCGCGGGACACGGCGAAGCGTTGCAGGATCAGGCGTCGCTCGTCCGGGCCGCACCACCAGAACATGGCGTAGGCCCCGGATGGCCGGATCTCGGGCCGGTGCAGCAGCCGCTCACAAAGGGCCGGATGATCGCGGCTGAGGCCGACCATCATCTCCACGCCAGGCGGCGAGAGGCGGGCCGTGGCGTTGCGCAGCAGGACTGCCGCCACCTCGGGTTCGCCCGGCACCATCAGGGTTTCGGTCAGCACTTCCGACAGGCCTCGGCGCCGGGCGATCAGCAACCGGTGTTCGATCCCGGTGTCCTGGGCTGCGCTGCACAGGTCGGCGTCGGTCAGGGCGGCGCACCGCTCGATCAGCTGTCCGGCGATGTCCGGCGTGTCCCGCAGCAGGAGCCGCGAGAGGGCGTTTGGCAGTTCGTTCAGCGGCGCGAGCCGGGCGGCCACCCGCAGCCGCTCCTTCGGCTCGGCGAGACGCAGCATCTCGACCAGCAGGTCGCCGACCACCGACCGTTCGAACGCATTGATGCGGCTGGCAGGCAGGGACACCACGTCCGCCAGGCGCTTCAGGAGCGCCTGGCGGGCGCGATGGCCCTCGGGCGCGGGGCCCGGGGCGGCAGGGGCCGCAGCGTCGTTCATGGCGCGCCGAGGCTAGGGCGGAGAGGGTTAATCCGCGATGACGGGCCCCGTCCGGTCCGTCACAGCCCCTCGAACAGGGCCGTGGACAGGTAGCGTTCGGCGAAGCTGGGGATGATGGCGACGATCGTCCTGCCCGCGTTCTCGTCGCGGGCGGCGAGGCGGAAGGCGGCGGTCAGGGCGGCCCCCGAGCTGATACCGACCGGCAGGCCCTCGGTGCGCGCCGCGCACCGGGCCATGTCGAAGGCGTCCTCGTTGGAGACCTGCTCGATCGTATCGATCATCGTCCGGTCCACCACCGAGGGCACGAAGCCAGCACCAATGCCCTGGATCTTGTGCGGCCCCGGCTCGCCGCCGGACAGCACCGGACTGGCGGCAGGCTCGACCGCGACCATCTGCAGGCCGGGCTTGCGGGCCTTCAGCACCTGGCCGACGCCCGTGATGGTGCCGCCGGTGCCGACGCCGGCCACCACGATGTCAACCGCGCCGGCGGTGTCGGCCCAGATTTCCTCGGCGGTGGAGACCCGATGGATGGCCGGGTTGGCCGGGTTGTCGAACTGGGCCGGAGACACGGCCCCCGGGGTATGCTCCAGCAGATCCTGGGCCATGGCGATGGCCCCCTTCATGCCCTTTTCGGCGGGCGTCAGCACCAGCTCGGCCCCCAGCAGGGCCAGCATCTTGCGACGCTCGATCGACATGCTCTCGGGCATGACGAGGATCAGGCGGTAGCCCTTGGCGGCGGCGACGAAGGCCAGGGCGATGCCGGTGTTGCCGCTGGTCGGCTCGATCAGCACGCTGTCGGGTCCGATTCGGCCGGCCTGCTCCAGCGCCTCGATCATGGCCACGCCGATCCGGTCCTTGACGGAGGCGATCGGGTTGAAGAACTCCAGCTTGGCCAACACGGTCGCCTTCGGGGCCAGCTCGGCCGACAGGCGCGGCAGCGCGACGAGGGGCGTGTCGCCGATGGTCTCGAGGATCGAGGCGTAGACCTTGCCGCGACCGGCCTTGCGATGGCGGGCGGCGTCATAGGCGGGCAGGTCGGACATCGGGGGGTCTCCAGTCTGGAGTCCCTGATCTATGTGTCCTGGCGGACGGCCACAACAGCCGGTGCCGCAGGGTCTCTCAAGGCGAGCTGAGCCCCGCTGAAGGTGCCGAAGGCCGAGGCATATGCAGATCTTATCTCTGACATTGTTTCCATGAGCTATTGAAAGGAATCGGCGGAGTCTAGACGGCGCGCAACATTCACAGGAGTTCCCCATGACCCAGCGCGTCACGGTCGCTTTCGGCGACGGCATCGGCCCGGAAATCATGACCGCCGCCCTCTCGGTGCTCGACGCCGCGGGGGCGGATCTGCGGTACGACGTCACCGATATCGGAGAGAGAGTCTACAATGCCGGTCACACTTCGGGCATCGCGCCGGAGTCCTGGGATAGCCTGCGCCGCAACGGCGTGTTCCTGAAGGCGCCGATCACCACGCCGCAGGGGGGCGGCTTCAAGTCGCTGAACGTCACGATCCGCAAGACCGTGGGCCTCTATGCCAACGTCCGGCCGTGCACGGCGTACGCGCCGTTCGTGCGCACGCGGCATCCGGGCATGGACGTCGTGATCGTGCGTGAGAACGAGGAGGACCTCTACGCCGGGATCGAGCACCGCCAGACCACCGAGGTCTATCAGTGCCTCAAGCTCGTCAGCCGCCCGGGCTGCGAACGCATCGTCCGCTACGCCTTCGAGTACGCGCGCGCCAATGGCCGCCGCAAGGTCAGCTGCTTCACCAAGGACAACATCATGAAGCTGACCGACGGCCTGTTCCACCAGGTCTTCAACGAGATCGGCACCGAGTATCCGGACATCGAGAAGGATCACTGGATCATCGACATCGGCGCGGCCCGGCTGGCCGACACGCCGGAGATGTTCGACGTCATCGTCACCCCGAACCTGTATGGCGACATCATCTCGGACATCGCAGCCCAGATCGCCGGCTCGGTCGGCATGGGCGGCAGCGCCAACATCGGCGGCACGATCGCCATGTTCGAGGCGGTGCACGGCTCTGCGCCGGACCTCGCCGGCAAGGGCGTGGCCAACCCCTCGGGCCTGCTGCTGTCGGCGGTGATGATGCTGAACCATCTGGGCCGCGGCGAGGTGGCCGAGCGGATCCACAACGCCTGGCTGGCCACGCTGGAGGACGGCATCCACACGCCCGACGTCTACGACCCGGCGATCTCGCGCGAGAGGGTCGGCACCGACGGCTTCGCGCTGGCGGTGATCGCGCGCCTCGGGCGTCGTCCCGAGCGGCTGACCCCGGTCAGCTACGCCGGTGCGGCACCGCTCCGGCTGGAGCCGGCCGAGGCCGCGCGTCGCCCGGCCGCCAGCAAGACCACCGTCGGCGTCGACCTTTTCGTCGAGTTCCGCGACGGCTCGCCGGATACCCTCGCCGCCCGCCTGCAGTCGGTCGAGGACAACCGGCTGAAGCTGAAGATGGTCACCAACCGCGGCGTCAAGGTGTGGCCGGACGGGGCCCCCGAGACCCTGTTGACCGACCATTGGCGCTGCCGCTTCATGAACGGCGGCGGCCCGGTCACGGTGCAGGAGATCGCCGCCCTGCAGCTGCGCGCCGCCGAGGCCGGGATCGCGTTCATCAAGACCGAGCACCTGTGCGACTTCGACGGCCAGCCGGGCTACAGCCTGGGTCAGGGGCAGTAAGTCAGCTCAGCCCGCTGCGGGCGGCAGCCAGCCGGCCGCCCGCAGCGGGGCGACATTGGCGCGCGACACCGGGGCGCGCAGGCCGCCGCGCAGCCTGAGCCGCCAGTTGCGACCGTCCGGTTCGGCCGCCTCCACCGCCGCGCGCGCCACCCACCACGACCGGTGCACCCGCCGGCCCTCGACGTCGCCGAGGGCGGCGATGGCCTGGCTCATCGACATCAGCTCCAGCCGCGAGCCGGTCGGGGTGTGGATGCGGACGTAGTGGTCCTCCATCTGTAGGCACAGCACCTCGCCACGGGCCAGGGGTCGGGCCGACGCTTCGGCGGGCGGCTCGTCAGCGGACGCGACCCTGGCTGACGGCCCGGTCCCTGAGGCTGACCAGCTGCGACGCACCAGCAGGGCGGCGCCGACGGCGGCGACGCTGAGGGTCAGGCTCTGGCCATACCATTCCAGCAGCCCGACCTGCTCGCCGATCCACGGCCACAGGGACTGGGCCCCGACGCGGCTGACGGCGGCGACGGGCACGGCGGTGGCGGCCATCACCGGCGGGGCCCACAGCCACAGGGGCAGGCGGGCGCCCGCCGCCGCCTGGGCTGCGGCCGGGACGATGACGGCGTAGAGCAGGCTGGCGACCCAGAAGGTCCCGACGAAATAGGCGATCCGCTCCGGCGCGGCCCCGTTGCGGTAGCTGCCGAAGGGGCCGAGCAGGCCGAGGAACACGCCCGCGGCCGTCGACAGGGCGACGGCGATCCCGAGGCGAACGAGGGCCGGGGAGGGGCGGGCAGGACGGCGCAGCATGGCTCTCGCCATAGCCGAGCCGGCCGCCGGATGCAGCCCCGTCGGCCCGCCGGCGAACTCGTTCGCCCGTTGGCGAAGCGGCGCTGGCGGGGCCGGCCGGGCGGCGGCATCGGAAGGTCATCGCAACCCACACCGGATCGCTTCCCATGACGTCCCGCCTCGCCCTCCTCGCCGCTGTCGCCGCCGCCCTCACGGCCGCCCTTCCGGCCCCCGGCCACGCCCTCGCTCCGGCCGTCGCCCCGGCACCCGCCCAGGCGTCCGCGACTGTCACCCGCCTGCGGCTGACCATCCCGGACGGGGACGGCCCCGCGATCGAGGGCGGAGTCTGGCTGCCGGTCGGCGCGGTCCCCGGGGCCCGGGTCCCGCTGGTGGTCATCTCTCACGGCAACGGCGGCAGCTGGACCGGCCATGCCGCGACTGCCGAAGCCCTGGCCCGCGCTGGCTTCATGGTCGCCGCGATCAGCCACACCGGCGACAATTACCGCGACCAGAGCCGGGCCACCGAGGTGGCCGAGCGGCCGCGCCAGCTGAAGCGCCTGATCGACTACATGTTGGAGGCCGGCGCCGGCGGGCTCCAGGTTGACCCGGAGCGAATCGGCGCCTTCGGCTTCTCCTCGGGCGGCTTCACCGTGCTGGCCGCCGCGGGCGGCCGGCCGGACCTGACCCGGGTGATCGACCACTGCCGCGCCAACCCGGGCTTCCACGACTGCCGACTGGTCGCCGCCCAGGGGGCCTCTGCGACGGCCTACGATCCCGAATGGACCCACGACCACCGCATCCGGGCCGTGGTCGCTGCGGCGCCGGCTCTGGGCTACACCTTCGGCCGTGAGGGGCTGGCGGACGTCGATGCGCCGGTGCAGCTGTGGCGGCCGTCGCGCGACCGGGTGCTGCCGCATCCCTTCTACGCCCAGGCCGTGCACGACGCCCTGCCGACCCCGCCGGAGTACCATGTGGTCGAGGGGGCGGATCACTTCGACATGATGCCGCCCTGCTCGCCCGAGCTGGCCGCCGCCGCGCCGGTCGTCTGCGCACCCACCCCGGCCTTCGACCGCGCCGCCTTCCAGCAGGCCTTCAACGTGGAGGTCGCGGCCTTTTTCACGCGCACCCTCACAGCGCGCTGAAGACCGGTGCGGAGACGGGGCTTCACGCCCCGTTAACCACGTCAGCCCACGATTCAGACGCTCCCCGTTCCCGAGGCCGTCGCCCGTTGCGCAATCTCATCGCCGCCGTCGACGCGATCGATCCCCTCAGCGTCACCGGCAAGGTGGCGGGGGTCAACGGTCTGCTGATCGAGAGCCGCGGGGGCCTCAGCCGGCTGGCGGTCGGGGCCCGCGCCGAGATCCAGCGCCTGCACCAGCCGCCCCTGCCGGCCGAGGTGGTCGGCTTCCGCGACGCCAAGGCGCTGCTGATGCCGTTCGGCCCGGTGGAGGGGGTGGCCCCCGGGGCCGACATCCGCATCATCGACTCCGCCGCCGCCGTCCGGCCGACGGCGGCCTGGCTGGGGCGGATCGTCGACGCTTTCGGCCAGCCGATCGACGGCAAGGGGCCGTTGCCGGCCGGCCCCGTCCCCTATCCGCTGCGCGCCCCCCCGCCGCCGGCCCATGCCCGCGGCCGGGTGGGCGAGCGGCTCGACCTCGGCGTCCGCGCCATGGACGTCTTCACCACCACCTGCCGCGGCCAGCGGCTGGGCATCTTCGCCGGCTCGGGCGTCGGCAAGTCGGTGCTGCTGTCGATGCTGGCGCGCCAGGCGACCTGTGACGCCGTCGTCGTCGGCCTGATCGGCGAGCGGGGCCGCGAGGTGCGCGAGTTCATTGAGGAGACGCTGGGGGAGGCGGGCCTCGCCCGCGCCATCGTCGTGGTCGCCACCTCGGATGAGCCTGCCCTCAAGCGCCGTCAGGCCGCCTACATGACCCTCGCCCTGGCCGAGTTCCTGCGCGACCAGGACCTTGAGGTCCTATGCCTGATGGATTCGGTGACCCGTTTCGCCATGGCCCAGCGCGAGATCGGCCTGGCCGCCGGCGAGCCGCCGACCACCAAGGGCTATACGCCGACCGTTTTCACCGAACTGCCCAAGCTGCTGGAGCGGGCCGGGCCGGGGCCGCGCCGCCCGGACGGCACCACGGCGGGACCGATCACCGCCCTGTTCACGGTGCTGGTGGACGGCGGCGACCATGACGAGCCGATCGCCGACGCCGTGCGCGGGATCCTCGACGGCCACATCGTTATGGATCGCAAGATCGCCGAGCGCGGCCGCTTCCCGGCCATCGACGTCCTCAAGTCGGTCAGCCGCACCCTCCCGGGCTGCCAGAGCGCTGCGGAATGGGACCTGACGCGCCGAGCGCGCCAGAGCCTGAGCGCCTACACCAACATGGAGGAGCTGATCCGCATCGGTGCCTACCGCGCCGGCGCCGATCCGATCGTTGACAGGGCCATCGCCCTGAACCCCGGTCTGGAGGCCTTCCTCAGCCAGTCGCCCGACGAGGCGACGCCGATGGCCGAGAGCTTTAGCCGTCTGGAAACGATTCTGGATCATGGGTTGCGGACGGAGGACCTGCCATGACCGCCTGGGCCCAATCCCTGATCCGGATTTCCAACCATCAGGTGGAGACGCTGCAGAAGCGCCTCGCCGAGATCACCGGGCGTCGCGCCTCGGCCGAGATGCGGCTGGCGGTGCTGGAGGCGGAGGCCGAGGTCGAGCGTGAGCGCGCCCGCCAGGACACCGACGCCAACATGATGCTCTCCGCCTATCTCGACGGCTGGAAGCTGCGCCGCAACTTGGCCGAGGGCGATCTGGCGACGATCGAGGCCGAGGAGAGCGGGGCCCGCGACGCCCTCGGCGAGGCCTTCGAGGAGCTCAAGAAGTTCGAGCATGTGGCCGAGGTGGCCCGGCTCGAACGGCTCGCCGCCCAGGGCAAGCGCGACGGTGCCGCGCTCGACGAACTGGGCCTGCGCCGCCGGTCGGCTTAAGGCATCCTTCTCCCCTTGTGGGAGAAGTTGGCAGGCGAAGCCTGACGGATGAGGGGTCTTGCTGCCTCACCCGGTTACGGTCTCAGGAGAGCTGAGCCTTGAAGCCGCCCGCCCACACCCCTCATCCGAGCCGCTCCGCGGCCCACCTTCTCCCACAAGGGCAGAAGGGAACACCGCGCCGCGCCGTCCTGCTCTCGGGCCTCGCCCTCGCCGCCTGTGGTCGGGCGTCGGTCCAGGCCGCGCCGGCGGCCGCGCCGCTGAAGGCCCTGGTGCCCGCTCCGGTCGGCGTCGCCGTGATGAGGGGCCAGCTCGAAGACACGGCCTGGACCACCCTCGCCCGCCGCGAGATCTCCCAGCTCACGCCTGAGTGGGAGATGAAGATGGAGTACATCCTGGCCCAGGATGGCGGCTGGCGCTTCGACGCCCCCGACCGTATCGCCACCTTCGCCCGCGCCAGCGGCATGCGCCTGCACGGCCATGCGCTGATCTGGTACTCGCAGGGCCAGGACTGGTTCGAGGCGATCAAGCCGGCGCGTCGCGCCGCGGCCTTCGACGACTATATCGCCGTCGTGGCGGGGCGTTATCGCGGGCAGTTGGCCGGCTGGGATGTGGTCAACGAGGCGGTGGCCGAGGATGGCGACGGCCTGCGCAGCTGCCACTGGAGCGCGCAGTTCGGTCAGGATGGCTACATCGCCCGAGCCTTCGCCCAGACCCGCGCCGCCGACCCGGACGCGGTGCTGTTCCTCAACGATTACAATCTGGAGAACCTGCCGCGGAAGGGCGCGACCTTCCTGCGGCTGGTCGAGCGGCTGCTCGCCGCCGGGGCGCCGATCACCGGCATCGGCACCCAGGCCCACCTCGATATCGACATCCCGGCCGGCCAGATCACCGCCTTCATGCGCGACGCCGCCGCCTTCGGCCTGCCGATCCATGTGTCCGAGCTGGATGCCCCGATGGGTGCCGGCCTGCTGGACCGGGCCCGGCGCGACGCCCGCCGGGCGTTGCAGACCGCCCGGGTGATGGAGTACGCCGAGGCCTTTGCCGCCTTGCCCGAGCGGCAGCGCTATGCCTTCACCCTTTGGGGCCTGCGCGACGGGGACAGTTTCGTGAACCGTCAGGGCGGCGGCGACAGCCCCCTGGCCTTCGACGACGCCGGCCGTCCGACAGCCCTGCACCAGGCCCTGGTTCAGGGGTTCAGCGCGCCGGCAACAGCGCGAAAAGAGCGCGGGTGAAGCCGCGGGGTGCGACGCTGAGGTGATCCTCGCCGTTCAGCACCTCTGACCGCAGCGTCAGTCCGGGATAGGCCCGCGACCGCAGGGCAGTTTCCAGTGCGGCGACATCGGCGACCATGTCCGGACCAGTGGTGTGCAGCGGGGTCGGGCCGAGTCCCTCGAACTCGCCGATATAGACGAAAACGTCGGCCTCCAGATCGGTCCGTCGGGCGGCGTAGTCGGCCTCCATCTTGAGCACATGTCGCTGGTCGAACCAGATCGAGGGACTTCCGAGGGCGTAGCCGCTGAACAGCTCCGACTCCGTGAACAGGATCTGCAGGGCCAGCAGCGCGCCATAGGAGTGGCCGAGGAGGATCCGCCGCGACGGGTCGGTGCGGAAGCGCGTGTCCACGAACGGCAGCACCTGCGTCTTCAGATAGGCTTGGTAGGCCGGACCGCCCCCGTGCACGGTGGAGGACGCGCGGCGCGGGCCGTTGGCGGCGTATAGTCACGATTGCGGCTGACCATGCCGCTGTCACCCTTCGCATAGGACAGCCCGACGAGGATGAACTCCTCGATCGCCGGCCCGTCGAGGTTCAGGCGGCGTCCCAGCTGGCGAATGATGGGAAAGGCATAGTCGGCGTCGGTCACGAACAGCACCGGATAGCGCCGGTCGGGTTCGGCCGCATACGACGGCGGCAGCTGCACAAAGACCTGGTACTCGCGGCCGGATGCCGGATCCGGGACGTCCCAGACCTCGGAGCCGAGGACCTCATAGGGCGCGCCGCCGCCGCGCTGCCCGGTCCCCGCGCCGGCCGACTGTGCGGGCACAGCCACTGCCGGGTGGGCCGAGGCCCCGGCGTCGGAACAGGCTCCGGCCATCAGGCAAACGAAGGCGGCGAGGCCGAGGGTCAGGGTTCGCATGATGCGCCTCCGCTGGAATCGGCGGGCAGTCTGGGCGCAACTGTGGCCCTGATGGGGCCGTGGCGGCCCATTGAGCCTACAGGATCACGCTGGCCTCGCCCTGCAGGATCGTCTCGGCTGCCGCAGTATGGCCGCCGCTCCGCTCATGCAGCACCAGCGGCGGGTGCAGGACCAGCGGGGCCCGGCCGCCCCGGATCGCGCGCACCAGCACCCGCTTGGCCGGGGCGTCGGCGAAGGGGTGCACCGGCCGGACCGCGAAGGAGCCGCAGCGGCGCTTCAGGCCCTCGAGGATGTCGGCCAGCCGGTCGGCGCGGTGGATCAGCAACACCTGCCCGCCTTCGCGCGCCGTCAGGGACAGCCGGTCCAGCCAGGCCTGGAGGCCGTCGTCGGCCAGCCAGGCGTCGCGCTTGCCCGGCCCGGGGGTCCGTAGGGCACCCGGGTCGTCGAAGAAGGGCGGATTGCTGATGGCCCAGTCGGACCGGCCGCGCTCCTCCGGCGACGGCCGGTCGGCTACGTCGCCGGTCTGCACGGTGCCACGGTCGCCGAACCCGTTGAGAGTCAGGTTCTCGTCGGCGAGGGCGGCCATGGCGGGGTCGCGCTCCAACCCCTGCAGCTGCGCCTCCGGGCAGCGCGCGCCGATCTGGCAGAGCACGGCCCCGGCCCCGCAGCCGGCCTCGAACACACTCTGGCCGGGCGCGGCGGCGCAGGCGGCGGCAAGCAGACCGGCGTCCATGCCCGCACGGTAGCCGCGCACCGGTTGGCGCAGTTTCACCCGTCCCCCGAGGAACAGGTCCTCCCGCACGGGGGTTGACCCGGGCGCGGCGGCGTCAGATGCGACGGTCACGCGGCTTGACCCCTCATAGCCGGCTCACCATTGTCGCCGCAGCGGCGTCGGGGCAAGTCGTCGACGCGAAATCCGCGCACTTCCCTGCGCCAAAACGAAGAAACGAGACCGCCCTTGGACGCCGCCCTCGTCGCAGCCCGCGCCCGGACCGACCGCCCGAAGGGCGACGCCGAGGCCCTGGCGCGCCTCGCGGGCCCCGACATGGCCGAGGTCGACCGCCTGATCCTCGAGCGCATGCAGTCGACTGTGCCGGTCATCCCGCTGATGGCCGAGCATATCGTCTCGGCGGGCGGCAAGCGCCTGCGCCCACTGATCGCCCTGGCCGCGGCGCGCGCCGTCGGCGGCCGGGACCTGGCCAACGCCCATCGCTTCGCCGCCGCGGTCGAGTTCATCCACACCGCCACCCTGCTGCACGACGATGTGGTCGACAGCTCCGAGCTGCGCCGCGGCAAGGTCGCGGCGCACCTGATCTGGGGCGCGCCCTCCAGCGTGCTGGTCGGCGACTTCCTCTTCGCCAGGGCCTTCGAGCTGATGGTCGACACCGGCCAGATGCGGGCCCTCGGGGTGTTGGCCAACGCCTCCAGCGTCATCGCCCAGGGCGAGGTGCTGCAGCTGACCCGGGCCCATGATCTGAAGCTGGACCAGGATACCTATCTGCGCATCATCGCGGCCAAGACCGCCGAGCTGTTCGCCGCGGCGGCCGAGGCTGGTGCCCTGGCGGTAGAGGCCCCCGATGCGGCGGTGGCGGCCCTGCGCAGCTTTGGGCTGAACCTCGGCCTGGCCTTCCAGTTGGCCGACGACGCCCTCGACTACGGCGGGGCCTCCGAGGTGCTGGGCAAGAACGCCGGCGACGACTTCCGCGAGGGCAAGGTCACCCTGCCGTTGCTGGTGGCCATGGCCCGCACCGCCGGGCGCGAGGACGCCTTCTGGCGCGCCGCCATCGACGGCGGCCAGCGCGGCGACGAGGAGTTCCGCCGCGCCCGCGAGCTGATCCTCGGCACCAGCGCCCTGTCGGTGACGCTCGACATGGCCCACGACTACGCCGGGGCCGCCAAGGCCGCCCTGTGCACCGTAGCCCCCGGCCCCTGGCGCACCGCGCTGGAAAGCCTCGCCGACTTCGCCGTCAGCCGGGCGGCGTAGGCCTCAGCTCAGGCTCGCCGCAAAGCGCTGGATGCGGCGGCAGGCATCCTCCAGCACCGCGTCCGAGGTGGCGTAGCTGATTCGGAAGTAGGGGCTTAGGCCGAAGGCCGCCCCGTGCACCACGGCCACGCCCTCGGCTTCCAGCAGGGCGGTGGCGAAGACTTCGTCGCTGTCGATCACCTTGCCGTCCGCGGTCGCCTTGCCGATCAGGCCCTCGACCGACGGGTAGACATAGAAGGCGCCCTCGGGCTTGGGGCAGCGGATGCCTGTCGCCTGGTTGAGCATCGACACCACCAGGTCGCGGCGGCGCTCGAAGGCGTCACGGCGCTCGCCGATGAAGTCCTGCGGTCCGTTCAGAGCCTCGACGGCGGCCCACTGGCTGATCGACGAGGGATTGGAGGTGGTCTGGCCGGCCACCTTGCGCATCAGGTCGATCAGCGGCTTCGGCCCGCCGGCGTAGCCGATGCGCCAGCCGGTCATGGCGTAGGCCTTGGATACGCCGTTCACGGTCAGGGTCCGCTCGTACAGCGCCGGTGCCACCTGGGCGATCGTCGTGTACTCAAAGTCCCCGTAGATCAGGTGCTCGTACATGTCGTCGGTCATCACCCAAACGTGGGGATGCCGCGCCAGCGCCAGGGCCAGGGCCCGCAGCTCCTCGCGGGTGTAGGCGGCACCGGTCGGGTTCGAGGGGCTGTTGAGGATCAGCCACTTCGTCTTCGGCGTTATGGCCGCTTCCAGCGCCTCGGGCTTCAGCTTGAAGCCGTCCGCCTCGTGGCCGATCACAACCACCGGCTCGCCGCCCGCCAGCAGCACCATGTCCGGATAGCTGACCCAGTAGGGAGCCGGCACGATGACCTCGTCGCCCGGCGACAGGGTGGCCACCAGGGCGTTGTAGATCACCGCCTTGCCGCCCGGGGCGACGTGGATCTGGTCGGTCCCGTAGGTCAGGCCGTTCTCGCGCGCGAACTTGGCGGCCACGGCGGCCTTCAGTTCGGGTAGGCCGTCGACGTCGGTGTACTTGGTCTCGCCGCGCTGGATGGCCGCGACAGCGGCGGCCTTCACGTGGTCCGGGGTGTCGAAGTCCGGCTCTCCGGCACCCAGGCCGATCACGTCCCGGCCGGCGCGCTTGAGCTCGCGGGCCTTGGCGGTGACGGCGAGGGTGGCCGACGGCTTGACGCGGGCGAGGGCGGAGGATTGCAGCTGGGACATGGGGGAGGCTCGTTCGGGGAGATCATGTCTCTACGCAGAAGCGAAGGCTGGATCAAACACGGTAGCGGGGGCCGCAAGTCGGGGTCCGGGTTTTGGATTGCTCCCCCCGATGCTAAGGCGCGGCCATGCGCCGGCTGCTCGATTTCCTCCTGAACATGGAAGCCCGCCGCTGGCGCACGGCGCTGGCGGCGACTCTGCTGCTGGCGGCGACGGTTGGCCTGCTCTGGCTCGGAAAGACCCAGCTGGGGCTGCAGGCCGAGCACCGGCTCGAGGCCTGGCTGCAGGGCTACGCGGGCAGCCCCTGGGCCTTCGTCGCCACGGTGATCCTGTTCGTCGTCGCCGCCTTCATCGGCGCGCCGCAGTTCATCCTGATCGCCGCCTGCGTGGTCGCGTTCGGTCCGGGCCTCGGTTTCTTCTACAGCTGGATCGCGACGGTGATCTCGGCCGGTGTTACCTACTGGATGGGCCGGGGGCCAACGGCCCGGCTGGTCGACCGGCTCGACAGCCGCACCCTTGAGCGGCTCAAGCGGTTTGTCGGCCGCAACGCCTTCTACGCCAGCTTCATGATCCGCAACGTCCCGTCCGCCCCGTTCATCGTCGTCAACATGGCGTTCGGCGCGACGCGGGCGTCGTATCCTGCCTTCCTGCTGGGCTGCGCCCTCGGGGTGCTGCCCAAGACGGCGCTGGTAGCTTTCTTCGGCGGGGCCGTGGTGACGGCGGTCAGCGGTGACGGGGTGTGGACCTCCCTGATCCTTGCGGCGGTGGCGGTGGTGTGGCTGGGACTTATGCTGCTGGTGCGGGAGCGGGTCCGCCGCCGCGAAATCGGGGGCACCTGACCGCCACCGCTCTTGTTGCAGTCGCGCCGGGACCCCACTTCGACAGCACACCACACAATGGAGAGGGTCGACCATGCTGAAACTCTTCTATTCCGCCGGCGCCTGCGCCATGGCCTCGCACTTCGCGCTGGAGGAGGCCGGCGCGCCTTACGAGCTGCAGGCGATCGACCTGCGCAAGGGCGAGCAGCGCACGCCGGAGTATCTGGCCATCAACCCCGCGGGCGCGACGCCGGCGCTGCAGACCGCCGAGGGCGTGATTACCCAGAACGCGGCGATCCTCGCCTATCTCGCCGATTTGTACCCTGACGCCGGCCTCGCGCCCGCCGCGCCGTTCGCCCGGGCCCGGTTCAATGCCTTCACCGGCTTCCTCGCCTCGGGGCTGCATCCCGCGCTCGGGCGGCTTCTGTTCAGCCGCCCCCCGCTGGAGGGCGAGTCGCGCACGGCTGCCGCAGACCTCGTGCTGGCGAAACTCGACGTCGTGGAACAGCATCTGCTCGAGGGACCGTTCGTCTTCGGAGCCAGCCATACGGCCGCCGACGGCTATCTTTCGGTGTTCACCCGTTGGGCGCGGCAGGCGGGGCTGCTGGACGGTGCGAGGTACCCGAGGCTGAATGCCCACCTCACCCGGGAACAGGCCCGGGAGCCGGTCCGGCGGGCGCTCGCCGCCGAGGGGCTCGAGCCGGTCTGAGGCGCGACCGCGCGCGCGCGAAGAGGGCTTGTAATCCCGGAAGTTCAAGGGCAAACGGGCCCATTGGTCGTGCTGGCGGAAACGACTTGTTAATCGCGCGCTGGGGACGTGCGCGAGGGGGGGGATCGCCGGCGCGTTCATTCTGACAGACGCCCGGCTGAGGCCCAACCGAGACGGTAACCCACCCCCATGAGCTTTTCCCTCTTCGGCGCGATCTCGAACGACATCGCGATGGACCTCGGCACTGCCAACACCCTCATCTACATGAAGGGTAAGGGCATCGTGCTGAACGAGCCGTCGGTGGTGGCGCTGAGAAATGTGGGCGGTCGCAAGATTGTCCACGCCGTCGGCATTGAGGCCAAGCAGATGCTGGGTCGCACCCCGGGTCATATGGAGGCGATCCGCCCCATGCGGGACGGGGTCATCGCCGACTTCGAGGTCGCCGAGGAGATGATCAAGCACTTCATCCGCAAGGTTCACAACCGAAAGGGTTTCGTGAACCCCAAGATCATCGTTTGCGTCCCCTCGGGTGCCACCGCGGTCGAGCGGCGCGCCATCAACGATTCGTGCCTCAATGCCTCGGCCCGCCGCGTGGGCCTGATCGACGAGCCGATGGCGGCGGCGATCGGTGCCGGCCTGCCGATTCATGAGCCGACCGGCTCGATGGTCGTCGACATCGGCGGCGGCACCACCGAGGTGGCCGTGCTATCCTTGTCAGGCATCGTCTACTCGCGCTCCGTGCGCGTCGGCGGCGACAAGATGGACGAGGCGATCATCAGCTACATGCGTCGCAACCATAACCTGTTGATCGGCGAGACCACCGCCGAGCGCATCAAGAAGGATATTGGCACCGCTCGCATCCCGCCTGACGGCGAGGGCCTGTCGATCGAGGTCAAGGGTCGCGACCTGATGCAGGGCGTGCCGCGCGAGGTGCGGATCTCGGAGCGCCAGGCCGCCGAGGCCCTGGCCGAGCCGGTGACCCAGATCATCGAGGCGGTGAAGGTGGCGCTGGAAGCCACCCCGCCGGAACTGGCCGCCGACATCGCCGACAAGGGCATCATGCTGACCGGCGGCGGAGCCCTGCTCCGTGGCCTCGACGCCGAGCTGCGCGACCACACCGGCCTGCCGGTTACCGTGGCCGACGACCCGCTCTCCTGTGTCGCCGTCGGTTGCGGCCGAGTGCTCGAGCACCCGCGCTGGATGAAGGGCGTACTCGACGCCACCCTGTGACGTGGTCGCGGTCATTCCCGTGTGAGGGCCGTTTCCAAATCGGCCTGATTCTGCAATAGGCTGCTCATCCGGCGGGGGTGGTCCCGCCGTCTCCGCCCCCCTGCTGAGGAAGGCGCGCCGTGGCGTTTCGCGACGGACCGTTCGAGACCCTGAAGGTGCCGCTGGCCTGGACCGCGGCGGCTGCGACCGTGGCCGCCGGCGTGCTGGCGTTTGCCCTGTTGCTGGGCGGCCGCGCGTCCGGTGATGACCAGGCCTACGGGGCCCTGCGCGGCGGTGTGGCCCGGACAGCCGGCCCGGTCAGTGGTCTGTTCGCGGCCCCCGTGCGCTGGATCGGGGCCGCGTCCGACCATGTGGCCGGCTACTTCAATGCGGTGGAGGAGAACCGGCGCCTGAAGCGGCAGCTGGCCGAGCTGGAGCCCTGGCGCGACCAGGCCATTGCCCTGAAGAACGTCAACGCCCGCTATGAAGCCATGCTGGGCCTGCGCGTCGAGCCGCCGGTGGCCATGGCGACCGCCCGCTCCGTGTCCGAATCCCGCGGCCCCTTCGCGAACGCCCGGCTGCTCGACGCAGGGTCGTCGAAGGGGGTCCGGGTCGGTAATCCGGTGGTCAACGAGCACGGGCTCGTGGGTCGCATCGTGGGCGTGACCCCCGGGGTCAGCCGCATGGTGCTGCTCACCGACGTGGCCAGCCGCACGCCGGTGCTGATCGATCGGACCGACGCCCGCGCCATCATGACCGGCGACGGCAGCGGCAATCCCCGGCTGGAATACATGCGCGGCGCGGACGCGATCCAGTCCGGCGACCGCATTCTGTCCTCGGGTGACGGCGGCGGCGTGCCCCGTGGCGTCCCGATCGGCGTGGCGGCGCGCGGCATCGACGGCTCCTGGCGCGTCAAGTTGT
This sequence comes from Brevundimonas sp., assembly GCA_027531145.1. GTDB lineage: Bacteria > Pseudomonadota > Alphaproteobacteria > Caulobacterales > Caulobacteraceae > Brevundimonas. The sequence goes on along the minus strand of JAPZRF010000016.1, from coordinate 4,615 downwards.
TCAGCGACCGCGGTGCCATCGACTACGTCCGCATCCTGTTATTCGAGGATTTCGCCCAGCTGGCCCACAGGGAAGCGCTCAATGCCCCGCCCTTGGCCGGCCTGACGGCGGCACCCCCCGTGGACGCCGCCACCGCAGCGACGATCAGCGACGAAACCGTGCGCCGGGCCGCCGAGGCCGCGGCCGCGCAGGCTGACGCGCGCCGCGAAGGCGGCCAAACCCAGCCGGCGCCGGGAGCGCAGCCCCGGTGAGACGCGGCGGCGCGGTCAGGGTGGTCGGGCCCACACAGTGGATCATCTATCCTGCTCTGGCCGTGCTGGCGGCGACCTTGCTGCTCGGAACGCCGATCGAGGTGTTCGGGCTGAAGCTGCCCGAGCCCGTGCTGCCGATGGTTCTGGCTTTCGCCTGGCCCCTGATCCGCCCGTCTATGGCGGCGCCGGCGACGCTGCTGGTGATCGGCCTGTTTCTCGACCTGTTCTGGGGCGGGCCGGTCGGGCTGTGGCCCCTCTGCCTGCTGGTCGTCTACGGGGGCGTGCTGGCCGCCCGCAACCTGTTGGTCGGCCAGGAGCTCAGGGTGCTGTTTGGCTGGTACGCCCTCGCGACCTTCGGAGCCTTCCTGCTGGCCTATCTGATCGTCACCCTGCGCGCCGGAAACGCGCCGAGTATCCTGGCGCTGCTTGGCCAGATGCTGCCGACGCTGCTGGCGTTCATCGGTGCGGCGTGGCTGATCGACCGCTTCGACGATACGGACGTGCGGTTCCGATGACCCTTCTGCGCCCTGCCCTCCCGACCCTTCGGCCCTCGCGTGAGCGCTCCGCCCGTAGGCGTTTGGCATGAGCGGTGAACCGTCGATCTTCTTTCCCGATGTGAACGAGCGCCAGGGCTCGTTCCTGCGGCGCACGATGGTGCTGGGCGGGATCACCGGTCTCGGCGTCACGGCCCTGACCTTCCGTCTGGGCCAGCTGCAGGTGGTGCAGGCCGGCGAATATGCGACCCTCGCCAACCAGAACCAGTTCAACTACCGCCTGATCCCGCCGCCGCGCGGCGTGATCAAGGACCGCAACGGCGTGGTCATCGCCGGCAACCGGCCCAGCTTCCGCGTGCTGGTGGTTCGCGACGAGACCAAAGACCTGGACCAGACGCTTAACCTGCTCGGTCAGCTGCTGCCGGATACGGTCGATCGCCGGCGGGCCATCATCCGCGACGTCAACGCCGCGCCGCGCTTCTCCCCCGTACCGGTCAAGAGTGATCTGTCGTGGGAGGAATTCGCCAAGGTCAACCTCTACGCCAACGAGTTGCCTGGCGTGATGGCGGACATGCACGAGCAGCGCTTCTACCCGTTTGGCGGGGCCTTCGCCCATGTGCTCGGCTATGTGGCCAAGCCCAACGTCCGCGACCGCGAGGCCTATACGGAACGGGGCGAGCAGCCGCCGCCGCTATTTTTCAATCCTGGTTTCCGGGTCGGCCGCCAGGGCGTCGAAAAGGCGCTCGATGAGGCGCTTCGGGGCGAACCCGGCGGCAACCGGGTCGAGGTCGACGCCCGCGGCCACGTGGTAGCCGAGGACGTGCGCGGCAGCCGCCCGGCCGAGCCGGGTGCGGAGGTAGTGCTGTCTCTCGACGCGGACGTGCAGACCCGGGCCCTTGAGGTGTTCGGCGAGGAGTCCGGCGGCTGCGTCGTGATGGACATCCGCAACGGCGATATCCTGTGCATGGTCTCGGCACCGTCGTTCGACCCGAACCTGTTCGTCGCCGGCGTGCCTAACGACATCTACCGCGCGTGGGCTGACTACGAGCGCCGTCCGCTGCTGGACAAGGCGATCTACGGTACCTTCCCGCCGGGCTCGACCTTCAAGATGACCACGGCGCTGGCTTACCTCGACGCGGGAATCGATCCCGAGGAGCGCGTGGTCTGCACCGGCGGCTACCGGTTTGGCGGGCGCACCTTCCGCTGCTGGAAGGCCGGCGGGCATGGCTCGGTCAACATGCACGAGGCGATCAAGAACTCGTGCGACACTTACTTCTACCACCTGTGCAACCGCGCGGGCGTCGACCGGATTGCAAGAGTCGCCGAGGATCTTGGCTTCGGCAAGGCCTATGGGATCGGCATCGGCGGGCAGTCGGACGGCACGGTGCCCTCGACGCGCTGGAAGCGAGAGTTCGTCGAGGCCGTCGGGCGGGGCGACCCCACATGGTACCCTGGCGAGACCCTGTCCGTGTCGATCGGCCAGGGGGCGTTGCAGGCCAACGCCCTGCAGCTGGCGGTGATGACCGCGCGCCTGGCCAATGGCCGCAAATCGGTGCAGCCCCGGCTGATCAAGTCCGTCGGCGGCCAGCCACGGCCGCAGACACCGTTCCCCGACCTGCCGTTCGCGGACGAGCATCTGGACATCGTCCGTGAGGGCATGGCCGCCGTGGCCAACGACGTGCGGGGCACCGCCTACCGGGCGTCCCAGCTGGGGCTGGGCGACATCCTGATGGCCGGCAAGACCGGCACGGCGCAGTCGCGCGACTACCGACCGGGAGAGGATCGGGGTCCGCGCAATGCTGTATGGAGCCGGCGCGACCACGCCCTGTTCGTCGCCTTCGCCCCGCATGACGCGCCGCGGTACGCCATCGCCCTGATTATCCAGCACGCGCCCGTCGGCGGCTCGGCTGACGCCGCGCCGCGTGCCCGAGAGATCTTGAAGGTGGCGCTGCTGAAGGATCCGGACATGCGTGCGCGTATCGAGCGGCCGCTGCCGCCGGCTCCGGAAGCGCCCCTCGACGCGGTTGACGAGGGTGCCGCGCCGCCCGCCCCCGAGGAGACGCCTGAGCCGGTGCTTTCGCCGCGACCGGCGGCTCCTGCGCGGGCCGCCGCCGGACCCCGACCCTATCTGGCGGAGCCTCCGCAATGACCGCCTCGGCCCTGACCCGTCCAGGTGAGCGCGACCGCCTGCCGGTCAAGCTGAGCCAGATCGACTGGCGTCTGACGGCCCTGCTGTGCGTCATCGGCGGGGCCTCGACGGCCATGCTGTACTCCGTGGCCGGTGCCTCCTGGGAGCCGTGGGCTGCCAATCACCTGATGCGTTTCAGCTTCGCCGTGCTGTTGATGATCGGCCTCGCGCTGCTGGACCTGCGGATCTGGTTCGCCTTGGCCTATCCCTTCTACGGCGTCACCCTGTTGATGCTGCTGGCGGTGGAGGTGGTCGGGGTCACCGTCAACGGTGCCCAGAGCTGGATCGACCTCGGCGTGACCCGGGTGCAGCCGGCGGAGTTCATGAAGCTGGCGGTCGTGCTGGCCCTGGCCCGCTGGTATCATGGTGCGACGGCCCAGGAGGCGCGGCTGCACTGGAAGCTGGTGTTCCCCGCCGCCATGGTCGGGCTGCCGTTCCTGCTTGTGGCGCACCAGCCAGACCTCGGCACCGCCATGTCCCTGGCCCTGACCGGGGCGGCGATCATGTTCGTCGCCGGCCTCAGCTGGAAAATCATCGCCCCGATCGTCATCGCTGCGGTCGTGGCCATCCCGCCCTATGTCGTGTTCGGCATGCACGAGTATCAGCGCAAACGAGTGCTGACCTTCCTTGATCCCTCTGCCGATCCGTCCGGCGATGGCTACAACATCATCCAGTCCAAGATCGCCCTCGGCTCCGGCGGACTGCTAGGCAAGGGTTATGGCCTTGGCAGCCAGAGCCAGCTGGAGTTCCTGCCCGAGCGGCACACCGACTTCATCTTCGCCACCGTGGCCGAGGAGTTCGGCTTTGTCGGGTCGGTGGCCATCCTTCTCTGCTACCTGGCCATCGTCCTGACGTGTCTGCGCATCGCCTCGCTGTCGCACAGCCATTTCGCTCGGCTGGCGGCCCTCGGCGTGACCGCTACCTTCGCCGTCTATCTGCTGATCAACGGTGCCATGGTGATGGGACTGGCCCCGGTTGTCGGGGTGCCGATGCCGCTGATGTCGTACGGCGGCTCGATGATGCTCATGCTGATGGTCGGCTTCGGACTGATCCAGGCGGTGCGGGTGCACCGCTACACTGAACTGCCCAAGGGCTCGGGTCTGATCTGATCCGGCTGTTTCAGGGGGTGTTCCGGCACGACGGGCATGCGAGGGTCGGCCCATGACCGACGCCCCCCCGCCCAAGGCCGACCCGGCCATGTTCGCCCCGTGCCCCCAGCCCATGGCCGGCGACGCCGCCAACACCGAGGGCCTCGCCCGGGGCGTTCACATGCGTGACAATCCCGCCGAGTGGGCCTTTGTGCGCCTGTCGCGGCTGATCAAGGAATTCGAGGCGGGCCTCGACCCCGACGAGGAGGTCGGGGCCCGGCTCGTCGGACTTCCCGGCGACCAGATGATGCAGATCGAGGACCTCGGCTTCTGGGGCCCGGATCTGATCCTCTTCTTCGGCCGCACCGCGGAGGGGCGGCCGGTGCGACTGGTCCAGCACTACACCCAGGTCAGCGTGGTGCTGAACGCGATAGCGCGGCCGAAGGCGGCCCGCTGACCTGCCCCCCGCCGGTCCCTCGATCATTGTGAGAGCCCGGGGGGTTGGTAGCTGATCTCCAGCGCCGGCGGTAGCGGCCGGCCGGTGGAGCTGATCAGGTTGCGCAGCCGGCCGGCCGCGGGGTTCAGCCGCACGGC
>JAPZRF010000023.1 GCA_027531145.1 Brevundimonas sp. | reverse complement strand
CCGCGGCCCGGGCCCCCACCCGGCCGGCTCCGCGCCCCGCCGCCGCCCCCGTACCCCAGCTGCGAACGACCGGCCACGGCGGTGCCGCCCTCAAGGCCCAGCCGGCCGCCAGCGAAGACGGCTGGGAGGAATTCTGATGGCGCGCGTTCAGCTGAAGCCAGTGCTGGACATCCAGCAGGCCACGCCGCTCAAGGCGGAGCTGCTGACCCTGCGCGGCCAGGCCGCGGAGATTGACGCCAGCGCTGTCGAGCGCCTCGGAGGCCTGTGCCTCCAGGTGCTCCTGTCCGCGAAACAGACCTGGCAGGCCGATGGCCAGGAGCTTTCCATCACCGACGCGTCAGAGGCTTTCGCGAGCCAGTGGACCGGCTTCGGTGCCCCGTCCCTCCCCCAAACCGGAGACCTTTCGTGACCAAGACGGTCCTGACCATCGATGACAGTCGCACCATGCGCGACATGCTTCAGATGGCCCTGGTTGAAGCCGGCTACCGCGTCATCCAGGCGGTGGACGGCGTGGACGGGCTTGAGACCCTCAGCGCCGAGGGTGCCGATATCATCATCACCGACATCAACATGCCTCGCCTGGACGGATTCGGCGTGATCGAGGGCGTGCGGGCCGATCCGGCCCACCGCGCCACACCAATCCTGGTCCTGACCACCGAGAGCGACGCGGCCAAGAAGCAGCGAGCCCGCGAGGCCGGGGCCACTGGCTGGATCGTGAAGCCATTCGATCCAGCCAAGCTTGTCGACGCCGTTCGCAGGGTGGCGGCCTGACATGACAGACGGCGTCGACCCCTTTGAGGCCATCAAGGCGACCTTCTTCCAGGAGTGCGACGAGCTGCTCGCCGACCTCGAGGGCGGTCTTCTGGCCATCGAGTCCGGTTCAGGTGACACCGAGACGGTGAACGCCGTATTCCGCGCCGTCCACTCGATCAAGGGCGGGGCCGGTGCCTTCGGTCTCGATGAGTTGGTCCGCTTCGCCCATGTGTTCGAGACCCTGCTCGACGAGATCCGCGCCGGTACCAAGCCGGCGGATGACCCCACCGTCAAGACCCTGCTGCGCGCCGCCGACCTTCTGAGCGACCATGTCTCGGCTGCCCGCGGCGACGGCGAGCGGGTCGACGAGGAGCGCTCCAACGGGCTGGTGGCCGAGCTGGAAGCCCTGACCCACGGGGAGACAGTGCCGGGTGGCGATGCCGATCGGGGCGGAGCTGACGACGAGGACGATTTCGGCTTCTCCCCGATCGCCTTCAGCGGGCTCGACGCGCCCGCGCTGCCCCCGACGGTCGAGGCCGCGCCGGGTTGGATCGTCGAGTTCAAACCGGCCGGGCGCATGTACGCCCACGCCAACGAGACGGCGCTACTGCTGCGCGAGCTGGGACGGCTCGGGACTCTTGGCGTCACCATCGATGTCAGCGAGCTGCCATCGCTTGACGCCCTCGATCCGGAAACCGGCTATCTGACCTGGCGCTGTGAACTGGAGACAACCGTCGACGAGAAGTCGGTCCGCGAAGTCTTCGACTTCGTCGAAACCGACTGCCCGGTGACGATCGCGCCGCTGGGTCCGGCAGGGCGCGCCACAGTGGACCCGCCGCCCGCCGCCGCCCCGGCGGACCTCGACATCGCCGCCCTGCTGGCCGCAGCCAGGAGCGCCGTCGAGCCGGCCCCGACCGTCAGGCCGTCGCCCGCGACCCCGGTCGCGGCACCCGCGCCGGTCCTCGCCAAGACGGTGGTTCCTGCCGCGCCGGCCCAGAGCCAGAGCGCGCAAACCGTGACTATCCGCGTGGACCTTGACCGCGTCGACCGCCTGATCAATGTCGTCGGGGAGCTGGTGATCCAGCAGGCCATGCTGTCGCAACGGGTCTCCGAGAGCGGCGTCGGCCGCTCCTCGGGCGTGGCTGCCGGTCTTGAAGATCTCGAGCTGCTGACGCGCGACATTCAGGACAGCGTCATGGCCATCCGAGCCCAGCCGGTGAAGTCGGTGTTCCAGCGCATGCCTCGGCTGGTCCGCGAAGTGGCGGAGATGACCGGCAAGCGCGTTCGCCTCGTCACCGCCGGCGAGGACACCGAGGTCGACAAGACCGTGGTCGAGCGCCTTGCCGAACCCATCACCCACATGATCCGCAACGCTGTCGATCACGGGCTGGAGACACCCGAGGCGCGCGTGGCGGCCGGCAAGCCTGAGGAAGGCACAGTCCGGCTGGCGGCCCTGCACCGATCCGGCCGGATCGTCATCGAAATCAGCGATGACGGGAAGGGCATCAATCGCGAGCGCGTGCGCAGCATCGCCGTTTCCAAGGGATTGATCCCGGAAGACGCGGCGCTGACCGATGACGAGGTCGACAACCTGATCTTCCTGCCCGGCTTCTCGACCGCCGACGCCGTATCGGACATCAGCGGTCGCGGCGTGGGCATGGACGTGGTGAAGCGCTCGATCCACTCGCTCGGCGGCCGCATCTCGATCGCCTCGACGCCGGGTAAGGGCTCGACCTTCACTCTCAGCCTGCCGCTGACGCTTGCCGTCCTGGACGGAATGGTCGTGACCGCCGCGGAACAGACCCTTGTGGCCCCCCTGCCGGCTATCGTCGAGAGCCTGACGCCACGCGCCGAGGATGTTCAGTACGTTGGCGGCCATGATCCGGTGATCATGTTCCGCGAGACCTTTGTGCCGCTCATCGATGTCGCCCTGGCGCTGGGCTACCGGACTGATCCGATGGTGCCCTCCGAGGGCGTGGCCGTGGTGGTTGAAACCGAGGCCGGTGCCCGCGCCGCCCTCCTGTTCGACGCCATCCAGGGTCAGCGCCAGGTCGTCATCAAGAGCCTCGAGACCAACTACCAGCAGATCGAAGGCGTCGCCGCCGCCACGATCCTCGGCGACGGCCGGGTGGCGCTGATCCTCGACATCGACGCCATTGTCACCAGCGCCCGGCGCCGTCCGAACCGCCCGGAATTCAAACTCGCGAGCTGAGAGACATGACCCAAGCCTCAACCGCCGCTTCCGCCGCCCGCAAGCTGATCTCCTTCCGTATCGGCGAACAGGCATTCTGCGTCGACATCATGGCTGTGCGCGAGATCCGCGGGTGGACGCCAGCGACCGCGGTTCCGCGCACCGCTGCCTATATGAAGGGCGTGATCAACCTACGCGGTGCCGTCCTGCCGATCATCGATCTCGGTGCCCGCCTCGGGCTGAAGACAGCAGAACCGACCGCCCGTCACGTGATCATGGTCGTCGCCGTGGCCGAGCGGACCATCGGGCTGCTGGTCGATGCCGTGTCGGATATCATCGAGATGACCGACGATGCCATTCAGCCGACGCCGGATATCGGCAGTGATCGGGCGCGCGGCTTTGTGAAGGGCATCCTGGCCATTGATGGCCGCATGGTGAGCATGATCGACCTGAACTGGATCCTTCCCGAGCCCGAGTCCGAGGCCGCATGACCCGGGTCGCGGAGCGCGAATCGCTGATCGCGGGAGAGTTCCCGCTTACCCCGGAGGACTTCCGCCAGATCGCGCAGATCCTGCACGGCCACGCCGGCATCGCCCTGAATGAAGGCAAGGTGGCGCTGGTCTACTCGCGTCTGGCCAAGCGCCTGCGCGCATTAGGGTTACGGAGCTTCCGCGACTACTGCGAGCTGATCCAGGGCGAGGGCGCGGTCGACGAGCGCCAGGCCATGACTGCGGCCCTGACGACCAATGTCACGCGCTTCTTCCGCGAGCCGCATCACTTTGATCACCTGAGGAACCGGGTGATGCCGGAGCTCAGCCGCCGGGCCCGCGCGGGCGGCCGCGTGCGACTGTGGTCGGCGGCCTGCTCCAACGGCCAGGAGCCCTATTCGATGGGCATGGTCGTCCTGTCCGAGTTGCCCGAGGCGAATGAGCTCGATGTCAAGATCCTCGCCACCGACATCGACCCCAACATGATCGCCGAGGGCACGGCGGGCGTCTATTCATCCGAGGCGCTGGACGCCGCCCCGGTGAACCTGCGCAACAGCTTCTTCGAGAAGCAGGGCAATCAGTTCAGCGCCGGCGAGCAGCTGCGCCGGCTGGTGGCGTTCCGCGAGTTGAACCTGATCGGCCAGTGGCCGATGCGGGGTCGCTTCGACGTCATCTTCTGCCGCAACGTGGTGATCTACTTCGACGAGCCGACCCAGGAGAAGATCTGGTCGCGCTTCCTGCCGGCGATGGCACCGGACGCAACCCTCTACATCGGCCATTCCGAACGCATCTCGGGCCCGGCCGCCGCCGGTCTCAGGACAGACGGCCTGACCACATACAGGTTGAGCGCATGACGGTATCCGTCCTCATCGTTGATGACTCCCCGACCATGCGGGGCCTGATCGCCGCGACCCTGAAGCGCGACCCGGACATCGAGGTGGTTGGCTTTGCCGCCAACCCGATGGAAGCGCGCGCCGAGATCAAGCGCCTCAATCCGGACGTGATCACCCTCGACGTCGAGATGCCCGGCATGAACGGCATCGAGTTTCTTGAGAAGATCATGCGCCTGCGGCCGATGCCCGTGGTCATGGTCTCGACCCTGACCCAGGCCGGTGCCGAGGTGACCCTCGCTGCGCTGGAGCTCGGGGCCGTGGACGCCGTTGGCAAGCCGGGCCCTGGCACCACGGCGGCCGAGGCCTTCGCCAACCTGGCCAACATCGTCAAGACCGCCGCCCGATCGCGCGTGCGCACGGCCTCGGGGGTCGCCGCCCCGCCCTCGCGGTTCGGGGCGGACTATCGCGCCGCACCCGATCACATCCTCGCCATCGGCGCGTCTACAGGCGGCGTCGAGGCCCTGCTGACCATCATCAGCCGTTTTCCGGCCAACTGCCCGGCGACGGTGATCACCCAGCATATGCCCGCGACCTTCACCGCCAGTTTCGCGGCGCGACTGAACCGCTCCTGTCCGGCGACGGTGCAGGAAGCGACCGACGGGGCCTTGCTGGAGCCGGGCAGGATCTACCTCGCCCCGGGAGGTGTCACCCATCTCGAGGTCGGAGGAACGACACCGCGGTGTCGCCTGATGCCCGGTGACACCGTGAGCGGCCACCGCCCCTCGGTGGATGTCCTGTTCCACTCCGTCGCCCGCACCAAGCGCCCCTGCACCGGCGTGCTGCTGACCGGCATGGGACGGGACGGTGCCGAGGGTCTGCTGGCCATCCGCCGGGCCGGAGGCCACACCATCGGCCAGGACGAGGCCTCCTCGGTCGTTTACGGCATGCCGCGCATGGCTTTCGAGTCAGGTGCCGTGGAACGGCAGCTGCCGCTGTCGCAGATCGCCGACGTCATCCTAGAACTCTGCGCCGTCCGGACGGCGAACGTCGGACTCCACTGAGGTTCGCTGACCATGCCCGCCACCGCCGCCATTCACACCCTCATCGTCGACGACCAGCAGACGATGCGCGCCCTGATCCGGACGAGCCTGCAACAGCTCGGTTTCCGCGAGATCCGTGACGCCTCCGACGGGGAAGCCGGCCTGCGCTCGGTGATCACCCAGCCGCCGCATCTGATCATCTCGGATTTCAACATGCCCAATCTCGACGGTCTGGGCCTGCTGCGCGCTGTTCGGGCCCATGGCCCGTCGTCGAAGACCGCCTTCATCATGCTGACCGGCCGGGCCGATCGCGAGCTGGTGCAGCGGGCTGCGCAGTTCGGGGCCAACAACTACCTGGTCAAGCCGTTTACGGTCGCCCAGCTCAAGGAAAAGCTCGAAACCGTATTCGGGACCCTGACATGAACGAATTAACCGCAAACACCCGCGTCCGCCGGGTCCATGTCGGCCAGGGCGAACACATCGTGAGCACCGACCCCAATGTCGTGCTCAGCACCATTCTCGGGAGCTGTGTGGCCGCCTGCCTGCGTGATCCCGGGGAGGGTGTCGGCGGCATGAATCACTTCCTGCTGCCCGAGGGCAACGGAGCCGAGGGGGCCGCCGGCCGGCGCTATGGTGCCTACGCCATGGAAGTGCTGATCAATGATCTGCTCAAGCACGGCGCGCGCCGCGACCGGCTTGAGGCCAAGCTTTTCGGCGGCGGCCGCATGTTCGACTCGATGAACGATATAGGCCGCGCCAACGCCGACTTCGCCGAGCGTTTCCTGCGCGACGAGGGCATTGCGCTGGTCGGCGGCAGCCTGCGCGGCCTCGGCGGCCGGCGCGTTCAGTTCTGGCCGGTGAGCGGCCGGGCTCTGGTCCGTGGCGTCGAAGGGGCGGTCAACGAGAAGCCCGTGGTGACCCCGGAACCGGGGGCGACGGGCGTGCTGGAGCTGTTCTGATGACGCCGACGCAGGAAGCCCTGATGTCCGCCCTGTCTGCCGAGATGGGGGCCATCGCCACCCAGGTCGAGGACCTCGGCGAACTGCTGGGCCAGCTGCTGCGCGAGCGCGGCGGCCAGATCCAGCCGGAGATGTGGCACACGGTGCAGAGCGCCGACCTGACGGCCCAGTCGCTGCGCGCGATTGAAGGGGTCATCCTGGCCATGGCCTCGGGCACCGCCCCGGAACGCGCCGTCAGCACCGTGACCTTGGCGCAGATGCAGCACCGCCTGAGCGACGCCCTCGCCGAGGCCGACGCCTCACCCGTACGGTGAACAGATGTCGCTACGCAGCACCCAGACAGTCAACCTCGAAAAGACGACGGTCCTGATCGTCGACGATGATCCCCAGGCGCTCGCCATCATGAGCTCGGTCGTGCAGGGCTTCGGTGTGCGGCAGCAGATACGCTGCGAGTCGGCGCGAGAGGCTGTCGATGTGCTGACCCAGCGCCAGCCCGATCTCGTTTTCATCGACTGCTCCATGCCGGACATGGACGGCTATGACTTCGTCAACTGGGTGCGGCGCGAGGCTCCGGCTCCGCTGAACATGACTCCCATCATCATGCTCACAGGGCACGCTGCCCAGAGCCGGGTGGAGAAGAGCCGCGACTGTGGTGCCAGTTTCGTCATCGCCAAGCCGATCACGCCGACCATTGTGCTGGATCGGGTAGTCTGGCTGGGCCGGGATGCCCGCGCGTTCGTGGAGTGCGACGCCTACACAGGGCCGGATCGCCGGGTCCACAACCTCGGGCCGCCGGCCGGCATGGAGGGGCGGCGTTCCACTGACCTGTCAGGAGACGTCGGCGCGGCCGCCGGCGAGAACCTCGCCCAGGAAGACATTGACGGCATGTTCAAGCCAACGAGGGTATCGATATGAGCGCTGTACGCAAGATTCACCGGCGCTCGCCGCTGGCCAAGAAGATGTCAGAGCCGGGGGGCATCATGGTGGAGGAGGCTCTGTCCCGGGCCGAGGTCGGGCTGGCTGGCCATCGCGACGAAGCGATGGCGACCATCCGTCAGAGGCTGGCCCGACTGGAGTTCCTTGCTTCCGGACGCCAGGCGGAGACGACGCAGGAGGTCTATGTGGTGGCCGAGGCCATGCTCGACCTTGCCGGCTTTTTTGACACCGGTCCGCTCCATGCGGCGGTGTCCAGCCTGTGCGACATCACCGACTACATGCTGCACGTGAAGCGCTGGAACTGGGAGGCTGTCACCCTGCACGTGACCGCGATGCGGTTGATCCTCGAGGGGGGTTGCCGCGACGATGAGGCCTCGAGGACCCTCCTTTCGGGCCTCGTGAGCCTGGACGGTCACCTGCGCCATGGGCGCCCCGCGGGGGGCTGAGTACCGGGTTCAGCGTCCGCGACGGCCGCGCGCGACGAAGGCGTCCATGGCGTCCGAGTGGCGCAGCACACGGTTGTTCGGGTCGATCAGCACATGGGCCCCGTCCGGGACCTCAAGCCGGCCGACGCCGCCGGTCATCGGCTCGGTGACGACGCGGCCGTCGACCTCGACCTCGACCGGCAGGGGGAAGGGTGCCCCGTCGCCCGTCTCCCAGCGTAGGACCAGTACGCCCGCCTCGCGGCTCTCGTGCAGCACCGGCAGGGCGGCGTTGTAGAGATAGCCGCGGAACAGCCAGTCGTAATCCCGCCCGGTGATGTCGCGGACGACGGTGACGAAGTCCGCCGTGGAGCGTGTCAGTGGCCCGATCCGGCCCGGCTGCGGGTTGTCGGTCCCGTAGACCAGCCGCGTCAGGGCCCGGCGGAAGGCGTCGTCGCCGATCTGGTGGCGCAGGGTGTGGGCGAACAGCGAGCCTTTGTAATAGATGTCGTTGCCCGGGCCGTCGCCGTTGACATGGTTGACCCCAGGCTGGCCGGAGACGACCGGGAAGCGGTTGGCGAGGGCCTCGCGCTGGGTCTTGAGCTCGGCCTCCATATAGCGGTCGCCGTGCAGCCAGCGGGCGTACAGCGGCTGCATGTAGGTGCCCAGCCCCTCGTGCAGCCACATGTGGTCGCCGTCGACATTGGTCATCTGGTTGCCGAACCACTCATGGGCCAGCTCGTGGTGCAGCAGCCAGTCGTAGCCGCGGCCGTCGATGCGGTACTGGTTGCCGTAGGCGTTGATGGTCTGGTGCTCCATGCCGAGGTGCGGGGTCTCGACCACGCCCATTTTCTCGTCGGCGAAGGGGTAGGGGCCGACGTTGGCTTCGAAGAAGTCGAGCATGGGGGCGAACTGGGCGAACAGCGCCGCCACATCGGCCGGGTCATCCGACTTCAGGTGCCAGAACTCCATCGGGAAGCTGTTGCCGAAGCGGCTGTTGTAGGTCGCCGAGACCCGCGCGTAGGGGCCGACGTTGAGGGCGATGGCGTAGGTGTTGGGCTGGCGCGCCCGCCAGCGCCAGGTGGTCCAGCCGTCGCCGTGGTCCTCGGTCCCCAGTAGCACCCCGTTGGACGGGGCCGACAGGTTGGACGGCACGGTGATGTGCAGCTCGACCTCGCCCGGCTCGCCGGCCGGGTGGTCGATGCAGGGCCAGAACAGGTCGCAGCCCTCGCCCTGCACCGCCGTGGCGATCCACGGCTCGCCGGACGGGGCGGTGGCCCAGACGAAGCCGCCGTCCCACGGCGCGTGCGGGGCCACGCGCGGGGCCCCGTGGTAGCGCAGGCGCAGGGTGGCCGTGTCGCCGGCGGCGAGGGCCCGCGGCACCTCGACCGTCAGCCGGCCCTCGGGATTGCGCCAGGCCTCCGGCACCAGGGCGCGGCCGTCGACCTCAACGACGGAAATGTCGAACACCGTGTCCAGCTCGACCGACAGCGTGTCGGTCGGGCCCTTGGCGGTGAAGGTCAGGATGGCGTCGCCGGCGAGCGTCCGGCTCTCGGGCATGATGCGGAAGGCCAGCACCGCCCGGTCGAAGCGCACGGCGCGCTGCTCCGGGGCCAGCGGCTGCTCGCTGGCGAGGGTGAAGGCGGTCGAGACTCGCGGGGCAGGCGGCGTCGCCGCCTCCTGCGCCAGGGCGGGCGCGGCGAGGACGAGGGCGGCGGCGAGGGGGATCAGGCGCATGGCGGGGAGGGTAGCCCCCTCGCCTCGTCGCGCAAACAGAAAGGCCGGCGTCGCCGCCGGCCTTTCGGAAGTTCGCTGCAGACGTCGCCGGTCAGGCGGCGGCTTGCTCGGCCAGCTTCGCCTTGATCTGGCGCTTGATGCGCTGGGCCGTCGGCGACAGCTGCTCGTCGCGGGCCTTGACGATGTAGGCGTCGAGGCCGCCCTTGAAGTCGAGGGTGCGCAGCGCAGCGTTGGAGATGCGCAGCGAGAAGGTCTGGCCGAGGGCGTCCGAGGTCACCTTGACGGCCTTCAGCGACGGCAGGAAGCGGCGCTTGGTCTTGATGTTCGAGTGGCTCACGTGGTGGCCGACCATCGGGCCGACCCCGGTGAGTTCGCAACGACGCGACATCGTCAGATCCTTTGTCGGCGCGACCATGATCTGTCGTCACGGGCGCGTAAAACAGGGACGCGCGGGATAGGGTCCCGCGCGAGAGGGGGCCGTATAAGGGCAAAGGGGGCGGCGCGTCAAGCGGGCACCGGCCTGTCGCGGGCGGGCCGTGGCGCGCAAGCCCCCTGTTCAGGCCCCGTTCAAGCCCGCATCTATAGAGCACCACCCATGACCTGTCTGCGAGGAGCGACATGACCCTGACCGACCGCCTGCCCCGCCAGCTGGCCATGGCCGCCGCCGCGACCGGCGGTGCCCTGATGCTGGCCGCCCCCTCGGCCTCGGCCCCGGCCGAGGAGGCACCCCAGCCCCAGCCCGGCTACTGGGAGTACAGCACCCGGGTGCTCGGCATCGGCGAGACCGAAACCAAGTGCGTGCGCCAGAGCGAGATCGACCGCTTCTTCGGCGGCCTGTCGACGCGGCGCTGGTCCTGCACCTATCCGGTGCGCGAGGTCGGCGGCGGGAATGCGCGCTTTGAAGGGATCTGCCGCGACCGGCACGATCGCACGGTGCAGGTGCGCCTGCGCGGGCCCTATGAGGCCGAGAGCTTCCGTTTCACCGGCGGGGCCCAGCTGGCGCGCGGCACGCCCTTCATCCCCGCCAGCATCACCGCCCGCCGCCTCAGCGCCGAGTGCCCGGCCAACGCCGAGTACTTCTAGGCGCGCGAGGATCAGGCAAAAAGAAAGGGGCGGGTCCGTCGCCGGGCCCGCCCTTCTGCTGTCGGTCGTCCAGGCGGATGATCAGGCCGCTTCAGCCTGGACGATCGGCTTCTTGGCGCTGAGCGACTTGGCCAGCAGGGCCACGGCCTCGTCCTTGTCGATCTTGTTGGCGGCGGCGACCTCGCGGGCCATGCGGTCCAGCGCCGACTCGTACAGCTGGCGCTCCGAGTAGGATTGTTCCGGCTGGCTCTCGGCGCGGTGCAGGTCGCGCACCACCTCGGCGATCGACACCAGGTCGCCCGAGTTGATCTTGGCCTCGTACTCCTGGGCCCGGCGCGACCACATGGTGCGCTTGATGCGGGCGCGGCCCTTGAGGACGGTCAAGGCCTTGGTCACGACATCGTCGGCGGCCAGCGAGCGCAGGCCGGCGGTCCTGGCCTTTCTGGTCGGCACGCGCAGGGTCATCTTCTCGTGATCGAAGGTGACCACATAGACCTCGAGGGACATACCCGCGACTTCCTGCGTCTCGATCGCCGCCACCTTGCCGACGCCATGCGCCGGATAGACCACCGCGTCGCCTACCTTGAACTCAAGACCGGTCTTGCTCGTCATGACTTCTCGTCCTTTCCCGGCCGGGCTGGCGGGTGAGCGCAGGCGCGTGAGCGACGACGAAACGCGGCCTCCCGGCGGGGAGCCGGGGCGGTCGGCTTCGGACGTCACGTACAGATGCGGATCACCAAACCTCAGGCCGACCCCGTCTTGCGGGCGGGGTTCTGTCGCAAAATGAGCGGCAGCCCGTTCTACGGCCGCCGCCCGATCCAATGGCTTCTCAGTAACACAAAATGTCGGACTTTCAAAATGGTTGATGCGCCGGCGGTGCGAGCCTGGGGCGGGTCGCTCGCCGTCGGGCTCAGGAGCCCTTGCCCGGCTTCGGCGAGAAGTACTTCTCGAACTTGCCGGTCTCGCGCTCGAACTGCTCGCGGTCGGCGGGCGGCGTTCCCTTGACCGTGATGTTGGGCCAGACCTTCGCGTACTCGGCGTTGACCTGCAGCCACTTGCCGTCCGGTTCGTCCTCGGTGTCAGGCTTGATGGCGTCAACCGGGCACTCCGGCTCGCACACGCCGCAGTCGATGCACTCGTCGGGGGCGATGACGAGGAAGTTCTCGCCCTCATAGAAGCAGTCCACCGGACACACCTCGACGCAGTCCATGAACTTGCAGCGGACGCAGGCGTCTGTGACGATGTAGGTCATGGCGGCCGGGAGTCTCGACGGGAGGCCAGCGCAGATGGCTTCCCCGGGACGGCCTGTCAACTCACCGGATTGCGGCCGCGCGCCCCGGCACCATATGTAACACAAGCGATTACGGTCCAGCTCCGGGGAGAAGACCCATGCGTCACCTGATCCGTTCGGCCGCCCTCGCCGTCGCCGCAGGCGCCCTGCTGTTTGCCGGGGGCGTCGTGGCCCGCACCCAGATGACCACCACTCCGTTCGACGTCCGGGCCGGGACCTATGTGCTGGACAGCGAGCACGGCAAGATCACCTGGTCGGTCGATCACCTCGGGCTGTCGACCTATTACGGCCAGTTCGTCAATGTCGCCGCGGAGTTGACCCTCGACCCGGCCAATCCTGCCAATAGCCGTCTGACGGCGACGGTGCCGCTGACCGACGTCGATTCCAACTCGGACGGCCTCGACAGCCACCTGCAGACCGCGGACTTCTTCGACGCCGCCAACCATCCGACAGCGACCTTCGTGGCGACGTCGATCGTGGTGGATCAGGAGGACCCGACCGAGGCGGAGGTCAACGGCGAACTGACCCTGCGAGGCGTCACCCGGCCGGTGACCCTCGACGTGGAGTTCAACGCCGCCGGCATGTTCCGCGGCCAGTACAAGGTCGGCTTTGACGGCGAGGCCACCATCCGCCGCTCGGAGTTCGGCATCAGCTACGCGCTGCCGGCTGTCGGCGACGAGGTCGAGCTGCACATCGAGGGCGAGTTCGTCCTGCAACCGGCGGGGTAAGGCCGGGCGGCCTGCCGCGATCAAGGGAGGCTGAAGCCCGCGTTCCGCGCCTCTTCTCCCCTTGTGGGAGAAGGGAGCCGAGCGCAGCGAGGCCGGATGAGGGGTCGCGCCGGTCTTTCGGGATTGGCGATCGCCGATCCGCAGCGTCGCAAGACCCCTCATCCGTCGGCCTTCGGCCGCCACCTTCTCCCGCAAGGGGAGAAGGATCGCGATGGCAGCCTCCTCACGCCGGCGGCGGGAGCTCGCTGTAGAGGGTGCGGGCCTCGTCGGCGGGGCCGCGGCGGTCGCCGAGGGCCTCGACGCGCAGGGCCAAAAGCCGGCCGCTGACGGCGAACAGCAGTTCGTCGCCCGGGTGGACCACGCGGCTGGCCTTGTCGAGGCGGGTCTGGCGTCCGGCGTGGGTCAGCCGCACCCGGCCTTCCTCGACGAAGGCGGCGGCCATGGAGCGGCTGCGAAAGACGCGCGCCCGCCACAGCCAGACGTCGATTCGGCAGGCCTCGCTCACGACGATGGGCCGGATGCTGCGTAGGCGTTGCTCAGGCGCCGGTAGGGTCTTGAGTTGAAGGCCAGCACCGTGACCAGCAGGCCGATCAGGCCGGCGAGGGTGAAGACCAGCGCCATGCCCCGCTCCGGACCGGTCCCGAACCAGCCGCCGATCGCCGCCGCGCCAGCACCGCCCTCCGACATGAGGGGGATGACCACGAACTGGGTCAGGGGACCGATCAGGAAGGCGGTGAGGGGCGAGGCGGCCTGCTCGACCGCCTGGGCGAAGCCGAACACCCGGCCCTGACGCTCGTAGGGCACGACCTTCTGCAGGGTAGTCTGCTCGGCCGCCTCGGCCCAGGGGCCGAGGAACATCCAGGCAGCGCATCCGGCGGCGAGCAGGGCGATCGAAGGCCACAGGGTGAAGACGCTGGCAACGCCCCACATCAGCAGATTGACGATCATCAAGGTACGCAGGGGCCTGGGCCCCAGACCGGTGCGGGCGATGACGAGGCCAGCGACGATGAAGGCCACCGACACCCCGCCCCACAGCAGGCCCCACGCCTCGACCGGCATCAGCGACAGGCCGTAGGCGTCCATCAGCGCCATGAAGACGCCGCCGAGGAAGTTGTTGAAGGTGGCGAACAGGATCAGGGCGAACAGGCCGGGCACGGCGGCCACGACCTTCAGGGTGCCGGCCAGGTCGACGCCGCGGCCGGTCCCGGCGGGCGCGTCCGGGCTGTGGGCGGCGGGTGCTGCGGCGTCGGCGGGCAGGCGCACGGTCGCCAGCTGGGCGACGACGAGAACCGTCATCCCGAGGGCGAAGATGAGGGCCCCGCTCATCCCGGACCAGGCCACCAGCAGGCCGGAGACCACCGAGGTGGTGAGGAAGCCGATGCCGGTGGCCATGCCGACGAGACCGTTGGCCCGGTCGCGCCGGTCTTCCGGGACAAGGGTGGTGACAAGGGTCGGCAGGGCGATGTTGCGGACGTTGCCGGCGATGACGCCCAGCATCACCAGGCCGATCAGGAGCCACAGCTGTGGCGCGGCCACGTCGCGGAAGACCGGCTCCGGCGTCGCCAGCAGCAGGGCCAGGCCAGCGGCGTAGAGGGCCAGAGAGGCGAGGCTGGACCCGAGCATCACCCGGGTCTTGCTGTGGTGATCGACCAGGCTGCCGAACCAGACGGCGAACACCGCGGTCAGCACGAGGAAGACCCCGGCGATCATGCCGGTGGCGAACACCGAGCGGGTCTCGAGGAAGACCCAGAAGGTCAGGGCGAACCAGACGGTGTAGTTGACCACCCCCGCGACCGCATTGTTGGCCAGCAGGCTGTAGAAGGCCCGCATTGCCCCGGGTGCCGGATCAGACATTCGGGCTCACGGGGTGGCTCACGAGGTGGCGGCCGTCGCGACGGTCCGGCGCCGGCGCGGATGCTTCCGCCGGGCCGGCGGGGGCGGGGCGGTCAGGGCGGCGAGGGCGGCGAAGGGCGAATCCGCCGGCAGTCGGGGCCGCAGCGCGCGCTCCGGGTCCCGGGCGCGGGGGATGCGCAGACCGGTGCGTAGCGCCCTCGCCTCCGCCTCGGTCCAGCCCAGCCCGGCGAGGGCCGCCTCCGGCGTGTGCGCCTTGCCCGCCTCCCGGCTGAGCTCGGCGAACCGCTCCAGCGCCTCGACGGGGACCGCGTAGCCGGCAACGGCGCGCAGGCCCCGGGCGGCGAGGGCGCGGGGCGAAGGCGGCGGGTTGGGCAGGCGCTGCAGGCCGGGCACCGCCCCGAGGCCGGGCACCGGGGTGAAGGCTTGCGCCAGGGCCCGGGCGCGGGGCTTCAGCACGCCGGGTAGCCAGACCGAATGGGCCCCGACGCGGATGGCGAAGGTCTTCAGGGTGCGGCGCTCGGCCTGGCTGAGGGCGGCGAGGTCGCGGGCCACGTCCCGCCGGTCGAGGACGCCGCCGGCCTCGACCAGGCGGAAGGCGAGGCCTCGCGGCAGGCCGGTCAGACTGCCGCTCTCGGTCGCGGTGCGCAAACGGCGCAGGTCGCGCAGGGCCCGGCCAGCCTCGGCGGCGACAAAGGCCTCCAGTCGCCGCTGCGCCCGCTCCCGGGCCGGGGCAGGGCCGAGTTCGCCCAGCAGCCGGACGCGCGGCGCGAAGGGATCGCCGCCGGAGATGCGGCCGGCGAGGCTGCCGCCCCAGAGGACATCTCCCGCCGGGGTTACGGCGAAGGCCTCGTCCGGGGCGGCGGCCAGCTGGCCGAGGCGACGCGCCACCTCCGGACCGACGGCGCGCAGGGCGACGGTGCGCAGGGTACGGTCTGCCAGGGCCCCGGCGGGACCGTCCGGGTCGGCGGCGAAGCGCACCCCGTCGAGTCGGCCGACGGCCTCGCCATCGAGGCGAACGCGGCCGTCGCCGTCGACCTGGGCCAGGGACGTCTCGCGGTCATTGAGGGCGCGCAGCAGGACGGTGGTGCGCCGGTCGACGAAGCGCGCCGTCAGCCGCTCGTGCAGCACATCGGACAGACGGTCCTCAAGGTCGCGGGTCTTCTCGCGCCAGTGGCGGGGCCGCTCCAGCCAGTCCGGCCGCTGGGCGATATAGGCCAGGGTGCGCACCCCCGACAGGCGGGCCGAGAGCTGGTCGATCTGGCCGTCGCTCCGGTCGAGCGCGGCGAAGCGCGGGGCGATCCAGGCCTCGCCCAGCCGGCCCCGGCCGGAGGTCAGAGCCTGGAAGATCTCCTTCGACAGCCGGGCGTGGTCGTCGAGGGTGGTCTTCTGGAAGTCCGGCAGCTGGCAGGCGTCCCACAGGCGCATCAGGGAGCCGCGCGAGCGGGCCACCCGCTGCACGTCCGGGTCCTGGGCGGCGCGGCGCAGCAGCACCTCGTCCAGCGCCGGTTCGGTAAGGCGCAGGCCGGCCGTCTGAGGGCTCACGGCCAGCGACCGCAGCAGGTCATTGAGGCTGTCGAAGTCGAGGCGGGCGTTGCGCCATTCGGCGGCCTCGACCGGGTCGAAGCGGTGCCCGGCGACCTGCTCGACCAGCTCCTCGTCCGGCTCCTGGCACTCGCCGGTGACGCCCCAGGTACCGTTGCGCAGATGGCGGCCGGCGCGGCCGGCGATCTGGGCGATTTCATGGGCTTGAAGCCAGCGGGTGCGGCGGCCGTCGAACTTCCTCAGGCCCGCGAAGGCGACGTGGTCAACGTCCATGTTCAGGCCCATGCCGATGGCGTCGGTGGCCACCAGGTAGTCCACCTCGCCCGATTGGAACAGGGCCACCTGGGCGTTGCGGGTGCGCGGGCTGAGGCTGCCCATGACCACGGCGGCACCGCCCATCTGGCGGCGGATCAACTCGGCGATAGCGTAGACCTGCTCGGTCGAGAAGGCGACGATGGCCGAGCGGCGGGGCAGGCGGGTCAGCTTCTTTGACCCCGCGCAGGACAGGGTCGACAGGCGCTCGCGGCTGACGATCTCCACGTCGGGGATCAGGCGGCGGATCAGGGCGGCCATGGTGCTCGCGCCGAGGAACATGGTCTCGAACCGGCCCCGAGCGTGCAGCAGGCGACGGGTGAAGACATGGCCGCGCTCGGGGTCGGCCGCGAGCTGGATCTCGTCGATGGCGAGGAAGTCGACCTCGCGTTCCATCGGCATGGCCTCGACCGTGCAGACGAAATAGACGGGGCGCGGCGGGATGATCTTTTCCTCGCCGGTGATCAGGGCGACTGACGCCTGGCCCCGGGCCCGCACGATCCGCTCATAGATCTCGCGCGCCAGCAGCCGCAGGGGCAGGCCGATCATGCCCGAGGCGTGGCCGAGCATCCGCTCGACCGCGAGATGGGTCTTGCCGGTGTTGGTGGGCCCCAGAACCGCGGCGACGCGGGAAGAGCCGGAGCCTGATCGCCTCAAGGGGAGTTGGGACGCAACTCCCCTTGAGGCGTGAATCAAGCTCCGGCTTGAATCTGGACCGAACTCTGAGCCCAGTCGGACTGTGTCCGACTGGGCCGATTTCGGGCTGGGGCCAGTCGATCGGTCGCTCATGCCCTGGAAGGGTGGCCCGCCTTCGCGGGTTCCTCAAGCGTTGGGGCGTGCGATCGGCGTGCGGCGGATCGCCAGATAGAGCAGCAGGCCGAAGGGGCCAGCCAGCAGGGTGAAGACCAGGCAAGGCAACAGGGCCCAGTGCGGCACGCCGCGCTTCGCCGCGTCCTCGGCGGCCCAGGCCCCGATCCAGAGGTCGAAGGCGAGATAGTGGACCCAGCCGACCAGCACGCCCTCGGGCCGGGCGAAGGCGCGGGTGACGCCCTCCAGGCTGGAGAAGTCCAGCCCCTCGCCGGTCTCGCCGAGGGTCACGACCGCCGAGCCAAGCAGGACGGTGTAGGTCAGCGCCAGCGCAACGCCGACGATGCGGGCACCCTTGATCAGAAGCGTCCGCCGCAGGGGGGATAACGCCAGCATGGTCCAGCCGACAAGGGCGGCGAGGTTGGCGATCTCGAACAGGCGGCCAATGTCCACGAGAACCTCTGTAGCGTAAGTTTTCGACCGGTAGTTCTGCCCGCACTGCGGCGGCAGGATCAAGATCGTCGCGGCCAGTCCCGGAACGGCAGGGCCCGGGAACAGCCCGACCCGCCCGGGAACCGATGCCCGGCCTTAGTCCCAGGGCCGGGACAGTCATCAGGCATGGTCGGTCCTCACGGCCCTACCACCCGGCAAGAAAGGCGCGGGCACAGGCTCCAGTTCTGTGCGCATCGTAACGCCGCCACCCAAATACCAGGCTTCTGGCTGACCTTGCCAATGAAACTTGACGATGATATATAGTAATGACACTCTCGCGCCCAATACGTCATTATAATGAAGACATATCAATTAAGTGCGAGCAAAAAATAATGACGGAAATCTTGATCTACGGCTCTGCGGGATACACTGGTCGACTTTGTGCCGAAGAATTTGTCAGTTCGGGACTGCGGCCCGTGCTGGGCGGGCGCGATGGGGCGGTTCATGCGCTGGCCGCGCGCCTCGACCTCAAGGCGGCAGTATTCGACTTGAGCGACCCGCGCGAGATCGAGCGACAGCTGAAGGGGGTGCGCCTGCTGCTGAACCTTTCCGGTCAGTTTCTCACGACCCAGAAGCTCCTCATCGAAGCCTGCCTCGCTTCCGGCACCCATTATGTCGACCTCGCGGGCGAGGTGGAGGACACGTCCAACGCTTTCGCCTTCGATGAACGGGCCCGCCGGGCGAACATCATGATCATGCCGGGTGCCGGCTTCAATGTCGCGCCTTCCGATATCGCGGCGGGGATCGCGAAGAACAGGTTGCCAGATGCGAACGAGCTCGTGATCGCGCTCGCTACCGACGGCGGGGTATCGCGCGGCACCCTCAAGGGGATGTTGTCGCACATCGAACATGCCGGGCATCGCCGGGTTGACGGCGTCCTGGTGGCTGCGCGCCCAGCCGAGACCGAACTGGACTTTCAGGTCGGCGGCAGACGTTTCCGCGCGGTTTACGATCCCTGGCTCGGGGACCTCTTTACCGCAGGGGTTTCGACCGGCATTCCGAACATCTCGACCTACTCTGCCTTTCCGTGGCTTGCCGTCGCGATGATGAAAGGCCGACTGCTGTGGCTGCGTGATCTGATCCTGAACCATTTGCTGCCGCTCCTGCCCGAGGGGTCGTCAGCGCGCCAGCTGCGCCACGGCAGGACCTATGTCCTTGCGGTCGCGTCCAACGGGAGGGTCGAGGAACGGGTCGCGCTGACGGGGCCGGAAGCCTATCGGTTCACCGTACTCTGCCTGCGCGAGATTGCGCGTGCCGTGCTTTCGGGCAAGTGGTCTCCGGGCTTCCAGACGCCTGCCCTGTACGGCCGGGAACTGCTCGAGGGAATGGAGGACGTGACATGGGATTGAGAACGGCAGACGACGAGGTGCGTTGCGGGCGCAAGGGCGATAAAGGGCCCGCTTCTCGGGCGGACTGTCTTTTCCTCCCGCCAGGGTAACCTTGACTCTGATGATCCTGATGCCGCCGAACCGGCTGCACCTTAACGACGATCCCGCAACCCTCGGAACAGGCGCGAAACGAATCAGGATCGAATCAGCGACTGGCACCGATTCGCCGTTTGTTCACCGCAACATGTTGTATCGCTGAGGCAATTAACCACAATGTCGGCCCGGATCGGGAGCCGCGCCGCTCACGCTCTGTTACCGCTGCCATAGCCTTCGCCGCGCCGGCGCGCTAAGCAGCGCCGCAAGGGCGGCCGTTCGAGCCGCCCATGCGCGCGAACTCAGGACGCGAACTCAGGGGTGCAGATGACGAAGTGGGTCTACGGCTTCGGCGGCGGGTCCGCTGACGGCGATGCGTCGATGAAGAACCTGCTGGGCGGCAAGGGTGCCAATCTGGCGGAGATGTCGTCCCTGGGCCTGCCGGTGCCGCCGGGCTTCACCATCACCACCGAGGCCTGCGTCCACTACTACGCCCACGGCCAGAGTTATCCGGCCGATCTCGCCGAGCAGGTGAAGGCCGGACTGGCCAAGGTCGAGGCGGGGGTCGGCAAGACCTTCGGCGATCCGGCCAATCCGCTGCTGGTGTCAGTGCGCTCGGGTGCCCGGGCCTCGATGCCCGGCATGATGGACACGGTACTTAACCTCGGTCTCAACGACGCGACGGTGGAGGGGCTGGCGGCCCTGTCCGGCGACCGGCGCTTTGCCTTCGACAGCTACCGCCGTTTCATCACCATGTACTCGAACGTCGTGCTGGGCCTCGGCCACGACCACTTCGAGGAGGTGCTAGACGACCATAAGGATCGGCTGGGCGTCAGCGTCGACACCGAGCTGACCGCCGGGGACTGGGAGAGGGTGGTCGGCGACTACAAGACGGTGGTGCAGGATCGTTTGGGTCATGCCTTTCCCCAGGACGTTCAGGACCAGTTGTGGGGCGCAATCAGCGCTGTGTTCGCCAGCTGGATGAACGACCGGGCCAGGTTCTATCGCCGCATGCACGACATCCCCGAGAGCTGGGGCACGGCGGTCAATGTCCAGTCCATGGTGTTCGGCAACATGGGCGCGACCTCGGCGACGGGGGTGGCCTTCACCCGCAATCCGTCGACCGGCGAGGCGCAGCTGTACGGCGAATTCCTGATCAACGCCCAGGGCGAGGACGTAGTGGCGGGCATCCGCACGCCGCAGTCGCTGACCAAGGCCGGCCGCGAGGAGATGGGCGAGACTGCGCCCTCGATGGAAGAGGCCATGCCGCATGTGTTCGGCCAGTTCGTCGAGACCGTCGGCAAGCTGGAGCGGCACTACCGCGACATGCAGGACATCGAGTTCACGGTCGAGCAGGGCCGGCTGTGGATGCTGCAGACGCGCAACGGCAAGCGCACCGCCAAGGCGGCGCTGAAGATCGCCGTGGAGATGGCCGCGGACGGCGTGATCAGCCGTGAGGAGGCGGTGGGCCGGGTCGATCCGTCGGCGCTGGACCAGCTTCTGCACCCGACGCTTGATCCCGAGGCTCCGCGCGAGGTGGTGGCCCAGGGCCTGCCTGCCAGCCCAGGCGCGGCGACCGGCAAGATCGTGTTCGACGCCGATGAGGCCGAGCGGCTGAGCCAGCTGGGCGACGCCGTGATCCTGGTGCGGGACGAGACCAGCCCGGAGGACATCCACGGCATGCACGCTGCGCGCGGCATTGTCACGGCGCGCGGCGGCATGACCAGCCACGCGGCGGTGGTGGCGCGCGGCATGGGCCGGCCCTGCGTTTCGGGCGCCGGCGAGATCCGCATCGACGAGAAGGCCGGGACCTTCACCGTGCGCGGCCGCACCTTCAAGGCCGGCGAGGTGATCACCATTGATGGGTCAAGGGGCGAGGTCATGGACGGCGCGGTCCGCATGATCGAGCCGGAGCTGACCGGCGACTTCCAGACCCTGATGGGCTGGGCCGACGGCTTGCGCCGGCTGAAGGTGCGGGCGAATGCCGAGACGCCGCTGGACGCGCGCACCGCGCGCGGATTCGGGGCCGAGGGCATCGGCCTGTGCCGCACCGAGCACATGTTCTTCGACGAGGAGCGCATCCAGGCGGTGCGCGAGATGATCCTGGCGGACAACGAGTCCGGCCGCCGCGCCGCCCTGGCCAGGATCGCGCCGTTCCAGAAGGCCGACTTCGTCGAGCTGTTCACCATCATGGCCGCCCTGCCGGTGACGGTGCGGCTGCTCGACCCGCCGCTGCACGAGTTCATCCCGCACGGCGACGCCGAGATCGACGCCCTCGCCGCGGCCTCCGGGCTGGACGCCGCCAAGCTGAAGCGGCGGGCGCGGGAACTGCACGAGACCAACCCGATGCTGGGCCACCGAGGCTGCCGGCTGGGGGTAGCCTATCCCGAGATCTACGAGATGCAGGTTCGCGCCATCCTTGAGGCGGCGCTGGAGGTGAAGCGCGTCTCGGGCGAGGCACCGACGCCTGAGATCATGCACCCGCTGGTGGCCAAGGGCCAGGAGATGAAGTTCCTGCGCGAGCTGACCGACCGCACCGCGGAGGCCGTGTTCGCAGAGGCCGGCGACCGGGTCGACTACCTGGTCGGCACCATGATCGAGCTGCCGCGCGCGGCTCTGCGGGCCGACGATCTGGCCGAGTATGCCGCCTTCTTCAGCTTCGGCACCAACGACCTGACCCAGACGACGTTCGGCATCAGCCGTGACGACTCCGGCCGGTTCCTGCAGGCCTATATGGACAAGGGCATCTTCGAGCATGACCCGTTCGTGCGGCTGGACCAGGAGGGGGTCGGCGACCTGATCCGCATCGCCGCCGAGCGCGGCCGGCGCGTGCGGGCCGACGTCAAGCTGGGCATCTGCGGCGAGCACGGCGGCGATCCGGCCTCGATCGCCTTCTGCGAGGGCGCGGGGCTGGACTATGTCAGCTGCAGCCCTTTCCGGGTGCCGATCGCCCGGCTGGCCGCGGCCCAGGCGGCGCTGGCGGCGAAGCGCTCGCACACCTCCTGCTGATGAGGCTGCGCCGCGCATCCGTCCGAGCCCCGGGGCGACGTCGCGGGCGAGGGCGTCTCAGCCGCGCTTGCGGACGAAAACGGTTCCGGCCGAGTAACCGGCACCGAAGCTGCAGATGAGGCCCGTCTCGCCGGGGGCGAAACCCTCGTGGTGCAGATGGAAGGCGATGATGGAACCGGCCGACGAGGTGTTGGCGTAGTCATCGAGGATGATGACATTCTCTTCCGGCGAGGGATCGCGGCCCAGTACGCGCTTGCCGATCAGCTCGTTCATGTTGATGTTGGCCTGGTGTAGCCACAGCCGCTTGAGGGCGGCCGGGTCGAGGCCGAGATCGCGCGCATGCTCGACGATCATCTCGGCGACCATGGGCACCACGTCCTTGAAGACCTTGCGGCCCTGCTGGATGAACAGCTTGTCCGGCTGGCCGATGCCTTCCGGGGCGGCGTTGTTCAGGAAGCCGAAGTTGTTGCGGATGTTGTTGGAGAACACCGTCCTCAGCCGCGAGCCGAGAATCTCCCAGCCGCCGGGGCCGGCCTGGTCGTCGCCCTCCACGATCACCGCGGTGGCCACATCGCCGAAGATGAAGTGGCTGTCGCGGTCGCGGAAGTTGAGGTGGGCCGAGCAGACCTCGGGGTTGACCATCAACACCGCCCTGACCGAGCCGGAATGGATGTAGTCCGCGGCGGTCTTGAGGCCGAAGGTGGCGGAGGAGCATGCCACGTTCATGTCGAAGGCGAAGCCTTCGATACCCAGCGCCTGCTGCACCTCTATGGCCAGCGCCGGATAGGGTCGCGGCATGTTGGAGGCGGCGCACAGGACCGCGCCGATCTCGCTGACGGGCTTGCCCCAGGCAGCGATCGCCTCGCGGGCGGCGGCGGCGGCCATCTCGGCCATGATCGACAGCTGGTCGTCGGGGCGCTCGGGGATGTTGGGCACCATGCGGGCCGGGTCCAGCACGCCGGCCTTGTCGAGCACGAAGCGGCGCTTGATGCCCGAGGCCTTCTCGATGAACTCGACCGAGGAATGGGTCAGGGCCTCGACCTCGCCGGCGGCGATGACGGCGGCATGCTCCTGATTGAAGCGGTCGGCGTACGCATTGTAGGCGGCCACCAGCTCGGCATTGGTGATCGACTGGTCCGGCGTGAACAGGCCGGTGGCGGCGATGACTGCAGAAGGCAAGGTCTGTGTTCCTGAAGCGCCGGACCGGCCCGCGCGAATGGACGATAGAGCCTGATCGGTTGAGATGGAATCGCTTCGCGATTCCGTCGAGGCCGTGGATCAGGCTCTCGCTTTAAACCGGACCGAAATCTGACCCGAGTTGGACTAAGTCCAACTCAACCGATTTCGGTCCAGGCCTTCGGCGGGAAGTCTCAATAGGACGGCGGCGGCGTCCGGTCGAGGCTGGCCATCAGGCCGGTCCACCAGCGTCGCAAGCGGCCCCGCGGGGCCGCTTCGGCCGGCAGGGCCCGGGCGGCGATCAGGGCCTCGACGAGATCCTCGGCCTCGCACGGCCAGCCCTCGGGGGTGATGTAGAGCGGGTAGTCGATAAGGGCGGCGTGGACCAGCTCGTCCAGCGTGGCGCGGCGGGTACGGCGCTCGAAGGTCAGGGCGTCCTCGGTCAGGCCCCAGCCGGCGTAGAACGGCCGCCCCCAGGTCGAGACGGCCTTGCCCCGCAGCAGGGCCTCGAAGCCGGCGAGGGAGGTCAGGGTGGCGAGCCGGTCACAGGCGTCGAGGCAGGCGCTGATGTCCAGACCGTCGGCGGTGGCATCGATCTCGACCAGGGCCGAAGCGTCCAGCCTGCCGGGACGATTGCCGGCCAGCACGTCCGGATGGTTGCGGTAGACGAGGAAGGCGTCGGGGCGGGCGGTGCGCACCGCCCGCACCAGGCCGGAGCTGGTGCGGAGGGGGCCGCAGCCGGTCAGGATCGAGCGGTCGTTCTCGACCTGGCCCACGATCAGCACCCGCTCGCGGTCGCGTGGCCAGGCCTCCGGTCCGGCGACCGGGGCGGCGAGGTTGTACTTGCTCAGACCGGCCTCGACGACGCGGCGGCGGAGGGCGGCCGCTCGGGCGACCTCGGCCGGGGTGAAGCCGCCGGCCTCGATCCGCACTTCCAGCCGGGAGGGTGCGTTCGGGTCATAGTAGACGCCGAGGTCGTCCAGCGCGACCGAAAGGGCACCGACGAAGTCCGAGCCGAGCCCGCGCGACCGGACGAAGCCGTCCTCCATGCGCACGACCGGGGCGCCGGTGGCGGCCGCGGCGCGGCGGATGGCCGGGGTCTCCTTGCCGGCCCAGTAAACCAGGCGGCCGCCCTCGGCCTCGGCCTGACGGGCGGCGTTGCGGGCGAAGTTGTGGATGTGCACCCTGGCGGTCGGGGCGTTGAGCAGGCGGCGGACCTGCGGGCGCTTGGCCGGGGCGAAGCCGGCACCGCACCAGACCCCGGCCAGACGGTCGGCGCGGGCGCGGAAGCTCAGCAGCCGCTCGACCACGGCCTCCACCTCGCAGCGGGCACCGGTGACGGGGTCCACGTAGCGCGGTGCCCGGATCAGGGCGGCGGCGGCCATCGCCTCGAGCGGGCGCGCCGCGCCGCGGCGGGGGATCGCCAGCGTGTCGATGGTCAGACCCCAGCCGGCGTAGAAGGGGGCACCATGACAGGTCACCGGCAGGCCGCGCAGCAGGGCCTCGAAGCCAAGCCCCGAGGTGACAACGTGGACCGCCTCGACCTCGGCCAGCAGATCGGCCGGGCGGACGTTGCGATCGATCACCGTGGTGCCGGCCAGCAGGGCGTCTGGGATGCAGCCGCGCTTGCGGCCGGCGGCCACGGCCGGGTGGCGCTTGACGATCAGCTGGGCACCCGGATGGGTGGCGCGGGCGCTGGCCATCATGCGGGCGAAGCTGTCCGGGCCGGCGAGACCAGTCTCGATGGCGGCGTCGCCGAAGGTCTGGTCGACCACCAGTACGCGTGGACGGCCGCGGTCGAGCACGGCGCGATCCAGCGGCTCGCCGAGGTTGGTCTTGGACAGGCCGGTCTCTACCAGCCGGGCGACCAGGGCGCGGGTCCGGTCGGCGAGGGCGGCGTCCAGCCAGGCGTCGGCCGCCAGCAGGTCCTGCTCCAGTCGCGAGGGCCGGCGGGCGTCGTAATAGACCCCGAGGTCGTGGGCGATCAGGCTGAGGGTGGCGGCACCGGCCTCGCCCAGCCCGATGGAGCGCAGTAAGCCATCCTCAAGCGCGACATAGGGCAGGCCCCGGGCGGCGGCCCAGGCGCGGCCGGCGCGGGTGCTGGGCTTGAGGCCCCAGCCGATGACGGTGCGCACATCGGGGCCCGGCGCGGCGCGCAGGGCGTACTCCGGCAGAAAGGTGGCGAGGAAGGGGACGCGCCACAGGCCGGGGGCGCAGACCCAGGCGGGTATCCGGCCGGGGCTCGCGGGGCTCATGCCGCGCCTGCGTCGGCGGCGCGCCGGGCTTCGGCCAGCAGGGCCTCGGCCCGGGCCAGGTGCAGGCGCTCGACCATGCCGCCGGCGGCGCGCACGGCCCCGCGGCCGGCGGCCTCGGGGGCGGCGAAGGCGGTGACCACCGCCTCGGCCCAGGCCAGCTCGGCGGTGGTCGGGGCGAAGGCGTCGCGCACCGGGGCGACCTGGGCCGGATGGATCAGGCTCTTTCCGTCGAAGCCATGGAGCCGGCCCTGACGCGCCTCGGTGCCGAGGCCGTCGGGATCGTCGATCCGATTGAACACCCCGTCGATGGCCAGCAGGCCGTGGGCCCGGGCGGCGGCGACGAGGGTCGCCAGCCAGGGCTTGAACGGCTCGCGGTCGGGCGAGGGACCGGTCCCCAGCGCGAGAGCCAGGTCGTTGGTCCCCAGCATCAGGGCCTCAAGGGGTCCGCCGCCGCCGGCGATCTGCGGCAGGGCGAGCAGGGCGGCGGGCGTCTCGATCATCGCCCACAGGGCCTGACCGGGGGCGAGGCCCTCGGCGAACCGGGTCAGATCGGCGGGTCCCGAGACCTTGGGGGCGACGACGACGGCGAAGGGGGCGGCGGCGACGGCGGCGAGGTCTTCGGCACCCCACGGGGTGTCTGCGCCGTTCACACGCACCCCGAGGCGACCGCGGAAGCCGCCTGCGACGGCGGCGGCGACCGCCGCGGTCCGGGCGTCGGGCTTGAGCTCGGCCGTGACGGCGTCTTCCAGATCGAGGATCACGGCGTCGACGTCGAGGCCGCGCGCCTTCTCCACCGCGCGGGCGTTGGCGGCGGGCAGGTACAGGACGGTGCGGCAGGGCCGTCGCATGCGGAGCTCAGACCCGGCCGGTGACGGGCACCAGCGCCCCGGTCATGGCGCGGCTGGCGGGGGAGGCAAGGAACAGGATGACCGCCGCCAGATCGGCCGGGGCGACCCAGCGGGACGGGTCCGCGTCCGGCATGTCCTTGCGGTTGGCCGGGGTGTCGATGATCGACGGCAGCACCGCGTTGACGGTGACCGGGGTGTCCTTTAGCTCCTCGGCCAGGCTCTCGGTCAGGCGGTGCACGCTGGACTTGGAGGCGGTGTAGGCGGCCATGCCGACGCCCGATTTCAGGGCGGCGGCCGAACCCACATTGACGATACGGCCCCCGGGGGACTGCGTCAGCCACGGCAGGGCGGCGCGGGCGGCATTCAGGGCGGTCTTCACATTGATGGCGAACATCCGGTCCCAGGCGGGCTCGGCGTCGTCGACCTTCTGCCAGACGAAGCCGCCGGCGATATTGAGCAGGATATCGAGCCGGCCGAAGGTGGCGACTGCGGTCTCCATGGCCGACCGGGCCTGGGCCGCGTCGCTCAGGTCGATGCCGGACAGCTCCAGCGCCCCGTGCGGAGTCGACGCGCCCCGGGCGTGATCGATCAGGGCCACCTTCAGCCCCTCGGCCATGGCCGCCTCAACGACCGCGCGCCCGAGCACGCCGTGGGCTCCGGTGATAGCCGCCACCCGATCCGTCATCTGTTGCGTCTCCCTCAAGGCGCGCGACCATAGGGCCGCGCCCGCCGAGATCAACGGGCGATCAGCGCGGCCAGAGCCAGGCGGCACCCCGGACGCCGGAGGAATCGCCCCAGCGTGCGGGAACCACGGGTGCCTCCCAGGCGTCGGCGAAGACGTGGCGGGCAATGACCGGCGGCAGGGCCGGATACAGCCCGGCGACATTGGACATGCCGCCGCCGAGGACGATGACGTCGGGATCGACGAGGTTCACCGCCATGGCGAGGCCGCGGCCAAGGCGGTCGATGTAGCGCGAGAGGCTGGCGACGGCGTCGGACTGCCCGGCCCCGGCGGCGGCCACGATGTCCGGGGCCGCGAGGGCCTGGCCCGTCAAGGCTGCATGGTCGCGCTGCAGGCCCCTGCCGGAAACCCAGGTCTCGAGGCAGCCGCTGAGTCCGCACCAGCAGGCCGGGCCGGGCACCTCGTCGGGCACCGGCCAGGGCAGGGGGATGTGGCCGAGCTCGGCCGCCACTCCGTGCGCTCCGTCCAGCAGCCGACCGTCGACCACGAGGCCGGCGCCGCAGCCGGTGCCAAGAATGACCGCCAGAACAACGCGGGCCCCGGCACCCGCGCCGTCCGCCGCCTCGGACAGGGCGAGGCAGTTGGCATCATTGGCTAGACGGACCTCGCGGCCGAGGCGCGCCGCCAGGTCGGCCCCGAACGGGCGGCCGTTCAGAAACGTGGAGTTGGCGTTGCGGATCAGGCCGGTGCGCGGCGAGGGCGAGCCGGGAATGCCGACGCCGACAGAGCCCGCTGCGCCGACCTCGGCCTCGATCCGCGCGATCAGCCCGGCCACGGTCTCCAGCGCCGTGTCATAGTCGCCCGGATTGGGGTGTCGCAGGCGCACCAGAATCCCGCCGTCCGGGCCCAGGGCCGCGGCCTCGATCTTGGTCCCGCCGAAGTCCACGCCGATCTGCATGGTCCCGACCTAGCAGGCCCGGCGGTCACGGCGAAGGTCTTGTCAGGTGCCGAACACCTTCCCGAGCAGTTGCTCCAGCGCGGCCTGGTCGACCTCGTCAAAAGCGGCGGGCGTGGTGGCGTCCACATCGAACACGGCGATCAGGGCACCGGCGGCGTCGAACACCGGCACGACGATCTCGCTGGCCGAGCGGCTGTCGCAGGCGATGTGGCCCGGAAAGGCGTGGACGTCAGGCACCAGCTGCGTTCGGCGTTCGGCGGCCGCCGCGCCGCAGACGCCGCGGCCGAAGGCGATTCTCAGGCAGCCGAGCGTGCCCTGGTAGGGGCCGACGACCAGCTCGCCCTCGCGCGTCGGGTCGACCACATAGAAGCCGGTCCAGAAATAGTGGTCGAAGGCGTCGGCCAGCATGGCGGCGACGGTGGCCATGCGCGCCGTCCGGTCCGGCTCGCCGTCGAGCACCGAGAGGATCTCGTCCTCCAGCTCGGCGTAACGGGCCGCCTTGTCGGTCGGACGGTCGCGGGCGACATAGGCCATGGGGCGCTCCGGCAGGATCAGGACGCGCCATATAGGGCGTCAGCCAAGCCCTGCCAGTCCCTGCGGACTTTGCCACCCTGCGGCGCCATGGGGACACCTTTCCGCCTTTCGACGGCAACGCTCGTTAACCATGCGCGTTAACCTTGACAGAAGGTGAACGTCCCCCGACCCTTAAGGCCGGGTGAGACGTCGCCGGACGCAAGGTCCGGAGGGAGCGGGGATGTCGGTCTTCAGAGGCCACGACGGGAACGCGCGGCGTCTGGCCGGCTGGCCGATCACGGCCTCGGCCGTGCTTGTCCTGCTGCTGGTCGTGGCGCTGGTCCTCTCGGCCTGCAGCCCCTCGTCCGGCCCGGCCGTCTGGCGGCGCGACCCGGCCGCGAACGCGTGTCCGCGCCCGGCCGCCCTGACCGGCGGCGAGTTCAACGATCAGGAAGCGGGCCTGCGCCGGCTGCGCCGCGCGGCCTTCCGGGGCGACTTCTTCTCCCAGCTGGAGCTGGGCGACCGCTACGCCGCGCTGCGCGCCACCGACAAGAATATCGAGGATCCGATCGAGAGCGCCGTCTGGTACGCCCTCGCGCTGACCAATGACGAGGGCTACGCCCCAATCAACCGGGTGCAGCGCAGCGGGCTGTTCGGCTGGCGGCCCCTGTCCGGCTATGACGACTGCCGGGCGTGGGAGCGGCGCACCGCCTATCGCAAGCTAGACAGCCATCTGGCGAAGATGACCCTGCAGGAGCAGGAGGCCGTGCGTGACCGGGTCATCTATGTGCTGTCGACGCGGGACGCCGAGGGTTATCGCACCCTGGCGCGGCTGCACGATGGCCTCTACGGTCCCTTCGGCGAGCCCCAGGACAATCGGGAGGCCCGCGAGGCGCTGGGCCGCGGCGGCGGCCGCAGCGGCGCGGCCGGCGGGCGCAGCGCCGCAATCAACCTGTTCCAGCGCAATGACGTGGACGCCTATCTTTACAACTATCTGGCGGTGCAGACCGGCGACGTCGGGGCCTATGTGCTGCTCAAGGACTTCGAGCGCTCCTCGCCGAACCGCGCGCGCTACGCCGCCTTCGTCGAGGCCAAGGCGCGCCAGTGGGTGCCGCCGTTCGAGTTCTATCCGAACACCGCGCCGCAATCGGGCGTTCCCTTCTCCGACGAGAGCCGGCCGCGCGGCGACGCCTTCGACTACGCCCTGCAGCGCATGACCGAGCTGCCGTTCGTCCATGTCGGCCGGGCCCTGCGCTACCTCGGGGTCACCGACACGGCTCCGGAGCGCCTCGCCGACCTGTCGAAGCGGCAGGTGGAGACCCTGGAGGCCATGCTCGGCCACGCCATGGAAGGGCGGCTGTCGTATCTGGAGATGGTGCGCGCGATCCAGCTGGCGGCGGTCAACGGTTCGTCGGAGGCGCAGCTGGTGCTGGCGGTGATGTATTCCGAGGGCGTCGGCGTGCCGCCCGATTACGCCCGCGCCTACTACTGGTTCGTCGAGGCGGACCGGCAGGGCTCGCCCGAGGCGCGCTTCGCCATCTCGACCTATTTCGCGCTCGGCGTCGCCGGCGTGGCCGACCAGGACAAGGCCCAGGCGGTCGCTTTCCGGCTGGATTCGGCCCTGTCCGGCTTCGCCCCCTCGGCGGCCCGGCTTCAGGCCGTGCTGGCCCAGGTGTCCCGTTCGCAGCGCCGCTAGGAGGGCGTGACGATGACCGACCCGACGATCCGCCGTCCCGTCTCCCCCGTCCGGGCCCGCGCCCGGCGCGCCGGTCTGCGGGCGCTGGCCGCGCCGGCGGCCCTGCTCGGCCTGCTGGCCCTGACGCCGCTGACGGGCGGCACCGCCCAGGCCCAGACCGCGGCGCGGGTCGAGGCCCAGACGCGCCCGAACTTCGGCCTGCTGCTGCAGCCGCCGGCCCAGGCCCGGCCGCGTGCGCATCGCCGCTTCGGTCACGGGACCTATCCGTATGGCCGGCCGCCCCTGCCGCCGCGCCCGCCGGTGCTGGAAGAGGTGGTGCTGGTCGACTGCGGCGGCAATCCCGGCAGCGGGGCGATCGAGGCGGCGGTGCGGCGGGTGCGCCCCGGCGGCACCCTGATCCTGCGCGCCCGCGGCGGCCCCTGCGTCGGCTGGCTCGACGTCGATCGGCCCATGACCATCTTCGGGGAGGGGGCCGGGTTCGATCCGCGCGACTGGGGCCGCCACACGGCCGCGACCCTGCAGGCGCCCGACGGGCTGCCGTGCCTGACCATCGCCCCGGGCGTGCGGGTCGAGGTGCGCGACGTGGTGTTCGCCTCGCCCAACGCCGGGGAGGCGCCCTGCGTGGCCAACTACGGCGGCCAGGCGGTGCTCGGCCGGGTCGGCTTCCGCCACGCGGGCGACGCGCCGGCCATCCTCTCGGACGGCGGCCAGGTCGACCTGCGCAATGCGGTGCTGGAAGCCCAGACCATAGGCCCGGCGATCGTGGCCGACAGCGCGACGCTGACCGCCCATGAGGTCACGGTGCAGGGGGCGACCACCGGGATCGACGTCACGCCGGGTGCCGGCGCGCCGTCCCTGCTGCAGACGGTGGTCCTGCGCGGCACCGCGAGCCCGGGCAACTATGGTCCGCGGGCTGTCGGCGTGATGGTCCGCGCCGACCGCACCGGCGGCCGTCTGGACATCATCGACACCCTGATCGCGGACTTCGCCGAGGGGATCGTGCTCGAGGGCGCGTCGGTCACCGTTTCCGACACCCGCATCACCCGCGTCGACAAGGGCGCGGTGCTGCACGGCGGCGAACTGAGCCTGACCGGCTCGCGGGTCCGGGCCGACACGGTCGGGATCGCCGCCAGCGCCGGTCGCGCGGTGGTCACCAACAACACCTTTGCGCGGATCCCTTGGGGCGTGTCCTTCGCCTATCCCCAGGCGATTGTCGAAAGCTCAGGCAATGTCGTCTACTCGCGAGAGCTTTGCTACTTCGGCTACCGCTATCGGATCCGGGACCGCTACGAACCCGTGCCCGTCGACCGGTCCGGCCAGGGGAACCGTTGCGTCTTCGAGCCCTACTCCCGGGCCTGGTGGAGCGAGGAGGACGGTTACTTCGGCCACAGCTACACCGACGACGCCGGCAGCTATCCGG
This sequence comes from Brevundimonas sp., assembly GCA_027531145.1. GTDB lineage: Bacteria > Pseudomonadota > Alphaproteobacteria > Caulobacterales > Caulobacteraceae > Brevundimonas. The sequence goes on along the minus strand of JAPZRF010000023.1, from coordinate 33,826 downwards.
AGGGCTATCGCCGTTACCTGGACGGTTACGGGTGGTACACCGGCGATGGTCGCTATGTGCCGGCGGACAAGCCGTTCGGCGACCGCCGCTGGTGCCGCAGCTGGTTCAGCTGCTGACCCTTCGAGGCGGATCGGCGACGGGATTGTCACACGGATGTCGTAGGCGGACCGGGTTCTGTCCTCGCCCGGTTCGACTGTGACCCGATCTCGCTCCCGTGACCCCCGCGCCGGCTTCAGCCTGCTGGAGACGCTGGTCGCCTTCGCCGTCTTCGCCCTGGCGGCCCTCGCCCTCATCAATCTGGCCGGGGAGAACACCCGGGCGGCGACCCATGTGGAGACGCGGGTGCTGTCGGGTATCGTCGCCGACAACATCGTGGTCCAGGCCCTGACCCTGCCCAATCCGCCGGCCTTCGGCGAAACCGAAGGCGAGACGGTGATGGGCGACCGCACCTGGCGCTGGGTGCAGACGGTCGCGACCACCCCCGACGCCGGCATGGTGCGGATCGAGGTGCGGGTGTTCGACGGGGCGCAGGAGACGGCGCGCCTGACCGCTTTCCGGGACAGCGGCGCATGAGCCGCCCGCGGTCCGGCTTCACTCTGGTCGAGACGCTGATCGCCCTGGCCATCTTCGGCCTGCTGGCGGTGGCGGGGGTGGCTCTGCTCAACCTGTCGCTGACCAACCGCGAGGTGGTGCGTGCCGCCACCGAGGCCGGGGCCGACTTCCAGCGCCTGCGCCAGCTGCTGCGTGCCGATCTGGGGCAGGCGGTGGACCGGACGGTGGCCGGGACCGGCACCGGGGCGGGCCCCGCCTTCGCCGGCGGGGAGGGTCAGGTCCTGTTGCGCCTGACCCGGGCGGGCTGGTCAAATCCGGAGGGGCGGCCGCGCGCCTCGCTGCAGCGGGTAGTCTATGTCGCGGTCGACGGGCGCATCGAGCGGAAAGTCTATCCGGACCTGACCGGCGCGGGAACGCCCCTGACCCAGACCTTGCTGGAGGATACGCGCGAGGTGCGCATCGCGTTTGTGGCCAGCGGCCGCACCTTCGCCGCCTGGCCGGGCGAGGCGGCCCAGCCTTTGCCGGACGCGGTGACGCTGGAGCTGACCGCCCCGCGCTTCGGCCGCACCACCCAGTGGTTCCTCGTCGGCGGAGGCCCGGGATGAGCCGCCGCGCGCGCGAGGGGGCGGCCCTGCTGGCCGTGCTGATCCTGGTGGCGATCCTGTCGATCGTCGCCGTGGTGGTGCTGGACGATGTGCGCTTCTCGATCCGGCGGGCCCAGAACGTCGAGGTCCAGACCCAGGCCCAGTGGTACGCCCTGGGGGCTGAGCGGCTGGCGCGGCGGCGGATCCGCCAGCTGGTGCAGGCCACACCCGAACGGACCCCGGCCCCGGCCGAGTGGAACGGCCGGCGCTTCGACTTCCCGATCGAGGGCGGGGCACTGGCCCTGACCGTGCGCGACGGCCAGGCCTGTTTCAACCTGAACAGCCTGGTCGAGGGGGCGCCCGGCGCGCTGGTCCCTAGCCCGACGGGTCAGGCGCAGTTCGTCGCCTTCCAGCAGGGGCTGGGCGTGTCGGCGGGGGAGGCGCAGCGGCTGGCCAGCCGGCTGGCGCAGGCCATCGCCGATGGCGGCCTGCTGGCAGAGCCCAGCGAGCTGCGCGGGCTGGGGGTCGGCGCGGGGGCCTACGCCCGGCTGCGGCCGCGGGTCTGCGCCCTGCCGACCACGGGGCCGAGCCAGTTCAACGTCAACAGCCTGACCCCGGCCGATGCGCCGCTGCTGGCCATGCTGGTGCCGGAGCGGCTGTCGGTGGAGGCGGCGCGACGGGTGCTGGCCAGCCGGCCGGCGGGCGGCTGGGCCGACGTCGACGCCGTCTGGGCGACGCCGGCGCTGGCCGAGCTGGCCCCGACGGCGGCGGAACGCGAGCAGGTCACGGTCGCCACCCGCTACTTCGCCTTCGAGGCCGAGGTGGCCTGGGCCGGGGGCGAGGCGGTGCGCTCGGGCCTGATCGAGGTGGGTCGCGACGGGCGGGTGCGGTCGGTCCTGACCCGCTGGACCCTGCCGGAGTGAGGCGCGGCGCTTGACGCCGGGGCGGGGCCGGGCCTTCCTCGCCCCGTCGAAGCGGAGTTCCTGCATGTCCCTGTTCCGTCGCTGCCTGCTGGCCCTCGCCGCGGCCGCCGTTCTGGCCGGTGCTCTGGTGGGAGGGACGCCCGCCGGGGCCCAGACGCCGCCGCCTGCGGCCCCGGCGCCCGCCGCGCCCTTCGCCATCCCGCCGGATATGGAGGTGCTGTTCTGGCCGGCCGAGCGGCGCGAGCGCGACCTGCGCCGCATGCCGGAGCTGATCCCGCACGCCCGCATCGACCCCTCGCCCAACCCGCGGCCGCTGCCCGAGGGGGAGCCGCTCGACCTCGACCCGACGGCCTACATGGAGGCCGAGCGCATCGCCGGGGTGCTGGTGCTGCAGGACGGGCGGGTGCGGCTGGAGCGCTACGGCCTGGGTCTGACCCCCGGCGATGTCTGGGCCAGCTTTTCCATGACCAAGTCGCTGACGGCGACTCTGGTCGGGGCAGCGCTCGTCGACGGGGCGCTACGCTCCACCGGCGACCTGGTCACCGACTATCTGCCAGAGCTGGCGGGCGGGGCCTATGAAGGGGTGCGGATCGGCCACATCTTGACCATGACCTCGGGCGCCGCCTGGGACGAGGACTACACCGACCCGACCTCGGACGTGGCGCGCTTCTACCTGACGCCGCCGCCGGCGGGGGAGGACGCGACGGTAGCCTATATGCGCCGGCTGGAGCGGGCCTTCCCGCCCGGCGAGCGCTGGAACTACAACACCGGCGAGACCAATCTGATCGGGGTGCTGGTGGCGCGGGCGACCGGCCAGCCGCTGGCGGCCTATCTGAAAGAAAAAATCTGGGATCCGGCGGGCATGGAGAGCGCCGCCTTCTGGATGCTGGACGCGCAGGGCCGGGAGAGCGGCGGCTGCTGCGTCTCGGCCACCCTGAGGGACTGGGGCCGGGTCGGGCTGATGGCGCTGGAGCGCGGCGCCGTGCCAGGCGGGCAGATCGCCAGCCCGCGGTGGTTCGAGCGCGCCACGGCCCAGAGCATCGACTTCCCGGAGAACGACCGGGGCTATGGCTTCCAGTGGTGGACCCGCGCCGACGGCACGCGGTTTGAGGCCAACGGCATCTTCGGCCAGCAGATCCACGTGGACCCGGAGCGCCGGCTGGTGGTGGTGATCCTGTCGTCCTGGCCGACCGCCACCGGCCGCGCCCGCAGCGCCGCGCGGGACGCGCTCCTGGATCAGGTGCGGGCGGCGGTGGAGTAGGGGGCGAGCGTCGGGGGCGGCGGCGCACCGCCCGGGTCCTCACGCCTCGGTTTCCCGTCCGGGCCGGTCGGGCTTGCGGATCTCGACGACCGCCGTGACGCGGAAGACCGACCCGGTGATCGCGATGGCGAGGATCGTCAGGCTCCATCCCGGTGTGTCAGCGGGCACTCAGGCGGGACGGCCAAGATAATGGACGAACGAGGCGGTGCCCAATCCGCGCCGCGGCTCAAGGCCGTTCAATCAAGGCTGCCGAAAAAGGAGGCAGGGTGACCAGATTGTCGGCTGTGAAGAAACTTGAGCGCTGCAGGGTCTGCGTCGCGACGGTCCCCCGGTCGAACTGCGCCGTCAGCAGCAGCACACGCCCGTTTGTCTGTACCCTGACCGAGGTGGCGCGTCCGTTCACAAGGATATCTCGTACCCGGCCGTCCGTGCTCGCGATGCGAGCGCCCACCAGTACCCGGCCGCCAGATGCTGCCCCCAGGTCGAGGGATTGTGCCGAACCGCCACCGCGCGTTGCTGCACCCAGGAGCGCCATCGCTTCGCCATTTGCGGTGAGCGTGAAAGGTGCTCCCACGATCACCACGGGTCGCCCGTCAGCGTAATCCAGCGCACGGCCGCTGGCGTCCGTGAGCGCGCTCCACTGTCGGTTACCGACGGCAACGTGCATGGAGGACAGCTCGACCCTGGGGTTGGAGAGGAAGTTGACGGCGCGGGCCAGATTCGCCACCGCCGTGAGCCAGCTGCCGCCAGAGACGGCAACGGCCTCTTCCTCAAAGACGTTCCATTCGGTCACCCAGATGGACTTGCTCGCCGGGATCCGGGCCGTAACCCGGGAGAGGTAGTCGTTGTCGTGAGCGATCATGGCGGCGATCATGGCTTCGCCGGAGGCCGGCGAGGAAAGAGGTCGCAAGGCCGTTGTGTCGAAATAGGGGTGGATCGCGACGGCATCGACCGCCGGCCATACGGCGGCCGAATCAAGCCCTGCGATCCAGTCTTCGAAAGTGATGCCGGTGTTGCGAAGCGGCGAAGGCGCGATCACGGCCAGTCTGGCTGTCGGTGCCTCAAGCCGAAACCGGCCCGCCCACTCGCGTGCGAGATCGCCATAGGCTCGCGCCGAGGGGAAGCGCGCTGCCGGATTGGGGAGCCGGAAGTACTCCTCATTGCCCAGGGCGATGCGAGTGATGGGCTGGCCCAGCGCCCGGAAAGCAGCAATGTCGGTCAGGTTCTCGTCCAGGGAAGCTGTAAGGACGTTCGCCGTAAAAAGTGCGGGAGTGCCGACATTGTCCAGCAGCCGATCAATCACCGGTGGCGTGAGGCCCGAAATCGCGAGAATATCATCTCCGAAGGGCGCGGGACCGGGCAGACCAGGATAGGGTCCGAGACGAATGCCGCCGCGCTGCCAGTCCCAGTATTCGCCCGGAGTACCACCGGGTACACGAAGGCTGCCTGCATTGAGTGCGCGGAGCCCGGCGATCAAGGCGGGATTCTCGACGTCGCTCGCGACCCTTAACACATTGAAATTATAGCTGTTAAACTCCGGCGTGATCATGCGGCTGCTGCCGACCACCGGGACAATGATCTCGCCAACAGGCGGCGTCGGTGTTCCCGATCCCGGCGTCGGGGCGGAAGTGCCGCCGCCACCGCCGCAAGAAAGCAACAACAGCGAGACCGCCACACTCAAAGGAATCACGATTCTCGCCACGCGAAAAAACCCGGTCCATTTATTCAACATGGCGAAGATAGCCACAGGATTGGATCAACACAAACTTGGGCAATCTTGGAAGCCCTCGAAACTGAAGCATCCAAAGTGGTCTGCATCATTCAACATGCAGGTCTGCAACCAGGCCGCGCAAAGGCTTCAAGTGAACTCGCGGCAAGACACGGAGGCTCCCATTCCCTCGGCAGTCAATTAGACTCCGGTTCACTCGATCATTTTATCACTATGACGTGACTTGGAGTCCCTTGCTTGTTGAGTGCCGGCACCCGCCGCCACGAGGGTCGCATCCGCGGATGGCCATGGCCCTGTCAGCTTCGCCTCCGGGCAGCTGGCGAGGCTGATCATTCGGAATGCACAGGGACAGGACGCAGGGACTGTGGCTCACGACGGCGGCGGCGGTGTTGAGGAGCAGGACGCTCACCTTCATCCCCGCATCCCTCCCCAGAAATCTGGCTAGAACCTACTACATCTGGGGCTGCGTCGAAATGTGATCGCAAGATGGGCGATTTGGGGCTTGGCGTGGGCGGTCGGGTGCCGCAGGGTGTGGAGCCTGTCTGCTCCGCTGGAATCGCTCGCCATGAACGCCATCACGCCGATCACGCCCGCCCTGTCCGGCCTGCTGACGCCTTCCGCCGCCTACAAGCCGTTCCGGTACCCCTGGGCCTTCGACATGTGGAAGAAGCAGCAGCAGGTCCACTGGATGCCCGAGGAGGTGCCGCTGGGCGAGGACTGCAAGGACTGGGCGACCAAGCTGGACGACGGCGAGCGCAACCTGCTGACCCAGATTTTCCGCTTCTTCACCCAGGCGGACATCGAGGTCCAGGACAACTACATGGAGCGCTACGGTCGGGTGTTCAAACCGACCGAGGTCAAGATGATGCTGGCGGCCTTCGCCAACATGGAGACCATCCACATCGCCGCCTACGCCCTGCTGCTCGAGACCATCGGCATGCCCGAGGCGGAGTTCGGGGCCTTCATGGAATACGAGGCCATGAAGGACAAGCACGACTACATGGGCCAGTTCGGGGTCGAGACCGAGGCCGACATCTGCCGGACGCTGGCGATGTTCGGCGGCTTCTCCGAAGGGCTGCAGCTGTTCGCCAGCTTCGCCATGCTGATGAACTTCCCGCGCTTCAACAAGATGAAGGGCATGGGGCAGATCGTCAGCTGGTCGGTGCGCGACGAGAGCCTGCACTGCGAAGGCATCATCAAGCTGTACCACGCCTTCAACAAGGAGACGGGGGCGGTGACGAAGGCCGTGGCGGACGACATCGTCGACTGCTGCAAGCACGTCATCACCATGGAGGACAAGTTCATCGACCTGGCCTTCGAGCAGGGCCCGGTGCAGGGCATGACCCCCGATGACATCAAGGCCTACATTCGCTTCATCGCCGACTGGCGCCTGCGCCAGCTGAAGCTGCCGGAAGTCTATGGCGTGACCGAGAATCCGCTGCCGTGGCTGCAGGCCCTGCTGTCGGGCGTGGAGCACGCCAACTTCTTCGAGGCCCGGGCGACCGAATACTCCAAGGCCGCGACGAAGGGAGCCTGGCATGGTGCCGAGGGCGTGTGGGACAGCTTCGACGCCCTGATGAAGAGGCGTACGGAGACGGCGGAGGCCTGATCCTTTCGTCATCGCCGGACTGGTCCCGGCGGCCCCCAGGCGCGACGCTTCGGGGGCTGCGTTTATCGATGGCCGGGACAAGCCCGGCCATGACGAGGAGGGCGTGGCGCGGCTTGCGCTCAAGCAGCGAGCGACCGCGTCGCGAGCGGTAGCGCCCTAAACAATGAATGCCCTTGCCGCCTCCAGATCGGCGGGATTGTCCACCGAGAGCGGTGCCTCGGCCACCACGGCGGCGCGGATGGTCAGGCCCAGTTCGAGCGCGCGCAGCTGTTCCAGCTTCTCGCGGCGCTCCAGCGGCGAGGGCGGGGCGGCGCAGAAGCGGTCCAGCGCGTCACGGCGATAGCCATAGACGCCGATGTGCCGCCACACCGGCCCCTCGCCATACAGATTCGATCGGGTGAAGTAGAGGGCGCGGCCGCGGTCGGTTCCCTCGGGCAAGGCGAGGACGGCCTTGACCACATCGGGATTGGTCCGGTCCGACGGATCGGCCTCGGCGGCGACCAGGGTGGCGATGTCGCCGCCCTCCGCCAGCAGTTCGACGCATAGGGTGGAGGTGGCCGGGTCAGCGAAGGGCATGTCACCCTGCAGATTGACCACGGCGTCGTGGCGGCGGCCGGGGTCGAGGGTATCCAGCGCCGCCCGCACCCGGTCCGAGCCGGAGGGCAGGGCCGGATCGGTCCACACCGCCTCGCCGCCGGCGGCGCGCACCAGATCGACGATCTGCGCATCCCCGGCCGCCACGGCCACGCGCAGGCCCGAGGCGCAGGCCCGGTCCCAGGCGCGCAGGATCATGGCCCGGCCGCCGATGTCGGCCAGCGGCTTGCCCGGCAGGCGGGTGGCGGCCATGCGCGCGGGGATGACGACGATAGGGTTCATCCGGGGCTCCTGGGTGGACCGGGCGCGGCATGCGGCGCCGGGGCTCCCCCGGACCGGTTGCGAAGGTCGCGCTAGCGTGCAACAGACGCCCGCGCAACAGGCCTGCGCAGAGCGCGGGCCCGACTCAGACTGGACGGGAAGCGACGACGCGCATGAGCGGCGATCTGAAGTGGAACAAGATTTTCGGCGCGGGTCTGGCGACGGCCATGGTCCTGGTCGGCATGCCCTACGCGATCGGCTACATCTACAAGACCAAGCCACCGGAAAAGATGGGCTATTTCATCGATGCTCCGGAGGAGCCGTCGGGCACCGTCGAAGTCGAACTGCCGCCGGACTGGGGCACGGTCCTTCCGGTCGCCGACCTGGCCGCCGGTGAAGCGGCCTTTGCCCGCTGCCAGGCCTGCCACACGGTGAACCAGGGCGGTGCCAACGGTATCGGCCCGAACCTGTGGGCCGTGATCGGCGGTCCGGTCATGCATATGCCGGGGTTCGCCTATTCGGACGCGTTCAATGCCCACAAGGCGATCGCGCCGGTCTGGACCTATGACGAGATGGACCAGTTCATCAAGGCACCGCAGCGGCACATCGCCGGCACCAAAATGTCGTTCGCCGGTATCCGCGACACCGAGACCCGCATCAACCTGATCGCCTGGCTCCGCTCGCAGGGCTCGGGCGGCTACGCTATCCCGGCACCGGATCCGGCGCGCCAGCCGGGTGCCGCGGTGCCGGCGGACGGTGCGGCTCCGGTCGAGGGCGGCGAGGCGGCAGCCGACGGCCAGGCTCCGGTTGAGGGTGCCGCGGCGGCCCCGACCGCCGAAGCGACGACCCCGGCCCAGCCGTCGGCCTGACGCCCGGTCTGATCTCAAGCGCTCGCGAGGGCGGTCCCTGCGGGGGCCGCCCCTTGCGTCCGGGCTCAGAGGCGGCGGATCATGGCTCTGGACCCGCCGGTGGCGCGGGCGAGGGGCTCGACCTGGACGGCGAGGGCCTCGAGGCTGGCGTGGGCCACATGATCCGGGGCGACCAGCACCCCGGCGCGGCCATTCCAGAACACCAGATCGCCGCGGCGCGCCTCGGCGGCCGGAATGGCGACGCCGAGAGTGCTGGCCTGCTGCGTCGCCCGGCGCGGACAGCCGAGGCCGCAGGCGTAGAGCGCCTGCTGCACGAGGCCTGCGTCGTCGAGACCGAGGCTCTCGCGTCCGCCGGACTGGTAGGGCGCGCCTACGAAGCGTTCGGCCACCTCGGCCGGGTCATGTTCGAAGGCGTGCAGGTCGGCGAGATGGCGGCGGGCGATGAAGCCGGCGCGCTCGACCTCAAGGAAGTCGCCGGTCTCGCCGCGGACCGTGACGAGGGCGTTGAGGCTGAGCAGCATGACCGGCTGGCTGTGCGGATCGGCCCCGGCATAGACATAGGTGCGCAGGCCCGAGACCCGGTGGGTGGCCAGCAATACCGGCGCGGACAAGGCGGGGGCCTCGACCCAGCCGATTACCCCGTCGCGGCGACCGCGGCCGAAGCACCAGCCTTCGGCCTCGTGCAGGACGTCGAAGATCTCGCCGAAGAGCAGCTGGTCGCGTTGGCGGCCGTCATCTTCCGGACACTCGCGAACCGGGGCGACAGCGACGCAGCCCTGCATCGGCACGACTGGCTGATAGGCCCGCGCCGGCAGAATCCCCTCCAGCTCCAGGGCGGCGACGCCGTCCAGAATGAGGGTGGTCTCCGGGTCGTGGGCGGAAAGTGGGATCAAAAAGCCGGGCTCGCGTCCTTGAGCGACCTTTCTAGCGGTGGAGAGCGAAGGTCGCGTTAACGGCGGTGAGCTCAGCGGGGAAAACGCGTCTCCAGCAGGCGGAAGGCGGCGCGCAATCCCTGTGCCTCACCGCCTTCGGGCCAGCCGGGGCGGCCGCGCGGGTTCCAGGCGAAGATGTCCAGATGCGCCCAGGCACCGGTCTTCGGCGCGAAGGTCTGCAGGAACAGCGCGGCGGTGACCGATCCGGCCTGGGCCCAGCTGGCCGGATCATTGCGCAGGTCGGCGATCTCGGCCTCGAGGGCGGGCCGGTAGCCGGGCCACAGGGGCATGCGCCACAGGGGGTCGTCGACCTCGGCGGCTGCAGCGAGCAGGCCGGCGGCCAGCGCCTCGTCATCGGTGTAGAGCGGCGGCAGCTCGGGCCCCAGGGCGATGCGGGCCGCCCCGGTCAGGGTGGCGAAGTCCAGCGTCAGGTCGGGCCTGTGCTCCCCGGCCCGGGTCAGGGCGTCGGCGAGGATCAGCCGGCCCTCGGCGTCGGTGTTGCCGACCTCGATGGTCAGCCCCTGACGGGTGGCGAGGATGTCGCCGGGCCGGAAGGCACCGCCGGAGATGGCGTTCTCGACTGCAGCGACGATCACCACCAGCCGTACCGGCAGGTCGGCCTGCATCACCAGCCGGCCAAGGGCTAGGACGTGGGCGGCACCCCCCATGTCCTTCTTCATGTTGCGCATGCCGGCGGCGGGCTTGATGTCGAGGCCGCCGGTGTCGAACACCACGCCCTTGCCGACGAGGGCGACGATCGGCAGGGCGGTCTGGTCCAGCTTCCAGCCCATCTCGATCAGGCGCGGGGCGCGGGCCGGGTCGGCGGCGCGGCCGACGGCGTGCACCGACGGATAGTTGGCCTCCAGCAGGGCGTCGCCGCTGGTGACGGTCAGGCTGGCGCCGTGCGCCTCCGCGATCTCGCGGGCGATTGTCTCGAGCTGCAGCGGACCCATGTCGGCGGCCGGGGTGTCCACCATCTCGCGGGCCAGGGCCGTGGCGGCGACGAGGCGACCGACGCGGGTGCCGTCGACGCTGGCAGGCAGGGCCAGCTGCGGAGCCGGGGCGTCGGGACGGGCGCGGTAGCGGTCGAAGCGGTAGGTCCCAAGGCCGAAGGCCACGGCGGCGCGCTCGGCGAGGTCAGCGGGGACGTCCTCAAGCCGCCAGACGCCGGTGGGCAGGCCGGCTCCGAGGGTGCGGCAGCGGGCCGGCTCGAGGCGCTCGCCGGTCCCGAACAGGGCCTCGGCCGGGGTCCCGTCGGGACCCGGGACCAGCAGCAGCTGACCGGGCTTGCCACGGAAGCCCTGGGTGCCCGCCCAAGCCGCCGCGACGCCCTGCAGCGTGACATCCGGGCCGACCAGCCGGATCGGGCGGGCGGGGGCGTCGTAGGGGGCGAACAGGTCGGGGCGGGGCATGGCGGGCCTTTCGTGAAGCTGTCCGGACGTTAACCGTTGGTTGACGACGGCGCGCGACCCTGCCGGCTCACGTTCCGCACCCGGACCCGATCCATGTCGCGCAGCCTCGCCGTTCTCGCAACCGTCCTGGCGCTCGCTGCGCCCGCGGCGGCGCAGACCCCGCCGGCGGCGGCCGGCGGTGCAGTTTCGGCTCCCGCCTCGCCCGAACGACGGGCCGAGATCGAGCGCGCCGACGCCCTCACCCGCTCGGTGTTCTGGCGCGCCGAGCTGGCGGCCCATCCTTCCGATGCCGAGGCGGCCCTGCGGCTTGCCAACGCCCTGATCGAACTGGGCCAGGGCGAGCAGGCGGCGACCATCGCCCAGGCGGCGCTGGCGGCGCGTCCGATGGACAGGGACCTGCTGATGACCTTGGGCCGGGCGCATATTGCGCGCGGCGAGGCCTTCTTCGGCATCGCTGCCCTGGAACAGGCGCGCGACCTGCAGCCGGGCGACTGGCGGGCATGGTCGCTGCTCGGGGTGGCCTATCAGCAGGTGCGGCGTCCCGCCGACGCAGAGGCGGCCTGGGCCGAGGGTCTGCGGCTGGCCCCGGAGCAGCCGGCGCTGCTGGCCAACATCGCCATGGCGCGGCTGACCGCGGGCGACGCGGCGGCGGCCGAAACGCTTCTGCGCCGCGCGGCGGCCCAGCCCGGGGCCGGGCTGAAGGTGCAGCAGAACCTCGCCCTGGTGCTGGGGCTGCAGGGCAAGTCGACCGAGGCCGAGGCGCTGCTGCGCCGAAACCTGCCGCCGGATCAGGCCGACGCCAACCTCGCGTGGCTGCAGGCGCGCGCGGCCGCCCCGCTGGCTGCCGCCGGCCGCACCTGGGACTCGCTCCGCCCCTGAAACCGGCGCTTCCGGGCTATGTCACTTCTCTGTCATCTTTCCGTCATCCAGCCGTGAGGTCCCTCGGGGCTTTCGTGCGCTAAAGCATCGGACGCGCCCGAGGGGGGCGAAGACGGCGGTGGTCCGTCCGGGACCGGAACGATCTGTTCCGAGATCCGGGCCCTCCGCCGGCAGAAGGACCGGCCCTTGACCCAACTTCCGCCTGCCGCCCGCCGCCCGCTCGCCGTCGCTATGACGGCGCTGGCGAGCCTGACCCTCACCGTCATCGAGCCGGTCGCCGGCCCGCCCGGGGCGCTCGCCGCGCCGCAGGCGGGCCAGACCCTGAACGTCCAGGGTGCCGATATCCGTGCCTTCATCCAGGATGTCGCCCGCTCGACCGGGCGGACCTTCATCGTCGATCCGGCGGTGTCCGGGACGGTCACGATTTCCAGCGACCGGCCGCTGAGCCGGGCCCAGCTGTTCGAGGTCTTCCTGTCGACCCTGCGGGCCAACGGGCTGGTGGTGACCCCGACCGCGTCGGGTGCCTATCGCATCAGCCCCGCCGCCGGCGCGGCTCAAGGCCCGACCACGGTCGGAGCCGAGCGCTTCGCCACCGAGGTGTTCACCCTGCGCCACCTCGACGCCGCCTCGGCGGCGGAGACCATCCGACCGCTGGTCGGGCCGCAGGGGCAGGTGCTGGCCAACCCGGCCGGTAACAGCGTGGTCGTGGCGGATTTCGCCGACAATCTGGCGCGCATCCGCGCCCTGATCAGCCGCATTGACGTCGACCGCGCCGCCTTCGAGGTGGTGACGCTGAACAATGCGTCGGCGCGCGAGATCGCCGGGGTCCTGGATGAGGTGCTGGCCGGGCCGGGCGGCGCGCCCGGGCTGGTGACGGTGACGCCGGTGGTCAGCTCCAATACGCTCGTCCTGCGCGGCGATCCGGCCGCCGTGACGCGGGTCGCCGGGCTGGCGCAGGACCTCGACGGCCGCGCGGCCAGCGCCCAGGACATCCAGGTGGTGTTCCTTGAGAACGCCGACGCGCAGCAGCTGCTGCCGGTGCTGCAGGAGATCGTCGGCCAGCCCGTGACGGTGGGCGCGACCGGTCGCTCGTCGGTGGCCGCGGTGCCGGCCGGAGCCACGGGCGTCGGGGCAGCGGTTCCGGCCGCGGCGGTCGCCGTCGCGGTGCCCCAGGGGGATCGTCGTGCCACGGTGGCGCGGGTACCTGGCGCCAACGCCCTGGTGATCTCCGCCTCGCCGGAGACCCAGCGCACCCTGGCCGAGGTGATCCGTCGACTGGACAGCCCGCGCCAGCAGGTGCTGGTCGAGGCCATCGTCGTCGAGCTGACCGATCAGGCCCTGCGCGAGCTGGGGGTGCAATGGGGCGCGGCGGGCGAGGACGGCAATCCGCTGTTCGTGAACAGCTATGGCAGTTCACCGGCACCGCTGGCCGCCGTCGGCGGTGCTATCGCCGCCAACGCCCTCGACGCCGACGATCCGGTGCGCGAGGGCGTGCAGCAGGCGGCGCTGAATAGCCTGTTGACCCTCAACGGTCTCGCGGGCGGGGGTGGCGTGCAGGTCGGCGACGTGCTGCTCGGGGCCATTGTCAATGCGGTGAAGGCCGACACAGGCTCCACCATCCTGTCGACCCCGTCGCTGGTGACGCTCGACAATGAGGAGGCCGAGATCCTGGTCGGTCAGGAGATCCCGATCACGACCGGCAGGACCCTGCTGGACGGACAGTCAAATCCCTTCACCACCACCGAGCGGCAGGACATCGGCGTCAAGCTGACGGTGCGGCCGCAGATCAATGCCGGCGGCTCGATCACCCTGAACGTCCGGCAGGAGGTATCGTCGATCAACCGCTCGCTTACCGCCTCGGCAACCGATCTGGTGCTGAACAAGCGCGAGCTGGAGAATACCCTGGTGATTGGCGACGGCGAGATCGCCGTGGCGGGGGGGCTACTGTCGCAAAGCGAGACCCTGGGTGCCGACCGGGTGCCGGTGCTGGGCGACCTGCCCGGCGTCGGGGCGCTGTTCCGCTCAACCTCGCGGTCGAACGAGCGGACCAATCTGGTGATCTTCATCCGCCCGACGATCCTCCGCGGTCCTGCCGATACGGCGCGGGTGGCGGCCAACCGCTACGGCCAGGTGCGGGCCGGCCAGCTGGCGATCGACCCGGCCGCCGAGCCCTCGATCGACGTCCTGTTGCGCGACTACATCCGCACCCAGCCCCCGGCCGCGCCCGAGCCGCCGGCCGGGGTCGAGGGACGCCCGATCCCGTGAGCGCCGTCCTGCCCGCGCTGCCCTACGGGTTCGCCAAGCGTCACGGCGTGATCCTGCTCGCCGGGGACGGCGGGAGGGCGCAGGTGGCGATGCGCCGGGGGGGAGATCCGCGGGCGCTCGCGGAGGCGCGGCGGGTGCTGGGCCGGCCCCTTCAGGTGGAGACGGTCGAGGCCGACGAGTTTGACCGCCGCCTGGCGGAGATCTACGCGGGCGACGGCTTCAACGCGGGCGACGATCTCGACATGCCGAGCGGCCTCGACGGTCTAGCGGACGAGATACCGGCTGCCGCGGACCTGCTGGACAGCAGCGACGACGCACCGATCATCCGCCTGATCAATGGCGTCATCGCCGAGGCGGTGCGCGTCGGTGCCTCGGACATCCACATCGAGCCCTATGAGACGGGGCTGGTGGTGCGGCTGCGGATCGACGGAGTGCTGCGCGAGGTGCTGAGCCTGAGCCCGCGCGTGACGCCACTGCTGGTCAGCCGGGTCAAGGTCATGGCGCGGCTGGACATCGCCGAACGGCGGGTACCGCAGGACGGGCGCATCCCCCTGACGCTGGGCGGCCGGACGCTGGACGTGCGGGTCTCGACCCTGCCCTCGCGGGCCGGCGAGCGGGTGGTGCTGCGCATCCTCGACAAGGCCCAGGCCGGGCTGGGGCTGGCGCAGCTCGGCATGGCCCCGACGACGCTCGCCGCCTTCGAGGGGGCGCTGCGCGAGCCTAACGGCATCCTGCTGGTGACCGGCCCGACCGGCTCGGGCAAGACCACGACCCTCTACGCCGGGCTGCAGCAGCTGAACGACGGCCGCCGCAACATCCTGACCGTCGAGGATCCGGTCGAGTACGCCGTCGACGGCGTCGGACAAACCCAGGTCAACAGCAAGGTTGGCATGACCTTCGCGGCGGGCCTGCGCGCAATCCTGCGCCAGGATCCGGACGTGGTCATGGTCGGCGAGATCCGAGACGTCGAGACCGCGGCCATCGCTGTTCAGGCCGCCCTGACCGGCCACCTGGTGCTGTCGACGGTGCACACCAACGACGCCGCCGGGGCTGTCACGCGCCTGCGCGACATGGGTGTGGAGCCCTTCCTGCTGGCCTCGACCCTGCGGCTGATCGCGGCCCAGCGGCTGGTGCGGCGGCTCTGCCCGTCCTGCCGCAGGGCCGAGCCGGCCGACGCCGCCACGGCGCGCCTGGTAGGGGTCAAGCCAGGCCAGACCGTGTGGCGACCACAGGGCTGTTCGGAGTGCAACCAGACCGGCTACGTCGGGCGGGTGGGGGTCTATGAAATCCTCCGCATCGACGAAGCTGCGCGCCGGCTGATTGCCGAGGACGCCGGCGAGGACGCCCTGGCGGCCGCCGCCCTGAAGCCCACGGAAACCCTCGCGGCCCAGGCCCGGGCGCTCGTGCTGGAAGGGGTGACCAGCGTCGAGGAGGCGGTGCGGGTGTCGCGACAGGAGACCGCGGCCGACGGCCGCGATGCGGCGGCGTGAGCACCGGCTTCGCCTGGACGGCGGTCGACACCGCGGGGCATACCCGCTCGGGCGTAGTGAACGCCGTGGACGAGACGGCGGCCCGCGCAGAGCTGGAGCGCCGGAGCCTGATCCCGGTTGAGCTGGCCCCGGCCGGGCGCACGCCGGCGTCGACAGCGGCGCGGCCGGGCCGCGGGCGCATGAGCGGCGAGACCCTGGCCCTGGTGACGCGACAGCTGGCCACCCTGGTGACTGTGTCGCCGCTGGAGGAGGCGCTGCGCACCCTGACGCTGCAGACCGAGAAGCCGGCGCTGCGGATGGTGCTGGGCAATGTCCACACGGGGGTGCTGGAGGGCTATCGCCTGTCGGACG
Organism: Brevundimonas sp.; assembly: GCA_027531145.1. Classification (GTDB taxonomy): domain Bacteria; phylum Pseudomonadota; class Alphaproteobacteria; order Caulobacterales; family Caulobacteraceae; genus Brevundimonas. Next base: position 18,115 of record JAPZRF010000023.1, on the reverse strand, counting down.
CCATGGCGCGCGAGCCGCGCGCCTTCCCGCCGCTCTACCGGGCCATGGTGGCGGCGGGGGAGGGCTCCGGCGCACTGGCATCAATTATGGAACGCCTCGCCGACCTGCTGGAGCGGCAGGCGGAGATCCGCGGCAAGGTGGTGACGGCGCTGGTCTATCCGGCGGTGCTGGCGATCGTGGCGCTGGGGGTGATCGGGGTGCTGATGGCCTTCGTCGTGCCGAGGGTGGTCGAGCAGTTCGAGAGCCTGGGCCAGCAACTGCCGCTGCTGACGCGGATCGTCATCGCCCTGTCCGAGGGGCTGCGCGACTGGGGTTGGCTGATGCTTCTGCTCGGCGTGGCGGGGGCGCTGGCCGGGGCCGCGGCGCTGCGCCGGCCAGCGGTGCGGCTGCGCTTCGACGGCGCGGTGCTGAAGGCCCCGGTGGTGGGCCGCCTGACCCGCGACCTGCATGCCGCGCGCATGGCCCGCACCCTGTCGATCATGCTGGCCTCGGGCCTGCCGGTGCTTGAGGGGCTGGCGATCACCGCCCGGACCGTGCCGAACACGGTGCTCAAGGCCTCGACCTTGGCCATGGCCGAGGCGGTGCGCGAGGGCGGCGGGCTATCCGCCGCCATGCGCCGCGCTGACGTCTTCCCGCCGATCCTCGTCTACATGACCGCCTCGGGTGAGAGCAGCGGCCGACTCGAGACCCTGCTGGACCGCGCGGCTGACTATCTGGAGCGCGAGGTGCGCACCTTCACGGCGGTGATGCTGAGCTTTCTAGAGCCGGCCATCATCGTCATCATGGGCGGCCTCGTCGCTCTCATCGTGCTGTCGATCCTGCTGCCGATCCTGCAGATCAACACCCTGACCCTCGGCTAGAAGCGCACATGACCCGTTCCCTTCCCCCCTGCCGCTCCGACCGCCGCGCCGGCTTTACCCTGGTGGAGCTGATGGTGGTCATCGTCATCATCGGCCTCCTGGCTACGGTGGTGGCCATCAACGTCCTGCCCAGCCAGGATCGGGCCATGATCGGCAAGGCCCGGGCCGATGTGGCCACGCTGGAGCAGGCGGTGGAGACCTACCGCCTCGACAATCTGGTATTTCCGACCACGGATCAGGGGCTGCAGGCGCTGGCGGCACCGCCGGCCGGGCTGGCGCAGCCGGGGCGTTATCGCCAGGGCGGCTATGTCCGGCGGCTGCCCGAGGACCCGTGGGGCAACCCCTACCAGTACCGCCACCCCTCGGCCCACGGCGGCCAGTTCGATGTCTGGTCCTGGGGTGCCGATGGCCGCGAGGGCGGCGACGGCAATGACGCCGACATCGGCAACTGGAACGCCGGCTGAGGCATGACGCGCACGCGCCTGATCCTGCTGCCGCCGGTCGCCGGCGACCCCGCTCCCTGGCTGAGCCTCGACGCCGACGGCCTGGTGCTGGCGCGCGGCCAGATCGGACCGGGCGATCCGGTCCCCGTGGGCGAGATGCGCACGGTGGTGATCGTCCCCGGCACCGAGGTGACGGTGCGGCGGGTGCAGGTGGCGGCGCGCACCGAGGCCCAGGCCCGCGCGGCCGCCTTGCTGGCCCTGCGCGAGTGTCTGGCGGAGGAGGCGGAGCGGCTGACGCTGGCACTGTCGCCAGGGGCCCCGGACGCGCCTCGCCTCGCCGCCGTGGCGGCGCGGTCGACCATCGAGGGCTGGCGCGACTGGGTGCGGACGCTGGGGTTGGAGGCAGACGTGCTGCTGCCGGACAGTCTGGTGGTGCCGGAGCCTGAGACCGACGACACGGTGACGGCCGTGCGCTTCGGGCCGCGGGTGGCCGTGCGCGGGCTCGACCTGTGCGCCAGCGTCGAGCCGGAGCTGGTCCCCCTGCTGGCCGACGGCCGCGAGGTGGTCCCGGTCGAGCGGCCCGAGGCGGTCGAGCAACTGCTCATCGCGGCGGCCCTGACCCCGCCGCTGAATCTGATCGTCGGCCCGGCGCGAGGTGAAGCGGGAGGCTGGCGACGCTGGCGGCTGCCGATGGCGCTGGCCGCGGCGCTGGCGGTGTCGCCGCTGCTGGTGATCGCGGCGGAGGCGGGGCGCGATGCCGGCGCGGCGCGGGCGCTGGAGGCCGAGACCCGGATCCTGGCGCAGGGCCTGTTCCCGGGCCTGCCGCCCGGAGCCGATCCGGCTGCCGAGGCGCGGCGCCGGGCCGGGGAACTGCCGCCGCCGGGCGGGGTTGCGGCCGCCGCGGTTGCCCTCTTCGGGGCCATGGAGGGCGTCTCGACCGCCGATCTGGATGCGCTGGTCAGCGACGCCGGCGGGACCCTGAGGGCAACCCTCACCTATGCCGAGCCGAGCGATCTGGAGCGGATCAGGGCGGGCATGTCCGCCCGAGGCTATGGCCTGACCGAGGAGACGGTGGAGCCGCGCGAGGGCGGCTTCGTCGCCGACCTGATCCTCGGGGGCGCGGGATGAGCGGGCTGATGACCGGTGTGCGCGGCTGGCTGGACGGGCGCAGTGTGCGCGAGCGGCGGATGCTGGCGGTCATGGGGGCGGCGATCGCCCTGTTCCTCGGCTGGTTCCTGGTCGTGGCACCGCTGCTGGCGTTCCGGGAGATGGCATCGCGCGACCTGATGCGGGCGCAGGCGGATCACGCCCTGCTGTCGACCCTGTCGGGGCGGAGCGGGGGCACGGCCGGGCGGGCTGTCTCGGAGATCGAGAACATCGCCGCCGCGGCTGCGAGTGCGGCGGGGGTGACGGCGACTTTCACGCCAGGCGACGACAGGGCGGTGCGCTTCGCGGTCAGGGGGACGGGGACCGGGCCGCTGTTCGCCTGGCTGGCGGAGCTGGAGCGGGCAGGGCTGGTCGTGCGCGAACTGGGCGTCACCGAGAACGCCGACGCGACCCTGAGGGCCGAGGGCGTGCTGCGGGGCTAGGTCCCCCTCACAGGCCCAGCGGGCCATAGAGCCACACGAGCCAGACGCCGGCGGCGAGGAAGGTCCCGAACGGCAGGCGGTCGGTCATCGCCACCGGGCGGCGCAGGATCAGGCGCGCCAGCACCAGGCTGAGCCCGGCGGCCGAGCCCCACAGCAGCACAGACGGCAGGCCGATCCAGCCGACCCAGGCCCCGCCGGCGCCGAACAGGAAGGGGTCGCCGCCGCCCAGCCCCTGACGGCTGCGGAGGCGCTGGTAGAGCCACCCCAGCCCCCACAGGATGACGAAGCCGGCGACCATCCCTATGCCGCGGCCCATGAGCATATCGGGCGTCAGCAGGGCGGCGGCGACGAGGCCGGAGAGGGCGAGCGGCCAGGTCAGGACGTCCGGCAGCCAGAAGTGCTCGGCGTCGATCAGGGCGATCAGCAGCAGCTGCCAGCCGAGCCCGGCGGTGACCAGCGACGGCCAGACCTCACCCTGATGGTGCAGGGCGGCCCAGACGCCGAGCGCCGCCGCGGCCAGCTCGATCGCCGGCAGGCGCGGGGACAGGTGCGCGCCGCAGTCGGCGGCGCGGCCGCGCTGCCCCAGCCAGCTCAGTACCGGGATCATGTGCCAGGGTTTCAGCGGCCTTCCGCAGGCGTCGCAACGGGAGGGCCGGAAGATTACGTCCTCGTCGCGCGGCATCCGGTCGGCGACGAGGCCGATGAAGCTGCCAAGGATCAGGCCCAGCCCCCCGCCGAGGAGGGCCAGCAGCCCGGGATCGAGGACGGGCCCGGCCACCGGCGTCAGTCGCGCAGCAGCTCGTTGACGCCGGTCTTGGCGCGGGTCCGGGCGTCGACGCGCTTGACGATGACGGCGCAGTAGAGCGACGGGCCGCCGTTGGGGTCGGGCAGGGCGCCCGGCACCACCACCGAGTACGCCGGCACCTCGCCGCGGAAGACCTCGCCGGTGGCCCGGTCGACGATCTTCGTCGAGCCGGACAGATAGACGCCCATGGCCAGCACCGCACCCTCGCGGACGATCACACCCTCTGCCACCTCGGCCCGGGCACCGATGAAGCAGCCGTCCTCGATGATGGTGGGGTTGGCCTGCAGCGGCTCCAGCACGCCGCCGATGCCGGCCCCGCCGGACAGGTGGACGTTCTTCCCGATCTGGGCGCAGGAACCGACCGTGGCCCAGGTGTCGACCATGGTCCCCTCGCCGACCCAGGCACCGATGTTCACGAAGCTGGGCATCAGCACGACGTTCCTGCCGATGAAGGCACCGCGGCGGACCACGGCACCCGGCACGGCGCGGAAGCCGGCGGTCTGGAACTCGGCGGCGGTCATGTCGCCGAACTTGTTGGGCACCTTGTCCCAGAAGGGGCCGATGCCGGGGGCCGGGCTGCTCATGCTGCGGTCGCCGGCGCGCAGGATCTGGTTGTCGTTGAGGCGGAACGACAGCAGCACAGCCTTCTTCAGCCACTGGTGGGTCGTCCAGGTCCCGTCGGCACCACGCTCGGCCACGCGGGCCTCGCCGGAATCGAGCATGGAGAGGGCGCGCTCGACGGCGTGGCGCACCTCGCCCTGGGTGGCGGCCGAGACCTGGGCCCGGTCCTCCCAGGCGGCTTCGATGACGGAGACGAGGTCGTGGCTCATGGAACCCTCAGCGCGTGTGGGGACGAAGGAAGGACATCAGGTCCGGAGTGATGTGGTCGATCCAGTCGCCGACCGGCCGGCCGCAGCCCTCGCCGACCAGCACCGTGGTCATGCCCATGGCCTTGGCCGGCTCGAGATTGCGCGGCGTGTCCTCGAAGAAGACCGCATGTTGGGCGGCGATGTCGTGCAGCTCGAGAAAGCGGCGGAAAGTCGAGGGGGCGGGCTTGGGGGTCAGCGCCATGTCCTCGATGGCGTGGACGGCCGCGAAGCAGTGGGTGATGCCGAGCCGGTCCAGCACCCGGTCGGCGTGGGAGCGGGCGGCGTTGGTCAGGACGAAGCGGCGGCCTGGCAGGGCCAACAGGGCCTCGGCCAGCTCCGGGTGCGGCTCGAGGCTGTCCAGCGGCACATCGTGGACCTCGTCGAGGAAGTGCGCCGGATCGACGGCGTAGTTGGCCATCAGGCCGGCGAGGGTGGTGCCGTACTCGTCGAGGAACTGGCGCTGCAAGGTGCGCGCCTCGTCGGTCGGCATGCCCACAGCCCCGACCATGAAGGCGTTGATGCGCTCCTGCACCAGCCGCATCACCCCCTGCTCGGCGGGGTAGAGGGTATCGTCCATGTCGAAAATCCAGGCTTCGACGTGGGTGAGGTTGGCCTGGCTCATCCCGCCTTCACCAGGGTGCCGGCACCGGTCTCGGTGAACAGCTCGACCAGCATGGCGTGAGGCCGGCGGCCGTCGAGAATGACCACAGCCTCGACGCCGCTGCGGATGGCGGCCATGGCGGTCTGCAGCTTCGGGATCATGCCGCCGGTGGCGACACCCTCGTCGATCAGGCGCGAAGCGTCGCCGACGGTCATCTGGCGGAGGATCTGGCCGTCCGCGTCCTTCACCCCCGGCACGTCGGTGAGCAGCAGCATGCGCTTGGCCTTCAGGGCCCCGGCCACGGCTCCGGCGACGGTGTCGGCGTTGACGTTGTAGGTGCGCCCGTCCTCGGCCACGCCGATCGGGGCCACCACGGGCACCCAGTCCTCGGTCTCCGAAGCGATCAGGCCGGCGATCAGTTTGGGATCGACCCTGGTCGGCTCGCCGACGAAGCCGAGGTCGACCTCGTGCTCGATCAGGCTGTCCGGGTCGCGGCGGGTCCGGGTGGTCTTCTCGACCGTCAGCAGGCCGGCGTCCTTGCCCGACAGGCCGACGCCGCGCACGTCCGCCTCCTTGCCGGCCATGGTGATCCAGTGGGCGATCTCCTTGTTGACCGCGCCGGACAGGACCATCTCGGCGACCTGCATGGTGTCGGCGTCGGTCACGCGCAGGCCGTCGACGAAGTTCGACTTCACCCCGGCGCGGTCCAGCATGGCGCTGATCTGCGGCCCGCCGCCGTGGACTACGACCGGGTTCACGCCCATCAGCTTGAGCAGCACCACATCGGCGGCGAACTGCTTCGCCACGGCTTCCTCGCCCATGGCATGGCCACCGTACTTGATGACCACGGTCTCGCGGTCATAGACCTGGATGAAGGGCAGGGCCTCGGCCAGGGTGCGGGCGGTGGCCCAGGCCTGGGCGTCCCTGGCATCGATGTCCGTGTCGCCGTCGCTGCCGGGATGTTCGCTCATGGCGGCGCAGATACAGGGCGCGGTCCCCCCTGTCACGCGCCCTTCAGCCGAGGCTAGAGCTCAGGGCTCGACCCCCGTGGCGCTCACGATGGCCAGCCGGAGCCCGGGCATGCCAAGGCCGGTCTCGGACGAGGTGAGGGCCACCTCGGGATAGGCGGCCGGGCGCCTGGACACCGCCTTGAGGGTGGCCTCGATCATGCGCTCGCCCTCACCCTTCTTCAGCTTGTCAGCCTTGGTCAGGACGATCTGGTAGGAGACGGCGGCCAGGTCGAGGGCGTCGAGCGCCTCGGTATCGACGGCCTTGAGGCCGTGGCGGGAGTCGATCAACAGATAGACCCGCTTCAGCGTGACCCGGCCGCGCAGATAGTCCCGGCCGAGGTTCTGGAAGCGCTTGACCTCGCCCCTGGAGGCCCTGGCCCAGCCGTAGCCGGGCAGGTCGACGAGGCGCAGCTTGCCGTCGAGTTCGAAGAAGTTGACCTCGCGCGTGCGGCCCGGCTCGTTGGAGGCGCGGGCGAGCCCCTTCATGCCGACGAGGGCGTTGATCAGGCTGGACTTGCCGACGTTGGAGCGGCCGGCGAAGGCCACCTCGGGCAGGTCTGGGTCGGGCAGCTGCTCGATTTTCGCGCAGCCGAGCACGAAGGTGGCCGGGCGGGCGAACATGACGCGCGCCCTCTCCAGAGCTTCGAGATCGGGCCCGTCCCCGCCTTGCCCGTCCGCGCCGGGCGTGTCGGCGGCGGAAGCGGTCACGCCTTGTTCGACGCGCTGCGCGCCTTCACCTTCGCGATGAAGTCATCGATCGGGTTCTCGGCCTTGAAGCGGTGCATGATGACATACTGCTGCAGGATCGACAGGACGTTGTTCCAGGTCCAGTAGATCAGCAGGCCGGCCGCGAACGGGGCCATGATGAAGGTGAACAGGATCGGCATAAGGGCGAAGATCTGGCGCTGAACCGGATCGGGTGCCGGCGGGTTCATCGCCTGCTGCAGCCACATGGTCAGGCCGTAGACGATGGCCAGGATGGACAGGCCGAGGGTGAAGCCGCCGGTCCCGGCGCTGCCGATCAGCCCGCCGATCAGGGGGGCCGCGTCCGGGTTCCAGGGGATCAGGCCGAACAGGTTCCAGATGTTCGACGGATCGCGCGCCGACAGGTCGCGGATCCAGCCGAAAAAGGGCGCGTGCCGCATCTCGATGGTGACGAACAGCACCTTGTAGAGGGCGTAGAATACGGGGATCTGCACGAGGATCGGCAGACAGCCGGCCAGCGGATTGATCTTCTCCCGCTGGTACAGAGCCATCATTTCCTGCTGCTGCTTCTGCGGATCGGCACCGTGCTTCTTCTTGAGCTCCTCGATCTTGGGCGCGAGCGTGCGCATCCTGGAGAGGCTCTCGTAGGCTTTGTTGGCCAGCGGGAACATGATCAGCTTGACCACGACGGTCAGGGCCAGGATGGCCAGGCCGAAGTTGCCGAGGATGCCGAAGAAGAACTCGACGGTCAGGAAGATCGGCCGGGTCAGGAACCAGAACATCCCCCAGTCAATGGCGTAGATAAAGCGCGGCAGGTCGAGGCTGTCCTCATAGGCGCTGAGGATCTCGTTGCGCTTGGCACCGGCGAACAGGCGCTGGGTCTCGGTGATCTGGCGGCCCGGACTGACGGTGATGGCCTCGGACTGCAGGCGGGTGCGGTAGACGGCGGTCTCGCCCTCGCCGCGCACGGTGACGACACCGGTCACCTCGTTGGTCTGGTCCGGCAGGACCGCAGCCAGCCAGTACTTGTCCGTGACGCCCAGCCAGCCGCCGGTGGAGGTAAACTCCTCGCGCGGGCGCTTGGCCCAGTCGCCGTACTTTATCTGGCGTGTACTGGCGCGCTCGTCGTCTACGAAGGTCCCGATCGCCCCCTCGTGCAGGATGAACTGCTTGCCGAGGTCCGACGGAATGCCATCGCGCTCGACCAGGCCGTAGGGGGCCAGGGTGACCGGCTGGGCCGACAGGTTGGCCACGGTGTCGCGCACGGTGAAGACATACTGGTCATCGACGCTGACCTCGCGGGTGAAGCGCAAGCCCTGGCCGTTGTCCCAGGTCAGGGTGATCGGCGTCTGCGGCGTCAGCCGCTCTCCGGCGGTGAGGCGCCAGATCGTGTTCGGGCCCGGCACGCCGCCGGGAATGTTCTGCGCCGTCCAGCCGAACTGGGCGAAGAAGGCGTGCTGCATGCCCTGGGGGCGGAACAGCTCGACCGGCGGAGAGTCCGCGTCCAGCGTCTGGCGGTAGTTGCTCAGGAACAGGTCGTCGACCCGGCCGCCCAGCAGAGACAGCGAGCCGCTCAGGGTCGGGGTCTCGATCGGCACGCGCGCCGAGGCCGCCAGGGCCTGGGCACGATCGGTAATCAGGCCCGCGCCCGCCGTCGGGGCGTCATCCCCGACCGGCAGGCCGGCGGCTGCGGCCACGGCCTGCTCGGCCTGGGCGGCGCGGCGTTGCTGCGCCTGGGGCTCCAGCACGAACAGCTGGTACAGGATCAGGATCAGGCCCGTGATCACCACGAAGATGATCGTGTTGCGGCTGTTCTCGGTATTCATGCGGCGTCAGCTGTCCTGGCCGGGAGCGGGGGCGCGCGGCGTCCGGGGCGGGGCCCCCTGGGTCGCCAGCCTTGTAAGGGCCGAGGCGACATCGTCAAGCAAGCGGTCCCACGGGCGGGCCGGCGTGCCCATGCGGGCCACAAGCACATAGTCGCAGCCGGGCTCGGCGAGACGGGGCAACAGGGCGCGGGCGGCCTCGCGCAGGCGGCGCTTGGCGCGGTTGCGGACCACGGCCCCGCCGATCTTCCGGGTGGCGGTGAAGCCGACGCCCACATGCGGGCTGCCGTCGTCGCGGGGGAGGCATTGTACAACCACGGCACCGCGGGCCTCGGAACGAGCCCTGGCGGCCGCCAGGAACTGGGGCCGCCGGGTCAGGCGCTGGATGTCCGGACGTTCCGTCATGGCTCGCCCCCGTCGGCGACGGGGAGGAGCTCACAGGCGCGATCAGGCCGTGAGCTTCTTGCGGCCCTTGGCGCGGCGACGCGCAACGATCTTCTGGCCATTCTTGGTGGCCATGCGCGCGCGGAAGCCGTGACGGCGCTTGCGCACGAGTCGCGACGGCTGATAGGTCCGCTTCACGGTCGGCTCCGATGGCTAGGTTGGAGCGACGGGACATAGTCCGCCGCTCGGGAAGGGCGGGCCTATACGGGTGGGGGCCCCGGCCGTCAAGGGCGGAGCCGCCGCTGGAGCGAGAATGAACCATCTTGAACGGCTCTGGCCGCTGATCCTTGTGCTCCTGGGCCTGGCCCTCGTGTTCGGGACGGGCCTGAACCGCTACCTGTCGCTGGAGACGGTTCAGGCGCATGGCGAGGACATGCAGGCCTTCGTTTCCGCGCACTATCTGCCGGCGCTGCTGCTGCTCATGCTGCTGTTCGCGGCCCTGACCGCCAGCGTTGTGCCCGGGGTGTTTTTCGTCACCATTACCGCCGGCTATCTGTTCGGGCCATGGGTCGGCGGGATCGCCACCTCGGTGGCTGCCACCCTCGGGGCGCTGGCAGTCTATGCGGTGGCGCGCACCACCCTCGGCGAGAGCCTGCGCCGGCGCATGGCCCGGGGCGGGCTGCTGGATCGGGTCTGCGTCAGCATTGACCGCAACACGTTCTGGTATGTGCTGGCCAGCCGGCTGGCGGTGGTCGTGCCGTTCCACATGATCAATGTCGCCGCCGGGCTGATGGCCGTCCGCCTCGGCCCCTACAGCGTGGCCACGGTGATCGGCCTGCTGCCGGCCCACATGATCTACTGCTGGATCGGCTCGCGGCTGGGCGAGCTTCTCAAGGTCGATCCCGATCCCGACCTCAAGGCCATGTTCGCCCAGTTCTGGGCCCCGCTGGCCGGCGTCTTCGTGCTGGCGGTGGTGCTGCCGCTGTTGCTGCGCGCCGGCCGCGCCCATGTGCTCCGGCGGCGGTCGACATGAGCGGCGCGGTGGACCCGTCCCCGAAGCCGGGCCTTGCCCGGGTCAGGACATGGCTGACCGCCGCGGCGGCCTTGCGCCAGCAGGTCAGCCGTCCCGATCCGCTGGCCACGCGTCTGCTGTTGCTGACCGCCGTGTTCACCGGGGTGGTGGCGGTGCTGATCCTCGCCCCGAGCGCCGCCACCTTCCACGAGCGGTGGCTGCGCGACCGGCTGCAGTCGGCCGAGCTGGCCTCGGTCGGGGTCGAGGCCCTGCCCTATTCGGCGGTCGAGCCGGAGACCGGCGACCAGCTGCTGGCCATTGGCGGCGTGACCGCGGTGGCGGTCAGCGACCAGGGTGTGCTGCGCCTGCTGCTGCAGGCCCCGGCCCTGCCGCGCACGCCGGACTTCATCGACCTCAGGCGGGACAGTCTCGGGGCCTGGCTGCTGGATCCGTGGCGGACGCTGGCGGGGCACCCGGATCGCTCCATCCGGGTGCGGGCGGCCCCACGCTACCGCACCGGCGACTACATCGAGATCGTCGCCCCGGCCGAGCCGCTGAAACAGGAGCTGCGCGCCTATCTGCTCAACACCCTGCTGCTGTCGCTGGCCATCGCCGCAGCGGCGGGGGGGCTCCTCTACGCCGGTCTGGCCTTGCTGGTGCTGCGCCCGCTGCGGCGGGTGACGCGCGCCATCGAGCGCTTCGCCGGGGACCCCCAGGCCCCGACCGAGGCCCCCAGCGCCCGCGACGACGCCATCGGCCAGGTCGAGCGCGAACTGGCGCGCATGCAGGCCGAGGTGCGCCAGTCGCTGCAGTCGCGCCAGCGGCTGGTGGCGCTGGGCGAGGCGGTGGCGCGCATCAACCACGACCTGAGGAACATGCTGACCTCGGCGCAGATGGCCTCGGAGCGGCTGGCGGCCTCGCCCGACCCGATGGTGGCGCGGGCCCTGCCGCGGCTGGAGCGAGCCCTGACCCGGGCCTCGGACCTGTCGGGCAATGTGCTGGACTACGGCCGTTCGGAGGAGCCGGCCCCGGTGCGCCGGCGCGTGCCCCTGGCCGCTGCGGTGGAGGCGGCGGCCGAGGACGCCGACCTCGACCCTGACGGCGTGCGGCTGGAGCGCCGCTTCGCGGCGCGCACGACGGTCGCGGCCGACCCGGACCAGCTGCACCGCCTCCTCGTCAACCTGATGCGCAATGCGCGGCAGGCCATCCTCAACGACCCGGCGCGCGAGGGCCGGGGGCGGGTACGCGTCAGCGCCCGCAAGGGCGAGGGGGCCTGGGTGCTGCGGCTCGAGGACGACGGGCCCGGCGTCCCGGAGCGGGTGCGCGAGCGGCTGTTTCAGCCCTTTGTCACGGGCGCACGCGGCGGCACCGGGCTCGGCCTGGCCATCGCCCGCGAACTGGCCCAGGCTCACGGCGGCGACCTGACCCTGGTCGAGACCGGGCCGCAGGGGACCGTGTTCGAGCTGGTGCTGCCGCTGGCCTGAGGGGCCGGCCTCGATCGTAACGCCATAAACCCGTCATCCCGGGGACAAGCCCGAGGGTGACGACCAATTGAGATCAGGCGCGATGTCTCTTCGGGCCCGGGGACCCGCCATCCTGGCGCGAGCTCAGGGCGCGGCGACGGCCACCACGCCCTCGCGCCGGTCGTCGGCCCCGGCGTCCCAGCGGCCGTCGCGCCAGATCGCCCCGTGCAGGCCGGAGGTCTCCGAGGCGTTGGGGGCGAGGGTCACGCCGCGCGCCGCCAGGGCCTCGCGCAGCTCGGCACTGAAGCGGCCCGTGTCGGCACCGAAGCCGCCCCCTCGGGCCACCAGATTGGGCAGATCGAAGGCCTGCTGCATCGGCAGCCCCCAGTCCAGCACGGCGATCAGGGCGCGGGCGTTGTATGCCAGGATCGAGGTGCCGCCAGGCGAGCCGAGGGCACCGAGAAACCGGCCCTCGCGGTCGAGGATGATCACCGGTGCCATGGAGGAGCGCGGCCGCTTGCCCCCGGCCGGGGCGTTGGCACCCTCGCCGCTGCGCGAGAAGTCGGTCAGCTGGTTGTTGAGAAACAGGCCGCCGGCCATCCGACCCGAGCCGAACAGGCTCTCGACCGTGGTGGTCATGCTGACCGCATCCCCCTGGGCGTCGACGATGACGAGGTGCGAGGTGCCGGCCGGCTCGCGGGTACGGTCGACGGCGGTCAGGCTGCCGCCGGGGGGCGTGCCGGCCTCGGCCGGACCGGTCAGGCCGGGGGCCAGGGCGGCGCGGGCGGCGACATAGTCCGCGTCGAGCAGGCCCTCGACCGGGACGCCGACAAAGGCCGGGTCGCCGACGTAGCGGTCGCGGTCAGCGTACATCAGGCGCTGCAGCCGGGCGAAGGCGACCCAGGCGTCGGGGTCGTCGGGACCGCCGGCAATGGCCGGGGTCCGCTCGGCCATGGCCAGCAGCTGCAACACCGCCACGCCGCTGGACGGCGGCGGCGGCACGCACACCACATAGACCCGGTAGGGGCGGCACAGGGCCCCGCGCTCCAGCGGCTGATAGGCCTCAAGGTCGGCGAGGGTCAGGGTCCCTGGACGCGGGTCGCGGCCGACGGCGGCGACAATCGCCTCGGCCAGCGGTCCGCGGCGGAAGGCGTCGGCCCCGTCACGGGCGATCCGCCGCACGGTCTCGGCATAGGCCGGGCTGCGCAGGGTGTCGCCGGCGGCGTAGAGATCCCCGCCAGGCCGGGTGAAGTACGCCCGGGCGTCAGGCGCGCCCATCTGCGGCGCGAGGCTGGCGATGAAGCCGGCCAGCCGCGGGGTCACGGTGAAGCCGTCCGTGGCCAGCCGCTCGGCCGATCCGAACAGGCTGGACCAGGCCAGCCGCCCGTGCGCCGCCTGGGCCATGGCCAGCATGGGCACGACGCCGGGGGCCCCGGTCGAGCGGCCCGACAGCACGGCGTCGATATAGCCGAGCGGGCGGCCGTCCTCGCCGAGGAACAGGTCCGGCCCCGCGGCGGCCGGGGCGGTCTCGCGGCCGTCGTAGGCGGTCACCGCGCCGGTCGCGGCGTCGTAGTGCATCAGGAAGGCCCCGCCGGCGAGCCCGGAGGACTGGGGCTCGACCAGGCCGAGCACCGCCTGCACCGCTACGGCGGCGTCGACCGCCGAGCCGCCGCGCCGCAGCACCTCCATCCCGGCCTCCACCGCCAGCGGATGCGCGGCGCTGACCAGCGGTCCGCGGGCGACGGGGCCCGGGGCGACGGGGGTTGGAGCAGGGCCCTCGGCCGCGAAGGGCGCGTCCGCGCGCAGGCCCGGGCCGGCGCAGCCGGCCAGCGCCCCTGCGGCCAGTATGGCCAGCCAGGACCGGATATGCGGACGGGACGTGGCGGGACGGGCGGGGACGGCGGGGGAGCGGCACGCGGAACGGGGAACGGCGGGGGACGGCAGGGGGCGCATACGGGGCCTCGGGCGCAGGACGGCGGGGATCGCCCCAGTCTGGCCAAAGCTGTGGCGCGACGGAAGGTGCCGGGCGGCGAGGAATTCTGCATCGCCGATCGGTTTTCCGGGCTTGCTCGAGCGCCCGGCCTCCGCTATGGACCCGCCCCTGCCCGCAAGGCGGCAGCGCGCCCGTAGCTCAGCTGGATAGAGCATCAGACTACGAATCTGAGGGTCGGACGTTCGAATCGTTCCGGGCGCGCCATTTTCTTCCCAATCGTTGAAAACACTGCGGTTTTACCGTCTGGGGGACCGTCTCCGGACGATTGCTACACAACCCTGCTACACAAACCTACCCCACAAGGTTCGAACGCATCTCCTCGTGCGGAGAGGCGGTCGCTTCTACTATCGACGGCGGGTGCCGAGGCTCATCACCGGCAGCGTGCCCTCACCTTCCGGCCATCACTCAGCACTCAAGGCGTATCTTATCGCGCCAGTGCAGTTGTCAATCCAGTCTTGAACCTCAAGGTCATTGGTATCATTTCGAATTAGGTCGAGCAAAACGCCCAACTTAATGGCTGTCATTTGGGGCAGCCGAACTATGATCTCGTCTTTTCCTTTAGGCCGCTTTCGCTCATCGAACCCTCGCCTGATGTTCATTAGATCGTCATCGGAGAGAAACTCTCGAAGCTTCTCGCTACTGCTTGTTTGATGAATGAACCCGCTCAAATCGAAAGCCGCCTTGGGAAGAAATCTAATCTCGACCACGCGCTGAAACATCGGATCGTTCTCTGCTGGACCGATCGCGTCTGCTGACGAGAGATTTTTATCGATGAACGAACTGCCATCGAAGAAAATCTCCCGTCTTCCATTTTTTGTATTCAGAACGAAGTGTTCTACAGCACTTGTAGATTCTCGTCGTACTGAACGATGCAATATTTTCCAGTCAATGTTTGCACGTCCGAATAGCTTGGACATAACGGATTATTCCTTCCGTATTCCGTCAAAGCTATTGGCCGCACTTACTACCCACGCCTTCTCGTATGTTGTTCCATTGTTGACGAGTGTTGCCGGATTCTCTTCAACTGCGGGCGGGCTGCTTCCTTGATAGGTGAGCCTCTGGTTGGCCAAACGCGGCCCGTCGATACCAGACATCGCAGTCACGAGAAGGACAACTGTCACGAGAACGCCACCGATCTACAGCACGCCGTTGAATCCTTCGGCGGCGATCAATGACGCAGTGCCCAGCCCAACGACGGCAGCGGCTGCACCAAGGACAAGTCGCTGGTAACGATTGAGGTTGATCATCTTGAGACAATAGCCCGTGTCTCAAAGCTGCTACAACAGCTACCCGTGCTGACTTCGAGTGGGTCCGTCGTTCCCAAGGGCCGCTATGTCCACGCCGGGGTATTGCACCCGGTCGATAGCCTCCTTCAGGGTGGCAACCCGATAGCCGCTTCCGTAAGCGTCAGAGACCGAGGCGGACCCGCTCATGCCAGTCCAGCCGCCCCTCTATGTCACGAAGGCTGAGCGTGAAGCGGAAGTCGAGCCACAACGCCTGGCGGATCACGCCGGCAGGATAGCGGTGGCGCTTGAACGACAGCGGCTTCATCAGAGACGCCTCCCACGGCCCCGGGGCGGCCCACCGGGGAGGACAGTTCCAGTTAGACTGACAGCACCCTCGGCAACGGGTGCGCAACATTTCCTCAATGCCGCGACAAGTCTCCTGGCGCATCAGGGATCGTGGAGGAAATGCCCATGATCGAAAGATATCCAAGATTGATGCAGCTCATGCACTGGAGTGCAGCAGCGCTGATCATACCCACCCTGCTGATCGGACTTGCGCTTGCATTCAAGATTGTTCGCCCTGATAGCCCAGCCTCAGACTGGTGGACAGATGTTCATGTATTATTGGGGCTGAGCGCATTCGTCATCATGCTCGTTCGCGTCATCATCGCCCTACGCTCGGCCAAGCCGCCAATATCGGGTACGCGTGCAGAAGTACTGGTCGCGAGGGGCGCGCATCTAGCATTGTACGTTCTGGTGATCGCCCTGCCCTTGTCGGGCTATGCTGGCTGGATTGCCTATGGAGAAGCGCCAAAGCCATTCGGGATGCCTTTACCAAACCTTGAACCGCTCGCCGCCTTCCTGCAAAGCAAGAAAGCTGGAGAGTGGCTCTGGCCCGTCCACGAGTATGCCGGCCTCGGGCTCGCCGCTCTGCTGGTCATCCATGTGACGGCGGCTTTCCGCCGGAGCTGGCTGGCGCGTAACAGTGACAGGGTCGATGGACTCAATCGGATGCGCGCCGGCCCGACCAGACCGCACGCCGATCACCACCCATGAAGGGCCTTGAAAGGGCCGAAGTTAGTATTTGAGCCTGATAATCAGATAATTGTGTGCCCGATCTGTTCCCGGCGCACCATGTTTTCCGGACCGGGACAGGTTGGGTTGGACGCCGCCTCGCCGGCACGGACTCCGGTCCGGTTTCAAGCGGGAGCCTGGGTCTCGGCAGCGGCGGAATCGAGAAGCGGTTCCAGCTCAGCCGATCGAGCCCCGGGGAAGCCTGAACACGCCGGCCGGCCAGCCGCTGCCGCGAGGGCCGACGATCCGTTTCGCGCTGGACAGCGCTGCGCGGACCCGCCGTTGATCCCCCGGCCAGGGCGTTGCGATTCCTGCCTCCGTCCCGCTGCTGGACCAGGCCGAAGTGCCGCTCACTGAACCAGAGACCTGAATGCGGGACCAAGAGGGACTTGCGTCCGGGGGGAGACGAGGGACACGCCGGCTTGAACCCTTGTGCAGCAGCGTGCCGTCCGTTTCATCAAGAGGCAAGGCGGCGGACGCACAGCACATGGTTGTGACCGCGAATGTCGTCGCCTTGCGGCCCAAACCCATTGCTGAACTGACCGGGGACCGCCGTCTTCGGATCACTGCGCTGGGAGCCCGCACCATGGACATCCATCCAGCGCCACAGGCCTGAACCTGGAGGCTGCTCCATCCTGCCCAGCGCCGGTCCTATCGCGAAGTAGACGGCCAGTTCGCCGGTACGGGAGAAGGGGCGATCCTCGTCCGTCGGCGGCGGTGGACCTTCAAGGTGCGTGGTTGAGGACCACAGATAGACGTCGCCTTGAACCAGGCGGAAAGGCGCGGCAATTGCCGGGATGCGTCCATAGTCGACGATCGTCTGCAATTCCTTCGCGTTCGGCAGGCGCCAGTCGCCATGGCCGTCCAGTGCCAGGCCGTTGCAGTAGGCCAGGCCATCTCCCCAACTCAACGCCTGCCCGCTGTCGCTCCGCTGCCACTCGAGACCAGTGGCATGGTCACGGACTGTCTGCGGTGTCGGCTCGAAACTGTTCTGCCCGTATGCAGGTCCCCGAACGAGCAGCACCGCCAATCTGTTGGGGGTGAGCATTCTGTTTGCAGGGTCCATCATCGGGTAGCCCTTGATCCGTCCGTCGGCGAAGTTCACGCCGAACACCGTCTCGTCTCCCCCCATCGTCCGGCCCACATATCGCGTCGCCGTCCAGAGCTGCACATCAATAGGGCGCTGCCCATGCACCGCGTCTCCCAGCCCCGTGCCGGATGCATAACGGAAGGAGAAAGCCTCTGTGTCGATGTAGGGACGAGAGGTTTGAGGATCACCCGAATAGCCCCCGCGAAAATCAATCAGCGAGTAGAGTTCCTTGACGCTTGGGACGCGCCAGTCGTCGTGGCCACCGATCCGGCTTGCCCGGGCGAAAGCAGGCAACTCGGCGAATGTCATTCGCTCGCTGGGTGCCTTTGCCCATTGGAGACCGGTGACCAGATCGGTAACGGTACCATCCGCGTTATCGCGGTAGCTTGCAGGCGTCCCGGGACTCTGCGCGTCCTGGCCACTGAACGGTTGATCCTCTGGCGGGCAGGTGATCATGGAGCCGTCCGCACCATAGCACCTGTCCTGGCCGGTCCCGACCACAGGGTAGGACCGGGGGGGAGTGTTCATCGCGCACGCGACGGCCGATGCGACAAGTCCGACCACCAGGGTCAGCACAACGCCTTTCGTCATTCCTCATCTCCCGGGACAGGTCGCGCATCGCGACTGAGCGCGCTCGCTGCAGATCGACTTCCTCAAGGGCGTCCGCAAGCTCGCTCCGAACAGGGGCAAAACCGAGGCGGCGCGCCATGAGCGCCGATGCTGTTCGTCCAACCCCTGCTCAGGCCCTCGGGGCCGCTGACCTTGCCGCGCATCGACACCTGCGAGGTCACCTGCATCACATCGACCGGCTGACGCCTTCTGCCACGCCTCGGAGCTTTCAGTTGTTGACGTCCTGCAGCTTCTTCCTGTCCGGAGGCAGAAGTCCCCTCGCTGGCTCCGCCAAGCCGATCGCCTTCCTGCTTGCACCGCGCGGTCTAGGGTCAGGACTCAATTGAGCCACCATGTGACGGTTGCGGCGAGGAAGACGGCTGAGAGGTAGGTGTCGGCGCGCTTGTCGTAGCGTGTAGCGACGCGTCGGAAGTCCTTCAGGCGGCAGAACATCCGCTCGATGACGTTGCGCGCCCGGTAGATCGTCTTGTCCCAAGGGTAGGGATTCTTGCGTGTGGGGTTTGGTGGGATCACGACGTCGCACCCCCGCGCTGTCAGC
>JAPZRF010000031.1 GCA_027531145.1 Brevundimonas sp. | reverse complement strand
AGGCCCCAATTGGAGGCTCCGAGCGTGCGAAAAAGCGAAGAAATTCAGCAAAGGGTGGTCGGCCTGTCGACATGAACAGATCGCCTCTTGGGCGTGAAAATCAACTGAAGGCACCAATTGTGGCTTTAACCTGACAACACCCTCCCGGTGCCATTGGTTCGAACCAGCGAAGCAAGCGATTAGCCAGTTCAGACGGCTCCCGCGCCTCTTCCACGTCGCGAACGCCCTCCACTGCAAGGGTCACCCAACGCGGGTCTTGTGGATCGGAGGCCCCGGAAAACCATCGGACGGCACCGTAGACACGGGCGAAGGCTTCAAGGTTTGCCAGTCTGTCTTCAGTGGGGCGTTCCACCGAACGATCCGCCGCCGGGATATCAGGGACGACTTCGAGGCTGGCCGCATCGATCCAACCAGACCCGACGCCGTTCAGCAGGAAGCCGGCCGTGATCCGCGTTGCGTCTCCTGCAACCTGACCCGTTATCTCATAAGCTGCCCAGTCCCCTGACCGTATCGGCCGGTCACTCATATTGTCGAAGAAACCCCGGGCCCCGCCCTCGCGGTCGATCCGCAGCCACAGGCCGCCTCCGGAGAACCCCGGAGCTGGGGCTAGAGCGGTCCGTGCCATTGCGCGAAAGCGAACCGTCTGACCCCGGTAGGGCTTCGCATCGATGGCTTGGGCGACGGCGGCAAACGCGCTGGTGCTGCCAGCCCTTCGATCAAGGCGGAGGCTGGTTGCACCTTCCCGAACATCGACCGCGTCGAACACCACATCGAAATCCCCGGGAATCTCTCGCCACGCCGAACCCGGTGTCAGGGGAGGTGCCTCGAAGCCCGGATCCCGCAAAAGGTTTTGACCGTCTTGGGCTCGTGCCGACGCCCCCACCGCAACAGCCATCGCTAGGGTCCAAGCCGCGAGAACGGTTCGCAATTCTTGAAAGTTCATGTGACCTGCCCCCCGCCGGTCCCTCGATCATTGTGAGAGCCCGGGGGGTTGGTAGCTGATCTCCAGCGCCGGCGGTAGCGGCCGGCCGGTGGAGCTGATCAGGTTGCGCAGCCGGCCGGCCGCGGGGTTCAGCCGCACGGC
>JAPZRF010000026.1 GCA_027531145.1 Brevundimonas sp. | reverse complement strand
CAGTTGATTTTCACGCCCAAGAGGCGATCTGTTCATGTCGACAGGCCGACCACCCTTTGCTGAATTTCTTCGCTTTTTCGCACGCTCGGAGCCTCCAATTGGGGCCTTAGTAGAAGCTGCGAAACTTATCCTGACAGCACCTTCAAGAGATAGCAATCACGCCGGGGGGGTACGAAAGCTCAATACAGTTTTCGCAATCAATAAGGACAAATCTTTGATCTAAGACTGCCGGGCCTTTTACTGCAGCTATGTGACTATCCAATCTAATGAGCGTTGCTGTTTGCGCTTCTGCCGAGCATGTCCCTAGTTAGTTTAGCCCC
This sequence comes from Brevundimonas sp., assembly GCA_027531145.1. GTDB lineage: Bacteria > Pseudomonadota > Alphaproteobacteria > Caulobacterales > Caulobacteraceae > Brevundimonas. Next base: position 4,926 of record JAPZRF010000026.1, on the reverse strand, counting down.
GGCATCAGCAATTGGGTATAGCTCCAACGGTCGTTCGGCTCTGCGGAATACGATCTCTGTGGCGCTGGCATGATGAACTGGTTCCAGCCCTGCCTTCGCTGCAGCTAGCATCAAATTATGCGCATTGAAGCCGACCACATGCGCAAAGTGGAGGCTCATAAATCCTGATTGTTTGAACCCGGATACTGCATCGGGCACCTCGATATAGATCAGGCCTCCGGGTTTGAGCCAGCTGACCGCCGCCCGGAAGGCGCTGACGGGATCGGAGAGATGCTCGAACACATGGAAGCTCGTGATCAGGTCAAACCGCGGACCGTAGTCCATGTCCTGCCAGCGTCCGGCCCGGATTCGGTCACCCAGTCTCTGCCTGGCAAATGACGAGTAGGTGCCGCCCGGCTCGAAGCCATGGGCGTCATAGCCTTCCTCAAGCATAGCAAGGATGAACTCTCCGGACCCGGTGCCGAAATCGAGGGTGGCAGCATTCGGCGACAAAAGTGTCGTGATCACGCTCACGCGCCGTGCGGCCTGTGCGCTCCGCTTGCGGATATGCCGCGCGCTCGGCCGGACCACGGCACCCTGATAATCCAGGCGGTAGAGGCTAGCGTAGTAATCGTCGAGCTCTGCCTCGGTCGGCATCGGATTGGTGAACAGCAGGCCGCATTCCCCGCAACCGACCGTCCGCAGCCGTTTCCAGCGGCGGTCGACCCCGCTGACCTCCGTCTGGTTCACGGATCCACAAACTGGGCAAGGAACCTCCTGCCCACGATAGGGATAGGCACTGAACGGAAGGAGGTAGCCTGTAAGTTGCGCGAGCGACTTCATCAACGAAAGGGGCATCTGCTACCGGCAAGAATAAAGCCCTGCGGATTGTCATCGGGCGGGGCAGATTTCATGCCGGGAGCCACGGCGAGGTGCGACCTCAGCGGGACCTTTGCTGATTGCCGGGGACCTTGGTCCCTCGTTGCGCCTGGAAGAACAGCGCAGCTTCGACACGGTTGCGCACATTCAACTTCGCCATGATGCGCGTCATGTGGTTCTTGACGGTCTTTTCCTCCAGCGAGATGGCTCGCGCGATAGTCTTGTTGCATGCACCTTCCGAAAGATGGCGCAGAATGGCGACTTCCCGGTCCGTAAGGTCGTCCAGACCCGATGCATCTACCTCGCGGGACGGCGCATTGGCTGCTAATCCGGCGACAATTCGACCCGCAAGACCGGGCGGAGCGTAGATTTCGCCGCGCATCACAGCGTGGATGGTTTCGAAAAGCGCATCGACGCCCAGCCCCTTGAGGGCGTAGCCTGCCGCACCGGCTCCGAGGGCAACAATCAAGTCGTCGTCGTCCTCGGATGCCGTCAGTATCAGGACCTTCTGCTGCGGGTGTAACGAGAGGATTCGCACGAGAGCTTCGCGACCGCCGCCCGGTATCGAAAGGTCGAGCAACACCAGGTCAGGCTGGTGCTCCACAGTGCCGATAACTGCGCCGTCGGCATCCTCGGCCTCGCCGCAGACAATGAAGTCGCCTCGCCCGGACAGGCTCACCAGCAACCCCCTCCGGAATATGGGGTGGTCGTCCACGACGAGAATGCGGATCGGACCGATCATGGGGGCGGTATCGCTAGGCTGACGGTGATCACTGTGCCCTCTCCCGTGGTCGCGGCTACATCGAACTCGCCGCCCAGACCGATGACCCGCTCACGCAACCCCATCAGACCGAGGCCGTGCTCCCCCGGGCGGTCTTCGAAGCCCTTGCCCGTATCTCGGACACGCACGCGCAGGGTTTGATTGTTTACGTCGACCTCGATACGGGCACCAGCCCCTCCAGCATGGCGTTCGGCATTGTTCAGGCCCTCCTGAATTACCCTGTAGAGACTGATGTTTTCAGCGAGAGGCAAAGCGGGCGGTTCAACCGGCATGAGTAAAGGCACGGTCCGGCCGGTCCGATGCTCGTGCGCCTGGATTGCCCGCCGGATGATGGTTCCCGTGTCCTGGCCCTCCAGTTCCGGCAAGCTAAGTCCGCGGCAGATTTGCCGCAATTCCACAATCGCGCTGACGACGGCTTCCTGCCAGTCAGGCTTCAGGGCCTGATTTCCCTTTGGAAGCCGAGGTGCATTCCGATCGCTCAGCCTGAGTGAGGCAAAGGCGAGGAGTTGCAGAGGACCGTCATGAATATCAGCGGATAATTGGCGCAGGAACCGCTCGTTCAGCTCGGCGGCCCGGCGATTTGACTGATCGACTGTCCGGCTGAGGTCCTGGTTCTGATCCAGGAGGGCAGAAAGCCTGACGACTTGGTCCTGCAAAAGGGCCCGCTGGCTGTCAATGACGCGGCCCCCGCGCGCGATGACGAGAAAGAGGATCGACAGCATGGTTAGGGTCACCAGCCCCACGACCACCCAGCTGTCTGACCGTGCATCCTCCAACTCGACCTTAAGCGCAGTGGCGTCATCGTAGAACTCGACCACGCCAATGACATGTCCGGTACCGGGCGCGCGAACCGGAGCATAGACTTCAAGCAGAGGCACTCGCCGCGCCTCCGGCCCGACAGCCGTCGAGGCTCCAGCCGCCTTGAGCTCCGAAAAGACCTGTCCCGATTGAGCAACCTTCAGGGCTTCCGGGTCTGCCACCTCAGTGACCGGCCGGGGCGCAGTCGAGTACACGGCCATGCCGTCGAGGTTCCAGATCTTGAATGCCATCAGCTGGCTGGACATCAGGCCCCGCGCCAAGCTCGCATCGAGTCCGGCGCGGGCCTGAGTGTTGTCGCCGTCTGGCAGAAGCAGGGACTGCGCATAGGGTGCCACGACTCCGTCGACATAAAGAGCCGCAATGGCTGCAGCCTTGCGTGACACAGCCTCTTCGATCCGTTCGCTAACCCACAGGCCCATCACCCCCATCCCGCTCAGCAGGATGACGCTGGCCGCGATCAGGAAGGTCTTGACCAGATCAAAAGAGAGCGCGCTTCGGTCGGGCTCTGCGCCTGCAAATGTCATTCGAGCCTCTCGGTCCGCCGGTACATGGCGGCGTTAGTGTCCGAAATAGGATGGCCTCCGATAGCACCCCGTGGCAAAGAATTAGCGGGCATGACCTACGCGAGGAGATTTCCCTCGCCCGCTGCACGGTGGAGCGGCTGATGCGCCAGATGGGCCTGCGAGGGGTGATCCGGGGCAAGCCGGTGCGCACGACGATCAGCGACAAGGCCGCGCCGTGTCCGCGCGATCACGTGAACCGCCAGTTCCACGCGCCGGCCCCGGACCGGCTGTGGCTGTCGGACTTCACCTACGTCGCCACATGGGCAGGCTTCGTCTACGTCGCCTTCGTGATTGACGCCTACGCCCGGCGGATCGTCGGCTGGCGCGCCAGTCGCACGGCACACGCCAGCTTCGTGCTCGACGCCCTCGAGCAGGCGCTTCATGACCGCCGGCCGGCTCACCGGGTGGGCCTGATCCACCACTCCGATCGCGGGTCGCAATACGTGTCCATCAAGTACACCGAACGCTTGGCCGAAGCTGGCATCGAACCCTCGGTCGGCAGCGTCGGCGACAGCTATGACAACGCCTTGGCCGAAACGATCAACGGCCTCTACAAGGCCGAAGTCATCCATCGCCGTGGCCCGTGGCGATCCCTCGAAGCCGTCGAGTTCGCCACGCTGGAATGGGTCGACTGGTTCAACAACCGACGGCTCCTCGAGCCCATAGGCAACATCCCGCCAGCCGAAGCCGAAGCTGCCTACTATGCCATGCTGGCCGAACAGCCCCTGGCCGCGTAACTTAAGCCAAACGGCCTCCGGCAAACCCGGGGCGGTTCAAAGCCGTAGAGTACGCCACCCTCGAATGGGTCGACTGGTTCAACAATCGACGTCTGCTCGAACCCATCGGCCACATCCCGCCCGCTGAGGCCGAGCAGAGGTTCTACGCAGCCATGGACGACGTACCGATCGCCGCATAACTAGCGCTGTCAGCTTAACTCGGCCGCTCATGACGAGTGGGCACCAAGGCTGCGTCAGGCAGCCATCGTCGCCGCGATCCAGGCGTCATTAGCCGCGCTCCGGAAGGTCCGGAGGGTGGATCGGCTGATCAGATGTCGTTGGCTGTAGAACGTATTGTAGACGCCGGCATGGGTGGTGAGGAAACGCTGCGCTGAGCCTTGGCTTTTGAAGAGCTGCATCTTCCTCTCCCGCCTGCGGATAGGCAGGTGCGAGTTCTCTGCCCTGTTGTTTTCGCTAAGCCGGCCGGGCCGGTGGAACCCGTCTAGTCCAAGCTCTCTGAGCGCGGAGCCGTAGGAGGCCAGCCCGTCCGTCACGATGGCTTCTGGCTCGACAGGCTGGTTGCGCAGCAGCCGCTTCAGCAGGGTCAGCGCAGCGTGGTGATCCCGCCGTTTCTGCACGACGACGTCCAGCACCTCCCCCTCGTCATCCACCGCGCGCCATAGGTACATCCGCTTGCCACCGATCTTGCAGACCACCTCGTCGAGGTGCCACCGCGGCGAAGGGGCCGGCCGCCTGCGCTTCAGGTTTCTCGCTATTTGCGGACCGAACTTGATCGTCCAGCAGCGGATAGTCTCATAGCTCACCTCGATACCCCGCTGGGCCAGCATCTCCTCGACATCGCGGAAACTCAGCGTGAAGCGGAAATAGAGCCAGATCGCATGGCGGATCACGTCAGCCGGAAACCGGTGCCGCTTCAACGAGAGTGGCCGCATCTGTCCCCTGCCCCGCGCGGACCCCGCCGGCCCGAGAGTAGAGACAAGTTAGCGTTAGACTGACAGCACCGGCCTCGCCGCCGGCGCACCGCCAGGGTGCTGTCAGGATAAGTTTCGCAGCTTCTACTAAGGCCCCAATTGGAGGCTCCGAGCGTGCGAAAAAGCGAAGAAATTCAGCAAAGGGTGGTCGGCCTGTCGACATGAACAGATCGCCTCTTGGGCGTGAAAATCAACTG
>JAPZRF010000039.1 GCA_027531145.1 Brevundimonas sp. | reverse complement strand
CGCGATCACGCTCGGGCTGAAGTTCAGCGACTTCGTCCCGACGGTCACGGTCAAGAAGGCCGGAGTGGCACCGAGGGCAGGGGTGAAGGTGACGGTCACCGACTGGGCGCTGGCACCCGAGATGACGATGCTGTCGCCGGCACCGTACTGAGCGCCATAGGCGTCAGCGGCGGCCTGGTCGGCGGTCGCGAAAGTGATGTTAGCCATTAAAGGTTCTCCATGTGTGTCACGGACCTCTGCCCCTCCCCGCACGGAGAAACTACCAGCGAGAGCCCGCCCCTGCGCGCCTACGGCGGAGTCTCTGACATTTACAACCGCCCGGAGCCGTTAGGCAATCCGGCCCGGATGACAAAGTTTTTGTGGCACCCGGAGGGAACCCCCGCAACGCGCCGCCGCTTGTTGCGCCCCCAAGGATTAATCATTGGTCTGCGCCCTTTGAAGTGGTCCATCCCTTATGTTGGTCTGAGGACCAGAATGGATGGAGCCGAACATGGCCAGGAAGCGTCACAAGCCCGAAGAGATCATCGCCAAGCTGCGTCAGGATGACGTGCTGACAGGCCAGGGACGATCGATCCCGGAGGCGGTGAAGACGATCGCAGTGACGGAGACGACCTGCTTTCGATGGCGGTCTGAGTACGGCGGCATGAAGACCGACCAGGTCAAACGGCTGAAGGCGCTGGAGGTTGAGAACGCGCGGCTCCGTCGGGCGGTGTCTGACCTGACGCTGGACAAGCTGATCCTGTCGGAGGCGGCCCGGGGAAACTTCCAAGCTCTTCCCGTCGCCGGGCCTGCATCGCCAAGGTGAGGGCGGAGCTGAAGGTCCCGCAGAAACAACCAAAAACGCGGCCGGCTATCAGCCGCTGCGCCAGGTTCTGGGCCAGCGCCCCGACTCCGAGCGCCAGGCGCAGGTCGGCGATCAGCCCGTCATCGCCGTCGGCGACCCGGGCCTCGATGCGGCTGATGGCGCGCAGCAGCCGCGAGGCGTCGACCAGGTCCGGCCAGTTGGGTGCCGTCCGCTCGCCGAGATCCTCCCAGCGGGTGACCCTGAGGCCGCTGCCGGGCGGATTGAGCAACAGGTCCATGCGCTCTTCGGCGGTCAGGTCGTCGGACAGGCGCGTCCAGCGCCAGCCGCGCATGCGTCGCGCGTAGAAGCCCGGCTCCAGCGGCAGGCCGTGAGCGTCCTGCACGAAGGCGTCGACCTTGGCGCGGCTCGCAAACGGTCGAACGCGGTGTTCACCACCCCGTCCGGCCTGGAGCTGGACGGCTCGACGCCGGTCATCACCTTCATCAACCGCAACTTCGAGCGGCTGCGGGGCT
>JAPZRF010000038.1 GCA_027531145.1 Brevundimonas sp. | reverse complement strand
GCGTCCTGCACGAAGGCGTCGACCTTGGCGCGGCTCGCAAACGGTCGAACGCGGTGTTCACCACCCCGTCCGGCCTGGAGCTGGACGGCTCGACGCCGGTCATCACCTTCATCAACCGCAACTTCGAGCGGCTGCGGGGCTTTCACATCTTCATGCGGGCCCTGCCCGCCTTCCTCGCCGCTGTCCCGGAGGCCCAGGTGATCCTGATCGGCGCCGATTCCGACAGCGGCTATGGCGGCAAGCTCGCCCATGGCCAGACCTGGCGGCAGAAGATGGAGGCGGAGCTTGGCGGCCCGCTGGACCCTGCCCGCGTGCATTTCGTCGGCAGGGTGCCGCACAGCCAGATGATCGACGCCCTGTCGATCTCCTGGGCCCACGTCTACTACACCTATCCGTTCGTGCTCTCCTGGTCGCTGGTCGAGGCCATGGGCTGCGAATGCCTGATCCTCGCCTCGGACACGGCCCCGGTCCGCGACGCCGTGACGCACAATCTGGAGGGGATCCTCAACGACTTCTTCGATGTGCCGGCCCTGACGGAGGCCATGATCGCCGCCTGCCGTCAGCCGGAAGCGTTCACGGATCTGCGCCGTCAGGCCCGGCAGACCGCCCTGGCGCGCTTTGACCGCGAGACGGTGGGCGTCCCGGGCTGGATGCAATTGATCGATGAGGCCCTGGGCACTCGCGGCTGAGGCCGATCACGGCTTCGCGAGGCTTGGCCATTAGCGGCATAAGGGCTTGGTCTGGGGCGCCGGTTGTGGCATGTACACGGCAGCCTCGTTCTCCAGCGGGCTGTGTCACGTCGGCCGGATCGCACCAGACTTGCGGTCCGGCCGTTCGTGTTTCTGGCGTCCCGACGCCCGTGATTATCGCCTCGGTGGAGAATCTCGCCCCCGTGAAGGGAGTCCGGCTTGACGTGGACAGACGTCAGCTGGCGGCGGAGGCCGCCGTCGGCAGGATCACCGCGAGGTGGTACTTGGCCAGAAAGAGCACGGCGCGACGGATGCGCGTCCGCCGGCCTTCGGGAAAACCCGCAGCCAGGCCATCCACGGTCAACTCGCCCGCCTCGGCCAGTCGGGCCACCATCTTCTCCAGCTCGGGCACGGTGGGCAGGAAGTTGCCGCCGAAGGTGGCGGTGGGCGTGCCGAGAATCTGCTTCAGCCGCGCCTCGGCCCCCGCCACGGCGGCGACGCGGCCGTCTCCGCGCAGCGCCTCGGTCGGATAGTTGCCGAACAGGGTGAAGGGGTCGGGGCGTCGCGGGTTCGGCTGGCGTTCGCGCATCACCCGGGCATCCGGACCGGCGGCCTCGCGCACGGCGTTCAT
>JAPZRF010000005.1 GCA_027531145.1 Brevundimonas sp. | reverse complement strand
CGTCATCGAGCGGATGTTCTGCCGCCTGAAGGACTTCCGACGCGTCGCCACACGCTACGACAAGCGCGCCGACACCTACCTCTCAGCCGTCTTCCTCGCCGCAACCGTCACATGGTGGCTCAATTGAGTCCTGACCCTAGTGGAGCAGCAAGCTTCGATCCATGCTTTCGTCCGGTCGACCTGGCGGCTTCTGGTGTGTTCCGTGGCCTGCAGCGGCATCGGCATCACCATGTCGGTGATCGCGCCAGGCCTGATCGGCGGCTACACGACTGCACCTCAGGCCGGAGGTCTCGGCTTGGACCAGGCTGACGCCGGCCGGTACGTGACCTTGGAATTGCTCGCGACAGCCATCGCCGCGATAGCGTCCGCCCCCCTGATCGAGAGGGTCCGGCTCAGCCATATCCTGCTTGCCAGTGTCGGCCTGGTCCTGGTGGCCAACGTCTGCGCTGCCCTTTTCGGGAAGACAATGGAGCGACCCAGAGCCCGCCCACGAAAAAGGGCGGGACCGTGATGGCCCCGCCCTCCCCGTCTCCGGCACCCCCGCCAGGGCGCCCGGTTACTTCCAGGCCGCCGCATTCTCGCGGACGAAGTCGGCGAGTTTGCGCGGCGGGTGCCCGGTGATCGTCTCCACCATGGGCGAGACCCCGGCCGCCCAGCCCTGCTTGATGACGTGGTTGAGGCTCATGAGCCACTCGATCACCTCGGGCGGAGACCCCATCCGGGTCATCGAATCCACCGCCGCCGCTTCCGGCACGTCGACATAGCGGACGTCGCGGCCGATCTCGCGCGCGATCGCGGAGACCATCTGGGCGTCAGTGAGGTCCTCGGGGCCGGTGAGCGCATAGCTCTGGCCGGCGTGGGCCGCCGGGTGGGTCAGGACTTCGACGGCCACGTCGGCGATGTCACGAACATCGATGACGGCCATCGCGCCGTCGCCCCGCGGGGCACAGAGCGCACCATCCCGGATCGCGGCACCATAGAAGTTGACCAGGTTCTGCATGAAGCTGGTCGGAAGAAGCAGCGTGAACGGGATGCCCGAGTTGCGGACAAGCGCGTCGATCTCCCCATGCACCTTGGCAATGGCCGCAGGACTGGCGGCGTCAGCCCCGGCCCCGGACGACCGCACGATGTGCCTGACGCCGGCGGCCTTGGCCGCCGCTACGGCGTTGGCGGCCATGCGCGGCATTTCCGGAATCAGGGGAAAGAGCAGGAACAGGGTGTCTACGCCGGCAAAGGCCCGCTGCAAGGAGGCCGGGTCCAGAAAGTCGCCATGCCTCTCGGTCACGCCCGCCGAGGCTGCGCCGGACGTATGGGTCATGACTGCGAAGTCGGCGTTACGGGCGCTCAGCCGCTTGACGATTTCGGCACCGATGTTGCCGGCGCCGCCGGTGACGAGAATCCGGTTGGTCATCTGCGTTCTCCTTCGTGAACTGGGGGGTAAAACTGACCAGGGAAACTGTACGCCGCGATCATAATTGACAAAACAGACATAAATTCGAATTATCTTAAACCTTGAGGAATGAATGCGGAACCTCCATGGGTTGGTGTCCTTCACCGAGGTCGCGGCCGCCGGCAGTTTCACAGGCGCCGCCGCCAAGCTGAACCTGACGCCGGCGGCGGTCAGCAAGAACGTCGCCCGGCTGGAGGCGCAGCTCGGCGTCAGGCTGTTCAACCGCTCCACGCGACAGGTGCGGCTCACCGAGGAAGGCGAGAGGCTCCGCGAGCGCACGGCAACGGCGCTCCGCGCTCTGGACGAAGCCGTTTCCGAGGCCAGCCAGGCGCGCGGAGACGCGGTCGGACGGGTCCGGATTTCGGTGGGCGTCTCCTTCGGCCGGCAATACATGGTGCCGCTATTGCCCGCGATCACAGCCGCGAACCGTGAGCTTCAGATCGAGATGAGCCTCGACAATCGCCCGGTCGATATGCTCGCAGAGGGGTTCGACATCGTCATCCGGGGGGGCGTGATCGAGGAGTCGAGCCTGGTGGCGCGGCGCATCGCCCGACTGCCGCTCGTGCTTGTCGCTTCGCCCGGATATCTGCACGCCCGAGGCGTTCCCGCCGCACCGTCGGACCTGGCCGGGCATGAACTCCTCGGGGTGCGGCCGTCCGGCGGCAGCGAGATCCCCTGGCGGTTTCGAAGGCCCGGCGGAGGCGGCGGGTTTCAGATCCCGCTGAAGGCGCGGCTGTGGCTTTCCGACCCCGAAGCCTTGCTCGGGCCGGCGCTGGAAGACGCCGGTATCGCGCAGGTGGGTCTGCATCACGCCATGCCTCACCTGCGCGCCGGTCGGCTGAAGGTAGTGCTCAACGGCCAGCACGATGCCAGCGACCGCGAGATCGTGCTGCACTACCCTCACCGCCTGTACCTGGCACCTCGGGTGCGGGTGACGGTGGACGCCTTGCTCGCCGGCCTGGCCGGTAACCGGGATCTTCACGCCCGGCCCGATGCATTGCCGCCGTCGTTTTCGGCCTGAGGCAGGGGATCACCGCGTCCTGGCCCTGCGCTTGAAGGGCCAATGGTGGATCGCCGACGCGTCCGGAAGGCCGCCGCCGCAGGGAACGGCCCGCTGAAATGGCGTCTTGCCAAGGCGGCTTCCCAAGGGGCGCAGATGAGGCCGAAACTTCCAGATTGGAGGCTGTGGGAGAGGGTCGTTCAGGGTTCTGGGCTGGCCGACACAATCGCCGCCATCCGGGCCACGGAGCGCCGCGAAGGATGCACCCGCCCGCCGATCGTGATGCTGACCGCCAGCGCATGGCCAGAGCATGACGCAGGGCGTAGGCGGCGGGCACCGACCGTCACCTCGCCAAACCCTCGAGCGTACCAGACCCGATCAGGCTGCCCACCGATCCGGTAACGGCCTGCGCAGCGGATCGCGCAGCCGCCTGATCGAGGTCAGAGCCGGGCGTAAGCCGGGAGCGTCAGGAAGCTTTCGCAGCGTTCGGCGAAGCACAGCTCTGTGAAGATGGCCACGGCCTCGGCCAGGCGCGGCAGTTCGGCCGGCATCCGCGTGACCTCGTCGTCGATCAGCGCGCGCACCAGCGCCTCCTCGACCGGTCGGCCATCGTCCAGCGGCGCGGCGTGCCGGAGCCACTGCCATACCTGCGTACGGCTGATCTCGGCGGTCGCAGCGTCCTCCATCAGATTGTACAGTGGCACCGCCCCGCGACCGCGCAGCCAGGCCTCCACGTACTGGACCCCGACACGGATGTTCTCTCGCAGCCCGGCCTCGGTGCGCGGCCCCCGGTGGATCTCCAGCAGCCGGTCTCGGCCAATCTCCTGTCCTGACAGCGGCCGCTCCAGCTGGTTCGGCCCCGGCATCAGCCGGTCGAACACCTCCATGGCTACGGGCACCAGGTCCGGGTGCGCCACCCAGGTGCCGTCATGCCCGTTGCCGGCCTCGCGCTCCTTGTCGGCCCGAACGCGGGCGAAGGCGGCGGCGTTGGCCTCCGGATCGTCCTTGACCGGGATCTGCGCCGCCATCCCGCCCATGGCGAAGGCCCCGCGACGGTGGCAGGTGTCAATCAGCTTGCGCGAATAGGCGTCAAGAAAGGCCTCGCCCATGGTCATGCGCGACCGGTCCGGCGTCAGATAGTCCGGATTTGAGCCCAGACACTTGATCGTGCTGAAGATATAGTCCCAACGGCCGCAGTTGAGCCCGACGATGTGCTCGCGCAGGGCATGCAGGATCTCGTCCATCTCGAAGGCGGCCGGCAGGGTCTCGATCAGCACGGTTGCCTTGAAGCTGCCGACCGGCATGTTGAGGCGAGCCTGCGCGTGACGGAACACCGCGTCCCACAGGGCAGCCTCCTCCATGCTCTCCAGCTTGGGCAGGTAGAACCACAGGCCCGAGCCGGCCGCGGTCGCCGCCGCGGCGTTGTGGAAGGTGTAAAGGCCGAAGTCGAACAGGGCACCGCAAACGACCTCTCCATCCACAGTCAGGTGCGCCTCCGGCAGGTGCCAGCCACGCGGCCGCACCTTGAGCACGGCCCGCTGCGGCTTCAGCCGGTAGGCCTTGCCGCTGGCCGGATCGTCGTACGACAGGGTTCCGGCCCACAGATCCTTCAGATTGATCTGGCCCTCGATCTGGTTGGCCCAGGTCGGGCTGGTCGCGTCCTCGAAGTCCGCCATGAACACCCGCGCACCCGAGTTCAGGGCGTTGATGACCATCTTGCGATCGACCGGACCCGTGATCTCGACCCGGCGGTCCAGCAGCTCGGCCGGGATGGGCTCGATGCGCCAGGCCCCGGAGCGGATATCGACGGTGTCCGATCGGAAGTCCGGCGTCTCGCCCGCATCGAATCGCGCCTGCCGGGCCGCACGGGCCGCAAGGAGCTCGCGCCGCCGGCCGTCAAGGTGCCGGTGCAGGTCGGCGACGAAGGCGAGGGCAGCCGGCGTGAGGACCTCCCACGCCCGGCTCTCCACAGGGGCCAGGATACGGATGGCGGCGTCGTTCACGGAGTCCAGGGGCATGTCGCTTCCTACTCACTCCCCTTGTGGGGAGGATGTCTGAGGCCGGAGGCCGAAGACGGGTCAGGGCGGCCCGGCGGACCGGGCTCCCTTGAGGCACCTTGCCCACCCCGCCCGGCCCTTCGGGTCCCCCTCCCCGAGGAGGAGGGAGACTCAGCCCGCCTCACTCATAGCCGTGGGCGGCCTCGTTGATCACCAGCGGCGGCATGGCGCTGAAGTCCACTGCGACCGGCTGGGGGATCCGCGCCTGGAAGGTGCGGATGACGTGCTGCAGGCGACGGCGCACCTCGCGCTCGGCCTCGGTCCGGTCACTGAGGCTCAACGGGGCCAGGCAGAAGTCGATGATGGCGTCGGCGTTGCTTGTTTCCATGGTCATCTCTCCGGTCATTCAGCCGCGACGAACTGGGCGGTCTCGGTGGAGTCCTTCAGCGCGGTGGTCGAGGACTGGCCCGACGAGATGACCGTGGCCACATCGTCGAAATAGCCGGTGCCGACCTCGCGCTGGTGACGGGTGGCGGTGTAGCCCGTGGCCTCGTTGGCGAACTCGCGCTGCTGCAGCTCCGAATAGGCCGCCATGCCCCGGTCGCGGTAGCCGCTGGCCAGCTCGAACATCGAGTTGTTCAGGGCATGGAAGCCCGCCAGGGTGACGAACTGGAACTTGTAGCCCATCGCCCCCAACTCGCGCTGGAACTTGGCGATCGTCGCCTCGTCCAGCTTGGCCTTCCAGTTGAAGGAGGGCGAGCAGTTGTAGGCCAGCAGCTTGCCGGGATGCTCCCGGTGCACGGCCTCGGCGAACTTGCGGGCGTCGTCGAGATCCGGATGGCTGGTCTCCCACCAAAGCAGGTCAGCGTACTTCGCATAGGCGAGACCGCGGGCGATGCAGTGATCCAGACCCGTGCCAGGCTTCAGCCGGAAGAAGCCTTCCGGGGTCCGGCTGTCGCGGTCGATGAACGGGTGGTCCCGCTCGTCTATGTCCGAGGTGATCAGCTGGGCGCTCTCCGCGTCGGTGCGGGCCACAGTCAGGGTCGGGGTGCCGCAGACGTCGGCCGCCAGTCGCGCCGCGATCAGGTTACGCTCGTGCGCCTGGGTCGGGATCAGCACCTTCCCGCCGAGGTGACCGCACTTCTTCTCCGACGCCAGCTGGTCCTCGAAGTGAACGCCGGCGGCACCCGCCTCAATGAAGGCCTTCATGATCTCGAAGCTGTTCAGCGGCCCGCCGAAGCCGGCCTCGGCGTCGGCGACGATCGGGGCGAACCAGTCGCGCTTTGCCCCGCCCTCGGCATGCTCGATCTGGTCGGCGCGCTGCAGGGTGCGGTTGATGCGGCGGCACAGCTCGGGCGCGGCGTTGGCCGGGTACAGTGACTGGTCCGGATACATTGCCGAGGCGGTGTTGGCGTCGGCCGCCACCTGCCAGCCCGACAGATAGATGGCCTTCAGACCGGCACGGACCATCTGCATCGCCTGGTTGCCGGTCACGGCACCCAGGGCATTGATGTAGGGCTCCCTGTGCAGCAGCTCCCACAGGCGGTTCGCCCCGCGCGCGGCGAGGGTGTGGGTGACCGGCACCGAGCCGCGCAGGCGCTGCACATCAGCGGGGCTGTAGGGGCGCTCGATGCCGTCGAAACGGCCGGCGGGGGACGGGACCAGATCGGCGAAGTTGGTCATGGCGGAGCCTCATCGTCAGGCGCCTGGTTGCGCCTCTGCGACTACCCAGCACCACGACGGTCGGAATTGATACAGCTTTCAGTTCAAAGTTCCTGTCAAATTGTCACGTTGTGACATTCATGATAAGTCATACGATGACCTGCGGAGGCGTCATGGCTCATCCGGACCGCAAGCTGTTCCTCGGTGCCCGGCTCAAGCGGCTGCGACGTCAGCTCGCGCTGAGCCAGACGGCCATGGCGGCCGACCTCGGCGTCTCGCCCAGCTACCTCAACCACATCGAACGCAACCAGCGGCCAGTGTCCGCCCAGCTGCTGCTGCGGCTGGCTGAGGTCTATGATGTCGATCTTAGGACCCTTAGCCAGACCTCCGGCGTGGGCGAGGCCGAGGTGCTGGAAGCCCTGGCCGATCCGACCTTTCGCGGACTCGCCGTGCCCCGCCACGAAGTGCTGCAGCTGGTCGAGGAAGCGCCTGCCCTGGCCGACGCCTTCCTGCGGTTGTACCGTGCCCACGCCGAGCGACGGGCGCGCGATAACGCCGGTGCCGGCCGCGGGACCGGCGAGGAGACTCCAGCCGACTGGGTGCGCGAGCATGTCCAGCGGTGCCGCAACCACTTCCCCGAGCTGGACCAGCTGGGCGAAGCCCTGCACGCTGATCTTTTCGCCGACCCCCTCGCCCCCGAACATTTCGAGACCGCAGCGCGGATCCGCCTGCGGACGCGCCACAACCTGGCCGTCCGCACCCTGCCGCCCGAGGTCATGGTCGAGTGGACCCGCCGCTTCGACCCGCACCGGCGACGCCTGCTGCTGGCAGAGACGCTCGGCCCGGCGTCGCGCGCCTTCGCCGTGGCCTACCAGCTGGCCCTCACCGAGCACTCCGCCACCCTGAACACCATGGTGGCGGCCGCTGCGCCGCCGGACGAGGCGGCCGTTCGTCTGCTCAAGGTGTCCCTGACCAATACCCTCGCCGCCGCCATCCTGATGCCCTACGGTGCCTTCCACCGGCTGGCCGAGGACTCCGGCTATGACCTCGCCCGGCTGCAGGCGCGCTTCGGCGTCTCGTTCGAGCAGGCGGCGCACCGGATGACCACCCTGTCGCGCCCGGGTGCCCGGGGCGTGCCCTTCTTCCTCATTCGAGTCGACCAGGCGGGCAATGTGTCCAAGCGCTTCGCTGCCGACGGCTTCCCCTTTGCCCGCTTCGGCGGGGCCTGCCCGCGCTGGAACCTCCACGCCGCCTTCCGCACGCCCGGTCGGGTGGTGACCCAGATCGTCGAGACCCCCGACGGTGGACGCTGGTTCACCCTTTGCCGCACCGTCGACCGCCAGGGCCGCGGGACCGCCGGCGACGGTCAGGACCTGGCCCTCGGCCTCGGCTGCGAACTGCGCCATGCGGAGCGGCTGGTTTATGCCCGCGGCCTCGACCTCGCCGCGCCCGAGGTGACGCCGATCGGACCGGCCTGCCGTCTGTGCGAGCGCCACCCGTGCGCCGAGCGTGCCGCGCCACCGCTCGACCGCGCCCTCGCCGTGGACGACTGGGCCAAGTCGGTCAGCCCCTATCCCTTCGCGCAGGGCTGAGCGCCGGCCGGCAGGACCGCCGTTAACGCGATTTCCACAGCGGCCCGGGCAGTCTGGTACCTCAGCTACCCGGATTCCCATGCCCGCCAACCCTGACCGCGTCATCCTGTCCGCTGCCCCTGAGACGGTGTCCGATACGACCTACGCTCGACCCCGCTGTCGGGCTTCGGCAACCCGTCAGCGCGGTCCGTTCCGACCGGAGCTGTGGCGGAACGCGCGCGAGCGCGAGGGCGTGCGGCTCGCCCCCCACGCCTTCCGGCTGGCGGACGTTCTTGTCCTCTGGGCCGTAAGCCTGGCGCTGCTGATCGACCGGGCCCCTGCGCTGGCGACCGCTCCGTTCAGCTTGGCCGCGCCGATCGCCGCCGCCACGGTCGTCGCGCTGGCGGTGCTCAAGCTGCTGGACGCCTATGCCTTCCACCGGCCCCGCGCCGTGCATCGCCACCTCGGGCTGGCTGCGACGGCAGCGCTGGCAGGCGGCCTCATCGCCTGGGGCCTGGCCGCCGTCGTCGGGGCCGCCCGCCCGGAATCGGGCCCGGCCAGCCTCGCCGCGGCCTGGACCGTAGCCGCCGGCCTGGCACTGGGGGCCACGCATCTGGTCTACGCCGGGCTGGCCGAACGCTGGCGTCAAGGTGGGCTACTGACACCCTCGATCGTTATTGTTGGCGCTACCCGCGATGCCGAGGCACTGATCCGGCGGGCGGTCCAGAGCCGCGATCTCGCCGTGCTCGGCGTATTCGACGACCGCGCCGATCGGGGCCCTGAGCCCGTGGCGGGCGTCCCGGTGCTGGGCGACTCCGACGCCCTGCTCACTCACCGGCTGTCGGCGCACGTCGACCGCATTGCCATCGCCGTCCCCGCCAGCGCCCAGGCCCGGCTGCGCGAATTGGTCGGGAAGCTGTCCGGCCTGCCGACCGACGTCACACTCCTGCTGGACCCCCGCACCTCAAGTGATCTGGAGAGCGCCTACCGTCGCCTCGCCTTGCCGGCCTTCGCCCCCCTGACGCCGCCGGACCCGGCGCGCCGCGCCTTCGCCAAGCGGGTGCAGGATCTCGTCATCGCCGGCACGGCGTTGGTGCTGCTCAGCCCCCTACTGGCCATCGTGGCCCTCGCCGTGTGCCTCGACAGCCCCGGGCCGATCTTCTTCCGGCAGCGCCGGCACGGCTTCAACCAGGAACAGTTCCTCGTGTGGAAGTTCCGCTCGATGCGCCAGGAGGCAGCCGACGCCTCGGCGGCGCGCCAGGTCACCGCTGGTGACGACCGCGTCACCCGGGTTGGGCGCATCATCCGCGCCACCAGCCTCGACGAGCTGCCCCAGCTGTTCAACGTCCTGTCCGGCGAGATGTCGCTGGTCGGCCCCCGGCCCCACGCCGTCGGCATGAAGACCGGCGAAACCGAGTCCGCCCGGCTGGTGGCCGACTACGCCCGCCGGCACCGTCTAAAGCCCGGTCTGACCGGATGGGCCGCCGTCCATGGCTCGCGCGGACCGCTGCACAGCGCCGCAGAGGTCCAGCGGCGCATCAAGCTCGACATTGAGTACATCGAACGCCAGTCCTTCTGGCTGGACCTGAAGATCATGGTCCTGACGGTGCCGGTGCTGCTCGGCGACCGTCGGGCGGTGCGCTGATGTTCTGGCGCGGGGTCTGGGGCTATCTGCCGGCCAACATCGTCAGCGGAGTGACCGGCTTCCTCGGTCTGTTCCTGTTCACGCGACTGCTGCACGCAGACGAGTACGGCCAGTACGCCCTCGCCTTCGCGGTCATGACGCTAAGCCACGTCGCCGTCTTCACCTGGCTGGAGGCCGGAATGGCCCGCTTCTGGGCGGCGGAGCGCGGGCCTGACCTGACCGACCACTTCCACAGCCTGTATCGCGCCACCCTGATCCTCTCGGCGGTGTTTGTGCCGGTCGCCGGCCTGCTGATCCTCGCGCTGCCGGTCGAGGCGGGTCTCAAGGCGGCGCTGGCGGCCGGCGTGCCGGGTGCCCCGCTGCGTTGCCTGGGCAAGCTGGCCCAGGAGCACTTCCGCGCCGCCGGCAAAGTCGGGCGCGCCGCGACCGTCGATATCGCCACGGCCGTCGGCGGACTCGCCCTGGGCATCGGCTTCGCGCTGGCTGGCACCGGCGGGGCGGCCCCGATGCTCGGACTGTCGCTGGCACCGCTCCTGATCCTGCCGTTCGTCCTGCCCGGTGAGTGGCGCCTGGGCCGGGGCGGCACCTACCGGCGCGAACGACTGGCGCGCTACGCCAGCTATGGCTTCCCCATCGCCGCGTCCCTCGCCCTGGCCCTGGTGCTGACCTCGACCGACCGGTTCCTGCTGGCGCTCTTCCTCGATGACGCCGCGGTCGGAGCCTACCATGCCGCCTACAGCCTCTCGAATCGCACGCTCGATGTGCTGTTCATCTGGCTCGGCTCGGCCGGCGGGCCCGCGCTGGTGATGGCGCTGGAGCGCGGCGGTCGGGCTCGCCTCGACGAGGCGGCGCGCGAGCAGGCGTCGCTGTTCCTGTTTCTGGCCCTGCCCGCGGCCGTCGGCCTCGCGCTCACCGCCCACCCGCTTGCCGAACTGATGATCGGCAAGGAACTGCGCGCTGCTACGGCGTCGGTGACTCCCCTCATCGCCCTGTCGGCCCTGATGGCCGGCCTGACCACCTACTATTTCGGGCAGGCCTTCACCCTCGGCCGCAATACCCGGGCGCTGTTCCTGACCATGGCCATCCCGGCGGGAGCCAATGTGGTGCTCAACCTCGTGCTGATCCCCGTGCTTGGCCTGACCGGGGCGGCGCTGGCGACCGCCCTCAGCTATAGCCTCGGCCTGGCGGCGGCGATCCTGATCGGTCGGCGCGTACTCCCCCTGCCGGCACCCTGGCCCGCGCTGCTTCGCTGCGGCGTCGCTACGGCGGTGATGGCAGCGGTCGTCCTTGTGATGCCCTCGCCCGGCGGCCTGCCCGAGCTCCTTCTAAAGGCCGGGGTCGGTACCCTGGTGTACGGCCTCGTTGCCGTCGCGCTCGACGCCGCCGGCGTGCGCGGCGTGCTGAAGCGCCAGTGGCAAGTGCGAATGACTCGTGAGGTCTCGGCATGACCACCCGCGAGATCGACAATGCCGCCTGGCCCGACGCCCGCCCGCGACTCTCGGTGCTGATCCCCTTCCATCGCAACGATCCGTCGGACCTGATTCGGCGGCTCGACTCCGAGGCCGCCGCCCTCGCCGGCGCAATCGAGCTGGTCCTGCTTGACGACGGCGGTGGCGACGCCGCCCTGACCACCCGGGTGGCGCAGCGGCTGGCGCGCCTCGCCCTGCCTGCCAGGCTGGTCGTACTGTCGCAGAATGTCGGCCGGGCGCGCGGCCGCAACCGGTTGGCCGCCGCTGCGCGCGGCCGAACTTTCCTGTTTCTTGATAGCGACATGCGGCCCGATGCGCCCGACTTTCTTCAGGTCTGGGCCGACCTCGAGGCCGTGCAGACTCCGGCCGTCGCGATTGGCGGGTTCTCCCTGCTCCAGGCTCCGGATGCCCCGGAGTTCGCAGTGCACCGTGCCCTTGCCGCCGCCTCGGAATGCATCCCCGCCGCGGTCCGCGCCAGGACCCCGGAGAAGTATGTTTACACCTCCAACCTGATGGTCCGTCGCGACGTCTTTTCGGCCGAGGCTTTCGACACCGGATTCTCCGGCTGGGGTTGGGAAGATGTGGAGTGGGGCCTGCGGGTCGCCCGCCGCCACAAGGTGCTGCATCCCGACAATCCCGCCACCCATATGGGGCTCGATACGGTCGCGACGCTGGCGGCCAAGTACGCCTCTTCCGGGGCCAACTTCGCGCGGGTCGCGGAGCGCCACCCGGAGGTGCGCAACTGGCCCGGCTATCGCGCCGCCCGCCTGCTGCAGCGCCTGCCCTGGCCGCCCGCGGTCACCGCGCGGCTGGCCCTGAAGGCCGCCGAAGAGCCCCGGCTGCCGGTCCGCGCCCGCGCCTTCGCCCTGCGCCTCTACCGCGCCGCTGTATACGCCGGAGCCCTGCCATGAGTGGCGATGTGGCGGTACTGATCCCGACGCTTCGGCGGCCCGACAGCCTCGCCCGGGCCCTCGCCTCGGTGCAGGCGCAGACCGGCGTCGACAAACGGCTGGCCGAGGTCGTCGTAGTCGACAACGACCCGGAGGGCACGGCGCTATCAACTGTTGAAGCGAGCACGGGTCCCTTCCCAGTCCGCTATGTCCACGCACCGGACCCGGGCGTGGCGACGGCCAGAAACGCCGGACTGGCCGCCACCAGTGCGCCGCTGATCGCCTTTCTCGACGACGACGAGGCGGCCTCGCCCGACTGGCTCGCGGCCCTGCTGGCGGCCCAGGCCGAAACCCGCGCCGAGGTAGTGTTCGGCCCGATCCAGGGCCGCGCCCCGGATGCACCGGCCTGGCTGCAGCCCTATCTGGAGGCCTTCTTCGGCCGCGAGGGTCCCGCCGTCGTCGGCCACCTCACCCAGCCCTTCGGCTGCGGCAACAGCCTGATGGTACGCGTCGCCGCCCTGCCGGGGCCTGCCCCGTTCAATCCTGCTGCCGACCATGCCGGCGGGGAGGACGACGCGCTGTTTTCGGCGCTGGCGGCGCGTGGCGGGGGCTTTGGCTGGGCCCCCAACGCCCGGGTCGAGGAATTCGCCCCGGCCCACCGCGCCACCCTGCGCTACGCCCTGACACGCGCCTTCGCCTATGGCCAGGGGCCAAGCCAAACGGCCCGCCGCCACGGGCGCTCCCTTGGCCTCGTGCACTGGATGGCGATCGGCGCGGCCCAGGTGGTAGTGTTCGGCGGGCTGGCCGCGGTCGGCTTCCTGATCTGGCACCCGCGTCGCGCCTGGTGGCTGGATCGCGCCGCCCGTGGACTCGGCAAGCTGCTGTGGATGCCCGGGCTCGAGCCGGCCTTCTATGGCGCGGCCGAGATGGCCCGGCTGCAGCGTGCCGGGGCTAAAGAAAGACCTGTCAGCGCAAGAAACGCCTGAGCGGCCCCGGCGGACGGTAGGTGCTGCGGTTCAGCACCACGCCGGCGATCTGCCCGCCTGCGCTCACGATCAGGTCACGCAGGGCCGCCGCCTGGCCGGCTGGCGTCGTCTCGGCCGCGACTACCAGCACCGTCAGGTCGACCAGCGGGGCCAGCGTCGCAGCCAGATCATTGCGGTCCGCGGCCGGAGCGTCGATCACCACCGTCTCCGCATGGCACCGCATCGCCTCCCAGTAGGCCGGGTCCGGCGAGGGCTCGACCTTCTGGCCGGTGCGCAGGGCTTCGGCGCGGAAGAGGGTGATCCAAAGCCTCCCGCCAAGCGCCGGCCGGGCACTGAGGAGCCGGGCCGGGGGGATACTCCGCCCATCCTTCGCCCTGACCGGCGGATTGACCGAAAAGAACGCGGAGTCGTCCGGGCTGGCGAACACAGGGTCGCCCAACTGGCCAAAGCGCTCCGGCTCCGCCGACGCCGCCTCCAGCTGAGAGGGTTGTCTCAGGTCGCCGTCAATCAGCCACACAGGCTTGCGGGCCCGCACCGCGGCCAGCCGGGCGAACTCTCGGGCCACAGTGGAGGTGCCCTCTCCGCTCGCCGCCGCGACGAACTGGATGACCCGGCCGCGACGCGCGGAACCGGGCCCCAGCGCCGCCCACAGCGCGGCCATCTCGGACGTCAGGTCGACCATCGAATCGCCGTCGGGAACGCAAGGCACAGCCAAGCCTAACACGTCAGCCCTTGACCGGAGCCACGGCCAGGACGGGCAGGCCGAGAGTGCGCTCGGCCGAACTCGCAGTAGGGAGGCCCGAGCGGGAGAAGACCCGGATCAACCCTGCACACACGGCGGTGATCCCCGCGAACAGGAACCCCAGCGCCAGCAGCGGTGCCTTCAGGCTCTTGCCCCGCGTAGGCGGCGCAGCGCGGGCCAAGACCGTAATCGAGTCCACCCCGTCTGCCGAGAGGTTGGTCTCGGCGCGGCTGCGCGCCTCGCGCTGTTGGAACTCCCGGATAGAGGCGGTGAGCACCTCGCGGCTCGACGCCAGGGTGGCGTTCTCCGACTCAAGACGGGTCAGCTCGCCCTGCCGCTGCCGGATCAGAACCAGCTGGCGATCAAGGGCGACGAGGCGGGCCGCCAGGGAGTCCCGGTCGGCCCGGGCGTTGATGCGGTTGGTCTCTAGCTCGACCCAGACCGGGTTCGGTCCCAGCCGCACCTCACGCGCGCCGACCGCCGTACCGGTGCCGACATAGGCCTGCAGCTGTGCGATCCGGGTCTCGATCTCGCGCACCGGCTGGGAACCCGGCTGGTAGCGCGCCAGCAGCTGCTCGCGCTCGGTTCGCAGCTGGAGGATCTGATCCTGCGCCGAAATGTTCAGGTCCTGTTGCAGGGCCACTTCGGCCGGGGTGGTCGCCTGCTGCGCCTCAAGCGTAGCGACCCGCTGGCGCGCCTGGTTGAGTTGGGCCTCGACCGACAGCCGTTCGGCGAACACGGTCTGATACGTCGCCGCGAGCGCAGCCTTCTGCGCCGTGAAGTCGCCGAGGTCGTTCGTCTGCAGGAAGGACCCGTAGGCCGAGTCCGCTTCGGCGAGATCCTGCTCGAAGCGCTGGCGCTGGCCGCGCAGCAGCGCCCCGGCCGGGTTCTGGAACACCTCGCGACGATACAGCAGGTACTGGTCGATGGTGGCGTTTAGGATCCGCGCTGCCCGTTCGGCGTCCTCGTCTTCATAGCCGAGATCGAGGATGCCGCTGGTCGGGGTCATAACTACGCCAAGCCGATTGCTGAAGGCGCGCAGGGCCTGAACCTCCGTCCCCGGCTCGCCCAGCACCGCCTCCACGCCGACGGTGCGCAAGACGCGCTGGGCGAGGGCCTGGCTCTTGAGGATGGTCAGTTCCGACTGAGCCACCTCCCCCGGCTGGGGCAGGTTGAAAGGCTGTGTCTCGCCGATGCGCGGCTGGTAGACGTACTCCTGACCGATGCCGACGAACAGGCTGGCGTGGGCCGTGTAGGTCTTCTTTAGGGTGAACACCGCCGCCGCCGCCAGGGCAAAAACCGTCAGGAACACCAGAATCATCAGCAGGATCTCGCGCAGCAACAAGCCTACAAGGTCCCAGAACCCGTAGCGCGGGCGAGCCGTGGCGTAGGCCAGTGAGCGCATGGGCGGAGGGTGATTCCTGAAGCGGTGAGCTGTCGGAGTACCCTCTCCCGCCCGGCATTAACCACCGGTTACCCATGACGGCCGCACGGTCGTGTCGACGAGAGGGAGTCGCTGGAGCCGCCATGATCGACCGCCGCCTGACGCTGATGGGACTGGCCGGCGTGGCAGGGGCGAGCCTCGTCGGCTGCGCCGCGGGGCCGGCCGTACGGGGCCCGGCGGCGACCAATCGGCCGGGGACAGGACAGGCGGGGTTCCCCGATATCCCCTTCGCCGACTGGACCGAGGCGGAGCCTGAGTATCTGCTCTATCCGGGGGACCAGCTGGACGTGGCCACCCCCACGGCACCGGAACTGAACCGCCAGGTGACGCTTGGCCCCGATGGCCGCATCAGCCTTCCGCTGATCGGCCAGGTCATGGCCGCCGACCGCACCCTTGTGGAGCTTGAGGCTTCCGTGTCGCAGGCTTACGCCAGCCAACTTCGCCGACCGGAAGTGGAAGTGACACTGCGTCAGGCCGGTCCACTCAAGGTGTGGGTGGATGGCGAGGTCCGGACACCGGGCGTCTACGACATGCCCGGCGACATCGACGCCTACCAGGCCATCGTGCTGGCGGGCGGCTTCCTGCCGGGGGCGCGCGCACAGGAGGTGGCGCTGATCCGGCGCGGCCCGGGCGGCCGGCGGATGATGCGGGCAATCGACCTGCGGCCGCGCCGCGGGGAAATCGTCGCCCTGCGCCGGGCCGACATCCTGTTCGTGCCGCGCACGACCCTGGCCGAACTGGCGACCTTCTTCACCCAGGTGCGCAACGCCCTGCCGATCGGCTTCAGCTACTCGATCAACGGGCAGTACCAGCAGTTCTAGGGGTAGTCGGTCGGGGTAGGCGGTCGGGAGACAGCAGTCTCTGCCCTACCCCTGCCGACTACGGACTCGCTTCAGGCCGCCAGCGTGACCACGCCGTTGTCGATCCAGCGGCGGGCGGCGCGCTGGGCTTCGGCGATGTCGTCGCGGTCCATCTCCTGACTCAACTCGCGGCGATAGACGCGCGCCTCGACCGACCCCTTCAGGGCCGCCAGGTTGAAAATCATGTGGGCCGAGACCCGGTCCATCGGGCATCCGCCCTGGCCGGTCGAATACATCAGGCCCAGCCTGAACAGGTCGTCCCCGGTCATCTCGGGGGTCGGCAGCGGCAGGATCGCCGCCTCGGTCGTATCTTGAGCCACCATCATGTGCCCTCCTTCGGCGCCGTTCTGACGCCCGTTGCACATGATCAAATACCGTCGCACTTTCATTGGGGTTAACAGCGAAATTTACGACAATTATTTTGAGTAAACTACATATGAATACTCTGATTGCCATTCACCTGTACGCAACCCTTCCTGACGCGGCGTTTACCTTGCCCGCTGCCCGAACAGCAGCTTGCGCGCCGCGGCGGCGTCCGCCCCGGCGGCGGCGAGGTTGCGGCGGAGCTCGTCGCCCGCCGCCCTGCCGCGCTGGACGGCCGGCCGCGCCCCGACCCGCTCGTACCAGGCCCTGAGGTTGGGGAACTCGTCAAACGACTGCCCCTGCGGGGCCGGCAGGATCCACGGCCACGCCGCCATGTCGGCGATCGAGTAGTCGCCGGCGAGATAGTCGCGATCGGACAGCCGCCGGTCCATCACCCCGTAGAGCCGGTGGGTCTCGTCAGTATAGCGGCGCACGGCGTAGGCGATCTGGCGCTGGTCGGCGATCATCGCCGGGGCGTACTGGCGGAAGTGATGAGTCTGGCCCGCCATCGGCCCGAGGCCGCCGACCTGCCAGAACAGCCACTGGTCGACCTCGGCCCGTCCACGGACGTCCTGCGAATAGAAGCGCCCCGACTTGAGCCCGAGGTATTGCAGGATTGCCCCGGACTCGAAGATCGACAGGGGCTGGCCGTCGCCGCTGTCCGGATCGACGATCGCCGGCATGCGCCCGTTTGGGCTGATCGCCTGGAAGTCGGGCGTGAACTGCTCCCCGGCACCGATGTTCAACGGCTTCAGTACATAGGGTAGCTCCATCTCCTCCAGCGCGATGGTCACCTTCCAGCCGTTGGGCGTCGGCCAGTACCAGAGGTCGATGGGGGCGGGCATGCGGGCTCCTTGCAACGTCAGCGGTAGAGGTGGGCGTCGGCCCCGCCCCATGCAAGCGAGCGACGGATCCGGCGGCCCGGGACCGTTCAGGCCGTGTTCAGGCCCGGATGATTAGGAAGCCCGCCAGTCCGCGTGATATGGAGTGAGACATGAAAGCCATACTGTCCGCCGCCATCCTCACCGGTCTCCTGACGAGCGCAGCCGGGGTTGCACCGGTAGCGGCCGCGACCCGCGACCTGGCCCAGGATCGCCCCGCCCCGCGCGAGGAGCGGCGCGAGGAACGGCGCGAGGAACGGCGCGAGAGCCGCCAGGAAGGCAATCGTGAGTGGCGCGAGGAACGGCGCGAGCCGCGCCGAGAGACCCGTCCCGAGAACCGGGAGTGGCGGGAGGAACGGCGCGACGAGCGTCGTGATCCCGAGGCCCGGTAGGTCCGTTCAGTCCCGGTTCATCCCGGCCCTGACACCGTCAAGGTTGATCGCCAGGTGGGGCCCGGCAGGACGAAAACACAATGAGACATTGGCTGATGATGGCGGCGGCGGCGGGGGTCTTCTGCCTGCCGGCCATGGCCGCCGCGCCCTTACTGGCGCAGGACGCGGGGGATCCCGAGCTGCAGATGCAGCGCGAGACGCGGCATGAGGGCCCGAGTGAGCGGCGTGAAGCCCGGCAGGAGCGTCTTGAGAACCGGCAAGAGCTTCGCGAAGAGCGACAGGAACGGCGGGAGGAGCGGCGCGAAACCGGGCAGGAGCTCGGTCAGGAACGCCGTGAGGACCGTCGCGAAAACGGGCAGGAGCGCCGCGAGGAGCGGCAGGAGAACCGGCAGGACTTCCGCCAGGATCGCCGCGAGGAACGGCGCGAGTTCCGGAACGATCCGACCCCTGACCGGCGCGAGGATCGCCAGGACTTCCGGCAGGACCGTCGTGAAGACTGGCAGGAGCGCCGCGAGGACAGGCGGGACGACCGACGCGATGACCGCTGGGACCGTCGTGACGACCGAAGGGACGAGCGCTGGGACCGCCGCGATGATCGCCGCGACTACCGCCAGGACCGGCATGAGGACCGCCGGGAGTATCGTCGCGACCGTCGCGATTACCGGGAGTTCCAGCGCAGCTGGAACCGCGATCGCTGGCGCTCCGACTGGTCCCGACGCCATCGCGACAACTGGTGGCGTTCGCACAGTTGGTTCCGCGACTATTCAGGCGTACGGGTCGGCTTCTATTTTGCGCCGGGCTACGGCTACTACCAGGTGCCGCGCCACTATTGGGGTGTGCGCTGGTCAGCAGGTCAGTATCTGCCGTCAGTGTTCTGGCGCTATCGCCTGAACGACTGGTCATGGTATGGACTGCCCTGGCCGCCGGTCGGGACGCGCTGGGTCTATGTCGATAACCACGCCTATCTGATCGACGAGCGCGACGGCTATATCCTCGACGTGATTTGGGACGTCTGGCGCTGGTGACGGTGCGCTGACGGGGCGGCGGGCCCTGTGCTAGACGAGGCGGGACTCACTCTCGAAGGACCCGCTGCGTGCAGGATCTCGCCGCCCTCGCCTATCTCACTCCCGGTCTGGCCGCGGGCGGCGGCTATCTGCTGGGGTCCGTGCCCTTCGGGGTGGTGCTGACGCGCCTCGGCGGTGCCGGCGACGTGCGCCAGATCGGCTCCGGCAACATCGGCGCCACCAACGTCCTGCGCACGGGCCGCAAGGATCTGGCGCTGGCCACCCTACTGCTCGACGCCGGAAAGGGGGCCGCGGCCCTGCTGATCGCCCGCGCCCTGTTCGATACCGAGGCCATGGCCGCGGTCGCCGGCGGCTTCGCCTTCCTCGGCCACCTGTTCCCGGTCTGGCTCGGCTTCCGGGGCGGCAAGGGCGTCGCGACCTTCTTCGGACTGCTGCTGGCCGCCGCCTGGCCCCTTGGCCTTTTTGCCGGCGCGACCTGGCTGCTGACCGTGGCGGTGACCCGCATCTCGTCCACCGGGGCCCTTGCCGCCGCCGCCCTCACCCCGGTTTGGGCTGCCTGGGTGCTGCCCGCGCTGGGCGTGCCAGTCAGCCCGTCCGTCTTGGTGCTGTCCATCCTGACCGGCGTGCTCATCTACCTTCGCCACGGCGAGAATATCGCCCGACTGATGGCCGGAGGCGAGCCGCGCATCGGCGCGCGCGAGGCGTGAACGCTCCGGCCACGTCCGAACGTCTCGCCCGGCTCAGGCTGGCGCGGACGGATCGGATCGGGCCGGTGACCTTCCGCGAGCTGCTGGCGCGCTGCGGCTCGGCCGTGGCCGCGCTCGAGGCCCTGCCGCAGCTGTCGCGCCGCGCAGGAACGCCGCTGACGCCGGCGGCAGAGGCCGTTGCCAGGCTCGAAGTCGAGGCCGGCGAGGCGCTCGGGGCGAGCTTGCTGGTGTTGGGCGATGCCGGCTTTCCGCCCCGCCTCGCCCGCATCGACCCGCCCCCGCCCGTGCTGTGGGCGCTCGGGAGGCCGGACCTGTTGTCGGCTCACGCCAGCGTGGCCCTGGTCGGTGCCCGGATCGCCTCGGCGGGCGGCCAGCGCATCGCCCGCGGCCTGGCGATGGGGCTCGGCGAGGCGGGAGTCGTGGTGGTCTCCGGCATGGCCCGCGGCATCGACGCCGCCGCCCATGAAGGCGCGCTGCCGACCGGGACCGTGGCCGTCCTCGGCGGCGGGATCGACGACGTCTATCCGCCGGAGCATGCCGGCCTTTATCACCGCATCGCCGAAGGCGGCTGTATCCTGTCGGAGAGCCCGGTGGGAGCGCGGGCCCAGGCGCGCGATTTTCCGCGCCGCAACCGGCTGATTGCCGGCCTGTCGCAGGCGGTGGTGGTGGTCGAGGCCGAGCTGCGGTCCGGCTCCCTGATCACCGCCCGGCTCGCCGCCGAACAGGGCCGCGAGGTGTTCGCGGTGCCGGGCTCGCCGCTGGATCCCCGCTCGCGTGGCGTCAACGACCTGTTGCGGCAGGGAGCCCATGTCTGCGAGGTAGTCGAGGACATCTTGCGCGAACTACGGCCGGACAGCGCCTTCGACGAGCCGGGGGGACCCTTCGCGGGTGCCGCGCCCGGGCCGGTCGACGACGCCCTGCTGGAGCGGGTGGCGGCCCTGCTCTCGCCCACGCCGACCCCCCGCGACGAGCTGGCGCGCGCCGTCGGTGCCCCGATCGGTGCCGTGAGCGCCGCCCTGCTGGAGCTGGCGCTGGCCGGGCGCGCCGAGCTTCTCCCAGGCGGTCTCGTGAGCCTCTGAAAGCCCGTCCGGCAAGCGGGCATTTCGGCCCGGCGGCAAGGGCGATTGACACCGGCCCCGGCGACAACCACGTTCCCGGCCCTCTCCGGCCCGTGCAGGATGCCTCCCTCCCCCATGAATCTCGTCATCGTCGAGAGCCCCGCGAAGGCCAAGACCATCAACAAGTACCTTGGTCCGGACTACAAGGTCCTGGCCTCGTACGGCCACGTCCGCGACCTGCCCTCGAAGGATGGCTCGGTCCTCCCCGACGATGACTTCGCAATGAACTGGGAGGTCGATGCCAAGGCCGCCAAGCGTCTCTCGGAGATCGCCGAGGCGGCGAAAGGCTCCAGCCGCGTGATCCTCGCCACCGACCCCGATCGCGAGGGCGAGGCCATCAGCTGGCACGTGCTGGAGGTGCTGCAGAAGAAGCGGGCGCTCAAGGACACCGAGGTCCAGCGGGTGACCTTCAATGCGATCACGAAAGGCGCCGTGCTGGAGGCCATGGCCCAGCCGCGCCAGATCGACATGGAGCTGGTCGACGCCTATCTGGCGCGCCGCGCGCTCGACTATCTGGTCGGCTTCACCCTGTCGCCGGTGCTGTGGCGCAAGCTGCCCGGCGCCCGCTCGGCAGGGCGCGTCCAGTCCGTGGCCCTGCGCATCGTCGTCGATCGCGAGATGGAGATCGAGCGGTTCAAACCCCAGGAATACTGGTCTGTCGAGGCCGATCTGGTCGCCGATAGCCCGCCCTTCCTCGCCCGCCTGGTCAAGCATGAGGGCAAGCGGGTCCAGCGGCTCGACATCCGCGACGAGGCCATGGCCCATGCCGCCCGCGCCGCGATCGCGGCGGGCGGTCTGACAATCCGCGCCATCGAGAAGAAGCCGGTGCGCAAGAGTCCGCCGCCGCCCTTCACCACCTCGACCCTGCAGCAAGAGGCCGCGCGCAAGCTCGGCTTCACCGCCCAGCGCACCATGCAGGCGGCGCAGCGACTGTATGAGGGCGTGGACGAGACCGGCGGCCTGATCACCTACATGCGGACCGACGGGGTCTCGATCAGCCCCGAGGGCCTGGCCCAGACCCGCGAGGTGATCGGCGATCGCTTCGGTCCGGCCTACCTCCCGTCCGAGCCGCGGTACTACAAGGCCAAGGCCAAGAACGCCCAGGAGGCGCACGAGGCCATCCGCCCGACCAACCTGACCCGCCACCCTGACAGCGTGCGGCTGGAGAGTGACCTGCAGCGGCTCTACGAGCTGATCTGGAAGCGCACCGTCGCCAGCCAGATGGAGCAGGCCCGGCTGGACCGCACCAGCGTCGAGGTCGAGACCGCAGACGGCCGCACCGGCCTGCGTGCCACCGGTCAGGTGGTGGCCTTCGACGGCTACATGGCCGTCTATGAGGAGGGCCGCGACGACCGCCCGCGCCAGGGAGTCGACGACGAGGAGGATGAGGGCGGCCGCCTGCCGGCGCTGAAGGAAGGCACGACGGCGAAGGTCGAGGCGATCCGCACCGAGCAGCACTTCACCGAGCCGCCACCGCGCTACTCCGAAGCCACCCTGGTCAGGAAGCTGGAGGAGCTCGGCATCGGCCGGCCCTCGACCTACGCTTCGATCCTGACCACCCTGCGCGACCGCAACTATGTCCGCATGGACAAGAACCGCTTCATCCCGGAGGACAAGGGCCGGCTTGTCACCGCCTTCCTCGAGCAGTTCTTCCGCAAGTGGGTCGAGTACGACTTCACCGCGGCGCTGGAGACCCGACTGGACGAGGTCTCGGCCGGCGAGCTCGACTGGAAGGCGCTGCTGCGCGAATTCTGGACCGACTTCCACGCCGCCACCCAGGCCGCCGGCGAGCTACGCACCACCGCTATCCTCGACCACCTCAACGTGGCGCTGGGCCCGCACATCTTTCCCGAAAAGGGCGACGGGACCGACCCGCGTACCTGCCCGACCTGCAGCGAGGGTCGGCTCAGCCTCAAGACCAGCCGCTTCGGGGCCTTCATCGGCTGTTCGCGCTATCCCGACTGCCGCTACACCCGCCCGGTCTCGGCCCCCGACGCCGAGGGCGGATCTGCCGGCGGCGGCGATCGCGAGCTGGGCCAGGACCCCGTCAGCAGCGCGCCGGTGCATCTGAAGATCGGCCGCTTCGGCCCCTATGTGGAGCTGAGCGTGCTGGATGCTGACAAGCCCCGGCGCTCGTCCCTGCCCAAGGGCTGGAGCCCGGCCTCGATCGATCTGGAGCGGGCCCTGCGCCTTCTGTCGCTGCCGCGCGAGGTCGGGGTGCACCCGGAGGACGGCAAGCCGATCAGCGCCGGTCTCGGCCGCTTCGGGCCGTTCGTGTCGCATGCCGGGACCTACGCCAACCTGTCGGACATCGAGGAGGTGTTTGACGTCGGCCTGAACCGCGCCATCGCCCTGTTGGCCGAGAAGCGCGCCGGACGCCCCGGTCGAGGCACGGCGGCTGCCTCGCTCAAGGAGCTCGGGCCACACCCGGGGACCGGTGAGGCCATCCAGGTCATGGCCGGCCGCTACGGCCCATATGTGAAGATGGGCAAGGTCAACGCCACCCTGCCCAAGGGGATCGGGCCAGAGGCCGTCACCCTCGAGATCGCCCTGCCCCTGATCGCCGCCAAGGCGGGCAGCAACGACAAGGCGGGCGCGAAGCAGTCGGCGGCGAAGAAGACGGCGGCGAAGAAGGCCGCGCCGAAGAAGGCACCGGCGAAGACAAAGGCGAACGCGGAGTAGGAGCATACCTCCCGAACGCCTGTCACATCCCGCCGCTATCCCGACGGCATGATCCGTCTCATCCTGCCGCTCCTGCTCGCGCTCGCCGGAAGCCCCGCCGTGGCCCAGACCCTCGCGCCCCTGCCCGACAGGCTGATCATCGCCCACCGCGGCGCCTCGGCCGAGCGCCCGGAGCATACCCGCGCCGCCTATGAGCTGGCCATCGCCCAAGGCGCCGATATGATCGAGCCGGACCTGGTGATGACCCGCGACGGTGTGCTGGTCGCCCGGCACGAGAACGAGATAGGCGAGACCACGGACATCGCCAGCCGGCCGGAGTTCGCCGACCGCCGCCGTACGGCCGTGATCGACGGCTATCCGGTCACCGGATGGTTCACCGAGGACTTCACCCTCGCCGAACTGCGCACCCTGCGCGCCCGCGAGCGGCTGCCGGCCCTGCGCCCGGCCAGCGCCGCCTTCGACGGGACGGACGGGATCCTGACCTTCGAGGAGGTGATGGATCTGGCTGCGGAGGCCAGCCGGCGCGCCGGTCGCACCATCGGCCTGGCACCCGAGCTGAAGCACCCGGCCCATTTCGCCACTCTCGGGCTCGACATGGAATCGGCGCTCGTGACGATCCTCGTCGAGCGCGGCCTGACCGGCGCTGACGCACCGGTCCTGATCCAGTGCTTCGAGGTCGGCCCGCTGGAGCGGCTGGCACAGCGGATCAACACCCCGCGGCTGCAGCTAATCGCCGCCGGAGGTGCCCCCGCCGACCGCCCCGACCAGCCCTACGCAGCGACGCTGACCGACGCCGGCCTTGCCGCCGTGCGTGCCTACGCCACGGCGATCGGGGTGGAGTCCAGCCTCGTCCTGCGACGCGCGGCCGACGGCAGCCGCGCCGGTCCCTCCGACCTGGTTGCCCGGGCCCAGGCGGCCGGCCTCAGGGTCATCGCCTGGACCTTCCGGCCGGAGAACGCCTTCCTGCCAACGGATCTCCGCCGCGGGGATCCAGCCGCGCCGGACTTCGTCGCACAGGCCGGCGATTTCGAGGCCTGGCTGGCCGACGGCTGGGCCGCCGGCCTCGACGGCCTGTTCACTGACCTGGTGCCGCCGGCGGTAGCCACCTTGTCGCGATGACGGCGGGCGCTGGCGCAACCGCGGCGGTTCCTGCTACTCCCCGCTCATGAGACTTCCGCGCATCGCCCTGGCGGCCTATGGCTTCGCCCTCGCCATTATCGTCCTCGACCAGATCACCAAGGCGCTGATCCTGGGGTCCGTGGACATCGCCGACCCGCGGCTGATTCCGGACGGCTACCGCTTCGCCGAGGTGATGCCGGGCATTCTCGACCTGACCATGGTGCGCAACACGGGCGTCAGTTTCAACCTGTTCGGCGGCGGCGAGGCGCGCTGGTTCCTGACCGTCTTCTCGATCGTGGTCTCGGCCGCCCTGGCCATCTGGGCCCTGCGCACCCAGCGCCGCACCCTGGTTACGGCGATCGGTCTGGTGATGGGCGGGGCCATCGGCAACGTTATCGACCGGATCCGCTTCGGCTATGTGGTGGACTTCATCGACTTCTCGGACACGGGCCTGTTTCCCTGGGTGTTCAATGTCGCCGACAGCGCCATCAGCATCGGCGTTCTGCTTCTGATCCTGGATAGCCTGCGCCCGGAGACCCCGGCCAAGGTTGGCGCGGCCCACGAAAAGTCGTAATCACCCGCTTCTGAATGTCCCCGCGCCCGGCTTCGACGGGTGCCTGGAAAGGCCGCCCGATCGTGATCACCGCCCGTCGTCTCGCCGCCCTGACCCTCACCGCCGCCGCGGCCCTCGCGACCGCCGGATGCAGCAGCGGGGTCCGCCAAAGCATCGGCCTGGCCAAGGTTGTCCCCGACGAATTCGTCACCGTCTCGACGGCACCCCTGACCGTGCCGCCGGAGTACGGCCTGCGTCCGCCCTCGCCGGGCGAGCCGCGGCCGCAGGAGCTTGCCCCCGAGAGCGCCGCGCGCCAGATCCTTCTGGGTCAGCGCCAGGCCGTGACCCGCACCCCGGGCGAACAGGCTCTCGTCGTGGCCGCCGGCGCGGATCGCGCCGACCCGCTGGCCCGCTATGTCGTCGACGACGAGTTCGGCGACCTCGCCCATAAGGAAGAGGGCTTTGCCAATCGCCTACTGTTCTGGCGCCGCAATGCGCCGGAAACCCAGACGGCCACGACCTTGGCCGGCCCGGACGGTGCCATCACCGTCGATGCCGGCAGCGAGGCAGCGCGCCTGCGGGCCCTCACGGGCGGCAACCAGGCCATCACCATCCAGCCGCGCAACGACCGGGGCTTCAAGCTGCCCGGCCTCTGAGCCCGCTTGCCGGGACCAGCTTGCCTCGTCGTCGGGCGGTCCTAAGCTGGCGCACCCCTCAGGAGCTCGTCCCATGACCGATTCCCCCGTCGACTTCCGAGAGTCCGGGCTAGACGCCCTGCGCGCCGTCATCTCCGGCACCCGGCCCGAGATCCCCATGGCGCGCACGCTCGGCTATCGTCTGGTCGAGGTCGGGGAAGGGCTGGCCGTGTTCGAGGGCGAACCTTCGGCAGCGGTTCTGAATCCCATGGGCACGGTGCACGGGGGATGGGCCGCGACGGTGCTGGACTCCTGCGTCGCCTGCGCCGTCCACTCGACCCTGAAGCCCGGACAGGCCTACACTACCCTGGAGTTGAAGGTGGCCTACCACCGGGCCCTGACCCCGGAAGTCGGCACCGTCCGTGCCGAAGGTCGGGTGCTGACGGTCGGCCGCCGCGCGGGCTTCGCCGAGGGCAAGCTCGTCGGCCCTGACGGGCGGCTCTATGCCTCAGCGACCTCTACCTGCGTCATCATGGACGCGCGCTAGCCCCGGTACTGCGAGCCTGATGGCCGCTGTCAGTCGTTCGGGCCAGCTTTCTCTAGTGTGGGTGCTCAGTGTAGTGGCGCCCCAGCCAGTCCTCGCCGTAGTCGTTTCGTGGATCGCGCACGATCGCGTGGACGTGGTTGCCCGGTCCGCCGTTGCTCGAATTGTCAGGTTCTCGGGCGTATTCAATCAAGATTGACGGGCCGTGGATGCGGTACATGAAGCGCTGGGCCGGATCGTCGCTTGGCCCCCACCAGGCGAAATGCAACCTGTCCAGTCCATCGGCCCGGATAGCCTCCATCTGGGCGGCGGCCGCCATGTCGGCCGCATCGCCGACAAACTCGTCGATCAGGCTCCAAAGCAGGGTCTGCTGTGCCGCGTCCAGTTGCGAGGCGCTCAGACCAACGGGAGCGGCCAGGCTGTCCTTGCGGCCCCGGCCGGTGAACAGGTCCGGCGTCACCGCATCGGCGATGTGGGCCCGGGCGCGTTGGGCCTCGTTGAAAGACCCGATCAGCGCAAAGCCCTTGTCGATCTCATGCTGCAGGACGCTCCAACCCGCGTAACGGCCAGAGGTCACGGTCTGGGGCGCGGCCCCCAGGAACAGCGGCGTAAAGGCCATGCGGCCACCCACGACGGTGAAGTTGGCCGCGAAATGGTGCCCGCTCAGCGCCCAGCCCCACTGGGCCGAAGCCGGATCACCGAAGACGACGACCCAGTAGTTGTCAGAGCTGCGCGACGCCAGGATCTGCTCCCTCCGCGTCCTCTGCCCGGGCGTCAGGGTCGCCGTGGCCAGCCACTCGCCTTCCTCGACCCGCAGAATGTCGTCGATCCACATGATGGTCGCGGCCTTGCCATAGCCTTGGCTGCTCATGGCAGCGACCATCATGGCATGCACGGCCAATCGCTGTTCAGGGCTCAGGTCGGCCAGGGCCACGCCGTGGCGCGGGGCCATGGGCGTGGGCAGGTTGCTCCAGTTCACCCGGGCGGCATCATCCTCGAATGGCCGAACGGCTGTGGCCCGCTGCTCGGCCGAAAGAGTCGCGAGAAACCGCATGGCTGCGGACGAGACCGGGCTGGAAGGGGCGGCATGGGCGTGCCGCCCATCGTGCGCCCAGCCTGAACCGGCCGCGCCCAGGCCAAGCAGGCAAGCAGCCGCGACCATACAGAACTTCATGACAAGAGACCCCTGCGGCCCTGAAAGGACGCGCTTCCCGGAGGTTGATCCCCGACCCCGGCTCGCAGGTCAAGTCGATTGACGTTCGCTTGGCCCCGCTCCTGCCCGCGCTGAAGGCGAGCGACGCCATCATCGATGAGGCGCTCGACCGGCTCGAACCGCTGCTCCATTGCCTCGCCACGGGGTGAGCGGCGGCGCCCGCGCCGTCAGTAACGCCCACGCCCGTCGAGTCCGCGGATGGCGTCGGCACGGGCGCCGCACCCGTCATAAAGCCGACTGCGCCCGGGGCGGCCGCCGCGCTCAAGCGGAATGATCCCGCCAAAGCTGTCGTCGGGGCGTTCGGCGAACAATCGCGGGATCATCGGCCATCGCGGCGTCATCACATAGGCATAGTGGCGCTGCGGAAACCCCGGCAGCGGGGGCAAGTCATCGCCGAGCACAAGGCCGTTGCGGCGGTCGAGCGCGATAGTCAGCACTCCCTCGTCCATCCGCCGTTCCTCGGGGGCGTAATCATAATCCTGGACATAGAGCCCGTCGTGCTGTCCGGTGGGGGTCAGCGCCGGATTGGTCTGCGGCTGGGCGGCACGCGCGCCGCCGCGCAGCCGCCAGCCCGATTCAAGGCGCACCGCAGACCCGTCGCGCGCGCGCAGGCGCCAGTCGATGATCGGATAACCATCGGACGAATAGCCGAGCAGCTGGATGCCGTCGGCATTGCCCGCGCCGGTGCGCAACGGATCGACGAGCGTCGCCGAATAGCCGTGATAATGGAACATCCCGCTCGGCTGGACATGGCCCTGAAGGATGTCCGGAACGCCGACCAGCTCCATCACCTGGGGATGGGTCACCTCATATTCCCAGCCCGAACAGGCGCGGTCGAACGCGTTTTGGGGATCGGCCGGGCCGCCGTCATACCAGGGCCCCGAGGGATCGAGAATCGTGCCGTTGAAGGCGACGCCGAAGGGCACCATGTTGAGCGGCCACAGCGCCGCCGGGTCGGGGATGACGCCCGCCATGCCGCGGTCGATGACCTGGAGGGTCCAGCCGCCCTCGCCAAGCTCGAGCGAGCGATTGACCGCGAAGGGATCGTTGTCGTTGGGAAAGTAGGAATCGATGTCGACGGGTTCGGCGCGGCCGGACACCTCTGCCGTCCGGGGCGGCGCGGCGGTCCCCGCGAAGCGGCGCATGAACAGCCCGGTCTCGGCGTCGCGCCAGCTGGTGCTGGCGAAGGGCGTGTCGGCGGCCCTGGCCGGGCCTCCCGCCGCCAGCGGCAGCAAGAGCGTGGTTGCGGCGGCCGAGAGAATGCGGCGGCGGTCCTGGTCCATCGACATGGCAGGCATCTCCTTCGCCGGGTGGCGGCCCGGCCCCCCCACCGGGAGCCGGTTGCCCCGGGCGGGCAGTGAATCCGTATCCCCCGGGTTGGGCTCAAATGTGACCCCTCTGACGATGGGATTGCGCGGCGCGAGGGCCTGCAGTGCACGCCATTGGCCATTGCTGGACCAGATCGCGCCGTTGGGGCTTGCAGCGGAGGCGTCGGGATCATCCCTGCCGATCCCGTCGCCCGGGAAGCCCGTGCAGGCAAGGAGGAGGCGTGGTTCTGGCCGAGCCCGTGCTGTACCCTAAGCCGCGTCAACCGCACCCTGTGCCCGGCATGCGGTCTTCGGAAACGGGGGATAAGCGGACGCGCCAGCTTGGCACAGACGCGCTTCGATCGCACATGTTCGCAGGTATGCCGATCCGTCGCCTCCCTGCCGAGACCGTCAACCGCATCGCCGCCGGCGAGGTGATCGAGCGGCCGGCCAGCGCGGTCAAGGAGCTGGTGGAGAACGCGCTGGACGCCGGGGCGACGCGGATCGAGATCCACGCCGACGGCGGCGGCCTGAGCCGTATCCTCGTCGCCGATGACGGCAAGGGCATCCCCGAGGCCGAGCTGCCGCTGGCCATCGAGCGCCACGCCACCTCCAAGCTGGAGGTCGACGACGCCGGCGACGTCGACCTGCTGCGCATCCACACCCTGGGCTTCCGCGGCGAGGCCCTGCCCTCGATCGGCTCGGTGGCCCGGCTCAGCATCGCCAGCCGCGCGCGCGACGCCGAAGGGGCCTTCGTCGTCGCCGTCGAGGGCGGCCAGGTCCGGCCCACAGGCCCTGCACCCTTCCCGGGCCCGCACGGTGCCCGGGTCGAGGTGCGTGACCTGTTCTTCGCCACTCCGGCCCGCCTCAAGTTCATGAAATCGGACCGGGCCGAGGCCATGGCCATCTCCGAGGAGATCCGGCGCCAGGCCATGGCGCACGAGGCCGTAGCCTTCACCCTGACCCTGGACGGTCGCAACACCCTGCGCCTGCCAGCCGAGCCGGTCGGGGACGAGGGCCGCCTGCGCCGCCTCGCCGCCCTGCTGGGGCGTGAGTTCGAGGACAACGCCCTGCTTATCGACCAGAGCCGCGACGGGCTACGCCTTTCCGGCTTCGCTGGACTGCCCACCTACTCCCGCGGTAACGCCAGCCACCAGTTCCTGTTCGTCAATGGCCGGCCGGTGCGCGACCGACTGCTGCAGGGCGCGATCCGGGGTGCCTACGCCGACTTCCTGGCGCGGGACCGGCACCCGGCCGCGGCGCTCTACCTCGACCTCGACCCCCTGCTGGTCGACGTTAACGTCCACCCGGCCAAGGCCGAGGTGCGTTTCCGCGACCCGGCGCTGGTGCGCGGCCTGATCGTCGGGGCCCTGCGCCACGCCCTCGCCGGCGCGGGTCACCGGGCCTCGACCACAGTGGCGACCGACGCCCTGTCGGGCTTTCAGCCCGGTTTCCAGCCCGGTGCCTCGCGGGCGTGGAGTCCCTCCCGGCCTTCGGCAGCAGGCTACTCGGGCTGGACGGGCTGGACCACCCCGGCTGCCGCCGCCCAGGTCCTGCCGGGGCTCAACGAACCCTCGGCGCGGGTCGAGCCGCCGCCGCCCCTGCCCTCGCCGTACCCCGTCGCCGGACCGGTGACCGAGGCCGACGTCGACCGCCCGCTGGGTGCCGCCCGGGCCCAGCTGCACGCCAACTATATTGTCGCCCAGACCCGCGACGGCCTGGTCGTCGTCGACCAGCACGCCGCTCACGAACGCCTGGTCTACGAGCGGATGAAGGCCCAAATGGCCGAAGGAGCGGTCACGCGCCAAGCCTTGCTGACCCCCGAGGTGGTGGAGCTCCACCCGGCCGAGGCCGGGCGGGTCGTCGCCCGCGCCGACGAGCTGGCCGAACTCGGCCTCGTCGTCGAGGCCTTCGGCGGCGGGGCGGTGTTGGTGCGTGAGACGCCTGCCCTGCTCGGCGCGGTCGATGTGCAGGGGCTGGTGCGGGACATCGCCGACGACCTGTCGGAGCACGGCGCGGCCCTGTCGCTGAAGGAGCGCCTGGCCGACGTGTGCGGAACCATGGCGTGCCACGGCTCGGTACGCTGCGGCCGGGTGCTGTCGGCCGCGGAGATGAACGCCCTGCTGCGCCAGATGGAGGCCACGCCCTACTCGGGCCAGTGCAACCACGGCCGGCCGACCTATGTCGAGCTCAAGCTGGCGGATCTGGAGCGGCTGTTCGGCCGCCGCTGAGCGCCGTCAGTCGGAACGTCTGGAGCGGCCCCATCGCGGCACCCCCTCGCCTTTCGGTGCCCCCTTCGCCTTGGCCGTGATCTCCTTGAGCTTGCGGCCCTGCAGGGTCGACAGGGCCTGACCCGGTGCGCCCTTCTCCGGATCGCCGAAGGCGCGCCCATGGCTTCTTACCCGATCGGACACCGACTCAAGGAATTCGCCTTCCCATTCCGACAGGGCCACCCCCGCCTTGTCGGCCGTCCGGCGGGCGCGGCGCAGAGCGTTCAGGGCCGCCCGCTGGGCCGCCTTGCGCTGGGCCTCGAAGGGGTTGTTTGATGGCGGCTTGCGCTTCACGCGAGCCAGTCTAGCAGGTTCGCACCTCTCAGGCGTCGCCCAGCGCTGACAGATACAGGTCGAGGATCGCCTCCTCCTCCTGCCGCTTGGCCCGGTCCTGCTTGCGGATGCGCAGCACCTTGCGCAGCGTCTTGACGTCGTAGCCCTCGCCCTTGGCCTCGGCGAAGACCTCCTTGAGGTCCCCCATGATGGCCTGCTTGTCGTCTTCGAGGCGCTCCAGCCGCTCGACAATGGTCCGCAGGCGGCCCTGCGCCGAGGCGGTCAGGACATCGGGATTGGCGAAGGCGGCATCGTCGGCCATCTCAACTCCTCTGGGGCGCTTGGCCCGTCTGTGCAGCCCGCGGCGCGGCCGGCGGGCAGATCGGCGTCCCGGTTAGCGCCACCGCCGGGCGGGCTCAACGACCAACACGAAAAAGGCTGCGGATCATCTCCGCAGCCTTGGGATAACCCGGCGATCGGACCCGGGCTGCAACGAGCGCCGCGCACGGTCACCCGCCGCGAAGGCCTCAGCCCTGCTTGGCCTTGAAGCGCGGGTCGGTCTTGTTGATGACGTAGACCCGGCCCTTGCGGCGCACGACCTTGCAGTCGCGATGGCGGGTCTTCAGCGACTTCAGCGAGCTACGGACCTTCATGGTGGTCAGGGCCTCGAAAGCGAAAATAGAAAAGCCGCCCGGTCGGACCCCGCGGCGAGAGGGGGCGTATAGATAGCCGGGACAGCGAGGTCAACACCCGAAAGCCCCGCCCCGCCCTGAATCAACGGGTGTCCATAGTCATAACGGACTGCATCAGGATGGAGGCCTGGCCTCCGGGTCGAACGGAGGGTCTGCGGGGTTGCACCCCCGCCGCGTCGCCACTCCGCCACCAGGCCGCTGAATGCAGGTCCGCGCATAGCCACCTGCGACAGGCTGACGCAACCTGAAAGAAGGTTTACCCGCCCGGCAGGCGAGAAGGGCGTGGGCGACTCCCCGGGCAGGCGACGTTCCGCTCGCGCATCTGTGAGGTCGGCAATCGCCTCGAAGCAGCCTAAACTGGGCGTATGCGCCTTCGTCTCCGCCTGCTCCTCATCGTGTCCGTCGCGGCCTGTGCGCCCATGCTGCCGGAGCCGCCGCCGCTGCCGGTTCTCGTGGGGCAGCCGCAGACGCCCGCAGCCGCAGCGCCTGTCGCCAGACCGGCTCAGGCTCAGGCTCAAGTCCCGGCCCCGGCGGCGCGCGATGCGGTCGACTTCGACACTTGGAAGGCGGGCTTCCTCGCCCGCCACGGCGGGGATCGCCGCGCCGCCTACGCCGCCCAGCTGGAGGGCCTGACGCCGGACACCACGGTGATCCGCCTCGACGGCAACCAGCCGGAGTTCTCGCGACCGCCAGGAGCCTACATCCAGAACGCCGTCAGCGCCGCCCGTGTCGCCGAGGCGCGCCGCCGCACCGACGCGGTGCCTTGGGAGGTGACCCGGCGTTTCGGGGTGCCGGCCGAGATCCTCGTCGCCATCTGGGCCCAGGAGAGCTCCTTCGGTCGGGTGCAGGGCGACATGGACGTGATCCGCTCGCTCGCCACCCTCGCTTGGGAGGGCCGCCGCCGGGACTGGGCCGAGGGCCAGCTGAAGCACGCGCTCGACATCGTCATCGACGGCCGTCGCGACCGCGCCGGGCTGAAGGGCAGCTGGGCCGGCGCTATGGGCCAGACCCAGTTCATGCCTGACAACTACCTGCGCCTGGGCATCGACCAGGACGGCGACGGCCAGGTCGATATCTGGGGCTCGCAGGCCGACGCTCTCGCCTCTGCTGCCAACCTGCTGGCCAACGCCGGCTGGAAGCGCGGCCAGACGTGGGGCTACGAGGTGATCCTGCCAGCGGGCTTCGACTATGCCGAGGCGGAGGGGCCGCGTCATCCGTGGAGCTTCTGGGCCGGGCGCGGCGTCCGGCTCGCGGGCGGCGACGCTCCGACCGAGGCCGAGGCGGCCGAGGGAGCCGCAATCCTGCTGCCCCAGGGAGCCGGCGGCCCGGCCTTTCTGGCCCTGCCCAACCACTATGTCATTCGCGCCTACAACAATTCGGTCAGCTACGCCCTCGCCATCGGCCTGACCGCCGACGGGATCAAGGGCAAGCCGCCCCTCGTCGCGGCCTGGCCGGACGATACCCCCCTGTCGCGCGAGCAGCGCATCGGGGCCCAGCGCGCCCTGACGGCACTTGGCTTCGATACCCGAGGCATCGACGGGGTGGTGGGGGCCAACACCAGGGCGGCGCTGAGGCGCTGGCAGACGGTCGAGGGCCGGACGCCCGACGGCTATCTGTCGGCCACCCTCGCCGACGAACTGATCACCCTGGTGCCCTGACCCGTTACGGACTTCGCTGCGACGACAGCGCGGGTGCGGGCGAGCGCGCCAGCGGCTAAGGCGACCGCACCAGATCTGAGGAGGCCTTCATGCCCGATATCACCCCCGGCGTCGCGGCTCCCGCCGTCGACCTGCCCGCCGACAATGGCAACCGCTTCCGTCTCGCCG
The DNA here is from genome assembly GCA_027531145.1 of Brevundimonas sp. Taxonomy (GTDB): domain Bacteria; phylum Pseudomonadota; class Alphaproteobacteria; order Caulobacterales; family Caulobacteraceae; genus Brevundimonas. The sequence continues at coordinate 13,046 of JAPZRF010000005.1, read as the reverse complement.
ACCATGCCGGGTCGTCGGTGGTGCTGTACTTCTATCCCAAGGCCGACACGCCCGGCTGCACCAACGAGGCGAAGGACTTCACCGACCATGTCCCCGCCTTCCGCGCCGCGGGCGCGGTCGTGGTCGGGGTGTCGAAGGACCCGGTGAAGAAGCTGGACCGCTTCAAGGCCAGGTACGGCCTGCAGGTCATCCTCGCCTCGGACGAAACGGACGACGTGTGCGAGCGCTACGGCGTCTGGGTCGAGAAGAGCATGTACGGCAAGTCCTATATGGGCATAGAGCGGGCCACCTTCCTGATCGGGCCCGACGGGACCGTTCGGGAGGCGTGGCGCAAGGTCTCGGTCAAGGGCCACGCCGAGGCTGTGCTCGCCGCCCTGCGCGGCTAGACCTCACCTAGCCGGCGCGAATCTTCTCCCGTCTGGGGAAAATGCGGCGCGCTGGCTCGGGTGCCAGTCGTTGCGACGCCGAAATGATGGTTAACTGTTCGTGAACACTCTTGCCCCTGCGAACGGCATTCGGGATAACTCCCGGCGTCCGGGGGGTGTGCATGAGTAATTCGTCCGAGCCTCGTCGTCGTCTGCTCGCGGATATCTGGTTCCCCGAGAGGCACCTCTATATCCGGTCTCATGGCGAGATCCGGGGCTATGTCCTGACCACCGGGCGCCAGATGGCGCTCGCGGCGGTGGCCATGATCGGCGGCATCTGGGCCCTGATCGCCAGCGGCGGCTTCCTGTTCAATCTTGCCTACCAGAGCCAGGCCGACGATGCCGTGGCCCGCGCCCGCGCCGCTTCGGAACGAGTGAACGCCGACCTCCAGGCCCGCCTCGACAGCGCCGTGCTGCGCATGTCCTCGACGACCGGCTCTCTCGAGGAGACGGCCGTCATGGTCGAGCGGCGTCACGCGGCGCTGGTCAACGTCATGGGCATGTTCCGCGACGTCCAGGGAGCCGAGACGGCACTGCGCCCCGCCCCACCGATGGAGACCGCCAATCCGGTCGTACGCATCGCCGCGGTCAAGCTGGACCAGGAGCGGCTGCTTGCCCGGGCCGAGGGCTTCGCCGAGAGCCGGGCGGAACGCCTGCGCCTCGCCTTCCGTCTCGCCGGTCTGAACCCATCCGCCTACTTTGACGCCTCCGCCGCGCTGGGCGGGCCGCTGGTCCAGGGCGACGATCCGGAAGCCCTGGCCGCCGTCCTGGACGTCGACGAGGCGTTCGCGGCCAGGATCCAGCGCGCCGCCGATGACCTGACCGAGATGCGCGGCCTCGCCGACGCCGCCTCGGCCCTCCCCTTCGGCCGCCCCGCCGAGGCACGCACCACCTCCGGCTTCGGCCTCCGCTTTGACCCCTTCAGTCGCCGCCCGGCCCTGCACCAGGGCCAGGACTTTGCCGCGCCGCTCAACACGCCGATCCTCGCCACGGCACCCGGCGTGGTCGCCTTCGCCGGCGTTCGTTCAGGTTATGGCAAGACCGTTGAGCTAGACCATGGGGACGGTTTCAAGACGCGCTACGCCCACCTGAACTCCATCGCCGTCCAGCCCGGCCAGCGAATCGCGCTCGGACAGCGCCTCGGTGGCATGGGCACAACCGGTCGATCCACCGGCGTTCACCTGCATTATGAAGTTTGGATGAACGGCCGCCCCCAGAACCCCGCCCGCTTCATCCGCGCAGGAGATGAACTTGTTCAATAAGTCCAAAGCCCCGACTCCGGAGCGTCAGGCCTCGCCGATGCCGATCCCGCCGCTGCCGGACCTCCCGGCCCCCGGCCAGACCGCCCGCGTGGCCCCAAGTCCTGCCGCGGTGCCGTCACCGGCCCCCGCGCCCGCCCGCGGCCTGTCAACGCTGTCTTCGGACCTGACCTTCGAGGGCAATGTCAGCGGCCAGGGCGACCTGCAGATCGACGGCCAGGTGAAAGGTGACGTGAAGGTCGGCCGTCTCAACATCGGCGAGACCGGGGCCATCGAAGGCGGCGTCAGCGCTGACTACATCGAGGTCCGCGGCCGCATCGTCGGTGCCGTCTCGGGCAAGCAGGTCAAGCTGGTCTCGACCGCCTATGTCGACGGCGACATCACCGCCGAGCAGCTGTCGATCGACATCGGTGCCTACTTCCAGGGCCGGGTGCTGCAGGGCCGTCGCGAGGCCCCGAAGCCCGCCGCCGCCCCGACGCCGCCATCGATCCCTGCGGCACCGGCGGCCCCGGAACTGCCCCAGGCTCCCGCTGCCACCGTCATCGACATGAAGCCGGCCGGCTAAGGCCGACTGCAACGGTTTCCCTCCCCTTCAAGGGGAGGGTGGCCCGAAGGGCCGGGTGGGGCGGGCGAGGCGACACAAGCGCCAGGTCAGCCGCGCCGCGCCACCCGTCGTCGGCCTTCGGCCTCAGACACACTCCCCCGAGGGGGAGGGAAAACGCGTACGCGCCCCCTACTCTTCCGCCGTGGAGCCGCGCGTGGCACCGACCCGGGCAGCCAGGGCGGCACCCATGAAGGCGTCAAGGTCGCCGTCGAGCACGCCCTGGGTGTCGGACGTCTCCACATTGGTGCGCAGGTCCTTCACCATCTGGTACGGCTGCAGCACATACGATCGGATCTGGTGGCCCCAGCCAATCTCGGTCTTGGCGTCGGCCAGGGCTTGGGCGGCGGCCTCCCGCTTCTGCAGCTCCAGCTCATACAGGCGCGCGCGCAGCATCTTCCATGCCTGGTCGCGGTTCTGATGCTGGGAGCGGCCGGCCTGGCAGGCCACCACCGTGTTGGTCGGGATGTGCGTCAGGCGCACCGCCGAGTCGGTCTTGTTGACGTGCTGGCCGCCCGCGCCGGAGGCCCGATAGGTGTCGGTCCGCACATCGGCCGGGTTGATCTCGATCTCGATGGCGTCGTCAACCACCGGCGAGACTCCGACAGAGGCGAAGGATGTATGCCGCTTGGCGGCGGCGTCGAACGGGCTGATGCGCACCAGTCGGTGGACCCCGGACTCGGACTTGAGCCAGCCGTACGCGTTAGGCCCCCTGATCTGCACCGTCGCCGACTTGATGCCGGCCTGTTCGCCGGATTCCTCGGCCTCGACCTCGACCTCGTAACCGTGCGCCCGGGCCCAGCGGGTGTACATGCGCAGCAGCATGCCGGCCCAGTCGTTTGACTCGGTGCCGCCGGCCCCGGAGTTGACCTCCAGATAGGCGTCATTGCCGTCGGCCTCGCCGGACAGCAAGGCCTCAAGCTCGGCGCGGGCGGCCCGCTCCTTGATAGCGCGCAGGCTGGCGCGCGCTTCCTCAAGGGTGGCCTCGTCGCCCTCCTCGTCAGCCATCTCGGACAGCATCACGCCCTCCTCCAGGGCGGTCTCCATCTGGCGCACGGCGGTGATCTGGGCCTCCAGGCGCGACCGTTCGCGGCTCACCGCTTGGGCCTGTTCGGGATTGTCCCACAGGGTCGGGTCCTCGACCCGGGCGTTCAGCTCATCGAGCTTTCTGAGTGCAATATCCCAGTCAAAGGCGCCTCCTGAGCAGAGCGACGCTCTGCTCGATGTCGGCCTTCATGGCCTCGACATCCAGTCTCATGGATTACTCCGGTTCTGATCGAGGGCCCGAGATAGAGGGGTCCGGCCCTGAGGGAAAGCCCGTGCGGGTCAATACAGGCCGCTGAGGTCCTCGGCGGGCTGCTTCTCCGGCGGCGGCGGGGTCGCCGGCTGGGCCGGCACCGCCGGCACGATGACCGGCGGGCCGGCCGCCTCCTGCTCGCGTCGCAGCACGTCGCTATAGCTCTGCGGGCCGGCCTCTTCCTCCACGATCACCTCTTCCTGCGCCCGTTCGGTGCCGGGGCGGAAAGCCTCCTCGATGCCGTCCACGGTGCGGAAGATGGCGTTGCGCGGACGCACGAAGGGCCGCGCCGGGCGCTCGACGAGCGCCGTCCGCATGAACTCGGTGAAGACCGGCAACGCCGACGATGCCCCCGCCTCGCCCGAGCCGAGCGGTCGGTTGTCGTCGAAGCCGACGAAGACCCCGACGACGATGTCGGTGGTGAAGCCGACAAACCAGGCCGAACGGTATTCGTTGGTGGTGCCGGTCTTGCCGCCGACCCAGCGCCCGAGGCCCCGGGCCGAGGCCGCGGTGCCGCGCTGGACCACGCCCTCGAGCATGGAGCTGATCTGGTAGGCGGTGATCGGGTCGATCACCTGCTCGCCCCGCGGGGTCAGGCGCGGCGACTCCTGGCCGCTGAAGCCCCGTCGGCAGGCGCGGCAGTCGCGCCGGTCGGCACGGTAGACGGCCTCTCCGTCCCGGTCCTGCATGACTTCGATCATATAGGGGTCAATTCGCCGGCCACCGTTGACGAAGGCGGCGTAGGCGGCGGTCAGGCGATAGGGCGTGGTCTCGCCGGCCCCGAGCGACACCGAGAGGTTCGCCGGCAGATCGTCAGCGATCCCGAAACGGGCGGCGTCGCGCACGATCCGGGTCATGCCGACCTCGTTGGCGAGGCGGACCGTCATGACGTTGCGGGACAGCTCAAGTCCGCGACGCAGGGTCTGGGGCCCATAGAACTCGCGGCTGTAGTTCTGCGGCGTCCAGCGCGTCCCGTTGGGGCCGCCCGGGAAACTGATCGGCGCGTCAAGCACGATCGAAGCTGGGGTGAAGTCCCCCTCCAGCGCCGTGGCGTAGACGAACGGCTTGAAGGCGGACCCGGGCTGGCGGCGCGCCTGGGTGGCGCGGTTGAAGCTGGACAGGGCGTAGGAGTACCCGCCGACCATGGCCAGCACCCGGCCGGTTTGTGGGTCGATGGCGACCAGCGCCCCGTTCACCGCCGGCACCTGGCGCAGCAGATACTGGCCGTCGCGAAGCTCGACGAAGATCAGGTCGCCGCGCTGCAGGCGACGGTTGGCATTGGCCCAGGCGGCGTCGGCTGTGACCATCAGGCCGGCGGTGTCGTCGCGCGCGATACGGACGCGCACGGTGTTCCCGGACACGGTCTCGACCGCGGCCGCCAGCCAGGTGCGGCGCTCAGGGGGAACCTGCCGCGCCTCAGCCTCCTCGCGCCAGTTCGGCCCGAAGTCGGTCGTCCCCCAGGGACCGCGCCAGCCGTGACGCCGGTCGTACAGCTCCAGCCCACGCATCAGGGCCTCGCGCGCGGCCGACTGCAGGGTTGGATCCAGGGTCGTGCGCATGTACAGGCCGCCGCGGTTGACCTGGGCCTCGCCGAACAGGGCGATGGCGCGGCGACGGGCTTCCTCGACGAAGAAGTCGGCGTCCTGGTACTCGGCCCGGCGCGGCGCTTCCTGGGTGACCAGCGGCCGGGCCTGGGCCGCCGTCGCCTCCTCGCGGGTGATGAAACGGTTATCCGCCATCTCACCCAGCACCCAGTCGCGCCGCGCCTTGGCGGCCTCATTGCGCCGGACAGGGTGATAGTTGTTCGGCCCCTTTGGCAGGGCAGCTAGGAAGGCTGCCTCCTCGACCGATAGCTGGCTCAGCGACTTGCCGAAGTAGTTGAAGGCGGCCGAGGCCACCCCATAGGAGCGGTAGCCGAGAAAGATCTCGTTCAGATACAGTTCGAGGATCTGTTCCTTGGTCAGCGTCGCCTCGAGGCGGCTGGCCAGGATGGCCTCCTTGAGCTTGCGGTTGAGGCTCGACTCGCTGGTTAGCAAAACGTTCTTGGCGACCTGCTGGGTGATGGTCGAGCCACCCTCCAGCCGCCGCCCCGTCAGGACGTTGAAGACGTTCTTGGCCATGGCCCGGCCGATGCCCGACACATCGATCCCGCCGTGCTGGAAGAAGTTGCGGTCCTCGGCCGCGAGGAAGGCCTGCACCACCGGCGTGGGGATCTGGTCATAGGAGACGTAGATCCGCCGCTCCTCGGAATACTCACCGATCAGGGTACCGTCGGCGGCGAACACCCGCGTGGCCGTGGCCGGGCGATAGTCCGCCAACTCGGTGGCGTCGGGCAGGTCGTGGAACAGCCAGGCCGCATAGATCGTCACGATCACGCCGGCCAGGGCGATGCCGCTGAGGAGGACCAGGCCCGCCGCGACAAACCACTTCTGCTGAATCTCGATAGCCGGCAGCTTCACCGCGCGCTCCGATTGACGCCCGGATCGGGTTTAGCCCGCGTCGGTGACGTCGCAAAGGCCCGTCAGGCGAACAGCGGTCAGCGGCTAAGGACTGCCCGCCGTGGCGGCGTTGGCGGCCAGCTGGATGTCGCCGCCACCGGCAAAAAAGCGATCGATGCCGCGGCTCACCGCCTCCATCAGGCGACGACGCTGGCGCGGATCGTTAAGCGCCCGCTCATCCTCGGGATTGGTGATGAAGCCCATCTCCAGCAGCACGGCCGGCACGTCGGGAGCCAGCAGCACGGCCAGACCGGCGTCGCGGTGGCTGCGGCGCAGTAACGGATGGTCGACGCGCTCGATCTCGCCGAGCAGGCTGCGGGCGAATCGGGCCGAACGGTTCTGGGTGGCGCGCTGGGTGATATCGAGCAGGATCCGGTCGACCGACGGATCACGGCCGGGCAGGTGAAGATCGCGGTGCCAGTCATCCCTTCCGGTGAACTCGCGCACGGCCCGGCCGGCACCCTGCTCTGAGAGGGTATAGACGCTGGCACCGCGCGTGGCCGGGTCGGAACCTGCGTCAGCGTGCAGCGAGATGAAAAGGTCTGCGTCAGCGTGACGGGCGATGGCCACCCGACGATAGAGGTCGACATAGGTATTGTCGCTGCGGGTCAACCTGACCCGGTAGCGACCGGAACGCTCGAGGATCTGGGCCAGCTCGCGCGCCGCCGCCAGGGTGACGTCGGCCTCGCGGGCCACAGCCCCAAGGGCCCCGGGATCGCGGCCGCCATGACCGGCGTCGATCACCACCAGAGGGCGCTCGGCGCGGGCCGGAACGCGGGCCGCGCGCACCGGCGGCGCAGCGGCGACGGCAGGGCGACCGTCGGCGCGCACGTCGATGACGTAGCGGTAGTGAGCGACGCCATCGCCCGGCGGCAGAAGGAAACGGCGCTCGACCTCGACAGCTCCGGTGAGGGCCACTTCGACACGGGCCGAGGCACCGCGGCCGGTCACGCTGTAACCGCGCACCAGACCCCGGCCGCGTCCGTCGATGCGAGCCGGCGGAGCGACGCCAGACAGGTCGAGCACCAGGCGGCCGCCACGGCCATCCTCGACGACGCGGCCCTCGGCGCGGCGATCAAGGTCCAGCACGATGCGGGTACGCTGGGCGTCGCCGCCAAGTCGCAGGGCCAGGACATCGCCGGCGGCGCCGGAGGCCAGGCCCTGACCGGCAGTGACCCCCGCCACGACGAAGGCGAGGGTCGCCGCCAGCGCTACGCGCCGACGACGCACCATCGCGCCAAACTTCTGCAGCAGGCCCTTCATGTCCTTGACCGCACGACCACCATTGTTTGTTGCCCTAACTGTGCCCGAGCGGCGTGAGAAATGGGTTAAGCGGAGCGCGCTTTTCATCCGGGCCGGTCCGCACTATGCTTTCCCCTGCCTAGGCTCGACCGACCCGTCTTGCGGCCGTTCTCGTTCCGGGCTTTCGCTATCCGACCAATTCTGCGGAGCGATGGATCGGTGCCGATCCCTCGAGTCGCCGGGCCGAACGGACCGACGCCCCCGCCGGGGGCGCACCCGGGCCCAGGAATGAAGACGACCATGGGCCTTCACGGCTGCGCCTCCTCCCGGTTCCTCGAGACCGCCCTCGCCGCTCGCGGCGACGGGATCGCGCGCGCCTGGCCTCTCACCCCCATTCGGCGAGCCGCCGTTGAGCCCTGGACCGGGCTCGGGCCGGCGCGCCAGAGAGAGACTTCTGATGTCAAAGATCATGTTGATCGATGCGGCGCACGCGGAAGAGTCGCGCGTCGCTATCGTGGACGGCCGCCAGGTCGAGGAATTCGACTTTGAGTCCCGCGCGCGGCGACAGCTGCGCGGCAACATCTATCTCGCGAAGGTCACGCGCGTAGAGCCCAGCCTGCAGGCGGCCTTTGTCGAGTACGGCGGCAACCGCCACGGCTTCCTCGCCTTCAACGAGATCCACCCGGATTACTACCAGATCCCGGTGGCCGACCGGGAAGCCATCATGGCCGAGGCCGGCGATGACGACGACGAAGACGATCTGGGCCGGGAAAGCCTCGACGACGAAGCTGACACCGAAGGCCGTCTCGCCGACGAGGAACGCCTCAAGCGGCGCCTGATGCGCCGCTACAAGATCCAGGACGTGATCAAGCGCCGGCAGATCCTGCTGGTCCAGGTGGTCAAGGACGAGCGCGGGGCCAAGGGCGCGGCCCTGACCACCTGGCTGTCGTTGGCCGGCCGCTACTGCGTGCTCATGCCAAACACCGGCAAGGGCGGCGGCATCAGCCGCAAGATCACCAACGCCGCCGACCGAAAGCGCCTGAAGGCCGCCGCCGCCAGCCTTGAGGTGCCGGCTGGCATGGGTCTGATCATCCGCACCGCGGGTGCCAAGCGCACCAAGGCGGAGATCAAGCGCGACTACGAGTATCTGCTGCGCCTCTGGGAGACGATCCGCGAGACCACGCTAAAGTCCCACGCCCCCTCGCTGATCTACGAGGAAGAGAACCTCGTACGGCGGGCCGTGCGCGACATGTTCGACAAGGACTTTGACGGAATCCAGGTCGAGGGTGTCGAGGGCTGGAAACAGGCGCGCGACTTCATGCGCGTACTGATGCCGTCCCAGGCGTCCAAAGTGCACCTGTATCGTGGGGCCAAGCCGCTGTTCTCAGCCAACGGCATCGAGGAGGTGTTGCACCAGATCCACCAGCCGGTCGTGCCGCTGAAGTCGGGCGGTTATCTGGTCATCAACCAGACCGAGGCCCTGGTCGCCATCGACGTCAACTCCGGGCGCGCTACCAGGGAGCGCAACGTCGAGGCGACGGCGACAAAGACGAATCTTGAGGCCGCCGTGGAGGCGGCCCGCCAGCTGCGCCTCCGCGACCTCGCCGGCCTGATCGTCATCGACTTCATCGACATGGATGAGTCGAAGAACAACCGAGCCGTCGAGAAGGCGCTCAAGGATGCGCTGGCCGCTGACCGCGCCCGCATCCAGATGGGCAGGATTTCCGGCTTCGGCCTGATGGAGATCAGCCGCCAGCGACGCCGGCTCGGCGTGATCGAAGGTGCCACCGAGGTCTGCCCGCACTGCAATGGGGCCGGGCGCGTGCGGTCGGCGGAATCCGCCGCACTCACCGCCCTGCGCGCCATCGACATCGAGGTCGGCAAGAACGGTGCAGGTCTGGTCAACCTCAAGGTCCCTACCGCGGTTGCCCTCTACATCCTGAACCACAAGCGCAGCCACCTGCAGCGCCTGCTCGAGCGTCGCGGCCTTGAGGTCGTGGTGCTGATCGACGACGCCCTCAGCCAGGGCGAGCATGCCATCGACCGGCTGGAGTCGGACGAGGAGTTCGTGCCGCCGGAGATCGATCACGACGCCGAGATCGCCGCCCTGCCCGACACTGACCTGCCCGACCTCGACTTCGACGATGAGGCCGAGGACGAGGACGAGACGGACGTCGACAGCGACGAGAGCGAGGACGAGGACGAGGACGAGGACCCGGAAGAGGACGATGATCGTCCGGCCGCGCGCGAGGCCCGCGTCGGCGACGATTCCGGCCGCCGTCGGCGCCGCCGTCGTCGCGGCGGACGTCGCGACGAGGAGGAGGTCGAGACCGCGGCGGTCGACAGCGACGAGGACGACGAGGCTGGCCGCCGCCGCCGCCGGGGCCGCCGCGGCGGCCGCCGCGTGCGCGAGGATGGCGACCGCGACGTCTACACCTGGGTCCGGGGCCGCACGCCCTCGCTCGACCAGCCCTACATCTGGTTCGACCCGCTCAATCCCCATGCGGCGCTTGACGATCTGCCCCCGGCCCAGCCTGGCCGCGGTCCGGCCGAAGCGGTCGCCCTGGCCGCCGTCGATGGAGACCGCGAGGAGCGCGGCAGCCGTCGCCGCCGCCGTCGCGGCCGCGGCCGCGGCGGGGATCGCGCCGCCGTCGGCGGGGAGAGCGCCATCGAGGCCGGCGGCGAGGAGGCAGCTGACCCGGAGGCCGTTTTGGAGGCCGGGGCCGAGGGGGTGACCGAGGCGATCGAGGCCGGAGCCCCGGCCCTGCCGTCGGTACCGCAGCGCCGCCGCGTGCGCCGCAAGGCTGCCGCGCCGGTGGTCGCCGAGGTCGTCGCTGATGACGTCATCGAGACCGGGGCTAATCCGGAGTTCGCCGTCGTGCCGGAGCCCGAAACCGCCCCGGCCCCGGTCGTTGAGCCGGTGGTCAAGGTCGCCACGGAGCCTGCGGCCGAACCCGAACCCGAACCCGTGGTGAGCGTCGAGGAGATGGTTGCGGCCGACCCGGCCCAGATCACCGCCCCGCCACCCAAGCCGAAGCGCGGATGGTGGCGGCGCTGATCGCGGCACCGGCCTTAAACTGGACCGAAATCCGGGTTGATGTGGACAGTGTCCAACGCGGCGGACTTCGGTCTAGTCTGATATCCGGCGGCGGGGAGAGAGACGCGAGCAGGAGATCGCCGTGACCTGGCTGTCCAGAACGATGATGCCCGTGCGCCGGGCCGCCGCCCCGGTCGGCGCAGCCCTGGCGCTTGCGGCGGCCTTTCTGGCGGCCGCCCCGGCCGCCGCCCAGAGCATCATCCGCGACACCGAGGTCGAATCCATCATTCGTGAATGGTCCGATCCGGTGCTCTCGGCCATGGGGCTGATCCCGGCGGACGTCGAGATCCTGCTGATCAACGACCCCAGCCTCAACGCCTTCGCCACCCGCGGGCGGATCATGGGCCTGCACACCGGCCTGATCCTCGAGACCGACACCCCCAACCAGCTGCTGGGGGTGATCGCCCACGAGGGTGGGCACATCAAGAACCGCCACACCCTGCGCGACGGGGCGGCCAATGCGGCGCGCCAGCCCTTCCTGGTGAGCATGGCGCTGGGTGCCCTGGCCATCGCCGCGGGAGCACCCGACGCCGGCGTGGCCCTGATCGGCTCCAGCCAGTACTTCGGCACCCTCGGTGCCCTGCGCTATCTGCAGAGCCAGGAAGGCGAGGCTGACCTGACAGGAGCGCGGGCGCTGGAGGCCGCTGGCGAGTCCGGCCGCGGCCTGGTCGAGTTCTTCGAGAACTTCCGCGCCCAGGAGGTCTTCTCCGACGCCCGCCGCTTCCCCTATTTCCGCAGCCATCCTCTGTCATCGGACCGGATCGAGGCGCTGCGCCGGCCCGTCATGGCCGGCTCCAACTACGAGCGCCGCGACAGCCCCGAGCGCATGGCCCAGCACACCCTGATGCTGGCCAAGATCCGCGCCTTCCTGGACCAGCCGACATTCACCTATCGGGCCTATCCGATGTCGGATACCTCGCTGCCGGCGCGCTACGCCCGGGCCATCGCCTGGTACCGGGACGGGCGCACCGAGCGGGCCCTGACCGCGGTCGACGAGCTCATCGCCGGCGACCCCGAGAACCCCTTCTTCCACGAGCTGCGCGGCCAGATCTTGTTCGAGGAGAGTCGCCCGCTCGAGGCGGTCGAGGCCCATCGCGAGGCGGTGCGATTAATGCCGGAGGCACCGCTGCTGCGCATCAACCTGGCGCACGCCTTGATCGAGACCAACGATCCGACCCGGCTGGACGACGCCATCGACCAGCTGAAGCTGGCCGCCGCCCGCGAAAACGACAATCCCCTCGCCTGGCGTCTGCTGGGGCAGGCCTACGCCGCTCAGGGGCGCGAGGGCGAGGCGCGCCTCGCCTCAGCCGAGTACGCCTTCTCGCTCGGGCAGGAGGAGCAGGCGGTGCAGTTCGCCCTGCGCGCCCGCGCCATGCTGGAACCCGGGACGCCCGAGTGGCGGCGGGCCGTGGACATTGTCCTCGCCTCCGGAGCCACGCCCGAGGACCTGGCCGACCTCGATCGGCGCCGCGCCCGTAACTGATGCCACCCAGAAAGCCCCGCATGACCGACATCCCGCCACCCGCCGTGCCTCCCGCAACACCGTCCGCAGCAACGTCCTCTGGCATGTCCGGCCTCCGGCGCGCCGCCTTGCTGGCATGGGCCGGCCCGGCGATCGGAGCGGCCGCGCTGGTCGTGGCTGTCACGGGCCAGCTGGGGTTCGAGGGGCGGGTGCGCGGCTGGCTGCTCGCCAATCCGGGCGTTCTGGACGAGATGATGCGGGCCCGGCAGCTGGAGCAGGCCGAGCTCGGCGCCGCCGAAACGGACCGCCGCATCGCTGCGAACCCGTCCCTGGTAGCGGTCGACCCGCGCGACCCGGCCTTCGGCCCGGCCGACGCTACGGTCACGGTGATCGAGTACGTCGACTTCCAGTGCCCCGGCTGCAAGGCGGTGGGCCCAGAGGTCCTTGCCCTGATGCAGCGGCACCCGGACGTGCGCTTCGTGTTCCGCGACTGGGCCATCCTCGACCGTGAACCTGGCGGGACCTCCGACTACGCCGCCCGGGCGGCGCTGGCCGCCCATCGCCAGGGCCGCTATCTGCCCGTCCATCAGGCGCTGCTGGCCGAGCCGGCCCTGTCACCCGACGCCGTCGACGCCATTCTGGCGGAGGCCGGCGTTGACCTGGCCCGCGCCCGGCAGGACATGGACAGCCTCTCGGTCCGCGACCACGTGGCGGACATCAACACCACCGCCGAGGCGCTCGCCCTGCAGGGAACGCCCAGCTTCATCATCGATGGCCGCGCCACACGCAGCATCCAGCCGTCCGAGATCGACACGGCCATCGCCGCCGCCAAGACGCGCTGAGCCGGATCAGTCCGCCGGCAGGCTGTAGGCGAGGTCGTAGTGGTGGACCCCGTCGGCGATGCGCAGGCCGAGGACGCCGCTGATGCCGGTCAGCTCGCCCGTCCCCGAGCCCGGCACGATCTCGATCGACAGGGTCTGGCCATTCGGATCCATGACGCCGCGGTGCGCCAGCAGGAAGGCACCTGACCTGCCCCCCGCCGGTCCCTCGATCATTGTGAGAGCCCGGGGGGTTGGTAGCTGATCTCCAGCGCCGGCGGTAGCGGCCGGCCGGTGGAGCTGATCAGGTTGCGCAGCCGGCCGGCCGCGGGGTTCAGCCGCACGGC
>JAPZRF010000013.1 GCA_027531145.1 Brevundimonas sp. | reverse complement strand
TCGAGTTGAGCGCGGCGGGGGTGAAGTCCGGGTACTCGTCGAACACATTGTCCACTCCGACGGTCAGGGCCACCCCGTCCACGATCTGCAGCCGGCCGGACAGGTCGACGACGGTCTTGTCGCCGGTGAACAAGTCGTTCGGGGCGGTGGTGCCGGGCTGTGTCACGCTGGCGTACCAGGTCGCCCGGGCCGAGGCCTCGAAACGGAGCGAAACCCGGTCCGGCCTGTGGACGCTTGCGCGCTCCGATTTCAGGCGGCGCAGGGATAGCGGCTGGCGATCCAGGTCTGGATGCCGTCGGCGACAGTCATCTCCGCGCGACGGGGCTGCGGGATTCCGTTGCCGAAGTTGAGGAAGGCCAGCATTTCCATCGGATGCCCACCGAACCCGTCGGGCGGGCAGGCCGGCGGCGTCCGGCCGGCGGCACGATCCTCGCCAATTCGGGTGACGACCGTGCGCACGCCGCTGCGATACTCGCCCATAAGCCGACGGGTGTCGGCGCGAAGTAAGGCCGTGGGGTTCTTCGGGATGCGGTTGCCCTCAGTGACGAAGGTGTCGAGGTTCCGCGGGCTGGTCTGGGCGGTTGTCGAGCCGGCCACAAGCACCAAGGCTCCGGCTACGGCGAGGGTTAGGTGGCGCATGGTACTCTCCTTCCCGGTCAGGTTGGGTCCGGCGACCCTGCCGCAAAGAGGAGCGAAAGACGGGGCGGAATTGTGGCGGGTGCCGCGAAGCCGAAAGCCCCCTCCCCCATGCGGGGAAGGGGCCACGGCGCGGCGGCGGGACAGCTGAAAGCGTGGGAACTACCAGCTAAGGCTCAGCCGGGAGTACACAAATCTACCGTTGAAGCCGAAGGGAGAGAACTGCGGGAATCCTACCGATCCTGTCGGCGCATTCAACGTCGACGGCGTGAAGTTAGGATACTCGTCGGTCAGGTTGTTTACCCCGACAGCCGCAGTGACGCCAAAGGGGAACTCGTACCGGCCCTCAAGATCGATGAGGGTGGCGTCACCGGTCTGGTAGTCGAGCGTGGCGACGTTGTTGGCGACTAGAACGCTCCTGTAATGGGTGGCGCGAGCCGTCGCCGACCAGCCCCCCAGGGACCAGTCAACAGATGCGACCCCCTTCGACTCCGGCGTGCCGTCCTCGAAGGCCAGGATGTTCGACCGGTCGAACAGGAAGTTCGGCGAAACCGGGATCGACACCACCGGAACGCCCGGCACACGATCGACGGTCGTGTCGTTGAAGTTGGCTGCGAGCGTGAAATCGAAGCGGCCAAGCCTATCGGTCGGCAGGCGATACCGGCCCACAATGTCCAGACCTCTGGTCGTGGTCTCAAGGCCATTGGTGAAGAAGCGCGCCGACGAAACGCCGAGCGGCTGAATGATCCCAAGCACTGCCGCAATTGTCGCAGCCGACTGACTGGGACGTGTCGGTCCCAGGTTCTCCGACAGGATGATCCGGTCAGCGACCTCGATCTGATAGGCGTCGATCGTAAGTTCGAGAGGCCCGCTGCGGAAGATCGCGCCCAGCGAGTAGTTCGTCGAGGTTTCAGGCTCCAGCGGCCGGGCCCCGAGCGCGATCGAAACGGGATCGTCCACGCGGAAGGTGCCGGACTGGATCAGATTGGTAACCGGAACACCACCGACCACGGTTGTTACCAGGTTGGTGGCGATATAGCTGAAGTACTGCTGCTGGAGCGCCGGAGCGCGGAAGCCGGTCGAAATCGACCCGCGCAAGGCGAACTCGGGGCGAACATCGAGACGGCCTGAAATCTTCCCGGTTAAGGTGTCGCCGAAGTCAGAGTAGTCCTCGTAACGCGCAGCGAAACCGAAGGTGAAAGCCTCATTCAACTTGCCTTCCAGATCGACGTAAGCGCCGACGTTATTGCGATCACGCGCGGTGGCATTGGCCGGGCTGAAGCCCGGGAAGCCCTGTGCCCCCCCGCCCTGCGTGCTGCCCGAGTTTCGAATCCAGGACTGACGCTGACCTGCTGTCTGGGCGAAATCTTCGGCCCGATACTCGAGACCGAAGGCCAGGTTCCAGGGCTCGACCAAGCCGACATCCATGAGCTTGACGCCGTCGATGGCGAGGGTGGCCTGCTCATACTCCAGTCCGCCTGCGCGGAACGAGCGAAGGGAGTTGGTGCCGAACGACGCATTGATGGAGTTTTCAACGCGGTAGTCGATCGCATTGCGCCCCCAACTTGCCGAGATGTCCCAGTCGAACCCGTACGCCGGACCGCGGACGCCGCCATAAACGTTGTAGTCGTTGATATGGGTGGCAATGAGCGGCAGGAAGCCGTTCGGATAGACTGCCAGAACATTGTTGGCGTTATTGAAGGCGCGAGCGGTCGCCGCTGACTCCGTGTCCTTGTCCACGAATCCGCCAAAGGCGTAGGCTTCCCAACCGCTGCCGAGTGTATGACCCGCATTGGCCCAGATCGCGCGTGACTCAACGGACGGATCACCGAAGCGACCGAGCACCGTCGTTGACGAGTTCGTCGGCGTGGCGGTCGGAGCCGCATAGTCGGATCGGTTGGTCGGGTCGCGCCGCTGCCATTCTCCGGACAGCGTCAGGAAGCCGGATTCGAAAAGAGGCAGTCCGATCCAGCCCGCCACGGCAACCTGCTCTCCGTCGCTCCGGCTGTGCGAACCGCGAGCCGTATCGAAACTGGTATCATAGCGGCCGAAGTTGAAGGTCAGCGCGCCGCCATTGTCCGCTTCGCGAAGCCTCAGGTTCACAACGCCCGCGATGGCGTCCGAGCCGTACTGCGCCGAAGCCCCGTCGCGAAGCACCTCGACGGTGTTCAGCGTAAC
This sequence comes from Brevundimonas sp., assembly GCA_027531145.1. Lineage (GTDB taxonomy): Bacteria > Pseudomonadota > Alphaproteobacteria > Caulobacterales > Caulobacteraceae > Brevundimonas. Next base: position 983 of record JAPZRF010000013.1, on the reverse strand, counting down.
CGAGGGAATGGTGTTCAGGTCGAAAGCCGCAGCGCCGCGGCCGAGGTTGCCGTTGACGTTGACGAGTGCGCTCACGTGGCCACGCTGGCCGTTTATCAACACAAGCGTCTGGTCAGGCGCAAGACCACGCAGCGTCGCCGGACGGACATGGTCCGAGCCGTCGGAGATGGAGGGACGCGGGAAGTTGATGGACGGGGCGTTGGCCGCAAGCGCCGTCGCCAGCTCCGTACCGGCACCCTGACGCGTCAGGACCTCACCGGCAATGACATCGACCGGTGCAATCGTGTCGAGCCGCGTGCGGCCCGCTGTTCTCGTGCCGGTCACGACAATCTCGCCGACGGTCGTGGGATCGTCCTGGGGACCGGTTTGGGCTTGGACGGGGGCCGCAAGGCCCGCGATCGCGGCGAGAGAAGAGAAGCCGAACAGCAGAGCGCGGGTCGCGCGTTGGGTCATAATGTCCATCCTGATGCCATGGTCCGACGCCCATGCGCCGGAAAGACTGCCTTGCCTCCGCCGAACCGATCAGCGCCTGCCGCCCGTTCAACAGAGCAAGTTTCTTGCAAGCTTGATCGCCTCCGAAGGCGGCATCAACAAGGTGTGATGCTTAATGGGGTCGCGCAAGCATCAGGCATGCAAAAGCACCCGACCGTTGCAATTATGACATGATTGCGCCGACTTCTCCGAAAGGCAGGTTGAATCGCGCGTCAGTGACGGGAACGTGAGACCAGAACGGCCATCAAGAGGGAGGAGGCGCGCCCGAGGACGCGCCCTTCCTGCCTGCCGGACTTCAGCCGGCCAGCAGGGCCGCTTGAGTCACCAGTGGAGGCTGAGCCGCGAATACACGTACCGACCGTTGAAGCCGAACGGGGAGTAGAAGGGGAAGCCCAGCACGCCGTTCGAGTTGAGCGCGGCGGGGGTGAAGTCCGGGTACTCGTCGAACACATTGTCCACTCCGACGGTCAGGGCCACCCCGTCCACGATCT
>JAPZRF010000033.1 GCA_027531145.1 Brevundimonas sp. | reverse complement strand
ACCGTGTTCGGCCAGAACGGCAACGACACCATCGACGCCGGCGACGGCAACAACTCGGTGCTCGGCGGCGAAGGCAACGACACCATCACCGGCGGCGCCGACAATGACACGGTGGCCGGCAACGACGGCAACGACGTGATCAACGTGCTGGCGGGCGCCAACCTGGTGTTCGGCGACAACGGCAACGACAACATCAACGCGGCCGGCGGCAACGACACCCTGTGGGGCGGCGACGGCAACGACACGATCGTGGCCGGCGCGGGTGCCAACACGATCTCGGCCGACGGCGGCAACGACTCGGTCAGCGCGGGCACCGGCAACGACGTGATCAACGGCGGTGACGGCAACGACACGATCGACGCCAGCGACGGCAACAACGCGGTCGGCGGCGACGGCGGCAATGACAGCATCACCGCGGGCACCGGCAACGACACCGTCAACGGCGGTGACGGCAACGACACCATCGTGGCCAGCGACGGCGCCAACACCGTCGATGGCGGCGCGGGCGCTGACAGCATCACCTCGGGCACCGGCAACGACACCATCACCGGCGGCGACGGCAACGACACCATCGTGGCCGGCGCGGGCGCCAACAATGTCAACGCGGGTGCGGGTGCCAACAACGTCAACACCGGCGCGGGCAACGACACCATCGTCGGCGGTGAAGGTAACGACACCATCGTGGCCGGCGACGGCAACAACACCGTCGACGGCGGTGCGGGCGCCGACACCATCACGGCGGGCACCGGCAACGACACCATCGCTGGCGGTGACGGCAACGACACCATCGACGCCGGCGCCGGCAACAACAACCTGACCGGCGGCGCGGGTGCGGACTCCATCACCGCTAGCGTCGGCAACGACACCATCGACGGCGGTGACGGCAACGACACCATCGACGCCGGCGACGGCAACAACAGCCTGACCGGCGGTGCGGGCGCGAACAGCGTCACCACCGGCGCCGGCAGCGACACCATCACCGGCGGCGACGGCGCTGACACCATCACCTCGGGCGATGGCGTCGACGGCATCTCGGCCGGCGCGGGCAACGACTCGATCAACGCGGGCGGGGGTGACGACAACGTCTCCGGTCAGGACGGCAACGACACCATCCTGGGCGGCACTGGCGTCGACAACATCTCCGGCGATGCGGGCAACGACTCGATCGACGGCGGTACGGGCACCGACAACATCTTCGGCGGCGCCGGCAACGACGCCCTGCTGGGTGGTGCCGACAACGACACCCTGACCGGCGGTGACGGCAACGACACCATCACCGGCGGCACGGGCACCGACAGCCTGTCTGGCGGTGCCGGCAA
>JAPZRF010000042.1 GCA_027531145.1 Brevundimonas sp. | reverse complement strand
CCAGCCATTGTTCACTTCCCAGTTCCAGTTCGCCCCCGTCGTCGAGGACTCGGCGTTGATCCCGTCCTCCATCGTGTGGAAGCCGGCGTCCACCGCGCCGTACCAACCGTTCGGATCCGCCGACGCCGCCGTCGCGGACATCAGGCCGAGGGCGGCGACGCCCGCCAGCAACTTCACCTTCATGATCGTCCTCATCTCTCGATCTTGAAAAACCCGCGTCCGTCGCCGGACCTTCCCTCCACCGCTCGTGATGACGAACAGCGAGCCGCCACAACAGGGCCGATAGCCGATCACAATTGCAGAATTGTGGCACCTTTCCAACACAAGCGGGCATGCTAGATCGGTAACCAGCGACAAGGGAGGACAACCGATGCGGTTCGACGGACGCGTGGCCATTGTCACCGGCGCGGGTGGAGGGCTGGGACGCGAGCACGCCCTGGGCCTGGCGCGGCGCGGAGCCCGGCTGGTCATCAATGATCTGGGCGGTGCCCGGGATGGCTCCGGCGGCTCCGCCACCGCAGCCGAGGCCGTGGTCGCCGAGATCGAGGCCCTCGGTGGCGAGGCCATCGCCAGCGCGGCTTCCGTCACCGATTACGACGCGATCCAGGCCATGGTCGCGGCGGCCATGTCGCAGTGGGGCCGGATCGACATCCTCGTCAACAACGCCGGCGTGCTGCGCGACAGGACCTTCGCCAAGATGGAGCTGGAGGACTTCCGCTTCGTCGTCGATGTGCACCTGATGGGCGCGGTCAACTGCACCAAGGCGGTGTGGGAGATCATGCGGGCCCAGAACTATGGCCGCATCGCCATGACCACCTCGTCGTCGGGCTTGTACGGCAACTTCGGCCAGTCCAACTACGGTGCCGCCAAGATGGCGCTGGTGGGGCTGATGCAGACCCTGTCGATTGAGGGCCAGAAGAACGATATCCGGGTCAACTGCCTGGCACCGACCGCCCACACCCGCATGACCGAGGACTTCGCCGGCACCCTGCCGCTGGAGCATCTCGGTCCAGAACTGGTGACCCCGGGCCTGCTCTATCTGGTCAGTGAGGCCGCCCCAACGCGCATGATCCTCGCCGCCGGTGCCGGCGGCTTCGAGCGCGCCAATGTCACCCTGACCCAGGGCATCCGCGCCACCGGCGAGGATGCGCCGGAACAGGTTGCCGCCCGCATCGACGAGATCAGCGACCGGACCGGCGAGATCGTGCCCGAGATGGGCGCGGCCCAGGGCATGATCGAGTTGGGCAAGCTGCAGGCGGCGCTCAAGGGCTGACCGACTTGCCTTGACGCTACGGAAGCTGCCTAGGCTTGTCCGAGAGCACACAGGGAGAATGCCATGCGTGAAGCGGTCATCGTCTCGACGGCCCGAACCCCGATCGGGCGTGCCTACCGGGGCGCCTTCAACGACACCCAGGCCCAGGGCCTCGGGGCCCATGCCGTCCGCCATGCAGTGGCGCGCGCCGGCGTCGATCCAGGCGAGATCGAGGATGTCGTCATGGGGGCCGCCCTGCAGCAGGGGGCGACCGGTACCAATGTGGCGCGCCAGATCGCCCTGGCCGCTGGCCTTCCGTCGCAAGTCTCGGGCATGACCCTGGACCGTCAGTGCGCCTCGGGCCTGATGGCCATCGCCACGGCGGCGAAGCAGGTCATCCATGACGGCCAGCAGGTCGCTGTCGGCGGCGGGCTGGAGTCGATCTCGCTGGTCCAGAACCAGCACATGAACCTGTACCGGATGAAGGACGAGGCGCTGCTGGCCCTGTCGCCCCACATCTATATGTCCATGCTGGAGACGGCCGAGGTCGTGGCCGACCGCTACGGCATTTCGCGCGACGTCCAGGACGACTACGCCCTGCAGTCGCAGCAGCGTACCGCCGAGGCCCAGGCCGCCGGCCGACTCGACGCCGAGATCGTCCCCATAACCACCACCATGCAGGTGGTCGACAAGGCCACCGGCCAGACCTCGGCGAAGGAGGTCACCCTGGCGAAGGACGAGGGCAACCGGCCCGAAACCACGCTTGAGGGGCTGCAGTCGCTAAAGCCGGTGTTCGGCGGCGGCGAGAAGATCCCCCAGGGCCGCTTCATCACCGCAGGCAACGCCTCGCAGCTGTCGGACGGGGCCTCGGCCTCGGTTCTGATGGAGGCGAAGGCGGCGGAGCGGCGCGGCATCACCCCGCTGGGCCGCTATGTCGGCATGGCCGTGGCCGGCTGCGATCCCGACGAGATGGGCATCGGCCCGGTGTTCGCCGTGCCGAAGCTGCTGAAGCAGCATGGCCTGACCGTCGATGACATCGGCATCTGGGAGCTGAACGAGGCCTTCGCCGTGCAGGTGCTCTACTGCCGCGACCGGCTCGGCATCCCGAACGAGCGGCTCAACGTCTCGGGCGGTGCCATCTCGATCGGCCACCCCTATGGCATGTCGGGCGCGCGCATGACCGGCCACGTCCTGATCGAGGGCCAGCGCCGCGGCGCGAAGTACGGCATCGTCACCATGTGCGTCGGCGGCGGCATGGGCGCGGCCGGGCTGTTCGAGATCTACTGAGAACGGCCCGAAAGCCGCGCCCCACTCAGCATGGCTGAATCCGCCAGGGCGGATTCAGCGCCGCGGCCGGGCTGTGCGAGATCTACCGAGGGCTACCGCCGCACCGCCGGCATGCCGGTGGCAGCGAAGGCCCGGGCGTGGGGCATCAGAGCCTCGGCGACGACGAAGTCGTACAGGGTGTCGATGTCCTGGCCGCGTTCGGGCGGCATGACGAGGGCGCGGGTTCCGTCGGTCAGGAAGGTCCGGTCGGCCAGCAGCCGGTCGGGCCGCCCGACATAGACGGCACCGTTGAGCACCACGCCCTCCCCCTCGCGCCCGGGGTCGAGCACGAGGTGCCCGTCGGCTCCCAGCGTGCCGTGGAAGCGGTCCGGCTTCAGGGTCGGCGAGACGGTCAGCACCGCCGGCGCGCCGCTCTCGTCGCACAGGCGGATCGCCGCATCGATGTCCGCGGTCAGGCGCAGCGGCGAGGTCGGCTGCAGCAGCACCACATAGTCCCAGCCCGCGCCGGTGTGCTGGAGCGCATGGGCGATGGCATCGATCACCGAGGCCTCGGGCCCCGCCAGCGCCGCCGGCCGTTCCAGCGCCTGCATCGGTGGCTGCACCCGCGCCAGCACCTGCGCATCATCGCTCGAGACCAGCACATGGTCGATCAGGGTCGAGGCGGCGGCCGCCTCCAGCGTCCAGTCCACCAGCGGCTTGCCCGCCAGCGGCCGCATATTCTTGCCCGGCAGGCCCTGCGACCCGGCCCGCGCCGGCACGAGGGCCAGCACCCGTCTGTCGCCGATCATCGCCGCCTCCCCGACTCAATCCGGTTCAAGCATGGCCGCCGCCCCGCCCGCTGGTAAAGTACGGCAGAGGGAATCAGCGCCGGGGGCGTCCTGACCATGAGCGATACGCCTGTCGACCCCGCCGCGTTCGCCGGCCGGACCGTGCTGGTCACCGGCGCGGGAGGATTCATCGGCAGCCATCTGGTCGAGCGGCTGGTCGGGCTCGGTGCCCGGGTGCGGGCCTTCGTCCGCTACACCTCGCACGGCGGGGCCGGCTGGCTGGACCGCAGCCCGGCGCGCGGCGACATCGAGGTGGTGCGCGGCGATCTGGCCGATCGCGACAGCGTCGAGGCCTCTGCCGAGGGCTGCGACGTCGCCCTGCACCTCGGGGCCCTGATCGCCATCCCCTATTCCTACCAGGCGCCCGAAAGCTACGTCCGCACCAATGTTATCGGCACCCTGAACGTGCTGCAGGCGGCGCGGCGGCACGGCCTGTCGCGGGTGGTGCATGTCTCGACCAGCGAGGTCTATGGCACGGCGAAGATCGTCCCCATGACCGAGGCCCATCCGCTGGTCGGCCAGTCGCCCTATTCCGCCACCAAGATCGGCGCGGACAAGCTGGCCGAGAGCTACTGTCTCAGCTTCGGCACCCCGGTGGTGACCCTGCGGCCGTTCAACACCTTCGGCCCGCGCCAGAGCGCCCGGGCGGTGATCCCGACCCTGATCACCCAGGCCCTCGCCGGCCAGACCGTGCGGCTGGGCGACCTGCGCCCGACCCGCGACTTTGTCTTCGTCGACGACACGGTCGAGGGCTTTGTGCGCGCCGCCCTGACGCCGGGCATCGAGGGCGAGACCATCCACCTCGGCACCGGCGTCGAGACCTCGGTGTCGGAGCTGATCGACCGGGTCCGGGCCGTCACCGGTGCCGACTTCGAGGTCATCAGCGAGGCCGAGCGGCTGCGGCCGGAGGCCAGCGAGGTGATGCGGCTGATCGCCGACGCCGGCCATGCCCGAGCGCGTCTGGGCTGGGCCCCGACCGTCACCCTGGATCACGGCCTCGCCCGCACCACCGACTTCATCCGCGCCCACGCCGATCTCTACCGCCCACGGGAGTACGCGGTGTGAGCCGCCCCCGGCCGGATCCCCGCTTCGGGCTTGAGGCCAATCTGGTCGCGCCCGAGGCCCCGCTGGTTGAGGCCATCGGCCGGCTCGACGCCGCCCGCCAAAAGCTGATCGTGCTGGTCGATCCCGAGGGCCGGCTGGTCGGCACCGTCAGCGACGGCGACGTGCGCCGCGGCCTGTTGCGCGGCGTGCGGCTTGAGGACCCGGTCCGGGCGGTCGCCAACCTGGCCCCCCTGACCATTCCGGCGAAGGGCGAGGCCGCGGCCGTCACCCGCCGCAGGCTCGAAGAGCGCGGCGTGGCCATGGCCCCGGTGGTCGACGCCGCCGGCCGCGTGGTCGGCCTGTTCCCCGACGCCCCGGCAACCCCGGCCGAGCGGGACAATCTGGTAGTGATCATGGCCGGCGGTCGAGGCGTGCGCCTCGCTCCCCTGACCCACACCTGCCCCAAGCCCATGCTCAAGGTCGGCGGCCGACCCCTGCTCGAGACGATCCTCGAGCGGCTGCGGGCCCGGGGCTTCCGTCGCTTCCGCCTGGCGGTGAACTATCTGGCCGAGATCATCACTGACCACTTCGGCGACGGCTCGGCCTTCGGGGTCGAGATCGACTATCTGCGAGAGGAGGCGCCGCTGGGCACCGCCGGCGCGCTGTCCCTGCTGAAGGAGCCGCTGGACGCTCCCCTTCTGGTGATGAACGGGGATCTGCTGACCCGGGTCGACTTCGGCGGTCTGCTGGACTTCCACCGCGATCACGGAGGCGACGCCACCCTGTGCGTCCGGCGCGAGCGCATGCAGGCGGCCTTCGGCGTGGTCGAGACCGACGGCGACCGCTTCATGACCGGCCTGGTGGAGAAGCCGACCTACGAATGGCTGGTGAACTGCGGCATCTACGCCCTGTCGCCGCGGGCACTGGACATCCTGCCGCCGGGCGAGCGCTTCGACATGACCGACGCCCTCAAGCGCCTCACCGATGACGGTCGCGGCGTGGGGGTCTTCCCCCTGCACGAGGACTGGCTGGACGTCGGCCGCCCCGACGATCTGGAGACCGCCCGCCGAGAGGCGGGGTGAGGAGGCGCGCATCGCGCTTGTCCGCACCCGCCCTCTCGCGCTAACCCTCGTCCCAAGCCCGGTCCCCGCGGGGCGGCATCGGAGACCCGCGCACCCTCATGCTGCAAGCCCCGGCCAGACAGTTCCGGATCATCGGCGCCCTGATGCGGCGCGAGATGTCTACCCGGTTCGGCCGGGAGGGCTTGGGCTTCGCGTGGGTGATCGGCGAGCCGTTGCTGTTCTGCTTCGGCGTTCTGCTGCTCTGGTCGGCGATCAAGCCGGAGTACGAGCACGGCATCCGCATCGGCCCCTTCATCATGACCGGGTACATGTGCCTGCTGCTGTACCGGCACATGATCAGCTTCAGCGTCGGGGCCCTGAGCGGCAATGTCGGCCTGCTGCATCACCGCCAGATCCGCACGCTGCACATCTTCCTCGCGCGCAATCTGCTGGAGTTCCTTGGCGGAACGGCCGCCTTCATCATCGTCTATATCGTGCTGCTGGCGCTCGGCCAGGTCGAGCTTCCGCACAACTGGCTTCTGCTCTATGCGGGCTGGTTCACGACCGCCTGGGTCGGCTTCGGGATCGGACTGGCCTTCGCCGGCCTGTCGTCGCGCTTTGACATCATGGAGCGTCTCGTGCCGGTCCTGACCTATTCGATGATTCCCATCTCCGGTGCCTTCTTCATGCTCCACTGGATCCCGCAACAGTTTCGCGAGGTGCTGCTCTGGTTCCCCTTCCCGCATGGTATCGAGATGGTACGCGACGGGGTATTCGGCCATATCGCCCCGACCTACTACAATGCCTCCTACGCCTGGTTTATGGGCACCGTGATGCAAGTCTTCGGCCTGCTGCTGCTGGCCGGGGCCAAGAACCGCGTCGATCTGGAATGACCGGACCCGCCCGGTGAAATCGAGAACGAGATGAGCGACACCAAGGTCACCTTCCTCGGCCCCCTTCCCAAGGGGCTCGGCGACTTCGACAGCGGCGGTGGCTGGCGCGACCGGCTGCCGTGGGGCGCCCTGCTGGTCATCGTCCTGCCGACCCTGATCGCGGCGATCTATTTTCTCTTCATCGCTTCGCCGCGGTATGTGTCGGAGGCGCAGTTCGTGGTGCGGACGGCCGGCCAGACCAACACCGGCACGCTGGGCATGGCCCTGCAGGGCATCGGCGTCAGCCCGGCCCAGAGCGACGCCTTCGCCGTGCACGAATTCATCACCTCGCGCGCCGGGGCTGCGGACCTGTCGGAAGAGTTCGATCTGCCCGTGGTGCTGAACCGCGGCGCGGACCCGTTCTCCGCCTATCCGCGCCTGGGCGAGAGCCGCACCCAGGAAGGCCTGCACAAGGCGCTGAAGCGGTTCGTCACCGTCGGTTATGACGCGACCACCGGGATCAGCACCCTGACCGTAGAGGCCTTCCGTCCGGACGACGCCCAGGCCATGGCCGAGACCCTGCTGGCCGGCGGCGAACAGCTGATCAACGAGCTCAACGAACGTTCCTCGGCCAACGCCATCGCCGAGGCCAATGCCGCGCGCGCGGTCGCCCGCCAGCGCCTCGCCGAAGCCGAGGCCCAGCTAACCGCCTTCCGCAACAGCGAGGCCTTCGTCGACCCCGAGGCCACGGCCCGCATCCGCGGCGAGCTGATCGGCGGCCTGCTCGGCGCAGCCGCCGAGCTGCGCGCCGAGCGCGCCCAGGTGGCCGCCAGCGCGCCGCAAAGCCCGATGCTCGCGGCCCTCGACGACCGCATCGCCTCCCTTGAGGCCCAGATCGCGGCCGAACAGGCCAAGCTGTCCGGCGGCCCCGGTTCGCTGGCCCCGCGCGTCGGCATGTTCGAGACCCTGCGCCTGAACCGTGAGCTGGCCGACCGCGAGCTGGCGCAGGCCACCGCAGCGGTCGTCACCGCCGAGCAGGAGGCGCGCCGCCAGCGCCTGTACCTCGACCGCATCGTCAGCCCGCACCGGCCGGACGAAGCCATCGAGCCGCGCCGCTGGCTGTCGATCCTGACCGTCCTGGCCACCTGCGTCTTGATCTACGGCGTCGGCTGGCTCATCTGGGCGGGGGTCAGGGAGCACCGCCAGGACTGATGTCGCCCTTCCCCCCCGCGCCGGGTCTGGTCGTCGAGGGTCTGTCCAAGGCCTACGAGACCGCCTCGCGCCCCCTGTTCAAGGATCTCAACTTCACGCTCGCGCCGTCGGGGCGGCTCGCCGTGCTGGGCCGCAACGGCCAGGGCAAGTCGACCCTGATCAAGATCCTTGGCGGCGTGCTGTCGCCGTCCGCGGGCCTGATCGACTGGCGCATGAAGGCCTCCTGGCCGATCGGCTTCGGCGGCGGCTTCCAGGGCAGCCTGTCGGGGTTGGACAATATCCGTTTCATCGCCCGCATCTACGGCAAGGACGCCGCCGACATCCGTGAGCGGGTCGACGCCTTCGCCGAGCTGGGCTCCAAGCTGAAGATGCCGGTGAAGCACTATTCCTCGGGCATGCGCGCGCGCCTGGCCTTCGGCCTGTCGCTGGCCATCGAGTTCGACTGCTACCTGATCGACGAGCTGGTGGCGGTCGGCGACGCCCGCTTCCAGGAGAAGTGCCGCCAGGAACTGTTCGAGCGCCGCGGCGACCGCGCCTTCCTGATGGCCTCGCACGACATGCACCTGATCGCCTCCCTGTGCGAACGGGCCCTGATCATCGAGAACGGCAAGGCCAAGATGTTCGACGACATCGAGGAGGCCGTCGACATCTACACCTGGCTGAGGGCCGCGTGAGCCGAGCCCGCTGGGTCATTCTGACCCCGTCCGCGACGGAACCGGAATGGCGGCGGCGCGTGACCGACGCCGTTGCAGCGGCCGGACTGACGCCGGTGTGCTGGACCGTCGACCTCGGGCCGAGCGTGCTGAAGGATCCGAAGGCGGTGGTGCTGGCGCAGGAGATGGGCCACGTGCGCCATAGCGGCGCGGCGCCGGATGTCATTGTCCTGACCGACCCCGAATCGTCCGTACGCCGCCTCGGCGAGACGGTGCTGCCCCAGTTCCCGCAGGCCTTGTGGACCGCCAGTCAGATCCACGCGGAAGCCTGCGATGTGCCGGACGACATCCCGGTGATCGGGGGCGCCTCGCTGGCGCCCGGCGAGGCTGTCACCCTGTGGCCCGGCCTGACGGTCGCGGCTCCCGCCCGGCCGGCGCGCCCGAAGGGCGAGGGGGCGGCGGCCGAGGTCATGTCGCTGTACCGCCAGGGACGCCCCCCCGTCGGCGCGCGCGTGCGCATCGCCCCGAAGCTGTTCCTCTACGACACCCGCAATCCGGTGGTCGGTCCCCGCTTCGAGGTCGACCTGACCGGCCGGCCGCGCATCGTGGTCTATGGGCCCTATGTCACCCTCCCGCCCGGCCGTTGGCGGGCGGAGGCCAAGGTCTGGATCGACGACGACGCCGCCAATGTCATTCTTGGATTTCACTGGGGGCGCCACCAGCAGTTTGACCAGCACATCGAGAAGCCGGGTAAGCCGGGCCTCCATGCCGTGGCTATAGTCAATGACTGGGACGTCGCCGCATCGGCAGAGTTTCGCCTCGTGCTGATGCAGGGCGCGATCGCCGGTAAGGCCCGGCTCGTCGACTTCGATCTCGAGAAAGTCGGCTGATCACGGCGCGAGATACAGTAGCCAGTCTTCCTGGTTCGAGGCGTCGGTGAGTTCGGCCCGGCTGACGTCCCTGAGCTGGCTCTCGTAGTCGATCCAGCGGATGCGCCCGTAGACTGACGCGAGACGGTTCAGCAGCCCGTCGCCATCTGTGACCCGGCTGGCATTGTACTCCAGAACCATCTGCGGCCTGTGGCGCTCGATCAGCCCCCAGGCGCCCGACAACATCGCCTCCTCGGCGCCCTCGACATCGATCTTCAGGAAGTCGAGTTGCGGCCAGTGGCCCAGCAGGGTGTCGAGCCGGGCGCTGGTGACGGCGTGCACCTCGGGGTGCCCCTGAAGCGTAGCGTCGACGACGCGCGCATTCTTCGGCTCTCCGGCGGGCATGTGGAACGCGAGGGTGGTGCCGTCCGTATCCGTAAGCGCCCGCTCATGGATTTCCGTACGGCTGGCGAAGCCGTTCACCGACACCGAGCGCCGGAGCAGGGTCGCCGTCGCCGGGTTCGGCTCGATGGCTGCGACACGGCCCGCGGGGCCGACCAGATCAGCAAAAAGAAGGGTGTAATAGCCGTGATTGGCGCCCGCGTCGGCCACATACATGCCGGGCTGGACGCGCCGGGCCATGAAGACGGTCAGCCAGCTTTCCCAAATACCGTCGAGCATCACGTGGGCCCCAAAACCGACATCGGTTGTGGCGAGGTACAGCTTGTATCGCCCGAGGATCCGGCAAAGCGTCTGCTGGTATCCGAGAAAGGCCGTGCAGGCGAGCCCGCGGGATCGGCGCTCAAGGGCCCACCTGTCCAGTTCGACCAGTTCGTTGAGGCCGAGAAGGTTGATTTCGGGGCTACGTTGTCTGCGCAAGGCGATCGACTCCAGGCCCCCTGACTCGGGGGTCTCCATCCTTAGCCAGCCCCAGCGACGCAAGAAACCGGGAAGTACGGCTCGCATGGCGGCCTGGCCGTCCTCAGCCCCCCATCACCCCCCGGAGATACGCCCCATACGCGCTCTTCCCGAGCTGGTCGATCAGGCGTTGCATGCCGGCGGCGTCGATGAAGCCCTTCTGGAAGGCGATCTCCTCGGGGCAGGCGATCTTGAAGCCCTGGCGCTTCTCCAGGGTGCGGACGAACTCGGCCGCCTCGATCAGGCTGTCGGGGGTGCCGGTGTCGAGCCAGGCGTAGCCGCGGCCCATGACCTCGACCGACAGGTCGCCGCGCTCCAGATAGGCGCGGTTGACGTCGGTGATCTCCAGCTCGCCGCGGGCCGAGGGCTTCAGGCTGGCGGCGATGTCGACCACGTCGGCGTCGTAGAAATACAGGCCCGTGACGGCCCAGCTGGACTGCGGGACCGGGGGCTTCTCCTCGATCGAGCGGGCGCGCATGTCCTGGTCGAAGGCGACCACCCCGTACCGCTCCGGATCGGCCACATGGTAGGCGAACACCGTGGCCCCGCGGTCGCCGGCGTCCAGCCGCGCCCGGGCCCCGGCGACCAGTTCGGTCAGGCCGTGGCCGTAGAAGATGTTGTCGCCGAGGATCAGCGCCGAGGGCCCGCCGGCCACGAAGTCGGCGCCGATGTGATAGGCCTGCGCCAGCCCGTCGGGGCTGGGCTGGACGGCGTAGCGGATGTCCAGCCCCCACTGCGAGCCGTCGCCCAGCAGGTCCTGGAACGACGGCGTGTCGCGCGGGGTCGAGATCAGCAGGATCTCGCGGATGCCGGCCAGCATCAGGGTCGACAGCGGATAGTAGATCATCGGCTTGTCGTAGATCGGCATCAGCTGCTTGGACGTCACCCGCGTCATGGGGTGCAGCCGCGTGCCCGAGCCGCCGGCCAGGATGATGCCCTTCATGGGGTTGCGCCCTCCGCGCTGGCGGCCAGCACCTGGCCGGTGATCTCGTCGGTCGCCGCGCGCCAGTCGCGCGGGATGATGCCGTAGGCTTCTGTGATGCGGCGGCAGTCCAGCCGGGAGTTGGCCGGACGCCGCGCCGGCGTCGGATACTCGGTGGTGGGGATCGGCTCGACCGTCGCCGACGGCCCGCCCCGGGCCCGGCTGGCGGCGAAGATGGCCTCGGCGAAGCCGGCCCAGGAGGTCTCGCCGGCCCCGGCGAAGTGGAACACCCCGGTCGGGGCCTCGCGGTCGGCGATCAGCTTCAGGGTGATGGTCTGCAGGGCCGCAGCGATGTCCGCCGCCGCGGTCGGGCAGCCGTGCTGGTCCGCCACCACCCGCACGACGTCGCGCTCGGCCGCCAGCCGCAGCATGGTCTTCAGGAAGTTGGCGCGGTCCGGGCTGACCACCCAGGCGGTGCGCAGCACCACCGAGCGCGGCTGGATGGCCCGCACCGCCAGCTCCCCGGCCAGCTTGGAGGCGCCATAGACCCCGGGCGGCGCGACCGGATCGTCCTCGCGGTAAGGCCACGCCAGCGCCCCGTCGAACACATAGTCGGTGGAGACATGGACCAGCGGGATGTCGGCGGCGCGGCAGGCCTCCGCCAGCCGCGCCGGGGCCGTCGCATTGGCGGCGAAGGCCGCCGCCGGCTCGCTCTCGGCCCTGTCCACCGCGGTCCAGGCCGCCGGATTGATCACCGCGGCGAAGGCGTGCCGCGCGAACAGGGCCTCGACAGCGCCGGCGTCGGTCAGGTCCAGCTCGGCCCGGGTCGGGGCGACCAGCCGGAACGGCGCGGGCCAGTCGAGCCGGCGCAGCGCCAGCCCGACCTGGCCGGCCCCGCCGGTCACCAGGATGTCGCGGATCTCAGCCACCGCCGGTCCCCGACCCCGTGCCGAGGCGCTCCGTGGCGTAGCGGCGGTCGAGGATGTCCTGCCACCAGCCGGGGTTCTCCAGGTACCAGTCGACGGTGCGGGCGATGCCCTCCTCGAAGCTGACCGAGGGGGCCCAGCCCAGCTCGCGCTTCAGCTTGGCCGCGTCGATGGCGTAGCGCTGGTCGTGGCCCGGCCGGTCGGTGACGAAGGTGATCTGGTCGGCGTACGGCGCTCCATCGGCCCGCGGCCGGCGCTGGTCCAGCAGGCCGCAGATGGTGAGCACCACCTCGATGTTCCTGCGCTCGGCGTCGCCGCCGACATTGTAGGTCTGGCCCGGCCGGCCGCGCTCGAACACCGCCTGCAGCGCCGCCGCATGGTCGTCCACAAACAGCCAGTCGCGCACATTGGAGCCGTCGCCATAGACCGGCAGGGGCTCGCCCTTCAGGGCCCGGATGATGATCAGCGGGATCAGCTTTTCCGGGAAGTGATAGGGGCCGTAGTTGTTGGAGCAGTTGGTCACCAGCACCGGCAGGCCCCAGGTGTGGCCCCAGGCCCGCACCAGATGGTCCGACCCGGCCTTGGAGGCCGAATAGGGCGAACGCGGATCGTAGGGCGTGGTCTCGGAAAACAGCCCGGTCTCGCCCAGGGAGCCGAACACCTCGTCGGTCGAGATATGGTGGAAGCGGAAGGCCGCCCGGCCCGCCTCGTCCAGGCCCCGCCAGTAGCCCAGCGCCTGCTGCAGCATGACGAAGGTGCCGACCACATTGGTCTGGATGAAGGCCCCGGGCCCGTCGATCGAGCGGTCGACGTGGCTCTCGGCCGCCAGATGCGCCACCACGTCCGGCCGGAACTCGGCCAGGGCCTTGGCCACCGCCTCCGCATCGCAGACGTCGGCCTGGACGAAGCCGTAGCGGTTGCTCGTCGCCACCGGCTCCAGCGAGCTCAGCACCCCCGCATAGGTCAGCTTGTCGAACACCAGCACCTCGTGCCCGGTGTGCCGGATCAGCCGCCGCGTCAGGGCCGAGCCGATGAAGCCGGCGCCGCCGGTGACCAGAATACGCATCGTCCTGCCTCTCTGAGCTCTGGCCCTCAGACCTGAACCGGCTCGCCCAGGGCGCCCAGCGGCGTCCCGTCATAGTCAAAGGGACTGTCGAAATCCGCCAGCCGCGGCAGGGCCGCATCCTTGGCCGACAGCACCGGCCCGCCCGGCGGCAGCGGCCAGTCGACGCCGATCTGCGGATCGTCCCACGCCACCCCGCCGTCGCAGTCCGGCGCATAGACGTCAGACACCTTGTAGGCCACCTCGGTGTCCGGCGTCAGGGTCACGAAGGCATGGCCAAAGCCCACCGGCACATACAGCTGCCAGCCGTTGGCCGCGCTCAGCTCCGCCGCCACATGGCGCCCGTAGGTCGGCGAGCCGGCCCTGAGGTCCACCGCCACATCCAGGATCGCCCCGCGCACGCAGCGCACCAGCTTGGCCTGGGCATGCGGTCCGCGCTGGAAATGGATCCCCCGCAGCGTCCCCACCTGGGCCGAGAACGACTGGTTGTCCTGCACGAACCGGTCCGCCACCCCCGCCGCCCGCCAGCGCCCCTCCACATACACCTCGCTGAACCAGCCCCGGTCATCCCCGAAACGGCGCGGCGACAAAAGGATCGGCGTCATGCGGGGGCCAGCTCCCCGCGCAGTGTTTGACGCAGCCAGGCTCCGTTGGCGTCAGAACGCACGCGGCCGGCCTCAAGGTCGCCAGCTCGCCAGTAGTGCACCAAGAGGCTCCGGCGCGTGGCATTGGGATCGAGAATAGGCGCGCCGCCGTGATAGAGCCTGGCGTGCCAGATGAAGGCGTCTCCGGGCTCGAGCGCCGCCGTCTCGGCCTTCAGCCCCAAACGTTCCGGCTCGGACTGCATGTACGCCGCACAGAGGTGAAGTTCCCCGTCCACCGCCGCGATATGGCCGCTGGAGAAGCGGTAGTAGTCGATCAGGTGACTGCCCGGGTTGTAGACGAAGGGCCCGTTGGTCGGAGTCATCGGATCGATGGCGATGTTGACTGCCACCATCCGGTCCTCGACCGGGGGCGGCATGTGCCACGTATCCAGATGGAACGGCTGCTGGCTCCCGCGCTCGAAATTCAGCGAGTTGCAGATCAACGGCTCCCCTTCAAGCAGCGCCTCCAGCGCAGCCTTCAGCCGGGGCGCATAGGCAGCCTCGCGCACCGTCTCGCGGCGCAGGAAAAGGTTGTTCAGCTTGTGGACCTGCCGACGCAGATCGGGACTGGCGTCCGCAAGACGCATACTCTCGTCGATCCGCTCGCCGCTGAGGATATCGATCACGTGGTCGTTGCCGGCCCGCGCCTGCCATTCCGCATCGACTGTACCGACCACGGCGTCGAGCTGCTCGCGCGAAACCGCCCCCCTGACGATCAGAAAGCCGTCCCGGCACCACGCCTCCAGATCAGCGGTGCTGATGGTCATGCGGGTCGCCCCCTCGTTGCCGCTCCCAAGGGCAGTTAAAGGGGGACCCGGTGGCAATCAATGCCTGACGGCGCTGATCGGAAGACCGTAACTGTGAGGCGGGAACACGCCCCATTCAGGGTCCGCCGCCTCGTGCAGCTGCACTTCCCCGAAGCCTGCCGCCTCCAGCGCCCGGAAGATGTCCTGTAATCCGAACAGGCGCATCTCGAGGGTCGATCCCGGTCCCCCGTGAAACACCGGCTTGAGGTCCAGACCAACTCCGCCATTTGCCGCGCGGGTCACGACGATCCAGTCGCCGCCGAGCTCCAGCACCTTGAGATCGCAAACGCCCGGATAGTGCTCGCGGGTGAACGGATCATCGCCGTAGGGCACGGTCAGGATCAGGACCCCCCCAGGCCTCAGAACCTCCCACGCGCCGTCAAAGGCAGCGGATACGGGCTCGGCGACGTGCTCGAACACGTCCGAAGAGATCAGGAAATCGGCGACGCCGTGAAAGGCCGGATCAGGGGCGGAAATGTCGAGGCGCGGCTCCTGATGATAGAAGGTGTTGCGGTAGTGGAACACGCGCTCAAGACCGGCGGCGTAGACCTCCCAGTCGCTAAGCCCAAGCCCGGCCCGCGGATCCGGGCCCAGATCCGGAAGCGCCCGCGGCGCGCCATAGAGTCGCCCGGTCAGGGCGTGGATGACCGAGCGCATCCGCACCGAGGATCCGCAGGTCTGGCATGAGGGGGCCTCGCGCCAGTCGCCGGAGGGCATGAAGATCGAGGGGGAGCCGCAGATGTTGCACCGGAAAGTCGCGCCCATCATGACCATACGCCCCTGCTCACAACTCGACCGGGGTTCCGCCACGCGCACCGTCACGCTGCCGTCGTCTCAGAGCGGTTTACCCACGTTCGAACTGCCACTATGGCTTCGCGCCGTCAAAGGACTTTCCGGGGCGGGATGAAACGCGCGATCAAGAGGACGCTCCGGCGCATCGGCTTTCTGCCTGCGAAAGCGCAGCCGGCCCTGCCCCTCCCGGAAGCGGACCACAGGGGGGACGGCGATCGCGCTCGCGACGCCGCGGACTGGCCTGCCGCCGCGGCCGCCTACGCCCGCCATCTTGCGTTCCACCCCGACGACTTCGACATCTGGGTGCAGCGGGGCCACGCCCTGAAGGAGTCGGGGGATCTGGAGGGCGCGGCCGCCAGCTACGCCCAGGCCAGCGGCCTGCGAGTCGGCGACGCTGATCTGCTGCTGCAGCGCGGCCATCTGGAGCGTCTGCGCAAGGATCTGGTGGCCGCCGCGGGCTACTACCAGCTCAGCTATGCCGCGGATCAGAACGCCGAGGCGTTGCGGGTGCTGACGGCGTCGGACCTGCAGGACGCGCTCGAAACCGCCGGCCTGCGCCCCGCCCGCCGGCCGGTCGGGGCCGTGGAGCACCTGTCGGGGGCCGTGATCGGCGGCTGGGCCCGCGATCCCCTGCGGCCGAAGGCCCCGCCCCTGCTGCAGGTGCTGGTCAACGGCAAGGTGGTGCTGGAAGGGGCCTGCGACGCCGCGCGGGATGACGTACCCGACATCGGCAACGGCGTCGGCTACGGCTTCGCCTTCGACCTGTCCGGCAAGGTCGATCTGTCGGCCCGCCCGGTCGTATCCGTTCGGCTGGCCTCCACCGGCGAGCCGCTGGCCAACACGCCGCTCACCGCAGAGCGGTCGCCGGAGGCGCGTTGCTGGCTGAGCCGCCATGACCAGATGGACCTGCACGCCCTCGCCGCACTGCAGGCCGCCGCGCGCGCCCTTGATGCGGGCCGGCTCTCCATCGTCATGCCGGTTTACAACACGCCGGAGGCCTGGTTGCGCGAGGCGATCGCCAGCGTCGAGGCGCAGTGGTGCCCGAGCTGGGAGCTGGTCTGCGTCGATGACGGGTCGACGGCACCGCATGTGGCGCAGATCCTTGCCGAGGCGGCGGCGCGCGACGATCGCATCCGCGTCGTCCGGCAGGCCAACGGCGGCATCGCCCGGGCCACCAATGCGGGCTTCAGGTCGGCGACCGGCGACTATGTGGTCCTGATGGACCATGACGACATACTGGAACCCGAAGCTGTCTACCGGCTGCTGGAGACAACGACCACCGGCGCGGACCTGATCTACGCCGATGAGATCGTCACCAGCGCCGACCTCGATGACATCGAGCACTTCGTCGCCCGGCCCGCCTTCTCCCACGACTACTACCTGTCGCATCCCTACGTCGTGCACCCGATCTGCGTGCGCCGCCAGTTGGCCCTGAAGCTGGGCGGCTTCGACGAAAGCATGTCCATCTCGGCCGACGTCGACTTCGTGCTGCGGGTGATCGAGGCGGCGCGGGACGTGGCCCACATCCCGGCCTTCCTGTACCGCTGGCGCACCCACCGCGACAGCGCCGGCCATGCCCGCAAGAGCGAGGTCACCGCAGCCACCCTGGGGGCGCTGAACGCCCACCTGACGCGGCTGAAGACCGGGGCGACGGCGATCGCCGGCCCCCACTTCAACACCTATCGGATCTGCTGGCCCGACCCCGGCGGCAGGACGCTGATCGTCATCCCGACCCGCGATCGCGTGGACCTACTGAAGCCCTGCCTCGAGTCGATCTTCCGCACTGTGAAGGGGGAGGAGGTCACGGTTCTGGTCGTGGATCACCAGTCGCGCGAAGCCGAAACGGCGGCGTTTCTCGCCGCGATGAGGGACCGGATCGAAGTCTTTCCGTACGCCGGCGCGTTCAACTTCTCCGCGATGAACAACGCCGCGGTCGCCGCCCATGGCGCGGGTCATGAGCGTGTCCTGTTCATGAACAACGACGTCGAGGCGCTGGGTCCCGGCTGGCTGGAGGACATGCGCGCCCTCTGTGGCCGGCCGGACGTCGGCGCTGTCGGAGCCACCCTGCTGTATGACGACGGCACGGTGCAGCACGCCGGAGTCATTCTCGGCATCGGCGGCTCCGCCGACCACGCCCACAAGTTCCAGCGCCACCAGGTCAGCGGCCAGCGCACTCTCGGCTTCAACTGCAGCCTCGTTTCGACGCGAGACTATTCTGCTGTCACAGGCGCCTGCCTGATGCTGCCGACAGCCCTTTTCGAGGCCGTGGGCGGCTTCGATGAGCGGCTGGTGGTCGGCTACAATGACACGGATCTCTGCCTCAGGGTCGCGGCGCTGGGGTACCGCGTGCTCAACTCGGCCCACGCTGTACTCTGGCATCATGAGTCCGCCTCACGTCGCAAGAGCGGCCAGATCGACCATCCGGTAGACGGGCGTCGCTTCGTGGAGCGCTGGGCCAAACTGATGGCCCATGGTGATCCCTTCTACAACCCCAACCTTTCCCTGAAGTGGGATCACCGGCTTAACCTCTCCACGGATCCGACTGCCGCCGCGCGCGTCCGCGCCGTGACGCCGACGCTACAGCCAGCCGAGACCGGCAAGCCCTGCCTGGTCGCGGCGGCTAATCTCCTGCCCGGCCATGCGCCGGCCGGCAAACGACGGGGCAAGCCGTGACCGGACCTGCCTTCACCCTCTTCTTCGCCGGCGACGCCTATTCGACCGCGAAGAAGATCATGGGCCGCCAGAGCGCCGGCGAGGCCATGATCAAGGGTGTGGCGCGCACCTGGCCCACGGGACGGATCGCCGCCTTCGGGCCGGGCGATCATCCCGTCGGCCTTGAACGGCAGCTGGCGGGCCACGGCTTCGGCGGCAAGGTGACCTGGAGCCAGGGGCTGACGGGACCAGCCGCCAGCGGTCTCGGCGCCGCCTATTACCCGGCCCCGCCGGTGCCGGAACTGGCCCACGCGCGCAACACGGTGTCTCCGGGTGCCTACAGCCTGATCGGCGTGACCCACACCCTGTCCTCGACCGGGGCCATGGACCAGATCGGCCGGATGGTGCTGGCCCCGTTCCAGCCATGGGACGCCCTGATCTGCACCTCCCGGGCCGCCCTCGACGTGGTAAACCGGCTGTTCGCGACCCACGAGGCCTGGGCGAAGGAGCACCTGGGCGCGACCCGGATCCAGCGCCCGCAGACGCCGGTGATCCCGCTCGGGGTCGACACCGAGCGGTTTGCTCCCGACCCGGCCGCGCGTCGCGCCGCGCGCACCGCCCTGGGTCTGGCCGATGGCGAAAGCGTCTTTCTGTTCGCCGGTCGCCTGAGCTTTCACGCCAAGGCCAACCCGGCACCCTTCTACGCCGCCGCCCAGACCGCTGCCGCCGGAGGCCGCCGCATCGTCGCCATCGAAGCTGGCGTCTTCCCCAATGACTACGCCCGGCGCGCCCATGACCAGGCGCGGGCAGCCCTCGCGCCCGACGTCCGTTTCCTGACGGTCGATGGTGCCGATCGCGCCGCCTATGACAGCGCCTGGCGCGCCGCCGACGTGTTCGTCTCGTTGTCTGACAATGTCCAGGAGACCTTCGGACTAACCCCGCTCGAGGCCATGGCCGCCGGCCTGCCGGTGCTGGTCAGCGACTGGAACGGCTATCGCGACACGGTGCGCGACGGGGTTGACGGCTACCGCATCCCGACCTTCGCCCCGCCGCCCGGCGGCGGCGACCGGCTGGCCGCCAGCCATTCCGACGAATCGCTGGGCTATGATCACTTCGTCGGCCTGCTCAGCCTCGTGACCGTAGTGGCCCCGGAACCGCTTGCCGAGGCAGTACAGCGGCTTGCGGATTCGCCGGACCTGCGGGCGCGGATGGGCATCGCGGGCCGGGCCCGGGCCTGCGAGAGCTTCGCCTGGCCCGTGGTGCTGCACCGCTATGACGCGCTGGCGCGGGAGCTGGCGAGTCTGCGCCCGGCGACCCCGCCCGCGGCCGTGCCCTGGCCGGGACGACCCGAGCCCCTGAACCTGTTCGCCGGCCACCCGACCGCCACGGTGCGGGGGCACTGGATCGTCGCGCGCACGCCCGGCCTTTCGACGACGGCGGTGGATGACCTGATCGGCCTGACTATCGCCAACTATGGCTTCATGCCCGCGCATCTGACCGAAGGCGACGTGCGGACGGTGTTCGACGCGCTGGCTCACGGCCCCGCGCGGCTCGACGCGGTCGCCTCCGCCAACCCGGATCGCCGCCGCGGCGTATTCGCCCTCATGTGGCTGGGCAAGTTCAACCTTGTCCGCCTGACGCCACCGGCATGAGCGACGCTCCCCACGATCCGGTCCGCGAAGCCTTCGACGCGGAGTTCTACCTTGCCGCCTATCCGGATGTGGCCGAAAACGGGGCGGACCCGTGGGAGCATTTTGTCCTGTTCGGCGCGCGCGAGGGCCGCGACCCCCGGCCGGACTTCTCGACCCGCGCCTATCTCGCCGCCAATCCGGACGTCTCGGAAGCGGGCGTGAACGCCTTCGAGCACTGGATCCATCACGGCAGGGCCGAGGGGCGAGCCCTGAACCTGGGCCTCGGCTACCGCTTTGAGGCGCTCGCCGCCGAACCGTTCGAGACGGTGGCGCGGCGTCTGGCGCAGGCCCCGATCCTCCTGCCGGCACCCCCGGCGCAGGTCCTGCTCGACGCGCTCGCCGCCGCCGACGACCGGCCCTGGCGGCTGGCCTTCAGCCACGATGACTACACCCGCTCGCTGGGGGGGGTGCAGTTCGTCCTGCGCCGCGAGGCCGACCAGGCCGCCGCCGCGGATGAACGGTTCCTGCACCTGTACCCGGCCCGGTCCGGCCTGAGCATGGTGCTCCCTGACGAGGCCTCGCCCCTGGCCGTCACCCTTGATGCCCGGTTTCTCGGGGTGTTCGCGGTGGATACCATCGTCCGCGCCATCGAGGCCTTGCAGGCAAACCCGGAGCGCACCTGGGCCATCCACAATCTGATCGGCCACGAAGCCGGGTCGGTCCTCGCGATCCTTGAGGCCTTCCGGCCGCGCGACGGGGTGTTCTGGCTGCACGACTTCGGCAGCCTGTGCGCCAACTACGCCCTGCTGCGGAACGATATCGAAGCCTGCGGGGCCCCGCCGCTGTCCAGCCCGGCCTGCGAGGTCTGCGTCTATGGCCGCCGCCGGGCCTACCAGCTGGCGGCCATGACCCGTCTGTTGACGGAACTCGATCCGGTGGTGGTCGCCCCGTCCGAGGCGGCGCTGGCGCTCTGGCGCGACCGCTTCCCGTCGCCCCCGAAGCGACAGCGGGTGGTCGCCCACGCGGAACTGGAGACTGTTGGCCCGCCGCGACGGGGCCGGGGCGAGCCGGACAACCCCCTGCGGGTCGGCTTTCTTGGCATGCCGGTGCTGCACAAGGGCTGGCCCGTGTTCGCCGACCTCGTCCGCCGCTTTGGCGACGATCCGCGCTACAGCTTCCACCACCTCGGCAAGGCGCGGGGGCGCGGCTGCAATGTGGCCTTCACCCCGGCGATCCCGGACGCCGCCAACCCGGCCCCCATGGTCGCCGCCGTCGAGGCGCTGCAGCTGGACGTGGCGCTGGTCTGGTCGCTGTGCCCCGAGACCTTCTGCCTGACCGCCTATGAGGCGGCGGCCGGGGGGGCCGCCGTGGTCACCCACCCCGCGGCAGGCAACGTCCCGGTCTTCGCCGCAACGGGCGAGGGTCGGGTTCTGGCGGACGAGACCGCTCTGATCGCCGCCTTCGCGCAGGGCGAACTGCACGACCTCGCCCGCCGCCGCCGCCGGCCGGCCCGCCGCCGCCTCGTCTACAGCGACACATCGTGGCCAACGCTAAAGGCCCCTTCATGAAGGTCCTCTGCTTCTCCAGCTTCACCTTCGCCTACCTCGATCGCGCCCGGGTGTTGTTCGCCACCCTGCGGCGGCATCACCCCGACTGGCGGCTGGTGGCGCTAATCACCGACCATCCTCCCCCGGGCGTGGAGATCGACCTGTCGGCCGAAGCCTTCGACCAGGTGGTCTGGTTCGAGGATCTCGACATTCCCGGCGGCCGCAGCTGGCTGTTCGGCCACGATGTGGTCGAGGCCTGCACCGCGGTGAAGGGCCCCTTTCTGCTGAAGGCGGCCACGGAGCAGCCGGTCGACGCCGTCCTCTATCTCGATCCCGACACCGCCCTGCTCAACGACCTCGACCCGCTGATCGGGATGCTGGGGCAGCATGACGGGCTGCTGACACCGCACCTGCTAGCCCCGGAGACGACCCTGGAGGGCATCCTCGACAACGAGCGCAGCGTCGCCCGGACCGGCGTCTTCAACCTCGGCTTCCTCGCCATCCGCACCCGCGGCGACGGCCTGCGCATGGCGCAGTGGTGGAACGACCGGCTGCTCGCCTTCTGCCACGACGACATCCCCGAAGGTCTGTTCGTCGACCAGCGCTGGTGCGACCAGATCCCGGCCTTCTTCCCCGGCTTCGGCATCGTGCGTGATCCCGGCTACAACGTCGCCAGCTGGAACCTCAGCCACCGCCGCATCCGGTTCGGGGCCGACGGCTCGGCCTACGCCAACGATGCCCCGCTGCGTTTCTGGCACTTCACCAAGCTGGGCCCGGTCGGCGAGGGCATGACCCGCCGCTACGCCCGCGACAATGTCGAGGTCTACGAGATCTGGAACTGGTACAAGCGCCAGATCGCCCTGTATCGCGACCCGCGCATCCCCGAACGCTGGTGGTATTGGGGCCAATATGCCGATGGTCGTCCCGTCGCCCGCGAGGACCGGCTGCGCTACCGCCGAGACCCGGAGCTGCAGCGCCGCTTCCCCGACCCCTTCGCCACCGGCCCGGACAGCTACCGCGCGTGGCTGGACACGCAGCACGGTTGACGCTGCGCCGCCCCGTCGCCTAACCCTCGCCTCTCGCCGGTCAGCCCGAAAGGCCGCATGTCCGTTCCGCGTTCCCCCGCCCCGAGGTCCGGCCCCGACGCCGCCGTCATCTTCGTCGGCGGCATGCATCGCAGCGGCACCTCGGCCATGGCCCGCGCCCTCGCCCTGTGCGGTGGGCGTCTGCCGCAGAAGCTGGTGCCGCCGGCCCCGGACAATCCCGAGGGCTACTGGGAGCCCGCCGACATGGTGGCGCTCAACGACGAGATTCTCGCCGCGGCCGGCTCGCGCTGGGACGACGTCTTCCTGCACCAGGTCGAGGGGCGGCTCGGTCGCCGCCGGGCCGGGTTCATCCGGCGCGCCGCCGACCTGATCCGCGGCCTCGACCGCGAGGGGCGCGGCGCCGTGCTGAAGGATCCGCGCGCCGCCGCCCTGCCCGCCCTGTGGAACGCCGCCGCCGAGGCCGTCGGGCTGGAGCCGCGCCACGTCCTGCTGGTGCGTCACCCGGCCGAGGTCGCCGCCTCCCTCGCCGCCCGCGAGGCCGTGCCGCCAGCCAAGGCGGAGTTGCTGTGGGCAGCCTCGATGCTGGCCGTCGAACAGGGTACCCGCGGCCGCCGCCGGCTGGTGGTCGACCACGACGCCTTCCTCGCCGCGCCTGTCCCCACGCTCGAGGCCGTCGCGGCGCAACTGGGCGGCGGTCTGAAGGTCGACGCCGGGACCGCGGCCGGGGTCACGGCCTTCCTCAAGCCGTCGCTGCGCCATCACCGGGCGGAAGCGGCCAGCTTCCACTGGCCGCACACCGCCGCCGTGCTCGACGCCTTCCGCGACGCCGCCCGCGACGGGAGGGAGCCCGACGCCGCCGCCCTACGCCCGGCGCGCGAGGCGCTCGATGCGCTGGCGGCGCTCATGGGGCCCCAGTTGCAGGAGCTGCGCGCCCAGGTGCACGACCGGCCCGAACTGCTGCGGCGGCTTGCGGAGACGGCGGACGAGAACGGCAAGCTGCGCGACATCGCCAACGCCTTCCACGGCCGCATGGAGGCGGCGGAGCGCCGCGCGGCGGAGGCCGCGGCCGCCCGCCGCGAGGCGGAGCGCCGCGCCGCCCGCGACTCGGCCACCGGCCTGCCCGAACTCGCCGCCGCCCGGGCCGAAGCCATACGCGCCCGGGCCCTGGCGGCGGAGCTCGGCGAGGCGCTTGACGCCCGCAGCGCCGCCTTCGAGGCCGAACGGGCCGCGCTGAAGGCGGGACTGGCGGACCGGGAGGCTGCGGTCGGCGAGGCCGGGGCCCGCGCCGAACGCTTCGCGGCCGACCTCGACGCCGCCATGGCTCAGGCCGCCGCAGGCCGGGACGCGCTGTCGGAACGGGTATCCGCGCTGGAACAGGCGCTTGAGGCGGCGCAGCAGGACGCCGCCGCCGCCCGGGACGAGATCGCAACCCTGACCGAAGCCCTGGCCGCGGCGAGGGCCGCTGCCAAGCGGCCCCGGCGGCGCGGCGTCATCGGCCTCGCCCGGTCACTCAAACGGCGGCTGGACGGCTCCGGGGCCGGCTGAGTCGGCCTCCCACCCCAGCACCCCAAGCTTGGCCAGCCAGGTGAGGGTCAGGCACAGGCGCGCCGCCTCGATCCCGTTCAGCTCGCCCAGCAGGGCGGCGAGGCTCACCCCCTCCGACGGTACCCGCTTCGCCAGCGCGAGCGCGTCCGCATTCGGCAGACGCCAGCCTGCGCCGAAGTCGTCGAGCCGGGCCGGCTGCCGCAGGACCTCGGCCGGGGCAATCCCGGGAACCAGTCGGGTCCCCGGCGAAAGGATCGCCGTGGCGTAGGGCGCGAAGGCCCCGAACGGCTCGGCCCGCGCCGGATGTCGGCGACGCTGCGGCGCGGGGGCGGCCGCCCGCCGGATCGCCGCCAGCTTCTCCATCACCGCCACATAGCGGGGGGCCACCCGGGCCCAGTCGAACACCTCCAGCGCCCGACGCCGCGCCGCCTCGCCCATACGACGGCGCAGGTCATCATCGGTCGCCAAGTCCGCGAGGGCGCGCGCCGCCGCCCCGACGTCCACCGCCGTGTGCTGGGCGGTGATCCCGACATACTGCTGGTAGGAGCGGATCAGGGCGTCGTGGCTCAGGGCCAGCTGGTCGCCCAGCGGCGACGGCGGCGGCAGAAGTGTCGGGATCAGCCGACCCTCGACCCCGTCGCGCACCGTGGCGCGATAGCCGTCCCAGTCGCTGGCCACGACGGGCAGGCCGGCCGCCATCGCCTCGATCGGGGTCAGGCCGAAGGTCTCCTGCACATTGTCGACCAGCGACAGGAAGATGTCCGCCGCGGACCACAGGTCGCGCACGGCCGCGGCGTCATTGCCATCGGCGAAATCGACGCGCAGCCCCGGCGCATGGACCTGCGCCGCCTCGCGGTAGAGGCCGGCGTCGGCCTCGCCGCCGGGGAACCAGCCGGCCATGACGAAACGCAGGGTCCGGCCCGACAGCCGGGCCGCCTCGGCCACGGCGCGCATCATCGGCTGGGGGAAGGCCTTCTCGAAGTAGGACAGCCGGCCGACCCACAGTACCACCAGCTCGTCCGGGGCGAGATCCATCGTCGCCCGGACGCGGGCCCGGCGGGCGGCGTCCGGCGTGTAGTCCGCCGCCTCGACCCCCAGCGGCAGGACCGGCAGCTGCGGCCGCGGCGGACGCCGGCCGCCGGTGCGCTCGGCCAGGTGATCCTCGGTCGCGTCGAACAGGCCCTCCAGCACCGTCTTCACCGCCGGCGAGGTGCAGATCAGCGCGTCCCATGGCATCACCGGCGCGGCGACGGCGCGCAGGATCTCCTCGCGCATGGCGGGCGGGCCGAGGGTGTGGATGACGCCTGCCAGGCTCCAGGCCGTGTCGCCGGCCGTCTGGCGTCGCCGCCAGGCCAGGGCCTCGAGCCGCGGCCCGCCGGCGATCAGCCCGCCAGCCTCGATCAGGCCTTGCGGATCGATCAGTGGCCGGACGCGAAGCTCCGCTCCCGGCCCATCGCCCAGCAACGCGGCGCGCAGGCGGACAGCGGCCGCCTCGCCGGTCTCGCCGGTCAGCACGTCCAGCCGCGCCAGCCCCCCGTGCCGCGCCAGGGCCCGGAACAGGCCGAGGTTGGCCACGGTCACCCCGAACACATTCTGCCCGCGGTTGCCGCCGCCCCCGGGGTGGTGGATCGCCAGCCGCCGCATCAGCGCCGCGCCCGTCGCCACAGCCGGGCCAGAAGTCCATCCAGGCGCGAAGTGGCCGCCGCCGGCGATATCACCGGCTCCGGCGGAGCCTCGTCGAAGTCACGCCGCCAGACCACGCCGCGCCGCAGCACCCGCGCCGGGGTCCCGCCGACGATGCAGGCCGGCTCGACCTCGCCGCTGACCAGCGCCCCCGCCGCCACGACGGAGCCGTCGCCGATGCGCGACCCCTTCATCACCATGCTTCTGAGCCCGAGCCAGACGTGATCCCCGATCTCAACCGATGCGGCCGGATTGATCCGCTCCCCCGTGGCCAGGTCGTAGATCGGGTGGATGTCACTGAGGGAGATGTAGACCTGGCTCGAGATCATGCAGTCGCGACCGATACGGATGTGCCCGGGCTCATGCAGCTGGATCGCCGCCTGCACCATGGTCGTGCCGGCCCCGACGGTCAGGTCGGTGTGCGTCCCCAGCAGATTGATGAAGGCGGTAGCGATCACCCGCTCGCCGAGCTCCAGCCGCGCCCCCGTCCCTTCCACCGAGGCTTGCAGGCTCAGCCGACCGCCCGCCCCGAGACGGATGTGCTGTCCCTCGCCGACGATCCGGAGCGCCGGGTGGCGTCCGCCGGGCGCGGTTGACAGTGAGACGCCAGGTCCGATCACGAGCGTGTTGCCGCGCCCCGCGATGTCGATCCCCGCCGAAAGGTCCACATCCGACGCGATGTCGATGGTGTGACCCTCGCCGGAGACGCTCAACCCCGGTCGCGCCGTCGCGGCCCCTGCCATCGTCTCCTGTCTCCTCCCGCCTGCGACGGTTCTAGGGCCTCGACCGGGCGGGGTTCAATGCGGTGCCGGTTGAATCCCCCGGTCCGGGCGGCGATAAGACCGGCCCTGTCCGCGCCCACGCGCCCAGACGCCAGGAGTTCCGCATGGCCGCCCCGCGTGTCCTGTTCGTCCATCAGAACTTTCCCGGCCAGTTTCCCCATATCGCCGCAGCGGTACTGAAACGCGGCTGGAAAGGGGCGGTGATCGGCAGCAAGACCGCGCGCAACACGCCCGGCCTCGACGTGCGCCGCTGGACGGCGCCGCGCGGCTCAACGCCGAATATCTTCGAGCCTGCCACCCGCGCCGAGGCCGACCTGATCCGGGCCGAGGCGGCCGGGGAGGTCGCCTTCAAGCTCAAGGCCGACGGCTTCATCCCCGACCTGATCATCGGCCATCCGGGCTGGGGCGAGACCATTCACCTGTCCGAAATCTTCCCGAAGGCACCCCAGCTGCTGTTCGGGGAGTTCTACTACCGCTCCTCGGGCGCAGATGTCGGCTTCGACACCGAGTTCGAGCAGCGCACCGAGCGCGACGCCCTGAAGACCAGCGCCAAGAACATGGGCCTCGCCCGAGCCTATACGGACGCCGAGCTGATCGTCTGCCCGACGCCGTTCCAGGCCTCGACCTTCCCGAAGGGCTTCCAGTCGCGTATCCGCGTCCTGCACGAAGGCGTCGACCTTGGCGCGGCTCGCAAACGGTCGAACGCGGTGTTCACCACCCCGTCCGGCCTGGAGCTGGACGGCTCGACGCCGGTCATCACCTTCATCAACCGCAACTTCGAGCGGCTGCGGGGCT
>JAPZRF010000037.1 GCA_027531145.1 Brevundimonas sp. | reverse complement strand
AAATACAGCCACACAGCGTGGCGGATCACGTCAGCCGGAAATCGGTGACGCTTGAACGAAATCGGCTTCACGAAAAATCATCCCCATCAGCGGCTTAGGCCGCTCTAAGTGGAGACAAGTTAGCGTTTGCCTGACAGCACCGCGATCTGAAGTTCGATGCCGAGGCCGGTTGAAGGGAAGCTGGCGTCGGCGACCATCAAATCGGCCTCCTCCACCATCCGCCTGTCCCAGTCATAGCATAGGGCCGCGCGATCTGAGCTCGGCTTCACGGCAAGCTGCGGATCGCCGTCGACCAGCGCATATCGGACGCTCGCGACCTCTGGAATCGCTCGAAGAGAAGCCGCCAGTTCATGCAGGTACGCTACGTAACGATCGAATATTTCGCGCGGCACATGGGTCAACCCGCAACCGATGTAGATCTTCATTCTTGGCCTCAAACTGGAGTTCGGACATTTGGAATCATGATCTGGTGCCCGGTCATCTCGCACGCGATTTCGTCGAGGAATTGCGAGGGCGCCATGGCAACAAACTCGCTCAACAACCAGTTCTTCTGGCCATCTAGAAAGGAGCGCAGCTCGGATGGCTTGTATCGGCAAATCTCACTCAAGCGGTGCATGGCAGCGAGCGTGAGCGTGATGGGCCGCCGGTCTATCTGATGCGCGCCGGATGACTTTAGGTACCAAAGCGTGTGCGCACCGTTGATGTAGTGCAATACTCGACGGAGCTCCTGATTGAGAAGCCTTAGTTGGTCCAGTTCTGCGTCCGTAGGCCTATCCAACGAGGCCCAAGCAATACGTGTATTGGAGATCATTGTCGCGCTACCGTTTGGAGCCGCTGAGACCTCTGGTGGGAGATGCTTGCGAAATAACCTCCAGTCGGCATCGTCGACTGCGTCAGCCGTAAACCAGACTTCGTTCGTGTCGCTGTCACGAACGAAAGCAATGTTCTTCAAAGGAAGAAAACGTTCCTTCTTGTTCGAATAGCTCAGGCAGTAGGTGCGATGGACGAATACGAGGTTGTAAAGCACGTCTTCAAGACTGTGTGTCACAGCAGGCTCGGCTTCTGCAAAGTAGGCTGCCAATGCTGGCACAATGCCGTTCTGTTTGATCGCAATGCCCTCGTTGCTAAGTACCACTTTGCTGTTGGGGCCCCTCATGCGATGTGACCCCACCCCGTGGTAGGGGCTAAAGGCCGTTCCCTTCGAAGCAAGCAACGCCTTCGCTGCGTTCATGAAGCAGTAGTAGAGCACCAAAGGCGCGGACTCCATGGGAAGTCCCATTGCTGCCCTATGAAAATCCCGCGCCTGCCGCCAATAGAATAGCGCCTCCTCCTTGTGCTGCCGGCGCAGCCAGAGATCGACATAATCAAAAGGTTCGAGGGTAAGTACCGTCCTCATTTGGAACTGCGCGTTGTGCACAGCTTTACTCAACCCGACGGTCTTTGTTCCCACTTTGATTTTTTCGACCGCCACTTGCCTACCCCACCGCGAGAAATCTGCATTCCGACCAGCGTGTCCCGTTCCTTCACGTTCAATCAGCAGATCGGCATCGGATTCTAGGTCTACTTCAAAGAGCAAGCACTTGTAAGATATGACAACCACTCGCGAAACCATCCTCACCGCGCTGCACGCGCGGCTCTCGGCGCTGCCTGCCACCGCCCTGCGCGGAGAGGTGCTGCCCGAACGCGTGCCGGCCAATGGGGCTGTCAGGATAACTGTGCCGGGTTGAGAAGCGCCCTGCCCTGCTGAAATCAGGCGACAGCGGCTGACCATGCAGCGTCGGCTTCGGCGCGGAAGCGGCGAAGTGTGGGTCTGCTGATCAAATGGCGTTGGATGTTGAAGGTGTTGTAGATCGCCGCGTGGGTTGTGAGGAATCTCTGAGCTGAGGCTTGGGATTTGAAACCCTGCTGTTGCCGTTCTCGTCGTCGGATCGGGAGATGCGAGTTCTCCGCCCGATTGTTCTCCCGAAGG
>JAPZRF010000051.1 GCA_027531145.1 Brevundimonas sp. | reverse complement strand
ACCGTGTTCGGCCAGAACGGCAACGACACCATCGACGCCGGCGACGGCAACAACTCGGTGCTCGGCGGCGAAGGCAACGACACCATCACCGGCGGCGCCGACAATGACACGGTGGCCGGCAACGACGGCAACGACGTGATCGACGTGCTGGCGGGCGCCAACCTGGTGTTCGGCGACATCGGCAACGACAACATCACCGCGGCCGGCGGCAACGACACCCTGTGGGGCGGCGACGGCAACGACACGATCGCGGCCGGCGCTGGCGCCAACACGGTCTCGGCCGACGGCGGCAACGACTCGGTCAGCGCGGGCACCGGCAACGACGTGATCAACGGTGGTGACGGCAACGACACGATCTCGGCCAGCGACGGCAACAACTCGGTCGGCGGCGACGGCGGCAACGACAGCATCACCGCGGGCACCGGCAACGACACGATCAACGGCGGCGACGGCAACGACACCATCGTGGCCGGCGACGGCGCCAACACCGTCGACGGCGGCGCTGGCGCTGACAGCATCACCTCGGGCGGCGGCAACGACACCGTCACCGGCGGCGACGGCAACGACACCATCGCCGCCGGCGCGGGCAACAACAACGTCAACGCGGGTGCGGGTGCCAACAGCGTCACCACCGGCACCGGCAACGACACCATCGTCGGCGGTGAAGGCAACGACACCATCGCGGCCGACGACGGCAACAACACCGTCGATGGCGGCGCGGGCGCCGACACCATCTCCTCGGGCGGTGGCAACGACACCATCGTCGGCGGTGAAGGCAACGACACCATCCTCGCCGGCGGCGGCAACAACAACCTGACCGGCGGCGCGGGCGCGGACTCCATCACCGCTTTTGTTGGCGACGACACCATCGACGGCGGTGACGGCAACGACTACCTGTGGGGCGGTGCCGGCAACAACAGCCTGACCGGCGGTGCGGGTGCTGACGAAATCACCTCGGCCTTCGGCAACGACACCATCACCGGCGGCGACGGCGATGACACCATCACCTCGGACGATGGCGTCGACGGCATCTCGGCCGGCGCGGGTAACGACTCGATCGACGCGGGCGGTGGCGACGACAACGTCTCCGGTCAGGACGGCAACGACACCATCCTGGGCGGCGCTGGCGTCGACAACATCTCCGGCGATGCGGGCAACGACTCGATCGACGGCGGCGCGGACACCGACAACATCTTCGGCGGCGCCGGCAACGACGCCCTGTTGGGTGATGCCGACAACGACACCCTGACCGGCGGTGACGGCAACGACACCATCACCGGCGGCACGGGCACCGACAGCCTGTCTGGCGGTGCCGGCAACGACGTGTTCGTGTTCGCCACCGGTGACTCGGGCATCGTCGAGGCTGACGTGGACGTGATCACCGACTGGAACGCGGGCGACCGCCTCGACCTGACCGGCACGATCTCGGCCTCGAACATCGCCTCCTCGACGCAGGCGAGCTTCGCCGCGGCCCTGGCCGCCGCCAACGCCGCCTTCACGGGTGCCGGTGGTGTGACGGTCTTCGTGGTGCAGGTCGGCGCCGACGTCTGGGTCTTCTCGGACCTCGACGGCACCGGCTCGGCCGCCAACGATGCGATCCGCATCCTCAACACGACCCTCGCCAACGTCGGCGCGGACTCGATCATCTAAG
>JAPZRF010000032.1 GCA_027531145.1 Brevundimonas sp. | reverse complement strand
CCAGCCATTGTTCACTTCCCAGTTCCAGTTCGCCCCCGTCGTCGAGGACTCGGCGTTGATCCCGTCCTCCATCGTGTGGAAGCCGGCGTCCACCGCGCCGTACCAACCGTTCGGATCCGCCGACGCCGCCGTCGCGGACATGGCCAGAGCGGCCGCCGCACCGGAAGCGAGAAGCATCTTATTCAACCGCATGGGAACAGCGCCCTCCGCAAATAATCTCTTGATAGCGGCGGTCTTACCGCCCCGCGTCTCTTTAACAGCCTTGCCGCAGGGCGCAAAGGCCCCTGTCGTACCGCCCGTTCCCTGGTGCCACACCGTTGCCGAAGGGTGACAGGTCTGCGAGCCTCACGGCCATGAATATCGAGTCAGTGGGTCCGCCCGCCGTCATTGCCGAGGCCGGCGTCAATCACAACGGCGACGAGCGGCTCGCGCGCGCGCTGGTCGAGGCGGCGCAGGCCGCCGGGGCCTCGGCGGTGAAATTCCAGACGTTCGATCCGGAGGAGCTCGCCGCCGCCGCTGCGCCGACGGCGGGCTACCAGGCCGCTGCCGGTCAGGGCGACGCCCAGGCGGACATGTTGCGTCGGCTGGTACTGGACCGCGACGCCCTGACGCGGGTCTGGCGTCACGCCGGGGCGCTGGGCCTGCCGATCCTGTCGACGCCGTTCGACCTCGACAGCGCCCGCTTCCTGGTCGGGCAGCTGGGCATGAGCCGGATCAAGGTCGGCTCGGGCGAACTGACCAACCTGCCGCTGATCGTCGGCCTCGCCCGCCTGGGGCCGCCGCTGATGCTGTCGACCGGCATGGCGGACCTGGCCGAGGTGCGCCGCGCGCTCGACGCCGTCGCCTTCGGGGCCCTTTCCGAAGCGGGGGCCCGCCCCTCGCTCGCGGCGCTCGCCGAGGCCGGCCGGTCCCCCGAGGCGGCGGCGGTGCGCTCCCGCACCGTCGTCTTCCAGTGCACCACCCAGTATCCGGCTCCGGTGGCGGAGGCCAATCTGCGGGTGCTTCAGACCTACGCCAGGCTCGGGGTGATTCCCGGCTACTCCGACCACACGCCCGGACTGGCGGCCGCCGTCGCCGCCACGGCGCTGGGGGCGCAGGTGATCGAGAAGCACCTGACCCTGTCCAACGACCTGCCCGGACCGGACCACCGCGCCTCGCTGGAGCCCACGCCCTTCGCCGCCCTCGTCACCGCGGTGAGGGAGGCCTCCGAAGCGCTCGGCGAGGCGGACAAGGCGCCCACGCCGTCAGAATGGCCGAATCGCGCGGTGGCGCGCCGGACGGTGGTGGCGCGCCGGGCCATCGCCGCGGGCGAGGTCTTCGGCCCGGACACCCTGGCCGTGCGCCGCGCCGGGACGGGGCTCGATCCGGCCGCGATCTGGCGGCTGGAGGGGCGCGTCGCGCGCCGGGCCTATGCCGCCGAGGCCCTGATCGCGCCGGACGAGCTGGACGACGGGGACGCGGCCGAATGAGCCGGCGAATCGCCCTGTTCACCGCCACGCGGGCCGAATACGGCCTGTTGCGGCCTGTGGCCCGGGCCCTGCGGGCGCAGGGCGGGCTCGAGCCGCTGTGGCTGGTCGGCGGCGCGCATCTGTCCGCAGCCCTCGGCGGCACGGTGTCGGAGATCGAGGCCGACGGCGAGCCGGTCGCGGCGCGGCTGGAGGGCACGGCCCCCGCTTCCGACAGCCCGGCGGCCGTCGCCGAAGCCGCGGCGCGGACGGCGGCGGCGGTGACGGACGCGCTCACGGCGCTCCAGCCGGACGCCCTGATCGTGCTCGGCGACCGCACGGAGCTGCTGGGCGCTGCTACGGCCGCGGTGATTCTCGGCGTGCCTCTGATCCATCTGGAAGGTGGGCACATCACCGAGGGGGCGGTCGACGACCGCGTCCGCCACGCGGTCAGCAAGCTGGCCGACCTGCATTTCACCGCCCATCCGGCCTATCGCGACCGGCTGTTACAGCTGGGCGAGCCGCCGGAGCGGGTGTTCGCCGTCGGCTCGACCGGGGTCGACGATCTGCACGCCGCCGGGCCGACCGACCTGGCGGCGGCCTCGGCGGCCCTGGACTGGCCGCTGGAGCCGGGCGTCATTCTGGTCGCCTGGCATCCCGAGACCCTGTCGGATCGTGATCCCGGCGCGGACGCGCGGGCGGTGCTCGACGGGGTGCTGGCCGCCGCCGGCGACCGCCGGCTGGTGCTGACCGGGCCCAACGCCGACGTCGGGCGCGAGGCGGTGCAGGCCGAGCTGGAGCGGGTCGCCGTGGCCCATCCGGACCGGGTCCGGCTGTACGCCTCGCTGGGGCGGGCCCGCTGGGGCAAGGTGCTGGGGGCCGCCGACGCCCTCGTCGGCAATTCCTCCGCCGGGGTGATCGAGGCGCCGGCCCTTGGCGTGCCGAGCGTCAACGCCGGCGACCGGCAGGCCGGCCGGCTGCGCCTGCCCGGGGTGATCGACTGCGCGCCGACGGCCGAGGCCGTGGCTGCCGCCCTGCGTCAGGCGCTTGATCCCGCCTTCCGCGCCGGCCTGACGCCGGACCCTCTGGCGGACGGGCAGGCGGCCAGTCGGATCGCCGCGACGCTTGCGGCCGTCGATTTCAGCGGGCTGGCCCGCAAGCCGTTCATCGATCGTCCGTAGGCGGCGCTCAGGCCAGCGCCGCGTCGGCGCCTGCCAGCTCTGGGAGCACCGCCGCCGCGGCCGCCAGCTGCTCCCAGCCGGCGAAGATATGATAGAAGGAACTGGCCGGCGCAGGCTCGTCGACAAAGCTCCCGTCCGGATTCAGCTTGTCGCGCCAGGTCCCGTTAGGACGCAGGTAGAGCTCGAGCCCGGCCAGGGCCGCCGCCGCCTCGGCCAGATAGGCCGCCCGGTCGTCCGGATTGCGCTCCGCCAGCAGCAGCGCCGCCTTGAGCCGCTCGGTCTGGGGCCACAGGCGGGCCCGGGCCGAGGTCACGGCGAGCTGATCGTCCAGCGCATCCACCGCCACGCCACGGGCGGCGTCCACGCCCCGGGCCCCGACCTGGAACAGGCGGCGGGCGGCGGCCTCGGCGTCCGTGCGTCCGCGCAGGACCGCCCAGCGGGTCAGCAGCCAGGCCCATTCGAACTGGTGCCCCGGTTCGACCAGCCGTCCGTCGGGGCCCTCGGCAGGCGACCAGTCGGCGCTGAAGAACTCGCGCAGGAAGCCGCCGTCGCGGTCTATGAACCGAGTCAGGCAAAGTTCCGCGATCTCGTCAGCCAGGGCGTTCCACGGACCGGCGGGGTCGACGGCGGACCAGGCCAGGGCAGCCTCGAACAGGTGCATGTGGGCGTTGGATTGATAGGGGTAGGTCCCGGCCTCGCGCCAGCCGCCCTGGGGCAGGCGCCGGGTCGCCAGCGTGGCCCAGAGGGCGTGGGCCCGGGCCCGGGCCGCGTCGGCCTCGATCCCGCTGCGGGCTGCGGCGGCGAGGGCGAACAGGACGAAGGCCTGGTCGTACAGGGCGGCGGTGTCGTCCAGCACGCGCCCGTCGGCGGCGGTCAGGGTGACGTAGAGCCCGTCGGGGCGGGCATTGGTCTCGGCGAAGCGGGCGAGACTGCGGCGGACAACCTCGCGCCACGGGCCGCGCCAGCCGGCGGCCCCGGCGTGGGCCAGAACATAGGCCTGACGCGCCTGCACCCGGGCCCGGCGCGGCGCGTCCGGGACGCGGCCCGCGAAGTCGATCGCCTCGGCGAAGGCACCGTCCGCCTCGACCCCGAGAGTCGACCACAGCGGCAGGGCGGCGGTGCGCATCCAGACGGCGAAGGCTGTGGCGGCGTCCGCCAGCGGCGGCAGTCTGGCGTCGCCTGCCCCGGCCCCGGCGCGCTGGGCCACGCCCTTGACGTCCTGGGCGCGGTCGAGGGCGCAGACCAGCACGGCGTCGGGCTCGACGATCACGGCGACATCGCGCACGCCGACGGTGGCGACGGTGACCCCGGCGGGGGCGTGGATGTGGCAGCCGCTGTCGGGCTCGCCGAGCCAGCGACCGCCGCCGGCCGGGCCGTCGGCGACGCGGGCGATGGCGTCCCAGGCCCCCAGATCGGACCAGGCGAAGCTGACCGGCAGCACCCAGGCCCGGTCGGTCCGCTCCATCACCGCATAGTCGATCGACAGCTTCGGTGCCTCGCGGAAGACGGGCCCCAGAGTCAGCACCCGCTCCGGATCGACCGGGTCGGGGCGCGCCGTCCGGGCGGCCGCGGCGGCTGCGGCGGCCATCTCCGGGGCGTGGGCGGCGAGCTCCTCGCCGAGCACGGCGGCGCGGACGATGAAGTTGCCGCTGTTCCAGAGGTAGCCTTCGCCGATCCAGCGGGCGGCGGTGTCGCGATCGGGCTTCTCCACGAAGGCGGCGACCGGCGCGGCACCCGGTCCGGCCGGACGAATGTAGCCATAGGCGGGCGAGGGCTCGGTCGGCTGCACCCCCAGGGTGACGATCCGGTCCTGCCGCGCATGATCCCCGGCCTCGGCCAGAGCGGCGCGGAAGGCTTCGGCGTCGGGGATGTGGTGGTCGGAGGCGACGAAGGCGGCCACGGCGTCGGGATCGCGCGCGGCCAGCCAGGCGGCGGCTGCGGCCATGGCCGGACCGGAGTCGCGGGCCTCGGGCTCCAGCAGCAGGACGGCGGGCACGCCGAGGTCGGCCAGCTGGCGACGCAGGGCCGGCAGATGGGACACACCGGCGACGATCAGCACATGGCCGTCCGCGCCGGCCAGCGGGGCGACCCGGCGCACGGTCTGCCGGAACAGGGATTCGCCGCCCGTCAGGTCGAGAAACTGCTTGGGCCGCGCCGCCCGTGACGCCGGCCAAAGGCGCGTCCCGGCCCCACCGCACATGATTACCGGATAGAACGCCACGGCCGTATCCCCCGCCCCTGCGAGCCCGGCTTTACCAGCCCCAACCTGGACGTGAAACCCGCGCGGTGGCCAAAACCCGTCGTCAGTCGCCCTGCAACGCCGTGACGTAGTGATCCCCCAAAGGCCGACGTCGGAGACGCGGACGGCGGCCATCAGCCTCTGCCAGCGGGCGATGCGCTCCCCGCGCGGCATGGCCATGGCCCGGCGCAGGGGGTCTTCAGCTCCTCGATCAGGGGGCCGGGCCGGTGCGTCAGGCCGTGCGGCTAGGCCCGCTCGCCGTCGAGGTCGAGAAACAGGGCGGGCCGGCGCGCCGGGGTCGGCGGCGTCTTGGGTCATGGGCCTCGTCAGCAGGCGTTGCGGCGCATCCGCGCCCCCGGTCCCCTGCCTGACGTGTCGGAACGGTGAAGGGTTAACCGTAAGGGCAGGTTCTCAAGCCCCCGGTTGCGGGTGTAAGGCTGCTCTCCTTCCGCCGGCGTCACCATCGGCGTTGTCAGGTGAGTGCATGGACCCCGCCAAGATCCTCGAGCGCGCCCGCGCCGTCGTCCGGCTCAACATCGAGGCTCTGGAGGCGCTCGATCGCAACCTGAACGGCTCCCTGGTGCGCGCCTGCGAGGTGATCCTGTCGCGACCCGGCTATGTGGTTGTCACGGGCATGGGCAAGTCCGGCCATATCGGCGGAAAGATCGCCGCGACCCTGGCCTCGACCGGCACCAATGCCTTCTTCGTGCACCCGGCCGAGATGAGCCACGGTGACCTCGGCATGCTGCGCAGGGACTGCACCCTGCTGGCCATCTCCAACTCCGGCGAGAGCCGCGAGCTGCGCGATCCCCTGACCTTCTGCCAGCGCAACGACATTCCGACGGTCGGCATCACCCAGCGCAAGGGCAGCCTGCTGGACCGGATGTCCGAGGTCACCTTGCTGATGCCGACCGTGGCGGAGGCCTGCCCCAATGGCCTCGCCCCCACCACCTCGACCCTGATGACGCTGGCGCTGGGCGACGCCCTGGCCATGGCGCTGATGGACGAGCGGGGCTTTTCGGCCGAGGATTTCGGGCTGCATCACCCCGG
Organism: Brevundimonas sp.; assembly: GCA_027531145.1. Taxonomy (GTDB): domain Bacteria; phylum Pseudomonadota; class Alphaproteobacteria; order Caulobacterales; family Caulobacteraceae; genus Brevundimonas. The sequence goes on along the minus strand of JAPZRF010000032.1, from coordinate 11,446 downwards.
CGGGGCGCTGGGCATGAAGCTGCAGACGGTGCGCGAGTGGATGGGCGACAATCACGCGCCGCCCGCGACGGTGGCCGCGGGGGCGCCGTTCAGCGAGGTGGTCGCGTCCATCACCGAGGGCCGCAAGGGTGCCGTGGCGGTTCTGGCGGCCGATGGCCGGCTGGCGGGCATGGTTACCGACGGCGACGTGCGCCGGGCCTTCGCCCGCGACGTCACCGCGCTGGTCGCCGACGACATCATGAGCCCCCACCCCATCACGGTGAGCCCGGACGCGCGCATGAGCGACGCCATCGACCTCATTGCGGCCAACAAGATCGGCAACCTGTTCGTGGTCGAGGCCGGCCGCCCCGTGGCCATCATCCACGTCTCGGAACTGATCCAGGCCGGGTACGTCGCCTGATTGGTGCGGCGAGTTGACCGCCCCGCGCGACGCGCGATACGGGGCAGGGACGGTGTCGTGAATAACCGTATCCGGAGACCCGTCGACCCCATGGCGTCCATCTGCATCGACGGGTTCAACATCGCGCTGCCGAACGGCTCGGGCATCGCCACCTTCGGCCGGAACCTGCTGACAAATGTGCGGGCCGCCGGGTACGGCACCCAAGTTTTGTATGGGCCGCGCCACGGCCGCAGCAAGAACCCGATCCTCAATGAGGTCGCCCTGACCGACGCGGGCGAGGGGCCGAAGGGCAGCCGTCTCCGGCGCTTTTACAGGCAGTTCCGCGAGCCGATGGGCCGGACCCTGCACCCGGTCACGCCGACGGGCGAGGTGATCTGGCCGAGGGCCGGCGGCGGCATGCCGGCGGCGGATTATTTCTGGACCTCCCAGGCGCTGTTCAGCGACGCCAACACGCGGTTTCGCGCCCGGCGGAGGTTCACCGAGGTGCGTTTCGGCGACGGCGCGACCGCGCCCGACCTGATGCACTGGACGACGGTTCTGCCGCTGCGGGCGCGGGGCGTGCCCAACGTCTGCACGATCCACGATCTGATCCCGCTGCGCCTGCCGCACACGACGCTGGACAACAAGCGCGCCTTCCTGGCCCTGTGCCGCCGCATCGCCCGCGAGGCGGACCATGTCACTGTCGTGTCCGAGGTGGCGCGCGAGATCGAGGGGCTCTTCCAGCTCGGCTGGAAGGAATACTACCTATATTTCGGGGCCGTCGAGCCGAAGAAGAACCTCGGCCGGATCGTCCAGGCCTATCTGGCCTCGGGGGTGAAGACGCCGCTGGTGGTGATCGGCGGCCGGGCCTGGCTGGCCGAGGCCGAGACAGCGCTGCTGAACCAGATGCGCGAGCGGTCCGGGTCGATGGCCGAACGGCTGCTGCAGTTCGACTACCTGCCCTATCCGATGCTGATGTCGCTGGCGCGCGGGGCCCGGGCGACGCTGTTCCCGTCCCTTTACGAGGGCTTCGGTCTGCCGGTGCTGGAGTCAATGCTGCTGGGCACGGCGGTGCTGACCTCGACCGGCGGCTCTCTGCCGGAGGTGGCGGGCGAGGCCGCGCACATCGTCGATCCCTACGATGTCGAGGCGATCAGCCAGGGCATCCGGGCGCTGGATATGGACGAGGACTACAGGACGGCTCTTGAGGCCGCCGGAAGATTGCAGGCCGCGCGTTTCAGTCCGGAGGCCTATCAGGCCCGGCTGAAGGCGGTCTACGGGAGGTTCGGCCTGTGAATTCCACCACTGTCCTGTTCGATGCGACGCGGCTGCTGAGCCGCGCCAACCGCGACGCGCCGACCGGCATCGACCGGGTCTGTCTGGCCTATGCGGAGTGGCTGCTGTCCCTGCGGGGGGTGGTGGTGGAGCCTGTGCGTACCCGTCGCGGCGAGTTGCTTGCGGTGGATCTGCAGTGGTTCGAGGCCTCGGTCCGGGAACTGCGCGACCGCTGGAACGGCGACGGCGCCGAAGGACCTGCGCCGCTGGACGAGCGCCTGCTGCTCGATGCGCTGGAGACTCCTCGCGCCCGCCGCCAGGTGGTACGCAGCCCGCTGGAGGTCGTGGAGCCGGCCCCGGCGCGACGATTGCGGGTGATCGGCCAGTTCCTGCGCTCGACCGCGCTGAAGCCGCGCCGGGCGGCCCGGCGCACCTACATCAATGTCGCCCACACCGGCCTTGAGGACGACCGGGTGCTGGCGCGGCTCCGCGCCGAGGGCGTCCGGGTGGTGGTGCTGATCCACGACCTGATCCCGATAACCCATCCCGAGTACTGCCGGTCGGGCGACGACGAGCGGCATTCCGCCCGGGTGCGCACCGCCCTGCGCCATGCCGACCAGGTCCTCGTCAATTCCGGTTACACCCGCGACGAGCTGATCGCCTACGCCCGCCGCGAGGGGCTGCGCACGCCGCCGGTCGATGTGGCCTACCTCGGGCTCGAGCCCATCTTCATGCAGCCCCCCGAGCCCCTGCCCGCGGCACCCTACTTCGTCCATGTCGGTACCATCGAGGCGCGCAAGAACCTCGCCCTGCTGCTGACCGTCTGGCGGCGGCTGGAGGAGCGTATGGGGGCCGAAGCCCCTCAGCTCGTTCTGATCGGCCGCTTTGGCTGGGAAAACGAGGCAGTCCTCGATCACCTGGAGCGGTCGCCGGCGGTCGGGCGGCTGACCCACCACCTGTCCGACGTCTCCGACGCGACGGTGGCGCGAATCATGGCCGGGGCCCAGGCGGTGCTGGCACCGTCCTCGATCGAGGGCTTCGACCTGCCGGCGCTGGAGGCCTGCGCCCTCGGCGCGCCCCTGATCGCCTCGGACATCCCGGTTCACCGCGAACTGGTGCCCGACGCCATGCTGATCGACCCGCTGGACGGGCTGGGCTGGCTCAACGCGGTGGAGCGCGCCACGCGCGAACCGCCGAAGCCGCCCCGACGCCGGGTCCACACCTGGGCCCAGCACTTCGCCGAGGTGGGCACCCTGCTGGGCCTCGAAGGCCGGGCTCCGACGCGCCACGAAGCGGTAGCGTCGTCGCCGAATGGCGTCTAGAAACCAGGGTCAGTTCCAAGGAGCGGTGATCCTGCCCATGATGCGCGCCCTGCTGCTCGCCGCCGCTGCGGCGGCACTGTCCGCCTGCCAGAGCCTGCCGGCCTCCGGGCCCACGGGCCGCGCCATCGCCGCGGGAGCCAGGCTCGACCAGGGTGCCCAGACCTATGCGATGGTGTCGCTCGACTTCGCCACCACCGAGCGTCTGCGCGCCACGCCGCCGCGCCTGCTGGGCGGCCTCGCCGGATCGGGCAGCGTCGCTCCCATCGACATCATCGGCGTCGGCGACGTTGTCGCGGTGTCGGTCTATGAGCCGGGTGGAGCCCTGTTCGGCTCGCGCGGTCCCATGGGGGCGTCGTCGGGGCGCGAGACCTTCCCGGCCCAGCCGGTGGATCGCGAGGGCCGGATTGCGGTGCCCTATGCCGGTCGGGTGCGGATCGCGGGCCTCAACACGGCGGAAGCCGCCGACGCCATCCGCCGGGCGCTGACCGGGATGGTCGCCAATCCGCAGGTGGTGGTCAATCTGAACCAGAGCCTGTCGAACTCGGTGACAGTTCTGGGAGATGCCGGCTCGCCGGGCCGGTATCCGTTGTCGCCCAACACCGCCGACCTGCTCGGCGTGCTGGCCATCTCCGGGGGGTCGCGCTTCCCGATCGACGACACCCAGCTGACCCTGACCCGCCAGGGCCGCAGCCTGACCGTGCCGCTCGCGGCCGTGACGCGCCTGCCCGACGAGAACATCCGGCTGCAGCCGGGCGACCAGCTGCTGCTGCAGCACCGGCCGCGCCGCATCTCGACCTTCGGCGCGCTCGGCGCGGTGACGCAGCGTGACATGGGCCAGGGCGAGCTGACCCTGACCGACGCCCTGGCCAGCGTCGGCGGCCTCAACCCGACCGCGGCCGACGCCCGCATGGTATTGATCTTCCGCTTCGAGCGGCCCGAGGTGGCCGACATGCTCGGCATCGCCCAGGCCCCGACGCCGCGCGGCGTGCCGGTGGTCTATCGCCTGAATCTCGCCGAGCCCGAGGGCTTCTTCATCGCCAACAATTTCGTCATGCAGCCGGACGACGTGATCTACGCCCCGACCACGACGACGGCCGAACTGCGCAAGTTCTTCGAGTTCGTGCAGACGATCACGCGGGTCGTCTATGATGTTCAGGTCGCCTCGACCCTCAACGTCAACTGAGCCTGAAACGGAGGCGGAGCCTGAACGGGCCCCGATCCGCACCGCCGCGGCCCTCGAGCTGGCGGAGGCGCTGCGCCGTCTGCGCAAGCCGGCGGTGCTGGCCTACGCCGCCCACGGCCTGCCGCTGGAGCCGGGCTTCTACGCGCGACGCATGCGCGGCTGGCGCTGGACCCGCCTGTCCGATGAGATGTCGGCCGAAGAGCGCATGGACCTGTTGCTCAATCCGCCCGGCAGCGGCCTGCGGGTGACCCGCTGGGAAGACCTCGGCGAGCGGACGGCGCCCAACTGGCCGGACCTGGTCGACGCTTCGCGGCTGCTGCGCGCCATCAGCCGGATCGAGGCCCGGGTCGCCGACGGCGATGACGGGCTGATCGCCGACCTGCGTCTGGCGCTGGGCGTCGGGGCGCTGGCCCAGAATCTGGCGCAGCGGCTGAACGTCTCGTCGCGCATCACCCGGAAGGCGGAGAACTCCGACCGGCGGCCGGACGAGTCGTGACCTGACGGTCCAGCCAGGCGAGGGCGTCCTGCGCGTCCGGCTGGCGCAGCCCCTCGAACGGCAGGCGGCCGAACGAGGTCCAGTGCGGGTTGACGGTCGGATCGTGCAGCAGCGCCTCGCCCCGGGCGGCATGCAGGGCGGCCAGCTCGGCGTCATCCCAGGCCACCCGGTCGAGCGTCACATTGTGCCCGCGCGTGCGCGATTCATAATGGGTCAGCTCCAGTCCGGCGTCGTAGAGGACCTCGAAACCGGCGGCCCGCACCTTCAGACACAGGTCCACGTCATTGTAGGCGATGGCCAGCCGCGCGGCGTCGAAGCCGCCGAGGGTGACGAACAGGTCGCGCCGCGCGGCCATGAAGGCACCCGTGACAGCGGCGGCCCGACGCGGGCGGACCCAACGCCCGAGCGGACCCGGGGCGTCGCCGGGAGCACCCAGTCCCTCATGCACCGGCCGGCCGTCGCCGGGGCCCAGCACGATGCCGGCGTGCTGCACGTGACCGTCCGGGTAGAGCAGTCGGGCACCGACCAGTCCTGTGCGGGGCTCCGCCAGCCGTCGCCGCAACCGCGCGTCCCAGCCGGCGGTGCGCATCTCGACGTCGTTGTTGGCGAATACCAGCAGGGGTGCCGCCGTCTCTTCCGCCGCCAGATTGTTCATGCGCGACCAGTTGAAGGGCTCGTCATGCTCGAGGACCTGCACGCTCGGCCGGCCGCGCAACCGCTCCAGCAGGGCCGCGGTGGCCGGTTCGCAGCTGCGGTTGTCGAGAATGATGAACGACAGGCGCTCCGGGGCCGCGGCGAGCCGGGTCAGGCTGCTGATGCAGCGCTCCAGCAGGTCCGCGGCATCGCGCGTCGGGATGATCACGCAGAGCGGCAGATCTGCGGGCGGATCGGGCTCGGGCTCGAATGACCTCGCCGGGTCGGTAGCCGGGAAGGCAAGGCTGAACAGACAAAGGGGCAGATGCGCGAGACGGCCGTTGGCGGCGGCGGGGACGAGGCTCGCCGCTGGGTCGGCTGACAGGGCCGCCGCCCGGGTTCCGTCACGCGCCCAGACCAGCGGCGGCGGCGGGGCGGTGGCCAGATCGAGCGGGTCGGGGCTGGCGTAGAGGCAAGGCTCCCGGTGCAGCGCGCCCTCGCGCCAGTCGCCGGTGACGTGATCATGGTCGGTGTGGACGAAGGCGGCACCGGAGCGGTCAGCGGCCAGAGCCAGCCAGGCGAGGGCGTGGGGCGCCAGCTGCCCGCCGCCGCGCACCACCACGACCGGGCCATCGCCCCCGAGGTCCTCGGGACGCGAGACGATCCGGGCGCGGGGCTCGTCGCGCAGGGCGAGGCTGACGGCGTGGTCCAGCAGCGACGGGGCGGGCAGCAGGGTCAGCCGCCAGTCGGTGCCGACCTGGGCCTGCAGGCTCTCGAGGATCAGGCGCACGCCGGCCGGGGGCAGGGGCCGTGCATCGACCACGACCTGCAGCGGCGGTCCGGGCGGGCTGGCGGGCGGGGCGGGCAGGGGATTGTCGCGGCGCAGGGCGTGCCAGCGCGCCGGCGGGTAGGCGCAGACGGTCGCAAGATCCGCACGCGCGGCGGCCAGCTGGGCCTCGAGATCGGCCACCCGCCGGGCGATGCGGTCCGCCGCGCCGGGGCCGTAGGCGACCTCGGGCAGGCGATCACGGCGGCCGGCGGCGACCAGCTCCTGCCGTGCCGGGCCAAAGTCGGGGTCCCGCGCCAGCGCCTCGGCATAGGCGTCCAGCGCGTCGGCCCGCCGGTCCAGCAGTTTCAGCGCATGGCCGAGCTGCAGCCAGGTGTCGGGATTGTCGGGATCGATGGCCAGCGCGGCGCGATAGGCACCCTCGGCCGCCCGCACGTCTCCGGACTCCTTCAGGGCATGGCCCAGCTGCACCCGCATGCCGGCGTCACCGGGGGCCCGTGCGGCGAACTGGCCGTAGGCGAGCGCCGCCTCGGCCCAGTCGCGGCGGTCCCGCGCGGCGTCGGCGCGGGCGCGGAGCTTGTCGAGGTCGGCTCTCAAGGACGTCACCGGATCAGGGCACCTTCGTTTCCGGCGGCGCGATGCGAACATGCTCGCAGCCGATGGCGATCAGGCACTGGACAAAGAACGCCGCTGTAAATGCGCCGCGGCTGATCTTGTTGCGCAGGTTCGCCTCGCTCTCGAAAATCCCTACGGCGGCAAGCCGTTCGACGAGGTCGGCGTAGGTCATCTCGCGCCGCTTGAGCTCGGCCTTGAGGATGCCCTTGACGTTGCCAACGGCCGCCGGCGGCCTGCGCGAGGCCGTTGGAGGTCTCGTCGTTTCCGCATCTTTTGTCATCAAATGCGATGCAAATGCCATTGACTCAGAGGGTGTCCGCCTGCATGGCACGATTGCGTCATTGTGGGAAGCGCAGGAGATCAGCTTGTCGAGGATGGCTCAGTCCCAGGGCGGACAGGGGGCGGAACCCGGCCTTGTGGACCGCGCCCTGCGCAGTGGGCGCCGCGCGGTGATCTACGCGGCGATTTTCAGCTTCGTCATCAATGCGCTCTATCTGGCGCTGCCGATCTACACCCAGCAGGTGTTTGTGCGGGTACTGTCGAGCAACAGCGCCGCGACCCTCATGGTGCTGACGCTGGCGGCGGTGTTCCTGTTCGCCGTGTCCGGGTTCATCGAGGCCCAGCGGGACCGGGTGCTGGACGCCTTCTCCGCCGACTTCGACAGCCGGCTGGGGCCGAGCGTGCTGGCGGCGCTGCACGATGACGTCACGGCCCAGCGCCGGCCCGCCTCGGCCCAGGTCCTGCGCGATCTCGACACTGTCCGGGCGGCGATTGGCGGGCGGGTGCTGGGTGTCTTCTTTGATCTGCCCTGGACGCCGATCTTCCTGATCGTTCTGACGGTGATCGATCCGTGGGTCGGGTTCGTCGCTTTCATCGGGACGGTGCTGCTGTTGATCTTCGCGTTCGCCCAGGACCGGGCCAGCCGTCCCGCCAACAAGCTGGCCACCGACGCCGCCATCCGCAGTTACGCCGTCACGGAGGCGATGCTGCGCAACAGCGAGGCCGTGCGGGCCATGGGTATGCTGCCGAATCTGGCGCGACGCTGGGCCGGGCTGCGGGGCCGCAGCCTCGAAAGCGCCCTCGACGCCGCGCACGTCGGCAACGTCTGGAACGCCGCCATCCGTTTCGTCCGGATGGCCACGCAGATCCTGATCATCGGGATAGGGGCCTATCTGATCATCATCGGCGACATCGGGCCGGGCATGCTTTTCGCCAACATGATCCTCTCGTCACGGGCGCTGGCCCCGATCGAGCGGGGAGTGGGAGCGTGGGGGCAGGTGGTCAACGCCGGCCTCGCCCATGAGCGGCTGAAGGCCTTCCTCGCCGACTACAAGGTGCCGGCCACGGCGACCCAGCTGCCTGCCGCCCGCGGCGACCTGTCGGTCGAAACGATGAACTTTGCCATCAACGGCCAGATCCTTCTGGCGGCCATCAACTTCCGGCTGCCGGCCGGGGAGTTCCTCGGCGTCATCGGCCCGTCAGGATCGGGCAAGTCGACGCTGCTGCGCGTCCTCGCGGGCGTCTGGAAGCCGCTCAACGGCGTGGTTCGGCTGGACGGTGCCGACGTCTACACCTGGGATCGCGGCGTGCTCGGCCGCCAGATCGGCTATCTGCCGCAGGACACCGAGCTTTTCGATGGCACGGTCCGCGACAACATCGCCCGGTTTGATCTCGACGTCACCGACGAGGAGGTCGTGGCGGCGGCCCAGGCGGCCAATGCCCACGACCTCATCGTGCGGCTGCCGGCGGGCTACGACACCCTGCTGGGCCCGGGCGGCGTCGTGCTCTCGGCCGGTCAGCGGCAGCGGGTCGGCCTGGCCCGGGCCCTGCTGCGCGACCCGTCCCTCATCATCCTCGATGAGCCCAACGCCAACCTTGACCAGGTGGGCGAGGAGGCCCTGCTGACAGCCCTGGCCGGGGCCAAGGCGCGTGGCGCGACCATCGTCGTGGTGTCCCACAAGCCCAGCCTGCTGCGTGACGCCGACAAGCTGATCGTGATCAAGGCCGGGCGCATGGACCTGTTCGGCCCCAGGGACGCGGTCATGGCCCGCCTGTCCGGGGCGCAGCCCACGGTGGCCCCGGCGCCCGCCGCGGTGCCGGCCGGCAAGGCGGCCTCCGCATGAGCACGCACATGAACAGCCTGAAGGATCGTTTGCTGCGGGGCATCGACCGTCTCAACACCCTCGTGGTGGGGGCGCCGCGGGCGGTCAACGAAACGACCGACCTGGCGCCCGGCGTCGCCGACGTGCGGCGGCCGATCCGCACGGGGCTGGTCATCATCCTCGTCGGCGTCGTCGGCCTCGGCCTGTGGGCCTCGCTGGCGCCGATCTGGAGCGCGGTTGTGGCCGGCGGCACGGTGGCGGTGGAGGCTAGCCGCAAGACCCTGCGCGCCCGCGACGGCGGCATTGTCCGCGAGATTCATGTGCGCGAGGGCGACCGGGTTCAGGCCGGCCAGCTGCTGCTGCGCTTTGACGACACGGTCGCCCAGGCCCAGGTCGATGTGCTGAGCCAGCAGTATGACAATATCCGCATGCAGCAGGCGCGCTTCCGCGCCGAGGTGAACGGGGCCCGGTCGGTGGCGACGCCGCCGGAACTGCTCGAGCGGATGAGCGATCCGCGCGTGTCCCAGATCGTCAACAACGAGCTGCTGCTGTTCAACTCGCGGCTGGCGACCCTCGACAACCAGACCGCCATCCTGAACCAGCGGCTGGAGCAGCTGACCACCGCCCGCGGCGGCCTCGACATCCAGGTGCGCTCGATCGATGAGCAGGTCGCCCTGATCACCCAGGAGCTGGACGGCTACCGCCAGCTCAATGCGCGCGGCTTCGCGCCCGGAAACCTGCTGCTGCGCTATGAACGTCAGCTGGCCGAGATCGGCGGCCGGCGCGGGGCGCTGGTGGCCGACATCACCCGCAACACCCAGCAGGCCGGGGAGGTGCGGCTGCAGCTCAACCAGATCCGTGAGCAGCGCCAGACCGAGGCCGCCACCGGCCTGCGCGACGCCGAGGCGCGGCTGGCCGACCTGACGCCGCGGCTCGACGCCGCCCGCTCCGCCCTCGCCCAGACCCGGGTGACGGCCCCGGAGGCGGGCTATGTGCTGAAACTGACCCAGTTCACCCTCGGCGGCGTTGTCCAGCCGGGCGAGCTGCTGATGGACCTGGTGCCCCAGGGTGCCGAACTGATCGTCCAGGCCCACATCCAGCCGCGCGACATCGATGAGGTGCGGCCCGGCATGAAGGCGCGGGTGCAGATTCTCGCTTTCAACCAGCAGCGGGTCCGCCCGCTGGAGGCGAATGTGGTCACCGTCTCGGCGGATGCCCTGACTCTCGACAACGGGCAGACCTTCTACCGGGCCGACCTGCGCATCGCCCCCACCGAGCTGGCCAAGCTGCCGGCCGGAGCGGAGCTGACGCCGGGCATGCCCGCCAGCGTGATGATCCGCACCGGTCGCCGCACGGTGATGCAGTACATCCTCCAGCCCATGGGTGACGTGCTGAACCAGTCGCTGCGCGAGCAGTAGGCGTGGCCGGCCGCGTCGGGTTCCTGATCGCCGGGGTCCAGAAGGGCGGGACCACCGCCCTTTATGACTATCTGTGTGACCACCCGGACCTGGAGATGTCCCCGGTCAAGGAACCGCACTTCTTTGACGACGAGGCGGGGGTGGACTGGGCCTGCCCCGACTACGGCCCCTACGAGGCGCAGTTCTCGGGCGACGGGCGGCTCAAGGGCGAGGCCACGCCGATCTATACCTACTGGCCGGGGGCGCTGGAGCGGGCCCGGGCCTACAATCCGGCCCTCAGATTGATCGTGCTGTTCCGCGATCCGGTCGCCCGGGCCTGGTCGCACTGGCGCATGGAGACAGCGCGGGGGGCCGAGAGCCTGCCCTTCGAGATCTGCATCGCCGCAGGGCGGTCCCGGGTGGACGATCCGGCGGCCCCGGGCTGCCATCGGGTGCACTCGTATGTGGAGCGGGGCTTCTATGCGCCGCAGGTGCGACGGCTGCTGACCCTGTTTCCCCGGACGCAGTGCCTGTTCCTGCGATCGGCGGACCTGCGCACGCGCCCGGAAACGATTTTGGCCGGGGTGTGTGATTTTCTGGGCGCACCCCGGATGGCGGATGTCGAGGCCCGTTTCAGCCATGTCGGGCCGCGCCTTGCAGGGACCGGCTCCCCCCCGGAGGCGGCGGTGCAGCAGCTGCGGGCCCTCTATGAAGCGGACCAGGCGGCGTGGGCGGCGCTCACCGGCCTGACCCCGGAAAGCCCGGAGTTCTAGGCCCGGGACGTCCGCCGGGGCCCTCGCGGGGCATCCCGCGCCGTGCCCGTGGCCGGGGGCCAGATGATTAATCCTTGGGGGCGCAACAAGCGGCGGCGCGTTGCGGGGGGTTCCTCCGGGTGCCACAAAACTTTGTCATCCGGGCCGGATTGCCTAACGGCTCCGGGCGGTTGTAAATGTCAGCGCCTCCGCTATAAGCGGGCAGGGGCGGGCTCTCGCTGCTAGTTTCTCCGTGCGGGGAGGGGCAGAGGTCCGTGACACACATGGAGAACCTTTAATGGCTAACATCACTTTCGCGACCGCCGACCAGGCCGCCGCTGACGCCTATGGCGCTCAGTACGCGGCCGGCGACAGCATCGTCATCTCGGGTGCCAGCGCCCAGTCGGTGACCGTCACCTTCACCCCTGCCCTCGGTGCCACTCCGGCCTTCTTGACCGTGACCGTCGGGACGAAGTCGCTGAACTTCAGCCCGAGCGTGATCGCG
>JAPZRF010000052.1 GCA_027531145.1 Brevundimonas sp. | reverse complement strand
CTTCAACATCCAACGCCATTTGATCAGCAGACCCACACTTCGCCGCTTCCGCGCCGAAGCCGACGCTGCATGGTCAGCCGCTGTCGCCTGATTTCAGCAGGGCAGGGCGCTTCTCAACCCGGCACAGTTATCCTGACAGCGCCGAATGACCGCGCCCTTGCCGGTGGTTTTCAGCGACGCGATGATATGGAGCAGATAGGCGAAATCGCCGTTCTTGGCGGGCGGGATGCCATAGTCGAACCGGTCGTAGAGATCGTTGGCCGGGTCGAGGCCAGTTCCCCATGCTTTGTCCGAAAATGGTGGATTGGCGACGACGAAGTCGAAGGTTTTCAAACCGCCGGCCGCGTTCTTGAAATGAGGGCTGGACAGGGTGTTGTCGCGCCAGATTTCAGCCGTTGGGCAGTCGTGCAGCACCATGTTCATCTTGGCCAGGGCGCGCGTCGCGACGTCCTTCTCTTGGCCGTAGATGGTGATGCCATGGGGAGCCTCGTCCCGCGCCTTCAGCAGCAGGGACCCCGAACCGCACGTCGGATCGTAAATCGTCTGGTCGGCGCTCTTCGAGGCATTTATGCCGATGGCCTTGGCCATGATCCGCGAGACTTCGGCGGGCGTGTAGAACTGGCCCTTGCTCTTACCCGACTCGGTGGCGAAGTGGCGCATGAGGTACTCGTAGGCGTCACCCAGAATGTCATCGCCCTCGGCCCGGTTCCTGCGGAAATCCAGCTCTGGCCGGTTGAAGATCGCCACAAGGCTGGACAGCCGATCGACCATCTCCTTGCCGCTGCCCAGCTTTTCCGGGTCGTTGAAATCGGCGACGTCGATCACGCCCTTGAGGTCATTGGCCTCGGCCAGTCGGGCGATGATGATGTTGATCTTCTCGCCGATATCCTTGTCGCCCTTGAGCGCGACCATGTCGGCGAAACTGCCGCCTTCCGGCACTTCGATCAGGCCGTTCGGATCACCGGCATATTTGTCGGAGACATACTTCACGAAGAGCAGGACGAGGACGTAGTCCTTATACTGGGACGCATCCATGCCGCCGCGAAGGGCATCACAGCTGGCCCAGAGGGAGCTGTAGATCTCGGATTTTTTGACTGCCATGCGTTCCTCGACACCAATCCGCGTGGAGCCGTCCTGGGTAGACGGACTCGAATCGCGCGAAGGCTTCCAATACCCCGAAACCGCGCGTTGCAGAGGCGCAAGGCTCGGCCTCCGCCAGTAGTCTTGCACGGAGCCAGGGGGACCAACGAACCTGCCTTGAGCGCCCAACAGCGAACAGCGTAATCTTATCGCTATGGCCACTCATGCCGACCGCATTCTGGGCTTCGTCCGCAGCTTTCCAGGCAGGGACGACGATGAGCTGGCTCGGATGCTAGACATTCAGCCAAGGCAGACCGTCAACATCGCCTGCCGCAGGCTCCGGAGCGAAGGCTTGATCGATCGCCGGCGCGGCCCAAACGGCAAGATCTGCAACTATCCCCTGCGGTCGGTTGCTTCGGAGACGCGGACACTCCCTCCGATGCCCGCCCCGATCGAGGCCCCGGTTCTCCGGCCAGTCTTGACACCAGACACGCTCCTGAAAGCCGGATTTGTCCTGTCGGCTAAGTGGACCATGCACGCTGAGCGCAACGTCAGTCCTTCAGCGTCGCTGCCCAAGCAGCGGGGGGTCTATGCCTTCGTTCTGGATGGACGCGCCTACTACGTGGGACTCGCGACCATGGGCATAGCAAAGCGGCTCTACTTCTATGGCCGTCCAGGGGCGACCCAGCGGACCAGTCAGCGGCTGAACGTCCTGATCACCGAGACGCTTGAGGCCGGCAAAGAAGTCTCGATCTACGTCGCCCATCCTCCCGAACTCAGCTGGAACGGCCTACCAGTCAGCGGGGACGCAGGTCTGGAGCTTGGCCTGATCGAGACCTACGACCTGCCTTGGAACAAGAGGGGCGTCCGTTAAGCGGGGCGCATGCTGAAGCCATGACGCCAGCCATCACCGCTTCGCTGCTCTACAACCTCGTGCAGTGTGCCAAGCGGGTTGAACGCGATCTGTTTGGCGACCCGGCCGAGCGTGACGAAGTCAGCCCTTTCGTCGCCATGCTTTGGCAGCGAGGGGCATTGTACGAGGCGCTGTCAGGATAACTGTGCCGGGTTGAGAAGCGCCCTGCCCTGCTGAAATCAGGCGACAGCGGCTGACCATGCAGCGTCGGCTTCGGCGCGGAAGCGGCGAAGTGAGGGTCTGCTGATCAAATGGCGTTGGATGTTGAAGGTGTTGTAGATCGCTGAGTAGGTGGTGAGGAATCTCTGAGCTGAGGCTTGGGATTTGAAACCCTGCTGTTGCCGTTCTCGTCGTCGGATCGGGAGATGCGAGTTCTCCGCCCGATTGTTCTCCCGAAGGCGACCGGGCCGGTGCAGATGCCTGAGATCCAGGACATCGAGCGCCGCACCGTATGAGGCCAGGCCGTCGGTCGTGATCGTCTGCGGCTCCACCGGCTGATTGTGAAGGAGACGCCTGAGCAGCCTCAGTGCCGCCTCTGTGTCCCGACGGCGCTGAACCACGAGGTCCAGGACCTCGCCTTCGTCGTCGAGGTGTTGTCAGGTTAAAGCCACAATTGGTGCCTTCAGTTGATTTTCACGCCCAAGAGGCGATCTGTTCATGTCGACAGGCCGACCACCCTTTGCTGAATTTCTTCGCTTTTTCGCACGCTCGGAGCCTCCAATTGGGGCCT
>JAPZRF010000010.1 GCA_027531145.1 Brevundimonas sp. | reverse complement strand
TCTACACCCAGCGACATCTGATCAACCGATCCACTCTCCGCCGCTTTCGCGCCGGAGCGAACACCGCATGGGTGGCCGCTACGGCCTGAGAAGGCAGGGCAGGGTGAGCTGCGGCCGGAGGCGGTTAACCTGACAGCGCGTTGGCAGTACCGTCGAGCGCGTTGGCGGTTGAACATTGCGCGGCGTGTCAGGCGCCGCCGCACCGCAGCAGGCTTGGCTCGGACTTACAGACGAGTTTGAGTGTTCTGTCTGTAAGTGCTACATACAGACAGAAACGGAATATCTGACTGTATGGCCAGCCTCATCACGCCTTCGGTGTTGACGCTCTACGCTGAGCTCCTGCAGCAGCTGGAGACCGCGCCTGAAGCCGGTTCGGTGTACCGGCGAACAACGGAACACGGCAAATATATCTACGCCAAAATACCCGTCGGCGCGGAGCGGATCGACAGGTTTATCGGCAAGGCGGGAGACCCCCAGGCTGAAGCCAAGGCCTTGTCCTTGCAGCAGGGGAGCGCGCTTGCGAGCGAACGACGAAGCCTGATCGCCATGTTGCGCAAAGCGCGTTTGGCGACGCCAGATCGACCTATGGGGACGATCCTCGACGCCCTGAGCCAAGCAGGTCTGTTCCAGGCGGGAGCGGTTTTGGTGGGCACGGCCGCTTTTCTCATTAGCGAGCCCCTTGTCGGCCAGCGATTGCCCTCTCCGACGCTGATGACTGGCGATGTGGACGTAGCGGCGGCCAGCTTGGCGCTGGCCTCCAACCCTCCCGAACGATTTGAGGAAATCCTCCATCGGGCGGACCCCACGTTCACGGGTGTTCCCCAGCTCGATCCCCAGGCGCCGTCGTCGCGCTACCGGAGTGCTTCCGGTTATCTCGTCGACGTGCTGACGCCTGTTCGAACGCGGGAC
This sequence comes from Brevundimonas sp., assembly GCA_027531145.1. Lineage (GTDB taxonomy): Bacteria > Pseudomonadota > Alphaproteobacteria > Caulobacterales > Caulobacteraceae > Brevundimonas. The sequence goes on along the minus strand of JAPZRF010000010.1, from coordinate 637 downwards.
GACATCAATCCGGTTGCCCTTCGCCAGCTCGATGCAGGGGCGGCTCCGTTGCCGCATCTCGCCTGGTTGATCCAGGATGCCGTTCAGGCCGCCGCGCTATGGGGGTCTGGCGTCCTGGTCCGGATACCGCAGCCTGCGCGCTTCGCGGTTCACAAGCTCATCTTGGCGCAGCGGCGGGATCCGGCCAATCGCATCAAACGAACCAAGGATCTGGCCCAGGCCAAGGCCCTGATCGAGGCGCTTCTCGTGCATGACCGCTTCGCCTTAGAGGATGCTTTGGTCGATGCTCGGGCGCAGGGTCGCAAGGGGTGGGCCGAACCCATCGCAAGATCATTGATCGAGGCCGACATCCGGCTTGATGACTGACAAAGGCGTCCGAAGAGGAAGGTGAACCGCCCCGGGCTTGTTGGAGGTCTCAACTCCTGAGAGGAAGAGGCCATGACAAGCAAGACGACGAACAAGTTTTCGCCCGAGGTTCGCGAGCGGGCGGTCCGGAGGTGCTGTCAGGCAAACGCTAACTTGTCTCCACTTAGAGCGGCCTAAGCCGCTGATGGGGATGATTTTTCGTGAAGCCGATTTCGTTCAAGCGTCACCGATTTCCGGCTGACGTGATCCGCCACGCTGTGTGGCTGTATTT
>JAPZRF010000011.1 GCA_027531145.1 Brevundimonas sp. | reverse complement strand
GGTGCTGTCAGGATAAGTTTCGCAGCTTCTACTAAGGCCCCAATTGGAGGCTCCGAGCGTGCGAAAAAGCGAAGAAATTCAGCAAAGGGTGGTCGGCCTGTCGACATGAACAGATCGCCTCTTGGGCGTGAAAATCAACTGAAGGCACCAATTTTGGCTTTAACCTGACAACACCGCTCTTGGTGGCCCGTTCGATCTGGGACACGAAGGTGCGATGGCTCCGGGCGCGCTCGGCCAGCTCTTCCTGCGACCACCCCTTGGCCTTGCGCAAGGTGCGCACCCGCTGAGCAAACCTCTGCTTGATGTCCATCGCCAGCAGAGACCGGCGATGTGGCCCTGTGATCTACAGCCTAAACATCTCATTTCGAGTTGACTGTCCCGCCCGGCGATGGCTCGTCGGGCGAGATGAATAGTCTGCACGATAAGGCCGCCGAGGCCTCCCGCTGGTGGATCGCCCCGAGCGATGTCCGGTACATCAAGCTGGGGCCGGGCGGGGCGTGGGTAGAGCGCTGCCTGGAGCAGGGGCTGATCGAGATCGGCCATAACGGCGTCCCGCACGAGATGGCGGCAGCGGGGGATTGGGACGCGGTGCGGGCCCACTTTCTGGCGGCCGGGATGGGAGCCAGCAAGGCCGCCGACTTCACCCGGGAGCTGCGGGACTTCTACACCCTGCCGACCACGGCGCTGTGGGTCACCATGGCGAGGGGCCGGCTGTGGTGGGCCTTTGCGGCCGAGGAGGTCGTGTCGGTGGACGAGACGGGCAGGGGAGGGCGCTACAGGCGCGCGGACGGGGGCTGGCGATCTGTTGACGTCACCGGCGCGCCGCTGGTCCTGGACGAGCTTTCCAGCCGCCTGACGAAGGTCGCGGCCTATCGCCAGACCCTGTGTCGGGTGGAGGCCGAGGCCTACCTTGTCCGCCGTATCAACGCTCAGCCGGAGCCGGCGGTGGCCGAGGCGCTCCGGGCCAAGGCCGCGGTGGTGTCGGCGGCCCAGACGCTGATCGAGGGTCTGCACTGGCGCGATTTCGAGGTGCTTGCCGACTTGATCTTCGCCTCGGGCGGCTGGAGGCGGGTCTCGGCGGTCGGCGGGTCTGACCAGGCCGACAGCGACCTGGTGCTCGAACAGGCCACGACGGGCGAGCGGGCTATGGTGCAGGTCAAGTCCAGCGCGGACCAGACGGTGATCGACGACTATGCCCGGCGCTTTGTGGAGGGCGGCTGGGACCGCTGCTTCCTGGTCTGCCACACCTCCGGCCGCCAGCTGACCGAGCCGGGCCTGGGACGGTTCCACCTGTGGCAGGGGACCACCCTGGCAGATCAGGCGGTGCGGGCGGGCCTGCTCGACTGGCTGATCGCCCGGAGCCGGTGAAGCGCAGTCCCGACACGACTGGACCTGTAGCCCGAACGGAGCGGAAGTCGGCCTCATGCCCCTGACCCTGACCTGCCCCCTTCCTGATCCCGCGATTTGAGTGAGAGTCCGTCACCCAAGGAGACGGACGTGAAGAAGAGCAGGTTCAACGAGGCGCAGATCATCGGCGTGCTGCGGGAGCAGGAGGCCGGAAGCCCGACGGCGGAGG
>JAPZRF010000019.1 GCA_027531145.1 Brevundimonas sp. | reverse complement strand
TAGCCCGATTGCATCGCAAAACACTCTGCTATTCTAAGTCTACAGAAATGTTAGGATACTCTATTCGTTTATTAATTCATTATCTGAAGTTTCAAGAAGTGCCTATTCCTTACTGATTCATAGCTTAATTCAGCAACGCCATGAAACCTACTACCTGAGCAAGTTGGCTGCCACGGATCTGGTGGAGGAAATCAAGGGCAAGACGGTGGCCGACATGGTGATGGCTGCCACGGGAGTGAAGCATCTCTACCACAAGATCTTTGCGGTGAATGATGCTGATTATGAGCGATCCCTGCAAAGCTTCAACACCTATTCTTCTGAAGCTTTATTGCTTCAGGCCACTCAGACGGTGGTAGATGTCACTGGAACTCAACGGCTGGTGGGCAGGGCTGGCTATGTGAATGGCGTGCTTGTCGGCAATGGTGGCAACTACCTTGATGCCCGCGGCGTGTTCAGTCCCAACGGGGAGGGCAAGGCCAGCGAGCTCTTTGGCGGCACCAACGGCTCCGATCAATTTAAGGGCTTGGCTGGGGATGACTGCATGTGGGGCGATGGAGGCGCGGACACCTTCTGGGCCGGCGATGACAATGACTTTGCCGATGGCGGTGAAGGAGATGACACCATCTACGGTGAAAACGGCTTTGACATGTTGCGTGGGGATGCCGGCAAAGATCAGATTTATGGCGGCACTGGCAACGACGATATGTATGGCGGAGAGGGCAACGACAGCCTCTTCGGTGAGGATGGCGCCGATGATCTCAACGGCGGCAATGGCAACGACCTAGTCTCCGGTGGGCTGGGCAACGACCAGGTGAAGAGACAGGCGGGTAACGACACCCTCATCGGCGGCCAGGGGAACGACACTATCACAGGGGGGGGAGGAAACGATCGCTTCACCTTCAACGAGGCCCCGGGTTTCAATGGGGTGGATCAACTGCGGGACTTCAACTCCAGTCTGGACCAACTGGTCTTCGACAAGAACGTCTACGCAGGCCTGAGCGGCTCCACCCTTACCGCAGCCCAGCTGCGGGCGGAGGCCGGGGCGACGGTGGCCAACACGGCAAGCCAGCGCTTCATCTATAACCTCTCCAACGGTGATCTGTTCTTTGATCCCGACGGCACTGGCGTTGTCACGCCCACGCAGATCGCCAACCTGAACCGCTTCAATCCGGCTTTTCCCTCGGATGTGGCGTCGGCCAACGCGGTCTTCCCCAACCTGGTCAGCAGCAATTTCTTGCTGATCTGAGCGGCCTTGGAAGCGTAATAAATTACGGCGGTTGCTTTATTCGTCTGGCACAGCTAATTCCTTAGTGGAGAATGTACCAGACCAATCCTGAATCCGCCGTAGTTATTATGACCAACTTATAGTCATTTCAGATAAGTCTGATACACTCTAGATCAGTTAAACCCTTACAAACTCTGGCATTGATATTCTCAATCTTAAGTAGGTAGGCGTTAAAAGTTGTCAGATGCCCCCCTTATTAAGGGGGGATTAAAGGGGGGACTAAGGGGGGATCGGCACCCCCCTTATCAAGGGGGGCAGGGGGGATCGAACCTAAAATCCATTTTTAATTTAATTAT